>CAVTHR010000026.1:0-184427 GCA_963734385.1 uncultured Actinomycetota bacterium | reverse complement strand
GCGGGGACAGGATTCGAACCTGCGACCTCTGGGTTATGAGCCCAGCGAGCTACCGAGCTGCTCCACCCCGCGTCGGGTGAACGCCAGGTTACCGAAGGTCAGGGTGCAGCGCCAAATCCCCAAGGGGAAGCTGCGGCGTACAGGTGGCCATCCATCGCAGCAGCTCGTCGGCGGGCAACGGTGGCGTGTGCACAAAGCCCTGCGTGATGTTGCAGCCGTAGCGCCGCAGCGCACGAAGCGTGGCTTCGTCTTCGACGCCCTCGGCGACCAGGTCGGCTCCGAGGCTGTGCGCCAGCGCGACGGTGGACCGCACGATGGCGATCGAGCGGGGGTCCTCGGCCAGGCGCGAAACGAAGACCCTGTCGAGCTTGAGTTCGTCGACCGACAGGTCCTGCAGGCGCGCCAGCGACGACCAGCCGGTGCCGTAGTCGTCGAGCGAGATCCGCACCCCGAGGCGCCGCAACGCGAAAACCGTCTTACGGGATCGGGACGAGTCGTTGGCGAACGTGCCCTCGGTGATTTCGAGGATCAGCGCCTCGGGCGGCACGACGTGGGTTTCCAGCAGCCGCTCGATCGTGTCGACCAAGTCGAGGTCCAACAGGTTGGCCATGGACAGATTGACGGCGACGGTCATGCGGATGCCGTCGTCGCGCCACGCCCGCACCTGGCCAAGGGAGAGATTGACCGCGCAGTTGGCCACCTGACGCATGAGGCCGGCCCGTTCGGCGGTGGGCAGGAACTCCTCGGGAAGAAGCAGACCGCGACGCGGGTGCTGCCAGCGAAGCAACGCCTCGACGCTGTGCACGCGTCCGTCGTCGGCGCGGATCTTCGGCTGGTAGAAACACGTCAGCTCATCACCCAGCAGGGCGGCGCGCAGTTCTTCGACGAGGTAGTCGTCGTTATCCTTCTCCGACCGCACTCGGCCCGCGTCGTACACGAAGATTTTGCTTGTCGCGGCCTTGGCGTGCGGCATCGTCGTCTCGACACAACTGAGTAGTTCGCTGGCGTAGTCGCAATGGTCGGGGCACAACGCAATTGAGATGCTGGCGTCGACCTGCACCGTGATCGGATCGAGCTCGAACGGCGCGCGCAACGCCTCGTGAATGGCGCCGGCTCGGGCCCGTGCCGTGGTGATGTCCATAACGTCGGCGAAGAAAACGGCGAACTCGTCACCACCCGTGCGGGCGATCACATCCTCGGGGCGCACGGCGCGCGAGAGCCGCGCCGCGACTTGACTCAACAGTTGATCGCCGACGTGTCGGCCCGCGAAGTAGTTGATCTCCCTGAACTGATCGATGTCGAGCAGCAGTAGCGCGCGGCTCGACCGCGACCGGAACACCGCGTTCGACTCGTCAACCGAAACGGCCGTCAACGTCGTCGCCAGCGCCATCCTGTTGGGCAACCCGGTCAGGTCGTCGGTCATGGCCTGGCGGTGCGCCTCGGCCATCGCGCTGACATCGCGGAAGGTGACAGCGAAACGCCAGGCCACCGCGATCAGGGTCAGCGCGCGCCAGCGTCACCGCGATTCGGCTCTGGTTGGCCATGATGGCCACGGCGAGCGCGACGCCCGCGCAGACGACGACGGGAACGTAGGCACCGCAGCCCGGGTTTCGGCCGCGGGTGCGTTCCCGACGGAGGCAGCCAGCCGGCCACCGCAACGAGCAGCGAAGCGATCGGCCAGCAGGCGTCGATCCAGGTTCCTTCGAGGTACGTGCCTGCCGTCGACTGGAAGAGATAGACGGTGTCGGCAACCGCATACGACATGAACCCGGCGACCAGAAGACCCCAGCGCAGTTCGGCCCGCCAGCCCAGGATCGGAAGCATCCCGGCGGCCAGGCCCAACAACAGCAGGTCACCGACGGGATACGCCAGCCCCACCAGCACGGTGGCCGGTTCGCCCTCCATCGCCGCCTCGATCGGGCCGGTCGCCACCGCCGCGGCCACCGCGCCCAGCGACAGCCCACAGATCAGCGCGTCGAGCCGGAACGCCATCGGCACCCGCTTCAGCCGGTCGCGCATCAGCATGACCATGCCGGCATAGACCAACGGATAGAAAGCCAGGTAGAGCGGGTCGGCCACCGATGGGATCGCGCCCTCAGGAACCCACAGCGCATAGACCACGTCACCAGCGGCGAAACTTGCCATGCCCGCCCCGATGAGTAGGCATGGCCACCGCTCGGCACGGACGTGGAACGCACGGACGAACACCAGCGCCGCCGCCGCGATGTTCAACGCCGGATACAGCACACTGTCGAACGCCACGATGCGGCCCGCGTGGTCGCGGAAGATGGTCGACATCGTGAAGGCGACGACTCCGAGCGCCAACACACCCGAGGCGAGGCAGATCGCAGGCGACGGCCATGCGCCCCGGGCGGGTTCCTTACCGGTGTCGTGTTCACGGCGGGATTGGGCTTCGGTGAACGCGTGATCGGCGGATGCCGCCGAATCCTGTTGGTCGACAGTCTGATCGGAGGGTTGCTGCAGTTCCCACGGGACGGGGAGATCGGGAACAAAGCTGCGCACACACCCGCCACCGTCCCGTTTGGCCGCATACATCGCGAGGTCGGCGTTCAGGAGGAGGTCGTCGGCCGTCTGATCTCTCTTCCTGGCAGCGACCGTCAACCCGATGCTCGGCCGGACGGTCTGCGGGACGCCGTCGATGACGATCGGCGTGGAGAACGCATCGAGCACAGAAGTCGCAGCCGCCAACGCATCGACGTGACCCTTCGAATAGCGCGGCGAATTCGTCACCACCGAGGCGCGCGACGGTCCACGTGTCACCCAGCGTGCTTGTCAGCCGGCCGGCGACGCGAATCAACAGCTCGTCCCCCGCCGGATGACCCAACGCGTCGTTGACGGCCTTGAAGTTGTCGAGGTCGAGGCACAACACCGCCATCGGCTCGGCGTTGCGGCGCCGGCGGACCACGGCGCGCTCCAGCTTGTCGAGGAAGTTGGCCCTGTTGGCCAGGCCGGTCAAGTTGTCGTGAAACGCCTCGCGGGCCACTTCGGCGAGAAGGCGTTGGTTGTCGATGAGAACGAAGAACTGGCGCAACAAAACAGACTACGACGAGCACGGCCTCGACGACGAGCAGCAGGCCGTGATCGTGATGGCGCAGTTCGTAGCCGATTCCGACGACCCCGGCCAGCAACAGCGGCAGATACGGCAGCCACACCCGGAACCCTGCCTGCAGGTCCAGTGGCTGCACCTCGACAGGTCCCCGCTCGTCGATACTGAACAGGGCCGCGAACGCGCACATTCCGAAACCGGCCACCCGCGCGATGTCGATCAAGCCGCCGTTGTGGTAGCCGCCGATACCCGCGACATAGATACCGATGATGTCGGCCATACCGATGGTGGTGATGCCGGCCGCCAGAAGGTTGAGGCTCAATCGAGCCCGCGGTCGCGACCACACCAGTATCGAGGTGGTCAGAAGGATCACGTCGGCGGAGACATGCAGCACGGTCGTGGCGGGTGCGACGCCTCCTTCGGGCATGTCGCTGAGCACGAACACCCAAGAAACGACGAACAGCGACGTCGCCACCACGATGCCGTCCAGAATCGCTCGCCGACGGGGTGGAGCGCCGAAGCCATGCAAGAGAAGCATTGCGGCATAGGCGCCCAACGGGTACGCCATGAGCACCGCCTGCGCCAGTGACGGGTGCCAAAGGTCGGGCCGGAACTCCTGTAGGACCCAGACGATCTCGGCGACAGCCCACGCAGCGAGGGCGACGATGAGAGCCAGCCAGCCGTAACGCGGGCGGCGACCCCGTGCCGCGCGGGCCGCCAGGCCGGCACAGGCGGCCGCGAGGATGAGACACAGCAGATACGCGATCTCGTTGATCGGCCGCGTCTTGGCCGTGTCCTCCCACGCCAGCAGCGCCCACGCCACCATGACCAGCAGGGCGCAGAAGTAAAAGACAGCAGCTATCCAGCCGATGCGTCCCAGGCTTCGAAATCGAAGCCACGCGCCCCGCGCCCATTGCTCCATCGACGCCGCCCCAAGGTTTGATCCCAAAACGAAATCATGCCCTTAAAACGGACTAGTAGCAAACGTAAGGTGCGTTACTTGGCCGTGTCGTATTTCTTCATCGCGTCGTCCAAGCGCTGCAGCGCATTGCCATAATCGGAGAAATCGCCGCTTTGCTGTGCCTTGCGCAGCTCACCCAACGCCGATTGCACGTCGTTCAGTGCCGCGGCCTTCGCGGCCGAAAGCTGGGTAGGACCGCCCGGCCCAGGCACAGCGGCGACCGGCGTCGGCACCTCGGGCGCCCTCCCCTGTTGGTTGGGCGGCGTCGCCTCGCTTTGGCCGTCTGTCGGCGGCGCCGCCGATGGCCGGCCGCTCGGCCCGTTCGCCGGCGCCGGACCGGTCGCGGTTGCGTCCGCGCCCTGCCCGAACAACTCGGTGAGCGCATCGCGCACCGTCGGCCCGTATCCGACGCGGTCCTCGTACATCATCGCGACGCGGATCAGCCGCGGGTAGGACGACGCCGCGTCGCTGGCCCCCGGTGAGGCGTACACGGGTTCCACGTACAGCAGGCCGCCTTCGGCGACCGGCAGCGTCAGCAGGTTGCCCCAGCGGATCCGGTTCTGGTTGTCCCGGCCGATGACACCGAGGTCCTGGCTGACAGCGGTGTCCGTGGTGATCGCGTTGTTGGCCAGCTTCGGGCCGTTGACCTGTCCCGGGATCGTCAGCACGGTGATCTTGCCGTACGTGTCCGGGTCGGAGCTGGCACTGATGTAGGCGGCAAGGAAGTCGCGCTGGAACCGGTTCATCGCGCTGGTCAACTGGAACGACGCCGATTTGTCGTTTTTCGCAAGGTCTTTCGCGACGATGTAGTACGGCGGCTGGTAGCTGCTGGCCGTCGGGTTCGGATCCTGCGGCACGTTCCAGAAGTCCGACGTCGAGAAGAACGTGACCGGATCGTTGACGTGATACTTGGCCAGAAGCGCACGCTGCACCTTGAACAGGTCCTCCGGATAGCGCAGATGAGACTGCAACTCCGGTGAGATGTCGCTCTTCGGCTTGACCGTGCCGGGGAACACCTTCATCCACGCCTGCAGCACCGGATCCTGCTCGTCCTGCGCGTAGAGCGTGACGGTGCCGTCGTAGGCGTCGACGGTGGCCTTCACCGAGTTACGGATGTAGGAGACCTGCTTGTCGGGCGCCAGCCGGTTGAACGCCACCTCGCGTGGAGTCGGCGGTGACGCTCGACAGCGACGTCAGCTCCGAGTACGGGTAGTTGTCCAACGTGGTGTAGCCGTCGACGATCCAGACCATCCGCTTGTTGACGATGGCCGGGTACACGCTGGTGTCGGTGGTCAACCACGGCGCCACCGCCTTAACCCGCTCGGACGGATCGCGATTGAACAGGATCTTGCTCTCCGGCCCGATCGGACTGGGGAACACCAGCTTTCGCTCGGAGAACTTCGCGGCGAAAACGGCGCGGTTCAGCCAGTTACCGATCGGCACCCCACCCTTGCCGGTGTAGGTGTAGTTCTTCGTGTCGGTGTTGGTCTCGTAGTCGTACTCTCGTTCGGCGCCGCTCTTGCCGACGATCGCGTAGTCGGCGGACGTTCCGGCGATGACCGGGCCGAAGTAGACGCGCGGTTGGTCCAGCGGCGCCGGGCCTGGCGAAACGACGCTTCCGTTGGCGCCGACGACGCTGGCCAGGAACTCCGGATAGCCACCGTTCTGGTTGGGGTCGTTGGCGACCCCGCGCACCGTGTTGGCGGGCGAGGCGATGAAACCGTTGCCGTGGGTGTAGACGAAGTGGCGGTTGATCCAGTCGCGCTGGTTGTCGATCAGCCGGTCGGGGTTGAGCTCACGCGCGGCGACGACATAGTCACGAAGGTTCCCGTCGGGACCGTTGTAGCGGTCGATGGCCAGTTGGTCGGGGAAGTAGTAGAAGTTCTTGCTCTGCTGGAACTGGGTGAACGCCGGGCTGACGATGGTCGGATCGAGCAGCCGGATGTTCGACGTCGTCGCGCGGTCGGCGGCGACCTGCTGGGCGGTGGCGGGCGCGTTGCCGGGGTAGTCACGGTAGGTCACAGTTTTATCGGTCAGCCCGTAGGCGTCCCTTGTCGCGTTGATGCTGCGGGTGATGTAGTCGCTTTCCTTCTGCGCGGCATTGGGTTTGACGCTGATCTGTTCGACGACCAACGGCCAGCCCGCGCCGACGATCAGCGACGACAACAGCAGCAGCACGACACCGATCGCGGGTATCCGCAAGTCGCGCAGCACAATCGCGGAGAACACGGCCACGGCGCAGATCACCGCGATGGCCATCAGGATGAGCTTGGCGGGCAGCACGGCATTGATGTCGGTGTAGCCGGCCCCGGTGAAAGGCTTACCGCTGCGGGTGTGCGACAACAGCTCGTAGCGGTCCAGCCAATAGGCGAGTGCCTTGAGCAATATCAGGGTTCCGACGAGGCTGATCAGCTGGATGCGCGCCGATCGGCTCAGCGCACCGGTCCTGCCGGACAGCCGGATTCCACCGAACAGGTAGTGGCCCAACAGGTTGGCGATCAGCGCAAGGAAGGTCGCGACGAACAGATAGCCCACCACCAGCCGATAGAACGGCAGATCGAACGCGTAGAAGCCGAGATCCATGCCGAACTGCGGATCCTTGACGCCGAAGCTGCCGCCGTGGATGAACAGCTGGATCCGCTCCCAGTAGGTCTGGGCGACGATGCCTGCGAAAAACCCGATGACCACGGGGACACCGATGCCCACCAGCTTCAGCCGCGTCATCACCGCGGTGCGGTACCGGGCGACCGGATCATTGGGCCCGGTAGTCGGGACGAACACCGGCCGAGTGCGATACGCCAGCGCAAGCGCGCCGAACACGATGGCGCCGACCAGCACCCACACCACCAGGAAAACGGCGAGCTTGGTGACCAGCTGGGTGGTGAAGACGGAGCGATAGCCCATCTCGCCGAACCACAACCAGTCGACGTAGGCGTCGACGAGGCGCGGTCCGATCAGCAACAGCAGCACGACCGCCAGGGCGACCGTGATCAGCATTCGGCTACGTCGCGTCAGCTTCGGCATCTTCGCCGCGGGCCGCATACCCACTCGTCAACTCCCGGTCTTCGCCCATGCACGCCTTAAATGACGTGCCACAACTCTACGCATCGGTTTCATGGACTCCGGTCAGCAGTGGGGCGCTTCGCCACCGGCAGAAAGCGCCTTCAACGCGTCCACCGCCCCGCCCAGGTTTTCCACCTTGACCAGGTCCATGCCGTCCTCGTGCGCCGACTTCGCCTCCTCGCAGTTGTCGGCGGGGACGAGGAACACCGTCGCTCCTGCTTCGTGCGCGGCCAGGATCTTGTGGGTGATGCCGCCAATGGCGCCGACTTTGCCGTCGGCGTCGATGGTGCCGGTGCCCGCGACGACCTTCGATCCGCTCAGTTCCCCCGTAGTCAGCTTGTCGATGACGGCGAGGCTGAAGATCAACCCGGCGGAGGGGCCGCCGACTTTGGCGAGGTTGAAGTCGATGGTGAACGGCGCCCATGGGGCTTCGCCGACGACGACGCCCAGGAATCCGTGTGGCTTCTCCGGGTTGGAGCGAAGCTTGATCGTCGCGACGCCGGGCGGCGCGTTCTTTCGGCGGAAGTCGAGCACGACCTCCTGGTCCGGCTTGGTCTTCTCCATGATTCCGGTGAACTGCTCCAGAGACGGTCACCGGAACTCCGTCGACGCCGTCGATGGCGTCGCCCTCCTGCAGCTTGCCCGCCGACGCACCGTCCTTTTGACCGTGCCCACGGTGACCGCGGGCGCGTACTTCAGGTAACGGAGCGCGGCGTATTGGGCGTTGCTCTCCGATCCCTTGAAGGCCGCGTTGTTGGCCTCGTTGATCTCGTCCTTGGACTTGTCCGGCGGGTAAACGAGGTCACGCGGAACCAGCTGCTCGCGACCCGACACCCAGAGCGTCAGTGCCTGCCCGAGCGTCAGGTTGTCGCGCTGGGAAACCGTGGTCATTTTCAGCTGCCCCGTCGTCTTGTGCACGTCGGTGCCCTCGATGTCGACGACTTCCTTGCCGTCTCCCTCGCCGAGGGTGTTGAACGTCGGGCCGGGGCCCAGCGACACGTATGGCACCGTCACCACCGCGAGCAGCACGCCGAATGCAACGATCGGCGCCAAGGCGACCAGCAACGTAGAAATCCGCCTGTTCACGCCAGCAACAGTAGACGGCCGTTATAGGACGGTTCACTCAGAGCGTGACGGCGGGCGTCACGCGACCGGCAGGCGATGAGTACCGTTGAGGGCATGGCTGACCTGCCCTTCGGCTTTTCGTCCGGGGACGACCCCGAGGACGACAAGCGCAAGAAGGATCCCGAGCCTGGGTCCGGGCCGGATTCCGGGCAGGATCCGTTCGGCTTCGGCGGTGGCGACTTCGACATCTCCCAGCTCGGTCAGATCTTCAGCCGCCTCGGTGACATGTTCAGCGGCGCGGGCAACGTGATGGCCGGCGGCAAGCAGTCCGGACCGGTCAACTACGACCTGGCCCGCCAGCTGGCGTCGAGCTCGATCGGCTTCGTCGCCCCCGTTTCCGAGAAGACCACGTCGGCGATCTCCGACGCCGTACGACCTGGCCGAAACCTGGCTCGACGGGGTGACCGCGCTGCCCGCCGGCACCACCAAGGCCGTCGCCTGGACGCCCAACGACTGGATCGACAACACCCTGGACACCTGGAAGCGGCTGTGCGACCCGGTGGCCGAACAGATCTCGACGGTGTGGGCGTCGGCGCTGCCGGAGGAAGCCAGAAGCATGGCCGGCCCGCTGTTGTCGATGATGACCCAGATGGGCGGCATGGCGTTCGGCTCGCAGCTCGGCCAGGCGCTGGGCAAGCTGAGCCGCGAGGTGTTCACGTCCACCGACATCGGCCTGCCGCTCGGCCCCAAGGGCGTCGCCGCGCTGATGCCCGACGCGATCGAGTCGCTGTCCGAAGGACTCGAACAGCCGCGCAGCGAGATCATGACCTTCCTGGCCGCACGTGAAGCCGCACACCATCGGCTGTTCAGCCATGTCCCGTGGCTGGCCAGCCAGCTGCTCAACGCCGTAGAAGCCTTCGCCAAGGGCATGAAGATCGACATGAGCGGCATCGAGGAGTTCGCGGCCGGGTTCAACCCGGCGTCGCTGACCGACCCCTCGCAGATGGAGCAACTGCTCAACCAGGGCATCTTCGAACCGAAGGCCACACCCGAACAGACCGCGGCGCTGGAACGGCTGGAGACGCTGCTGGCGCTGATCGAGGGCTGGGTGCAGGTCGTCGTCAACGACGCACTGGGTGACCGCATCCCCGGCGCGTCCGCGCTGAGCGAGACGCTGCGCAGGCGCCGCGCGACCGGCGGCCCCGCCGAGCAGACGTTCTCGACGCTGGTCGGCCTCGAGTTGCGGCCCCGCAAGCTGCGGGAGGCCGCGGTGTTGTGGGAGAAGCTGACCGAGGCCGCCGGTGTCGATGAACGCGACGGCGTGTGGCAGCACCCCGACCTGCTGCCGACCGCCGACGATCTCGACGAGCCCGCCGGGTTCATCGACCGGATCATCGGCGGCGACACCAGCGGCTTCGACAGCGCCATCGAGGAAGCCATCGCCGACCTCGAAAAGAGCCAGGACGACAAAGGCGACAAGGGCGACAAACAGGACTGAGTCCACCGCCTGTGGATAACTCGCGGGCCGGGGTGCGCTGCGTGGCAGAGTCGGTCCATGACGCGCTATGCGCTCAACCCGGCGATGCCGGTGCTGTCCCGCCCCGACGGAGTGGTGCAGGTCGGGTGGGATCCACGGCGCGCGGTGCTGGTTCGTCCCCCGTCGGGGCTGAGCACAAGGGCACTGGGCGACCTCTTGCGCGTCCTGCAAGCCGGCGCAACCCTCGCGGAGGTCCAGGCGCAGGCCGACGGCGTCGATGCGTCGGCGATCGCCGAGCTGGTTGCGGCGCTGGTTGACGCGGGCGTGGTGACCGCGATGACGCCGCCACGTCCCCGCACCCGTTCGGCATCGATCCGGATCCACGGCCGGGGACCGCTGTCGGACTTGCTGGCAGGCGCGCTGCGGTGTTCGAGCGCTCGGATCAGCCACAGCAGCCAGCGCCACGCCGCCGTCACGGCCGAAACCACCGACCTTGTCGTGCTCGCGGACTCCCTGGTGGCCGATCCGCGGATGCTGCGCGAGCTGCACGCCGCGCGGATACCTCACCTGCCGGTGCGGGTTCGCGACGGCGCCGGTCTTGTCGGGCCGCTTGTCCTTCCCGGCGTGACCAGCTGCCTGCGCTGCGCGGACCTGCATCGCTGCGACCGGGATGCGGCATGGCCCGCCGTGGCGTCGCAGCTGCGCGACACCGTCGGCACCGCCGACCGCGCCACCGTGCTGGCCACGGCGGCACTGGCGCTCAACCAGGTCGACCGCGTCATCGCCGCCGTTCGCTGCGGCGTCGGGGTCGATCGCGCCCCACACCTACCGTCGACGCTGGACACCACGCTCGAGTTCGACGTCAACACCGGCTCGACGGTGGCTCGCCGGTGGTCACGGCATCCGCAGTGCACTCAGTGCTACCGGCTAGACGGTTGTCTGGCCGTCAGATTCGTCATGGATGATGGACGGGTGAGTGACATCAAACGCGGCGGAGCAGCGCGCAACGCCAAGCTGGCGGGCCTCGGGGCCGGCATGGCAGGTCGCGCCGCGCTCGGGTTCGGCAAGCGGCTGACCGGCAAGTCGAGGGACGAGGTCAACGCCGAGCTGATGGACAAGGCGGCCCAGCAGCTTTTCACCGTTCTCGGTGAGCTCAAGGGCGGTGCGATGAAGGTCGGCCAGGCGCTGTCGGTGATGGAGGCGGCGATCCCCGAGCAGTACGGCAAGCCGTACCGCGAGGCGCTGACCAAACTGCAGCGCGAAGCCCCGCCGCTGCCCGCGGCCAAGGTGCACCGCGTGCTCGATGCACAGCTCGGCACCAAGTGGCGCGAACGGTTCACCTCATTCGACGACACCGCGGTTGCGTCGGCCAGCATCGGCCAGGTGCACAAGGCGGTGTGGTCGGACGGGCGCGAAGTGGCCGTCAAGATCCAGTACCCCGGCGCCGACGAGGCGCTGCGGGCCGACCTGAAGACCATGCAGCGGATGGTCAGCGTGCTCAGGCAGCTCTCCCCCGGCGCCGATGTGCAGGGCGTGGTCGACGAGCTGATCGAACGCACCGAGATGGAACTCGACTACCGGCTGGAGGCCGACAACCAGCGCGCCTTCGCCAAAGCCTATGAGGGACATCCGCGTTTCGTCGTGCCACACATCGTGGCCAGCGCGCCCAAGGTGGTGATCCAGGAGTGGATCGAGGGCATCCCGATGTCGGTGATCATCCGCGAGGGCACCACCGAGCAACGCGACCTGATGGGCACCCGCCTGTTCGAGCTGACCTACGACGCACCACGCCGGCTCGAAATGATGCACGGCGACGCGCATCCCGGGAACTTCATGCTGCTGCCCGGCGACAAGATGGGCGTGATCGACTTCGGTGCGGTCGCCCCGATGCCCGGCGGCATTCCTGTCGAAATCGGTATGGCGACGCGGTATGCGCTCAATGACGACTACGACAACCTGTTGTTGGCCATGCAGAAGATCGGGTTCGTCCAGAAGGGCGAGCAGGTGTCCAAGCGCGAGATGGACGAGATGATGAAGCAGTACGTGGAACCGCTCGAGGTCGAGGTGTTCCACTACACGCGTAAGTGGCTGCAGCGGATCACCGCCATGAACATGAAGCCCGATCGGGCCGCAGGCCAGATCAAGGCCGCGCGGCAGATGGATATCCCGGCCAAACTCGCCATCCCGATGCGGGTGATCGCGTCCAACGTCGCGATCTCCTGCCAGCTCGATGCGCACATCCCGACCAGAAGGCTTGCCACCGAACTGATTCCGGGTTTCGCCGACGAAGCGGCATAAGCCGGGGAGACCGGCAGCGCTTACGCGGCTGCCGGTTCCTCCGTGTTCTTGCGTGGACGCCCACGCGGACGCTTGCGCGCGACGATCGTGCCGCGTTCGAGGATTTCCCCACCCCAAACGCCCCACGGCTCACCACGGTCCAGCGCCGCGGCCAGGCACTCCCGCCGAATGGGGCACTCGGCGCACAGCTCCTTGGCGCGCTCCAGATCGACGGGACTTTCCGCGAACCACAAGTCGGGATCGCCGACATGACATGGCACGGCCGGTAGCGTCCTCTTTCGGCATGTCTCAGACGCCCGGACATGTCCGTTCACCTGCTTCCTGGTCGTTGATCTCTGCTGTTCTTTGGATCTGTGACCAGGTGATTGGGGATCTCCCAAAAACTATGGCCACGGATCCGGTGATTTCGGGTCCGTGGCCATTTCGGCGTTTCTGGGGCTCTGCTAGATGTGGCCCCGATTCACGGACGCGACAATCGCGGTGGCGGTACGCGGCTTGCGCGGCGTAATCGCAGCGGCGGCGGGATGCGCCGCGGCAGCGTCTGCCTGGATGACGTGGAGGGTTCGCGCCATGCCGGCCACGCCTACGCCGGTAAACGCATTGATAATCGTCATGATTGCAGCAACCCTCCTCTCGTCCGCTCGGGATGATCTTGAGGCTAAGCGTAACAGGCCGATCCGCACAAC
Source organism: uncultured Actinomycetota bacterium (assembly GCA_963734385.1). Taxonomy (GTDB): domain Bacteria; phylum Actinomycetota; class Actinomycetes; order Mycobacteriales; family Mycobacteriaceae; genus Mycobacterium. Next base: position 171,810 of record CAVTHR010000026.1, on the reverse strand, counting down.
CGATTTTCTGACCAGCGGTTTTGGCATCATCTTTACGACTGTTGGCGGTCTTTGACCATCGCGAGCACATCCGGACCGAACTGCTCGAGCTTGCGTGCGCCGATGCCGGGGATCGCAACGAGCGCGGCCTCGTCGGTGGGCAGGGTCTCGGCGATCGCGATCAGCGTGTTGTCGGTGAACACCACATAGGCGGGCACGCTCATGTCCTTGGAGGTGCGCAGCCGCCAGTCCTTGAGGTCGGTGAGCAGCTGCTCATCGATGTCGGACGGGCAGCCTTCACAGCGGCGCAGCATGACCGCCGCCGGTGTGGCCAGCGCGTTGTTGCAGACGCGGCAGCGCGGCGCCGGGCCCCGTGGCTTTCGCGCCCGGCTTCGCGGTGTCGGTCTTCGAGTGCGGGGCGATGCCGTTGAGGAAGCGCGACGGTCGTCGACTCTGCCTGCCGCCCGGGTTTCGCGACAGCGCCCAGCTGAGCGCCAAATGTACTCTGGCCCTTGTGATTCCGACATAGAGCAGGCGACGTTCCTCTTCGACCGGCTCACTGTCGGGGCCGTGCGCCAGCGCATGCGAAATGGGCAGTGTGCCGTCGGCAAGGCCGACAAGGAACACCGCGTCCCATTCCAGGCCCTTGGCCGCATGCAGTGAGGCCAGCGTGACGCCCTGCACGACCGGTGGGTGCCGGGCGTCGGCGCGCTGCCGCAGCTCGGCGAGCATCGCACGCAGATCGATCTCCTGGCGCTGCGCCACCTCGTCGTCGACGAGTTCGGCCAGCGAGGTCAGCGCTTCCCACCGTTCCCTGGCCCGGGTTCCCGACGGCGGTTCTGCGGACAGCCCGAGCGGCTCGAGCAGTTGCACGCACCAGCGGCGGAGAGTTCTGCACCCGATGCGTCGGCGCCGCGCTCGGCCGCGCGCTGCATCGCCAGCAGCGCCTGCCGGATTTCTTGACGGCTGAAGAATCCCTCGCCGCCCCGCACCTGGAACGCGACCCCGGCTTCGGTCAGCGCCTCCTCGTACACCTCCGATTGGGCGTTGATCCGGTACAGCACAGCGATCTCCGATGGCGGCGTGCCGCTTTCGATGAGTGCCACGATTTTCTTCGCGACGGACGCCGCCTCGGCGACCTCATCGGGATGCTCGGCGTACGACGGCGCCGGGCCCGCGTCGCGTTGCCCGATCAGGTGCAGCTTGCTGCCTGCGACCCTGCCGCGGGCGGCGGCGATCACCTGGTTGGCCAGCGACACGACCTGTGGTGTCGACCGGTAGTCGCGTTCCAGCCGCACCACCGCGGCGTCGGGGAAGCGCCGCGAGAAGTCGAGCAGATAGCGCGGGCTGGCGCCGGTGAACGAGTAGATGGTCTGGTTGGCGTCGCCGACGACGGTCAGGTCGTCCCGCCCGCCAAGCCAGGTGTTGAGCACGCGCTGTTGCAGCGGGGTGACGTCCTGGTACTCGTCGACGACGAAGCAGCGGTAGCGGTCGCGGAACTCCTCTGCGACAGCCGCGTCGTTCTCGATCGCCGCCGCGGTGTGCAGCAGGAGGTCGTCGAAATCCAGCAGCGCCATGCCGTCGGCGCGGGCCTTCAGCGTTTCGTATCCGGCGTACACGCCTGCCACCTTGGCCGCGTCGAGTGGGATGTCGCGGCCCGCCGCGGCGACGGCGGCGGCGTAGTCCTCCGGGCTGATCAACGACGCCTTCGCCCACTCGATTTCACCGGCCAAGTCCCGCACGTCGTCGGTGCTGACGTGCAGTCCGGCCCGACTGGCGGACTGTGCGACGACCGAGAACTTGCTGTCAAGCAGCTGCCAGCCGGTGTCGCCGACCACCCGCGGCCAGAAGTACTGGAGCTGTCGCCGGGCCGCGGCATGAAATGTCATCGCCTGCACCGAGCCCGTGCCTGTTCCGTCGTCCAGCGCGCGCAGCCGGCTACGCATTTCGCCGGCTGCGCGCTGGGTGAACGTCACTGCCAGTACCTGGCTTGCGGCGACATGCCCGGCCATCACCAGATGAGCGATGCGCCGGGTGATCGTCCTGGTCTTCCCTGTCCCCGCGCCGGCCAGCACGCACACCGGACCGCGCGCGGCAAGCACCGCCTCGCGCTGCTCGTCATCAAGCTCATCGAGATGCGAGCACGCGGCGTCGACCGACATGGGCTACATCATGTCAGGGCGGACCGACATTGCCGGTGACCGTGAGCCGCGTCGCACAAATTGCCGCGATTTGAGCAATTCCGCAAGGCTCGGATACGTTGAAACCGTTATGACAGTCAGCGCTGCTCCGCTCACCATGTACAGCACAACGTGGTGCGGCTACTGCTTCAGGCTCAAGACCGCTCTGAAGGCCGAAGGCATTGCCTACACCGAGATCGACATCGAAAAAGACCCCGCCGCTGCGGAATTCGTGATGTCGGTGAACGGGGGGAACCAGACCGTGCCGACACTGAAATTTCCGGACGGATCGACGTTGACCAACCCGACCGCGCGCGAAATCAAGGCGAAGCTGCGCTAGTCAGTTTCTCCCCAGCGCACGCGTGGGCCCAGCCGCCCAGGACTCGATGATCTCCCTGGCGATCGAAATCGACCCGGGCAACAGCAGGCGCGACGGCGAGTCGCTGCTCCAGTCACCGTGTTCGAGCGCTTCGCGGATCTCGGCACGGGTAAACCAGGCCGCTTCGGCGATCTCGCCGTCGTGAAAGGTGAACTCCTGGTCGGGGTCGCCGATGGCATGGAAGCCGACCATCAGCGACCGCGGGAACGGCCACGGCTGGCTGCCGAGATAGGTGACGTCGCGGACCGTCAGCCCGATCTCCTCGGCGATCTCGCGCATGACACACGCTTCAAACGACTCTCCGGCCTCGACAAATCCGGCCAGCAGCGAGAACAGCCGCTCCGGCCACACGGTCTGCCGCGCCAGCACCGCGCGGTCGTACCCGTCGTGCACCAGACAGATCACCGCCGGGTCGATTCGCGGGAACTCCTCGTGACCGTTAACCGCGTTGACCCGAGCCCAGCCGCCCTTGATCGGCTTCGTCGCCGACCCGTCGACGGCGCTGAACCGCGCGCTGTCATGCCAGTTCAGCAGCGCGGTCGCCGTCGCCACCAGTTGAGCGCTGACATCGTCGAAGATGTGACCGGCCCGGCGTAGGTCGAGCACCTCGGTCTTGCTGCCGGTCCCCTCGGGAGCCACCAGCGCACTGCGCACCGCCCAGACATGCCTGCCGTCCTTCAATCGGCCGAGAAACACGGCGTGCTCGGTTGGCTTTTTTCCCAGATCGGTCGCCTTGCAGAGCACAACCCGGCCGTCCGAGATCAGCACCTGGTTGCGCGAATCAACGCGCAGCACAAGGGCGTCCGCCCACCCCGCCTTCGCCGCGTCGATGTCGCTGCGCAGCGTGTCGGCGCGATCGGCTCCCACCCGGGACAGCAGCGGGGTGTTGCGCAGCGAAAAGGCCGTCAGCCGTTCGCTCATCGGTCGGCATCCGCGCTGCGGATGTACAGCAGCCGGTCGCCGAGTTCCAGCGAATCGACCTGGGGGTCGTCGACGCGAATCAACTCCTCCCCGCGCACCACACCGAGCACGATGTCGGGGTTGTGCCGCGCCGAGCCGCCGACCTCTTTCGGCTCCACCTCGCGTTCCGCGATCGCGAAACCGCGGTCGGGTGTCAGCAGATCTTCCATCATCTCTACAACGCTCGGGGTCTGTACAGCAATGCCCAGCAGACGCCCCGCTGTCTCGGAGGTCACAACGGTCGAGTCCGCGCCGGACTGCTCCAGCAGGTGTTGGTTCTCGGCTTCCCGGACCGCCGCGATGATCTTGGCATTGGGTGCCAGCTCGCGGGCGGTGAGAGTAACCAGGACGGCGGCGTCGTCGCGGTTAGTGGCGACGATGATGGCCTTGGCGTGCTGGGCGCTGGCCAAACGCAGCACCTCGGAGTCCGTCGCACTGCCGCGGACGGTGACCAGGCCTGCGCTCTTGGCCCGCTCGAGCGCGGCCGGGTCCTCGTCCACGACGACGATGTCGGCAGGCGCGATCTCGTCGCCGATCATTGCGGCGACCGCGGTCCTGCCCTTGGTGCCGTAGCCGACGACGATGGTGTGGTTGCGCACTTTGCTCCTCCATCGCTGGATCTTCAATGCCTGCCGCGACTGCGTGGTGAGCGTCTCGACGGTGGTGCCGATCAGGACGATCAGGAACGCCACCCGCAGCGGGGTGATGACCAGGACGTTGATCAGTCTGGCCGACGGGGTGACCGGGGTGATGTCGCCGTAGCCGGTGGTCGACAGCGACACCGTCGCGTAGTACAGGCAGTCCAGGAACGACAACGGGTCGTCGGGGTTCGGGCTGCTCTCCACGTCGCGGTAGCCGTGCCGGTCCAGGTAGACGATCAACACCGCCGCGAACAGAGCCGTCATCGCGTAGATGATCCGGCGGACGATCCGCTGCGTCGGGCTGACGAACGGCTCGGGGATGGTCAGGATGTCGACCAGATCGGCATCCGGTCGCGCGGTCAGATTCTGGTCGATCGCCGCGAGCCGCCGACGCAACCTACCTTTGGCCACGAGACCCCGTCATGGTTCCCGGTAGGGTTCGCACGCCATTATGTAATCATGACGTCTCCCCCAGCCGAATCGCAGCAGATCGCCAACCCCGCGCGGGCGTCCCGGATGGGCGCGATGCTCGTCGGTATGGGGGTGCTGCACTTCGCGGCGCCCAAACCCTTCGATTCGATCATTCCCGCCGAACTGCCTGGCGAGCCGCGGTTCTATACCCACGCCTCGGGGGTCGCGGAGATGGTCACCGGCGGCTTGCTGCTGGTACCGCGCACCCGCAAGCTGGGCGCACTGGCCGCGGTCGCCCTTTTCATCGGCGTCTTCCCCGGAAACCTCAACCACGTGCGGATGTGGTGGCACAAGGGCTGGCCGGCGCGGCTGGCGACGCTCGCCCGGCTGCCGTTGCAGATCCCGATGATCACGCAGGCGCTGAAGATCTACCGGAGCGCCTAGCGGCGTCGACAAGGGCACGAATCGCCCACCGTTTCACCTCGGCGGCCTCCGCAGTGTCGAGTTGCAGCACATCCTTGAGGACCACCATCGATTCGGTTCCGACGATGAGCGCCAGCGCGTGCGTGAGCCGCTGCGCATCGGCGGGCTCGAACTGCTCGCGAGTCGGGGCCAGCGCTGACTCGATCAGCGCCGTTCGACGGTTCTGTCGGGCCGGGAAGCCGCTGTTCCCTTCACCGTTGGAGCCGCGCTGCAGAGAATGGGCCAGCATCAACCGCAGTGCCTGCTCATTGGCCGCGATCATTTCGTCGAGGGCGGCGTCGACGAGCTCGAGGCGCTCGACCGCGTCGTTGGAAGATGAATCTCGAAACAGATCATCGGGATTGGGCGTGGCACCTTCGAGAGGCGCCTCGACGAGCAATGCGTCCGCACTTGGGAAATAGCGGTAGGCGGTCGCGCGCGACACCAGCGCTTCCTCTGCGACCTCCTCTAGCGTCGGGCGCCGGCCCTGTTTGATCAGCCGCGAAGCGGCGTCGAGCAAGTCCTTTCGGGTGCGGCTCTTCTGATTCGGCCTGCCGGCTTCTCCGGAACCCACCGCGTCACGCCTGCGGAAGCTGCCGGATGACCGCAGCGAAGTCGATCCACACGTTCTCCCGCTTGATGTCGCCGTTGTCGGCGAATTCGACGACATGCAACAACCGGAACTCGAGTGGGCGGTTCTTGCCCTCCAACCCGAACGGCGTGCCAGGTGCCCTTCCGCGCCAAAGGGATTCGTCAACGAGGAAGTCCACGCCGTACAACCTGCGTTTGGTCTGGACCTCGCTCTCCGACAGATCCCTGAACAGGTTCTCGTAGAACGTCCTGGCGGCGTCCCGGCCTCGGGTCGGTCCTGTCGGATAGCCCACGATGTCATGCTCGGCATCGGGCGCGAGGGTCGCCAGAACCCCATCGATGTCGTCGCGGGCTTCGAAGTCGAAGTGCTCCTCGATCTTTCGGTCCATGTCGGCCGGAGTCAGTCCCATGCAGCGAGCATAATGAGACATAAATCTCATGTCAATACTTCTATCTTATTACGCGACATCGTCGACGCTGAGCAGAGCAGCCAGCTCGTCGGCCCCCGGCAACGACACGGGAGTGATGGTCTGACCGGACCGCACGTAATGGAACGCTGCGCGCACCGAAGAGGCGGGCACGTCGCGCAGCGCCGCCCAAGCCAACCGGTAGACCGCGAGCTGGACGGCGGCCTGCTGTTTGGACTCCGTTGTGTCGGGCGCCTCGCCCGTCTTCCAGTCCACGACGGTGGTGCCGTCCGCATCGTCGAACACGGCGTCGATGCGGCCCCGCACCACCTTGCCGGCGATGACCATTTCGAAGGGCACCTCGACGTCGACCGGAGTGCGCGCCGCCCACGGGGAAGACATGAACGCGGCCTGCAGGTCGGCAAGGCCCTCCGCGTCACCACGCGCCAGCTCACCGTCGACCGCGCCGGGCAAGTCGTCGAGGTCGAACAGCCGCTCGGCGCCGTAGAACCGCTGCACCCAGTCATGGAATGCCGTGCCCAGCAACGCATGCGGGTCGGGACGAACCGGCAACCGGCGGTTCAACCGCCGCACCGCGGCATCGGGGTCCCGGCCCAGTTCCACCAGGCTGCTGACCGACAGTGCAATCGGCAGCGTCGCAGCCCGCGGCGGCACGACCCGGTCCCGTTCGGCGAGCAGAGCATCGACGTCGGCGGCCCAGCCGTCGACGTCACCGTCGGGCGCGTCGAGCACTCCCGTCATGGCGCCGCGCACCAGGGCGGCGCCATGATCCACGTCGCCCCGCCGTCCGCCCGCCGGATCGGCAGGCCACACTGCCTCGACGACCTTGTCCCGCAACGGGTTCGGGTCCCCATCGGCAGGGGCAGGCGCCCAGTGTTCAACCACGCCGCACGGTTCGCCCGCGGCGGCCGACCCGTCGATGATCTCCTTGAGTTCGCAGAGAAAATCCGACGGCCCGCGCGGCTTGGCTTCCGACGCGCCCCAGTGGTGACCGGACAACAGCAGTGTGTCCTCGGCGCGGGTGAGCGCCACATACAGCAGCCGGCGTTCCTCGTCGACACGACGCTGGTCGAGCCGAAGTTTGTGCTCGGATATCTTGTCGGACAACTGTTTCCGGTCGTTGACGTCGGATGTGTCGAGCACCGGGACACCGTGGGCGCCCAGGGTGGCACGGTCACCGCGCAGCAGCGGCGGCAGATCGGCAGCGTCAGTGAGCCACGTACGCGTCGACGCCGTCGAAGGAAACACGCGTCCGCTCAGGTGCGGCACGGCCACCACCTGCCACTCCAGACCCTTGGCCGCGTGCACGGTGAGGATCTGCACACGGTCGCGCGCGACGGTCACTCCCCCTTCGCTTAGCGGGGGTGGTGCCCCGGCCGCGGGAGCCAGCCCGTTCTCCACCACCATGGCGGCATCCAGGAAGGCGAGCAGGTCGGGCACCGCCGCCGCAGGCCGCGCCGCCGAGTAGCCGGCCACCACATCGGCGAACGCGTCCAGGTGTTCGGTGCCGCTCCAGCCTGCCGTCGGCGGCCGTGCCGCGCGCGCCTCGGCGTCAACGCCGAGCACCCGGCGCACCTCGGCAACCAGCTCGGGAAGGGGATGGGCGAGGTGGGCGCGCAGTCCGGTCAGCTCGTGCCCCAGCGCGGTGATCCGCCGATGCCCCTCCGTGGAGTAGGCGCCTGCGTGGCCCGGATCACTGATCGCGTCGGCCAGACACGCGGCGTCGGCATCGGGCGCGGCGCGGGCGACGACCTCGTCTGCCGATACACGATCTCGCGGCCCATCGCCGTCAAGGTCGACCGCGCGGCGCCACAATGCGGAGATGTCGCGACCGCCGAGCCGCCACCGCGGCCCGGTGAGCACCCGCATCGCTGCCGCTCCCGCGGCAGGATCGGCGGCAAGACGCAGCATGGCCACCACGTCGGCGACCTCGGCGACGGCGAGTAGACCAGCAAGACCGACAACCTCCACCGGCACGCCGCGCGCAGAAAGCGCATCGGCCATCGGCGCGGCATCGGCGTTGCGCCGCACCAAAACCGCCGCCGTCGGTACCGGAGTCTCCGCATCGCGGGCCTCCTGATAGCGGCGGGCGATGTGGTCGGCCAGCCAGTCACGTTCGGCCTCGACATCGGCCAGCAGCGCGCACCGGATTGTTCCCGGTTCGGCGCCGGGCCGCGGCCGCAGCGCCTGAACCGCCACCGACCTGCGCCGGGCTTCGGCTGACACCGAGTTCGCCAGATACAACGCACTCGGCGGATTGCGCCAGCTCGTGCGCAGCTCCAGCGTCGGCGCGGGGCTGCCGTCGGAGTGGGGAAAGTCGGTGGCGAACCGTGGCAGGTTGGTTGCCGACGCCCCCCGCCAGCCATAGATCGACTGGATGGGGTCACCGACTGCGGTCAGCGCCAGCTCGTCGTCGACGCCCGCACCGAACAGTGACGACAGCGCGATGCGCTGCGCGTGGCCGGTGTCCTGATACTCATCGAGCAGCACCACCCGGAAGCGTCTCCGGAGTTGTTCGCCGACCTGAGGGAACGTCGACGCCAGCCGGGCGGCCGAGGCCATCTGCATCCCGAAGTCCATCACTTTCTCGGCACGCATGCGCTGATTGAGCGCATCGATCAGCGGTATCAGCTCGGTGCGCTCGGTCTGTGTGGCCAGCATGCGCAGCAGCCACTGGCTGGGCCCGCGGTCTCGCTGATATGGACCGGCGGGCAGCGTGTGCACCAACCGCTCCAATTCGACGTGGGTGTCGGTCAGCTCGCCGGTGTCGACAAGATGTTCGGCCAGCGCACCGTTGAGCCGCAACACCATCGAGGTGACGGCGGCAGGAGTCTTGTCGGTGTTCAGCGCGCCGGAGTGCTCGGTGACAACGCGAAATGCCAACTGCCACAGCTCCGTTTCGCTGAGCAGCCGGGTGTCGGGCTCCAGCGGCAGCAGCAGGCCGTGCTCGCGCAGCAGTGCGCCTGCGAACGCGTGATACGTACTGACCGTCGCCGGGTCGTCGGCGGCGTCCAGCCCTCGGGCGACGATGCCGGTGCCCGCCAGCCGGGCCAGCCGACTGCGAACCCGGCGCAGCAGTTGCCCGGCGGCCTTGCGGGTGAACGTCAGGCCGAGCACCTCACCGGGCGACGCATAGCCGTTGGCCACCAGCCACACCACCCGGGCGGCCATCGTCTCGGTCTTGCCCGCGCCCGCACCCGCGATCACCACCAACGGCCCCGGTGGTGCGGCGATCACCGCCGCCTGCTCGTCAGTCGGCTCGAAAAGACCTAGAGCGGCGGCTAATTCGGTGGGGCTGTACCGCGGTGTCACGAGGACGCCGTTCCGTCGGCCACCGCTTGGGCCGGGCAGCTCTGACGTATCGGACAGTGCGCACAACCGTCGTTGATGCGCGCCACGAACTCCGGACCCCGAGTCGCCGCCGCGGCTGTGCGCACCGTCTCGTGCCAGTCGTCGCGGGCGTCGGGCGTCAGCGCGTCCTGCTCGCGCTCCGTCGGGCCCGCCGCGCCGGTCCTGCCGAGGTAGACGAGCCGCCCACCCCCTGGCGAATCACCCTGTGACAGCAGACCTTCGGCGATAGCCAGCTGGTACATCGCGAGCTGCGCGTGATGCTGGGCATCGTCCTTGCTGACGGGCGTCTTGCCGGTCTTGATGTCCACCACGACGAGTCGGCCTGCCCCGTCTAGTTCCAGCCGGTCGACGCGGCCGCGCACCCGCACCGCGGGCTGCTCGTCGTCGGCTACCAGGACGCCGTCGACGTCGATCTCGGTGCCAACCTCGGTGAGCTCCTGACGGCTCTGCGCCCGCCACTGCGCGAATGCGGACAGCATCGAGCGATGCCGCGTCAACTCGTTGTCGGCGTACCAGGCGGACTCGAATGGGAGTTTCGGCCAGAGCCTCTCCAGCTCGGCCGCCATCTGGCCCTCGGTCTTGCCCTGGTCGGCGATGAGGGCGTGCACCAGAGAACCGACCGCCGACCGCACATCGCGGCCGTCGGCGCCGCCGTGCCGTTCAAGCAGCCAGCGCAGCGGGCAGTCGGTCAACGTCTGCAGCGTCGACGGCGACAGCCTGACCACGTGGTCTTCACCCGACCACAGTGGTTCGTCGGTGCTCGGCGTGGTCATGCCATACCACTGCCCTGGGTCGGCACCGGGAACCCCTGCCGCGGCCAGCCGCGCCAATTGCGCCGCGGCGCAGGCCCTTACCACGTCACTGACGGCCCCAACGGGCGCGCAGATGACGGCGCGCAGCCCGCCGACGACCGGCGCGGGCGCCAACACCCGCGGGGCGAGCGCGGGCTCGGCCGCGGGGCTGCCGGTGTCGGTCGCCAACTGGGCGAGTTCGTGGTGGAACGGCGACGGCAGCAGCGATTCGTCCCCGGCATCGCAGTCGACCGCGGTCACCAGCAGCTTGCTGCGGGCACGGCCCATGGCGGCGATCAGCAGCCTGCGCTCCTCGGCCAGCAGTGGCGCCCTGCTGGACACCGGGTTCTCGTTCGCGACACCGTCGAGGACGTCGACGAGGTGCTGCGTGCCGAGCACGCCGCCGCGTGGAGTCGTGTTGGGCCACAGCCCTTCTTGCAGCCCGGCGATGACGACCATGTCCCATTCCCTGCCGAGGGCGGCGTGCGCGCTCAGCACCACAACGCCGTCTGTGTCCGATGGGGGGTCGCCCGCCGTCGGCAACGGACCCAACGCGCTCACATACTCGACGAGGCCGCGCAGCGAGGCCCCCGCGGTCCGCGAGACGTACTGCTCGGTGATGTCGAACAGCGCCGTGATGGCATCGAGGTCATTGTCGGCTTTCGCTCCGACGGTCCCGCCCCGTTCACTTGCCGCCAACCAGCGCCGCTGCAGCCCGGAGCGGTGCCATGCCTGCCACAACGTGTAGCGCGGATCTGCACCGTCGGCCGCGCTGCGCCGAGCGGCGGTGAGCACGGCACGCACCCGCAGCACCGGACGGGCCAAATGGCCTGACACACCCCTGTTTTCGGACTCCAGCGCCTCGACGAGCAGATCGCCGAAGTCGCGCGACGGCTGGCGGCTGTCGGCGCGCCGCAGCGCCCGGCGCAGCTGTCGCAGCGACACCGGGTCGAGCCGGCCGATAGGGCCGGTCAGCAGGTCGAGGGCGTGCTCGCCGTCCAACCCGTCGGCCGCGGCCGCCAGCACCGTCAGCATCGCCCGCGCCGCCGGTTGCTCGGCGAGTGGCACTCCCGTCGGCGGCGCAACCACAGGTACGCCCGCCGACGTCAGGGCACGCGTCAGTGCAGGGCCGCTCTGCCGCACCGAGCGGACGATCACGGCCATCTGCGACCACGGCACCTGGTCGAGGAGGTGGGCCCGGCGCAGCGCGTCGACGATCAACGCCGATTCGGCGTGCGGCGACGCGGCCGTCCGCACTGACACCGAACCCTGCTCCCCCGATCCCTGGAGCTCGCGGGTGTGTCCTGTACCGGGCAGCCGCCGTACGACGCCGGTGATGGCGTCTGCCACCGCGGGTGTGCAGCGATGCGACTTCGTCAGCGTGATGACCGGATCGTCCTGGTCACCATGGAGCAGTGCGGGATCGGCACCGCGGTAGGAGAACACCGACTGGCTGGGGTCACCGGCGATGACCGTCAGCTCGGCTCCCGCGGCCAGTGCCCGCACCAGGCGGGCGGCCTGCGGGTCGAGGTGCTGTGCATCGTCGACCAGCAGCAGCTTCACCCGCCCCCGCTCGGCGGCGAGCAGTTCGGCGTCGACGGCGAACGCTTCCAGTGCCGCGCCGACGAGTTCGGCCGCGCCCAGCGCGGGCACGGTGGCCTGCGGGGCGGCCATTCCGACCGCGGATCGCAGCAGCATCGTCTGCTCGTACTGCTGCGCGAACTGGCCAGCGGCCAGCCACTCCTGCCGCCCGGACAACCGCCCGATACGTTGCAGCGCAACGGGATCCACACCACGCTCGGTGCAGCGGGCCAACAGGTCGCGCAGCTCCGTGGCGAATCCGGCGGTGCTCAATGCCGGGCGCAGCTGGCGGGGCCAGGCGGCGGCGGCGTTGTCGCCGTCCTCGAGGTCACCGGCCAGCAGCTCGCGGATGATGCCGTCCTGTTCGGCGGTGGTGATCAGACGCGGCGGCGGGTCTCCGGTGCGCTGAGCCGCGAGCCGGAGCACCGCGAAGGCATACGAGTGCACCGTGCGGACGAGCGGTTCGCGGACGACGGCACGGCTGCCGGCCTGGAGCAGGGCGGAGGTGATCGCGCCGCGCGCCTGAGCGCCCAGCCGTGCCGAACCCGTGAGCAGCAGAACGGATTCCGGATCGGCGCCCGCTGCGATGTGCGATGCGGCGGTATCGATCAGCGCGTCGGTCTTGCCCGTGCCCGGTCCGCCGAGCACGCGCACCACGCCGCGAATGCCGGGTTCGGTCAACGCCGTCGGGGCTGGGGCGGGATGCGGTGCGGACATGTGGGCATGACACCACGGGGGTCCGACAAATCACCGTGGACTGTTGCTGGCAGCATCTACGCCGTGACCCAAGTCCTCAATGTGCATCGTTACGGCCCCGAACAGCCGGCGCAGATCCTTGCCGTGCACGGCCTCACCGGACACGGCATGCGATGGAAGGCTCTGGCGACGCAGCATCTGGCCGGCTTCTCGATCGTCGCCCCCGACCTGCTCGGCCACGGCCGGTCGTCGTGGGAGGCGCCGTGGACATTGGAGGCCAACATTGCGGCACTCGCGGATCTGCTGACCCGGGAGGCCGCGCGCCCTGTCGTGGTGGTCGGGCATTCGTTCGGCGGTGCGGTCGCCCTCAAACTGGCTGTCGCGCGCCCGGATCTGGTCGCGTCGCTGGTCCTGCTCGATCCGGCCGTCGGCCTCGACGGCGCGTGGATGGCGAACATCGCCGACGACATGATGGCCTCGCCCTTCTATCTCGATCGCGACGAGGCGCGCAACGAGAAGGCGTCGGGCTCCTGGGCCGACGTCGACCCTGTCGAACTCGACGCCGAGCTCGACGAGCATCTTGTCGAGCTGCCCGACGGCCGCCTGGGATGGCGGATCAGCATCCCGGCGATGATGTCGTACTGGAGCGAATTGGCTCGCGATTTCGTGGTGCCGCACAAGGGAATACGCACGACATTGGTCCGCGCGACGCGCACCGACCCGCCGTACGTGACCGACCCGTTGATTTCTGCGCTCGGCGAGAAACTGGGGCCGCGGTTCTCTCTTGTGGATTTCGACTGCGATCACATGGTGGCTCAGGCACGGCCCGCAGAGACGGCCGCGCTGATCCGAGATCGGCTGGCACACGCCTAGCGATGGCCGCCATCACCGACGAACAGGTCGAGACGGTACGTGCGCTCGTCGCGTCCATCCCGTCCGGTCGAGTGTCGACCTACGGTGACATCGCCTCAGCGGCAGGGCTTTCCAGCCCGCGCATCGTCGGCTGGATCATGCGGACGGACTCGTCGGATCTGCCGTGGCATCGGGTGATCACCGCCTCGGGCAGGCCCGCGCGTCACCTGACCAGCCAGCAGCTGGAACTGCTTCGCGCCGAAGGGGTGCTGGCCGTCGACGGACGGGTCGCCCCTTGGCCGAAGTGCGCCACGAATTCTGAATTCAGAGCAGCAGCCGCACGAGTGCGGCGGTACGGGCGAGACCGGGGAACGCCGCCGCGGTGGATCGCGGGTGCAACGCATGTACCGCAAGTCGAAACATCAACGCGCGCAACAGCATCTGTGGCCACTCCGGCATTGGTGCCCACCGCTCGACGAGACCATCGTCGGCCTCGCCCCACGACAGTGCGTCGACGACGACGACCCCTGCCGCCCACGAAGCGGGTCGCCAGTAGGGCGTGATGTCGGTGATACCGGGTGCGGCAGTGCCTGCGAAAAGCACTGTGCCGTACAGGTCGCCGTGCACCAGCTGGTTCGGGCTTTTCGTGGGTCCGCGCAGGCCTGCGAGTTGGTTGATCAGGTCGATCGAACGCTGCCCGTCCGCCGAACCGGGTGACACCTGCGCGCCCTGCGGCAGCGAATGCAGCGGCCGTTCCTCCCACGCCGCACGGTCGGCGGCGATGAAGACGTCGACGTCGGCCCACGGCGCGACCGGCGGCTGGGTCAGAAATCGTGGCCGTTCCAGCTTGGCCGTCGCCTCGTGCAGGCGTACCGCGGCCGACACGACCTCATCGTGGCGCGGTTCGGGGGTGCCTGCGACGAAGGTGTCCGCGCGCCACCCGGCGACGACATAACGTCCGTCGGTGGAGCGCACCGGTCTTGCCAGCCGGAGGCCGTCGACGAAAAGCGTCTCGCGGACCTTCGCCGACCAAGCGGCGCGGGCGTGGTCGGCAACCATCGACAGCACCACTTCACCGCACCGCCAGCCGCCCTCCCATCCGAGGCCGAGCGCAACGGGGTGCAGGCCACTGACGCCGAACGCCGCCAGCACGTGGTCCGGCGGCCGTTCATCAGTCACAGCGTCAGGCTACCGTCGCCGCAGGCCAGAACGGCTTCGCTGACCAGCTGTGTCTTGGTCCGGCTCAGTACATGACCATGTCGGGCTCGAGCTGCCTGCCCCAAGCCACGATTCCACCCTGAACATGCATCGCGTCGGAGAAGCCGGCCTTCTTGGCGATCGCCAGCACCTCGGCCGAGCGCACACCCGTCTTGCAGTAGAACACCGGCGTGCGGTCGACCTGCAGCTTGGCCAGCGCCTCGCCCGATTCGAACGCTGATTTCGGGATCAGCTCGGCACCCTCGATGCGGTTGATGTCCCACTCCACGGGCTCGCGGACGTCGATAAGCGACAACGGCTTGCCGGAGTCGATCAGTTCTCGAAGTTCCCGGGGGGTGATGGTGGATTCGGCGGCGGCCTCGGCAGCCGCGTCGGACACCACGCCGCAGAACTCCTCGTAGTCGATCAGCTCGGTGATCTTCGGCGTCGACGGGATCCTTGCGGATCTTGATCGTCCGATACGTCATGTCGAGCGCGTCGTAGACCATCAGCCGGCCGAGCAGCGGCTCGCCGATACCGGTGATCAGCTTGATCGCCTCGGTGCCCATCACCGACGCGATCGACGCGCACAGGATGCCGAGCACGCCGCCCTCCGCGCAGGACGGCACCATGCCCGGTGGCGGCGGCTCGGGATAGAGATCCCGGTAGTTCAGGCCAAGGCCGTCGGGCGCGTCCTCCCAGAACACCGAAACCTGGCCCTCGAAGCGGTAGATCGAGCCCCACACGTACGGCTTGCCCGCCAGCACCGCGGCGTCGTTGACCAAATAGCGGGTGGCGAAGTTGTCGGTGCCGTCCAGGATCAAGTCGTACTGCTCGAACAGGCTCACGGCGTTGTCCGGCTCCAGCCGCACCTCATGCAGCCGGACCTCCACCAGCGGGTTGATCTCCAGGATGGAGTCGCGCGCACTCTCGGCCTTGGACCGGCCGATGTCGGATTGCCCGTGGATGATCTGGCGCTGCAGGTTGGATTCGTCGACCACGTCGAACTCGACGATGCCGATCGTGCCAACGCCCGCCGCGGCGAGATAGAGCAGCGTCGGCGAGCCCAACCCGCCGGCACCGATCACCAGCACGCGGGCGTTCTTCAGCCGCTTCTGACCATCGGTGCCCAGGTCGGGAATGATCAGGTGACGGCTGTAGCGCGCGACCTCGTCGCGCGTCAGCTCTGCCGCAGGCTCTACCAGCGGCGGCAACGGTGTCGACACCGGTACCCTCCTCGATTCGAAGTCGGGGTTACGTTCCATCACAACAGTTACCCACCTCAACGGCAATCGCCGTCGGGAGCTTCCCGCCCTCTTGCCCCACGCGTGCGCGAGCCGCTACGCGATCGGATACGGCCAGGGATTGGATTTGCAGGTCTTTCCGTCCGGCTTGACCCACTCCGGGTCGAAGCGCGAGTTGTCGTTGTCGCTGGTGGAGAACGTCTGCTGCATCATGATCGGCGCCAGCTGGTCGTTCTCCCCGCACGGCTCGTGCCGCGTGTAGCCGATGGCGTGGCCGACCTCGTGGTTGATCAGATACTGCCGGTAGGCCCCCACGTCGCCCTGAAACGGCACCGCGCCGCGCACCCAGCGGGCCTCGTTGAGAAACACCCTGGGCTGGCCGTCAGGCGTAAAGGACGGGTTGTAGCAGGACGTCTCGATCGGGATCTCGTAGCCGCAGCCCTCGCGCGCCGTCATCGGAGAAGTCAGCGAGACCCGGAAGTCGGGCTGGCCGCTGTCGATGCGGGTGAACGCCAACTGAGGATTGTGCGTCCAGCTCTTCGGGTTGGAGAGGGTCTGGCTGACCATTCGCGCGAAGTTGTCGTCGCCGCCGAACGAGGTGGTGTCGACGCCGTCCTCGACTTCGACGGTGTAGGTGAACACCTTGGCAGTGCCCTGCCCGACCTTCGGCTCCGTTCCCGGCACGATGTGCCAGGTCTTCGCGCCCGCCTCGGTGAAGGGCCCGCCGTCGGGCAGGATGCCGGTCGGCAGGTTGGCGTCGAACTGCGTCAGCCCCTTCGGCGGTGCGCCGACGATCGACGTGCTGGCGACGCCGATGGTTGGCGGCCCCTGCGCGGGCCCCTGGGCCTCCTCGGTTCCCGGCGAGCTGGTTCCGGTCACGGTCTGGTAGACAACCCACACCGTGAGTGCGACCAGCGCAGGGAGTGCGTAGGCACGCCACCCATAGGTCTTCACGAACCGCCCCAGCGCGGTCTGTTTGCGCCACCGGCGCCTGCCCTCGCGATTGGACCTGGCGCCGGCCGGAATCCTCTGCGATGGGATCACGCTGGGCGCGAAGCGGCTCGCGCCACTCGTCGCGCAGCACGGGAACGCGGCCCCTGCTCATCTCTGGGTCGCGACGCTCCAGCCCTCCGGCGCTCCGCGAGCGACGCCCCGGATCGTAGGTCACCGAAACAGGATGGCACAGACCGTGCAGCTTGGGTTTCCGGCGCGCCTCCCGAAGACGACCACGAGTGAGGATCGCAGCGAGGAACGAGCGAGGACCGGAGCGAGTGCGAGTCGAGACATGTCTTACGAAGACGACCACGAGTGAGGATCGCAGCGAGGAACGAGCGAGGACCGGAGCGAGTGCGAGTCGAGACATGTCTTATGAAGACGACCACGAGCGAGGCATATAACACTGCCTTGCGCAGCCGTCCTCACGCGCACCCCCATTGACGAGTAGTAATGTCGATGCGAACGAAGCCAGATAGAGGACTTGATGAGCGATCTCGCCAATGCCACCGAACCGAAGGGCGGCTCCTCGGCCTCCAATCGGCGTGGCAGCCGACTGCCCCGTGACGAACGCCGCGGGCAGTTACTCGGCGCTGCCAGCGAGATTTTCGTCGACCGCGGCTACCACGCCGCAGGCATGGACGAGATCGCCGATCGTGCAGGTGTCAGTAAACCCGTTCTGTACCAACACTTCTCGTCGAAGCTAGAGCTTTACCTCGCGGTCTTGGCCCGGCACGTCGACAATCTGGTGTCCGGTGTGCGCCAAGCGCTGCGCACCACCACCGACAACCGTCAGCGGCTACGCGCCGCCGTCCAGGCCTTCTTCGATTTCATCGAGCACGACGGACAGGGCTATCGGCTGATCTTCGAGAACGACTACGTCAGCGAGCCGCAGGTGGCGTTGCAGGTGAAGGTGGCAACCGAGTCCTGCACCGATGCGGTGTTCGACCTGATCAGCCGTGACTCCGGACTCGAGGCCCATCGGGCCAGGATGATCGCGGTCGGGTTGGTGGCCATCAGCGTCGACTCCGCGCGCTACTGGCTGAACAACGACAGGCCGATCTCCAAGGACGCCGCCGTGGAAGGCACGGTTCAGTTTGCCTGGGGCGGCCTGTCACACGTACCGCTCACCCGTTCTTGACCACCTCGGCGCCCACGGCGCCGACTCCAAACCCAACCCGCCGCACGTCGGCGGCGCCGATCTCGACGTAAGCGATCCTGGCTGCCTGCACCAGAAATCGCCTGCCCTTCTCGTCGGTCAGCGCCAGCACACCCGTGTCCTTTGACAGCGCGTCAGTGATCAGCTTCTCCACCTCCGTGGGCGTTTGCGCGCTGTTGAAGCTGAGCTCGCGCGGACTGTCCGTGACACCGATCTTGACCTCCACGCTGGACCCTTTCCATTCGTCTGTGTTTCTCCCGAAAGGCTAGCGAACTGAGGCCGGACCGTTACCAACACGCCAGATCGCTGACCTCTCCTGTCACTTCTACACCGATAGCATCAGGCCTGCATCAATCGAACTGACGGGGATCACGCAGATGAACAGGCATTCTTCGCCCTGGTCGACCGGATCGGTCACCGACCGCTTCGACGACCACCACCCCGACGTGGACGACGACTACAGCGACGTCGAGGACTTCGACGCGTACGCCGACTACGGCGACGACGATGACTTCGAGGACTACGGAGACCACGACGACCGCCGTTGGCTGTGGGTGGCCAGCGTCGCGGGCATCGTCCTGCTGATCGCCGTGGCAGGCACGCTGATGATCCTCAGCGGCGGCGACAGCGGCACCACCTCGGCCACGGTCTCCCCCCAGACCAGCAGGCCTGCGCCGTATCCGGACGGCGCGCCGTCGCCGAGTGCACGCCGTGCGCCGTCGGCCACAGCGCTGCCGCCCGAGACCATCACAAGCGTGACGCCGACGCCGACCGCTGCGGCGCCCAGCACCCAACCGGCCGAAGCCGCGCCGCCCCCCGCGGCGGATCCGCGCACCGTCACCTACACGGTGACCGGCACCCGTCAGCTTCTCGACCTGGTCACGATCATCTACACCGACCAGCAGGGCGCGCTGCAGACCGACGTCAATGTCGCGCTGCCGTGGACGAAGCAGATCACCCTTGATCCGGGAGTCCAGCTCAGTTCCGTCACCGCGACGAGCGTGGCCGGTCAGCTGAACTGCTCGATCACCGACGCCGGCGGCGAGACGCTGGCGGCGCAGAACACCAACACGATGATCGCGAACTGCACCCGCTGAGAGCGGGGTCAGGCCAGGCCAAGCTCCTGCACGCGCCTGTCGTGTGTGCGCTGTAGCCGGTCGAAGAACTCGGTCAGCTGACCCAGCCCCTCGGTGCCGGAAACCACCAGATCGACGAGTTCGTCGTGGTCGGCGAGCACGAACTGGGCCTGGGTGATCGCCTCGCCGAGCAGCCGACGCGACCACAGCGCCAGCCGGTGACGCTGTTTCTGGCTGGTGGTGACGGCGGCACGCACCTCGGCGACGACGAACTGCGAGTGACCGGTTTCGGCGAGCACCGCAGCGCACGACGTCGGCGACTTCTCCTGGAAGCACGTCGGCGATCACAAGATAGAAATCGGCCGCAAGCGCGTCGCCGATGTAGGTCTTCACCAGCGCCTCCAGCCAGGTGCTTGGAGTGGTCAGCCGGTGGTAGTTCTCCAATGCGGATGCGTATCTCGTCATCGCCGGGACCACGTCGATCCCCGCGGCCAGTGCGTCATCGCAGCAATTCGTAGTGGGCCATCTCGGCTGCCGCCATGCTGGCCATGTTGATCCGGCCGAGCAGGTTGGGCGCCATCCGCGCCTCGTCGGTGAGCCGGTAGAACGCGGCCACCTCGCCGTAGGCCAGCAGCGCGAACAGCTCATTGACGCCGGGATGGTCGGCCGACACGCCCGAGGAAACCGGGTCGCCGATCCGCTCGGAGGATGCCGCAGGCTGCGTCGAACTCATGGGCCCAACTGTAGACGGCGACCGCCGGGCCGACGGGTCGGCAAACCCGACCGGTATCATGGCTGGAGGCGGTGGCTCGCAATACGGCGAGCCGCAACCTAAGAAATGTGCGTGCACGCAGTTGGCCCGCCTACCTCAGCGCAGGGCCCCGCGAAGATTTTCTCGTCATACTCGTGCGCGCGTGGACGCAACGAGGAATGACAATCGAAAGGCTTCGTCTACCAAGCATGACTGCACTCAACCCAACATTTGCCAAACTCGGCGTGCGCGACGAAATAGTGCGCGCACTCGCCGAACAAGGCATCGAACATACATTTGCCATCCAAGAACTGACCCTGCCGCTCGCGCTGGCGGGCGACGACCTGATCGGACAGGCCCGCACCGGCATGGGCAAGACCTTCGCGTTCGGCGTGCCGCTGCTGCAGGCGATCACCAGCGACACCGATCGCCCGCTGAGCGGGTAGTCCCCGCGCGCTCGTCGTGGTGCCCACCCGCGAACTGTGCCTGCAGGTCTCCGGCGACCTGGCCGGCGCCGCGAAGTACCTCACCGCCGGCGACCGCAAGCTGTCCGTGGTGTCGATCTACGGCGGGCGGGCCTACGAGCCGCAGATCGACGCGCTGCGCGCAGGCGCCGACGTCGTGGTCGGCACGCCGGGCCGGCTGCTCGACCTCGCCCAGCAGGGCCACCTGCAGCTGGGCGGCATCGCCGTGCTGGTGCTCGACGAGGCCGACGAGATGCTCGACCTCGGCTTCCTGCCCGATATCGAGCGCATCCTGCGCCTGATCCCCGATGCGCGGCAGTCGATGCTGTTCTCGGCGACGATGCCCGACCCGATCATCACGCTGGCCCGCACCTTCATGAACCAGCCGACGCACATCCGCGCCGAGGCGCCGCATTCGTCGGCCGTGCACACCACCACCGAGCAGTTCGCCTACCGCGCGCACGCGCTGGACAAGGTCGAACTGGTCAGCCGGCTGCTGCAGGCCCGCGGCCGCGGCGCCACGATGATCTTCACCCGCACCAAGCGCACCGCGCAGAAGGTCTCCGACGAGCTCGCCGAGCGCGGCTTCAAGGTCGGCGCCGTGCACGGCGACCTCGGCCAGGTCGCCCGCGAGAAGGCGCTCAAGTCCTTCCGCACCGGCGAGATCGACGTGCTGGTCGCCACCGACGTCGCCGCTCGCGGCATCGACATCGACGACGTCACCCACGTCATCAACTACCAGATCCCCGAGGACGAGCAGGCCTACGTGCACCGCATCGGCCGCACCGGCCGGGCGGGCAAGACCGGCATCGCGATCACCCTCGTCGACTGGGACGAGCTCGCCGCGCTGGACGATGATCGACAAGGCGCTGGGTCTCGGCCACCCCGATCCCGCCGAAACCTACTCCAGCTCAGCCGCATCTCTACGAGGAGCTGGACATCCCGACCGACGCAGGAGGCACGGTCGGCCCGGCACAGGGCGGCCAAGGCCGCCAAGCGCGCGCCGCGCGACGGCCGCAGACAAGCCCGCACGCAGCCGCAGCGACCGGTCGCGTCGGCGCACCCGCGGCGGCGAGCCGGTCGGCGGTCACGCCGACGGCGAGAAGCCGGCCAAGGCCGCCGAGAACGGCGAAGGCCCACGCGGCGAAACCGATGGCGGCTCGCCGCAAGCGCCGTCGCCGTCGTCCCGCGTAAGGCCGCGGCCGCAGCGACCGCAAACTAGCGAGGTCGCAGCCACGCCGATGGTCAAACCCGAGCGTCGCACCCGGGCCGACATGCTGGCGGCCGCGGCGATCGCCGTGGCGGTCGCCGTCGTCGCCGCGGCTGATCTGGTGGACCAGCGACGCCAGGGCCACGATCAGCAGGCCCGCCGCGTCGCCGGTGCAAGACCCTGACGCCCGGCAAGGTGGTTCCCGCGACGCTGCGGGAGCTGTGGACGGCGCCCAGCCCGAAGACGACGATGCCGGTGGTGGCCGGCGGCAGCGTGGTGACCGGCGACGGCCACGACGTCGAGGGCCGCGACCCGACCACCGGCATCGGTGCTGTGGAGCTACGCGCGCGACCTCGACCTGTGCGGCGTGACCTGGGTGTACCACTACGCGGTCGCGGTCTATCCGGACAGCCGCGGCTGCGGTCAGGTCAGCACCATCGACGGCCAGACCGGTCTGCGCGGCCCGAGCCGCACCGCCTACGCCGACCCCGAGGTGACGCTGTCCTCCGACGGCACCACGGTGCTCTCCGCCGGCGACAGCAGGCTCGAGCTGTGGCGCTCCGACATGGTCCGGATGATCAGCTACGGCGACCTCGACGCGCGGATCAAACCCGGCACTCCCGCGCCCGCCGCTGTGCCGGCTGGTGTCGGCCGCGGCCAGCTCCTCGGCGGTGTCGGTGCTCGAGGCCTGCCCGGACCAGGCCGACCTGCGGCTGACGCTGCTGCGGCCCGCCAACGAGGAAGACACCCCCGACCTGAAGTACGTGCCTCAGCCCGGCGTCACGGACGACTCCGGCGCCCGGGTGGTCGCGGTCTCGGAGACCACCACCGCCGTGTACGTGCCCACGCCCAAGCCGTCGGTCAACGATCGTCGACGAGACCGGCGCGACGACCGCCAACCGCCGCTGCCCAAACCGGCGTCGCCGGAGGCCGCCGCAACGCGCGGCCGGCGACCTGATCACCTGGTGGACGGGCGACGCGGTGATGGTGTTCTCCGCCAACGGACTGCAGCTACAGGTACACCATCGGCGCCGGTCGGCACGGACATTCCCGCTCGGCCCCGGCGACGATGATGGCCGGAAAGCTGCTCGTCCCGGTCACCGACGGCTATCGACGTCTTCGACCCGGCGACGGGCGTCAGCGAGCGCCACATCCCGGTGCAACGCCCGCCGATGCAGATCGGCGGTGGTGCCCGCGGCCGCCGGTTCGACGCTGCTCGAGCAGCGCGGCGACGACGCTGGTCGCGCTTGGGCTAGACGACCTCCGGCGTGAAGGTCGCCAGCGCCTTGCCGGTCTTCCAGTGCTTGAGCAGCGCGGTCGCCAGCTCGCGGTAGGCGAGCGCGCCCTTGTTCTTGCGGCCCGCCAGCACCGACGCCCCCGACGCGCTGGCCTCGGCGAACCGCACCGTGCGCGGGATCGGCGGCGCCAGCACCGGCAGGTCGTAGCGGTCGGCGACGTCGAGCAGCACGTCGCGGCTGTGGGTGGTGCGCGAGTCGTACAGCGTGGGCAGCGCACCCAGCAGCTTCAGCTCGGCGTTGGTGATCTGCTGGACGTCGGTGATCGTGCGCAGGAACTGGCCGACGCCGCGGTGCGCCAGCGTCTCGCACTGCAGCGGCACGATCACGTCGTCGGCGGCGGTCAGCCCGTTGAGGGTGAGCACGCCCAGCGACGGCGGGCAGTCGATGATCACCACGTCGAAGCGTGGTCGAGTCGCCGCCGTGGTTCCGATCCAACCTTGGCCAGCGCGCGCTTGAGCGCGTATTCGCGGCCCGCCCGCATCAGCAGCATCGCCTCGGCGCCGGCCAGGTCGATGTTGGCGGGCATCAACGTCATCCCCTCCGACGTCGACACCAACGACGCCGCCGGCTCCACCTCACCGAGCAGCACCTCGTGGATCGACACCGCGAGCTTGTCGGGGTCCTGACCGAGCGAGAACGTCAAACAGCCCTGGGGGTCGAGGTCGACGAGCAGCACCCGACGCCCCTTCTCCGCCATCGCAGCGCCCAACGACGCCACCGTCGTCGTTTTGGCTACCCCACCCTTTTGATTGGCGACCGCAAGTACCCGCGTCACGGTGTCCATCCAAGCACGCGCACCGGACGCACCGCGGCGACCGCGGCCGTGCGTGCAGAATCAGCGGGGTGAGCGTCCAGCAGCACCGGCTGCTCCTGCTGCGCCATGGCGAGACCGAGTGGTCCCGCAGCGGCAAGCACACCAGCCGCACCGACCTCGACCTCACCGAGAACGGGCGCCAGCAGGCCAAGGTGACCGCCGAGGCGCTCGCCGAGCTGAACCTCGACAACCCGGTGGTGATCAGCAGCCCTCGCAAGCGCGCGCTGCTCACCGCCGATTTGGCCGGGCTGACCGTCGACGAGGTGTCTCCCCTTCTGGCGGAATGGGATTACGGCGACTACGAGGGCCTGACCACCCAGGAGATCCGCGAGACGGTGCCCGACTGGCTGATCTGGACGCACGGCGGCCAGGGCGGGGAGAGCGTCGGCCAGGTCAGCGACCGCGCCGACAAGGCGGTCGCGTTGGCGCTGCAGCACATGGAGACGCGCGACGTGCTGTTCGTCGGTCACGGCCACTTCTCCCGCGCGGTGATCACCCGCTGGATCGAGCTGCCGTTGTCCGAGGGCATCCGGTTCGCGATGGCGGCGGCGTCGATCGCGGTGTGCGGCTTCGAGCACGGGATGCGCCAACTCAGTCGCGCTCGGGCTGACCGGCATATCCACACCCCACCGTTTCCACGTGACCCGCGAACCGACGTTCGTACTCGCCACCGGCGCGCAGCGCCGTCGTCGCCGACGGTGTGCACACCACCTTCAAGCGAGCCTGTCCGACGCGCGGGCCGCGCTCGCATCGCACAGCACCCCGATTGTCTTGGGCGCCTTGCCTTTTGACATGTCGAAGCCGGCGGCGCTGATCCGTCCGCAGTCGGTGCAGTTCCTCGACGCGTTGCCGACGTGGCCGCTGCGCCAGCTGCCCACGGTGCGGATCGCGGAGACGCTGCCGGAGCCCGACGAACACCGGGCCCGGATCGCCGCCGCGCTGCAGCGCCTGCGAGACCCGGCGAGCGGGCTGCACAAGGTGGTGCTGGCCCGGGCGCTGCGGTTGGTCGCCGACGGCCCGCTCGATGCGCGCACGATCGTCGACCGTCTCGTCGCCGCCGACCCCGCGGCCAACGCGTACCTCGTCGACCTGACCGCGGCGGGCGGCGAGTACTCCGGGACCGCGCTGGTCGGCGCGAGCCCCGAGCTGCTGGTGGCCCGCCACGGCGACGCGTGGTGTGCGCGCCGTTCGCGGGCTCGGCGCCGCGGCTGCCGGATCCGGACGCCGACCAGGCCAGCGGGCGGCGCTGGCCGAGTCGGCCAAGAACCGCCACGAGCACGAGCTGGTCGTCGACGCGATGCGCGAGGCGCTCGACCCGTTGTGCGTCGACCTGCAGATCCCGCCGACACCGCAGCTGAGCAGCACCGCCGCGGTCTGGCACCTGTACACACCGATCACCGGGCGCGACTGCGCGAAAGATCAACGACCGCTTTGGATCTGGCGATCGCTCTGCATCCGACCCCGGCGGTCGGCGGTGTGCCCGCCGCGGCCTCGGCGAGCTGATCAACGAGCTCGAGGGCGACCGCGGCTTCTACGCGGGCGCGGTCGGCTGGTGCGACCAGCGCGGCGACGGCCGCTGGGTGGTCGTCCATCCGCGGTGCGCAGCTGTCCGCCGATCGCCGCACCGCCTACGCGCACGCCGGCGGCGGCATCGTCGCCGAATCCGATCCCGACGACGAAGTCGCCGAGACCACAACGAAATTCAACACCATCCTGTCGGCATTGGGAGGCGCATGACCGTGAATCATCCGGCGGCGCCGAGCCCGGCGACGAAGCCGAACTGACCGCGATGATTCACGAGCTGGCCGAGTTCGAGCGGGCCGGCCACGAGTGCACGGTCACCGAAACCCAGTTGCGCGCAGCGCTTTTCGGCGACCATCCGACGGTGTACGGCCACATCGCCGAGGTCGACGGCGAAGCCGCCGCGGGCGCGCTGTGGTTCCGCAACTTCTCCACCTGGGACGGGTTGCCAGGCATCTACCTGGAGGACCTCTTCGTGCGTCCGCAGTTCCGCCGCCGCGGGCTGGCCCGGAAGATGCTGGCGACGCTGGCCCGCGAATGCGTCGAGGGCGGCTACACGCGGCTGTCGTGGGCGGTGCTGGACTGGAACGTCAACGCGATCGCCCTCTACGACGCCGTCGGCGGAAAGCCGCAGACCGAGTGGATCACCTACCGGGTGTCCGGCCCGGAGTTGTCGGCGCTGGCCGATCCTGAATCTGACCGACGCCAGCCACTGCACGCGCCGACGGGCTGAACAGCAGCACCAGCGTGACCAGCGCGACGACGCCGACCGGGATGCCGTAGAGCCACTGGTGCGATCCGACGGCGACGTACCAGGCCACCGGCAGCAGCAGCAGCTGGGCGAACACCGCGACGCCGCGGCCCCAGCGCCTGCCGGTCCACAGCGCCCAGCCCGCGGCGAGCACGCCGCCGCCGATGATCGCGAACCAGGCCGCGGTGCCGTAGTTGTTCAGGCCCGGCTCCGTCGGCACCGCCGAAGCCGCTCACGACGTAGACCACCGCCGCCACCAGCCCGGCGACGCCCTCGAGCGCCACCAGTACGGCGGCCAGCCGCACGGTCGAGGGCGACGGAGCCGTCACGGCCGACAGCTCTCGTGCCAGGTGGCGCACCGCCGTCCGCGTAGCCCTCAGCGCCGGCACCGACCACCACCATCTCGGCGACCGCCGAGACATACGAATGGTGGCGGAAGACTCCCTGCGAAAGAGGTTCGTCAGGTGCACCTCGGCGACCGGCAGGTCGACCGCGCGCAGCGCATCGGCGATCGCGACCGACGTGTGGGTGAATGCCCCGGGATTGATGACGACGCCGCAGCAGTCCAGCCGGGCGCGGTGGATCTCGTCGATCAGCACGCCCTTCGTGGTTGCTCTGCACGGCCCGCAGATCGAGCCCGTATTCGGCGGCGGTCGCGGTCGCCAGCTTCTCGATGTCGGCCAGCGTGCCGGTGCCGTAGATCTCGGGTTCGCGGGTGCCGAGCAGGTTCAGGTTGGGCCCGTTGACGAGGAGCAGCCTGCGCCGATCTGTCACGTCCGTACGGTACCGACAGCGCGCCGCGCTGGGCGGCCAGCCGCACCGGCGCGTTGTCGGCGCCGTAGCCGTCGTAACGGCCGCGTCGCTGCACGAATTCGAAGAACACCGTGCCGACGGTGCGGGTGTAGAAGTGCACGAACTCGCCGCCGGCATCCCGGTCGTAGAGCAGGTCGAGGTCGCGCAGTTCGGCCACGGTGCCTCGTCGAGACCGAACCGCCCGGCCAGGTAGTCGTAGTAGTTGTCCGGGACCGGAGAGCAGCTGCGCGCCGCAGGCCCGTGCCGTGCGCGCCAGCCCGACGACATCGGAACACGCGAACGCCACGTGCTGGGGCATGGCCGCCTCGTCGAGTACGTGCGGCGCGACATTGAGCAGAAGCCGCACTGCGTCGTCGGCCGTCCGCATGGCTTGGCTGCGCACCAGGCCGTTGGGCCCTGGCACCTCGGTCGGCACGTCCGCCGACAGGCCGAACACGCTGGTGAGGAACAGCACCGCGTCTTCGAAGGTCTGCCACGGCTGCGCGAGGTTGACGTGGTCGATGTCGTGCACCGGCGTCGAGCGCCTCGGCCAGCCCGTTCTCGAATTCGTCGACCCACCCGGCATCGGTGACCCAGAACATCTCGGTGCCGTCGGGTGCGACGGCGGCGGCGAGGGCCTGCTCGGTCGCATACGTCCTGCGGTAGGCGACCGGTGCCATCAGTTCGGCCGCGCGGCGAGAGGTGGCGGCCGCGTCGGGCACCTGCAGGCCGACGGCTGCGACATGCGGGATCTGGTCGCGCGCCTGCTGTTCGTTGAGCACGACGCGGGCATCGCCCGCCGTCCACAGCGACACCGGCTTGGTTCGATGCCGCCCGCCCGGCGTGAAGCCGAGCTGCTGCAGCAGCACCTCGACCTCGCTGGTGTCCTCCGCCTTGATCTCGACGAAATCGAAGCCGATGGGCGGCTTGGTCTCGGTCAGAGTGGCCAGGTCGCGCCGCCAGCCCTCGGGGTTGCGCGCCGCGGTCCTGTCCTGCAGCCAGAGCAGCGACCGCAGGGCGTGCATGGCGGTGCGGTCCGGATCGGTCTGCCGGAAGGTGTCGTTGAAGACCTCGAGCGAGAGCGGACCGTCGTAGCCGGTGGCCAGGACATGGGACAGGAACGTCGGCCAGATCGAAGTCGCCCTCACCGGGGAAGAGCCGGTGGTGGCGGCTCCACGACAGCACGTCCATCCTCAGCGCGGGCGCGTCGGCCAGCTGCAGGAAGAAGATCTTGTCGGCAGGGATGTCCTCGATGGCCGCCGGGTCGTGGCCGCGGGACAGCACGTGAAAACTGTCGAGGCACACCCCGACGTTCGGGTGGTCGGCGCGCTCGGCGATCCGCCAGGCACGGCGGTAGTCGTCGACGAACCGGCCCCAGGCCAACGCCTCGAACGCCACCTTGATGTCGTAGCTGCGCGGCAAGGTCGCCCAGCCGGCGCAATTGGTCGGCCGATACCTCGTCGGAGTCGACGGTCGCGGTCGCGACGTTGCTGCACACCAGCACGATGCCGATGCCGAGCCGCTGAGCCGTCGCGAAGGTGGCCCCGGCCCGACGCAGATTGTCGGCGAACGTGTCCTCGTCGACGCCTTCGATGTCACGCAGCGGCTGGTACAGCTCGAGCGACAGCCCGAGCCGGCGGCTCAGCGCGCGGATCTCCTCGGGGCTGTGGTCGTTGGCGATCAGGTCGGGCTCGAACAGCTCGACGCCGTCAAAGCCCGCGGCCGCGCACGCATGCAGCTTCTCGGTGAGCGACCCGCTCAGCGACACCGTGGCGATGGACGTCCTCATCGGCTCAACCTCCAACTGTTAATGTACGGAATGGTTAGTTACATCACAAGGGCAGCAAGTAAGCTGCCCGATGTGACCGCCGAGCCGCGTCCCGAACCCCTGCGCGACGCCGAGCGCACCCGCGCCGAGCTGATCGAGGTCGCCACCGCGGTGTTCGCCGAGCAGGGCTACTCCGGCGCCCGCGTCGACGAGATCGCCGAGCGGACCCGCACCACCAAGCGGATGATCTACTACTACTTCGGCGGCAAAGAGCAGCTCTACCTGGCGGTTCTGGAGAACGCCTACCGCGGCATCCGCGAGGCCGAGCAGCACGTGAAGGTCGATCACGTCGATTCCGTCGACGCGATCAGGGCGGTGGCCGAGATGACCTTCGACCACCACATCGCCCACCAGGACTTCATCCGGCTGGTCGCCATCGAGAACATCCACCGCGGCGAGTTCATCGCGCGCCTCGATTCGCTGCGCACCCTCGGGCAGCCGGCCACGTCGCTGCTCGACCGGATCCTGCGCCAGGGCCGTGAGCAGGGCGTCTTCCGCGACGACGTCGACGCGCTCGACGTGCACATCCTGATCAGCTCGTACTGCGTGTTCCAGGTCGCCAACCGCTACACCTTCGGCTACCTGTTCGACATCGACTTCACCGAGAAGCAGACCCGCGCCCACCTGCGCCGGATGATCGGCGACATCGTCGTCGGCTGGCTGACCTCGCGCTGACGTAGCGCGATCCGGATCACATCTCGCCCTTGACGCGACCCGCGCCACTGTGTTGTGCTTCACGTACGTACTAGTTCGTACATTACGGAAGTGGAGCCCATGGCCCATCCCTACCTCGTCGGCCTCGTCGGCACCGGCGTCGGCCCGTCGCTCACCCCGGCGCTGCACATGGCCGAGGCGAGCGCACAGGGTCTCGACTACGTGTACCGGACCATCGACCTCGACGAGGCTGGGCATCGCGCCCGAGCGCATCGGCGAGGTACTCGACTGGACCCGCACCCTCGGCTTCGACGCGCTCAACATCACCCACCCCTGCAAGCGACTGGTCATCGAGCACCTCGACGATGTCGACGAAGCCGCGGCCGAGCTCGGCGCGGTCAACACCGTCGTCTTCGACGGGCCGCAGGCGGTCGGATACAACACCGACACCACCGGTTTCGCCCTCGGCGTTCACCGAGGGTCTGCCCGGCGCGGCCACCGACAACGTGGTACTGATCGGCGCGGGCGGCGCGGGCGCGGCCGTCGGCGACGCGCTGTTACGCCTCGGCACGGAGCACCTCACCGTCGTCGACGTCGACGTCGAACGCGCCACCGCGCTCGCCCACGAGCTGTCCGCCCGCAGGCCCGAAGCACGTGTCGACACGTCCTCGCAGGACAAGCTGGCCGTGTTGCTGCCCGCAAGCGACGGGGTCGTGCACTGCACGCCCACCGGCATGGCCGACCACCCGGGCATGCCGCTTCTCCGCCGAGCTGCTGCACCCCGGGCTGTGGGTGGCCGACATCGTCTACCGGCCGCTGGACACCGCGCTGCTGCAGGCGGCGCGTGCGGCCGGCTGCCGCGTCTGCGACGGCGGCCACATGGCGGTCCACCAGGCCACCGAGGCCTTCGCGCTGATCACCGGCATCACCCCCGACGCCGAACGCATGTCCCGTCACTTCCGCCGCCTCGTCGGCTGAGTAATCACCATCGAAAGAGGAACCACAGGAGAATCATGAGCGGCATCGCAACCACCAAACCCGATGGCACCGGCGGTGATTCGCACCAGCGGACACCCGGCCGGGCGGCACTGGCCAGCTTCATGGGCAGCGCCGTCGAGTACTACGACTTCTTCCTGTTCGGCTCCGCGGCCGCGCTGATCTTCCCGAAGGTGTTCTTCCCGTCGGACGACGAAGCCGCCCTGGTGATTTCGTTCGCCGACGTTCGGCTTCGCCTACGTCGCGCGGCCCGATCGGCGCCGTCGTCCTCGGCCACTTCGGCGACCGCATCGGCCGACGCAACGTGCTGATGTTCACGCTGATGCTGATGGGCGTGTCGACGTTCCTGATCGGCTGCCTGCCCACGCTTCGCCGCCATCGGCTGGGCCGCCCCCGCGCTTCTGGTGCTGTGCCGGCTCCTGCAGGGCTTCTCCGCCGCGGGTGAGCAGGCCGGCGCCAGCTCGCTCACGCTTGAGCACTCCCCCGACGACCAGCGCTCGTTCTTCACGTCGTGGACCCTGACCGGCACCCAGGGCGGGCTGATCCTCGCCTCGCTGGTCCTGATCCCGTTCGTTTCGCTGCCCGACGACGCCAAGCTATCAGCTGGGGCTGGCGAGTTCCGTTCTGGCTCAGCGCAGTCGTCGTCGTGGTCGCCTACTTCATCCGCCGCCGACTGCACGAGACGCCGCAGTTCACCGAGGCCAAGGAGGCAGGCACGGTCGCCAAGTGGCCGCTGTTGCCGCTGCTGCGCGACCACTGGGTCGACGTGCTGCGGGTGATCTTCTGCGCCTTCATCGCCGCAGTTTCGACGGTCTTCGGCAACCTCGCGCTCGCCTACGGCAAGAAGGTCGGCCTCGAGGCGGACATCACGCTGTGGCTGGTGGTGGTGGCCAACGTCGTTGCCCTGTTCACCCAGCCGTTGTTCGGCAAGCTCGCCGACCGGATCGGGCGCAAGCCGGTGTTCATCTACGGCGCGCTGTCATCTGCGGCGCTGATGCCGTTCTACATGCTGTCGATGAGCGGCGGCAACATACCGCTGATCTTCGCGCTGGCGATCGCCACCTTCTCCTTCGGGTACGCCGCCGCCAACGCCGTCTGGCCGTCGTTCTACGGCGAGATGTTCGACACCCAGGTGCGGTTCTCCGGTATGGCGCATCGGCACCCAGATCGGCTTCATGCTGGCCGGTTTCGCCCCGGCGATCGTCACCGCGCTCGGCGGCGTCCGCGAGGGCGGCTGGGTGGTCATCAGCATCTTCACCGCGGTGGTCTGCGTCGTCGCCGCGGCGGCCGCGATGACCGCCCGGGAGACCAAGAACGTTCCCACCGCGCTGCTCGGCGGCGGCAAGGTGCCGGACTCGCCGGACGTTCTGGTCAACGGCTGAAGGGATGGTCGACGCGCCCGGATAGGCTCTTGTCTCGTGCGCGCCGTGCTGATCGTCAACCCCAACGCGACGTCGACCACCGCGGCCACTCGCGACCTGCTGGCCCACGCGCTGGAGAGCCGGGTCAAACTGACCGTCGCGCACACCGATCACCGCGGACATGCCATCGAAATCGGCCGCGAGGCCGCCCGCGACGGCATCGACCTGCTGATCGTGCACGGCGGCGACGGAACGGTGAACGAGGTGGTCAACGGCATGCTCGGGGACTGCGGTCGGATCCCCCACCCGGATGCGCCCGCCGTCGGGGTGGTGCCGGGCGGGTCGGCCAACGTGTTCGCCCGGGCGCTGGGCATCAGCCCCGACCCGATCGAGGCCACCAACCAGCTCATCGACCTGCTCGGCGAGCATCGCCGGACGAAGTCCTGGCGGCGCATCGGGCTGATGGACTGCGGCGAGCGGTGGGCCGTCTTCACCGCCGGGATGGGCGTGGACGGCGACGTCGTGGCCGCCGTCGAGGCCCAGCGCGACAAGGGCCGCAATGTCACCGCAGCGCGATATATCCGGGTCGCGGTACGCGAGATGCTGGCCCATGCCCGCAGGGAGCCTTCGTTGACGGTGCACCTGCCCGACCGCGAGGCGGTGCCGGGCGTGCATTTCGCGTTCGTGTCGAACTCGAGCCCATGGACCTACGCCAACACCCGACCTGTGTGGACCAACCCGTCGACCACCTTCGAAACCGGGCTGGGCGTTTTCGCGACGACCAGCATGAACGTCTGGGCGAACCTGCGGCTGGTCCGGCAGATGCTGTCGAAAAAGCCCAAGATCCGGGCCAGGCACCTGATCCGCGACGACGACGTGTCCTGGGTGCGGGTGACCAGCGACGCACCGGTCGCGTGCCAGATCGACGGCGATTACCTCGGACTGCGGGACGACATGGCGTTCCGGGCGGTTCCGGAGGCCCTCGGCGTGGTTGCTCCGCCCGCAAAAATCGGCTGACCTGCGTATATGCCTGCGCCGGCTAATAATTCGGGCGCAAGTGAGTGGAGTCTAGTACAAACGGGTAAGGCATCTGCGAGCAGTGGCCGGTAGTGAGATAGCCCACGAGTTACCGAACGGTATTGACACCTGTTCAACGTATGGGAGCATCGAAGTAAGCAACAGTGCAGAAACAATTTGTATGCACGCGTTAACAGCCGAGGAAAAGCTCGTGCGCCTCGCTGCGCACATAGTGAGGAGAGTTAGACAACATGGATTGGCGCCACAACGCGGTCTGTCGTGATGAGGATCCGGAACTGTTCTTCCCGGTGGGGAACAGCGGTCCGGCCCTTGCCCAGATCGCTGACGCGAAGCTCGTGTGTAACCGCTGCCCGGTCACGACCGAGTGCCTGACCTGGGCTTTGGATTCGGGACAGGACGCAGGAGTCTGGGGCGGAATGGGCGAGGACGAGCGGCGCGCACTGAAGCGGCGCAATGCCCGCACGAAGGCCCGCACCGGCGTCTAGCCTCACAGCGATCTCGCGGATACGGCCTCGGCGAAATGTCGGGGCCGTAACTGTGTGCAAATGCAACTTGTCCCGATTGCGCAATCGAGCCTCAATTCGCCAATCGGTCAAACTACTGCGCCAGCCGCACCCGCCTGCCGATTGGCACCCGCAGCACCACGTCGGTGCCACCCGATGGCGCGGCGTGCATGTCCAACGAGCCGTCCAGCTCGGCCGATATCAGGGTCCGCACAATCTGCAGACCCAAACTGTCGGCCTTCTCCAGGATGAATCCGTCGGGCAGGCCCCGGCCGTCGTCGTGCACGACCACGTCCAGCCAGCGCGCTGACCGCTCCGCGCTTATCGTCACGCACCCGCCGTGCGGGGCCTCGTCGAAGGCATGCTCGATGGCGTTCTGCACCAGTTCGGTGATCACCATGATCAGCGCGGTGGCACGGTCCGCGTCGAGCACACCCAGGACGCCGACGCGGCTGATGCGGATCGGGCTGTCAACGGTGGCAACGTCATTCATCATCGGCAGGATCCGGTCCACCACGTCGTCGAGGTTGACCTCTTCGTCCACCGACATCGACAGCGCGTCGTGCACCAGTGCGATCGACGACACCCGGCGGACGGACTCGATCAGGGCCTCGCGGCCCTCGGCGTTGTTGGTGCGCCGAGCCTGCAGCCGCAGCAGCGCCGCGACGGTCTGCAGATTGTTCTTCACCCGGTGGTGAATCTCGCGGATGGTGGCGTCCTTCGACAGCAGCGCGCGGTCGCGGCGCTTGATCTCGGTGACATCCCGGATGAGCACGGCCGCGCCTGCCGCCTCGCCGCGCACCACCAACGGCAGCGTGCGGAGCAGTACCGCCGCGCCGCCCGCGTCGACCTCCAGCCGCATGCTGGAACCGCCGACCAGTGAGTCGCGCACGTGATCGGCCAGCTCCCGCGCCTCGAACGGGTCGGAAATCAGCGGCCGGGTCACCGCGACCAGGTTCTGCCCTTCCAACTCGGCGGTCAGACCCATGCGGTGGTAGGCCGACAGCGCGTTCGGGCTGGCGAACACCACGACGCCGGCCATGTCCAGGCGGATCAATCCGTCGCCGACGCGGGGGCTGGACCGCGATATCGGCAGGTCACCGACGTTGGGGAAGGTGCCCTCCGACAGCATGTGCAACAGATCTCCCGCGCAGTCGAGATACGCGCGCTCCAGCGGGCTGGCCTTGCGGGCCGCGAACGCGGTCTGGTGGGTCAGCACGGCCACCACGTGGTTGTCATAGCGAACCGGAACGGCCTCCATCGAGATGTCGCCGTCTTCTGCCGAATCCGGTTGTCCCTCTTCGCTTTCCCGCCCGATAGCACCGGACTTGAAGGCCGCGGTGACCAGTGGCATGTCGTCGGCGCCGCCGAGGGTGCCGACCGCGTCGGCCAGCAGCACGGTCGGCGCGGTGTTCGGCCTGCACTGCGCCACGCAGACCAGTGCGCCGTCATCTCGGCGCACCCACATCAGGTAATCCGCGAAGGAGAGGTCGGCCAGCAGCTGCCACTCTCCGACCACTGCGTGCAGGTGATCGACGGCGCTGCCGGGCAGCATGGTGTGCTCGGCGAGCAGGTCACCGAGGGTGGACATCGGGCACTACTCCGCTAGCTGATCACCGCGATGAGGTCACCGGCCTGGATGACATCGCCGACGGACACGCTCACCTTGCTGACCGTGCCTGCCACTTCGGCCAGCACGGGGATTTCCATCTTCATCGACTCCAGCAGCACCAGGGTGTCGCCCTCGCCGATCTGATCGCCCTCGTTAACCACGACCTCGAGCACACTGGCCACGATCTCGGCGCGAACATCCTCGGCCATCTCCACCTCATTCACATCGGCTGCCTGCCGCTCTATCGAACCACAACCGCATGGGGGGCAACGTGCTCACTGGCCCATGAGACAATGGCCCAAAGGCGCCCGCAGGATGTGGGCAGCACAAACCCCTGATCACACGGAGGTAGAACCATGGCCAAACGTGGCCGCAAGAAGCGTGACCGTAAGCACTCGAAGGCCAATCACGGCAAGCGGCCCAACGCCGGTTCGAAGTCGGTGCGCTAGCCGCGGATGATCGTGGTGCGGCTGATCTCGATGCGCAGCCGCGCAGCTAGCCCCTCAGGTGCTTTCTCATTGCCGCACTTGGCGGCAACCAACCGCTTGACTCGATCCTCGACGCCGTAGTGCCGCAGGCACGCCGGGCATTCATCGAGGTGGTGCTGAAGCTTGTCGCGGGTTTCCGCCGTGCATTCGCCGTCGAGCAGCGTCCACACCTCGGCGATCACTGCGGCGCACTCGGGATGCTCGGGGTCCACCGGGCCTACAGGCGGGGTCCAGCGCTCGTCGTCGGTCATGACGACACCTCCTCATGCGCGTCAAGCTGTCCCCGAATAAAACCACGATCCTTGGCCACATCGGCCAATAACCCGCGGAGCTGGCGCCTGCCGCGGTGCAACCGCGACATCACCGTCCCGATCGGTGTGTCCATGATCTCGGCGATCTCCTTGTACGGGAAGCCTTCGACGTCTGCGTAGTACACCGCCATCCGGAACTCCTCAGGCAGCGCCTGAAGTGCCGCCTTGATCTCGCTGTCGGGCAGTGCTTCCAGCGCCTCCACCTCGGCCGAGCGCAGCCCCGTCGAGGAATGCTCGGCGTTGGCCGCCAGCTGCCAGTCGGTGATCTCCTCGGTCGGATACTCCGCGGGCTGGCGCTGCTTCTTGCGGTAGCTGTTGATGTAGGTGTTGGTCAGGATCCGGTACAGCCACGCCTTGAGGTTGGTGCCCTCACGGAAGGAGCGGAAACCCGCGTAGGCCTTCACCATGGTTTCCTGCAGCAAATCTTCTGCGTCGGCAGGGTTGCGCGTCATCCGCAGCGCACCACCGTAGAGCTGGTCGAGCAGCGGGATCGCGTCGCGCTCAAACCGTGCGGTCAGCTCTTGGTCGGTCTCCTGGGCTCTCACCTCGGGCGCCGACCCGTCGATGTCGGTCATCCTGGGGAACACCGTCCCTTCGCTAGAGGCGCCGCCAGACGGGTCCGGCAACTTCACCAGACGTACAGGCCGGTCCATGGCCAATGTTGGCACCTAAGTACCCCCTTCACTGATCCTAGAGGTTGAGGTCGACATCTTTTCTTCGCTGGCCACAGTTGTGGCCCTGACCACTCCCAACAACAGCACGTATACCCATCGTTGTTCCCTACGTCACCACTGTCTTGCGGCCTGCCGGTGGTTTTAGGCTGAGTCGGTGGCGCGTGCAGCTACCCCGGCGATCAC
Source organism: uncultured Actinomycetota bacterium (assembly GCA_963734385.1). GTDB lineage: Bacteria > Actinomycetota > Actinomycetes > Mycobacteriales > Mycobacteriaceae > Mycobacterium. The sequence continues at coordinate 135,590 of CAVTHR010000026.1, read as the reverse complement.
GGCGCTACTGGCCGCCGAGATACCGCATGAAGTGCTGCGATACCACCACGACCCGCAGAACGAGTCGTTCGGCGAGGAGGCCGTCAACGAGCTCACCGGGGTCGAAGGGGTCGATGCCGAGCAGGTCTACAAGACGCTGATCGTCGCGCTGCCCAAGGGCCTGGCCGTTGCGGTGCTTCCGGTGGGCGCCCAGCTCTCCCTCAAGGCGGCCGCGGCCGCCTTGGGCGTAGCCAAGGCCACCATGGCCGATCGGGCGGCAGCCGAACGCTCGACCGGCTACGTGATCGGCGGTATCTCCCCGTTCGGACAGCGCAAGCGGCTGCCGACGGTGGTGGACAGCTCGGCGATGCGGTGGGACCGCATGCTGTGCAGCGCGGGCAAGCGCGGCTGGGACGTCGCGGTGCACCCGCAGGACCTCATCCGGCTCACCGCCGCGGTTACCGCCGATATCCGCGCGTCTTAAGGTGGGCCTCATGACGCTTGCCGGCAAGACCATGTTCATTTCCGGGGCCAGCCGCGGCATCGGGCTGGCCATCGCCAAACGCGCCGCCGCCGACGGCGCGAATATCGCGCTGATCGCCAAGACCGCCGAACCGCACCCCAAGCTGCCCGGCACGGTCTACACCGCGGCCAAGGAGCTGGAGGAGGCCGGCGGGCAGGCGCTGCCGATCGTCGGGGACATCCGCGACGGCGACTCGGTGGCCGCGGCGGTGGCCAAGACAGTCGAGCAGTTCGGCGGCATCGACATCTGCGTGAACAACGCGTCGGCGATCAACCTCGGCTCGATCACCGAGGTTCCGCTCAAGCGGTTCGACCTGATGAACGGCATCCAGGTGCGCGGCACGTACGCCGTATGCCAGGCGTGTGTCCCGCACATGGTGGGCCGGGACAACCCGCACATCCTCACGTTGTCGCCGCCCATCCGGTTGGAGCCCGAGTGGCTCAAACCCACCGCCTACATGATGGCCAAGTACGGAATGTCGTTGTGCGCCTTGGCATTGGCCGAGGAGCTGCGCGACGAGGGCATTGCGTCCAACACGCTGTGGCCGCGAACACTGGTGGCCACCGCGGCGGTGCAGAACCTGCTCGGCGGCGAAGAGGCGATGGGCCGGGCCCGCAAGCCCGACGTTTACGCCGACGCCGCATACGTGGTCATGAACAAGCCTGCGCGCGAGTACACCGGTCAGGCGCTGCTGTGTGAAGACGTGCTGGTCGATTCCGGTGTCACCGACCTGTCGGTGTACGACTGCGTGCCCGGCTCCGAGCTGGGCGTCGACCTGTGGGTCGATACGCCCAATCCGCCGGGTTACAAAGGGTCCTAGCGGCCACCCTTCGGCTTGATGCCGACGCGTCGAAGGCCGTGCGCCGCAGCCGCCCGCAGGATGCCCATCGCCAGCCGGGCTTTCCGCCGCGAGTACGGATACCACATCACCTCGTTGGACTGCACGGGCAGCCGCGGAGTCGTGATCGCTTGTGAGCGGCAATATTTCAGCAGGCCGGCGGAGCCGCCGTTGCGGGATCCGATGCCGGAGTTCTTCCAGCCTGCCATCGGCAGGGCGAAGCTGAACAGGTTGCTCATCATGTCGTTTATGTTCACTCCACCCGCGTCGAGCCGTCGCGCGATTCGTTCGCCTCTGACGTAGTCGCGCGTCCACACCGTCGCCGACAGCCCGTAATTCGAGTCGTTGGCCAGCCGCACCGCCTCGTCCTCGTCGGCCACTTTGGCGACCGGCAGCGTCGGTCCGAACGTCTCCTGCCGCATGACCGTCATGGACGTGGTGAGCTGCGGTTTGGCCGCCAGATCGGTCATGAAAGGAAGCGTCCCCCAGCGGCGCCGCCTAGAAGTGAGTATTCGCCTACTTGACTACCGAGGGCCGGCCGAATCGCGCGTGCACGCCCGGTGAATAGAGCGCGCGCAGCCGATCCCCCGCCGCCGCGATACCGGCCGCCTCGAGCAGGTTGTCGTCCAACTCGACGACCTCGGCGGCTTGGAACGGCCACGTCCCGTGGTCATTGGGCACCCACCACGTCCGCCCTGCCTTGCGGGTGTGCGCGCCCCACCGCGCGCTGAGCCAGACCTCCAGCGGGGTTGGCCGCACCTCGGCGCCGACGACCACCGTCAGCCTGCTGCGCAGTCCCCGCCGCGGCCAGCGCCGGTCGCTTTCGTACGTGATGCGGTCACCGCAACGATCGATGCGCATCCTCGCCCAGGTGTACGGGACACCGAGCGCGGCGCGGACGACGGGAACGACCGCAAGCCGGGCCGTTTCGAGCGACAGGAACACCACGCCGTGGCGGCCCGCATCGTCGATCGAGTACAGCCGGATGTTGGTCTCGTGGAAGGTGCCGAAGTACGGCAGAGGCACGCCGGTGCCCAGCGCCGTGCGTCGCATGGTGAACGGCACCAGCCCGACGTAGGTCAGCCCGTCGAAGACGTCGGGCCGGGCCCCCGGTGGATACAGGTGTGCGACGGTCTCCGGCGCTACCGGCCAGTGGATGAAGGTCAGCTCGGCCCAGTGCTGGGCGAACAGAACGGGGCGCGGCAGGTGCGGAGCGGTGATCGGGAAACCCTCCAAGGACGCCACCTCGCAATCGTGACACGCTTGGGGTCGTGTCCTCCCCTACGACGTGGTCATCCGGTCGCTACGACGCGATCGGCGAGCACATCGCGGCGGTCGGGGCAGAGGTGGTGTCCGCGGTTGCGCGCCTGCTCCCGTTGCGCGGCGCCGCGGTGGTCGATTTGGCATGTGGCACCGGCACTGTCGCGCTCGCCGCGAGTGCCGCAGGCGCGCGAGTGACGGCCGTCGACATCACCCCCGAACTGATCGCGCTCGGTGCGCAGAAAGCCGACGCGGCGGGCGTGGCCGTGAGCTGGGTGACGGGGGACGCGTCCGACACCGGCTTGCCCGGCGGATCGTTCGACGCCGTGGTGTCGAATATGGGCATCATCTTCGTCGAGCCCGGCAGGCAGGTCGCCGAGATCGAGCGACTGCTCAAGCCGGGCGGTGCGCTGGGCTTCTCCGCGTGGGTGCCCGATCCGGACACCCCGTTCTACAAGCCGATCGTCACCGTGCTCGGGCCACCGGCCGCCTCGGAATACTCCCCCGATCAGTGGGGTATGGCGGAAACGATCACGAACCGGCTCGCCGCGGGCTTCGACGACGTGGCGATCGAAACAGGCACGTGCACATGGCAATTGGGAACCGTCGACGAGGCCATGTATTTGTTGGCGCACGAGTCTCCGATACACGTCACTCTGCTGGGCAACCTCGGCGATACCAAGCGGGACGAGCTGCTTGCCGCCTTCGAGGTCGCGATGCGCGCGAACGTCGCCGCGGACGGCCTGGTGACATTCGAAGCGCCCTATCTGGTGGTGACGGCTCTGCGGCGGTGAGGCCTACAGCAGCGTGGCTTGCTCCGGCTCGGGCTCGGCCGGCTCGATCAGCTCGGGCCCGTTGTTGCGGACGCTGTTGACCAGCCGCGACACCTCGCGAATCTCGATACGGTCGAGGTCGCCGTGCCCGCGCAGCAGGCCCTCGTCGACCGGCGCGTCGGGATCGAGCCAATGGTCCCAGTCACCCTTGCTGATCGTGAGCGGCATCCGGTCGTGGATCTCGGCAAGCGGGCCTGCGGCGTCGGTGGTGATGATCGTGGCGCTCAGCAGCGGCGCGGTGTCCTTGGGTGCACCCTTGGGCCGCCACGTCGACCACAGCCCCGCCATGAACAGCGGCTCTCCGTCGGCGCCGTACATGTAGAACGGCGTCTTCGAGCCCTTCTCACCCCGCCACTCGTACCAGCCGTCCATCGGGACCAGGCAGCGCTTGCCCTTCGCCGAGTTGCGGAACGCAGGCGATGTGGTGACCTTCTCCGCGCGGGCGTTGATCAGCAGCGGGCCCTTGGTGTCAGGAACACCCTCCTCGGCTTCCTTGGCCCACGGCGGCACGAGTCCCCATCGCATCGTCCGGACCCGCCGGGTCGATTCGTCGTCCGGCTCGCTGTGGCGCTTCACCACCGTGCTGATCTTCGTGGTCGGTGCGACGTTGTAGTTGGGACCGCTGGAGTCTTTTCCCTTGATGGCCGCCGTGCTCTCGTCGATGGCCTGGATCTTCTCGGCCAGCAGCGCCGGATCGGTGGTTACCGCGAATCGCCCACACATATATCCCATGGTGGCAGAACCCGGCGACAAGGCAGGATGGAGGCGATGAGCAGCAGCTGGCAGGCACCGACGACGACGGGTCCCGTGCACGCCACGGTGACCGTGCCCGGCTCGAAGTCGCAGACCAACCGGGCGCTTGTGCTGGCGGCGCTGGCCACTGCGCAAAGCACGTCGACGATCAGCAACGCGCTGCGCAGCCGCGACACCGACCTGATGATCGGTGCACTGCGCGCCCTCGGCATCACCGTCGACGGCGACGACACCGAGCTGGCAGTCGGCGGTGCAATCGCACCGTCTGAAGGCACCAAGGTGGACTGCGGCCTGGCGGGCACGGTGTTGCGCTTCGTCCCGCCCGTCGCTGCGCTCGGTACCGACATCGTGGTCTTCGACGGTGACGAGCAGGCCAGGGCCCGCCCGATCGCTCCGCTGCTCGATGCCTTGCGCGGCCTCGGGGTCGACATCGACGGCGACGGTCTGCCGTTCTCGGTGCGCGGTGGCGGGGCGGTGGCGGGCGGCACCGTCGAAATCGACGCGTCGGCATCGTCGCAGTTCGTCTCGGGACTGCTGCTGTCCGGTGCGGCATTCACCGACGGGCTGACCGTCGTGCACACCGGCGATTCGGTGCCGTCGGCACCGCACGTGGCGATGACCGTGGCGATGCTGCGCGACGCAGGCGTCGACGTCGACGATTCGCAGACCAACCGGTGGCGGGTTTCTCCCGGCCCTGTCCGCGCGCGGCACTGGGTGATCGAGCCGGACCTGTCCAACGCCGTGCCGTTCCTCGCGGCCGCCGTCGTCAGTGGCGGGAGCGTGCGAATAGCGGGTTGGCCTCCGGTCAGCACGCAGCCCGCTGACGCCATCCTTGCCGTTCTTGAAAAGCTGGGTTCGGCTGTCCGGCATAGTGATTCGTACCTCGAAGTGCAGGGCGCACAGGTCTATGGCGGCTTCGACGTCGACCTCCACGATATCGGCGAGCTGACACCCGCGGTGGCGGCAATGGCCGCGCTTGCGTCACCCGGGTCGGTGTCACAGCTGACCGGGGTCGCGCATCTGCGGGGCCACGAGACCGACCGGCTGGCGGCGCTGCGCGCCGAAATCTCCGGCCTCGGCGGGCAGTGCGAAGAGACACCCGACGGCCTGGTCATCACCGCGGGACCCTTGCACGGCGGCCTGTGGCGGTCTTACGCCGACCATCGAATGGCGACGGCAGGCGCGATCGTCGGGCTGAGGGTGCCCGGCGTCGAGGTCGAGGACATCGGCACCACGGCCAAGACGATGCCCGATTTTCCGCGGATGTGGGCCGGCATGCTGGCCGGACAGACTTGAGCGCTCGGGAATACGACGAGTCCGACGTCCGGATCCGGCCGGGTCGGGGCTCACGCCCGCGGACCAAGACTCGCCCCGAGCACGCCGACGCCCAGGAGGGCATGGTGGTGACGGTCGATCGCGGGCGATGGGGCTGTGCGCTCGGCCGTGACCCCAACCGCGTGGTGACCGCCATGCGGGCAAGGGAATTGGGCCGGACCTCGATCGTGGTCGGCGACGATGTCGGCCTGGTTGGTGATCTGTCCGGACGCACGGACACCCTGGCGCGGATCGTGCGGCGCGGCGAACGCCGAACGGTGTTGCGGCGCACCGCCGACGACACCGATCCCACCGAGCGCGTCGTCGTCGCCAACGCCGACCAGCTGCTGATCGTGGTCGCGCTCGCCGACCCGCCACCGCGCACCGGCCTTGTCGAACGCACGCTGATCGCCGCCTACGCTGGGGGGCTGTCGCCGATTCTGTGCCTGACCAAGACCGACCTCGCGCCGCCGGGGCCCTTCGCAGCGCAGTTCGCCGATCTCGACCTGACCATCGCCATCGCCGGCCGCGACGACCCGCTCGATGTCGTCGCACCGCTACTGGTCGACAAGGTGACGGTGCTGCTCGGCCACTCCGGCGTCGGGAAGTCCACATTGGTGAATCGCCTCGTGCCCGAGGCGGATCGCGCGATCGGTGTGGTCTCCGGCGTCGGCAAAGGGCGGCATACGTCGTCGCAGTCGGTGGCGCTGCCGCTCGAGGATTCCGGCTGGGTCATCGACACCCCCGGTATCCGGTCGTTCGGGCTGGCCCATATCGAGCCCGACGACGTGATGTTGGCGTTCTCCGATCTGGCCGAGGCGATCAAGGACTGCCCGCGCGGCTGTGGCCACCTCGGGCCGCCGGCGGACCCGGAGTGCGCGCTGGACACCCTCACGGGGCCCGCGGCCGGCCGCGTCGCTGCGGCGCGGCGCCTGCTGAGCGCGCTGAGAGAAAGCTAGGAGTCTGCTGCCCTGCGTTGCCTGTTAGCTTAGCTAAGGGTTAAATGACCTAAGTGAGTACCGAACGCACTGACAACGACACTTGGGACCTCGCCACCAGCGTCGGGGCCACGGCCACGATGGTGGCCGCAGGCCGCGCGCGTGCCACCAGGGCCGCACTCATCGACGATCGGTTCGCCGAGCCGCTGGTGCGCGCCGTCGGCGTCGACTTCTTCACGCGGTGGGCGACGGGCGAGCTCGCGGCCGCCGACGTCGACGTCCCCGGTGCGCCGTGGGGCATGCAGCCGATGACGGACCTGTTGACCGCGCGGACCCGGTATTTCGACGATTTCCTCACCGACGCCGTCGGCGCGGGCATCCGTCAGGTGGTGATCCTGGCGTCGGGACTGGACGCGCGGGGCTATCGGATGCCATGGCCCGATGCGACGGCGGTGTTCGAGATCGACCAGCCCGCGGTGCTGGCATTCAAGGCGGCCACGCTCGCCGACCTGAAGGCGGCGCCGACGGCCGACGTGCGCGCCGTGCCGATCGATCTCCGCCATGACTGGCCCGCCGCACTGCGCGACGCGGGTTTCGCCACTTCCGCGCCGACCGCGTGGATCGCAGAGGGGCTGCTGCCCTTCCTGCCCTCGGACGCCCAGGACCGCCTGCTGGACAACATCACTGCCTTGTCCGCCGACGGGAGCCGACTGGCCGCAGAGGTTGCCACGGACGGATTCGCCAGCGACGAGACACGCGAGTCGATCGAGTTGGTCACCCAGCGCTGGCGCACCCAGGGGTTCGACCTCGAGCTGAGCGACCTCGGCTACCCGGACGAGCGCAACGATGTCGCCGACTTCCTCGCTCAGCGGAGCTGGCGGTCGACGAAGACACTCATCCGCCAGCTGCTGGCCGACGCCGGGCTGCCGCCGATACCGCCAGTCGACGGCGCGGCAGCGATCGCCGGGAACTACTACAGCACCTCCGTCAAGGGCTGACTCGGCGGTTAGGAACGGCAGGCGCGGGGGTACTCGTTTGCCGTGGCACGGACGCGGTCCGGCTTGGGCAGATACTTCGTCGTCGTCGCCGGGTTGGTATTGACCCTCGGTGGTGTTGCGGCAGCGGCCCTGTTCATCACTGCGGCAGGCGAGGGGCTCGGCGCGCAGGCCGCCGCGTTGGCCGTCGCGACAATCGCCGGACTCGGCGGAGGCCTGCTTCTCCTGGTGATCAGCGCGCGCAGGCGGGGTGGCATGTTGGATGCCGAGCCCACGGCCGCCGAACGCACCACCTACCGGGCGAGGTATCGGCGCTAAACCGCAACGCTTTGAGGCCCTCCCCATTTCGGGGAGGGCCTCGGTGGCGGGTCTATCAGTTGCCCTGCAGAGCCTGGATGTGCCAGATGCCCTTGTGGTTGCGCCAGCCCGGCGTGGCGTTGGGGGCCGGCCTGGCCTTGACGCTCGGGGCGTACGAGTAGCCGGGGCCGGTCGGTCCGGCCGGGGTCGCGGCGTTGGCCATGCCTGCCAGACCGAGAGCGGCTCCGGCGAGGATGCCTGCCGAGACAACCGGAAGGGCGATGTAGCGGGCGATCATGTTGTTCGTCATTTCGAGTTCTCCTGTGTGAGTTGCTTTTTCAGTTTCTCCGCCGGTGTGTTCCGGCGATGACTTAAGACTGCCCGAGCGGCGCTACGTTGTATGTCGGGCGATCAGGCGGACACCCGGATGAATCTCGTGTCCACCGATCGGTGGACATAAATCACAGCGGCAGCGCGTTTGACCTGTTCGTGCACTGGGCAGGCAGGTAACAAAGGAGGATCAACCGTGAGCCACGTACCCCTGATCGAACTGAACGACGGCGCGAAAATCCCGCAACTGGGGTTCGGCGTCTACCAGATCGAGCCAGGCGACACCGCCGAGGCCGTCAGGGCGGCGCTGGAGGTCGGCTACCGCCATATCGACACCGCGCAGATGTACGAGAACGAGGCCGGTGTCGGGCAGGGCATCCGCGACGCAGGCGTCGACCGCGGCGACGTGTTCGTCACCAGCAAGCTCAGTAACGCCGCGCACAAGCCCGACGACGCGCGCCGCGCCTTCGACGCCACGCTCGAGGCCCTCGGCTTCGACCAGGTCGACCTGTTCCTGATCCACTGGCCATTGCCGATGCTCTATGACGGCGACTTCGTCTCAACCTGGCAGACGCTCGAGGAGTTCAAGCGTGACGGACGGGCAGCCAGCATCGGGGTGTCGAACTTCCAGACCGCCCACCTGGAAAGGCTGGCCAAGGAGACCGACACCGTGCCCGCGGTGAACCAGATCGAGGTGCACCCCTACCTCACCAACGACGCGGTGCGCGCCTATGGCCGGAAGCATGGCATCGCCACCGAGGCGTGGTCACCGATTGCACAGGGCAAGGTGCTCGGCGACCAGGTGGTCGATGGCATCGCCAATGGGACCGGCAAGTCACCGGCTCAAGCGGTGTTGCGCTGGCATATCCAGCGCGGTGACATAGTGTTTCCGAAGTCGGTGACGCCTGCGCGGATCAAGGAGAACTTCGAGATCTTCGACTTCGAGCTGAGCCCGGACGACCTCGATGCCATCAGTGAACTCGACAAGGGCGAGAAGGGACGTACCGGACCCAGCCCCGATGAGTTCGACTTCATCCCCGGCTGACCAGCACAATTTGGACTAGCGAGTCTTGTTTTCCCAGATAGTCCCATTGACGGGGCCAGTTGTTGGACGATATAGTTCAGTTCGCTCATTCACATCGATACGTGTCACGAACAGGACGACATCATGAAGACAGGCCGGCTGACCCGCCGCGTCGCCGCCTCACTCGGTATCGCAGCCATCATCTCGATGGGTGCGCTGACCGCGTGCGGTGGCGAGGAGAAAGAAGCACCGTCCGAAACATCAACCACCACAACGACTACCACCACCACGACGCCGCCGCCCACCGAGCCGACCGAGAAGGCGCCTCGGTTGGATCCGACAGGACCTAACCCGTTCTCGCCGTCGGTGCACGCGCCGCCTGCACCTACCGCCGTACCAGGCGACAACTAGCAGAACGGACCGGGCGGGCCAGTCAACGACTGGCCCGCTCCGTGCTGTCCGGGGCGAACGACATGATGTGGGCGATCGCGGCGTTGAGCGAGGTCTGCATCAGGCGCGGATCGTGCGCCGTCTGTGACAGCAGATACCCGCCTTCCACGGCCGCCAGCAGCCCGGTCGCCAGCGCCGCAGCGTCGATGTCGCCGCGCAGCACGTCGTTGTCGCGCATCCGCTCCAACGCCGCTGCGAGGATCGAGCGCCATTCGGCGAAATGCTCGGCGAGGGACGCCCTTGCCTTGTCGTCGCTGTCCGACAGCTCGGCGGCCAGCGACCCCAGCTCGCAGCCCCATAGCCCCCGGCGCAGCACACAGCGCTGCACCATGGCGTCACGCCATTGATGAAGCCCGCGTAGCGAATCCACCTTCTCCAGCCGTAGCCGCTGCCAGGACAGGATCTCGTCGGCGCGCAACGTGATCACCTCGTACACCAGCTCCGACTTGTCGTCGAAGTGCTGGTAGAACTGCGACTTGCTCGTTGCGCTCGCGGCCAGCACCTCGTCGATGGTGGTCGACGCGACACCCTTCACGTGCATCAATTCCGCAGCGGCGAGCACCATCCGGTTGCGGGTCGCGACACCGCGGGAGGTCAGCCTTGACCTCGCCCCGCGGTTCTCTGGCGGCGACACGCTCTAACTGTAACGCGCTAGTCCACTTCGCCGGCGCCAACCGTCGACCACGGGTCAGGCGGCCCGCTGCATGCGCGCGGCCCGCTTCTCGCGCCGACGCTCACGCACCGCCGCGATCGCGGACTTGAGCCCACGCCGCTGACCCGACTCCAGCTCTGCGAACATCCGCTCGCTGCGCGTCTCTGGCGCGTCGTCGGCGGTGTCGCGCAGGTAGCTTGTCCGGCAGCGACAGCTTGGCGATGGTCCGCCATGTCTTCCCGTACTGCATCAGGAACGACCCGGTGGTGTACGGCAGGTCGTATTTGTCGCATATTTCCTTGACGCGGAACGAGATCGAGTACAGCCGGTTGCTCGGCAGGTCCGGGTAAAGGTGATGCTCGATCTGGTGGCACAGGTTGCCGCTCATGAAGCGCAGCACGGGTCCGTTCTCGAAGTTCGCGCTGCCGAGCATCTGGCGCAGGTACCACTGACCCTTGGTCTCGCCGACCATGTCGGTCTTGGTGAATTTCTCTGCCCCATCGGGGAAATGGCCGCAGAAGATCACGGCGTTGGACCAGACATTGCGGATGACGTTGGCCACCGCGTTGGCCTTGAGCGTCGAGGAGAACGTCGCCCGGGGGGACAGTGAGGTCAGCGCCGGATAGGCGATGTAGTCCTTGGCCACCTGGTGGCCTGCCTTCACACCGAACTCGCGCACGCGCTTCATCGTGGCGGCGCGGTCGTCGCGACCCTTGGAGATCTTGCCGAGTTCCAGGTGCTGCAGGCCGACGCCCCACTCGAATCCGAGCGCGAGGATGGTGTTGTACAGCACGTTGCCGAGGTTGAACGGCTTCCACCGCTGATCCCGGGTGACGCGCAGTGTGCCGTAGCCGACGTCGTCGTCCATCCCCAGGATGTTGGTGTACTTGTGATGCATGAAGTTGTGGGTGAAGCGCCAGTGCTTGGACGCGCCGCTCATGTCCCACTCCCATGTCGAGGAGTGGATCTCGGGATCGTTCATCCAATCCCACTGGCCGTGCATGACGTTGTGGCCGATCTCCATGTTCTCGATGATCTTGGACACGCCCAAGGTCACAGTGCCTGCCCACCAGGCCGAGCGCTTCGAGCTCGCGGCCAGCATGAGCCGGCCTGCCACTTCGAGCGCGCGCTGAGCGGCGATGGTGCGGCGGATGTAGCGCGAGTCGCGCTCACCAAGGGAGTCTTCGATGTCCAGGCGGATAGCATCCAGCTCGACGGCGAGGCTCTCGATGTCGGCGTCGGTCAGGTGTGCGAATTCCGGAACGTCTGTAATAGCCATCGTTCTGTCTCCTTCCTTTGTACCTACGCTACCGTAACCTACGGCACCGTAGGTTACCAGTCAGTAAAGTCTATGCGTCCAGTACGCAATCGCCAGACGCTGCGGAAATGCATGTCTGTACCCGGCTTCCCGGTTCGTGTTCCACGCCGGTCCGCAGGTCGCGCACGTGCCCGTCGAGCAGTCCGACGACACAGGACTGGCAGATTCCCATGCGGCAGCCGAACGGCATCCGCACGCCCGCGCCTTCGCCGGCTTCCATCAGCGGCGTGGCGGCGTCCACCGTGACTGACTTCCCGCTCCTGGCGAACTCGACCGTGCCGCCCTGTCCGTGCACCGCTGCGCGGGATGCTGCGAAGCGCTCCTGATGTAGCTGCTCTTCGATGCCCGCGGCCGACCAGACCTGTTCGGCGGCCGACAGCATGCCCTCCGGCCCGCATGCCCAAGTCTGCCGTTCGCGCCAATCGGGCACCTCGTCGTCGAGCCGCGCCAGATCGAGGCGACCCTGCTCGCGCGTCGCGCGCAGCTTCAGCCGGTAGCCGTCGTGGCCGCCCTGCAGTTCGGCTAATTCTGCGGCGAACATCAGGTCGGATTCCGTTGGGCTGGAATGCAAATGCACGATGTCGGTGATCTGGCCGCGCCGCACAAGAGTGCGCAACATCGACATCACCGGGGTGATCCCCGACCCGCCGGTGATGAACAGCACCGAGGCGGGCGCCGGATCGGGCATCGTGAAATTGCCCTGCGGCGCCGCAAGTCGCACGATCGTACCGGGCTCCACCCCGCCGACCAGGTGCGTCGAAAGGAAACCCTCGGGCATGGCCTTGACCGCGATCGTGATGGTGCGGCTCGACCCTGACATCGCAGGCCGAGCGGCTCCTGCCTTGACCGGGCTTGAGGTCAGCGAGTACGAACGCCACCGCCAGCGGCCGTCCATCAGAAGCCCGATCCCGACGTACTGACCGGGCTGATAGTCGAAGGAGAAGCCCCAGCCCGGCTTGATGACCAACGTCGCGGAGTCGACGGTCTCGCGGCGGACCTCCAGCACCCGGCCCCGCAGCTCACGGGCGGACCACAGCGGGTTCGCCAGCTTCAGGTAGTCATCGGGAAGCAGGGGCGTCGTGATGCGTCCGGCGATGTTACGCAGGGCGTGCCAGCCAGGGTGTTCCTTGGCGCCAGCGATCTTGGGCTTCAACGTATCGGCGACGTTGGCCGAGACCTTGATCGTGTTCTTGGCCACGTAACCTACGGTACCGTAACCTACGGTCCCGTATCCAGTCGAAGCTCTAAAATTAGAGCAGTTCCAGCAGGAACGGCAGCTCCTGGGTTGCGTACCAGGCCAGGTCGTGGTCCTGCGCGTCGCCGACGGTCAGTTCGGCATCCTCATCCCCCAGATCGGCGGCGTCGATGGCGTCGATCGCGGCAAGAACGGCCGGCTCGGCAGCCGCGTTGTCGACGTAGGCCGCGATCACGTCGTCGATGGCGACCGGTCCCGTCAGCCGGACGACGGCGTCGTCGAGGTCAGGACGGGCAGTGGCGCCGTCGACCTCGGTAACCAGCACCGCGCGGCGGGGCGGAAGCCCAGAAGACGGCTCGTCCGCGGCCCCTGCGAGCAGGCGCAGCGAGGCCAGCCCCGCTTCGCGCAGGGCCACGTCGGCCAGTTCTTCTTCGTCACCGTCGGCGTAGGACTCCCGCAGCGAGGGTGTCACCGCGAACGCCGTGCCGTTGACGGCGCCCACCGCCCGGTCGGCAACGAGCTGCTGCAGCATCGCCAGGGTCGCCGGAACGTAGACACGCACCAGGCGAGGTTAGCGGTCTGCAGTCGGATCCTTCTCCACGGAGATGATGAAGTCATCGCCGTGTTCGGTGACGCCGTGCACAACCGCGCTGTCCACCGCCTCCGACGCATAGCGCCGCCGCACCATCAGCGGGTCACGACGCAGATCCTTGACCAGCGCAACGGCCAGGCCCACCATCACGAGCACGAACGGCAGGGCGGCGATGATGGTGATCGTCTGCAACCCGGTAAGTGCGTCCTCCCCGCCGACCAGCAGCATCACCGCGGCGACGGCGCCCATGGCGACCCCCCAGAAGATGACCGTGCCTCTGCTCGGCTTGATCGTCCCCCGTTCGGACAGTGAGCCCATCACGATCGATGCGGCGTCCGCGCCGGAGACGAAGAAGATGGCGACCAGCACCATGACGAGCACGCTGGCGATGATGGCGATCGGGTACTGGTCGAGCAGGCTGAACAACTGCGCCTCGATGCTGCCCTCGCCTGCGAGGTCGACGCCGCCCTGCTGGACATTGATCGCCGCACCGCCGAAGACGCAGAACCACACCAGCGAAACCAGGCTCGGCACCAGCAGCACTCCGGTGACGAACTGCCGGATCGTCCTGCCGCGCGAAATCCGCGCGATGAACATGCCGACGAACGGCGTCCACGAGATCCACCACGCCCAGTAGAAGATCGTCCAGGACTGCAGCCAGGTGTCGACGTCGGAGCCTTCTGCGCCGGTGCGCGCCGACATCATCGCGAGGTCCTGGAAGTAGCTGCCCAGTGATGTCGGCAGCAGGTTGAGGATGAAAACCGTTGGGCCCACAACGAACACGAACGCGGCAAGCGCAATGGCGAGCACCATGTTGATGTTCGACAGCCACTGGATGCCCCGCGCCACACCGGAAACTGCCGACAGCACGAACGCCACGGTGAGGACCGTGATGATGACGATCAGGACGGTGTTTCCGGTTTCGCTGATCCCCGCGACGATATGAAGGCCGCTGCGGATCTGCAGCGCACCCAGCCCGAGCGAGGCAGCAGAGCCGAACAGCGTGGCGAAGATCGCCAACATGTCGATGACCTTGCCGCCAGGACCGTTGGCCCGGCTGCCCAGCAGCGGCTCGAACGCCGCGCTGATCAACTGCATTCGGCCTTTTCGGTAGACGCCGTACGCGATCGCGAGCCCGACCACCGCGTAGATCGCCCACGGGTGCAGTGTCCAGTGGAACAGCGTGGTGGCCATTGCGGTCTGCACCGCGGCCGGATTGCCCGCGGCACCGGTACCCGGCGGCGGTGTCGCGAAGTGCGTCAGTGGCTCCGCCACGCCGAAGAACATCAGGCCGATACCCATGCCTGCGCTGAACATCATCGCCACCCACGAGATGGTCCGGAACTCGGGCTCCTCGTCGTCACAGCCCAGCGGGATCGTTCCGAAGCGGCCGAGCGCCAGCCACAGCACGAAAACCACGAACCCGGACGCGGTCAGCACGAACAACCAACCCACGTTGTCCATCACCCACGTCAGCGCCGACCCTGAGGCGCTCGCCAACGAACTTGTGCTGACGAAGCCCCACACCAGGAATCCGATGGCGATCACGGCGGTGACACCGAACACCACCTTGTCGAGGCCGCGGTTGCGGGTGTGTAACTCCTCGTCGATCGGTATCGCGAAGATCGGATGCGATTTCTCGCTCCCGTCAGTGCTGGCCGGCGTTGCGGTGCCGGGATCTTGCGAGGTTTCAGGGGATTCAGACGTCGCGGTCATAATCAATTCATTCGACCCCGCCACAGCAGGCGCGTCAATCCCGGCGACGCAACGAATGCGTTACTGCGCGGCTTCCAGCAATTCGTCGAGTGCCTCGCGCAGCAGCGACGGCAGCACGTCCACGTCACTCATCGCGTCGCGGTCCGCGTTGATCCCGTAGTAGAGCATCCCGTTGTAGGACGTCACCCCGATCGCCAGCACCTGATTGTTCAGCAACGGCGGCACCGCATAAGTCTCGAGCAGCTTCGTACCCGCGACGTACATCTGCTTCTGCGCGCCTGGCACATTGGTGATCAACAGGTTGAACTGTCGGGCCGAGAAGGTGGTGGCAACCCGAATTCCCATGGCGTGCAACGTCGGTGGCGCGAAGCCCGACAATGTGACGATGGTTCTGGCGTCGACGAGGCTGGACGCCGTCGGATGCGATTCCGTCATGTGCGCGATCTGGGAGAGCCGCACCACCGCGTTGCCCTCCCCCACCGGCAGGTCCACCAGGAACGGCGACACCTCGCTGATGGCCTGACCCGGCCCCGACGAATCCAGTTCGGCGTCCGGGTAGACCGACATCGGCGCCATCGCCCGCATGGTGGCCGTCGGCGCCACCGGCTCGCCACGCGACAGCAGCCAGTTGCGCAGCGCACCGGCGATCACCGCCAGCACCACGTCGTTGACGTCGCAGTCGTAGCGGGCTCGCAGGCTGCGGTAATCCTCGAGTTTCCCGCTGGCGACTGTGAACCGCCGGTTCCGCGACACCCTCGTATTCAGCGGGCTCGATGGCGCGGTGCCCCGCGCGAACGTCCTGGCCATGTCTGCCGCCCGACGGCCCACTTCGAGCAGCTGTCCCGAGTTGGTCGCCACCTCGGTCACCGCGCTGCGCACGGCAGCCAGCTGCGCACCCGGCCGGGCGACCCACTCGCCGACCGCGCCCAGAAACAGCTGGGCATCCCCCGGCTCACGGGCCGGGATCCAGATGTCCTCGCCGAAGGCGGGCGGCTTCTGCGTGCGGTCGGCGATCACGTGCCCGATCTCGAGCGCGGTCATTCCATTGACAAGGGCCTGATGCGATTTGGTGTAGATCGCCAGCCGGTTTCCGGCCAGCCCTTCGACGAGATACATCTCCCACAGCGGGCGCGACTTGTCCAGCGCGCGCGATCCCAGCCTCGCGACGAGGTCGTGCAGCTGGTCGTCGCTGCCCGGAGACGGCAGCGCCGACCTGCGGATGTGATAGGTGATGTCGAAATCGCGGTCGTCGATCCACACCGGCCGCGCCAGCCCGAGGGTCACCTCGCGCACCTTCTGCCGGTACCGCGGAATCTGAGGCAGCCGTTGTTCGACCGTCGCCAGCAAGGTCTCGTAGCTCAACCCGCTGCGGGGCTTGCGGAGAATCGACAGCGAGCAGACATACATCGGTGTCGAGGAGTTCTCCAGGCCAAAAAACGCCGCATCCGACGCCGACAACCTGGTCACCATTTTCCGGCGCTACCCTCCCCTGCAATTCACGTCGACGCTCGCCGAACTTCCGTCACGGTAGCGGTCGATTCTGGGGTGCCGCATCACGGGTGCGTGAGGGCCGCACGAACCGTGGGATCATGGAGTATCTGCTCCTCTCCAGCAGATGCCGACCGCAGCAGTGACCGAGCGCTGGAGAGTTTCGTTGACCGCATCGCAGATTCCCTTCGAGCCGGGCGCGTTCACCGCACCGGTCGTCGACTACGAACCCGCGCCGTTCGGCGTGACGGCACAAGGCTTCGGCACGCCTGCATGCCCTACGCCATTGCCTGCCGCGCTTCACCGGCCTGCGCGGCGCACGTTGCAACCCGTCGATCGCGTCGAGGCCATCCCCGCCCCGCGCGGCTTCCGAAGTTGCGCCGCCTCCGGCGGCGGCTATGTTCGCCGACGCTGCCCTGCGACGCGTGTTGGAGGTGATCGATCGACGCAGGCCGATCGCTCAACTCCGGCCGATGCTGACGCCGCGGTTGCTGGACATGGTCTTCGCACTGACCCGCACCGCCGGACCCGACAAGGCGGCGGTGTTGCGGCGAGTGCGGTTGCGTACCGCCGCCGTCGACTCCGCCGAGGTGTTCGCCACGTATACCCGTGGAAAACGCGTTCGGGCCATCGCGGGCCGAATCGAAGCCAAGGAGGGGCGCTGGCGCCTGGTGGCGTTGCAGGTCGGATAATGAGCCGGTGCAGGGAAACACCGTCAGCGTCGAACGCGTCATCAAGGCGCAGGCGCGCGAGATCTTTGCGCTACTTGCCGACGCAGCACGACATTCCAGCTTCGACGGGTCGGGGACGGTGGACCACACATCTGCGCCGTCGATCCCGCTGGAGTTGGGCACCAAGTTCTCGATGAGGATGCGGGGACGGCCGGAGACACTGTTCGTGCCCTACACGATGAGCAACAAGGTGGTCGAGTTCGAGCCGGATCGCCGCATTGCCTGGCAACCCACGACCTTGGGGGGCTTGGTGGGCGGGCGAATCTGGCGCTACGAACTCACCCCGACCGAGGACGGCACGCTGGTCCGCGAAACGTGGGACGTGTCCAAGGACCGGCAGCGGCCGTATCTCAAGATGGGCTCGACGCCGCGCCAAGCCGAGGACGGCATCCGCGCGACATTGGCGCGGATCGCCGCCCTCCTGGAGACCTAGCCCGGCCCGCCCTTGCTGGCCTTTGCCTGACGGCGTGCGGCTTCGCGCCGCTCACGCCTGCTCGTGCTCGGTGCCGCGTGCCGTGGGCCTGCGCCGGAGCGCTTCACCTCCGCCGAGCCGTCCTCGGAAGGACCGCTGTAGGTGAGCGGCGGCGCTTCGTCATCAATTCCCTTGGCGCGCAACGCCGAAGGCGCCGGCTGCTGGCGTTCCTTGGTGGCAACGCCGCCCTCCTGCGCCTGCGCCGCGGCCTGGGCGGCGAACTCGGCCAGCCCGGTCGGCGCGGCGACGGGTGCCACCTGTGCCGCCGCTGCGGCGGGCACGGCCTCGACGGTGACGTTGAACAGGAAGCCGACCGCCTCTTCCTTCATCGCGTCGAGCATGCCCCTGAACATGTCGAAGCCCTCGCGCTGGTACTCGACGACGGGGTCCTTCTGCGCGAAGGCGCGCAGCCCGACGCCCTCCTTGAGGTAGTCCATCTCATAGAGGTGCTCACGCCACTTGCGGTCGACGACGTTGAGCAGCACGTTGCGTTCCAGCTGCCGCATCGCGCCCTCGCCCGCGAGCTCCTCCAGCTGCTTCTCGCGTTCTTCGTAGGCCCGCTCCGCGTCCTTGACCAGCTCGTCGAACAGCTCTTCGCGCGTCAGCTCGCCTGGCTCGCCGATCGCGTCGGAGTCGACCAGGTCGTGGTGGTCGATGCCGATCGGGTAGAGCGTCTTCAGCGCCGTCCACAGCGCTTCGAGGTCCCAGTCCTCCGAGTAGCCCTCGGCGGTGGCGCCGTTGACGTATGCGGTGATGACGTCGACGAGCATGTCGTGGGCCTGGTCCTTGAGGTTCTCCCCCTCGAGGATGCGGTGGCGCTCGGCGTAGATGACCTTGCGCTGCTGGTTCATCACCTCGTCGTACTTCAGGACGTACTTGCGGATCTCGAAGTTCTGCTGCTCGACCTGCGTCTGCGCGCTCTTGATGGCCCGGGTGACCATCTTCGCCTCGATGGGCACGTCGTCGGGAAGGTTCAGCCTGGTCAGCAGCGCCTCGAGCGTTGCGCCGTTGAATCGCCGCATCAGCTCGTCGGCGAGCGACAGGTAGAACCGCGACTCCCCTGGGTCACCCTGGCGGCCCGACCGGCCACGCAGCTGGTTGTCGATGCGACGCGACTCGTGGCGCTCGGTGCCGAGGACATAGAGGCCGCCCGCGGAGATGACCTCCTCGGCTTCGTCGGCAGCCTCCGCCTTCACCCCGGGAAGCACCTCGTGCCAGGCCGCCTCGTATTCGTCAGCGGTCTCGACGGGATCGAGTCCCTGGTCGCGCAGCCGCTTGTCGGCCAGGAAGTCGACGTTGCCGCCGAGCACGATGTCGGTACCGCGACCCGCCATGTTGGTGGCGACGGTGATCGCGCCGCGGCGGCCGGCCTCGGCGATGATGCCCGCCTCCTGTTCGTGGAACTTGGCGTTGAGCACGTTGTGCGGGATGCGTCGCTTGTTGAACTGCCGCGACAGGTATTCCGACCGCTCCACGCTGGTGGTGCCGATCAGCACCGGCTGACCTTTTTCGTAGCGCTCGGTGACGTCGTCGACGACCGCGATGTACTTGGCCTCTTCGGTCTTGTAGATGAGGTCGGACTGGTCGGTGCGGACCATCGGCTTGTTGGTCGGGATGCTGACCACGCCGAGCTTGTAGATCTCGTGCAGCTCGGCCGCCTCCGTCTGCGCGGTGCCGGTCATCCCGGCGAGCTTGTCGTAGAGCCGGAAGTAGTTCTGCAGCGTGATGGTGGCCAGCGTCTGGTTCTCGGCCTTGATCTCGACTGCTTCCTTGGCCTCGATTGCCTGGTGCATGCCCTCGTTGTAGCGGCGCCCGAGGAGCACGCGGCCGGTGAACTCGTCGACGATGAGGACCTCGCCGTCGCGGACGATGTAGTCCTTGTCGCGCATGAAGAGCTCCTTGGCCTTCAGCGCGTTGTTGAGGTAGCTGACCAGCGGCGAGTTGGCGGCCTCGTACAGGTTGTCGATGCCGATCTGATCCTCGACGAACTCGACGCCCAGTTCGTGCACGCCGACGGTGCGCTTGCGGATGTCGACCTCGTAGTGCTTGTCCTTCTCCATCAGCGGCGCGATCCGGGCGAACTCCGCGTACCAGTTGGACGCGCCGTCGGCGGGGCCGGAGATGATCAGCGGCGTGCGGGCCTCGTCGATCAGGATGGAGTCGACCTCGTCGACGATGGCGAAGTTGTGCCCGCGCTGCACCAGGTCATCCAGCGAGTGCGCCATGTTGTCGCGCAGGTAGTCGAAGCCGAACTCGTTGTTGGTGCCATAGGTGATGTCGGCGTTGTAGGCGACGCGCCGCTGGTCAGGCGTCATCTGCGCGAGGATGACGCCGACGTCGAGGCCGAGGAAGCGGTGCACGCGGCCCATCCACTCGCTGTCGCGTTTGGCCAGGTAGTCGTTGACGGTGACGACGTGCACGCCGTTGCCCGCGAGTGCGTTGAGATAGGCGGGCAGCACACAGGTCAGGGTCTTGCCCTCACCGGTCTTCATCTCGGCGACGTTGCCGAAGTGCAGGGCGGCCCCACCCATCACCTGCACGTCGAACGGCCGCTGGTCGAGCACCCGCCAGGCCGCCTCCCTGGCGACCGCGAAAGCCTCGGGCAGCAGGTCGTCGAGGTCCTCGCCGTCGTCGACCCGCTTCTTGAACTCGGCGGTTTTGGCGCGCAGCTCGGCGTCGGAAAGCTTTTCGACGTCGTCGGACAAGGTGTTGACATAGTCAGCCACCCGCTTGAGGCGCTTGACCATCCGGCCTTCACCGAGCCGGAGCAACTTATCGAGCACGCTGATTCCCCTGTGGGTCTGATGGATCTCGTGACGTATTAGACGAGGTCCATCGTAGGTGACTCGTCGAACTGGCAGGTCGACTGCGTCAGGCCAGGCGAATCAACCCGTAGTCGTATGCGTGCCTGCGGTAGACCACACACGGCCTGTCGCTCTGTTTGTCGTGGAACAGGAAGAAGTCGTGGCCGACCAACTCCATCTCGTAGAGCGCGTCGTCCACGGTCATCGGCTTGGCAGGGTGGTCCTTGGTGCGCACGATCTGGCCGGGTTGGTGGAACTCGACGCCGTCTTGGTGGTCGGCGTCTTCATCGGTGGCCCGACAGCAGGAACGCCTCCGGGGCCGAGACCTTCGTGGCCTGGGCGAGCGATACCGGGGTCTTGTCGCCGTAGTGCACCTTGCGGCGGTCCTTGCTGCGCCGCAGCCGGTTCTCGAGCTTGCACACCGCTGATTCGAGGGCGGCGTAGAAGCTGTCGGCGCAGGCCTCGCCGCGCACGACCGGGCCGCGTCCCCGCGCGGTGATCTCTACGTGCTGACAGTTCTTGCGTTGGCGCCGGTTGCGCTCATGGTCGAGTTCGACATCGAAGAGGTAGATGGTGCGGTCGAATCGCTCGAGGCGAGCCAGTTTCTCTGAAACATAGATGCGGAAGTGGTCGGGAATCTCGACGTTGCGGCCCTTGACGACGACCTCGGCCGCAGGCGCGGGCGCGGGCGCGGGCTGTTCATCTTCAACGATCATCGAGCGGTCGGTTTCCACGGAACGAATTGACATGCTTGGCGACTCGTTTCTCTTTCGCGTCGCACGCGCGCTGCGTGCCTGCCTGTCAGGAAATGCGCCGGCGCGGCACGCGTTGTTTTCGCCGCTCGCCGGTGCAAGGTGTCGATCACTCACCTCCTACCGCAGCTGGGCGATGGTTGGCGCTTCTCGTCGTCAGCGCCGCCGTGAGGTGTTCACGGGGGGTTGGCCCCGACGGTAGTCCGTGTTCACCCGGTAGTGCCAGTAATTTGACCCACCTGTTTTCAGTTCTTCATGCCGCTTTGACCTCACAGAAATTGGCCATCGCGTCAGCAGCCGGATGTCAGGCGTGAGCGACGGCGAGGACGGCGACCACATGCGCCCCGGATGTTTGCAGGATGCGCACCGATTCGGCCGCGGTGGCGCCGGTGGTCACGATGTCGTCGACGACGAGCACGTCCCCGTACACGGGCCGGCACAGTCGGACCCGGCCCGCGACATTGTGCTGTCGCGCCGCGCTGGACAGCCCCACCGAATCGCGGACCAGGGCTTTCATCCGAAGCGCCTGGACGACCGTCGCGTCTGGATCGCCTGCGGTCGCCGCGATCGCCATCCGTGTCGACCGGGTCCCCGCCGCGTCTGCGGGCGGCGAGGCGGCGGGTGGGCGCAGGGACGACGGTTAGCGGAACGTCGAGCACGCCCCACGCCAGCAGTTGCGTCAGCCCCGCCCTCAGGGCGGCGCCGAGACGCGCGATCAGGTCGGTGCGGCCGTGTTCCTTGACCGCCACGATCGCGCTGCGGCGGGCGCCCGCGTACCGGCCGAGCGAGAAGACGGGCACGCCCGCGTGCACCCGAGGTGCGATCAGGTGTGGTTCGTCGGGCCGGACCCACAGGTCGCGCGCGCACGCCTGGCACCAGCGAGTCGACGGTGCGCCGCAGCCTCCGCATTCCAGCGGAAGAACCAGGTCGAGCATGCGGCCAGTGTGGCGGCGGGCGGTGACATCCTAGAGCTTCGCCAGCGTCACTTCTGCCGCGACGAGGTCTTGCGCGCCTATCCCGACGAGCTTGGCGATGGTGATGTCGCGCTCCGATGTGCGTCCTGCGGCCCGCCCTGAAATCACTTCGCCCAGCTCGCCTGAAACGTCCTCGATCGAATACCGGCCCGAACGAATTGCCCGGTGAACATCGCCGTTGGCCTCGGCGGTCTGACGCGCGTCCACGAAGACCCGAGCACGTCGAAGCGCCGTCACGTCGAGTTCGCATTTGTTGGGGTCGTCGGCGCCGACCGCAGTTATGTGCTGGCCCTCGCGCAGCCACGCCCCCTGCACCAGCGGTTCGCTGGAAAGCGTTGCGGTGATCAGGACGTCAGCGCTGCGCACGGTGCGTTCGATATCGGACGAGCAGCGGATCTCGACGTCGGGCAACTTGCCGCTGAGCCGGGTCTTGAGCTGCTCGGCCTTGTGTGGGCTGCGCGCCCAGATCAACAAGGTTGTGAACGGGCGCTCTCGATACAGCGCCAAGGGCTGCCAATAGGCCTGCACACCTGCACCGAGCACGGCGGCGGTACCGACGTTGGACGGCGCGAGCGTTCGCGCGGCGACTGCTCCGGCCGCGGCGGTCCGAACGTCGGAGAGGTAGTGCTCCTCGTTCAACAGAGCCAGCGTTCGCCCTGTGTGGCTGTCGAAGACGCCGACGAATCCGCCTTGGGGCAGCCCGCGTTCGACATTGGAGCTGAACCAGGGCGATACCTTGACGATGTAGACGTCATGACCGCGTAGGCTGCCGGTCTTCACATAGACATCGCCCAGTTCGCGGCGCTCGGCGGGGAACATCACGACCAGCCCGTTGTCGGCGAGGCCCGCGCTGGACTCCTCGAAGGCCCGCGACACCGGCTCGATCAGGTCTTCGAAACCAACACTCGCGCGGATGCTTTCGGCGCTGACGATGCGGATGCCGGTCATGGAAGCGCCTCGATTGTGCCGTGCCCGACGAAGGAGACGTCACCGCCCACATGTACCGTTTCGACGTGGTTTGAATCGCCCACTGGACGCACGCGCAGTTCGCTTGGCCGACCGGTGAATTGGCCCTGGTGCAGAGTGAATGTTTCGCCGCCGCAGACCAATCCATGACGCAGGCGATAGGCGCCGATCGTGCCCGCGGCGCTACCTGTGGCTACATCCTCGATGATTCCGTCGTTGTTCCAGTGCCGCACTTCGACGGCGGATTCATCGAGCAGGACCGCGAACTGGGCGTTGGCGCCTGCACCAGTTCCGTGATGTCGCGCGAGATTCGCGCCCGCGCCAATGCGCCCGACCGAACCGGCACGATCAGATATCGAAGGCCGGTGCTCACCACTTCCATTGGCAGGTCTGCATCGAGATCGTCCGGCGCGAGATTGAACGCGTGGGCGACCCGATCACCGTCGTCGACCGTTCCCATGAACTCCGGGGCGCCCTGGTCCAGCCAACCCGAATAGCCTCCGCGCGTGATCTCTGTCGCTGACTTCGACTGTCTTGCTGGATAACTGAAACCGCCAGCTCTGCGCTGCCCCAGCTCCCGAGCGCTTGTGCAGGACCGCTGCCGCCCCGATGATCGGATGTCCGGCGAAGGGCAGTTCCTCGAACAGGTCGAAGATCCTGGCGCGAAAAGTGCCGGGCTGATCCGTCGGTTGAAGGAAGATCGCTTCGAAATGCCGCATCTCCTGAGTGATCCGCAGCATCTGTTCCGCACTGAGGTTCTCAGCGTCGGGAAAGACCGCCAGGCTGTTGCCGCCGAATGGGATTCTGCTGAATACGTCGACATGACTGTAGGCGAGGTTCACCGTCACAGCTCAGACGTGAGAAGTTCGGTGAACCGCGCAACCGCCGACTCGTCGCGGCGGTAGAAGGTCCAATTCTTCCTTGCGCGTCGCGATCAACAGATCCGCCTCGGTCAGCAGCGTCAGGTGACGCGACGCCGTTGCGGCCGCGATTCCCAGCTTGTCTCGGATGAAGTCGGCACAGACACCGTCGCGGACGAGATCACCGTCGATCTGCGGCGGGAAGTTCGCCACCGGATCCTTCAGCAGGGACAGGATCTCGAGCCGGACTGGACTGGAGACGGCCTTGACCGTCTTCAGCAGCGCGAGCGGAGCGAGCTGGTTCGCTATTTCGCATAAATGCAAACTAGCTTGGTTCCAACAGCGTGTCAACGTGCGGGTGACATCGATTCCGGCTTGTCTCGGGTACTCCCTGTGAATGTCCGATCGGGAGTCCTTCATCGTCGATTGCCTGAGGAAGGCGTTCTCCGACCTGATGAAGGCCGACCAGGACGCGTTTCGCACCAAGTTCCGCAAGATGGCCGCCGACCCGTTCGCGTTCTACCGCGGCAGCGCCTGCGTCTTCTACGCCGACGTCGCGGACAGAGAGGACCGATGGGCCGACGAACGGACCGGCCGGGTCTGGATCCAGGGTGATCTGCACTCCGAGAACTTCGGGACCTACATGGACGGCGCGGGAGTGCTGATCTTCGATGTGAACGACTTCGACGAGGCCTTCGTCGGGCACTTCACCTGGGACCTGCAGCGGTTCGCCGCAAGCGTGGCGTTGATGTGCTGGCAGAAGGCCTTGTCCGACGAGCGTGATTCGCGACCTGATCACGACCTTCATCCGGTCGTATCTCGAACAGGTGCGGTGGTTCCGCCAGACCGACGACGACTCGACCTTCTCGCTGAATCTCGATACCGCCCGGGGCGCGGTGCTCTCCGCGCTGCAGGATGCGCGGCTGTCGACGCGCGACGCGATGCTCGACCGGACGACGCACGTCGACGAGTCGGACCGCCGCTTCCGCGACACCACCGGCGTGCGCCGGCTCGATCGAGACCGAGTACGACAAGGTCAACGCCGCATTCGAGGCCTACCAGCAGACCATCCCGAAGTCGAAGAGATTCCGCGAAGTCGCCTATGACGTCAAGGACATCGTCGGCAGAACGGGTTCGGGATCGGCAGCGCGGGCCTGCCGAGCTACAACGTGCTCATCGAGGGATTCAACCAGGCGCTGGACAACGACATCGTGCTGTCGATGAAGCAGGGCAACGTCGCCGCTGCCGAGCCGCGTTGTGCACGACGAGGCCGTGCACGCGTACTTCAAGCATCACGGGCACCGAACCGCGGTCTCGCAGCGGGCGCTTCAGGCGCATGCCGACCCGCTGCTCGGCTACACCGAAATAGACGGCACCGGTTACGTCGTAGCGGAACTCTCGCCGTACGAGTCCGACCTCGACTGGGGCGAGCTGACCGAACCCGACGAACTCACCGAGGTGATCGAACAGCTCGGGCGCGCCGTCGCCAAGGTGCACTGCGTCGGCGACGCCGACAGCGATCAGGAGCTCGTCGGATTCCAGACCGAAGACGCGATTGCGGAGCTGATCGACGACCGCGACGACGACTTCGTCGGCGACATGGTGTCATTCGGGCTCGACTATGCGGCGACAGTGCGCGACGACCATCGGCACTTCGTCGAGGCGTTTCGCGAGGGCCGGATCCCCGGCGTCAGCTCGACCTGACCTACACCGGCGTGCCGCGGTTGCTGCCCGGTTTCTGTATCAGCAAATCGTCGCGCTCGCGCCGACGGCAGGCTTCGACGAATTCAACCGCCGCTTCCCGGTCAGCCAGAAAGGCCTGATACTGCTCCGGCGTGATTGCGTAGTACTCCTCGTAGTCGACGACGCCGTTGCTGACCGGGATGGAAACGTAGTTGCGGCCCGAAGTGGACTCGATTCCGATGGAGTACCTGTCGTCCCGGGAGAAGTACGTGTCGTCAAACTTCATGGCAGCCTTCCTCACTCGGTGACGTCGGTGACAGTGTAGCCATTGCCCGGAATCTGGCCGCCGTCGACGACGGCCTCCGACACGCCGTCGGGCAACACTCCGCCGGGAATCCATTGTTCGTTGGCGCCCGCCTCGTTGCCGGACGGGATTCGCAGGTTGTAGTCCTGCGGGTGCGCGATGTCGATTCTGACCAGATTGTTCGAATCGAGGAATCCCTCCGGCAAACCAAGCGACCTCTCGATCGCACACAAGTCGCCGCCGCTGGCCGCGAGTAGCGCGTCAGCTTCGCTCTTCGGCATCACGAATGCTGTTCCGTCGCGCTGGGCGATCCCGTATTTCTCAAGGTTGTTCTCCGGCATGAACCGGCATGCGCCGTCGTGGAACTTCTCGAGGTGCTGCTCGATGTACCCGGGGGACAGATAGTCCGAGGGATCGGGCCGATCACCCTTATCCGTCGCGAGGATTTCGTCTCGCTTCTCCTGGGTCAGCCCACTGTCGGCGTCATCGCCGCTGTGGTGGTCGCCGTGATGACCGAGGTCATCGGCGGACCCTGGATGGTCGACGGGCCCGCCGCGACCGTTGTCGTGTGGTGGCTGGTGCGGCGGGCTCGGAGGCGGTGGGTCGAATGACGTTGGGGCGGAAGCTGATCCCTGGTGTTGGGCGGGTGGCGGCGCGTCGATGGGTGCCGCCGACGCGGGCGCGGGCGACTGGGGAGCGGGCGGTGGTCCAGCCTGCTCCCTGGGTGCGACCGGCTGCTGGAGGTCGGCCGGAACATGTGATGTCGGGCCCGGCGCGGTGCGTTCGGTCACGGGAGGAACGTCGACGGGAGTCTTGGGCACCTCGACAGGCGGCTTGGGCACTTCAGCTGGCGGCTTGGGTAGCTCGACGGGCGGCGGCCTTGGCACCTCGCCGGCTCTCGGAAGCTGCGCGAGCGGACGTTCCGCACGGGCGGCGGCCTCCGCGGCATCGGTGACCGCCTTCGTCGTCCTGATGGCCGTCGCCTCTTGTCCCGCGCCTGGGATGAAGAGCGTGGCAATGTCCACGATGCTGCGGCCCGCGGCCTCGGCCGGATTCTCCGACCACATGTCCCAGTGCACCGTCTCCTTGCCGAAGTCTTTCCAGGCTTGCAGGACACCAGGCGCGTCGTCGCCGCCAAGGCCGACCAGCGGCCCCAATCCGTCAGCGAGGGCCGCAATGTCGCGCTGATAACCCTCCGGATCAATCAGTTTCCGCTCATCGGAATACGTCCAGACCATCGTCTTGAGCATTCCGCCGAGTTCCTTCCAGGCCCCTTCCTCGAATTGGCCGATCTGGTTGAAAACCCCGCCCACGGTAGTGTCATGCAGAAAGTGGTCCCACTCCTTGGCGGCGTAGTCCGACATGTTGCGTGCGCTGTTCGCCGCTTCGGCGGCAAGGCTCGCGATCTGGGTTCCCAGCGCCACCACTTCGGTCTTGAAATGGTCGATCACGGTTCGGATCTCGTTGGCGATCCGCTCGATCTCCTGCTCATCGTCGTCGGTGAGCCAATCCCATACGATCTTCACACCGGTCAACGGGTCGGCAATCTCGGCAAGCAGTTTCACGATCGCCGTGCGAACCGCGTCCACCTTGCCCGCGTACGACACCAGTTCCGTCGCC
Source organism: uncultured Actinomycetota bacterium (assembly GCA_963734385.1). Taxonomy (GTDB): domain Bacteria; phylum Actinomycetota; class Actinomycetes; order Mycobacteriales; family Mycobacteriaceae; genus Mycobacterium. The sequence goes on along the minus strand of CAVTHR010000026.1, from coordinate 107,929 downwards.
ACTGTATTGGCCTGGGCCATGATGTCCCCGCCGCTGCGTGCCGCCGTGACGAAAGCCGACCCGATGGCTTCGACTTCCGGGATCTGTTGAGCGCCAACGACTCCGAGTGGAGCAGCCGCGGTCGCCTCGGCGGCAACGAACCCTGTGGCCGCCGTCATCCACGCCGCTGCCGCCGCCCGCAGCCTGCCGGTGTCGGCGGTCGGCCAGATCATCCCGACGTAGGGCGCCACCCATCCCCACCCCAGCGGGGGAAAAAAGGTACCTCCCCCGCCCGACGGCACCGACCCGGCCGTGATCTTCGCAGGCTGCTGCGGAACGGGCAGCGGCTGGCTCCGACCGCCGATATCCGACGATGCCTCGGCCCGTGAATAATTCGTCGCCGACATCCGCACGCCGAATCCGATACTCGACACACCGTTGCCGACTGCCACCATCGAAGCGATCAGCGACTTGGCCGTCGAGTCGTAAGCACGGGCGAACTGCGCGCCTGCCGGGTCATCGCCGCACATGCTCGAGCAGCCGACCAGCGCGCGGGTCAGCGTAGTGACAACGTCATCCAGATCCTCGCCGATGGAGACCACCGTTGAACCGGCGCCGTCCAGCGCCATTGGGTCGACAACAAGGGGAGGCATCGGCGGTTCAGGACCACATAGTCCGGTTCGTCTCTGCCGCTCCGGTGTAGTTGTGGTGTGCGATCTGGCCGGCGGATTTCAACCGCGCCAACGCCTCTCGCATCATGGCCGCGCCATGACTCCATTTTCGATGGGCCTCGGCCTGCGCCGTCGCTCCCTCACCCGACCACGTCAGGTGCAGATCCGCCACCATCTTCTCGACCTCGTCGAGCATCGAGTCGACGAATCGCTCGAATCCCTCCATTCGGGTGGCGGCATCGAGCAACGCCTCCGGGTCGACCGAGAATTCGTTGCTCATTCACCGACTCCGCCAAGCTCGGAGGCGTTCGACTCCTCCGTGCGCTGGTACTCACCCCCGGCCTGCCCGAGCAATCCGGCCATGGTCGCCAACCCCTCGTGAATCAGGCCTGCACCCTCGTGCCACAGCCGCCACGCTGCCCCGAAGGCACCGCCAGCGTTCCCGCGCCAGCCGCTGAGCGTGTCCGACACCGCGCCGTCGAGTTCCTGCAGACCGGTGTGTAACTGATCTGCACCGCCAGACAGCAAACCCGCAACCCGTGCCATCTCGACCGGATCACCACGCAAAACTGGGCCATCGACCCCCAAGACACCGACCACGAAGCTAACCCTACCGGCCGATTCGGCCACCAACCGCACCAATCTGTGGGCTGCACGTGTGTGACGAACCATGCTGGCGCGACCGCCCGTTGGCGGTGATTCTGGATATATGGCAGAAGATGCGCCGATGGCCTCGGCCGTCACGGTGAACGGCCAGTCACGAGACGTTTGTGCCGAACCCGACACACCGCTGCTCTACGTGCTGCGCAATCACCTCGGTTTGAAGGGCACCCGGTTCGGCTGCGGGTTGGGGGTGTGCGGCGCCTGCCTGGTTCTTGTCGACGGCCACCCGGCGTACTCATGCGACACACCGCTCTGGGCGGTCGACGGCAAGGACGTCACCACGATCGAAGGCCTCGGCGTCGACGGCGCACCGCATCCTGTGGCCCGATCGATCGTCACGCACCAAGCCGCGCAGTGCGGCTACTGCATGTCCGGCATCGTCGTGAGCGCCGCGCACCTGCTCGCCGAGAATCCAGACCCGTCCGAAGCCGACGTGCGTGCCGCCCTCGACGACAACCTCTGCCGCTGCGGTTCGCACAACCGTGTGGTCCGTGCCGTGCTCGCGGCTGCAGCCGAGATGCGAGGGGCCGCAACGTGACGCGACATGGTGTTGCCCCCGACACTGGCGGCCAACCCGCGCCTTGGCGACTGGCTTCGGATCGGCGCCGACGGCACGGTGGAGGTGCGGTCAGGCAAGGTCGAGCTCGGCCAGGGGATCCTCACCGCACTCGCGCAGATGGTCGCAGAGGAGCTCGACGTCGGCGTCGGCCGGATCAAGATGACCGCAACGGCAACAGATCTCAGTCCCGATGAGGGTATGACAGCGGGCAGCCTCTCCATCCAGCAGTCCGGGGCGGCGCTGCGCGAGGTGTGCGCCGAGGCTCGCGACCTCTACCTCACCATCGCCGCGGACAGGCTCGCGGTGCCAAAGGAAGACCTCGTTGTCGACGATGGCCGGATCGTCGGCAGCGACGGCGCGGCAACCAGCTACTGGGAGTTGGCCGACGAGACGGTGCTGGACCGGGCTGCCAGCGGTGGCGCCAAACCCAAGCCGGACTCGGACTACCGCGTGGTGGGCACCGACGTGTCGCGAATCGACCTGCCGGACAAGCTCGCCGGGCGGCCGCGCTACGTGCACGATCTGCAGTTCGACGACATGCTGTACGGCCGCGTGGTGCGACCGCCGTCGCGAGGCGCGACGCTGACGGCACTCGACACCGGCCCGGCACTGGCGCTGCCCGGCGTCGTCACTGTGGTGCGAGAGGGCGACTTCCTCGGCGTGATCGCCGAGCGTGAAGAGGTCGGCGCTGCGGGCGGCCGAACGGCTGCGGGCCGACGCCACCTGGGACCAGAAGCCGTCGCTGCCCGACGAGGACAACCTCCAAGAATTCCTGACGGAGGCTCCCGCCGAGACCACGGTCCTCGCGGATGGCTCGCCGAGTCCCGCGACGGCGCACCGGTCTTCGTCGGCGACCTACCACAGGCCGTTCATCGCACACGGGTCCATCGCACCGTCCTGCGCAGTGGCCCTGGCGGAAGACGACACGCCTGCAGGTCTGGTCACACAGCCAGAGCGTGTACAACCTGCGCAGGGAGATCGCGCGCGAATTGAGAATGCTTCCGGAGCAATTGGTCGTCCGGCATGTCGAAGGGGCAGGGTGCTACGGCCACAACGGTGCCGACGACGCCGCGATGGACGCGGCGCTGCTCTCGCTTTCCACGCCGGGCAGGCCGGTGCAGGTGGTGTGGTCGCGGCAGGACGAGCTCGCCTGGGCGCCACTGGGAACCGCGGGCGTGGTCGCGGTCTCGGCCGATACCGCCGCCGATGGCACGGTGTTGTCCTGGCGGCACGAGATCTGGAGCGGCAGCTTCATCAGCAGGCCCGGCATGACGCCGCCGCCGGCATTTCTCGGGACCAGCCACCGCGATCGCACCGCGATTTACTCCAACGCCGAACCGCCGCTGGAACGCGGGGGCGGCACGAGACGCAATGCCGTTCCTGGATACGGTTTTCCGTCCTACGAGGTGGTCAACCACCTGATCCCGGAGATGCCGCTGCGAACGTCGGCGCTCCGCTCGCTCGGCGCGCACCTCAACGTCTTCGCCGCAGAGTCGTTCATGGACGAACTCGCCGCGCCGCCGGTCGCGACCCACTCGAGTTCCGGCTCGCGCACCTGTCGGACCCGCGCGGCCGCGCGGTGCTGGAAGCCGCTGCACGCCGGTCGAATTGGAAGCGGTGGACGCCGTGGACTCCATCGGTCACGGCATCGGTTATGCGCGCTACAAGAACTCCAGCGCCTACTGCGCCGTCGTCGCAGAGGTGGAAGCCGTCGAGCATGTGCGGGTGCGCCGACTGACCGATCGCCGTCGACGCGGGACTCGTCATCAGCCCCGACGGCGCGACCAACCAGATCGAGGGCGGCGCCATCCAGGCGACCAGCTGGACGCTGAAGGAGCGTGTCCGGTTCGACCGCTACAACGTCACCAGCGACAACTGGGAGGCCTACCCCATCCTGCGGTTCTCCGAGGTGCCCGCCGTCGACGTGGAACTCGATGCCGGGCGAAGGAAACCCGCCGCTCGGCGTCGGCGAATGTGCGCAGGGCCCGACGACCGCCGCGATCGCCAACGCGGTATGCGACGCTCTCGGTGTGCGCGTGCGATCCCTTCCGCTGACGCCGGAGCAGATCGTCGCCGCGATGCCGTAGCGTTCGCGCGATCTGGCCGAAACGCTGCGCGCCGTGTCTGGTCTTGCTGCGGCGCTCGCCATACCTTCGGCGGAATGACGTATTTACTCGGCCACGCCGACTCCGAAACGCGTCGGCTGATGTTGCAGGCACGGCTGTATGACGGCCACACCGAGCATGCGCTGCGGATGGCCGGATTGCGGCCGGGAATGCGGGTGCTCGACGTCGGCTGCGGGGCAGGCGATATGTCGTTCTTGGCCGCGAGACTGGTGGGCCCCACCGGTAGGGTGCTCGGTGTCGACGCGTCTGGCGATGTCGTCGAACTCGCTCGGTCCCGTGCTGAAGAGTTGGGTATCTCGACCGTGCGGTTCGAGCAGTCCACGATCGATGACATCGATCTTGACGAGCCCGTCGACGCGGTCATCGGGCGATTGATCCTCTTGTATCTGCCAGACCCGATCGACACGCTCCATGACCTTGCCGAGCTTGTCCGGCCGGGTGGCCTCATCGCGTTCAGCGAGTACAACGCCCCGGCGGCGGGTCCCGTTCCTGAAACGCCGCTGTGCCGGGCGGTGACAGACGCCACCATCAACACCTACATCGGCATGGGCGCCGACCCGGCGTCCGGCGCGAACCTGCATCAGCGTTTCCGCCGTGCCGGCCTCGGTTCGCCGCGGATGACGCTCGGTGCACCGGTGGCAGGTGCCGACGACATCGAGGCACTCACCTGGTTGGCGGAGACCTGGCGTTCGGTGTTCCCCGCGGCGCAGAGGCTGGGCGTGGCAGGCGATGAACTTGCCGATCTGGACACCTTGCTGCCGCGGGTACAGGAGGAACTGGCCGCCGCACAGGCCGTCTTCATGCTGCCTCCGCTGATCACCGCATGGGCCCGGGTATGACGAATTACATCCTCGGGCATACCGATATCGAAGTGCAGCGGCTGCTGTTGCAGGGACGGGTCTACAACGATCACACCGAAAACGCCTTGCGCCTGGCCGGCTTGCGGCCAGGGATGCGGGTACTCGATGTGGGCTGCGGACCCGGTGACGTGTCGTTCATGGCCGCCCGGCTGGTGGGTCCGACAGGGACGGTGCTCGGCATGGACGGGGCCGCCGACGTCATCGAGCTCGCGCGATCCCGTGCTGCCGAAATGGATATCTCCACCGTTGCCTTCGAGCAATCCGCGATCGAGGACATCGCGCTGGACGAGCCTGTCGACGCCGTTGTCGGTCGGCTGATCCTCATGCATGTGCCCGACCCCGTCGCTGCCCTACGCCACCTCAGCGCGCAGGTCCGGCCCGGCGGCCTCATCGCCTTTGGCGAAACCGACATAACGGGTGCGGGCAGCATCCCCACCCAACCGCTGGTTCGAGCCGTAAAAGACGCCATCGTGCGCATTTTCACCGAGATGGGTGTCGACGCCGCCTTCGGCAGGCGACTGCACGGACTGTTTCAACAGGCGGGCCTGAACTCACCGCGGCTGAGGCTCGGCGGACCGCTGGGAGGCGCCCGACGACACCGACGTGTTGGCCTGCGTTGCCGATGCATGGCGCTCGTTGTTCCCGATGGCCGAACAACTGGGCATGGTCAGCGATGAGCTTGGCGATCCGGACACGCTTCTGCAGCGATTGCAAGACCAAGTCGCCGAGTCGGATGCCGTGGTGATGCTGCCGAGCCTGATCACCGCGTGGGCTCGCGTCTAGCCCTAATGCTCAGGGCAAGCCGCGAAGTCGCCTGCGATAGGCACTCGCGGCTCTGGGGCCGAACCAGCCCACCATCCACCGCTGCGGAATGGGCATGTTCGACAAGAATACGCGCCGCTCGTCCTCGGAAGCCGCACCGAGCGCCATGCCGCCCATGACGATTCCGCGGTACAGGTTGCGCCCCGAAATGAATGACGCGCCCTGATCGAGCATTGCCTGCCACTCGTCATCTTTCAGATGTCTCTCGATGATCGGCAGCGCGATGCGTTCCTCGTCATCGAGGTGTTCATCGAGGAGCCTGGACAGTTCGGAGACCGCAGCAACCAGCAGCTGACCGTGTTCGCGGTCGCCGGATTTCATCCAGGGTATGAGTAGCGTCTGGACGCGGCGCACCGCGGCCGCGATTGCCGCGTGCTCGTCGATCATCCGCAGGATGTCGGCCTCGTTGGCCGCCACTCGGGACTGCAGTTTCGGCCACAGTTGGTCGTCCTCGGCAGCATGGTGATGATGCAGCACCGCCAGCATGAAGGTCAGGTGATCACCGACAATTCGAGCGCGAACCACATCGCCAGCCGCAACGCCGTCGATCAGCTCCGCGATGTCGTGGAACTCCCGCCGGAATACCCGGTGCACGACCACCATATCTTGGGTGTTTACCGTCATCACTTCCCCATCCTTGTGCGTTGTCGGTCTTCCGAGACTTGCCAGCAGGTCCAGCACCGTTCCGCGGACCGTGGGGTCGGCGTGTTGCAACAGGTGCGTCAGCGCCCCGAGCCAGTAGCCGGACAGCCTGTCGATCATCGAAACCTCATGACCAGGTCCATTACGCTGCAACGGCTTCGATGATTTTTTGTGGCGAGTCCGGGGATCGCACCGCGGAGCGCCGCAGTCCCGCCTTTGCGAGCAGCGCGTCAAACTCGGCGAGTGTTCGTTCCTTGCCGCGAAGCATCGCCAGCATGTTCAAGTCCATCAATGCCGCGATGCCGGGATCGTCGCGTTCACCCATCAGAAAGTCGATGATGGCGATCCGGCCGCCGGGAACCATCGCATCCCGGCAGCGACTCAAAATCTTTATGCAGCTCTCGTCGTCCCAGTCATGCAGGATGAACTTCAGCAGATAGAGGTCGGCGACGGGCAGCGCTTCGAAAAAGTCACCGCCGACCACTTCAAGTCGATCACAGGCGATTTCGGCCTTGACGCTATCGGCGACGTCGGGCCTGTCGAAGACGATCCCGCGCAGCGCTGGGTTGTGCTGCTGCAGAAGCCGAATGAGAGCTCCATTCGCTCCCCCGACGTCGACGGCCACCGTCACGTCGCTGGTGTCGAGGTGTTTGGCCACGTCGGGCGCCCACAACGCGGTGACGCTCTCCATGGCGAGAGTGAACTCCGCAGCCAGTTCCTGGTGCTGCTGCAAGAACTCGAAGACGGACGCCCCCAGCACTTCTACCGTCTGGCACCGCCCCGTCCGCACCGCCGTGACGAACTCGCCCCATGGCAACCAATGCGACCGGTTGGTCCACGCCAAGGCCAACCCGCGCAGGGACCCCGGTGCGCCTTTGCGCAGGGTGGCCAATAGCGCGGTGTCGTGAAAGCGCTCGTCGCCGTCGGTGGCCAACAGCCCGAGAAACACGCCCGCCCGCATCAACCGGAAGGTTGCCTCTGGTGAGCTGCCTTCCCGTCGCGATATCTCAGCGGCCGTCAACGGACCGTCGGCCAGGTGATCGGCAATCGACAGCGCGGCATAGGCGGCGACCGCCTGGCTGATCCAGTAGCCGAAGAGCATTCTCGTCATCTGGTGATGAACGTCGTCTGGTTGTACCACTTGATCGTTGACGCTCATGCCGACACCGTGTCTTCCGCGAGCCGGTGCTCGGCCTTGAGCTCTTCGGCGGCGCGCTCACCGATGACCACGCAGGGTGCCATGGTGTTTCCCGCGGTGACCCTTGGCATGATCGACCCATCGGCGACACGAAGGCGTTCGATGCCATAGACCTTGAGGTTGCCGTCGACGACGGCCTGCGGATCACGGCCCATTTTGGCCGTTCCGACGTGGTGGAAGAAGGACATTGCGGCATCGCGCATGTACCGGACAAGGTCGTCGCCCTTGAGATCACCCGGCATGACTTCACGCTTTACGAACGGGCGAAGCGGGGCCGAGTTTCCGACTTCGCGCATACCTGCAAGGCATTTCATGGCCAGCGCCATGTCCTCCGGGTGTGAGAGTCCGTTCTCCTTGATCCGGACGGGTTTATCGGGATCGGCGCTCGTCAGCTCGACCGAGCCACGGCTCTGAGGATGGGTGACAGCTCCGAGGAGGGACCAACACGAGTCGGGCTGCCCGAATCGCTCGATGTTCTCGGTGGTTGCCAGTGGAACTGCTCCATGGCAGGCGAACAAGTCAGGCGCAGTCCAGGCCGCTGTCGCTCGGCCAGAACATGATGCCTGCGCCCAAACCGTCGGACGGCCAGCAGTCAGGCGTCTCCCATATGCAGCTCATCCCTATGTGGTTCTGAAAGTTGCGGCCGACACCGGGCAGGTGCTGGACAACGGGAATCCCCAAGGTCGCAAGGCTGCTCTCGTCACCTACCCCGGACAGCATCAGGATTTTCGGCGTGTTCATCGCCCCCGACGCGAGGACCACCTCGGTGGATGCGCCGAACTGCCGGGTTTGACCGCGAAACGAGACCTCGACTCCGGCGGCGAGTTTGCCGTCGATGATCACCCGGCGCACCAACGCATTCGTCAGTACCGTCAGGTTCGGCCGATCCATGAAAGGGTACGTGTAGGACCGAAAAATCGACTGGCGCTTGCCATCACGAGTACAACTGTCGACAATCGCTGCCCCACCACTTACTCTCCATCATCGTCCCATTGGGATTGTCAAAGCGCTCGACTCCCAACACACGAGCGGCCTCGCCAGCCGCATGCGGGGCCGGATGCGTACTGCTGCAGCGGTTCGATGTAGACAGGTCCCGCCACTACCTCGCAGCGTGGGATCGCCTTCGCCATGCCAGTCCTCGATACGGCGGTAGATGTTGCGCACGGATTCGTGGTTCCAGGCGTCATTTCCCGACTCGGCCGCGAAGTAATTCCAATCTGCCTTGTGACCGCGCATCCAGTTCATCAGATTGATGCTCGTGCTGCCACCGAGGACCTTGCCCATGGGCAGCATCATCGCCCTACCGTTGAGATGCGGGTTCGGCTCCGCTTGAAAAGCCCAATCCCTCTCTCCGCCAAGGTTGGTGGCCCACAGTGCGGGGTTGGTGACGCTCGGCACGTTGTCATCGCCGCCCGCCTCCAGCAACAGGACGCTCGCCGTGCGGTCCTCGGCGAGCCGGCGAGCCACAACCGAGCCGGCTGCTCCCGCCCCACACACGATGAAGTCGTAGGACCCGGTCAGGTCGGCGGCCAGTCGCTCCTGATTTTCATGAACCCGGCGGTGTAGGTCCATGTCCTCGACTGAATTGGTCGACATGAGTTGGTACCTTTCCTGGGTGTTTCCCATTTCAGTGGCCTGCGCTTTGCCCGCCGTCGACGTGCAGGATCTCGCCGGTCACAAACGGCGCGTTCTCGAGGTAGAGCGCGCCGTGCACGATGTCGGCAACCCCGCCGATGCGGTTTTGGGGATGCATTCCGGCATAAGCCCGTTCGGCATCCACGCCGGCGTGCATCGGTGTGTCGATGACGCCGGGCGATATGGCGTTGACGCGGATGCCTTGGCCCGCGTACTCGACGGCCAATGACTTGGTCGCTGCGACGAGGCCGCCCTTGGTCAGCGCGGTCAGTGCAGACGGAACGGCCGACTGGCCCCGTTCGGCAAGGGCGGTGGTCACATTGATGATGTGGCCCCCTTCGCTTTGCGTGAGCATCTGGCAGATGACGCGCCGGGTGATGTGGAAGAAGCCGAGTGCATTCACCGAGGTGATCAGTTCGTAGTCCTCCGGCCCGTACGTGGTGAAGGGCTTGGCCAGGAACACACCCGCGTTGTTGATCAGGGTGTCGATGCGACCGAACCGGGAAACCGCGAGATCGACTAGGCGCTCGGCGGTCGACGGATGAGCGATGTCGCCTGCCACAGTGAAGATCTCGGGGCGGCCCGACTCATCGATGGTGCGCGAGTTGGCGATGACGTTGTACCCGATCTTGCAGTACGCCTCCACCAGCCCCGCGCCGATGCCCTGCGATGCGCCGGTGATGATCACGACCCTTTCTGTCATCAGGCCGCCAGTTCGCGCACGATGTCGACGGCGGAGCCCGTCTTCGCGTGCCGGTATGCGGTACCGGCCCACAGGCTGGTGCCATGGGGGTCACCGGCCTTCACGGCCGCGGCCTGAACCGGGGCGGTCATCTTCGCGACCTCTGGAAAGCCCCATATGGCGTCCTGCTCGTGTTCGTCGATGAACCGGTTTCGCAGAGCCCGCGCGTAGCGTCCGGTGAACGCGCGGGTGATGACCGTCTGCTCGAATTGCGGGTCGCACAACGCCGCGCGATGCACCGGATTGGTCCCCGCTTCGTCGGAAAGCAGGAGCGCGGTGCCGACCTGTGCCGCCGTCGCGCCAGCGCAGCGCACGCGTCTCACATCGCTCGCTGTCGCGAGCCCGCCTGCCGCCACGACCGGACAGTCAATACGAGATATCAGTTTGTCCAACAGCGCATCCAGCGGGTCGACGGCAGGCGCCGCAAGCGGATCGAATGTCGCCCTGTGCCCGCCGGCGCCAGGACCTTGCGCCACCACGCCGTCCACCCCGCAACTCAGTGCGATTCTTGCTTCATCGAGCGTGGTCACGGTGGCAAGGGTGAGAATGCCTGCGCCCGTCATCCGACAGCAGTCAGCCTTGCTCGGTGTGCCGAATGTGAACGACACCACCTCGGGCCGCAGATCGCATACCACGTCAAGCTTCGCGGCCCAGTCGTCGTCGTCATGGGCATGGCTTACCCAGTGTTGCGCCGTAGCGCCCGGCCTCATCCGACAACGCCACCGCGAGTGAGCGGAACTGCGACGCGGTGCCGTGACGCGGTTGAGGCACGAACAGGTTGACCCCGATCGCACCCGAGGTCAGCATTCGAGTGGCGGTGATCGCGCCGGCCAGCTGCTCGGCCGACAGCATCCCGCCTGCAAGGAATCCGAGACCACCGCAGTTGGCCACAGCGGCAGCCAACGCAGGGGTCGACGGCCCACCCGCCATGGGCGCCCCGACAATCCGGATACTCATATCCGTCAACGCAAATCGGTCATTCACAGGTCACCTCCGCGCACAGAGATGCGAGGGCCTGACCATGAACTATCACCAGGCAATCGTCCTCGAACCGGATCCAGCCGCGACTGGTGAAATCACGCAGCGTTTCGGAGATGGTCGTCTGGATGCACACCGGCGAACAGCGAGGCCTCCTCCAGCGTCAGGTCGTGCTCCACCCGCACCACATCGCCGTCCTTTCGACCAAACCGCTTGCCCAACAACAACAGCCGTCTGGCGATGCGGTACCTCGGATTCGGGCACGCGAAATCGATCAGACAGTTCGTCATCACATCCGCGCGCCGTGCCAATAGACGTCCGATCTGGTGGATGACCTCCGGACATTCGGCCATCCAGGCCAGCAGTTGATGCCGCTCGATCGCCACCGCATCCACCTCCGTCAGAGCGGTAACGGTTACCTCGCGCGGTCCGCAGTCGAACGGGGTCACCTCACCGCAAACCTCGGAAGCGCCAAGCACATTGAGTACTGCCTCCCTGCCATCGGTATGCCGGTAGACCACCTTGACCTTGCCCGAAGTGATCATGAACAGCGGACCCCCCGGGTCGCCCTGGGCGAAGACGACGTGTCCGGCCGCAAACCGGACGGGGCGCATGTGCTTGATCAGATTCGATACCACTACCGGATCCGTCTTCCGGAAGATTCCGGAGGCGATCACCGCCCCCTCGACGTCACCGGACACAGCCGCCCGCGGCATGGCTTCTGCAGTCCTTGCCTGCAAAGCGCCTCGGGCATATCGTTCGTGTGTTCTAGTATCGATGCGTTTCACCGCGGCCCACCACGACGAAGTGGTGACGATGCACGCTGTGGACGAGGCGAGGGCAGCTGCCGCGGGACCGATCATGGCGCCAACGGTAGGGAGAAGGGCAAACGCCGACTAGCCACCGAGCGCACCGCAGCGGACACCTAACGCATGACCTGTGTCTCTGCGCAATCCGGCCAAGCCGATGCGCATCGCGGCTGGTCGGCCCAACCCTGCCGCCATACCGTTGCGACATGACCGACCGCGGAAGACCGTTGCGCCGGCTCGGGTTCCTGACCATCGGAGGATTCGACGAGGCCGATCCGTTGCCGGGCCACCATCAAGCGTTGCGGCTGATCGAGCTCGCCGAGCACCTCGGCTTCGACAGTGTATGGGTACGCCAACGGCATCTGCAGCCGGCCATCTCTTCCCCTGTCGCTCTCCTGGCCGCGGCCACGCAGCGCACGAGTCGGATCGCGTTGGGTACCGCGGTCATTCCACTCGGGCTGGAGAACCCGCTCCGCCTCGCCGAGGATCTGGCGACGATCGACGTCCTGTCCGGTGGCCGACTCAATCCCGGTGTGTCGGTTGGCACGCCGCTTTTGTACGAGCACTTCAAGAGCGCGCTCTATCCCGAGACCCACGATGTGGAGAATTTCTCCAAGGAGCGGGTATTGCGGCTGTTGGCGTGCCTCCGCGGCGACCCCGTAAGCGAGTTCGAGGGCACTCTCGGCCAGGACCGGTTCTCTCGCAAGGTGCAGCCGCACTCACCGGGTTTGGCCGACCGCGTGTGGTACGGCGGCGGATTGAAGTCCGCTACGTGGGCGGGAACGCACGGCCTCAATTACCTGACGGCCAACGTGGTCTCGATCGAAGGGACCGAGTCACGCGACTTCGCCACGATCCAGGCAGAGCACATCGACGCATACTTCGCCCACCATCGATCACCCGAATCCGCCCGGGTCGCACAGGGTCTGGTGGTGCTGCCGATCGACTCCGCGTCCCGCGAACAGGTCAAACGCTACCGGACTTACGCTTCGGACCGCTTCGAGCGCACCCTGGCACCCCAGGGGCCCCGTGGCATGGTCGCTTCCCCCGACTTCGTCGGCACATCGGATGAAATCGCCGATGTACTTGCGGCCCACCGTGGATTTCAGCGCGTCGAAGAGGCGACATTCGCGCTGCCGCACGGCTTCCGTGACGACGACTACGTCCAGATCATCACCGACATTGGCACCCAGTTGGGGCCAAAGCTGGGGTGGCACCCTGCTCGCTCCACATCGTGGGTGGAAGTGTGACATCGCTGCGGCGCGATCGCTATGCCCGCCTATTCGGTGAGCCCGGCGCCACGCTGCCGGATGCCGACTGGATCGCACAGGCGAACGACTCACTACCGCCGAATCTTTCGGCACTCAACGCCCGGATCGCTGCGGGATCCCGTCCCGACAAGGATCTGCAGGTCTGCTATCGGCCTGGCCCCGACTCATTCACCTATATTGGTCTGTCCGGCGGATGCATCGCCGAGATGCTCGACCAGGCCGCAGCGCACTGCGTCACCTTCGTGACCGGCCACGGATGCCCGACGCTGACAATGACTGTCAACTACCTGCGAGCGGGCACTGGCCAATCGTTTGTCGCCGCCGTCCGGTTGTCGACCGTGACCGGCGCCACGGGAGTCGTTGATGCCGAGCTCACCGACGAACTCGGGAGACGGATCGCTTCGGCATCCGTCGTCGTGCACCTGATCAAGGACATCACCCGGTTCAACGACTGAGGTTGGTCAGGCTCGGCCGAAATGCCCTGCGGCGCAGCGTCACCGCAGGCGTCTCGTGGTAGCGAGCAGCGTGAGCGGCGGCGAAGCGGCCGAGGTTGGTGAAGCCCCAGTGATAGGCCACCGATGCGACGCTGTCAGTCGACGGGTCCGATTCGAGGAGGTTCTGGTGCGCGCGACGGAGCCGAACCTCGCGCAAGTAGGCCATCGGCGACGTGGCCATGTGCTGCCGGAAGCCTTGCTGCAGCGACCGGACACTGACGTGACAGCTCGTGGCGATGGTGGAGACGGTCAACGGCAGATGCGCTTGTTCTTCGATGATTTCGACGGCCGTGCGAATCGTGCGGGGCGCGGCCAGCTGTTGGTCTCCGATCAGAGCGTCTCGGTGGGAATGTTCGGCGGCGAGCAGAAGCCCGCGCACGAGGCTGTCGACGAACGGCAACCCTGCCAGCGGTTGATTGAGCAGGCTGTCGGGCCGGAAGACCTGATCCTTGAAGTGCAGCAGCATGTTGATCCAGCTGCGCGTCGAAGCCGCTTCCACCGGCATGAGGGGGGTGAAGTCGATTTCCGACGTCACCTGCCGTCCGAGTGCATCGCTGAGGGCGTCGTCGACAGCACGGCGGTCGATCTTGAAACAGACCATCTTGCTGCCCGCTGCCCAGCGCCCAGAGCTGAGACCTTCCGGCGCGTACACGGCGGCAGAACCGGGACCGGCGGATATTGTCAACCCCCGTTGTATGGCCTCCGTGCGGCCCGCCTGCAGCAACAGAATCCGATAGGTGCTGCACGCGTCGCCGCAGTCCATCGACATGTCGGAGCCGACGACGAATTCGGACAGTTTGACCGGGCCGACTCGACCGACCCGCTGGGTCAGTGAGAATTTCTCTGGGTCGGTCAACAGGGTGAGGTGGGGTTTGCCGCAGCACACAAGCGCGAAATCATCGAACTTCTCCGCCCGCGACCACCTACGAGTATCCAATATGCCCCTCCTCATTTTCTGAACACGACGTCTGTAAATAACGCGTTGGCCAGGCAGTCCTTTCCCCTGCCCCAGGATCTGACAGCGAACTGGCAGGAAACTCATGCGCAAACCGGCCAGCGCCATGCGTCGCCGGGCTAGTGGGGACGTCGATCCCGCCGCTACTTTCGGATCAATGAGCCTTCCCGAAGGTGTTCCGGCACATGCCATCCCGGACTGTGCGTTCAAAATGCTGAATGATCGGCTTGTCGGCGATGCCGTGCACCCACAGCACCCCGACTACGAGACCGCCCGTCGGGTCTGGAATCACAGCATCGACCGCCACCCGGCCGTCGTGGTTCGCTGTGCGACGGATGCCGACGTGACGACGGCGATCGGCTTTGCCCGGGCGCACGCCGTGCCCCTAACCGTCAGGGGCGGCGGACACAGTGTCGCCGGGCATTCAGTGGTCGACGGCGGCGTGGTGATCGACCTCTCCCCGATGCGCGACGTCGCCGTCGACCCGAATGCCCGCCGGGTGCGAGTCGGCGGTGGCTGCCTGCTGTCGGATGTCGACCGCGCGACGCAGGTGCACGGTCTCGCCACGCCCGCGGGCGTGATGTCGCAGACCGGCGTCGCCGGTCTCGCCCTCGGCGGTGGAATGGGCTGGCTCTCCAGGAAATACGGACTCACCTGCGACAACCTGATATCGGCAAGGGTCGTGCTTGCCGACGGAAGTGTCGCGCAAGCCAGCGCAACCGAGAACCCCGATCTCTACTGGGGCCTACGAGGTGCGGGCGCCAACTTCGGTGTGGTCACCGAGTTCGAGTTCGCCCTCCACCCCGTTGGTCCTACCGTCGCGGTCGGTACCGCGCTTTATCGGCTGGATGACGCGGCGGAGGCCCTGGCACACCACGACGAGGCGATCAGGGCAGCACCCGACGACCTCAAGGTCATGCTGTACCTGCGCCGCGCCGGGGTCGAACCAGGAGTCCCGGACGACCTCGTCGGCGAGCCGGTGCTGATGATGGGGAGCATCTGGACCGGTGACGCAGCGGACGCCGAAGGCGCGAACAGGGCAGTGTGGGGACGAACTCCGAGTGTGTTCACAGGTGTCCACCAAATGCCATTCGTCGATCTGCAGTCGATCAGCGACGATCTTCTCGGCGCAGGCGCATGCAACTACACAAAGGGCGGCTACCTCGGTCCGCTGACCGACGACTGCATCGAAACGCTGATCGATTGTGCACGCCGGCTGCCGCTGTCGCTGTCGGTGATCGAGATGGGCTATCAACACGGCGCCCAGGATCGCCTCGACGCGGCCGACACCGCCTTCGCCGACCGGCATTCCGACTATCTGATCAATGTGCTCAGCAGGTGGACTCCCGGTGAGGTGTCGCAACCCAGTGTCGACTGGACAAGACAGACCGCGGCGGCCACGTCGAAATGGCAGAGCGGGGGGCTGTACACGAACTTCATGTCCGCCGATGACGACAACCGGATCATGGAGGCCTATCGCGGCGGCAAGTACGAGCGAATTGCCGCGATCAAAGGTAAGTACGACCCGGACAACGCCTTCAACAGCAATCCGAACGTGCCACCCGCGACCAAGTCGGGCTGATCAGACCGCCAGGATCGAATCGCCCTGTACCGAAATCGCCTTAGTCTCCAACGGTTTCGTCGCAGGGCCGTGGGCGACAGATCCGTCCAGGTTGAACTTGCTGCCATGACATGGGCAGTCGATCGTCCCGTCGGCCACCTTGTTCACCGCACATCCCTTGTGGGTGCACTTGGACGAGAAGCCTTTGAACTCACCCGCGGCCGGTTGTGTCACCACGATTTCGCCGACGATCACACCCGAGCCGACCGGAACATCGGAGGTCTTGGCGATCGGGCCCGCCGCAGGCGCGGCAGGGGCCGACGACGACGAGGCGTCACCGGACGACTCAGGCTTGTCACCGGACGACTCGGGCTTGTCGCCGGACTTCGAGCAGGCCGCGACAACGGTCGCCGCCACGCCGAGCACGGCGCCGATAAGGAACTTGTTTCGCGGGATGCGGAGATCTGCTAGGGCCATGTCGCACCTTAGCGTCCTGGCCTCTCAGGATTTGAAGGTTCGCGCCAGTTCGGCGAATGCGTCCAGCTCGCGCAGGGCGTCCCGTTCCAAAGGGTGGAAAGCAGGAAGGCCACCTCATCGACGCCGGCATCCAGATAGCCGGCCAATGTTTCCTCGTCGCGCCCGGCGCCAAAGATGGTGATCGGCACGTCAGTGCGCCCGTTTGCGGCCAGCACACCTCGAGCTGAGCCGATCTCGTCGGCCGTCACCCCCGCGGGGGGAAGCCAACCGTCGCCCAGCGCGCAGAGCCGCCGCAGCGCGGCCTTGCTCGTCCCGCCGACGTATATCGGTGGGTGTGGCCGCTGAACCGGTTTGGGCCAGCAGTAGCTGGAAGAGAAATCGACGAAGTCGCCATGGAATTCCGCCGTTTCCTGCATCCAGATCTTCTTGAGCGCACGAATCTGTTCGTTGATCTTGGCGCCCCGCGTCGCCGGGTCGAGGCCGTGATCCCGCATCTCGTTCCGGTTCCAGCCGACCCCGACGCCCAGCACGACCCGACCGTTGGATAACAGGTCGAGGGTGGCCACTTCTTTGGCGGTGAAGAGCACGTCGCGCTGGGCCAACAGGATGACGCCCGTACTGAGCGTGAGCGTTTGCGTCACCGCCGCCGCGGATGCGAGCGCCACGAATGGGTCGAGGGTTCGGTAGTACTCCCGAGGGGGGTCGCCCGCCCCGGGGTATGGCGGCTCGTAGGCGACGGGCATGTGCGAGTGCTCGGTAACCATCAGCGCGTGGAATCCGCGCTCTTCGACCGCGGCGGCGAGAGGCGCGGGGGCAATGCTCTCGTCGGTGACGAACGTGGTGATGCTGAACTTCATGTCGCCGCCGACGTTAGGGCCGTGCCGGGGGGCCGACTAGCCAGAATGCGCGCCGCGCTGGCCGGATTGCGCACGCTACCTGTGAATCTGCTACCAATTCCCTCAAACATGGCACATCGGAGCGGCCCGTTGTCGTTGTCCGACGCGTGAGCGACCTATGGACCACAGCGACGGCGCTGGACGAGTTCGCCTGTCTGTGCTGCAGCGAGCCGCACATCACATTGCAAACCGACCCGGCTTCGCTCACCCTCACCCATCGGATGGCGCACGTCGGTCCGCTGTCCATCGGCGAATTGATCGTCGGCTCCGACGTCTCGCTGGATTGCGGCGGGCGGTGCACCGCGTACCGGGTGAATGTGCTGCGCTCCGGCGGCGTGGATTCGGTGTATCGCAACAAGTCCTTCACCGCCGGCGGCGGCGGCATCCTCGTCTACCCGCCGGAGGGTCATGCGGCGGCACGATGGGCGGCGGGCAGTCGGATGATCGCCGTCAAGATCGACCGCGGCATCGTGGACAACGCGCTCAGCGATGCGCTGGGGCGACAGGTGACCTCGCAGGTCGACTTTCAGCCCGCTGTGTCCGTCAACACCGCTCCAGCAATCGGCTGGCTCAATATGTTGCTGATGCTCACCCAGCAACTGTTCCGACCCCAGAGCATGCTCACGATGCCGATGGTCGGCCTGCCGTTTGTCGAGAGCCTGGTCCGCGGCCTCTTGATCGCGGCCGACCACCCCCACCGTGACGCCATCACCGCACCGGTACGGCCGGTTGCCTCCCGCACCGTCCGCGCCGCGATCGACGTCATCGAAGCCGAGCCGCAGTCACCGTGGACAGTGTCGGCGCTGGCTGCGCGCTGCCATGCCAGCGTCCGCAGCCTTCAAGCGGGTTTTCGCCGCGAGCTGGGCGTGTCGCCGATGAGTTATCTGCGTGAGGTACGGCTCAAGCGGGCGCACGAGTCGCTGCAGCGGTGCGACCCGTCGAGCGACTCGGTCACCTCGATCGCCTACCAATGGGGCTTCACCAATCTCGGCCGGTTCGCCGCCGCACACACGGCCCGCTACGGCGAAACACCTGCAGTCACACTTGAAAGGGCGCACGAAGTGAGCGCCGACATCGGGGACCGAACAGTTGGATGGCACCACGCCGGGGCTGAATGATTTCCGAGTCGGGTGCTGCGACCAGCCACAGATCGAGCTGCTCACTGATCCCGATTCCATGTCGCTCACCCATCGGGTGGGGCGCAGCATCGGCCCGCTGTCCATCGCCGAACTCATCGTCGGCTCCGACGTGTCCCTGTATTGCGGCGAACTGTGCAGCGCCTATCGCCTGACTGTGCTGCGATCCGGTCGCCTCGAGCCGGTCAATCGCCGGTCGCCGATCACCGCACGCCCCGGCTGCGCCACGGTGTATCAGCCGCGCGGCGACACCATCTCGCGATGGGTGGCAGGCACCCGGATGATCGCTGTCAAAATCGATCACGGGGTCGTCGACGATGTGCTCAGCGACGTGCTCGGGCGGCAGGTGACGGCGAAGATCGACTTCGAACCGACGTGTGCACGAAGACGGATGCGGTCCGCCAGTTGGCTCGACATGCTGCTCATGCTCGCCGAGCAGTCGTTTCAGCCCGGCAGCGTGCTGACCCACCCGCTCGTCGGCCTGCCGTATGCCGACAGCCTCGTGCGCGGGCTCCTGCTCATCGCCGACCACCCGCAGCGCGATGCCGTTGCGGCGGAGCCGAAGACGATCGCGCCGCACACCGTCCGCGCCGCGATCGACATCATCGAATCCGAGGCAGACCTGCCGTTGACGGTGTCGACACTCGCGGCTCGCAGCCACGTCAGCGTCCGCACCCTTCAAGCAGGTTTCCGCGCGCACCTGGGCATGTCGCCGATGGCCTACGTGCGCGAGGTCCGGCTCAGGCGAGCGCACGAGGCGCTCCGGCAGGCCGACGCGTCGATCGCCACGGTCGCATCCGTCGCCAATCGGTGGGGCTTCACCAACCTCGGCCGGTTCGCCGCCGCACACGCGGCCCGTTATGGCGAACGGCCGGCGGCCACCTTGCGCCGGCGCAAGCACTGAGCGTCAGCCAGGGAGGACCGGCATCGCACCCGGTGACATCAGCGGACGCACCTCGACCCATCTTGGGTCGTTCTCGGCCGCCGAGCCGGACAGTTGCAGGATGCCGCGGGCATCAGCGACATACACCGTTGACGGGTTCGCCGCGACGGCTCCGACCGGCATCAGCAGGTTGCGGCTCGGGCCGTCGGAGTTCACCCCGTCGAGGTTCACATAGGACACCGGGTGTTGCGGATCCGTGCGGCTGACCACGATGTCGTCGCCGGTGCGCCAGGACAAGGACACCACGGTGTCCTTCAGGCCGAAGCCCAGCCTGCGCGGATACGTCAGCGCGTAGCCGCCGCCGGGTGTCTGCTCTGCGCTGGCCAAGATCACCTGGCCTTCGATGACCATTGCCGCCCGTGTTCCGTCGCGAGACAGCTGCAGCTCGGCGATCGGCCCGGGGAATCTGGTCGTCACCGCCGTGATGTCGACGGGTATGCGGCCGGGCTGCCCGGATGCGTCCTGGACGGTGCGCACCACGTTGTTGCCGTCGACGACCACCCATACCGCTTCGTCGAGCGACCACGTCGGCCGCGACAGGGTGCGGCCATCCATGGCCTGCAACGGATTTCCGCCGATCGGACCGACCCACAGCGACGACGCCATGTCGGGGGCACCCGCATTCAGCGTCACAACCGATGCCGCCTCCTGGCCGGTGCGCGAGACGGCGGCCGCGGTCTGATTGGGCGTCACGCCGAACGGTCCTGGAACATTTGGTGCGCGTTGACCGTCCAGCGACACCAGCGATCCGGCGACCAGAGCGTGCAGCCCGGCGGCTGCACCGTCGGCCGCCCCGGGATCCGTTGCGGCGACGTCGGATGTCTGCCAGCCGTCGGCGAACCGGTCGTCCAGCGCGGCTCCGTCGGCGTTGATCACATAGGGACCGTTGATGCCCGCCCGCGAGAGCGTCCAAATGATCTGCGCGGCAAGCAGTTGACGGCTGTGCGGGTCAGTGGTGGACAGGTTCTCCAGGTCGATGCGCGCGCCGCCGTAGCCGCGGCCGACACCCATTTTGCCGCCGTCGGCGCGCGTCACGGGGCCGCGCAGGCGTAGCGGCGACCCCAGCAGGTTGCGCACCGTGTTCGTCATCTCCGGACGCGGGCCCGCGATCAGCTTGGTGACCAACTCGGTCGCCAGCTGGTCGGGATCGGACACCGCGACGTAGCGGGGATCGGGAACCACGGTCTTGCCGGTCGGGTCGGCGAAGTACAGCGTGTTGCGCTTGTAGGTCTCCTGAAACTGTTGCCAGTCAAGGAAAACCCCGTTCGGCAGCCGATCGATGCGCCAGCCGCCCGGCGTCTTCACCAGCTCGATCGGGCCGGGGTCGGGCAATGCGCCCTCGCCCGTCTCGAATACGCCGATATCCGAAAGCGAGCCGAGGATATCGGCACGCATGTTGACCGAAACCCTGTCGGGCCCGCGAGTTTCGACGAAAACGACCCGGTCGATCAACAGCGCGCTACCCGCGTCGTCCCATCCGCTGGACGCCGATTCGGTGAGGAACTGGCGGGCCGCCAGATGGCGGTTGGACGGGTCGGCGGTGGCCTTGAGGAACTCCCGCAGCAGCACATCGGGATCCATGTCGGGCGTCGGCTTCGGCAGGCTCGGTGGCGCGGGCCGATCGACGGTCCCGATGGCCTGGGGCGCCGACGAGCTGGGCACCCCTGCGCAACCGGCGAGCATCACCATCGCGCATGCCGACACAGATGGCGAGCACCCGCCTCACACGCTTTCTCCCGCCGGTTCTCGCTCCCGCGGCGATCGCCGCGGCTTGCGTTCCCGCCCTACGGGTTTCAACGGAAGGGGGCTCGTGGTGACCTTGTGCCCGCGAACCAGTGGCAGGGTGAGCCGGAAACAGGCACCCTTTCCGGGTTCACCCCACGCCTCCAGCCGGCCCTGGTGCAGGCGGGCGTCCTCGATGCTGATCGCCAGGCCGAGTCCGGTGCCGCCGGAGCGGCGGACCCGTGACGGGTCTGACCGCCAGAACCTGCTGAACACCAGCTTTTCCTCGCCGGGCCGCAACCCGACGCCGTAGTCGCGCACGGTGACCGCAACGGTGTCTTCGTCGACGCCCATTCTGATCCGTACCGGCTTGCGTTCGGCGTGGTCGATCGCGTTGGCGATGAGGTTGCGCAGGATGCGTTCCACTCGCCGTGGGTCGACCTCGGCGATGACCTCCTCTTCCGGCGAGTCGACGATGAGCTCGACCTGGGCGTCGCCTGCGAGGTGGCCGACGTTGTCGAGTGCGCTCTGCACGGTGTCGCGCAGGTCGACCGCTTCCACGGACAGCTCCGCGACGCCCGCGTCGTGCCGGGAGATCTCCAGCAGGTCGCTGAGCAACAGCTCGAAGCGGTCGAGTTCACTGACCAGCAGCTCGGTAGACCGCCGCAGCGCGGGGTCGAGGTCGTCGCTGTGGTCGTAGATCAGGTCGGCGGCCATCCGCACCGTCGTCAGCGGGGTGCGAAGTTCGTGGCTGACGTCGGAGGTGAACCGGCGTTGCAGGTTGCCGAACTCCTCGAGCTGCGTGATCTGCCGCGACAGGCTTTCGGCCATGTCGTTGAACGACACGGCCAGCCGCGCCATGTCGTCCTCGCCGCGCACCGGCATGCGCTCGGTGAGGTGACCTTCGGCGAACCGTTCGGCGATGCGCGACGCCGACCGCACCGGCAGCACGATCTGGCGCGCGACGATCAATGCGATGGCGGCCAGCATCAGCAGGAGCACCACGCCGCCGGTGGCCATCGTGCCGCGCACCAGGCTGATGGTGGATTCCTCGTTGTTCAACGGAAAGACCAGATACAGCTCGAGATTGGTGACCGGAGACGACGTAGGGGTGCCGATGATCAACGCGGGGCCGGAGAAGCCTTCGGTGCGTACCGTCGCGTACTGGTAGCTGACCTGGCCGGCCTTGACGAAATCCCGCAACGCGTTGGGGATCTGCTGCACCGGTCCGGCCGCGGTCGCCGCGCGCGGTCCATCGCCGGGGACGACGAGCACCGCATCGAACGCGCCGGCCAGGCCTGCGCCCGCATCCGCCTTGCGGTCGATGAGCGTGTTGCGCGCCAGCTGCAGGCTGCTGTCCAGCGAGCGGGTCTCCTCCCCGCCGACGATGCCGCTGACGGTGTTGCGCGCCCGTTCGATCTCCTCGGTGGCCGCCCGCACCTTCACCTCGAGGATGCGGTCGGTGATCTGGCTGGTCAGCACAAATCCGAGCACCAGGATCACGGCAAGCGACAACCCCAGCGTCAGGGTCACCACCCGCAGTTGAAGGGAGCGGCGCCACGCAAGGCCCAATGCTCGACCCAGCGCACCCAATCCGCGTAGCAGTGGAGCAGATCGCCGATGAATGCGCCGCCTCGAGCTGAAGATCACGGCGACCGCCGGGCGGTCAAGGTCACGACCGCGGCCGAGCCGCGCAAACTCACGGAGGTCCGGCCTTGTATCCCACTCCTCGAACGGTCAGCACCACTTGCGGGTTCTCAGGATCCTTCTCGACCTTGGCCCGCAAACGTTGGACATGGACGTTCACCAAACGGGTGTCGGCGGGATGCCGGTATCCCCACACCTGTTCGAGTAGCACATCACGAGTAAACACCTGCCGCGGTTTACGTGCCAGGGCGACCAAAAGGTCGAACTCCAGCGGTGTCAGCGAAATCTGCTCGCCCTGCCGGGTGACCTTGTGGGCGGGCACGTCGATGTCGACATCGGCGATCGAGAGCATCTCCGCGGGCTCGTCCTCGTTGCGGCGCAGCCGGGCGCGCACGCGGGCAATGAGCTCCTTCGGCTTGAACGGCTTCATCACATAGTCGTCGGCGCCCGATTCCAGGCCGAGCACCACGTCGACGGTGTCGGTCTTGGCGGTCAGCATGACGATCGGCACGCCGGAGTCGGCGCGCAGCACACGGCACACGTCGATTCCGTTCATGCCTGGCAACATCAGGTCCAGCAGGACCAGGTCGGGCCGCAATTCGCGCACGGCGGTGAGCGCCTGGGTGCCGTCGCCGATGACTGCGGTGTCGAAACCCTCGCCGCGCAGCACGATGGTCAGCATCTCAGCGAGCGAAGGGTCGTCGTCGACGACCAGAATCCTTTGCCTCATGGAGTCCATGGTGTCACCAAATCGCGATAAATCGCTGATAGCGCGCCCGCGAGTCGGCTATTGAGCCAGCTCGACGGCTAGCGCGGCGCCGCCGATGTCCGGGCCCGCCACCAACCACCGCCCGCACCAGTCGACGGCGGCCAGCCCCGAATAGACGGCGCCGGTGCGCCGCTGCAGATCGTCGTCACGTTCGTAGGCGTCTTTCGCCCGGTCGGCTTCGGTGCTGGCGCGATGCTCGGCGCGCTCTGCGGCCAGTTCGGCGGGCACGTCGAGCAGCACCTGCCAGTCGGGTGCGGGCAGGTGCAGCCGCCCGTACTCGAGCTCGCGCACCCAGGCCACCGCGTCGCCGTCGGCGCCCTGGTGCAGGCGCGCCGCGCTGTAGGCGGCGTTGGACGCCACGTAGCGGTCCAGGATCAGCACGTCGTACTCCGCGTGCAGGTGGCCGATCTCCTCGCGCGCCCCTGCCCGGTCCAAAGCGAACAGCACGGCCATCGCGTACACCGACGTCGCAAGGTCGCCGTGACCGCCGTGCAGCGCCTCGGCGGCGAGGTCGGCCGAGACCGAGTGGCCGTAGCGGGGGAAGGACAGGCTGGCGACGGTACGACCGTCGGCCTCGAACGCGGCGCGCAGCCCCTGCGTCAGCGTGCGCTTGCCCGCGCCGTCGACACCCTCGATCGCGATCAGCACGCGGCGAGCCTAACTCCGAACGGCCTTCGGGTTTCCTGAGGAACAGCTTGTGATCGACGCGCTCGGTCACAGCGTGCTCAAAACTATGAGGCATGAAGCTGTTCGTGAGCACTGCGATGATCGGCGCGGCGCTTTTCGCGGCGCCGCTGGCACACGCCAACGAAGACCCGGCGGCCAACCCACCGAACTGCAGTGCCGCCGATCTAGAGTTCGTCAGGGCCGGTGTGCAGCAGGCGACATCGGACTACCTGTTCAGCCATCCCGCCGTGAACGACTTCTTCAACAGCCTGGAGGGCATGGCGCGAGACCAGGCGCGGCCGAAGGTTGCCTCCTACATGAAAGCGCACCCGCAGACGCAGAAGGACCTGACCGGTATCCGTGCAGCCGCTGATGGATATCAAGAACCGCTGCGCCGCACCGCCGCCGCCCAGTCCGTAGCGCCCGTCAGAACTCGCCGCAATTGGGGGTCGTCGGTAAACCGTTGAAGCGGTCGGCGATCCACTGCATTCCGCGCTCGCCGTCGACCAACATCGGCAGCGCGTGGTTGACGACCATCTTGTTGAGAAACGGTGGCTCCTCGTTGGTCCAGAACTGCACATCGGCGCCCTGTGCACACCAGTCGCGGCCCAGCTGATTGGCGCCCGTCCACGGCACCAGTGGGTCGTACCGGTTGCTCAAAATCATCACCGGCGCATCGGGTTTCAAGCGGCCGATGCGCTGTTCGTCGAAGATGCTGCTGAACGGTTCTTCAGCGACCAGCTGATAGATGTCGGAATTGAAGTACGGCTGCAGGTGCCTGAACATGAACTTGGCAATGGTCTCCGCGACGCACTGGTCGGCAACCTTGAACAGAAAGTCCTCCCCGCGCGGCGTCAGCGTCGCCCTGACCTCCGCCTCGTGTTCGGGGTAGGACGCGATGACCGAGTTGATCGCATACCCGACGACACCGACCAGCGCGCTGCCGTCGGCATACGGGAACAGCTCCTTGAGATCGGCGGGCGGTGCCCCCGCATAGGTGCCGGCCACCTCGAGCTCCGGGGCATACGACGACGCGAGTTCGGCGGCCGACGCCGCGGCACCGCCACCTTGCGAATAACCCCAAAACGCCACCGGCCCATCGGGTTCCAGTGAGGTGTCCGGCAGGCGCTTCGCCGCACGGGCGGCGTCGAGCATCGCGGTGCCCTGGGCGACCCGGTTGACGTAGGTGTGCAGTCCGGGTGTGCCGAGCCCCTGGTAGTCGGTCATCACGATGGCGAAGCCGCGCGCGACCATCGTCGCGACGAACATCTCCTCGTAGTTGAACGCCAAATCCAGATACGGCCGCCAATGAATGCCCTGATTGAACTGACGCGACGGCGCGCACTGGTCGCCCTGGCCCTGCGTTCCCGGACCGTATACCAGCAGCGGGCGCGGACCTTCGCCGGGCCAGTCGTTGTACGGCTCAAAGTAGGTGCCCGTCACCACATTCGGATTTCCGTGGGCATCGGTGCTGCGGTACATGATGCGGGTGCCCGTCGCCATGATCGCGCCGAGCTGACCCGACGGCTCGAGCACCAGCCGGGACGGCTCGCTGCGGATCAGGTCACCCGGCGCGCCTGGCGGCAGCGGATCAGGTGGCGGGGTGTAGAAGGCTTGGTACTCGTCTTCGTTGAAGTACGGGTCGTGCGCATCGTTGGTCGGGTCGTCGGCCAATACCGGTGGAGCGATTCCGAGGGACCCGATCAACAGCAGCGCAAGCAGAACCCCCACGACTCCCCGACCCACGGGGCGACATTAACGGCGAAACGTCAGTACCGGTAGTGCTCAGGCTTGTACGGGCCCTCGACGTCGACGTTGATGTACTCGGCCTGCTCCTTGGTGAGCTTGGTCAGCGAACCGCCGAGCGCCTCGACGTGGATGCGCGCCACCTTCTCGTCGAGGTGCTTGGCCAGCCGGTAGACCTCGTTGTCGTACTCGTCGTTCTTGGTCCACAGCTCGATCTGTGCGATCACCTGGTTGGAGAAGCTGTTGCTCATCACGAACGAGGGGTGACCCGTCGCGTTGCCCAGGTTCAGCAGCCTGCCCTCGGACAGCACGATGATCGACGTGCCGTCGTCGAAGATCCACTGGTCGACCTGGGGCTTGATGTTGAGCCGCTTGGCACCGGAGCGCTCCAGCTTGGCCATCTGGATCTCGTCGTCGAAGTGGCCGATGTTGCCCAGGATCGCCTGGTCCTTCATCGCCTTCATGTGCTCGAGCGTGATGATGTCCTTGTTGCCGGTCGCGGTGATGACGATGTCGGCCTCGCCGATCGCCTCCTCGACCGTGCGGACGTCGAACCCGTCCATCAACGCCTGCAGCGCGTTGATGGGATCGATCTCGGTGACCGACACCCGGGCGCCCTGGCCGGCCAGCGACTCGGCGCAGCCCTTGCCGACGTCGCCGTAGCCGCAGATCAGCACCTTCTTGCCACCGATCAGAACGTCGGTGCCGCGGTTGATGCCGTCGATCAGCGAGTGCCGGGTGCCGTACTTGTTGTCGAACTTGGACTTGGTCACCGAGTCGTTGACGTTGATCGCCGGGAAGGCCAACGTGCCCGCGGCGGCGAACTGGTAGAGCCGCAGCACACCGGTGGTGGTCTCCTCGGTGACACCCTGGACCGACTCGGCGATCTTGGTCCACTTGGTCTTGTCCGTCTCGAAGCGCTCACGGAGCAGGGACAGGAAGACCTTCCACTCGGCGGAGTCGTCCTCCTCCTCGGGCGGAACCACTCCGGCCTTCTCGAACTCCGCTCCGCGCAGCACCAGCATGGTTGCGTCGCCGCCGTCGTCGAGGATCATGTTGGCCGGCTCGTTCGGCCAGGTCAGCATCTGCTCGGCGGCCCACCAGTACTCCTCGAGGGTCTCGCCCTTCCACGCGAACACCGGCACGCCCTGCGGTTCCTCGGGTGTGCCGTGCGGGCCGACGACGACGGCCGCCGCGGCGTGGTCCTGGGTGGAGAAGATGTTGCACGACGCCCACCGCACCTCGGCGCCAAGGGACACCAGGGTTTCGATCAGCACCGCGGTCTGAATGGTCATGTGTAGCGAGCCGGAGATCCGTGCACCCTTGAGCGGCTGCACGTCGTGGTACTCACGCCGCAACGACATCAGCCCCGGCATCTCGTGCTCGGCCAGCCGGATCTCCTTGCGGCCGTATTCGGCCAGGGACAGGTCGGCCACCTTGTAGTCGATTCCGTTGGAGACATCAGCGGTCAGCCGCTGCTCAGTCGTCGTCATGCTCGTCCTTCACTCGCGCGCAATTAGTTAGCTTGGTTAATCTTAGCTCGCGCGACCTGACTCTCCCAAGCCGCGGCTAATCCGATTCGATGACACCGTACCGTTCGGCGAACGGCGTCATCAGACGTGCCAGGTCCCGGGCCACATCGTGGTCTGCTTCCGGCGGCATCGACACGTAGCTCATCGCCAGTCGGACGATCGCGCGGGCCAGCACGCCCGAGTCCTCCTCGCTGGCGCGCACCCAGCTGTCCATCAAGGTCGACGTCAGCCGCGCCGAGCAGTGAGTGATGATCGGGCCGCTGTCGGTGGTGATGAGCTGCAGCAGGTCGGGCTTGGTGCCGCCGGTCAGCAGCGAGATGACCAGCGGGTCGGCGGCCGACTCGGTGAAGAAGTCCCGGAACCCCTCCAGGAACGCCGCGTAGATGTCGCCGACGTTGCCGGTGATGGCGCTTGCGACCGCGTCGACGAGCCGGTCGGCCAGCCGCATCGCGTAGCCCTGGGCCAGACCCTGCCGCGAGCCGAACTCGTTGTAGATGGTCTGACGGCTGATGCCCGCGGCGCTCGCGACGGCCGACAGCGTGATCGACGACCAGTCCCGAGTGAGCAGCAGGTCGCGCATCCCGTCGAGAATCGAATCGCGCAGCAGCACCCTCGACGCCTCGGCGTAGGGAATGCGCTGCGCGGGCCGACCCTCGTTCACACGGGCGACACTAGCCGTCAAGAGCGCGCGACCTCGACCATCTCGAAATCCGACTTAGCCGCGCCGCAGTCCGGGCAACTCCAGTCGTCGGGGATGTCGTCCCACCGGGTGCCGGGCGCGATGCCGTCCTCCGGCCAGCCCTTCTCCTCGTCGTACTCGAACCCGCACTGCACGCAGACGAACAGCTTGAAGTCGTTCATTTCTTAACCTCCATACTTTCGAAGTCGACCTTCTCGCGAACCGCACAGTCGGGGCAGCTCCAGTCGTCGGGTATATCGCTCCATTCCGTTCCCGCCGGAAACCCTTCGCGCGGAGCACCTTTCGCCTCGTCGTAGACGTAGTCGCAGCCGGGGCACCGGTAGGCGCTCACTGCCCCCGCCCCGTACTTGGCGAGCATCTTGTCCCGCATCCGCGGCGCCATGTTCACCCGGGTGATGTCGCCGTCGTAGTGCGCGAGCACCCGATGGTCCATCACCTTGCGCCACAGCGGCGGGAAGTACGTCAGCGCGATCATCGACGCATAGCCGCTCGGCAGGTTCGGCGCACCCTCCATGCTGCGCAGCGTCTGGTAGCGCCGGGTCGGATTGGCGTGGTGGTCGCTGTGCCGCTGCAGGTGGTACAGGAACAGGTTGGTCACGATGTGGTCGGAGTTCCAGCTGTGCACGGGCGCGCACCGCTCGTAGCGTCCGCTCTCGGTCTTCTGCCGCAGCAGCCCGTAGTGCTCGAGATAGTTGACCGTCTCCAGCAGCGTGAACCCGAACACCGCGGAGATGACGATGTACGGAATGAGCGCCACGCCGAACACCGCGATCAGCACGCCGTAGAAGACGATCGACATCGCCCAGGCGTTCAGCACGTCGTTGGACCAGTGCCACGGGCTCTTGTCTGCCCGCCGCAGCCGCTTGGCCTCCAGCTCCCACGACGACTTCGCGCTACCCCACACGCTGCGCGGCAGGAACTCCCAGAACGTCTCGCCGAAGCGGGCGGACGCGGGATCCTCGGGGGTTGCGACCCGGACATGATGGCCGCGGTTGTGCTCGATATAGAAGTGGCCGTAGCAGGTCTGCGCCAGCGTGATCTTGCTCAGCCAGCGCTCAAGTTAGTCCTTCTTGTGGCCCATCTCGTGGGCGGTGTTGATGCCCACCCCTCCGAGCACGCCGACCGACAGCGCGAGACCGATCTTGGCCGGCCAGCCGAGCCCGCCGTCGAAGCCCAGCCAGCTCAGGTCGGACGCGGTGAACAGGTAGGCGCCGAGGATCACGCTGGCGTACTGGAACGGGATGTAGATGTAGGTGCAGTAGCGGTAGTACTTGTCGTTCTCCAGCCGCTCCATCACCTCGTCGGGCGGGTTCTGGCCGTCAGGCCCGAACCGCAGGTCGAGCGCGGGCAGCAGGACGTACAGCAGGATCGGGCCGATCCAGAACGGCACCAGTGCCGCCGTGTGCCAACCCCACTGGTTGAACCCCCACACCAGCGGCAGCATCACGAACAGCGCCGTCGGGGCGATCAGGCCCATCAGCCACAGATGCCGTTTCTTGTCTCGCCACTGGTCGATTTCGAGTTGCGATAGTGCGCCGTTGCCCTCAGTCATGACTTGACTATAAGACGACTTTTGTCGCCTGTCTAGACACAGAAGCCTACTTTGTAAACTCGGTCTCTTGAATCGGGCGCGCTGCACGACGCCGACGGTGGTCTACCGCGCCGAAATCGCAGCACGAACGGCTGAAGCCACCCGCTCCGGGTACTCCATCGAGGTCCAGCCAGGTGAAGCGCAGCACTTGCCACCCCAGCAGGACGATGGCGTTTTGGCGTGTCCGGTCAACCTGGAACTCGTTGACGCCGCTGTGGAACGCGAACCCATCGAGCTTCCAGCGCGACCTTCGCGTCGGGAAACCGACGTCCACCCGGTAGCCGCCGACGCGATAGTTGGCTTTCCATCCGGTGATGTTCGCGTCGCGCAGGATTTGGTGAAGCAGCCGTTCCGCCTCCGAGCGCGCTCCCCCGCGCGCTGCCTGCAGCAGCATGCGCGACCGCGGCGCCCCGGTGCGGCCCTTGTTGCGCAGGTGCGCGCGCCACAGCGTGTCGAGTTCGATATGCCGCTGCAGTGCGTTGTCCAGCAACTCTGACTCCGCCGCCACGCTTTGCCGCGGCCTCGACGACGGTGAGCGCAGGGTCGTCACGCGCATGTCGTTGACCTCGACGACGTCGACAGGATCCAGATCGCGGCGCCTGACGCGAGTTCCAGGGTGGCGGCGGCCGTGGCTGTCTCGCGGCATCGTCACTTCCGACCACAGCGGGCGGGAACTGGTGAGGCCGTGCCACCACGCAGCGGTCAATCCGCTCGCGGCGGCGCGCGCCCCGTAACCCCAGACCGCGGCCCGAATGCGCGCCGCGTCGGTAAACGGTCGGTCGTCGACGAAGTACACGCCGCGCGCGCATCGCACCCAGCGACCGGACCCGACGCGTCGCTCCACGGCCTGCCTGCTGAGCCCGGCGCTGCATGCCTGTTCCAACGTGATCACGCCGTCGTGGCGGCGCAGGTAATCGCTGAGCACGCCGATGGGACGCGGCGGCGGCCCTGAACCGTTCCGTCAACCGCGAATCGGGCGCGCTCTACGACGCCGACGGTGGCTTAGCGCGCCGAATTCGCAGCCTCCCGCTGGGCGAGCTTCGAGTGCCGCCTGCCGTACAGGAAGTAGACGGCCATACCGATGGCCATCCAGACCACGAAGCGGATCCAGGTCAGCGCCGTCAGGTTCAACATCAGCCACAGGCAGGCGACGATCGCGGCGATCGGAAGCCACGGCACCCACGGCACCCGGAAGGCGCGATGCAGATCGGGCCTGCTGCGGCGCAGGATGATCACGCCCGCCGACACCAGCACGAAGGCGAACAACGTGCCGACGTTGACCATCTCCTCGAGTTTGGTGATCGGAAAAAGCGCCGCGGCGATGGCAACGACGACGCCGACGAGGACGGTGAGCCGCACCGGGGTGCCGTGCTCGCCCGTCCTTGCCAGCTGATGCGGCAACAGCCGGTCTCGTGACATCGCGAACAGCACCCGGATCTGGCCAAGGATCAACACCATGACGACCGTGGTCAGACCGGCGAGCGCACCGATGCTGATCAGGGTGGCCGCCCAATCGACGCCGTTGATGTTGAACGCCGTCGCGAGGTTGGCGTCCTCGCCTGCCTTCGCCAGCTCGGTGTACTTGACCATGCCGGACAGCACCACAGCCACCGCGACGTAGAGCACGGTCACGATGGCCAGCGTGCCGAAAATGCCGCGGGGGACGTCGCGCTGCGGATCCTTGGTCTCCTCCGCGGTGGTCGCGACGACGTCGAACCCGATGAACGCGAAGAACACGATCGACGCGCCCGCCAGCAGGCCGTACCAGCCGTAGTTGCTGCTGCCCGCGCCGGTGAGCAGTGAGAACAGCGACTGCTCTGCCCGCGCCGCCGCCGGATTCCGCGGGCGGAATGAACGGCGAGAAGTTCGCGGCCTTGATGTAGAACGCCCCGACCACGATGACGACGAGCACCACGGCGACCTTGATGAGCGTGATAACGGCGCTGACGTTCGACGACAACTTCGTGCCCAGTGCCAGCAACGTGGTGACGATCGCGACGATGACCACCGCCCCCCAGTCGACGTTCACCGGGCCAAGGGCGATCTCACCACCGGCGAAGCCGAACACCTCGCCCAGGTAGGTCGACCAGCTCTTGGCGACCGTCGCCGCCCCGACCGCGAATTCGAGGACAAGGTCCCACCCGATGATCCACGCCACCACCTCGCCGAAGCTGGCGTAGGAGAAGGTGTACGCGCTGCCTGCGACGGGAACGGTCGACGCGAACTCCGCGTAGCACAGCGCCGCCAGCCCGCACGCGATCGCGGCAAGGACGAAGGAAATCGATATCGCAGGCCCGGTGATGCCGCCCGCGGTGGACGCCGTGATGGTGAAGATGCCCGCGCCGATCACCACCGAAACACCGAAGACGATCAGGTCCCACCAGGTCAGGTCCTTGCGCAGTCTGGTACCGGGCTCGTCGGTGTCCTCGATCGACTGCTCGACGGACTTGGTTCGCCGACCCAACGCTGTGCGTGTCATGCGCCTTACCCTTTCGTGACGCCGCCCGGACATGGGCCGGCCCGGGTTGAGTACCCAATTACTATCGGCCTGCATGGGGCGGAGCGGCGGGCAAGCGGTCGTCATCGGGGCCAGCATCGCGGGGATGTGTGCCGCGAGGGTGCTGTCGGACTTCTACGACCGGGTCACGGTGTTCGAACGCGACGAACTCCCCTCCGGTCCGGCCAAGCGCCCGGCTGTTCCGCAGGACAGGCACCTGCATCTGTTGCTGGCGCGCGGCGCCCAGGAACTCGAGTCGCACTTCCCGGGCCTGCTCGCCGACATGGTCGCCGCGGGTGTGCCGATTCTGGAGAACCGGCCGGACTGCATCCACTTCGCCGGCGCGGGCCATGTCCTCGGCACGTCGCGTGAGCTGCAGGACGAGTTCACCGCGTATGTGCCGAGCCGCCCGCATCTGGAATGGCAGATCCGCCGCCGGGCGACGGCGATCGCCAACGTGGACGTCGTGCGCGCCGGGATCGCCGAGCCGAGCTTCGATGCGACCCGGCAGCGGGTGACCGGCGTGCGGCTGGACAACGGTGACGCGATACCGGCCGACCTCGTGGTCGACGCCGCGGGCCGCGGCACCCGCCTTCCGGTCTGGTTGGAGCAGTGGGGATTTGACCGCCCTCCCGAGGCCAGCATCGATGTCGGCATCGGCTATGCCACGCATCAGTTGCGAATCCCGGAGGGCCTGATCACCGAGAAGGTCGTCGTCGCGGGGGCATCCGGCGACCAGACGCGCGGGCTGGGCATGCTCTACTACGAGGACGGCACCTGGATACTCACCACGTTCGGCGTGGCCAAGGCGGAGCCGCCACACGATTTCGCCGGGATGTGCGCGCTGGCCGACGAAGTCGTTCCAAGCCACATCGCCGCCGCCATCCGCAAGGGCGAACCCATCGGCGATGTCGCGTTCCACAAATTTCCGGTCAGCCGGTGGCGGCGGTACCACAAGCTGGAGCGCTTCCCCGGCGGCATCCTGCCATTCGGTGACGCCGTCGCCAGCTTCAATCCGACGTTCGGGCAGGGCATGACGATGACCTCGCTGCAGGCGGGTCATCTGCGGCGCGTGCTCGACTCCCCCGGCGTCGACGTGGCCCGCGAGTTCAACAAGGCGACCGCGAAGTCGACCTATCCGGTGTGGACGATGAACGCGATCGCAGACCTGGTGTTGCACCAGGCCCCGGGACCGATGCCGTGGTGGTACCGCCCTGTCGGCGGGCTCTTCGACCAGTTCCTCGGCGCAGCCGAGACGGATCCCGTTCTCGCCGAATGGTTTCTGCGCCGGTTCAGCCTGCTGGACAGCCTCTACATGGTCCCGTCGATGCGGCTGGTCGGGCGCACGATTCGGCACAACATGGCTCTGTGGCTGGCCGAGAGGCGGGCAGCTCAGCCCGTCATCGCCCGATCGAGATCGGGTTCCAGGTAGATGACCCCAGCGGCGGGAACGGCGGCACGAACAGCGGCCTCGGCGGCGTCGATGGCGGCCGCGACGGTGGCCAGGTCGGTCGACGCCGCCAGCGCGATCTTCGCGCCGACCAGCAGTTCGTCGGGCCCCAGATACTGGGTGCGCAAGTGGATGACGCGGTCGACGTTATCGGTCTGCTCCAAGGCATTTCGGATGGCCTGCTGATCCTCTCTCGTTGCACCCTCGCCGATCAGCAGGCTGTGCATCTCGATCATCAGGATGACCGCGATCACGCCGAGCAGCACTCCGATTCCGATGGTGCCGATACCGTCCCACACCGCGTCACCGGTGAGCACCGTCAGCCCGACACCGATCAGCGCGAGGACAAGGCCGATCAACGCGCCGGTGTCTTCCAGCAGCACCACCGGCAGCTCCGGGTTGCGGGAAACCCGAATGAAGCGCCACCAGCTGCCGGACCCCTTCAGCGGGCGCGACTCCACCATCGCTGTGCGAAAGCTGTACCCCTCCAAGAAAATCGCCACAACCAGGATGACGACGGCCACGATCGGCGAGGTCAACGGTTCCGGGTGCGAGATCTTGTGGTAGCCCTCGTACAGCGCGAACACCGACCCGAGCGTGAACAGCACCAGCGCCACCACGAACGAATAGAAATACCGGCTGCGGCCGTGCCCGAACTGGTGGACCGGGTCGGCTTCCTTGCGCGACTGGCGCTGCCCCAGCAGAAGCAGGCCCTGATTGCTGGTGTCGGCGACCGAGTGCACCGACTCGGCCAGCATCGAAGAACTGCCGGTGATCAGGAATCCGACGAACTTCGCGACGGCGATGCCTGCATTGGCGGTCAACGCCGCCAGGATCGCCTTCGTACTCCCCTCGGTCGACATCGCGCGGCCCGCTAGATGCCGACGGTGGCGCGGAAGAGCTTGGTCGGGCGCTGGGCCACCAGCCGGATCGGTCCGTCGTCGGCCGACACCCACGCCGCCGCCCCCCGCTCCAACGTCACCGCGCCGGATTTGGCGTGCACCACTGCCAAACCCTCGGTGCACAACAGGATCTGCGGGCCGTCATGGCGGGCCGGTGCGTCCACCTCGTGGCCGAGCTGGTCACCGTCGACGCCCAGCACCGACACCGAGAACTCCGGCGCCGGGGTGTCGTAGATACGCTCCATTCCGTCCTCGATCGTCTTGGGACGAAGGGCCGCCTCCTTGGCCGGCGTGAAATCCAGCACCCGCAACAATTCCGGCACGTCGACGTGTTTGGGCGTCAGGCCACCGCGCAGCACGTTGTCGGAGTTGGCCATCACCTCGATGCCGACGCCACGCAGGTAGGTGTGCAGGTTGCCCGCGGGCAGATAGATACCCTCGCCTGCACGCAGGGTCAGCCGGTTCAGCAACAGTGCAGCGAGCACTCCGGCATCACCGGGATAACGCTCTCCGAGTTCGAGCACGGTCCTGGCTTCGGCCGCGAATTCCTTGTCCCCCGAACGGACATAACCGATCGCGCCCTCGATCACCGCGGGCACCAACACATCGAGATCCGGCTGCGGTGCGGTGATCCACGTGGTGAACAGCGCCCGCAAGCCGTCCGCGTCGGGCTGGCCGCTGAGCAGGCCGACGAACGGGTCAAGGTCGGAGACCGACAGCGCCCGCAGCAGCTCGACCGTCTTGGGGGCGGGCCGGAAGCCGGCAAGCACCTCGAAGGTCTCCAGCGCCACCAGCAGCTCCGGCTTGTGGCTGCGGTCGCGATAGTTACGGATCGGCGAGGACACCGGAATGCCGAGACTGTCCTCACGCGCGAAACCCTCGGCGGCCTGCTGGGCACTCGGGTGCGCCTGCAACGACAGCGGTTCATCGGCTGCCAGCACCTTCATCAGGAACGGCAGCGCGTCGCCGAACCGGCTCCGCACCGCCGCGCCCAACTGCCCCTCGGGATCATCCCGCA
Source organism: uncultured Actinomycetota bacterium (assembly GCA_963734385.1). Taxonomy (GTDB): domain Bacteria; phylum Actinomycetota; class Actinomycetes; order Mycobacteriales; family Mycobacteriaceae; genus Mycobacterium. Next base: position 72,272 of record CAVTHR010000026.1, on the reverse strand, counting down.
CGGTCTGTAACAGCGAATGCTCACCGGTGTCGGTCTCCAACCACGCCGGGTCCCCCGGATGCGCACCGAACCACAGTTCAGCCTCCGGATGAGCTGTGGGAGAACGCTTTCCGGTGAACTCGGCGATCGCCGTCCGCGACCCCCACGCATAGGTCCGCAACGCGCCACGTAACAGGTTCACTCGCCTATCCTCGAACCAGTCGCAGGTAGGTGGCCGCCATCTCCAACCGGACGGCCAACATCGCCAATTGCTGCTCGGGACGTCCCGACTGCACTTGCACGTCGGGAACGTCTTCGGCCGCGACGATGTCGACATCGTCGTACCCGGCCACCCGCGCCGCCACCACCGCACGTTCGGCGTCAAGACTCAACACAAAGGTCCGGACCCGCTCCGGCAGCGGCCCGTCGATCTCGTCGTCGTGAAACACCGCGGCCTCGCGATCGGCGTCGGACCGACCTCCCAGCCCTGAGCGCAGCGCCACAATCGCATCGCCAAGGCCGACCGCCGCCACGGCCTGGTGTGCGATTCGCAGCATGATCGCGGCACCGTGCCGGGCCAACGCAAGCGTCGCGGCGCAATCGCCTGCCAGCACGACGCTGCGCCCGGACATCCGGTCGGCCAGTGCCTTGGCGGGGTTGGTGAACAGTTCCCGCGCGGCGCTGTTGCGCAGCGCCTCGGCGTCGAGTTCGTCGGCAAGCGCCGCGAGATCGATTTGCATGCCCGGATCCACCACATGCAGGACCGCCAGACCGGCGGCCAGATAGCGGGCAAGACCGAAGTCGTCGAGAACCCACATCCGCGGCTCCAGCACGGCGGCGCGGCCCGCGGTGGCGTCGCGCAGCGGTCCTTCGTACGGTGCGACGACAATCACCCGGGCTCCGCGGTGCACCGCGGTCGCCGCTGCACCGACAAGCGCTGGGTCCCCTGGATCGTCACCGGCGACGACCAACACGTCCAATGGGCCGATCCACGGCGGCGCTTCAGACGCGACCACGATCGGCGCTGCGGCCGAACCGCCAAGGGCCGCGGCGAGTATCGAACCTGCCGTCTCGGCATTGCCACGGCCGGCCACCCAGATCACCGTGCGTGGCGGATAGTCGGCAGCGACCGGTTCGAGTGCGCCCTCGTCGAGGGCGGCGGCGGTGGCGCGCACCTGCGCACCGGCCATCGAGGCGGCACGCAGCAACCCGCCGCGGTCGGCGGCGAGCAGGCCGTCGACGTCGTCGAGGTCGATCGTGGCGTGCGGGGCGCTCACGTCGATGTCTCGGTCAGCGAGGCGATCTCGGCGGCGACCCGCTCGACCACTTCGTCGACGTCTTCTGTGGTCCGGCCCTCGACGTTCAGCCGAAGCAGCGGTTCGGTGTTGGAGGTGCGCAGGTTGAACCAGTTGCCGTCGCCGAGATCGACCGTTACCCCGTCGAGGTGATCGATGGAGTGGATGCGGTTGCCGAACGACTTCAGCACGGCCTCGACGCAGTCCTCCGAGTCGCTGACGGTGAAGTTGATCTCGCCTGAGGATTCGTAGCGCTGGTAGTCGGCCATCAGATCCGACAGCGGGCGCGGCTGCTCACCGAGCGCGGCCAGCACGTGCAGGGCGGCCAGCATCCCGGAGTCCGCCCCCCAGAAGTCGCGAAAGTAGTAGTGCGCGGAGTGCTCGCCGCCGAAGATCGCGCCGGTGTCGGCCATCAGCGCCTTGATGTATGAATGCCCGACGCGGGACCGCACCGGCGTGCCACCGCGCTCGACGACCAACTCGGGCACCGCCCGGGAGGTGATCAGGTTGTGGATCACCGATGCGCCGATCTCCCTGTTCAACTCACGCACGGCGACCAGGGCGGTCACCGCTGACGGCGATACCGGATGCCCCAATTCGTCCACCACGAAACACCGGTCGGCGTCGCCGTCGAAGGCCAGCCCGATGTCGGCGCCCGACGACACCACATGCTCCTGCAGGTCCACGAGGTTCGCCGGATCCAACGGGTTGGCCTCGTGGTTGGGAAAGGTGCCGTCGAGTTCGAAGTACAGCGGCAGCATCGTGACCGACGGGATCGCTTCCAATACTCCTGGTGCGGTGTGGCCTGCCATCCCGTTTCCCGCGTCGACGGCGACCCGCAGCGGGCGAAGATCCGCCAGATCGACCAGCGAGCGCAGGAATTCGCCGTAGTCGGCAAGCACGTCGCGGTCGACCATCTCGCCGACCGTCCCGTCGTGTCCCGGCACGCCCGCGATCACTTCGTCGCTGATCGTCGACAGCCCGGTGTCCTTGCCGACGGGCTTGGCGCCCGCCCGGCACAGCTTGATGCCGTTGTAGGCCGCCGGGTTGTGGCTGGCGGTGAACATCGCGCCAGGGCAGTCCAGCAGGCCGGACGCGAAATACAACTGATCGGTTGAGGCCAGACCTATCCGGGTGACATCGAGGCCCTGGGCCACAACGCCGTCGGCGAACGCGGCCGCCAGCGACGGCGAGCTCGCCCGCATGTCGTGCCCGATCACCACTTGCCCGGCACCCTGGTCACGCACCAACCGCGCGAACGCTCCCCCGACATCTGCGACGAAGCTCTCGTCGAGCTCCTCGCCGACAAGGCCACGCACGTCATACGCCTTGATGACGCGCTGGACTGCCGCGGCGGGCCGGGACATAGAACTCCTCGCAAGATCAGACTGCTGGCGCCAGCCTATCCGTCCCGAGAGGGCTAATCAGAAGGGTCGGGTAGCACCCGCAGGTGGCCGCGCCTGCGGCCGCCGGCCTCGGGTCGCGGTGCTGGCGGCGCCATCAACGCGCCGCCGTGAGCTCCGGTGACCGGATCGGTGAAGCCCGCCGCGATTCCGCCGATCGGCGCTTCCCTGCCCTCGCGCACGGCCTCGGCGAGCGCGATCAGGTCGTCCTCGTCGGGATGCGAAGGCAGCGGACCGGCGTGGCGGACCAACTCCCAGCCGCGGGGTGCGGTGATCCGGCCCGCATGGCTCACGCACAGGTCCCAGGAGTGCGGCTCCGAGACCGTCGCCAGCGGGCCCACCACCGCCGTGGAATCGGAGTAGACGAATGTCAGCGTCGCGACCGCATAGTGGGGACACCCGGGCCGGCAGCAGCGACGGGGAACATTCACGAACGAGAGGCTATCGCGGGATAAACCCGCGACGGCGCCGGACACGCAGCGCTCGGTGGGCCGACTTCCAACCGTTACAGTTCTCCCCGTGCCCCAGCGAAACCTCCGGGGCCGCGACATGCGCGGACCGTTGCTTCCCCCCACCGTGCCTGGCTGGCGCAGCCGCGCCGAGCGGTTCGACATGGCGGTGCTTGAGGCCTACGAGCCGATAGAACGGCGTTGGCAGGACCGGGTGTCGACGCTCGACGTCGCCGTCGACGAGATCCCACGGATGTCGCCGAAAGACCCCGACAGTGTGCAGTGGCCGCCGGAAGTGGTGGCCGACGGCCCGATCGCGCTGGCCCGGCTGATTCCAGCGGGCGTTGATGTCAGAGGGAATTCCACTCGTGCGCGAATCGTGTTGTTCCGCAAGCCGATCGAGCGACGGGCAAAGGACACCTTGGAACTCGCCGATCTACTGCATGAGCTTCTGGTGGCCCAGGTGGCCACATATTTGGGCGTCGAGCCCTCGGTCATCGACCCTTCGATCGACGACGACTGAGCCGCGTGAGCTCTAGATGATGCCGCGCTTGAGGCGGCGGCGCTCCCGCTCGGAGAGGCCACCCCAGATGCCGAACCGCTCGTCGTGGGCCAGCGCGTAATCGAGGCACGCGTCGCGAACCTCGCAGCCCAAGCAGATGCGTTTGGCCTCCCGAGTCGAGCCGCCCTTTTCGGGGAAGAACGCCTCCGGGTCGGTTTGCGCGCACAGCGCGCGCTCCTGCCATTGGTCGTCAGTAGTTGCCGGGGCAACTACATCGAACTCCGGACGCTCCGGAACCAAACTCAACTGGGGACGTCCCGCTGACCCAATTGGTGATGGCCCTGTATTGGTGTGCGGGATATTGCCTACCGAGCCGAGCATCCGATTGTCGAATCGGCTGTAGGGGTCGAAATCGACCTGCTCATAAGACATTTTCCGCCTCCTCACCTGGTCTCGCTGATCCGCTATGGAGCCTCACGATGCAAGATGTGTGGCCATATTCAATTCGAACAAGTGATCGAATCTCGGTCTGCGACACCGGAACCGGCCGGCTAACCGAAAAATGACACTGGTGTGATTACACACTTGTTAGCTGCCGAGGTCAAGCGCTAGAACAGAATTTCATACCATCTCGTTATCTCAATTCGGCGCGTCGCTGCTCCGGCGTGTCTGTCACAGCCGTCGTACCGTCTGGCTGCCGAGACCTCCTCGTGACCGAAGGCCTAGTGTCGGTCGATGTGAAGATCACCGTTCTGGTCGGCGGCGTCGGCGGCGCGCGTTTCCTTTTGGGGGTGCAGCGCCTGCTCGGACTCGGCCAGTTCGCAACCGCGGAGCCACAAGATCATTCGCTGACCGCGGTCGTCAACATCGGCGACGACGCGTGGATGTACGGGGTGCGCATCTGTCCCGACCTCGACACCTGCATGTACACCCTGGGCGGCGGTATCGACCAGGAACGCGGTTGGGGCCATCGCGACGAAACCTGGCACGCGAAGGAGGAACTCGCCGCCTACGGTGTGCAACCGGATTGGTTCGGCCTCGGCGATCGCGACCTCGCCACCCATCTGGTCCGCAGCCAGATGCTGCGGGCCGGTTATCCGCTCTCAGACGTGACCGAGGCACTGTGCCAGCGCTGGGCCCCCGGCGCTCGACTATTGCCCGCCAGCGACGACCGCAGTGAAACCCACGTCGTCATCACCGATCCCGAGACACGCCGAACGACGAGCGATCCATTTTCAGGAGTGGTGGGTGCGGTACCGGGCTCAGGTGCCGACGCACAGCTTCGCGTTCGTCGGGGCGGACAAGGCCACCGCAGGTCCCGGGGTCACCGATGCGATCGCATCCGCAGACGTGGTGCTGCTGGCGCCGTCGAACCCCGTCGTCAGCATCGGCGCCATCCTGGCCGTCCCCGGCATCCGGGGCGCGCTCCGGTCGACCTCGGCGCCGGTCATCGGCTACTCGCCCATCGTTGCGGGGAAGCCGTTGCGCGGCATGGCAGATGAATGCCTTTCGGTGATCGGCGTGGCCAGCACGTCGGAGGCGGTCGGCGGTTACTACGGTCCGCGGTCCGGCGTCGGCATCCTGGACGGCTGGCTGGTGCACGAAGGCGACCACGCCGAGATCGCGGGCGTCGAGGTGCGATCGGTGCCGCTGCTGATGACCGATCCGGAAACGACGGCGGAAATGGTCCGCGCCGGACTTGATTTGGCGGGTGTGAAGCCGTGACCGAGCACGGCGCCGCCGCCTCGATCGAACTGCTTCCGGTGACCGGACTTCCGGAATTCCGGCCGGGCGACGACCTCGCCGCCGCGTTGGCCACCGCGGCACCGTGGCTGCGCGATGACGACGTCGTGGTCGTAACGAGCAAGGTGTTGTCGAAGTGCGAGGGCCGCATCGTGGCAGCCCCGGAAGATCCGGAGCAACGGGACACTCTGCGGCGCAAGCTGATCGAAGAAGAAGCCGTCCGGGTGCTGGCCCGCAAGGGCCGCACGCTGATCACCGAGAACAACCTCGGCCTTGTGCAGGCGGCCGCGGGCGTGGATGGCTCGAACGTGGGCGCCACCGAGCTCGCGCTGCTGCCGGTCGACCCCGACGCGAGCGCGGCTGCGCTGCGCACCGGGCTGCGGGACCGGCTCGGCGTGACCGTCGGCGTGGTTGTCACCGACACCATGGGGCGGGCCTGGCGCAACGGCCAGATCGACGCGGCGATCGGCGCGGCCGGGCTCACGGTGTTGCACGGCTACGCGGGAGCGCACGATGTGCACGGCAACGAGCTGGTCGTCACCGAAATCGCGGTCGCCGACGAAATCGCCGCCGCCGCCGATCTGGTGAAGGGCAAGCTGACCGGCATCCCGGTCGCGGTGGTGCGCGGATTGGCGCTGCGGGACAACGGGTCCAATGCCCGCACGCTGCTGCGGCCCGGCGAGGAGGATCTGTTCTGGTTGGGCACCGAGGAGGCGCTGGCGTTGGGCCGCAGCCAGGCGCAGCTGCTGCGCCGGTCGGTTCGGCGGTTCAGCGCAGAACCGGTGCCGCAGGAGATCATCGAGGCAGCCGTCGCGGAGGCGCTCACCGCGCCGGCGCCGCACCACACCCGGCCGGTGCGGTTCGTATGGATGGCCGACACCGCGGCAAGGACCCGGCTGCTGGACCGCATGAAGGACAAGTGGCGATCCGACCTCACCGGTGACGGCAAGGCGCCAGACGCTGTCGAACGCCGGGTCGGCCGCGGCCAAATCCTCTACGACGCACCGGAACTGGTGATCCCGTTCCTGGTTCCCGACGGTGCGCACAGTTATCCGGACGCCGCGACGAACGGCCGCCGAACACACCATGTTCACCGTCGCGGTCGGCGCCGCCGTTCAGGCACTCCTCGTCGCGCTTGCCGTCCGCGGCGTCGGCAGCTGCTGGATCGGCTCGACGATATTCGCCGCCGACCTGGTCCGGTCCGAGCTGGGCCTGCCCGACGAATGGGAACCATTGGGAGCGATCGCCATCGGCTACCCGGCCGAGCCGTCCGGCCCCCGCGAGCCGGCATCGACCGATGGCCTGCTGGTACGCAAGTGACGGATGTCCTCCGCGATTCCACGCTCGAGGTGCTGACCGCCTGGCAGGCGCCCGATCCCGCACAGGACACGCTAAGGCACGCGGTGCTGTCGTTCGTGCTGTCCCGCGAGGATGCGTGCAGACGGGCGTGCGTGCCAGGCCACATCACGGCCTCGGCGCTGGTGCTCGACCACACCGGAACGCGCGCGCTGCTGACCCTGCATCCCCGGTTCGGCCGCTGGCTGCAGCTCGGCGGGCACTGTGAGGACGGCGACGCAGACATCGTCGCCGCCGCTCTGCGCGAGGCATCCGAGGAGTCCGGCATCGCCGGCCTGACGATGGACCGAGACATGGCCGCACTGCACGTGCACCCGGTGACCTGCTCGCTGGGTGTGCCGACCCGTCATCTCGACATGCAGTTCATCGCGCATGCTCCGCCGGACGCCGAGATCTCCTGCAGCGACGAATCATTGGACCTGCGGTGGTGGCCGCTCGACGCGCTTCCGGAAGACACCGACTTCGGCCTTGCCCAGCTAGCGGCGCCGATGCGGCGAAAGTAAGGTCGTCACACGTCAGTGGAGTAGCGGATGCCGCCGTCGGGGATGGCCACGCCCGGGCCACACCCGCGCGCCGCGCAGCAGCTCGCAGCGCGCACCGATGTCCGCGCCGTCGCCGATCACGCCGTCGCGGATCAGCGCGCGCGGCCCGATGCGGGCGCCGAAGCCGATGATCGACCGCTCGATCACCGAGCCCGCCTCGACGCGCACCCCGTCGAAGATCACCGCGCCGTCCAGCCGGGTGCCAGGGCCGATCTCGGCGCCCCTGCCGACGACGGTTCCGCCGATCAGCAGCGCGCCGGGCGACACCGCCGCGCCGTCGTGCACCAGCGACTCACCTCGATGCCCGTGCGAGCGCGGGCGACGGCGCGATCCCGCGAACCAGGTCGGCCGAGCCGCGCACGAAGTCCTCCGGCGTGCCCATGTCGCGCCAGTACGTCGCGTCGACATAGCCGCACACCTTGCAGACCGTCGGCCAGCAGCTGCGGGAACACCTCGCGCTCCACCGACAGCGCCCTGCCCTTGGGCAGCCGGTCGATCACCTCGCGCTTGAACACGTAGCAGCCGGCGTTGATCTGGTCGGTCGGCGGATCCTCGGTCTTCTCCAGGAACGCGGTGACCACGCCGTCCGCGTCGGTGGGCACGCAACCGAATGCGCGGGGATCGCCGACCCGAACCAGGTGCAGCGTCACATCGGCACCGCTGTCCCGGTGGCTCGCGAGCAGGGCGCCGCAGATCGGCGCCCGACAGCACGTCACCGTTGAAGACCAGCGCGGTGTCGTGCCGCAGCCGCGACGCGACGTTGGCGATCCCGCCGCCGGTGCCCAGCGGCTCGTCCTCGACGACGTACTCGATCTGCAGGCCCAGCTTGGAGCCGTCACCGAACACCGACTCGAATACGCCCGCCTTGTAGGAGGTGCCGAGCACGACGTGCTCGATGCCCGCCTCGGCGATCCGGGACAGCAGATGGGTCAGGAACGGCAGTCCCGCGGTGGGCAGCATCGGCTTGGGCGCCGACAGCGTCAGCGGCCGCAGCCGAGTGCCCTGGCCACCGACCAGAATGACGGCGTCCACGCCCGCGGGGTTCATCGGATTCCCCAAGCTAGTGCCGTCCTTTCAACTTGCGTCGACTTCTGCGCGACCACCAGCCGCGAACGCGCCACCGAGCGCACCTCTCATCGCTCCACAGCAGCGGAGCCTGCCACCACTTGCCGTAGCGATCGGCCAGAAAAGTGTAGGTGCTCCTGTGGTGTGCGGCCAAGTTGCGGGCGGGGTCTCGGCCGGTGGCGTGACCCTTGTCGTGCAACACCTCCGCCGACGGCACGTAGACGTTCTGCCAGCCGGCCTTGCCGAGCCGATCGCCGAGGTCGACGTCTTCCATGTACATGAAGTAGCGCTAGTCGAAGCCGCCGATCTCGTCGAAGGCGGCGCCGCGCAGCAACAGGCACGATCCCGACAGCCATCCGACCGGACGTTCGCTGGGCTCGAGTCGTCCTGCCGGTAGGCGGCCGTCCACGGGTTGGACCGCCACAGCGGGCCGATCACCGCGTGCATGCCGCCGCAGATCACGCTCGGCACGTGGCGCGCCGACGGGTACACCGACCGTCCGGGTCGCGGATCAACGGGCCGAGCGACCGGCCCGCGGCCAGCGGCCGGCCGCCTCGAGCAGCGCGTCGATGCTGCCGGGCCCCCATTGGATGTCGGGGTTGGCGACGACGAAGAACTCCGGACTGTCGCTGTCCGTGCGAAGCTCGGCGACCGCGCGGTTGACCGCGCCGCCGTAGCCCGATATTCCCGCCGGTGCGCAGCAGCCGGGTGTTGGGGAATCGCTCGAGCGCCTCCTCCGGGCTGCCGTCGGTCGACCCGTTGTCGGCCATGACGACCGTCACGGGCCGCTCGGTGGCGTGCGACAGGGTGGACAGGAACCGGCCGAGGTGCGGCCCAGGTGAGTACGTCACCGTCACCACGAACAGTTCGTCACTCACGGCGTCGAGGGTAGCGGCAGCGTCAGCTTATCGAGCGCCGCGGCCAACGCCTCGCGCCAGGGGCGCAGCGGGGCCAGACCCGCCGCCGTAGCGGCGCGACCCGACAGCGCCGAGTACGACGGGCGTGGCGCAGGCCGCGGCATGTCCTCGCGTGGTCACCGGCCGCACCCGTTCGGGGTCGGCCCCGACGCCCTCGAACACCGCCCGCGCCAGCTCGAACCGGCTGGCCGCGCCCTCGTTGGCGACGTGCAGCAGCGGCGGCGCCTCGGGTCGTTCGGCGAGCTCCAACAGCGCCGCGACCAGGTCCGCGGTGTAGGTCGGCGACCCGATCTGATCGACCACCACGCTGATCGGTCCATCGCCGGCGGCCAGCTTGCGCATGGTGGCGACGAAGTCCGAACCGACGCCGGTGTACACCCACGACGTCCGCACCACGTGGCGGTCGGGAGCGCGGCATGCACCGCGCGCTCGCCGGCCAGCTTGGTCTTGGCCGTAGACGCCGAGCGGGCCGGTCGCGTCGTCGATGTCATACGGCCGGGGCGCGTCGTCGAACGCGCCGCTGAAGACGTAGTCGGTGGAGATGTGGATCATCCGCGCGCCCGCCTTTGCGCACGCGCTGCGCCACATTGCCCGGCCCGACCGCGTTGACCGCATACGCCCGTTCCGCGTCGGTCTCGGCGGCGTCCACGGCGGTGTAGGCCGCGCAGTTGACCACCACGTCGCCCGGCGCGATGAACCGCTCGGCCGCGTCGGCGTCGGTGATGTCCCATTGCGACGAGGTCAGGGCCAGTACGTCGAGGCCTCGCCGAGCTGCTTCGAGCCGCCAGAAATCGGCCGACCTGCCCGCCGGCCCCGCAGATCACGATCCGATAAGCCACCAGCAGAGTCTGGCACGCCGGGAAGCGGCTACCGGCTCTGCGCGCCTAACGCAAGTAACCTGGGCTGATGCCATCCCGCCTGTTCCGGATCGTCGCCGTCATGCTTGCGGCGACGATCGTCATCGGCACCGGTGTGGCGTGGAGCAAGATCCGCTCGTTCGAATCCGGCATCAACCACATCTCGCCGGAAGCGCTCGGCGGCGGCGGCGAGGACGGCGCCATCGACATCCTTCTCGTCGGCATGGACAGCCGCACCGACGCGCACGGCAACCCGCTTTCCCAGGAGGAATTGGCCACCCTGCGGGCCGGTGACGACGAGGCGACCAACACCGACACGATCATCCTGGTCCGCATCCCCAACAACGGGAAGTCGGCGACCGCCATCTCGATCCCGCGCGACTCCTACGTCGAGGCGCCCGGCATCGGAAAGATGAAGATCAACGGCGTCTACGGCTCGGTGCACCTGGAGAAGCTCAAACAGCTGGTCGAGGAACAGGGTGTCGACCCATCGGTGGCCGAGCCTGAAGCCAGCGAAGCGGGCCGCGAGGCGCTGATCAAGACCGTCGCCAACCTGACCGGCGTCACCGTCGACCACTACGCCGAGATCGGCCTGCTGGGCTTCGCGCTCATCACCGACGCACTAGGCGGAGTCAATGTCTGCCTGAAAAGCGATGTGTACGAACCCCTTTCGGGGGCCGACTTCACCGCCGGCTGGCAGAAGCTGGACGGACCGCAGGCGTTGAGCTTCGTCCGGCAGCGCCACGACCTGCCCCGCGGCGACCTCGACCGGGTGGTGCGTCAGCAGGTGGTGATGGCTTCCCTTGCCCACCAAGTCATTTCGGGCAAGACGCTGTCGAGTCCCGCCACCCTGAACCGCCTGCAGGAGGCTGTGCAGCGGTCGGTCGTGCTGTCCGACGGTTGGGACGTCATGCAATTCGCCGAACAGCTGCAGAAGCTGGCGGCAGGCAACGTCGCGTTCGCCACCATTCCGGTGCTGGAGGAGAACGGCTGGAGCGACGACGGGATGCAGAGCGTGGTGCGGGTGGACCCGAACCAGGTGCACGAGTGGGTCGCCAGCCTGTTGCAGGAGCAGGACGAAGGCAAGACCGAGGAGCTGGCGTACACGCCGAGCAAGACGGCCGCCGAAGTGGTGAACGCCACCGACATCAACGGCCTGGCCGCAGCGGTGTCGGCGGCGCTGACCAACAAGGGCTTCTCACCGGGGCCGGTCGGCAACCACGACGGCGTCCTGGCGACCAGTCAGGTGCTGGCCTCTGCGGCCGATGACCTTGGCGCGCAGGCGGTTTCCAAGGACCTGGGCGGGCTGCCGGTCGCCGCCGACCCCTCTGTTGCAGCCAGGAACCGTCCGGGTCGTGCTTGGTAACGACTACACCGGCCCCGGCTCCGGCCTTGACGGCACCGACCCGACGTTGATGACGGCCGATCCCGCCGCAACGGAGTCGACGGACGGCGCTCCCCCGCCGTCGCCGATCATCACCGCAGGCTCGGACAATCCCGACTGCGTCAATTGACGACCGTCAGCGCTGCGGTGCTGGACCCGTTGCTCGGCCGGGATCCGGTCGGGACCGCGGATCACCTACTACGACGACGCGTCCGGCGAGCGGATCGAGCTGTCCACGGTCACGCTGGTCAACTGGGCGGCCAAGACCGCCAACCTGCTTCGCGACGAGCTCGGCGCCGGGCCGGGCACGCGCGTCGCGGTGCTGTTGCCTGCCCACTGGCAGACCGCGGCCGTACTGTTCGGGATCTGGTACATCGGGGCCGAGGTCGTGTCGGGGACGGCCGAGGCGGACGTGGCGCTGTGCACCTCCGACAGGTTTGCCGACGCCGAGGCCGCCGTCGGGCCGGGTGAGATCGCTGTGCTGTCGCTGGATCCGTTCGGCAAACCCGTGCCCGATCTGCCGGTGGGCGTGACGGACTACGCGACCGCGGTGCGGGTGCACGGCGACCAGGTCGTCCCCGAGCCCAATCCCGGGCCCGGCGCTGGACGGCCGGTCCGTGGCCGAACTCCTCACCGCCGCTTCCGGTTCGGCCTCCGCGCAGGGTCTGACCGCGGAGGACCGGGTGCTGTCGACGAGACGGTGGGACACCGCCGACGAGCTGACCGAGAACTTTCTGGCGGTTCTGGCAACGGGTGCTTCGCTTGTGTTGGTGGCCAATCCGGACGCGGCACTGCTTGACCGCCGCCGAGACGTCGAGAAGGTCACCCACTGCTTAGTGGATTGACGTACTAAGCGCTGTCAATCGCAGTTGAGTCTCCTGAAAATTCGCTTGGGCCATCGCCCACAGACTCCTCCGAGGGAGTTTCATGGCTTCTCACGGAGCAGTGCTCATCGCCTCGCTTCGGACAAATGAATGATTGGGGTTTGTGAAATGACTGTCAATCGGCGACCCGTAAAGAGGGTCAAGACGCTCGCGGCCGTAGTGGGTGGCGCCGCACTGATCACGCTCGGGACGGTCGGCGCACTCAGCGGCGGCAGCAGCTCGGGCGCAGGTCCTGCGGTGATGTCGGCAGGGGAGATGACGATGGGCGACACCGCCACCGCCGAATACTCCGAGACGACGATTGCGACGTCGGTGGCCGTGCCTGGCGATAAGGCGGCACCGCCGTGCGGATTCTCGCAACGGATGCTGACCTAACGCGCCAGTTCGAGAAAATCGCCCCGGTTCGGCCGGCGGTGCGACGCTGCGATCGTGATCGATCGCGCGGCGTTCCTACTGCTGTCGGCCGCGGCCGGGGCGGCAACAGGCTGTTCATCGCGAAGCCGTCCTCCGATGCGCCGGCCGCATCGTCGGCGCCGCCCGCCGTCGACCTGAAATTCGCACCCGCCGAGACCGATATCGACCTCGGCGGTGTCGTCGGTGCGCACGTGGGCCTACGACGGCCAGGCTGCCGGGCAACGAGATACGCATCCAGAAGGGCCAACGGCTTCGCGCCGCGGTGGCCAACAAGCTGCCCGCCGAAACCAGCATCCACTGGCACGGCCTCGCCATCGTCAACGACATGGATGGCGTACCGCCGTTGACCCAATCGCCGATCCCCGGTGAACGGACAGCTTCACCTACGACTTCGTCGTCGCCCGATGCCGGGACCTATTGGTATCACTCCCACGTCGGCACGCAACTAGACCGTGGGCTCTATGGCCCGCTGATCATCGAGGATTCCGAACGAGAAAGCGGATTACGACGACGAATTGGTTGTCGGTGCTCGACGATTGGATCGACGGCACCGGCACCAACCCCGATCAGGTGCTGGACAACCTGCGCAACACCGGGATGAAACCGATGGCGCCCGGCGGGACCGGCTGTAAGCCCCACATCTCCGCTCGGCGGCGACGGCGGCGACGTCACCTATCCGCATTTTCTCATCAACGGCCGTGTTCCCGCCGACCCTGACGTGCGCGATTACCTTGCTGGACAACGCATCCGGTTACGCGTCATCAACGCCGGATCCGACACCGCATTCCGGGTCGCCGTTCCCGACACGCCTGTTGACCGTCATCCACACCGATGGCTATCCGGTGATGCCTGCCCAGACGAGTCGGTCATTCTCGGCATGGGTGAGCGCTTTGATGCTACATTCACCGTCAACGCGTCGGTCCCGGTGGTCGCGGTGCCCGAGGGCAAGCAGGGGCATGCCCAGCTGAACATTCGTGTCGCCAACGCACCGAGCACTGTGAAGGTGACGACTTCGTCGCGGCGGTCCGCAAGGAGGTCGTGCTCGACACCGCAACGCTGTCGCCGACGCCGGAGGTGACGCTGCCCGCGCGCGAGCCGGACCAGGTGATCGAGGCGCGGTTGAGCGGCCCGGTGAACGGCTACACGTGGCCGATCAACGGCAAGCTCTACGATCCGCCGAACAATGGTATTGCGGTGAAACCCCAACAGCGGGTGCGTATCCGGATGATCAACGAGTCGATGATGTTCCACCCGATTCACCTGCACGGACACACGTTCGAAGTGGTGGGGCGCAACGGTCCCCGCGCCCGCAAGGACACCGTGCTGGTTCCGCCAAGACAGACGGTGGAAGTGGACTTCGACACCGACAACCCTGGTAAGTGGATCACCCACTGCCACAACACGTATCACCTGGAGACCGGCATGGCCACCTGGATCTTCTACGAGGGTTGACGCGCTACTTCAGCAGCGCCCGGGCCATCACCATGCGCTGAATCTGGTTGGTGCCCTCGTAGATCTGGGTGATCTTGGCGTCGCGCATCATCCGCTCCACCGGGAAGTCCTGCGTGTAGCCCGCGCCGCCGAACAGCTGGACCGCGTCGGTGGTCACCTCCATGGCCACGTCGGAGGCGAAGCACTTCGACGCCGACGAGATGAACCCGAGCGCCGGCTCGCCGCGCTCGGCGCGCGCCGCTGCGGTGTACACCATCAACCGCGCCGCCTCGACCTTCATCGCCATGTCGGCGATCATGAACTGCACACCCTGGAAGTCGCTGATCGACTTGCCGAATTGCTTGCGGTCCTTGGTATATGCGATCGCAGCGTCGAGCGCGCCCTGCGCGATGCCGACGGCCTGCGCACCGATGGTCGGACGGGTGTGGTCGAGCGTTTGCAGCGCGGTCTTGAACCCGGTGCCGGGCTCGCCGATGATCCGGTCGCCCGGAATGCGGCAGTTCTCGAAGTACAGCTCGGTGGTCGGCGAACCCTTGATGCCGAGCTTGCGCTCCTTCGGCCCGACGGTGAAGCCTTCGTCGTCCTTGTGCACCATGAACGCGGAGATGCCGTTCGCGCCCTTGTCCGGGTCGCTCGACGCCATCACCGTGTACCAGGCCGACTTGCCGCCGTTGGTGATCCACGCCTTGGTGCCGTTGAGGATCCAGGAGTCGCCGTCCTGGCGCGCGCGGGTGCGCATCGCCGCGGCGTCACTGCCGGATTCGCGCTCCGACAACGCATACGACGCCATCGCCTCACCCGATGCGATCGCGGGCAACACCTGCTTCTTCAGGTCATCGGAGCCGGCCAGGATCAGTCCCATCGTGCCCAGCTTGTTCACCGCGGGGATCAACGACGACGTCGCGCACACCCGCGCAACCTCCTCGATCACGATGCACGTCGCGACCGAATCTGCGCCCTGACCGCCGTACTCCTCGGGAACGTGCACCGCGGAGAACCCGGACTCGTTGAGCGCCTTCAGCGCCTCATCGGGAAAGCGCGGTTTCTCGTCGACGTCGGCGGCGTGCGGCGCGATCTCCTTCTCGCACAGATCGCGAAGCACGGCGCGCAGCTCGTTGTGCTCGTCGGGCAGCTTGAATACGTCGAAATCAGGGTTACCAGCCATGAGAACTCCTTGCTACTCGCCAGTAACTTTACCGTCGGACCCCAGCACCCGGTCCCGCAGGGCGGCGTCCTTCTCCAGCACGGAGGCGCCGAGCCGCTCTTGAAATGCCTCGACCCGCTTGCGCAGCTGGGCATCGGATGCGCCAAGGATCCGCACCGCAAGCAGCCCGGCGTTGCGGGCCCCGCCGATCGACACCGTCGCCACCGGAACCCCCGCGGGCATCTGCACGATCGACAGCAGCGAATCGAGGCCGTCGAGTTTGGCCAGCGGCACCGGCACGCCGATCACCGGCAAGGCCGTGGCCGAAGCGACCATCCCCGGCAAGTGGGCCGCACCGCCCGCCCCCGCGATGATCACCTCGATGCCCCGGTCGGCCGCGGTGCGCGCGTAGTCGAGCATGCGGTCGGGCGTGCGGTGTGCCGACACCACACCCACCTCGAAAGGAATGTCGAACTCCGCCAAGGCGTGCGCGGCCGCCTCCATCACCGGCCAGTCGCTGTCGCTGCCCATGATCAACCCGACCCTGGCGCCGTCAACCATGTCCGTCCCATCCGTCCGTCCACTCCGCGTGCGACAACCAGTGTGCCGCCCGCCCCGCCCGTTCACGTAGCTTCGCCACGTCTTCGCCGACGATGTTCACGTGGCCGATCTTGCGGCCAGGACGCTCCTCCTTGCCGTAGAGATGCACCTTGGCGTCGGGGATTCGGCCGAACAGGTGGTGTAGCCGCTCGTCCATGCCCATCGCCGGTTTCTCCGCGGCGCCAAGCACATTGGCCATCACGGTCACCGGTGCGATGGGCTCGGTATCGCCGAGCGGATAGTCCAGCACCGCGCGCAGGTGCTGCTCGAATTGACTGGTGCGGGCGCCGTCCATGGTCCAGTGACCGGAGTTGTGTGGTCGCATCGCCAGCTCGTTGACCATCAACGCGCCGTCGACCGTCTCGAACAACTCGACCGCCAGGACGCCGACCACGCCCAGTTCGTCGGCTAGCCGCAGCGCCAGTTCGCCTGCCGCGCTACGGACTTCGGCGTCCAGACCCTGCGCGGGTGCGATCACCTCCACGCAGATGCCGTCGCGCTGCACCGTCTCCACGACCGGCCACGCGGCACCCTGGCCGAATGGCGACCGGGCGACGAGGGCGGCCAGCTCGCGCCGCATCTCCACGCGCTCCTCGACCAACACCGGAATGCCCTCGGCCAGATTCCGTCGCGCGAAGTCGCGGGCTTCGGCCAGGTCGCGCGCCAGCAGCACACCGCGGCCGTCGTAGCCGCCGCGCGCGGTCTTGAGCACAACCGGTCGGCCGAGGGCGAACGCCTCCACCTCGGCGACGTCGGTCACCTCGGCGTACCGCGGAATCGGCGCCCCGATGGCCTCCAGCCGCCTGCGCATCACCAGCTTGTCCTGAGCGTGGATCAGCGCCTCGGGCGGCGGTGCCACGTTGACACCCTCGGCGACCAGCTTCTCGAGCAGCTCGACCGGCACGTGTTCGTGGTCGAACGTGAACGCCTGAGAGCCCTCCGCCGCGCGGCGAAGCGCGTCGAGGTCGGTGTGCGAGCCGATCACCACGTCGGGTGTGACCTGTGCCGCAGGATCGTCCGGCGTGACGGCAAGCACACGCAGTGTCTGACCGAGGGCGATAGCGGACTGATGCGTCATCCTCGCCAGCTGTCCGCCGCCGATCATGGTCACCTTGGGTGTCGGCACAGGCGGCACAGCATTCATGGTGTCATGGCCTGTAGCGGCCGTGACCTGCACGGGTGCGCGTCGGGTCCATTATTTCCGTACACTCCGTTGTCGTGTCCTTCACCGACGCCACGATCGCGCGGCTGCCCCGCCCGATCCGGCCGTACTTCGAACGGCACCACGAACTCATCAAGTTTGCGATCGTCGGCGCGACCACCTTCGTCATCGACTCGGCGGTCTTCTACACGCTGAAGCTGACGGTGCTCGAGCCGAAGCCGGTGACCGCGAAGATCATCGCGGGCATCGTCGCGGTGATCGCCTCCTACATCCTGAACAGGGAATGGAGTTTCCAGAATCGCGGCGGCCGCGAGCGTCACCACGAGGCGCTGCTGTTCTTCGGCGTCAGCGCCGTCGGCGTGTTGCTCTCGATGGCCCCGCTGTGGTTCTCCAGCTATGTGCTCCTGCTGCGCGTCCCGGACGTCTCACTGACCACCGAGAACATCGCCGACTTCATCTCGGCATACATCATCGGCAACCTGCTGCAGATGGCGTTCCGGTTCTGGGCCTTCCGGCGCTGGGTGTTCCCCGACGAGTTCGGCCGCGAACCGGACAAGTCCATCGAGTCCACCTTCACCGCGGGCGGCATCGCCGAGGCGATGGAAGAGGTGCACGAACACCACGAGCACGACGGCTCCAACGTCACCCCGCTGCAGCGGCCGCGGCGTCAGCGCCTGCCGGAGGACCGGCTGTCGGACTCCTCACCGCCGAGCGTGTCGAAGACTTCGTGATACAGCAGCGAGTGGACGCGCTCCACTTGCGGAATGTCGTGGAACTCCAGCGGGTCCTGTGACGCCGACTCGATGATCAACGTGCCGGTGCGCACCATCCGGTCGATCAGCCCGTGCCGGAACTCCACGCTGTTGATCCGCGCCAGCGGGATGTCGATGCCCTGACGGGTGAGCACCCCGTGCCGGAACATCACCCGGCGATCGGTGATGACGAAGTGCGTCGTCAGCCAGTTGAGGAACGGCCACAGCGTCAGCCACCCGACGATCAGCAGCCATACGGCGAGGATCACCAGCAGCACGACCGTCTTGGCGGTGCCCCAGTTCTGCTTGTCGACGACGGCGGCACCGAATGCCGCCGCTGCGGAACTGACGATCAGCAGCAGCACCGGCCCGATGAGCCGCTTCCAGTGCGGGTGGCGGTGCAGCACCACCCGTTCGTCGGCGGCCAGCACGTTATCCGGGTAACCCACGATGGAAAACTCTATGGGTTGACGGGCCGCAAATGCGTGATATCGCCCGCCGACACCGTCAACACCTCTTCGCCGGTGTCGATCCGCAGCCTGCCCACGTCGTCGATGTCGGTGGCGACACCCTCCACGCTGCGGTCCCCGGGCAGGCTGGCCCGCACCCGGTTACCGAGCGTCACGCTGCGGGAGCGGTAATCGGTCGCCAGCGTCGCGTCGGCACCCGCCGCGGCCCGCCAGCTGCCGATTCGACTCGCCAGGTGCCTTAGCACGGCCTCGGTCAGGGCAGTGCGGTCGACGGTGGCGTTCAACATCGTCAGCGAGGTAGCGACCGGGTCGGGCGCCTCAGTCACGTTGAGACCAAGCCCGACGACCACGACGGGCTCGGGCGCGGCGACCTCGGCAAGGATGCCTGCGAGCTTCCCCGTGCCAACGAGGACGTCGTTGGGCCACTTGAGACCGGCCTTCACGGCCGTGACCTCAGCGAGGGCGTCCACCACCGCGACACCGGTGAGCAGCGGCAGCCAGCCCCACGCCTCGTTGGGCACCGCGCCGACGCCGACACCGGCCGACAGCGCGATCTGCGACCCCGGAGGCGTCAACCAGCTTCTGCCGTGCCTGCCCCGGCCCGCCGTCTGGGATTCGGCGACCAGCACCACACCATCGATGTCCTCACCTGCGGCGGCCCGCGCCAGCAGGTCGGCGTTGGTGGACCCGGTCTCCTCGACGACGTCGATGCGCCGCCACGATCCGCTTTTCATCGGATCAGCCTATGTCGATCGCCACGACCACCAGGACGATCGTCTCCGAGCGCACTCCCAAGCCCTCCGCCGAGCGCGGCGGCGAGTCGTTCCGCCGTCGATGGCCGACAGATGTCTCCAGTGCAGACAACCACCCCGTGCATGGCAACTCCTCGTTCGAAGGTGAATCCCAGCCAGTTGCGGTTGTCCGATTCGTTTGCTACGGGATGGTGTGTTTCCTATATCGTCAGCCCTTCCGCCAAGCTGTCGCTCGGCGCGTCAGGCCGATACCCGATCACCCTTGTCCCAGGCAACGCCCACGTCAGGGTTGCTTCCCGCCTGCATAGAGCGCGCCTCCCGCTTCTCGCATGCAGCTAATCATGCCCAAAGGACGGTCAGGATCACAGCCGCGATCACAGCTTCCTGTTCGACGGACAAAACCCAATTCTGGGATGGAACCGAGCAAAAACTGTCGACCTACCCAGACAGGGGACCAAAGTCCATCAAGAGGGTCATTAAAGAGCAATTATGAGATACATCATAAAAATATGCGTATATGCCTAGCTATCTGAGGTTAACAAGACTAGAATTTTGATTACCGGGTCGAAAGACGGGAAGGCGCGCCTTGCGCCGTGACCTTGATTCTCACCGGCAAAGCCGTCGCGAGGCGGCTACCGGGGAATGATCGAAGGGAGGCGCAATGATGATATCGGTAAACGTGAGGCACGCGCCCAGTCGGAAGCGCATCGTCAATCAGACTGAGGGTGCAGTCGTTGCCGCCTTGTCAGACGGATCGCGGAGACATTTGCTGACTGGCGCTGAGGAAAAATCCCTTGGCGGCGAGCCAGGCGGTGTCATGACGAAGCTTGCCGAACCGGCCACGGCGCCGCTCCCCGTAAGTCGCGAGACGACAGCGCTGCTCAGCTCGTCGCGTATGCCGACGCCGCGCGGAAAGCGTTTCTCAGTGCAGACCTAGAGGTCCTCTTCAAGGCCTCCGATCGTGGGCGCATCGGCGTGCGGAGCTGTCAGACCGCATCGCGGTAACCGTTTGACTGCAATACCGCAGAAGGTGTCCTATCTATAGCGGCCGGGCGCCGACGCATGCGCACCTTCGAGCGAAACGACCCACGGGCACGCCTCCGCGCGAATGTTGGGCCAGATAGCATCGACGACCATGACGAGCAGCACCAAGGACACCGCCGACCACACGGCCGAGCCATCCGCCGAGCACCAGCCGGACATTCACACCACCGCAGGCAAGCTGGCCGACCTGCGCAAGCGGTCCGAGGAAACGCTGCACCCGGTCGGTGAGAAGGCGGTCGAGAAGGTTCACGCCAAGGGCAAGCTGACCGCCCGCGAGCGCATCCTGGCGCTGCTCGATGAGGACTCGTTCGTCGAGCTGGACGCGCTGGCCAGGCACCGCAGCGTCAACTTCGGCCTGCAGGAGAACCGGCCGCTTGGCGACGGTGTGGTCACCGGCTACGGCACCATCGACGGCCGCGACGTCTGCATCTTCAGCCAGGACGCGACGGTGTTCGGCGGCAGCCTCGGTGAGGTCTACGGCGAGAAGATCGTCAAGGTGCAGGAGCTGGCCATCAAGACCGGCCGCCCGCTCATCGGCATCAACGACGGTGCGGGCGCCCGCATCCAAGAGGGCGTCGTCTCACTTGGCTTGTACAGCAACATCTTTCACAACAACATCCTGGCCTCCGGCGTCATCCCACAGATCTCGCTGATCATGGGCGCCGCCGCGGGCGGCCATGTGTACTCGCCTGCGCTGACCGACTTCGTCATCATGGTCGACCAGACCAGCCAGATGTTCATCACCGGGCCGGACGTAATCAAGACCGTCACCGGCGAGGAGGTGACGATGGAGGAGCTCGGCGGCGCGCACACCCACATGGCCAAGTCGGGCCTGGCGCACTACGTCGCCTCGGGTGAGCAGGACGCCTTCGACTACGTCCGCGACCTGCTGAGCTACCTGCCGAGTAACAACTACTCCGACCCGCCGCGGTATCCGGCCGAGGTTCCCGAGGGCGCCATCGAGGACAACCTCAACGACGAGGACCTCGAGCTGGACACCCTGATCCCGGACTCGCCCAATCAGCCGTACGACATGCACGAGGTCATCACCCGCATCCTCGACGACGATGAGTTCCTCGAGGTGCAGGCCGGATATGCGACCAATATCATCGTCGGCTTCGGCCGTGCCGACGGCCGTGCGGTCGGCATCGTGGCCAACCAGCCCACCCAGTTCGCCGGCTGCCTGGACATCAACGCCTCGGAGAAGGCCGCCCGGTTCATCCGGACCTGCGACTGCTTCAACATCCCGATCGTCATGCTGGTCGACGTGCCCGGCTTCCTGCCCGGCACCGACCAGGAGTACAACGGCATCATCCGGCGCGGCGCCAAGCTGCTCTACGCCTACGGTGAGGCCACCGTCGCGAAGATCACGGTGATCACCCGCAAGGCCTACGGCGGCGCCTACTGCGTGATGGGCTCAAAGGAGATGGGCGCCGACGTCAACGTCGCGTGGCCGACGGCCCAGATCGCGGTCATGGGTGCATCCGGCGCGGTCGGCTTCGTGTATCGCGGGCAGCTCAAGGAGGCCGCGAAGGACGGTAAGGACGTCGACGCGCTGCGCCTGGAGCTGCAGCAGGACTACGAGGACACCCTCGTCAACCCCTACATCGCCGCCGAGCGTGGGTACGTCGATGCGGTCATCCCGCCGTCACACACCCGCGGCTACGTCGCCACCGCCCTGCGGCTGCTGGAACGCAAGATCATCCAGATACCGCCGAAGAAGCACGGGAACATACCGCTGTGAGCGGCCGAGAGCAGTTCGCGCAGCGAACGTAGCGAGAGAGCGAACCGACAGCCATGAGCAACGTGACCGACACAAACATCACCGAGGTCAGTGACCCGCGCGAGCTGACGATCGACGAGCCGCCGACCCAGGCGGTCAACGACATCAAGGTCGTCAAGGGCGAGCCCACCACGGAGGAGCTCGCCGCGCTGGTCGCGGTGCTTGGCGTCGCTTCCGGTGGGCGAATCGAACCGGGGCCGCAGGAACTCAATCTGTGGGGCCACCCCGTCGACAAGCTGCGTTTCGCGCCCATCAGCTGGCAGCTGGTGACGCTCGTTGAGCGGACGCACATGCGCCGATGACGCGCGTGGTGCTCGCGTCCGCCTCACCGGGCAGGCGAACGGTGTTGCGCCAAGCCGGAATCGATCCCGTTGTCGTCGTGTCTGGCGTCGACGAGGACGCCGTCATCGCCGCGCAAGGCGCAGACGCTCAACCCAGTGACGTCGCCAACGCGCTCGCCCGCGCCAAGGCCGAGCAGGTAATCGAGCGCCTCGACCCCGCCCTGACAGCGGATTGCGTTGTCATCGGCTGTGATTCGATGCTCTACATCGACGGCGCGCTGCGGGGCAAACCGGAGTCGGCCGACGACGCGCGACGGCAGTGGGAGTCCATGGGGGCGCAGTCAGGTGTGCTGTACACCGGGCACTGCGTGATCCGGCTGCGCGATGGCGCCGTGACCCACCGCGACGTCGAGTTTGCTGCCACCACAGTCCATTTCGCGAAGCCGACAGAAGCGGACCTGGCGGCCTACCTGGACAGCGGTGAGTCGCTGCGGGTCGCCGGTGGCTTCACCATCGACGGTCTCGGCGGATGGTTCGTCGACGGAATCGAGGGAACCCCATCGAATGTGGTGGGCATCGGTCTGCCGACGATGCGTACGTTGTTCGCCCGCGCTGGGCTGTCAATCGCCGAACTCTGGTCTGATAACCCGCTGTAGGCTCGGGGTGTGCCGCTTCCAGCAGACCCCGATCCCGCCCTGGCCGCCTATGCCCATCCGGAACGGCTGGTCACGTCCGACTGGCTGTCGGGCAATCTCGGCAGGCCCGGGCTGGCCGTCGTCGAATCCGACGAAGACGTGCTGCTCTACGACACCGGCCACATCCCAGGCGCGGTGAAGATCGACTGGCACACCGACCTCAACGACCCGCACGTCCGCGACTACATCAACGGTGCGCAGTTCGCCGAGCTGATGAACCGCAAGGGCATCGGCCGCGACGACACCGTCGTGATCTACGGCGACAAGAGCAACTGGTGGGCCGCCTACGCGCTGTGGGTATTCACCCTTTTCGGACACCCCGACGTGCGGCTGCTCGACGGCGGCCGCGACCTGTGGATCTCCGACGGCCGGGACACCACGCTCGACGTGCCGAACAAGCAGACCAGCGGGTATCCGGTCGTCGAGCGAGACGACCCACCGATCAGGGCGTTCAAGGAAGACGTGCTGGGCGTTCTCGGCTCGCAGCCGTTGATCGACGTGCGCTCCCCGCAGGAGTACACCGGTGAGCGCACCCACATGCCGGACTACCCGGAGGAAGGCGCGCTGCGCGGCGGACACATCCCCACGGCCCGCTCGATTCCGTGGGCCAAGGCCGCCCAGGACAGCGGCCGGTTCCGCAGCCGCGAGGAACTCGACGAGTTGTACGGCTTCCTGTCGGCCGACGACAAGACGGTCGTCTACTGCCGCATCGGTGAGCGGTCCAGCCACACCTGGTTCGTGCTTACCCACCTGCTCGGCCTGCCCGGCGTGCGCAACTACGACGGGTCGTGGACCGAGTGGGGCAACGCCGTTCGGGTGCCGGTGTCTGTAGGAGAGGAACCAGGCGAAGCGCCATGAGCGGCATGCCCGCGCCACTGGCCGAGGTGGTGTCGGATTTCCAAGAGGTGCAGGGTCAGGACAAGCTGCAGCTGCTACTGGAGTTCGCCGGCGAGCTTCCACCCCTTCCCGCCGACCTCGAGGAGGCGGCGATGGAGCCCGTGCCGGAATGCCAGACGCCGCTGTTCCTGCACGTCGACGCGGAGGACCGCGGCCGGGTGCGGCTGTACTTCAGCGCGCCCGCCGAGTCACCGACCACCCGCGGTTTCGCGTCCATCCTGGCTCAAGGCCTCGACGAGCAGCCGGCCGACGACATCCTGGCCGTGCCCGACGACTTCTACACCGCCCTCGGACTGGCGGCGCTGATCAGCCCACTTCGGCTGCGCGGCATGTCCGCGATGCTGGCCCGGATAAAGAGGCACCTGCGCTAGCGCCACGGCGTGCGCGGCGGCGCCTCAGGCGGCGGGAAAAGCCCTGCGGTGGACAGCATTTCGTACATCATCGGGGATATCCCCTCGGGCAGTCGTCAAGTTGCTCGCCAGCAGGCGGTAGCAGCCGGGGCCGCTGACGAGGTTCGTGTGAGTACATCGGTTCGAACAGCCGGACCACCGCGTCGCTGATCTCGTCGACGGTGAAGCCGCCCTGCCGCTCGATGAGGTGGTGACCGCACGCATCAGGCCGACGATTCCGGCCTTCGCCGCGCAGTACGGCGCCTGGTGGTCACGCCGTCCCACTCGTCCTCGGACACGTCGGCCAGCGGGCTCAGCGGGATCCGGCCTGCCAGCAGGGCGACGGCGTCGACGGTGCCGTACTCGTCGACGGCGCGCGCCACCAGCGAGCGCCCACCGGCGAAGGTGGACATCGCGACCCTGCCGTCGAGTAGTCCCATGAAACGGCAAGCTAGCCGTACGGCTACTTGGGGTCAATGCCGGTCCACACGGCGCGGGCGCTTAAACTGCGCGGGATACATTCTTAAAGACGTTTCTTAGAGATGCCGATCAGGAGGCGCAGTGCCCAGTCACGCCAGCTCAAGCATTTCCAAGGTGCTGGTCGCCAATCGCGGTGAGATCGCGGTCCGGGTGATTCGGGCGGCCAGGGACGCCGGGCTCCCTAGCGTTGCCGTTTACGCCGAACCCGACGCCGACGCACCACACGTTCGGCTCGCCGATGAGGCCTTCGCCCTCGGCGGCCAGACTTCCGCGGAGTCCTACCTCGACTTCGGCAAGCTGCTCGACGCGGCGGAGAAGTCGGGCGCGAACGCCATCCACCCGGGCTACGGATTCCTTTCGGAGAACGCCGATTTCGCGCAGGCGGTCATCGACGCGGACCTGATCTGGATCGGCCCGAGCCCGCAGTCCATCCGCGACCTCGGCGACAAGGTCACCGCCCGTCACATCGCCGCCAAGGCAAAGGCTCCGTTGGTGCCCGGCACGTCGGAACCCGTCAAGGACGCCGACGAGATCGTCGCCTTCGCCAAGGAGTACGGCGTGCCGATCGCGATCAAAGCCGCGTTCGGCGGCGGCGGCCGCGGCATGAAGGTGGCCCGCACCATCGAGGAGATCCCGGAACTGTTCGACTCGGCCACCCGCGAGGCCGTCGCGGCTTTCGGCCGCGGCGAGTGCTTCGTCGAGCGATATCTCGACAAGCCGCGCCACGTCGAGGCACAGGTGATCGCCGACCAGCACGGCAATGTCGTCGTCGCGGGCACCCGCGACTGCTCTCTGCAGCGTCGCTTCCAGAAGCTCGTCGAGGAGGCGCCAGCGCCGTTCCTGACCGACGCGCAGCGCAAGGAGATCCACGAGTCCGCCAAGCGCATCTGCAAGGAGGCGCACTACTACGGCGCGGGCACCGTCGAGTACCTGGTCGGCCAGGACGGGCTGATCTCGTTCCTAGAGGTCAACACGCGCCTTCAGGTGGAGCACCCGGTGACCGAGGAGACCTCAGGCATCGACCTGGTCCGCCAGCAGTTCCGGATCGCCAACGGCGAAGCGCTCGACATCACCGAGGACCCGACGCCGCGCGGCCACTCGATCGAGTTCCGCATCAACGGCGAAGACGCGGGCCGCGGCTTCCTGCCCGCCCCCGGCCCCGTCAGCAAGTTCGAGCCGCCCGCCGGCCCCGGAGTGCGGCTGGACTCCGGCGTGGAGACCGGCTCGGTGATCGGCGGCCAGTTCGACTCGATGCTGGCCAAGCTGATCGTCACCGGCGCCAACCGCCAGGAGGCGCTCGAGCGGTCGCGGCGCGCGCTGGACGAGTTCACGGTCGAGGGCCTCGCCACGGTCATCCCGTTCCATCGGGCGGTCGTTTCCGACCCGGCGTTCATCGGCGACGACAACGGCTTCACGGTGCACACCCGCTGGATAGAAACCGAGTGGGACAACACGATCGAGCCGTTCACCGGAGGCGACCCGATCGAGGAGGCCGACACCATTCCGCGTCAGACGGTCGTCGTCGAGGTGGGCGGTCGCAGGCTGGAGGTGTCGCTGCCCGGCGACATGGCCCTCGGCAACGGCGGAGCGGCCGCGCCCGGCGTCATCCGCAAGAAGCCGAAGGCACGCAAGCGCGGCTCACACGGGGGGGCCGCCGCGTCGGGTGATGCGGTGACCGCCCCGATGCAGGGCACCGTGGTCAAGGTTGCCGTCGAGGAGGGTCAAGAGGTCGCCACGGGCGATCTGGTGGTCGTGCTCGAGGCGATGAAGATGGAGAACCCTGTCACTGCCCACAAGGACGGCACCATCACCGGGCTCGCTGTGGAGACCGGTGCCGCCATTACGCAGGGCACGGTGCTCGCCGAGATCAAGTCCGCCGAGTAGCGCGACTAATCCGGCGTCACCAGGCTGCGCTGTTCCAGCGCCGTGCCGAAGTACTTGGCCTGCGGGTCGATGACGACGTTCTTGTCGTCACCCTTGCGTGCCAACGAGTCACGGGCCATCTGCTCGAACGAGATCTTCTCGGGCCCACCGATATTCACGAAATCGTTGAGCGGCGCGGCGACCGCGGCGCGGGCGACGTCCGCGACCACCTGGTCGGCTGCGATCGGCTGGATCAACGCATCGGGAACGCGTACCTCGTCGCCGACGACCAGTGACTCAGTGATCCCGTCTGTGAACTCGGCGAACTGCGTTGCCCGCACGATCGTGTACGGCAGACCGGACTCGGTGAGGATCTTTTCCTGGGCGACCTTGGCGCGCAGGTACCCGCTGTCGGGCAGCCCGTCGAGGCCGACGATCGACAGGGCGACGTAGTGGCCGACGCCCGCCTTCTTGGCGGCGGTGGTCAGGTTGGTCGTCGACGTGGTGAAGAAGTTCATCACCGGGTCGTCAGAGAAGTCAGGTGAGTTGACGACGTCGACCAGCACGTTTGCACCGGCCAGCGCGTCGGCAAGGCCCTCCCCCGTCAACACGTCCACACCTGTATTGCGGGACGCGGCGACAACGTCGTTCCCGTCCGCGGTTAGCCGTGCAACAAGCTTGGTTCCTATGAGGCCGCTGGCCCCGATGATTGCGATCTTCATGCCTACCATTACCTCTCGTGGAACCGGTGGAAATCAATGCCGGCGCATGGTATTTGCGTGGGGTTCGTTCGGATGCCGGATACGTCTGGGACGTCTGTGAGCCGACCACCGGTGAGGTGGTGGCCGAGGTCACGCTCGACCCGGTGGCAGCAACGATCTCGTCCCGCACACTGGGCGGCCATGCCGACGCCGTCGACGTCGCAGAGGCAGCGGTGCGCCGCTTCGCCGAGGCGGCGCTCGGCATCACGGTTCGGGATTGACGTCGATATCGGCGCCGGTAGCAAGGTCGGCGCAGTCCACCCATGTGACGTCGGTTCGCCCCTGCAGGAAGGCGCGCCCACCCTGGTCCCCTGCGGCGCCTGCGACGAGTTCGGGCCAGTGCCTGCGCGCCACGACGACGGGATGTCCCGGCCGCCGGCCGTAACCGGCCCGCGCGATGCCGGATGACGAAGCACGCGCAGCGGCCAGCACCCGCACCACCACATCCGCATTGATGTCGGGGGTGTCTACCGTGAGCAGCACCGCATACTCTGCGGGTCCGGATTCTGTCGCGGAGATGCCCGCCCGCAGCGAAGCGCTCATTCCTTCGGCCCAGTCGTGGGCCACTACGGCTCGGGACGGAGACGGCACGTCGACGATCGCGGCGCCGAGAACCACGACGATGTCGTCGCATCCGCCGCCGTGCAGCGCCGATACCGCCGAACGCAGCCATTGCCCGTCGCCGCCGAGCACCTTGGGCATGCCGTACCGGGTGCCCGCCCCTGCGGCGAGCACCACTCCGGCGATGTGCTCTGACATGCCAACAGTGTGGATCAAATTGCGCAACGCCGTGTTGAGCAGGCCTTATTAGAAGAGAGCGCTTCCCCTGCATTGAAGAATCGTTGCGCTTCGGCGTAGGGTCGAATCAGGTTGAGTTCACAGCCCGATGGAACGTCATCGACATGCAGGCGACGAACTCCCTGCAGCGATGGGCTTTGAGGAGCCAGGGCCTTGAACTTTTGACGCCAACCACAGTACGAATCACTTCGACTGATGGAGTCACAAGCCACTATGAGCACAGCTTTTACTGCCTCACGTCCTGTTGACCGCACCGAGAGCCATACCGCGACGTTCGCGACGCGGTGGCTGCACCCGTCGGTCGTGGTCGTCACCGCCCGCGGTGATCTGGACGCCTCAAATGCCCAGGAATTCGTTGATTACGCGCTTCGCCATGCCGAGCAGACGCAGCGCTTGGCGCTGGACCTCTCCGAAGTCGACTTCTTTGGCACCGCGGGCTTTTCCGCGCTGCATACGGTGAACGTGCGCTGCGCGGGTGCCGGCGTCGAGTGGGTGCTTGTGCCCAGCCGCGCGGTGAGCCGGCTGTTGCGGATCTGCGATCCGGACTCGGCCTTGCCGCTCGCCACTACGCTGCCTGCCGCGCTGTCGCGCCTGCGTGCTGAGCAGCGCCGCCTACTGCAGCTGGTCTCGGAGCCGAGCTAGGGATTTCGCGAGTAGCCGAGACACATGCATCTGTGAGATGCCGACGCGCTCGGCTATCTGCGTTTGGGTCAACGATTCGAAGAACCTGAGCAGCAGCACGGTCCGCTCCCGCTCCGGCAGCGCAGCGAGTAAGGGCCGCAACGATTCTCGGTTCTCGATCTGATCCAGGCTCATGTCCATGTCACCCAGGGTGTCGGCGATCGCGGGCGCGTCGTCTGTGCCGCTGCCGCCACTGTCGATGGACAGCGTGTTGTAGGAGCTGCCTGCGACCAGACCCTCGACGACCTCGTCGCGGTCCATATCGAGCTCGGCGGCGAGTTCCGAGGCCGTCGGCGCGCGCCCGAGTCGCTGCGATAGATCGGCCGTCGCCGCGCCGAGCCGCAGGTGCAATTCCTTGAGCCTGCGCGGGACCTTGACCGACCAGCTGTTGTCGCGGAAGTGCCTGCGGACTTCGCCCATGATCGTCGGCACCGCGAACGACACGAAATCCGAGCCCGCGTCCACGTTGAAGCGGATCACGGCGTTGACCAAACCCACCCTCGCGACCTGCACCAGGTCGTCACGTGGTTCGCCGCGACCGTCGAACCGGCGGGCGATGTGATCGGCCAGTGGCAAGCAACGCTCGACGATGCGGTCGCGTTGCCGAGTGAACTTCGCGGAACCATCCGGCACAGTCTGCAACTCGCGGAACATGGCTGCCACATCCGCGTATTCAGAGTTCGGTCGTGACGACGAACCCTGTGAGGACTGCGGACTCACCTGAGCGAACTCGCTCGTCTCGTCGTCATGGAGATTCCGAAGACCCGGCCCTCTTCGGCGCCGTATCCATCCTGGAAAGTCGAGACCTCATCGGTCAGCGAGCTCAGCACATGCCAGCTGAAACTGCCGGGCGTCAGGATGTCCTCGCTCGTGCAGGTAGTCGACACCTCGACGACGACCTCCTGATCGGTTGGATGGACGTTGACCACCAGCGTGGAGTTCGGTACAGCGGAGCGGACCAGCCGCGTACATGCCTCGTCGACGGCCAGCCGTAGATCGGAGACCGCATCGAAGTCGAGGTCCTCGAACGTGCCGATCGCAGCCACAACGGTGCGCACCACCGCCAGGTTCTCCAGCTGCGCTGGCACCCGGATCTCCACTGAGCGGGCTCCGCGTTGATGCCCGTTGTTCTTGTTCTCGACGTCGGCCATGTGACCTCCCGGCAATGTCGAACCGACAGTACCCCAGTCGGTTCGCCAGCTAACCATCAGCGTTTCCAATAAATGCAGGTTGATACGTGTGATGCGGACGTTGGGCGGGTAATACACCGTCATGAACGACACCCAGCCGTCGCACATGCCGCGCCGAATCCTGGTGACGGCAGGCGTCGTGCTCGCCGCGTTGATCGTCACTGTGGCGGCGGTTTACGCCGTGGCGTTCCTCATTCTCGCGCCGATGATGCAGTGACATCGATGTTTGATACCCAGCCTGGACGTATATCTAACGGCGGGCTGCCATGCGGCTGCGCCGCAGCGTAGTGAGCGGACCCGGCCTGCGCCGGGTCCGGCGCGGACGAGGCTTCTCCTATCACGATGCAGACGGTAAGGCGATCACCGACGAAGCCACGCTGATGCGCATCCGGGATCTGGTCATCCCACCGGCGTGGAAGAACGTCTGGATCAGCTCCTATCCGAACGGTCACATCCAGGCCGTCGGGACCGACGCGGCCGGCCGGCGGCAGTATCTGTATCACGAGAGATGGCAGGAGGAACGCAGCGAGGAGAAGTTCGACCGGGTGCTGGAGATGTCGAAGGCGCTGCCCGATATGCGCCGACGCATCGCATCTGACCTCCGCAAACGCGGCCTCGAGCGCGATCGGGTTCTCGCGCTGGCTATTCAGCTCCTCGATCTCGGCTACTTCCGGGCGGGCGGCGAGCAGTACGCCGAGGAGAACAACTCCTTCGGAATCGCGACGCTGCTCTGCGAACACGTATCGATGCAGCGGGAGGCCGTCGAATTCGACTTTCCCGCCAAGAGCGGCGTGCGTCGCACGCTGACCATCGACGACCCCGGCGTGGTTCGCTCAGTACGCTCGCTGCTTCGTCGACCGGATCGCACCGACCGGTTGCTGGTTTGCCGCAATTCGTCGGACTGGGTCGACCTTCACGCCGACGACCTAAACACCCGGTTCAAGGAGCTCGTCGGCGACGAGTACACGGTGAAGGACCTGCGAACGTGGCACGGCACTGTGCTGGCGGCCGCGTCCTTCGTCGACGCCGACCCGCCTGCGAACAAGACGGTGATCAAGCGGGTGGAGTCCGCGGTGATGAAGGAGGTGGCCGAGGAGCTCGGCAACACGCCGGCCGTTGCCCGCGGCTCCTACGTCGACCCCCGGGTGGTCCAGGGATACGAGAAGGGCATCACGATCGAAGCCGGAGTGCGGCGCGCCAACCGCACGAAGAAACCCGGTGAGCGCCAAGCCATCTTGGAGGGCAGCACCGCGCGGCTGATCCGCAAGGTGGCTCGCAGCTAGCATCGAGTTCATGCACAGCATCGACGACACCCCCGACAACGTCCCTGACGAGGTGCCCGTCGCCGACGCCGTCGAGCAGCACCAGCCCGCGGTCGACCAGTCCATCGACGACGAAGGTCTCGGTGAGGGCGATGAGGCACCCTTGGAGGCCTCCCCGGCAGACTGGCAGGACCAGCACGAAGACGTCATCGACGCCGATGAGTACGACCGTGACGGTTGAGGCGACGAGAGGTGGGACACGTTTAGCCCTCCGTGAGCTCGGGAACCCTTTGATTGCGTGGGGAGGTCTCCTCATGTGGCCCAGGAATTGGGCAACATCCCAAAGGTGATCCCAGTAGCGGAAAGGTGAACATGACCGAGAAGAACAGTGGTCCTGAAGAAGCCGTCAAGGGCGTCGTCGAGGACGTCAAGGGCAAGGCCAAGGAAACTGTCGGCACCGTGACGGGTCGTGATGACATGGTCCGCGAGGGCAAGGCCCAGCAGGACAAGGCAGACGCCCAGCGTGACGCCGCAAAGAAGGAAGCCGAAGCAGAAGCGGCTCGCGGCGGCGCGAAGGCCGCCGAGAAGCGTCAAGAAGCCAATCAGTAAGACCCAGCGCTTGCGAGGAAGTCCCAGTCGGAAACGGCTGGGATTTTTTCGTGCTGACTAACTGCTCGGCGGCTGTCGATGCGCGTCGGGATGTTCGGCGTACCAACGCTCTTCGATATTGCGCACCCGCCGGTGCTCGACAGCCAGCCACACCAGACCGATGACGAGCCCGGCTGCAGAAAATGACCCGAACATCAGGCCGGTGCTGTGGTGATTCGTCGCATGCGCGGCAAGGGCTCCGACAAAACACACCAGTGCCAGGCCGATAACGATCAGCGCGGGCATGTTCTTGGTGTCGGTCATCGACTCACCGGCGTGCGGTCGCGTCGTCCTCGCATGATCAACGGGATCTTTAGGGCTTTTCATGGCTGCTCCTTCCGCCATACCTCTGCCCGTATTTCAGGGATGACTCAACGGTAGATCACAGTCTGGCTCATGTTACACGGCCGACGTCAGCCTCCGAGTCCCGGTCCGAGGATCGACAGCATTGAGATCAGCAGAAGACCAGCCCGCCCCCTGCCACGGCCACCACGTGCCACCCTGGCGCCAGACCTGATATGTCCGCACAAAGGCCCGTAAACCGCCCAGCAGCAGGATGATCGGGGCGCCGAGAGCGAGCAGGGTTCGTTGCGGAGTGCCACAAGCCACGGTGTCGGCGGTCGACCCGCCACAGGTGCTCACCCACACGGCGGCCACGACAACGAATACGACAGCGGCAACGGTGACCACGACGCTGAATCGCGCGGCCTCACGGAAGCCCGTTTCATCGTGGCGCAATTGATCTTGAGTGCTGCGATACACAGCTACCTAATTTCCCCTGGTGAGGCCGGTGTAAACCTTACAATTTGCTGACTACGCTGGTCGCGACTAAGTCGTTACGCCGATTCGGTCACTGAATTTCCAGTCGCGCGGACGTAGCCGCCAGGTGGCCCGGGCATAGTCGAGTTCCGAGTGAGGCCACTGCGTGACGATGCGGCCCGACGACGACCGGTAGTAGCTGTCGCACTGCATCCAAATGGACCGCTCGAGATGCGCGTGGATCTGCGCGTTGAACCGCTGCTCCGCCTCGGGACGTACATCGATGTATCCGCCGCGGCGTGCTAGCCGGCTGACGGCACTGGCCACCAGCCGCGCTCCGGCTTCCAGGATGTAGATGATCGAGTTGGCGCCCTGGTTGGTGTTCGGGCCGTACAGCATGAAGAAGTTCGGAAACCCGCTGACCGCCGTGCCCAGGAAGGCTTGAGGATCCGAACCCCAACGCTCATGCAGGCTTTCGCCGCCCACGCCGGTGACCTCCAGCCCGGACAGGTAGTGACTGGTCTCGAATCCCGTTGCCAGCACGATGGCATCGACGTCCACGCTTCGGCCGCCCGCCGTGACGATCGAAGTTCGGGTGATGCGTTCGATGGGGTCGGTCACGAGGTCGACGTGGGGACGTTGCAATGCGAGGTAATACCTTTCGCCCAGCAGCACCCGCTTGCACCGGAACGGATAGCGCGGCGTCAAGGCATCGAGCAGGTTGTCGTCAGCGACGTGCTTGCGCAGAAATCCCTCCGACAGTTTCTGTGTCGCGGCCAGCTGGGGGTGGTCGGGAGTCAATGCCGTGTTGTCGTGCTGGAGCTTCCACAGCCGCCATCGCTCGCGCCGCGACGCCCACGGCTGCCTGTGGAATCTAGACAACTCCTCGGCGCTGAAAGGTCGGTCCGGCTTGGGCACCATCCATGGCGGGGTGCGCTGGAAGACCGTCAACTTCTCTGTGACGTCGGCGATTTCGGGTACCAGCTGCACTCCGCTGGCACCGGTTCCGACCACCGCCACCCGCTTGCCGGTCAGGTCGACGGTGGTATCCCACCGCGCGGTGTGCATCAGATCGCCTGCGAAGTCGGCGAACGCCGTCGATGTCGGGAAAGCGCGCCGCGCCGAATAGTCCGACGGCGCTGACGACGACGTCCGCGACAACGATGTCGCCGCTGTCCAGCTCGACGTCCCACTGCAGCGCTGCCGGGTTCCAGCGGATTCTGCGCACGCTGGTGCCGAGCATCAGGTGGCGGCGGAGGTCGAAGTCGTCGGCGACCTTCTCCAGGTAGGCCAGGATCTCCGGCTGATTGGCGTAGGTGCGGCTCCATGCGCGGTTCGGTGCGAACGAGAACGAATACAGGTGACTCTGGATGTCACACGCCGCGCCCGGATAGACGTTCTGCCGCCAGGTTCCGCCGACGCCATCGGCGCGCTCGATGATCAACAAGTCGTCGATGCCCTTGCGCCGCAACGCCACCGCGGAGGCAAGCCCACCGAATCCGGCACCGATGATGACCACCCGCGGTGAAGGGCGGCGCCGCGTCATTGCCAGCATGCGACCGCTGCGGTATCGGCGGGCTCTGGTCACGAAACCTGGAATCCGTCCGGCGCGCCGGTCATCCTTGCCGCCCCCAGGATGTCGGCGTATTCGGTCGGGGTGCCAAAGAAGAAGCTGCCCTGACGCGTCCTCGCGTTCGCCTGGCCCTCCCTGTTGTAGTAGCCCGGCGTGCAGGACTTCGCCCTGCCGGCACTCGCAACCGTACCGGCCGACAACGGTGTCGACCCATGCCGCCTCGGCGTCGGCCGACGCTTCCAATTCGCTGGCCGCGTTGTTCAGCGCCCATGCGATCAGCCATGCGGCATGGGTCGCCTGAATGTCGAGAAGGTACGGGAAGTTCACGGTGAAGCCGGACTGGGCGATGCTGAGCACGAAGCAGTTCGGGAAGCCGTGCACGGTCAGGCCGTGCAGCGTGCGAACTCCGTCGCGCCACTTGTCGGTGAGCGTCAACCCGTCGCGTCCCGCGATCTCGAAGCCCACGCGCCGGGAATACTCGGTGCCGACCTCGAAACCGGTCGCAAAGATCAGGCAGTCGATGGTGTGCTCTGTGCCATCGACGACGACACCGTTGGTCGTGATCTGCTCGACGCCCAGGCCCTTGGTGTCGACGAGAGTGACGTTGTCGCGGTTGAACGCCTGCAGGTATTCGTCGTGAAAGCACGGTCGTTTGCAGAAGTAGCCGTACCAGGGTTTGAGGGCTTCGGCGGTGGCGCGGTCGGCCACGATCGAGTCGACGCGCGCCCGGATCTCCTCCATCTTGGCGAAGTCGGCGAGATCGACTGTGCGCAAGCGCTCTTCATCGGATATCCCTGCGACGCTGGTCTGTCGCATCACGAAGAGCTTTTTGACGATGCTCGTCCATGCGTCGTCGACGAGGTCCTCGTCGGCCTCACCGCCCGCCGTGAGCAGCTGGAAATTCTCGATGCGTCGGCGCTGCCAGCCGTCCGTCAACTCCGCCGACCATCCATTATCGGTTGGCCGATTGCCGCGCACATCGACTGTTGACGGTGTGCGCTGAAAGACGAGCAGGCGCTTCACCGACTTCGCCAGCTGCGGAACAGCTTGGATGGCTGTCGCGCCGGTCCCGATGATCCCCACCCGTTTGTCCGCTAGTTTGGCGAGGTCGGGGCCGGTGTAGTCGTAGTCCCACCGGCTGGTGTGAAACGTGTGCCCGGCGAAGTCCATGATTCCGTCGATGCCGGGGAGTTTCGGCTTCTGTAGGTACCCGTTCGCCATCGCCACGAACCGTGCCCTGATCGCGTCACCGTGGTTGGTCGACACTATCCAGCGTGAAATCGCCGGATCCCAACGGATCTCGGTGACCTCCGTCTGAAGGCAGGCGTTGCGATACAGGTCGTAGTGCTCGGCGATGCGCCTGCAGTGCGCGAAGATCTCATCGCCCTTGGCGTACTTCTCGGTCGGGACGTAGCCCAACTCCTCCAGTAGCGGCATGTACACATACGATTCGACGTCACACGCGATGCCCGGGTACCGATTCCAGTACCAGGTGCCACCCACGTCGGCGGCCTTGTCGATGAGGCGGATGTCCTGCACGCCCAGTTCGCGTAGCCGGGCCCCGGTGAGCAGTCCGCCGAAGCCGGCGCCGATGATCGCGACATCCACCTCGTCGGTCAGCGAATCGCGGGTGAAGTGCGGATCGCACCACGGATCGTCGGCAAAGCGCGCAAACGGTCCTGCGATCTCTACGTATTGCGCGATTCCGTCAGCGCGCAGTCGTCGATCCCTTTCAAGGGCATATTTCTTTCGCAGCGCATCTACGTCGAATTCCAACGTCGAGTTCCCGGCTCAGTCGTCGATGTGCGTTGGGGGGTCGGCGAAAGCGAAATCCCAATTCTGCTGGCCAGGACCCATCAAATCGCAGCGCTTCTCGGGCACGAGGTAGGAACTGAGGCCGTTAGGAATGTAGCGGGCAACTGCCACGCATCGTTGCCAGCCGCCGTCAGGTTGGACGGGTCCATCGCATTTACTGAGAACGGGTCCTCCGTACAGGCAGCCCGCGCTGGCCGGCGGCGCTGAGGTGATCAGCCCTGCTGCCATCAGCAGGGCAGTCAATCCTCCGACGATGCAGCGCTTCATGGTTGTCTCCCGTCGCAACGCCGCTGGGGCGTCGCCGAGTGCTTGGGGCCCAGCCAGCAACCAATGACGCTACCGCTTGTGCACCTGGTTTTTGCGGCCTTTTAGGTCGTGATCGGCTGCGATCGATAATCCGGCGCGAGGCACGCGGTCGCCTAGCCGCAGGCCTTTCTGATGAACGCGGCAACGGCGTGCGGCTGTGACATGTAGACGGCGTGGCTGGCGGCCACCTCGACCGTGGTGGCGCTGGCCCGCTGCGCCATTGCGCGCTGTGCGGACGGCGGGATCATGCGGTCTTCGGTGGCGATCAAGTACCAGCTCGACTTGCCACGCCAGGCTGGCTCGGTGACCGGCCCCGCCATGGCGTCCACCGTCCACGGGACCTGGGAGTCGGCCAAGAACACGGCGTCCGCGGCGGGCAGGTCAGCGCCGAACGAAGTGTGGAACGTCGCCCGGTCCTGGAACATAAACCCTCCTGGCGCGGCGACGATCGGCGACCCCGGCGTACCGGGGCTGCTGTCCAGCGCTTTCACCGACTCGCCCTTATCCGGCGCGAATGCCGCGATGTAGACCAGGGCCGTTACCTTGTCGTGGGTGCCGGCCTCGGTGATGACCGCCCCGCCGTAGGAGTGCCCCACCAGCACGACCGGCCCATCTTGCGCGTCGATGGTCAGCCGCGTCGTTGCCGCGTCGCCGGACAGCGACAAGGTGGGATTCTGCACCACCGCGACGTGGTAGCCGTCCCCGGTGAGAAGGTCGTAGACCGCCCGCCAACTGGATCCGTCCACGAAAGCGCCGTGCACGAGAACGATGCTCTGCGGTCCGGAGCCGGCAGTCATGATGATCTCCTTGGGTGCCCCGGTATGGCTCGACGTCTTAGACGATTTGAGCCGAGATGTTCAGACGTGGGGCTTGAATGTGTAGGTATCGCCATGAGCGAGGTAGACGAACTCCGTGCTCGGCGGTCGAGGTCCTGGCGGCCTCCTTGAAGTCGTCGAGCCCCGACAGGAACACCGAAAAGTCGTTGTAGTGGATCGGGATGGCAGTGCGAGGTTTGGTGATCTCGACAGCCCTGACTCCTTGCTCGCCCGTCATCGTGACAACGGTGACCAGGAAGGTCGTGCCACCCGTGTGGATCAGGCCGAGGTCGATGTCGGGGTAGCGGCGCGGGATGTCCTCCAGGCTATCGACGAGCATGGTGTCCCCGGTGATGTACAGCCGATAGAGCTGATCGCCGTTGCGGCTGAAGTCGAGCAGGTGCCCGTTGACAGGCATGAGCAGCGCGTTGACTGCGTCGTCTGTGGCGTGCTTGGCGGGCATCGCGGTGATCTTCAGCGTCGCGTCGCCTTTGTGCACCTCGAGTGATTCCCAGGTGTCGAGGGAATGGCCCCGCTCGAAGCCGAGAGCGCTGAGCTTGTCCACTGCGTCCGCCGTAGAGACGATGGGCAGCGTCTTGTCCAGCTCCTGGGCGGCGACGTCATCGAAATGATCGCCGTGGTAGTGCGACAAGATGACGAGATCTATCGGTGGCAGGTCGGCGATCTGGCATGCCGGCTCCACCTCGCGCCGGGCCCAGATGCCATGACCCAGATAGACGTGCTCGCCTTTGTGCAGGAAAGCGGGATCGGTCAGGATGGACAGCCCGCCGAAACGGATCAATGTGGTGGCGTTACCGATGAAGTAAAGATCGCCTTCACTGAATTCTGCCGTCCCAGCGCTGGCCAGCTCCAAGGAAGTCATCGTGTCCTCTCCTTTGGCCGGTGACTCGTTATCGTCGCTAGGCCCTTGTCCGGCACGGGCTTGGGACGTCGCAGTTCCAGTCTGGGTCAGATCGTGCGGACAGGCTAGGGCCTTCGGGGATGGCCACCAAAGCCACTGACTGGCTTGAACCGGTGGTGTCAACGACTTCGCGAAGTACACTTCAAAACCCACACTGCGTAGGAGACTAGGGGTCCACGCGCGGCAACTGACGGGGGCCTCAATTCATGCCTAACTCGGACGACCCAATGGTCGCAGTCCTGCAGTACGTCGACGCATTCAACAACGGTGACTCGGCGGCAATGGCAGCGACGTGCGCCGACCCGATGCAAATTCTTGACGGCATGTCACCCCATGTGTGGCAAGGGCCGACAGCCGCCGAAGACTGGTGGAAGGACGTGCTCGCCGAGGGCGAGCACCTCGGTGCTTCGGGCTACCGCATCGCGCTCGGCGAGCCACGGCACGTCGATGTCAATGGCGAGAACGCTTATGTCGTCGCCCCCGCCACCATGACATTCGATCTGCGAGGCAACCAGGTCACTCAAACGGGTTCGGTTTATACCGTCGCGCTTCGTAAGGTCGACGCAGACTGGCGTCTTACCGCGTGGGCTTGGGCGAAAGGCGCTTAGTTGGCGCTGGGTGCGGCACTACAGCTTGTTGTCCCACGGATGAATGGCGCGTCCGACACACCGGCGGTTCATCCACAACGCGTCGTTGTCGGCTTGCACACCTACCATTCGCCTCGTGGTGAGCGCCAGGGCGAAGGTGTCTGTCGCAGTCGGTGTCGCATCGGCCGCGACCGCCTATCTGCTCGGCGCGAGCACGCCGTGGAGCGTGGCGATCGGCGTCGTAGCACCGATCGCGTTGGCCGCCGCGCCCCGTTTTCTGTGGGCCGCCGTCATCGGCGCCTTCACCCCCAGTCCGCGAGAAGCTCCGGCGGCATTGGCGATGTCGGGGACGGATTTCGAAGACGATGTCGCGAGGATGGCCCGCTCGTGCGGGCTACCGGTGATCATGACGTCGGTCACCGGCGACTGGGGGGTCGACATCATCGTCGGCAAGCGGCCGAATCGCCTTGCCATCCAATGCAAGCGCCAGTCCCGACCGGTCGGTATGAGTGCCGTTCAGGAAGTGGTTGCGGGTGCGCCCATGCAGGACTGCACAAGGACGATGGTGGTCACCAACCACGAATTCACGCCCGCCGCACGCAAACTCGCGGAGCTGCATGGCTGCGAGCTCGTCGGCGGCGCCGAGCTCACCCGGCTGCGATCGATAATCCGACGGCTTACTGAACCATCCGAACCGACCGAAGTCAGCTGAGCGCGTCGCGCACAGCCGAAACTGCGGCGTCGATCTCCTCGCGCGACACGATAAGTGCCGGCCGGAACCGCACGCTGTTCGCACCGCTGGCGAGCATGATCACCCGGCGATCCCAGAGCCTGCGAATCAGCTCGTCGCGCTGCGCACCGCTCGGCATGCTGAACGCGCACATCAGCCCTCGGCCGCGAACGTCGAGCACCAGTCCCGGGAACTCGGAGGCGAGCTCCTCGAGCTGGTCGAGGAGATAGCGTCCGGCCTTTCCGACCCGCACCAACAGGTCGTCGGACTCGATGGTCTCGAGGATGCGCCGCGACCGGACCATGTCGACCAGGTTGCCGCCCCACGTGGAGTTGATTCGCGAGCCGACGGCGAACACGTTGTCGGGC
Source organism: uncultured Actinomycetota bacterium (assembly GCA_963734385.1). GTDB lineage: Bacteria > Actinomycetota > Actinomycetes > Mycobacteriales > Mycobacteriaceae > Mycobacterium. Next base: position 32,503 of record CAVTHR010000026.1, on the reverse strand, counting down.
ACCTCGTCGACGCGGCGGCCGGCCATGATGCCGCAGACCTGTGTCTTCTTGCCGAACGCGATCACGTCGGGTGCCACGTCCAATTGCTGGTAGGCCCAGGCGGTTCCGGTCATACCGCAGCCGGTCTGCACCTCGTCGAAGATGAGCAGCGCGTCGTACTCGTCGCACAGCTCGCGCATCGCGGCGAAGAATTGCGGACGGAAGTGCCTGTCGCCGCCCTCGCCCTGAATCGGCTCGGCGATGAAGCAGGCGATGTCGTGTGGATGCGCCTCGAACGCCGCCCGGGCCTGGCGAAGCGACTCGGCTTCCACCGCAGCCATGTCGGCATCGGGTCGGATGTACGGCGCGTCGATGCGGGGCCAGTCGAATTTCGGGAAGCGCGCCACTTTGTTCGGATCGGTGTTGGTCAGCGACAGCGTGTATCCGCTGCGGCCGTGGAACGCGCCGCGCAGGTGCAACACCTTCGTGCCGAGTTCGGGGTCGATGCCGCGCGCCTCGTTGTGCCTGCTCTTCCAGTCGAACGCGACCTTCAGCGCATTCTCGACCGCCAACGCACCCCCGTCGACGAAGAACAGGTGCGGCAGTGCCGGGTCGCCGAGCACCCGCGCGAACGTTTCCACGAACCGCGCCATCGGCACGCTGTACACGTCGGAGTTGCTCGGCTTGTTGATCGCGGCCGCGGCGAGTTCGGCGCGGAACGCCTCATCATCGGCCAGCGCGGGATGGTTCATGCCCAGCGCCGACGACGCAAAGAACGTGAACATGTCGAGGTAGCGTTCGCCGGTGCGGGCATCGACGAGCACCGAACCGGTCGAGCGGTCGATGTCGAGAACGAAGTCAAGGCCGTCGGCAAGGATGCTGCGGGCCAGCACCTCACGCACGTCGTTGGGGCGGATGGCCTCGGTGGCGGCCCTGTCGGCAGGTGTCAGCACAGCGGTCATGCGACCATCTTAACAAATATTTTACGGCCTATACGCCATTTGACCGTAATAATTACGGTATATGTTCGCGCCCTGTGTAAAAAGTCTGTAGAATGATCGTGCTTCGGGTGCCGACGTTCGCCGCCGTACGGATCTGTTGCAGCAAGTCTTCGAGGGCCCGCGCCGACTCGACACGCACGAGCAGGACGTAGCTCTCCTCGCCGGCCACCGAGTGACACGACTCGACGGCCTCTATGTGTTCCAGGCGCGCGGGCGCATCATCGGGTTGAGACGGATCGAGAGGAGTGATGGCCACGAACGCCGAAAGCATGTGCCCGACGGCTTCGGGGTTGATCCGCGCCGTGTACCCGGTCACCACGCCACGCGCCTCTAGTCGTCGCACCCGAGACTGGACGGCGGACACCGACAACCCCGCGATCGCCGCGAGACTGGGCCAGCGTGGCTCGGCCGTCCGCGACGAGTTCGCGCACCAGCACTCGATCGATTTCGTCGAGCGGTTCGCTCATTGCCGCACTGTATCCGAGAGAAAGTCGCATCAAATGACAAGCGTTCAGACATCGCAGCTCCCGACGGCCGAGGACCTTCGCGCCCAAGCCCGTGACGCGCTCCAGGCGATCGGCTCCCGCGTCGAACTGGGCGAGCCGGGCGTCCACGGTGTGCACGCAAGCACCCCCATCACCGGGGATGTGCTGTTCACCGTCGCAGAGACCACGCCGGAGCAGGCCGACGCGGCCATAGCCGAAGCGGCACAGGCGTTTAGCACCTGGCGCACGACACCGGCGCCCGTGCGCGGCGCGCTGGTGGCCCGGCTCGGCCAACTGCTCGTCGAGCACAAGGACGATCTGGCCACGCTGGTGACGATCGAGGCAGGGAAGATCACCTCGGAAGCACTCGGCGAAGTGCAGGAGATGATCGACATCTGCGATTTCGCCGTCGGCCTGTCGCGGCAGCTGTACGGCCGCACCATCGCCTCCGAGCGGCCGGGCCACCGATTGATGGAGACGTGGCATCCGCTCGGCGTCGTCGGCGTCATCACCGCGTTCAACTTTCCCGTCGCGGTGTGGTCGTGGAACGCCGCGATCGCGCTGGTCTGCGGCGACACCGTGGTGTGGAAGCCGTCGGAGCTGACGCCGCTGACCGCGCTGGCCTGTCAGGCGCTGGCCGAACGGGCCGCCGACGACGTCGGGGCACCGCGCGGCGTGAGCAGGCTGATTGTGGGCGGGCGCGAGGTCGGCGAGCGACTGGTCGACGACCCGCGGGTGGCGCTGCTGAGCGCGACCGGCTCGGTGCGGATGGGTCAGCAGGTCGGGCCGCAGGTGGCGGCCCGGTTCGGCCGGGTTCTGTTGGAACTCGGGGGCAACAACGCCGCCATCGTCACGCCGTCGGCCGACCTCGAACTGGCCGTGCGGGGCATCGTGTTCTCCGCCGCAGGCACGGCGGGCCAGCGGTGCACAACGCTGCGGCGACTGATCGTGCACCGTTCGATCGCAGACACGTTGGTCGAACGGATCGTGTCGGCCTATCGTCAGCTGCCGGTCGGCGACCCGGCGACCGACGGCACCCTCGTCGGGCCGCTCATCCACGAGACGGCCTACCGCGACATGGTCGGAGCACTGGAGCGGGCCAGCGCCGAGGGCGGCGAGGTCTTCGGCGGTGAGCGCCACGACCTCGGCGAGAACTCGTACTACGTCGCCCCGGCGGTGGTGAGGATGCCGAAGCAGACCGAACTGCTGCATCAGGAGACGTTCGCGCCGATCCTCTATGTGCTCACCTATGACGACCTCGACGAGGCGATCGAGCTGAACAACGCGGTGCCGCAAGGGCTTTCGTCGGCGATCTTCACTCTCGACATGCGGGAGGCCGAGCGCTTCATGGGCGCCGACGGGTCCGACTGCGGCATCGCCAACGTCAACATCGGCACCTCCGGCGCCGAGATCGGCGGGGCGTTCGGCGGCGAGAAGCAGACCGGCGGCGGCCGCGAGTCGGGGTCGGATTCCTGGAAGGCCTACATGCGCAGGGCGACCAACACCGTCAACTACAGCTCCGAGCTGCCTTTGGCCCAGGGCGTGCACTTCGGTTAAGGCGCCCCGGACGCCGCGTCGAACGTGAAACCATTGCGAGATCTCGCCTTCGCTGTCCTCGGCTGTCACCCGCAGATCGATCCACCCCATCGGCTACCGCCTCGGCCTTCCGGATGTCGTGGTTGAAGCGCCTGCGATTGATCCGATGATGCTCGCCTTCGTAGTCCATGGCGATCTTCAGGCTCCAGCCGAGGTCGAACACCCCGACAAGCACCCCGAACTCGTCGTACACAGGAATCTGCGTCTGCGGCCGCGGGAAACCATTGCGGATGACGAGCAGTCGCAGCCACGTTTCTTGCGGTGACTCCGCGCCAGGATCTACCAGATCGAGAGCAGTAAGGGCTCGGCGAATCCCCCGCCGGCCCTTGTGGCGGTCGGCAAGTAGTTCCACGTCGGCGATCTTGAGATGCGTGGCACGTGCTAGGGCATCGATCGCAGCAACGGCCCTGCCGACACCGATAGCGGCAGGCGAGATCGAGGGCGGTCCGGGCGGGCGTGGTCACCAGAATGCCGTCGATCACTTCGATCTCGTCGTCCGCCCACTGATCGGACCACGTGTGAATGCCCCTCGGCGGGTGTCGATTCGGCCACAGCAACTCGGCAGGCCGACCGTTGTCCACCCACTTCGCTCCGTGCAGCGCAGCGGCCGATTGCCCCGCGACGATGCCCCGGCGCCGGGACCACAACCAGGCCGCCTTGGCGCGCACCACCGCCGTCACCTCGGCCGCGGGCGAAAGGTGGACGTCCGGATAGATTGCGACGAACTTGCTGCGCAGCGCGTAGGGAGTGAGCGCGCCCGTCGCAGTCCGCTCACTGCCGATGAATGGCTCGGCCATGCGCCGGAGTCTGCCGACGACGACCGACACCGCGCCCCCGCGGCTGTTGCACACGCGCAAATTAGACTGGTGATCGTGTCCGAGCCCAGACGGCGGCTGTCCCCCGACGATCGGCGGAGCGAGCTGCTGGCGCTGGGCGCCAAGGTGTTCGGCGAACGCCCCTACGACGAAGTGCGGATCGACGAGATCGCCGAGCGGGCGGGCGTGTCGCGTGCGCTGATGTACCACTACTTCCCGGACAAGCGCGCGTTCTTCGCCGCGGTGGTGCAGGCCGAGGCCGATCGGTTGTTCGAGGCCACCAACACGCCGCCGATGCCGGACCAGACGCTGTTCGAGCAGCTGCGCGCCGGTGTGCTGGCCTATCTGCACTACGACGAGGAATACCCGCACGGCGCGTGGGCAGCCTATGTCGGGATGGGCACATCCGACCCGGTGCTGCGCGGCATCGAGGACGTGGACAACGAGCGCCAGGTCAACCGGATCATGGCCAGGGTCATTGAGACGCTTGGCGGAGACCTGGACTCGAAGGTCGAACGCGACATCCGAATCGGCATGTACGGGTGGCTGGCCATGACCATGGAGATGTGTCGGCAGCGCATTCTCGACCCGTCCATCGACGCAGGCCAGATCGCCGACACGTGCGCGCATGCGCTGCTCGACATGGTCGGGCGCGTTCCCGGCATCCCCGCCGTACTCACCGAGGCGGTCGCGCCCGAGCGGCGCTGAGCTCGACCGCCGAAATTTGTCGGTCCCGGTTGGCAGGATGGCTGATGTGAGCTCTATCCAAGGCCCGCTGGCCCGGTTCAGCCCGCTGACCAGGGAGTGGTTCAGTGGCACCTTCGCTGGGCCGACCGATGCCCAGGCGCAGGCGTGGTCGGCCATTGCCGACGGCGACAACACGCTGGTCGTCGCGCCGACCGGATCCGGAAAGACGCTGGCCGCGTTCCTGTGGGCCATCGACCGTCTTGCCGACGCCGAACCTCGGCCCGCCGGTGCGGGATCTCCCCTCGCAAGCGGTGGGCCCAGCGTCCTGTACGTCTCGCCGCTGAAGGCGCTGGCCGTCGACGTCGAACGGAACCTGCGCACGCCGCTGACCGGGATCACCCGCATTGCCGAGCGGCGCGGATTACCTGCCCCCGACATCAGCGTCGGCGTCCGCTCCGGCGACACCCCACCAGGGCGGCGTCGGGAACTGATCGCCAAGCCGCCCGACATCCTGATCACCACACCCGAGTCGCTGTTTCTGATGCTGACCTCGGCAGCCCGCGAGACGCTGGCCGCCGTGCAGACCGTCATCGTCGACGAGGTGCACGCGGTCGCGGCGACCAAACGCGGTGCGCACCTGGCGCTCTCGCTGGAGCGGCTCGACCAGCTGACGGACAAACCCGCGCAGCGGATCGGGCTATCGGCGACGGTGCGGCCGCCGGAAGAGGTGGCCCGATTCCTTTCCGGGCAGGCGCCGACGACCATCGTCGCCCCGCCCGCAGCCAAGACCTTCGACCTGTCGGTGCAGGTGCCCGTGCCCGACATGGCCAATCTCGAGAACAACTCCATCTGGCCCGACGTCGAGGAGCGCATCGTCGACCTGATCGAGGCGCACAGCAGCTCGATCGTGTTCGCCAACTCGCGTCGGCTTGCCGAGCGACTCACCTCTCGGCTCAATGAGATTCACGCCGAACGCAGCGGGGTCGACCTCCCGTCCGGGCTCAATCCGCAAGTGGCAGGCGGGTCGCCCGCACACATCATGGGCAGCGGGCTGGCATCGGGCGCTGCGACGCTGTTGGCCCGCGCTCACCACGGCTCGGTCAGCAAGGAGCAGCGCGCCCTGGTCGAGGACGACCTCAAGACCGGGCGGCTGAAGGCAGTCGTCGCCACCTCCAGCCTCGAACTGGGCATCGACATGGGCGCCGTCGACCTGGTGATCCAGGTGGAGACGCCACCGTCGGTGGCCAGCGGGCTGCAACGCATCGGCAGGGCGGGCCACCAGGTCGGCGAGATCTCACAGGGCGTCCTGTTTCCGAAGCACCGCACCGACCTGATCGGCTGCGCGGTAACGGTGCAGCGGATGCTGTCCGGCGACATCGAGACCATGCGGGTGCCGGCCAATCCCCTCGACGTGCTGGCCCAGCACACCGTGGCAGCCTGCGCGCTCGAGCCGCTGGACGCCGACCTCTGGTTCGACGCGGTGCGGAGAAGTGCGCCGTTCGCGACGCTGCCGCGCAGTGCGTTCGAGGCGACGCTGGATCTGCTGTCCGGGAAGTACCCGTCGACGGAATTCGCCGAATTGCGGCCCCGGCTGGTGTACGACCGCGACGCGGGCACACTCACCGCACGGCCAGGCGCGCAACGGTTGGCGGTCACCTCCGGTGGAGCGATCCCCGACCGCGGCCTGTTCACCGTCTACCTCGCGTCCAGTGCAGACTCCGAAAAGCCTTCGCGGGTAGGCGAACTCGATGAGGAAATGGTCTACGAGTCGCGGCCCGGCGATGTGATCTCCCTAGGAGCCACCAGCTGGCGGATCACCGAGATCACCCACGACCGGGTGCTGGTCATCCCCGCGCCGGGCCAGCCTGCCCGGCTGCCGTTCTGGCGGGGCGACGGTGTGGGTCGGCCCGCCGAGCTGGGCGCGGCGATCGGCGCGTTCACCGGAGAGCTCGCCGGCCTGAACCGAGATGACTTCGACAACCGTTGCGCAACAATTGGTTTCGACAGCTTCGCGACCGACAATCTGTGGCAGCTGCTCGACGACCAGCGCCAGGCCACGGGCACCGTACCGACCGACACGACCATGGTGGTGGAGCGATTCCGCGACGAACTCGGCGACTGGCGGGTGATCCTGCACTCCCCCTATGGACTTCGGGTTCATGGCCCGCTGGCGTTGGCCGTATCGCGCCGGCTGCGCGAGCGCTACGGCATCGACGAGAAGCCGACGGCTTCCGACGACGGCATCATCGTGCGGCTGCCGGACACCGAGAACGAAGCGCCAGGCGCGGAGTTGTTCGTGTTCGACGCCGACGAGATCGAACCCATTGTCACCGCCGAGGTGGGCGGTTCGGCGTTGTTCGCGTCCCGGTTCCGCGAATGCTCGGCCCGTGCCCTGCTGTTGCCCCGCCGCCACCCCGGCAAGCGGTCGCCACTGTGGCATCAGCGGCAGCGGGCAGCTCAGCTGCTCGATGTGGCGCGCAAGTACCCCGACTTCCCGATCGTGCTGGAAACCGTCCGCGAATGCCTGCAGGACGTCTATGACGTGCCGACGCTGACCGAGCTGATGCACCGCGTGGCGCAACGCAGGCTGCGGCTCGTCGAGGTCGAAACCGCGACACCGTCGCCGTTCGCCGCGTCGCTGCTGTTCGGCTATGTCGGGGCGTTCATGTACGAGGGCGACAGCCCGCTCGCCGAGCGCCGGGCGGCCGCGCTGTCCTTGGACAGCGTGCTGCTTGCCGAGTTACTGGGCCGGGTCGAGCTCCGCGAGCTGCTCGATCCGCAGGTGATCGCCACCACGTCGGCGCAGCTGCAGCACCTCAGCGAGGACCGCGCTGCCCGCGATGCCGAAGGCGTGGCGGACCTGCTGCGGCTGCTGGGGCCGCTGACCGAAGGTGAGATCGCCGAGCGCTGCACCGCCGACGATGTCGGTGGCTGGCTCGAGGGGCTGCGGGCCGCCAAGCGGGCGCTCACGGTGTCGTTCGCCGGGCAGACGTGGTGGGCGGCGATCGAGGACATCGGGCTGCTGCGCGACGGCGTCGGCGTGGCCGTGCCGATGGGCGTGCCCGCGATTTTCACCGAGTCCGTCGCCGACCCGCTCGGCGAACTTCTAGGCCGCTTTGCCCGCACTCACGGCCCGTTCACCACGCATGAGGCAGCCGCACGGTTCGGGCTGGGCCAACGCGTCACCGCAGACGTGTTGGGCCGGATGGCGATCGACCGCAGGCTGGTGCGCGGCGAGTTCACCGACTCAGCAGACGGCGGCGACCAGTGGTGCGACTCCGATGTGCTGAAGATCCTGCGGCGGCGCTCGCTCGCAGCGCTGCGGGCCCAGGTCGAGCCGGTGAGCACTGCCGCCTATGCCCGGTTCCTGCCCGCCTGGCAGCAGGTCGGGCTGGAAAGGGGCTCGGGCATCGACGGGCTTGCCGCTGTGATCGATCAGCTGGCCGGGGTTCCGATACCGGCGTCGGCGATCGAACCGCTGGTGTTCGCAGCGCGTGTCCGTGACTACCAGCCGGCCATGCTCGACGAACTGCTGGCGTCGGGCGAAGTGACGTGGTCGGGCGCGGGCACGATCGGCGGCGGGGACGGCTGGATCACCTTCCACGGAGCCGACACGGCGCCGCTGACCCTCGTACAGCCGACGGAAATCGAGTTCACCGACACCCACCGCGCGATCATGGAGACGCTCGGCGGTGGCGGCGCCTACTTCTTCCGGCAACTCGGCGACGGGGGCCTGATTGCCGGCTCGGCCGGCGGTGACACCGGAACGTTCAAACAGGCTCTATGGGAACTGATTTGGGCCGGTTGGATCACCGGCGACACGTTCTCCCCCGTCCGGGCGATGCTCGGCGGCACGGGGAGACGGTCGGGTCGCCCTGCGCATCGGCAACGCTCGCGGCCGCCGCGGCTCAGCCGATACAGCGTCGCCCACGCGCAGACGCGTGCATCCGATCCGACCGTCGCGGGCCGGTGGTCCGCGCTCCCGGCGGCAGAGCCGGATTCCACTGTGCGGGCGCACTTCCAGGCCGACCTTCTGCTCAATCGATATGGCGTGCTGACCAAGGGCGCGGTCGCGGCCGAAGGCGTGCCCGGCGGATTCGCGATGCTCTACAAGGTGCTGACCGCGTTCGAGGACGCGGGCCGATGTCAGCGCGGATACTTCGTCGAGTCGCTCGGCGGTGCGCAGTTCGCGGTCGCCTCCACGGTGGACCGGCTGCGCTCGTATCTCGACAGCGTCGATCCGGAACGCCACGAGTACCGGGCCGTGGTGCTGGCCGCCGCCGATCCCGCCAACCCGTACGGGGCGGCGCTGCCGTGGCCCGAGAGCGACCACAGGCCGGGCCGCAAGGCAGGGGCGCTGGTGGCCCTGGTCGACGGCGAACTCACCTGGTTCCTCGAGCGAGGGGGCCGCACGCTGATCAGCTTCAGCGACGACGCCGATGCCCACCATGCCGCCGCCGCGGCGCTGGCTGATCTGGTCGGTTCGGGGCGAGTCCAGTCCCTTCTGGTGGAGAAGGTCAACGGCACGCCGGTCTTGGAGCCGGGCGCCGACGGCGACCGCGCCGCCGTGATGACCGCGCTGACGGGCGCGGGGTTCGCCCGCACTCCACGGGGTATGCGACTGCGCTGACGGTCGGGTTCCTAGAGTTCTGGGCATGGGGTTGCGCACAGCGTTGACCGAGATGTTCGGCATCGACCATCCTGTGGTGCTCGCGCCGATGGGCGACGTCGCAGGCGGTGCCCTGGCGGCAGCTGTTTCCGAGGGCGGTGGACTGGGCGTAATCGGCGCCGGACGCGGAGATTTGACGTGGCTCGACCGGGAGTGCGAACGGGCGCGGTCGGGTACCGCAAGCCCTGGGGTGTCGGCCTGCTGTGCTGGTCCATCGGCCCGGAAGTGATCGATGCGGCGATCGAGCAGTCGCCCGCGACGATCGTGCTGTCGTTTGGCGACCCGGCACCGTTCACTGACGCGATCCGGGCCGCGGGCATTCCCGTCATCGTTCAGGTCACCAACTTGGCCGAGGCTCGTCACGCGCTCGACGTGGGTGCGGACGTCGTCGTCGCGCAGGGCTCCGAGGCGGGCGGCCACGGCGGCGGGCGCGCGACGCTGCCTTTCGTGCCCGCGGTCGTCGACATCGCCGGGTCTGTCCCGGTGCTTGCGGCGGGGGGCATCGCCGACGGGCGAGGGCTGGCCGCCGCGTTGGTGCTCGGCGCCGCCGGCGCGATGATCGGAACCCGGTTCGAAGCCACGCATGAAGCGCTTATCACTGCCGAAGCCGCCAAGGCGATCACCGCCTCCGGTGCCGAGGACACCACCCGCGGACGCGCGCTCGATGTCGTCCGCGATTCGCTGTGGCCGCAGCGGTATCCGGCGCGAACGCTGCGCAACATAGTCACCGACTCCTGGCAGGGCCGGGAGGCAGAGATCGACGGCGCGGCAAGGGCGGCGTTTCACGACGGGGTGGCCCGCGGCGATCTCGACTACGTGCCGATCTGGGCGGGTGAGGCCCTCGACCTTGTGACAGAACTAGACGGCGCCGCCTCGCTTGTCGGCCGGATCGCCCGGGAAGCCGAGGAGGCAATCGCCACCGTAGGGAGACTCAATGAGTGATCGGCTCACGACACCGTTCGGTTTCGAATCGACGGCGTCTGATGTCATCGATGGCATCGACCTGACGGGGAAGACCGCGGTCGTCACCGGCGCGTCGTCGGGCATCGGCGTCGAGACCGCGCGGGCGCTGGCCGCCGCGGGTGCGTCGGTCACGCTGGCCGTCCGCAACACCTCGTTCGGCGATCGCGTCGCCGCCGAGATCCGCGACGGCACCGGCAACGCGGAGGTCCGCGTCGGCGCTATCGACCTCAGCGACCTGGCCAGTGTCGCAGCCTTCGTCCGGAGCGTGGAAGGGGCCGCTCGACATCCTGGTCAACAACGCAGGCGTGATGGCGGTGCCGGAGCTGACGATGTCACCGAGCGGGCACGAAATGCAGTTCGCCTCAAACCATCTCGGCCACTTTGCGCTCGCCGTCGGTCTCCACGACTCATTGGCCGCCGCGGACAAGGCCCGCATCGTGTCGGTGAGTTCGGCTGGCCACCTGCGCTCACCGGTCGTGTTCGACGACATCGACTATGCGTTCCGCGATTACGACCCGTTCGGCGCGTACGGACAGTCCAAGACAGCCAATGTGCTGTTCGCCGTCGAAGCCACCAGGCGCTGGGCCGACGACGGCATCACCGCCAACGCACTGATGCCCGGCGCGATCTTCACCCGGCTGGGCCGACACGTCGACGCCGAGGCCGCGGCCACGGCCATGAAGCGGCAGCAGGCGGTCAAGACCGTGGAGCAGGGCGCCGCCACGTCGGTGCTGCTCGCGGCGTCTTCGATCGTCGACGGAATCGGCGGCCGGTATTTCGAGGACTGCAACGAGGCGCCCGTCGTCGAACGGCGGGGCGCACCGGGCAGTGGCGGGGTTGCCGGCTATGCGGTGGACCCGGCGAACGCCGAGCGGTTGTGGGAGGTCTCGCTGAGGATGACGGGTAGCGATGCCCGAGGGTGACACCGTCTTCCACACCGCCGCCAGGCTGCGCGAGGCGCTCGTCGGTAAGACGTTGACGCGCTGCGATGTTCGCGTGCCGCGCTATGCCACTGTGGACCTGACCGGACAGCTGGTCGACGACGTCATCAGCCGCGGCAAGCATCTCTTCATCCGGGTCGGCCAGGCGAGCATCCACTCGCATCTCAAGATGGACGGCAGCTGGACGGTCAACCCGACCAGCAGGCCGAGCCGCGCGGGCCACCGGATCCGCATCATTCTGGAGGCCGGAGACGTGCAGGCCGCCGGGATCGACCTCGGCGTGCTGGAAATCCTCGACCGCGACCACGACGAGGACACCGTCGCCCACCTCGGGCCCGATCTGCTTGGCGAGGACTGGGATCCACATATCGCCGCCGCCAACCTCGTCGCCGATCCCGACCGGCCGCTGGCCGAGACGCTGCTCGACCAGCGGGTGATGGCCGGGGTCGGGAACGTGTACTGCAACGAGCTGTGCTTCGTCTTCGGGCACCTGCCCACCGCACCCGTGAGCAAGGTGTCCGACCCGCTGCGGGTAGTACAGCGAGCCCGTGACATGTTGTGGCTCAACAGGTCTCGGTCGAACCGAACGACAACCGGCGATACTCGGCGCGGACGACAGGTCTGGGTGTACGGCCGGGCAGGCGAGCCGTGCCGCCGCTGCGGCACCGCCATCGAGTCAGACGACAGCGGGGAGCGGATCACGTTCTGGTGCCCAAATTGCCAGCGTTGAACCGCAGGGCTCGCCCTTTTTACGGCTGGCTGATGATCAGCGGGCTCGGTGTGACAGAACTGGTGTCATGGGGCGTCCTTGTCTATGCCTTCTCGGTTCTCGTGGTTCCTATGCGCGCCGAATTGGGTTGGACCATCGCGGTACTCAACGGCGCATACGCCACCGGCGTGGTGATCTCGGGGTTGTTGGCAATCCCGGTCGGTCGGCTCTTGCAGGCGCATGGCGCACGCGGCGTGATGACCCTCGGCACCGTAGCCACCGTCGCCACGCTGTTGTCGTGGTCTCAGGTGCACTCGAAGGCGGCGTTCTTCTGCGTGTTCGCGATAGGAGGGCTGGCGATGGCGACGACGTTGTACGAGCCTGTCTTCGCCGTCACCGCCGCCTGGTTCGACAGGCACCGACCGCGGGCCGTGTTGGTGCTCACGGTGTTCGGGGGTCTGGCCAGCGTCGTGTTCGTCCCGCTGACCGCTGCGCTCGTCGATGCACTCGGCTGGCGGCACGCGCTCATGGTGCTCGCCGCCATCGCCGCGATCGTCGGGCTACCGGTGCACGGGCTACTGGTGCGCCGGCGTCCGGCCGACCTGGGGCTGAATCCCGACGGTGCCTCGAAGCCGCCTGCGCCTGCGCCCCATCACATCACCGGCGCGGTCCGGTCGGTGCTCGCCATCGGTTCGTTCTGGTGGCTGACGCTGTGCCTGGTGATGAGTACCGCGGCAAGATTCGGCGTCAGCACGGTGCTGGTCGCCTACCTCACCGACCGCGGGTATCCGCTTTCCACCGCTGCGTTGGCCGCTGGAGCTGTCGGACTGTTCCAGGTCGGCGGGCGGCTGCTGGTGACAGCGCTCAACAGTCGGCTGCCACAGCACCTCACCACAGCGGCGGTCTTCCTCGGCCAAGGAATCGGGATCGCAATACCGTTGTGCGCCGCGGGGACCGGAGCGTCGGCCACAGCTGCGATAGCGGTCTTTGTCGTGCTGTTCGGGTTGGGCTTCGGGATGGAGGCGCTGCTGCGCGGAACGCTTGTCGCTTCCTACTACGGGCCGGCGAATTACCCCAGCATCAACGGGGTAATCGGGGCGTTCGTCGTGGGTGCGCGGGCGGCGGGCCCGCTGCTCGCGGGCCTCGCCGTCACCGCGCTCGGCGGCTACCAACTGGTGCTCGTCGCTGCCTCGCTACTGTGCTGCGGCAGTGCGATCACCCTCGTCCTCGCCCACCGCAGCAGGCGGGTCGAGATCGCGGCCTGAACCTGGCAGCGCCAGCTTCACGATCTTGCGCACGACGGTGGCGAACTGCTTGGGTAGCGACCCCTGGTTGTACGGAATGCCGTACCGCTTGCAGATTTCCTGTACCTCCGGCGCGATCTCGGCGTGGCGATGGGCCGGGACGTCTGGGAACAGGTGGTGCTCGATCTGGAACGACAGGTTGCCGCTCAGGATGTGAAAGAGCTTGCCGCCGGTGAGGTTTGCCGATCCGAGGATCTGGCGGAAGTACCACCCGCCGCGGGTCTCGGCCTTCGTCTCCTCGATCGAGAACTCCTGCACGTCTTCGGGGAAGTGGCCGCAGAAGATGATCATGTAGGACCAGACGTTGCGCATCAGGTTCGCGGTCATGTTGCCTGCGAACACCCACGGCGCGAACGGACCCGCCAGCAGTGGGAACGCCACGTAATCCTTCAGCGTCTGCTTCTTGGTCTTGCGCCAGATGCCCTCGAGGATCTCGCGCTTGTCGGCGATCGTGATCTCCCCGGTGCGGATGCGCTCGGTCTCCAACTCGTGCAGCGCGACACCGTACTGGAACAGCACCATCAGCAGGAACGCGTAGACCGGGTTGCCAAGGAAGTACGGGTTCCACCGCTGGTCCTCGCTCATCCGCAGGATGCCGTAGCCGATGTCGCGGTCCATGCCAACGATGTTGGTGTAGGTGTGGTGCATGTAGTTGTGCGAGTGGCGCCACTGGTCGGCCGGGCACGCGGTGTCCCATTCGAACTTCTTGCTCGACAACGCCGGGTCGCCGGTCCAGTCGTACTGGCCGTGCATGACGTTGTGGCCGATCTCCATGTTGTCGAGGATCTTCGAGAGTCCCAGCATCGCGGTGCCCGCCAGCCAGAACGGCGGGAAGATTCCACCGAAGAGCAGTGCCCGCCCGGCGATCTCTAAACCGCGCTGCGACTTGATGATCCGTCGGATGTAGGTGGTGTCGCGCTCGCCGAGGTCGGCGATCACACGCTCCTTCAGCGCGTCGAGCTCGCGGCCGAACTCCTCGGCCTGCTCCGGTGTCAGGGTGACGGTCTTGCCTGCGACCGTCTTCTGAAGGGTCTTCTGCTGCGTAATGGTTGGTGCAGTCATGATTCTCCTTTCCTAGAGCGCGATGTCGACGTCGCCGACGGGAGCGGACACGCAGATCTGCACGTCCTCGTCGTCGGCGGTCGACACTGCGCCGGTGATCAGGTTCTTCACCACGCCGCGCGTCTTGCGGCGGGTGCAGGTGTGACAGATGCCCATTCGGCATCCGCTCTCTGGAGTGAGGCCTGCGGCCTCGGCCTGCTCCAGGATGGGACGGCCGTCGTCGGTGACGTCGACTCCTGTGTCGGTGAACGTCATCCGCCCGCCGGATGATTCGGCAGTCACGGTGAATGCAGGCGGAACGAAGCTTTCCGACTTCGCGTCGGGACAGTGTGTCCGGACGGCCTCCACCAGTGCGGGCGGCCCGCACACGAAGACAGCGTCGGGTTCGGGCATCGCGGCGGCGAGGTGCTCCGCATCGAAGTAGCCGTCCAGATCGCCTTCACCCTCGCGGGTATAGCCGTGCAGTACCCGAACCCCGGTCATGGCCGCGAGCTCGTCGGCGTAGCACGCCTCCTGCTCGCTCCGTGCGTAGTGGATGAACGCGATCTCGCGATCGGAACCTTCGTCGCGCATGGTGCGCAGCATTGACATCACCGGGGTGATACCGCTGCCGCCCGAGACGAACAGGATCCGCCTGGGCCGGATGGCCGGCAGCGTGAAGTCGCCACCGACCGAGTCGAGGCCGAGGACCATTCCGGGCCGTGCGTGGTCGCACAGGTACTCCGAGACCAGCCCGCCGTCGTGACGCCCGACGGTCAGCTCGATATGAGCCGCGCCTTCTGCGCTGGCAGGCGAGTAGCACCGGGTCCGTCGGCGACCGTCGATCTCGACGGTCAGGTTGATGTGCTGACCGGCCTGGAAACCGGTGAACGCTCGATTCGGTTCCAGGGTCAATGTGACGCTACGGGGCGTCTGGCGACGCACGGCGACGACCTTCGCGCGGGCCTCGCCAAGCGTCCAGGTCGGGTCGACTAGCTCGGTGTATCGGTCCACGCCGTGGGGGCCGGTCAGCAGCTCCAGAAGAGGCGACCGTCGCACGCGGCGTGTCAAAGTTTGAGTGAACATGTGTACACCATGCTGCGGTACACCATGGTGCGTCAATAGAATCGTGCCTGATTGTGGTAGGTTTCACAGAGTGAACAGTCGTACGCCCAGCTCACGTACGCGCAGATCAAGTCGGTCGCGTTCCAGGGACACCCCCTCGCGGGAGGAGCGCAAGGCGGCCACCCGCCGCGCCATCGTGGCGGCTTCATTGCGCCTGCTCGAGGACCGCAGCTTCTCGCAGTTGAGCCTGCGTGAGGTCACCCGCGAGGCCGGCATCGTGCCCGCCGCGTTCTACCGGCACTTCGACTCGATGGAGGCGCTGGGCCTGGTGCTCATCGACGAGTCGTTCCGGGTGCTGCGCGACATGTTGCGTGGTGCGCGGGCAGGCAGGCTCGATCCGAAGCGCGTCATCGAATCCTCCGTCGACATCCTCATCGACGGCGTCAACGAGCGGCGCGAATACTGGCGGTTCATCGGCCGCGAGCGCTCCAGCGGCGTGACCGTGCTGCGCTATGCGATCCGCACCGAGATCCGGCTCATCACCTCCGAGCTGGCCATCGACCTTGCGCGCTTTCCCGGGCTGACGAGCTGGAGCAGCGAGGACCTGAACATATTGGCCAGCCTGTTCGTCAACTCGATGATCAGCATCGCCGAGGCCATCGAGGACGCAGGCGATAACGCGGCGCTCGACGAGATCAAGCGTGTCGCCGTCAAACAATTGCGAATGATCACTGTCGGCGTGACGGGATGGCGCAGCAGCTGAGAAATACCTGAGTATTCGCAGGTGTTGATCATGTTATGAAGTTCGCAATCTCCGCGGCCGCCGCAGGTGTCCTGGCGATGAGTGCGCTTGGATTCGCCGCAGAGGCCGTCGCCGCGCCGACCGGAGTCGGCTCGGCGGCCGACACCGTGAAGAGCCTGGAAGCCGACGGTTACACCGTGCAGGTCAACGGCGCAGCCACTTCCCCGCTTTCGGAGTGCACGGTCACCGGCGTGCATCCCGGCGGCACCGTCTATGTCGACATAGCCTGCCCATCAAGGGGATAACGTGTGGCTCATGCCACACCTGGAACTGAATTACCCGCGTCCCGACATCGCCGTCGTCACGCTCAACCGTCCCGAAAAGCTCAACGCACTGAACTACGAGCTCGTCGAGACCCTGCACGCCACCATCGACGACATCGCCGCGAACAATGACTGCAGGGTCGTGGTGCTCACCGGCGCCGGACGCGGATTCTGTTCGGGCCTGGACCTGACCGACCTCGACACCGGCGGGGCCGGCGCCGGCCTGGAGTTTCCGCGCTCCGGAATGCGGTGGCAGGAGCGCATCGCCGACCTCACCGCCCGGATCCACCGGCTCCGTCAACCTGTGATCGCCGCGGTCAACGGTCCCGCGTACGGCGGTGGCTTCGGCATCGCGCTGGCCTGCGACATCCGGCTCGCGAGCGAGTCCGCGCGGTTCTGCACGCAGTTCATCAAGCTCGGCCTCGGCGGCTGCGACATCGGCGTGAGCTACACGCTGCCCCGCATCGTCGGAGCGGGCCCGGCCTTCGACATGATCCTGACGGCGCGCGTCGTCGACGCAGAAGAGGCGCTGCGGCTCGGCCTCGTCACCCGGCTCTCGGACGGCGCGTCACTTGTCGACGACGCCCTCGCAGTGGCCGAAACACTGTGCAGTTACGGCAAATTCGGGCTGGAGTCCACCAAGCAGGTGCTCTGGGCCAACCTCGAAGCGTCAAGCCTCGAGGCGGCGCTCCATGTGGAGAACCGAAGCCAGATGCTGGCAACGACAAGCGGCGAGATGCGCTCGTTCTAGCGAGGCGTTCCTCCACCGTCAACGATGATCGTCGTGCCGGTGATGTAGCTGCCAGCGCCCGAACACAGCAGCAGCGCCGCACCGACCATCTCGTCGGGCGTGGCCAGCCGTTTCATCAGCGTGCCCCCCACCATGGCGTCGATCGCCTGCTGCGGGTTCTGCTGCATCATGTACGTGTCCACCGGGCCGGGAGCGATCGCATTCACCCGGATGCCGAACTGTACGAACTCCGCCGCCATCGACCGGGTGAACGACACCATCGCCGCCTTCGCCGCCGAATAGATCGACATCATCGGCGAGAAGTTGAATGCGCCGACCGACACCATGTTCAGCACCGCGGCGTGCTCGCTGGCCTTCAGATGCGGCAGCGCCTCCTGGACGAGGAACACCGGGCCGCGCTGATTCACCTCGAATGATTTCGTCAGCGCATCGACCGTCATCGCCCCGAGCGGCTGAGCCAGCGGATTTGCGCCATTGTTCACCACCACGTCGACGCCGCCGAACTCGTCGACAGTGTGTCGCACCAGCGCGCCGAGGGCGTCGATATCGCCAAGGTGCGTCGGCACACCGATTGCCTGGCCGCCGAGATCACGCAGATGCGCGGCGGCCTGCTCGCAGACATCGGGCTTGCGGCTGGCCACGACCACGCGCGCGCCTGCGAGGACGAAGCCTTCAGCGAGCGCCAAGCCGATCCCTCGGGTGCCGCCCGTGACGATGACGGTGCGGTCGGACATGTCGAACAGTCGGTCAAATGATGTGCGGTCCACCGCGTCAGCTAAACACGTCGGCGTGCGCGGCCACGTACTGCTCCATCATCCGTTCGCGCTGTCTGCGCGGCCCCCATGGCGGATCTTCTGGATGTGGCGTTCGGTCGGGACGATCTCTGCCACCTGGCAGATGTTCGACATCGGGGACTGCGCCATCGTGGCGTCGTTGATGAGAACAGCGGCCATCATGGAGACCTTGGACCTGCCCCGCGGCACGGTGACATTCCTGCTATCCGACGTGGAAAGCTCGACGCGCCGTTGGGAGGATGCGCCAGAGGCAATGGCGGTCGCCCTGCCTCGGTCATTGGCGCTCGTCGACGATGCGGTCACCGAGCATGGCGGCCAGCTCCCAATCGAGCAGGGCGAGGGCGACAGCCGGCTCGCGGGTCTTCGAGCGAGTGCGGGACGCGATCGTGGCGGCGGTGGCGATCCAACGGGCGCACGCCAGCGAGACGTGGCCCGAGGACACGGTGCTGCGCGTGCGTATTGCGCTGCACTCCGCTGACGCCCGGCTGCGCGACGAACGGAACTACGGCGGGCCGCGCCCTACCGCGCCGCCCGACTGCGCGACCCGGGCGTGGCGGACAGATTCTCGTATCGCGGACAGTGCACGACCTCATCGCCGACGATCCTGCAGAGCAGATCAGGCTCGTCGACCGGGGTAGCGATCGATTACGCGACTTGTCGCGACCCGAGCAGGTCTTCGAGCTGCGCCACCCGGACCTGCCGGAAGTCAAAGGGGCGCTTCGGTCCCTCGCGGTCGTCCGAACAACCTGCCGAGCGCGCTGTTCGGCTTCGCTCCGGCCGGGCCGATGAGCTGGCCGAGGTCGCTTCGCTGCTTGCACGGCAGCGCCTCCTCACGCTCACCGGGCCCGGCGGGTGCGGCAAGTCACGTCTCGCACTCGAAGCAGCGGCAGACGCCGCCGCCGAACGAACCGACGGCGTGTGGATCGTCGAGCTGTCCGGTCTCGCCGACCCGACGCTGTTGCCTGATGCGCTCGCCGACGCTCTCGATGTTGGCGAAGCTCCGGGCGTGGCCTCACTCGACCGTGTGGTCGCATACTTGCGCTAACCGGCGTGTCCTCGTGTTGCTGAGACGGTGTGAAACGTCATTGATGCCGCGGCGACGGGCCCGAACGCATGCCGCCGTGGCGCCGCAACGACCCGCTGGCCACGGAGCCGCGAGCCGCTCGGCGTGGCGGGGAGAGATCACGTGGCGAGTCCCGCCCCTGTCGCCTGAAGACGCCGTCGGCTTGTTCGTCGAGCGGGGGCTCAGCAGGCGCGACCGAACTTCGCCGGCCGACCGAGCAGAACGCCGACACCATCGCGGGCATCTGTCAGCGGGTCGACGGCATACCACTCGCTATCCAGCTCCCGCGGTCGCCCGGGTGCGAGCGTTGTCGGTCGAGGGCATTCTCAGCGGCCTCGACGACCGTTTCCGCCTGCTCGCAGGAGGAAGTCGCACCGCACTCCCGCGACAGCAGACCCTGCAGGCGTCGGTGGAGTGGAGCCACGAGCTGCTCACCGGCGCCGAGCAATCGCCCTGCGTCGCCTCTCCGTGTTCGCCGGGTCCTTCGGGCTGGCGCGGCTGAGGTGATCATCGTGGCCGACGATGTCGCCGTGGTCGACGTCCTCGACCTGCTCACGGGGCTCGTCACCAAGCCGTCGGTACACTCAACGACGACGCCGACGACGACGACGTGCGCTACCGCCTGCTCGACACGCTCCGCCACTTCGGGCGCGACCGGCTCATCGCCGCCGGCGAAATCGACGCGGTGCGAGCCCGTCATCTCGACTGGCTCGTGACCATGGCCGTCGACGCCGCACCGGAGCCCTGCCCGCCGACATCGCCACGCTCGACCGCCTCGACCACCATCTCGACGACATCCGCATTGGCCTCGACTGGGCGTGCGCGGTGCCGTCGCGAGCAGTACGCGCCGTCACTCGCTGCGGGAGCTCGGCCACCGGTGGTCGCTGCGCGGCCGGTACCGCGAGGGGGCGGCGTGGTGCAACCGATCCGTCGCCGCGGCTGTGACGCCGCCGGCGTCCGGGCGCGCCTCCTGCGCGGTGGGGGCCGAAATAAACGCCTCGTTCTATGGGGGCGAAGTCGTGGCGGCATTGGCCCTCGCGAGTCCCCTGGCGGTCGACGCGGCGACGGCGGGCGAGCCGACGCTCGAGGCCCGAGCGCTTGGCGTGCTCGGGCTGGCGGTTGGCTACGCCGACATGGCGATGGGAATCGAGCAGATGGACCGCGCCATCGAACGGGCCATGGTGGGCGGGGACGAGTTCACGATCACCGATCTGCACGAGGCGCGCGGATTTCTGCGAGCCGTGCGTGCAGAGTGGGGTGCCGCCGCGGCGGATTCGACGCCGCCGCCCGCCCGTTCGTCGACCAGACTGGCAACAGCTACTTGCTGGGCTGGTACGCCGGCGGGCGAGCGTGGATCGCAGCGATGACCGGTGAGCCCGACCTCGCCGTGGCGTTGGCGACCACCGCCCAGCGAGCGGCGGACGGGTGGGCGAAAGCGCCAGCGATGGATTCGCTTCGATGCTCTTGGCATGGGCGCTCGCCGAGACCGGGCGTACCGATGACGCCCTTGCCGACCTGGCCAGACCGACGTCGTCCTCTCCCGCCGGCCCGGAATGCTTCACGGCTGAGCTGATCGCGCCTCGGACGCGCCTCGTCAACGCCATGGCCGGGAACGCTTGGATGCCCGGCGCGACGCCAGCGCCCTCATCGGCGGCTACCAGGTCGCCGGAATCAACATGATGCGGGGCGCAGCGCTCGGCATCCTGGCGCAGGCGCATCAGCTTGCTGGCGACCTTCCCGCGGGCGCCGCCGCCGCCGCCGAAGCGCTGCAGATCTCCGACCAGTACGGAGACAGCCTGGGACGCACCTTCGCACACGTCCAACACGCGGCGATTGCCATCGCTGCTGAGGACCTCGACGAAGCCGAAGACGCTGCACAGACCGGCCTCGCGTCCGCGATCAGCATCAATGCGCGTCCCATGACCGTGCGCGCGCTTGAAATCCTTGCTCGTGTCCGCGCCGCCGACTCGCCCGCCGAGGCCGCACGACTCCTCGCCGCGACCGACAACGCCCGCAGCATCATGGGCCTCGTCCCCGGCGCCGCCGAGCGCGCACTCCTCGGCGAGGCAAGGGTCACGATCGAGCACCGCTTGCAAGATGTGGGCGAGGTCCTCGTCGCGGACACGGCACCGTTGGACCTCGAGGGCGCAAGCGAGTACCTGCGCCGCGGCCGCGGACAGCGGCGCCGGCCATCGAGCGGGTGGGCGAGTCTCACCCCGACCGAACAGCAGGTCGTCAGGCTGGTAGCCGAGGGACTCACCAACCCCCAGATCGGCGAGCGGCTCTTTGTCACTCGTGGCACCGTCAAGACCCATCTGACGCACGTCTTCGCCAAACTCGGCGTCACCACCCGCGCCGAACTGGCTGCCGCCGCCACCCGGCACGGCTCGTGAAGGCGTGGGTAGTGCCGTCGTGCGGCCCGACCTGCGCGCCGAACCATTGTCGCTCCCACCGCCGACTTGGTGTCACGCGTTCGGGTCGGCGTTTCGGGTCGGCGATCCGTGCGCCGTCCTCGGCGGTCGCCAGCGCACGAGAACCGTCGTTCCGTCGCGAGGCAGCGGCCAACGTGCCAGGACAAATCACGTCAAGCCGTAACTCGCGTGGGCCGGTATCGCAGGGCGACCGCCCCCGACCGGAACTCATGGCGATCCACGAGCTCGAGCTGGATGCGCTCGCGCAGACCGGCGAGCAACGTCGGCCCGTGTCCGGCAAGGACCGGCTGCACAAGGAACTCGTACTCGTCGATCAGTCCCAGATCTGCCAACGCCAGGGGGAGCGTCACGCCACCCACGAACAGGCCCTCGCCTGGCTCCTGCTTGAGCCGCTGAACCGCTTGCCCCAAGTCGCCTCGCACCAGCTCGGCATTCCAATCGACCCCGCTCAGCGTGCTCGACACGACGTACTTCTTCGCCCGGTCGATGGTCTCGGCGAACGGGATCTCCCACTCATCCATCCAGTCAGGCCACGTGCCCGTGGCCGGCTGCCGCCACGCCGACTCCATCATCTCGTAGGTCACCCGGCCGAAGAGCAGGGCATCGGCTCGTTCCATCTCAGCGGTCCAGTAGCGCATCGACTCCTCGTCCGGGGGGAGCCCTGCCTCGTGATGGCAGCAGCCGTCGAGCGTGACGTTGATCGAGTATCGAAGTGGTCTCATCTCGTTGCTCTCCCTTGATGCGCGCCGCGCGTTTCACCGGACCGTACTCAGACGACTGCCGGCGCCATTTCTCATCGGCGCCCACTCAACACCGAACCCACCGACGGTTCGTGTCAGCCGATCGGCTTCTCCATAGCGACGCACGGCAGTGGCGTGCCGTTCGGCGTGATCACGTTTGTGCGCTCGATCTCGCGAAATCCGCAGGCCGCATAGAGAGGCTCGCCAGAAGCGTCGCCATCAGCGACCGCCGCGACGGGTGGAGCGATACCTTGGTGGCGATGCCTGAACAACGGATCTGGACGGCCGCCGAGCTCGAGCGATTGACACCAGACGAGCGCGACCGGATCGTCCGGGATGGATTCGTCACCGACTTGTCGACGGTACCGCCCGACTTCCTCGCACGGGTCCGCGAGGAAGGAAGGCGACTCCTCGAAGAGCGAGGCATCGTCTCTCCTGCCGTTGATGGCGACTGAGCGACGAACAGTCCGGGTCACCCCTGGCTTCTTCGATCGACTCGACGAGCAGCTCGGCCCCGATCGAGGGACTGCTGGCGAGCCGTCCGCCACGGACTTCGTCGTCATCGATCTGCCGACGATCGTCGATCAGTTCGCGACCGCGTTCGACGAACTCCCCGAAGCGGTCGACGGAGTACCCGCAGCCCGGGTGCTGATCGGCACGGGCCGCCTTGTCCGCGCGTTCGCCGTCTACGGCTTGCTTGCCCAGGACGGATCCATCGATCTGATCGGAGTCACACTCGACCCGTGATCCCGAGCCAGGGTTCGAAGGTCGCCACCCACTTGCCCGCGGAGTGGACATCACAGTGTGGAGGTGATGGTGTGGGATCCCAGGATATGGGCGTGTGGAGGTGATGGGACTTGAACCCACGACTTCTACGTTGCGAAGACGTGGAAGCGCGAAACGCTGATCTGCAGGTTCATCCAGGGCGGCAAACGCGACACGCACCTTGAGTGACCGCTGCTGACCGTTCGCCAGGTTTCGACACCGCCTGTTGTGGTGATGCGGATGTGGTGCGGAGCCTCCGTGAAGGTCACTGGAAGGGCAGGTCGCGAATCCTTACCCTGTCCCGGCGGAGCGAGACAATGGCGCCCTGCTCGAGATCGGCCGCTACCGCCGGCAGGTTCGCAATGAGCAGCTCGGCGTGAACATCGGGGGACTCGTGCGCAACGCCCCGTAAGAGCACGACCGACGGGGTCGCGGTTCTTCGGTGCAACGCGAGCAGCATCGGGAAGTCGGTGTCGGCCGTGATGATCGTGAACCCATCGCTCGTGGCACGAAGGAAGATCTCGGCGTCGCTGGCGGTGAGCAGGCCGACCTCGGCGACATGCGTCGCGTCGTGGCCGGCGGCTCGCAGGCGGTCGACGACGTGCGGTGAGAGGTTCGCGTCGACCAGGAACTTCACGCGGGTCGGGCGATCGGGACCTCGCGCTCGTTGACGGCCGCGGCGGCGTACTCGAGCGCGGCGAGCACGTCTTCGCGCTCGAGGTAGGGGTAGTCGGCGAGGACCTGCTCGATCGTGCGTCCGGTCGATAGCTGCCCGAGGACCATGCTCACCGTTACGCGCAAATCCCGGATGCAGGGCAGGCCACCCATACGCTCAGGGTCGACGGTTATGCGCTCGAACGCCATGGACACAATCGTAGAGACCGGAACACATCCGTGGTGCGGCCGACCCCGGAGTGCTCATCGGTGAGTGCGACAGGGGCCGTGCCCAGCGACGAGGTCGTGGCGCTCCGGGCCGAGTTGGCCACCGCGACCGCCGAGATCAAGCGGCTGCGCGAGTTGCTGGGCCTGGACCAGCGCTCGGGGGCGAGCGATCTCGAGGCGTGGTCGCCCACACTGTTGCCCGATCCGACGATGGCACCCGCCACCCGCGTGGATCGGGAGTCCGCTCGCGAGGAGAAGCTCGCGCTGTTCCGCTCGCTGTTCGCCGGGCGCGACGACGTGCATGCGCTGCGGTGGGAGAACACGTCGAAGACGACGAGCGCACGCAACGGATCTGTGCCGACATAGCCGTCGCCGTCGAACACGGTCGACAGTGTCTCGTCCTGACGCGGGGACCGACCACCTCGAGCGGATCGTCACGGCGCTGCCGCCGCGGCCACGAGCCACTCGTCCTCCACGGCGGCATCGCCAAGAAGGCCAGGGCTGCGGTCATCGAACAACTCTCGCAACCAACCGGCGACGGCTCCGCGCTCGTCGCCACCGCCAGCCTTCTCGGTGAGGGCTTCGACTGCCCGTCCCTCGACACCCTGTTCCTGGCGTTCCCGATCAGGTTCAAAGGCAGCATCGTCCAATACGTCGGCCGTGTCCTCCGTC
Organism: uncultured Actinomycetota bacterium; assembly: GCA_963734385.1. Taxonomy (GTDB): domain Bacteria; phylum Actinomycetota; class Actinomycetes; order Mycobacteriales; family Mycobacteriaceae; genus Mycobacterium. The sequence goes on along the minus strand of CAVTHR010000026.1, from coordinate 8,084 downwards.
CCACCGAAACCAAGATCCGCGTCGAGGTCCACGACTACGTCGACGTCGACGTCCCCGTGCTCGCCCGCATGCACAACGAACGCCGCACCGCCTACGCCAGCCTCGGCTTCAGCCTCCCGCCATCACCGCGGGCAACACCGGGGCTGCCACGCGGTGTCCGGCGCGATCAGGCAGGCACGTGACGAGTAGGTCGCCGACGGTGCACACACGCGCCCTTCGCCGCCCGATGGACGCCGCGGCGGGCCTCACGTGCTGCTCGCAGCTTCGTTGATGTCTCACCCCCTCGGCAGAATCCAACGCATGGACAACTCGTTGAAGACCAGAACCATCGCCGGCGAGCCGGTCGATGCGCTCTTCCGTGCGCTGAAACGGCTCGAACTTAAGGAGCGCGCGGACGGCAGGTACGAGCTCTCGGGAGGGTGGGAGCCCGAGCAAGCCAACGAGGCCGCTCCGCTGTTGGCCGCTCTCATGCGCATCGAAGCCGAGCTCTTACTCGAGGACGCCGACATCGTGGCCAAGGGCGGCCGCAACTCACGCACGCCGCCGCAACGCAGCGCCGCCGCACTCGTCGAGCTTGCGCGGCGGCTCATTGACTCCGAACGAACCGCCTAGCGGCGGGCCACCACCTCCGACCCGCACCGACGCGCCGCCTCGCGCTTCCCCCTCACAACTCGCTAAGAGGAGCAACCGCGATGCATACGTACCAACGCCGTTGGACCCCGGGCGAGGTGCCCGACCTTCCCTCCATCGGGACCTACCGCTTCAACGACGCCCTCGACGTCGTCGCTTGGGCCGAAATCGACCCGACGATCGGCTGGCGGACGTGGCCCGAGGTCTGGCACCTGGACGACGAGGGGCGCTTCCAGTGCTACTTCAAGGCGTCGAGCTTGGACTCAACGCAGCGGTGGGCGGTCGATCCGAGCGGGCTACATCGCTCCCGACGAGAAGGCCTCGAGAGCGGCGCATGTCCAGACCGATGGCTCATCGTCGAGTCGCGGTAGCGATGGCGGAACGAGCCGATCGTGGACGAGGCGGATGCGCACACGTTTCTCGTGCTGAGCCGCAACCTCGCAGGCATCGGTCTGCGCCTTGTCGACGCGGTGATCTTCGACGACGAAGGCCACTGGTGGTCGCTGCACGAACTCACGACCGGCACGACACGCTGGTAGCGCATCGACCCGGCCATCAGTCACCTCCGGCACGGTCGCGGCAGCACGCGACGCTGCGGCGGCAGTGATGGGCAAGTGATGGGCAACTAGGACGCCGGGTCGCGCCGCGAGCCTGTGACCAGGGAATTTGGTGGAGGTGATGGGACTTGAACCCACGACTTCTACGTTGCGAAGACAACTTCCCGCGAGGCTGTGACCTGCAGGTTCACGACATCCCGGAAACGCGACATGGACCTTGAGTGACCGCTCGTGACCGTTGGCGACCATTTCGACACCGCCTGTTGTGGTGCGGATGTGGTCCGCGACGGCGGCGCTACCGCTGAGCGACGAGCTCCGCGACCTCCGCCGGATCCACTCGGTCCAGTCCCCGGTCGTCACGTTCGGATGAGATCTCGCCGTGGCGAATGGCCAAGAAGATCACATCCCCGGGCACCCCCGTGCGGCGAACGGCCTCCGGTACCGAGACACGCTCATCACTCACCCTCAAGACGGTAGCCCCCTCATGGCCGGCGTTCGTCGATAGCGCTGACGCACGAGCCGATAGACCCGCTCGAACTGTGCCCGACTCGCTAACGCCTCGATCTGATCGGCGATCTCGACGGCCTCGGCGATCTCGGGCTCGGTGAACCGGATCTCGATCTCGTCCACCCGGCGGAGGCTACGTCGAGCGCGGAGTCGGTCGGAGACGAGTCGCCCAATATCACTAGCGCTCCATCAGACCGGCTGGAACACGGCGCGTCATTCGCCCGCCGTCGACAGGCGGACCGACCGCCACACGGCTTCCTCCAGGACGGTTGGTTTCAGCCAGTCCTGTTCGAGACTGCGGGCGAGCCGGGCGGCTTGCACCGGTGGAAACTCAGACCTTGGTGAAGCCTGGCCCAGAAGCGAAACGGGACAGGACCAGCGCACCCTGGAATGTGCGGCCCACGACGTTCACCGCGTCAGCCAGCCTCCGGCGAGCAGACCCCACTCTTCTTGGTGCGCGAGCCCGTAGATCCAGGTGAGGCAACTCTCCAGCGCGAACGCGCCTCCGGGATAGATGAGGTCGGCGTTTCTCATGACGACGGCCTGGTACCCGCGTCTCGACACAAGGCAACAGGCGACGACACTGTGGCCGATCCCGTAGCGGCTTCAGTGAAGACTTCCGCCGCGGCGAGGGTCACTCCGCCGCGGATCATGGGACGAATTGGTGGTCCTGGATCTCCGCCCCCCTGAGACCCGACACGACGTTCCCGAGGTACTCGTGGAGGTCGGTGTACGGGGTCTTGTACACGGCGTGGCGGTACGTCCAGTGGTTGGCGTTGTTCCTGAACACGTTGTCATTGACATCAGCGACGATCGGGTGGTCCGGCGAGCCGTCGAGCCAGAGCCCGGTGGCGCGCTTGTTGGCTGAGAGGTCCTTGAGATTGATGCATCGGTTGCCCTCGAACACGAAGGTGCTCGACCCAGTTGTGGTGGTGCTGGTTGTCGAGAAGCGCGGCGGCGCCGAAAACCTTGAACATGTTGCCGGTAACCGTGAGTTGCCGCGTCGGTGCGGTCCTCTCCGGCGCCTGTTCGGTTCCGAGCAGACCGAACACCCCGTACGCCTGCATGTCTTCGCGGGGACCGGTCACCGCGAACGTGTTGTCGGTCATGGTGATCGAGTTGATCGGTTTGCCGTGCTGCATGAACAGGGCGGCGCGGTCGTCCTTTACGGCGGGCCTGTTTGGTCTCCGCCCAGCTTGTTGAACGTCACCGTGTTGCGGTGAATGGTGATTCCGTCGATCGGCTTCGACTTCGCATGCATCTGCACCTGCGTGTGCACGAAGAACCGGCCGAGGTCCGAGGCGGTATTGTCCTCGATGACCAGTCCTGACCATGGCTCAATGTAATTCTCGCTTGGGATCACGACGGACGCGTATGACTCGATGGTGTTGTTGCGGAACACGCTGTCGCCGGCGTGGAACTCACAGACGGCGGCGTGGTGGTAGCGCTGCTCGTCGAGCACGACCGACGAGTTGCGGAACACGTTGTTCTCGACCACCGACCGCTTGGCCCAGAGGTTGATCGTCGAGTGGTCATTGACGTTCGGGTCGCGGGCGTTGTCGAAAAAGCGGCAGTTCTGGATGGTGACGTCGCTCAGCGGGTACTCCGACGCGCTCTCCGACCACGTTCTGCACCAAGATCACGTTGGCGCCGGCGCCGTTGCGGAACGTGCATCGCCGCACGAGCAGTCCCCGCAACACGAGCGAGGTGCTGTCGGGCTCGGTGCTGTCGGCCGAGTCGCCGTTGAACCACAGCGCGGTGCAGTTCTGGCCCGCCTTGACGGCGTTCAATTTCGAATTCAGGTTGAAGCCGAGGTCGACGAATGCGAGGTTCGAGAGCGTGCCGACGCCGTAGATGAGCTGCGGGTCCTTCGAGCCGCCGGCGGTGCTTCCACCCTTCAGCTTCAGGATCGAACTTCCGGCTCCTGCACCGAACCACTGGACGCCGCTCGCCTTTTTGATGCCGTAATGATGCGCCGAGCCGTCGCCGACTGGCACGAGACCTCCGTTGATGAGGTATGCCCCGGCGGGGAAGAACAGGGCGCGCCCGTCCGCGGGCAGCGGCGTCCTCGGCGTGCTGGATGGCGAGCGTGTCGTCCGGCTCACCGGCCCTAGCGAAGTCCTTTACCGACAGGGCGCCGGGTGGCGCGGCGGCGACCCCGACGTCCGCGGCCAATGCCGGCCACGTGCGAATTGCGCTCGCAGCGACCATTCCGCCGGCGCCACCAGCGATGGCGCGCAGCACGTCTCGACGACTGTGTTCCACGGTCCTACCTCCACTTTCGAGAGGAATCGGGGTCTCGCTACGGGATGGCGGTGACGGTGTCGTTGGGGTCGCGTGCGACGGTGTCGGTGCCGCCGCCGCCGTCGGCGGTGTCACCGCCGGCGCCGTCTTGTACGTGCAACGTGTCGTCGCCGGCTTGGCCGCGGAGGATGTCGTTGCCGCCGGGCCCGCCGTGGAGGAAGTCATTGCCGCCGCCTCCGAGGATGGTGTTGTTGAGGTTGCTGCCGATAATGATGTCGTTACCGTTGCCGCCGGTGACTTTCTCGATGGTCGCGGTGACGTTGTCGTCCTCGTTGGTTTCACCGTCGCCTCCGGCGCCGTCGAGGTTGACGGCGATGGGTGCGGTGCGGCCGGTGTAGTTGACGAGGTCGATGCCGAGGCCGCCGTCGATGAAGTCGGCGCCGTCGAGGGCGGCGGTGGGGATGGTGTCGGTGCCGTCGCCGCCGAAGATGAGGTCGTTGCCGAGGCCGCCGGTGAGTTTGTCGTTGCCGGCTTCGCCGACGAGGACGTCGTCACCGGCGCCGCCGTTGATGATGTCGTTGGCGCCGCGGCCGCAGATGGTGTCGTTGCCGCCTTGGCCATTGATGGTGTCGGCGCTGCCGGAGCCCACGATGACGTCGTCGCCTGCGGTGCCGTTGATGGTCCCCGAGCCTGTCTTGGTGGGGTAGCGGCCGGCGCATTCCGCGCCGTCGTCGGTGAGGATGGTCGCGACGGCTTGACCGTCGCCGATCGTGGCGCCTCCCGCGAGGACCGCGAGGTTGACCTGAACTTCTCGTTGGCTTCGACCGTGGTGTTGCCGACGATCGTCGAAGCTGACGGTCTTCGCGGTCTCACCCGGCTCGAACGTGACGTCACGCGAAGCCGCCGATGTAGTCGCTCGGTGTTGTGGCGGTGCCGTTGGCGGTGGTGGTGCGCACCGTGATCTGCGTCGGATGGGCCGGAGAGGCGGACGGTGAAGTCCATCGGTGAACGGCCGCTGTTGCCCTCGAGCCGTGGCTGCGTCGTCGACGCTGACCGCCGGCGGCTCGTAGCCCCACGCCAACGTGAACGGCGCGTGCCCGTTCGGCGAATGGGTCCACGCCTATCAGGTATCCGTTGCCGGGATGACCGAGAAGCTGACGAGTGGGTTGTTGCCGGGTCCCGAGTCGTCGTCACTGCCAGGCGGCCCCAGTCGAAGGGCAAGGCGAAGGCGGCCATGGTCTGGTCGCCCGGGCCCTGGGTGGCGAACGTCGCCGTGCCGGACAACGGCGCATCCCACCAGTACCACACCGAGCCGGTGACGGCCCCATAGATCGCGGGGTCGCCGGGGGCGCCGATGGCGCCGGCGGTTGTCCCCTCGACCGACCCTGTGGCGCCTTTAAGGACTTCGGCGTCCTCGATCTCATCGTTTGGTGGCGGATTTTGGTTCCACTGTAGGTGCGCGGTTCCGCCGCCTGCCGCGGAAGGGAGGCTGTCGACAGAGATCCGGTAGCGGGTTCCGGCTATAGCCTGAAAGGCGACGCGACTCCGGGTGAGAATATCACTGGTCGCGGCGGAGGAGACATGCGTCAACCGCCCGAGGATGTCACCCGTGAACACAGAGAGCGCGGTTAAGAATTCGCTGGCATGAGTCGAGAACTGCGTCAAACCTGATGACGGTGCTGTCCAGTCGAACCAAACCGAGGCGCTCGGCGTCTGGTTGTGGGGTTCGCCGGCCTCGGCGGTCGCCCTGACTGTTGTTTGCGGCGACGACGCGCCCAGCGGCCCCTTCGATGAACACGGCGTTGGCGAAATCGTCGTTCGCAGGACGGTTCACTCCATAGCTCAACACGAAATCACCGAACGAGAACTCATGGCCATCGACGGCGATCCGATACGTCGTGCCCGCTGTGGCTTGGAATGTGACCGACGACTCCTTGGAGAAGTTCGTGTCGTCGTCGAACGCGATCTCGGTCAGAAATCCGGGGTGATCGCCGACGTAGACGCCGAGTGTCGAATCGAAGTCGTGCGCGCCCACGGTGATGCGAGCCGGCCCCGACTCCGGAGCCGTCCACCGGTACCACACCGATGTCTCGTGCGTGGTGCTCTCGGTGATCTGGGTCGTCGCGTCCGTCGTGGTGCCGAAACGCATGCCGCCCGTGCCGGACAAGACCTCGGCGTTGTTGAACAAGTCGCTCGCCGGCCGGGGCACCTGGCTGTTCACCCAGTCACGCAACTCCCCCTGGTACACCTCGGCATACACGGCGCCGTTGGTGCAGTCCGCGGCGTTCATGACGCCGAACTGGATGTCAACCCCGGGACGCTGCTGCACCAACGGCCCGCCCGAGTCGCCTTGGCACGGGGTGGCACCGCCGGACCCCGTCTCCACCGTGACGAACCGTTCCGGTACCCGAGTCGGGTCTCGCTCCAACGCTTCTCCGTCGGTGATCACGCGTACAAGTCCCTCCTGCAGGGTGATCGCGGGCGAGGCCCCCGGGCTGGTGTATCCCCACCCGACCGCGGTCAACTCCTGGCCAGGACTGACCGCCCCGCCCTCGTTCATGTCAGCCAAACGGAGCCACTCGACCGATTCCTGCTCCCTGGGTTCTGCGTCGACGATGGGCGCCGGCAGGGTCAACACCGCGAGGTCGTAGCCGACGAACGCGGTCGTGACTCGAGGAGGCGGAACGCGATGTTCGTGACGTTCCGACGGACGCCTTGGGGAACGCCTGGACCGTCTGACCGATGCCGACGGTGGTCGTCGCCGTCGTGGGCTGCCCCACCGCGCCCTCCACGCAGTGGGCGGCAGTCACCACCTTGGTCGAACTCAGGAGCGAACCTGTGCACAGGCTGTTGTTGAGACTCTCACGTTGTAGGGGTATTCGAGCGTCTCTGAGTTCATCCCGTTCATGATCCCGTATGCCCCGTCGGGGCGGACCACTGCCATCGACGCGCCGATCACCACCAATGACACGAGGCCCCAACGGATTTTTGTCCTCGACAAGCTCCCCGCCGTGCAGTCATGAACGCAGGAGACCACGCAGCGGTCGCGTCCTGGTCGCGAGCGCCGCAACCCACTTCTTGCATCCCCGCTTTACGAGCCCACCTCATGGCGATGCCCCTTTCAATCCGCGTGGCCGTCGTCGGCCACGCTCTCGAACCCGAGGATCCCTAGCTCGCCGAAGCGCTCACGGAGCCAGCCGTCGCCGGCGTCCAGCAAGCCGAGCTTGGCGCAGTTGGGGACGACCTTGGCGAACAGCATCCGCTGGAACATCTGGCGCTCCGGGCGCTGCACGAACAGGCGCGTCGCCTCCGGGATCGGGACCGCCAGGCGCTCCCACACCTCCTGCATGGCGAATCGGTCGCGCATGCGGAGCGTGGCGTCGTAGGCGAACTCCTGGCGCTCGCGGATCTCGGCTGCGCTCAGCCCGTCGTAGACCTCGGTGAGGCTGAGCACGCCGAAGGCGACGTGGCGCGCCTCGTCGGCCATCACCTTGCGCAGCAGCGACTGGAGCAGCGGTTCGTCGACGAGCTGGTTGATCACCCCGAACGCCGCCAGTGCCAGGCCTTCCACCAGCACCTGCATCCCGAGGTAGGTCACGTCCCAGCGCGGGTCGGTGATGATGTCGTCGAGCAGCGCCCGCAGGTGCAGGTTGACCGGGTAGTGCCCGCTCAGCTTCTGCTCCAGGTAGCGGGAGAACACCTCCACGTGGCGGGCCTCGTCCATCACCTGGGTCGACGCGAAGAACTTGGCGTCCATCCAAGGGACGGTGTCGACGAGCTTGGCGGTGCACAGCAGCGCCCCCTGCTCACCGTGCAGGAAGTTCGACAGCATCCAGTTCTGGGCTTCGATCCCCAGCTGCAGCCACTCGGCGTCACCCCACCGTTCGAACGCGGTGTTCGACACGTCGATGCCCGCCGCGAACCCACCCATCAGGGCCGCCTCCGCGTGGGCTGTCTTCTCCTGGTCGACGTCGGTGTCCCACGCCAGGTCGTCGGCGTCCCACTGCGACTTCTTGGCCTTGTCGTAGAGCCGTGCGAGCGGCTCGAAGGTCCGCTCGTAGCCCCAGGTGAAGACGGCGTCGGCGGTGACCGAGACCGTGTGGTCGAAGGCCTCCGGTTCAGGGTTGCACTGGCCGACGATGTCGA
>CAVTHR010000025.1:0-42366 GCA_963734385.1 uncultured Actinomycetota bacterium | reverse complement strand
CGTGCTACAGCACCGTGGGCCGGCATTCGCTGTCGCGGGTAATGAGCCCGCGCCGCTCGAACGCGTTCAGCCAGCAGGCCATCGGCCACCATCCCCACCGTTGATGGAAAACGTGGCGTTGGCACGATGTCGTGAGGTGTTCCACCGGGGGATCGGACACGGGATGAAATTGGTGAAAAGCATGTGCGCCGCCGACCCATCGCATCGGAACACCGGCGGCTCGGCGGTCTGCGCGAAGTCGGTGTCCTCGGCGCCATATCCGCGGTAATGGGTCCAGAAGCCGCCGATCCGTTCGCCATGTCTCGGCGGTCACAGCGAAAGACAACGACCAGAACAGCTCGTAGTCGGTGCTGACGATGACGTCGCCGTCGCGGGGCGCCGGCCGCGCCGGATGCGGGTTGATCATCATTTCGATAGCCGCTGGGTAGCCGACTTCCGCGTCTCGCGGTGGCGGCAGGTAGGTGACCGGCCCGCACAGCAGGCGCCCCGGTGCTCGGGGTTGACGGCCGCTTCGTGGTAGCGGCCGAGCATATTTCGGCCGGGAATGCAGTCAACGTCGAGAAATATGAGTAGTTCTGCGCCGGCGTCCAGCGCAGCGAGCGCTCCGAGATTGCGGGCCGACGCGACCGGAAGAGGTCCTGGACCGTTTTCGCAATGCACTACCTGGGCCGCGCTGTCGCGGCGGCCACCACATCGGTCACCGCTGGGTCGTCGATCGCGACGACGACGTGCATGTCGGGAAGCTGTGCGCTGCTGTTGATCCCGCTGAGCTGGCGGCGCAAGTGTTTCGCCCGGCCGTGCACCGTGGTGATTACGGCGCTCCTCATGGTATGCGCGACTTCCGCGCATTGGCTTGCAGTCGTCTCGATGGCTTCTGCAGCACGCGCGGCCGCACCAGCGGTGTGCCACCGGTGCCATCTGCTCGGGTCGGAGGCTTGCGCCTGCCCGATCAAGGACCGCCAGGCGTTGGCGTCGGGCCAGCCAGACGTCGCGACGGCAAGTCCGTGTCTGCGGAGCGTGTCGGCGGTTATGTACTGCTCGTGGAACGGGCGGGCCTGAGGGAGGACGATCGCTGGACGACGAGCGGCGGCGACGTCGGCGACGCAGTTTTGTCCCGCGTGGGTGATCACGATGTCGGCGGCACAAATGTCGGGCCATGGATCAGCCGTTCTGGGGCCGCCCCGTAGACCCAGTGCCTTCCAGTCGATCTCGGGTATCTGGGTCGCAGTGGTATCGACCGTCGCTTGGTCGAAGTCGCATCCGCCGTTCCCGCCGAGCACAAGCACACCGGCGCGCGCCTTCGTCGATGACAGGATGTCGCGTCCGTCGAAGCGGCTGATGCCGCCGACATAACTCGTCTTGGCGGCGTAGGGCGCAGCCATTCCGGCTCGTAGAGTTCTCGGGGCCATGCCGCGACGATGTGGTCGGCGAGCTGGTGGACCAGTGCGTGCGGGCCGTCGGTACGTTCGCCGGGCATTGTCATCACGATCACCGGCACACCGAGCAATCGCACGAACAGCGCGACTTCAACAGACACGTCGACCACCACGGCCGCCGGCCGCGTCTCCTCGATCCAACGGGCGATGAGCGCCATCCGCGTCCTCAGGCCGTCGTCGTGATGCGGAACCCAATGCAGTGCACCATTCGCCGATGGTTCTGCGGGTCGCGCACCTGGCATCGTCACGCGGAAGCGCAAGGATGGTCGCGAACGGATGCGGCGTCGGGATGTCAAGCGACGTCAAGCGACCACCGGATGGCGAAGTTGGGCGCAGATGCTGATGGCCCGGTTGAGATGACCGGAGCCGTGGTGGTGAATGTAGTAACCGATCATGGGGCTTCTCATTTCGATCGTCGATCATCGTGCGATAGAGGTCGAGGTATGCGGTCACCATCGCCTCGGCCGAACAGCAGGCGACGGCGTGCCGGTGAACATCGATTCGGGCGAGCGACAGGGCTGCCGGTATTTCGTCGGCCATGGCTTCGACGTCGTTTGGCGGGACGAGTCGGCCGCTGCTGCGGTGACACGATTTCGGGTATCCCGCCACAGGCGAATGCCACGACGGGCGTGCCGCACGACATCGCTTCGGCGACCACCAGTCCGTACGGTTCGTGCCACACGGGCGTGACCAGCGCGGCCGCCGAGCGACCGACCAAGCGGGCCAGCTCATCGTGGTTGAGGTGCCCGGCATAACGGACCTGGTCGCCCAGCGACGGTGCGATGGCACGCTTGAAATACGTCGGCGTCGCTGATGGGTCCGGCCAGGACCAGGGGCAGGTCTGCCCGCCGAGCGGCCGCGATCGCCAGGTGCGGCGCCTTTTCGGCGGTGATGCGTCCGAACCACACCAGGTTGTCGCCGCCAGGTCCCAGCGGCCACCGCCGAAAGTCCACGCCGTTGGGCACCACGGTCACGTCGGGTGCGACGTGGCGCCAGGCGTCGGCGGTGTGCCGGCTGACCGCGGCGAATCGGGTACCGGCGCTGCCGGTTACATCGAGCGCGGACTCCAGCCACGGTGTCGGCGGGGTGTGCAAGGTGGTGATCATGGGCGTGGCCAACATGGGCGCCATGGCGACGGGCAGATGGTGCAGGCTGTGATTGTGCACGATGTCGTAGCCGCTGTCGGGATCGGCTAACTGCATCATCAGGTTCAGATAGGCGTGGTGATCGGCCATGAAGGCCATCGGCGATGCAGACGGATCCGCCTGTGCCGCAGCGGAAAGCAGTCAACTCCCGCACGGTGAGCTCGGCGCAGTCGAGGCTGAGATCTGAGCCCGAACCCGCGAACAACGAGACCTCGTGGCCCCGTTCAATCAGTGCTCGCGCCAGATGCCAGACGTGGGCTTCCAGCCCGCCGGCGAACGGCTGACGCAGGGGAAAACGGTTGGAGGCGATGAGTGCAACGCGTAGCGGCGCGCTCATCGGAGGGCAGCCTCGTAGATTTCGCGATGCGCTTGCGCGATCCGAACCCGTTCGGTGCGGCGTTCGGACCAGCGTGCTCGGGGTGCGTCGATGCCGGCCGCCCACCGGTCGTATGCCTCCGCACAGCGCGGTGCAGGGAGCACGGGTCGAAGGACTCCTCAGTGAAGTCGAAGACTTCGCACGGTCGTTGTTCGCTGTAGAAGCCGCAACTCGGTACGACCGCCGCGGTTCCGAGATCGAAACATGCCTCCAGCCAGCCGGAGTGGGTGCCGAAGCGGTAGGGCAGCACGGAGACCGAAACCGAGGAGAGATAGTCCCATAGCTCGTCGTCGGTGAAGTACGGGTGCACGCGGACCTCGACGTGGTCATGCTGATCGTACTCAGACAGTCTGGCACCAAGTTCTGGTGCGTACCAGTAGCTTTTAGGATCAAAGATCTCGTCGTGAACATCGAGCTGCAGGACGGAGTCGGGCAGCGCTTCGACGATGGGGACAAGCGCGTCCATCACCGGCAGCAGATCCATGTTGGCGCGCACGCTCTTGGCGTGCACAGCGACGACGAACGGACTCTGCCTGGGACGAGGCCGTCCGACACGGGCACGGTCCAGTACGTGGGGGTGCGGCAGGACCACCGCATTTCGGCCCCAGCGTTCTGATACGGCTCGGGCCGCGCCGGGAGTCAGGGTGATCAGGGCGTCGGCGGCAGCGACGAGAACGTCTTGCTGCTTGTCGTGCGCCGCGGGTTCGCTGTGATGCGGGTTGCGCAGGTCGTGCACCGTATAAACGAGGGGCTTGTTGTGTCGTTCGAGTTCATCCACCACTTTTCGCAGATCATCCGGTGCGATGGCGTCGAATCCGAAATGCACATGGAATACGTCGAATTGATCGTGGTTGTCGGTCGACCCAGCCCGGCTCGAGCATCACCGGCGGCCACCACCCGCCCGGAACCTTCCGCCCATCGGCCGGCACCGGATCCGGCAGCCGGCGGACCCCGTCGCCACCGCCGGCTCGGCGAGATGGCGGACGTAAATATGAGACGCCGGTACCGAAGCCACTCGCAACACGTCAACTCCTCGTCGGTCGACGACCGTGAGGCACTCGCCGCGCAGCGTCGGTCACAGCCCTCCGGGCGACGCCTACGGCAAGTGCCCGCGATCGCTGGAGGTACTGCGCTGTGGTTAGTACCCCGCGCCGTGCCGCGGAAACGCGGACATCCGGATCAATTTTCACGGGACTGGTTAAGACCGTTTCCGCCCCCGCTGCCGGGGTATCCGATCGACGTTCAACTGTGGCCGTGCCGATGAGTCCGCTTGGCCGCACCGACCGAAAGGCGTTGCGATGAAGGCAGTCACCTGGCACGGCAAACGGGATGTGCGTGTGGATACCGTTCCGGATCCGAAGGTGGAAGAGCCGACGGACGCCATCATCGAGGTGACGTCGACCAACATCTGCGGATCCGACCTTCATCTCTACGAGATCCTCGGTGCCTTCATGAACCCCGGAGACATCCTCGGCCACGAACCCATGGGAATCGTGCGCGAGGTTGGCCCGCAGTCACCAACCTGGCGGTTGGCGACCGGGTGGTGATCCCGTTCCAAATCTCCTGCGGCAGTTGCTATATGTGTGATCAGCAGCTCTTCACCCAGTGTGAGACAACGCAGGTCCGCGATCAGGGCATGGGGGCGGCACTGTTCGGCTATTCCGAACTCTATGGCCAAGTCCCCGGCGGCCAAGCCGAGCTGCTCCGGGTACCGCAAGCGCAGTTCACCCACATCAAGGTTCCGGACGGGCCACCGGACTCGCGGTTCGTCTACCTCTCCGACGTTTTGCCGACGGCTTGGCAGGCGGTCGCCTACGCCGACATTCCCGACGGCGGCTCGGTCACAGTACTGGGACTCGGACCGATCGGCGACATGGCGGCCCGCATAGCCGCCCATCTCGGCTATCAGGTGATCGCCGTGGACAGAGTGCCCGAGCGGATCGCGCGGGCCCAGGCCCGCGGAATGCAAACGATCGATCTCAGCCAACACCACGACGACCTCGGCGACGTCATCCGCGACATGACCGCGGGGCGTGGCACCGATTCGGTAATCGACGCCGTGGGAATGGAAGCGCACGGGTCGCCGGTCGCCAAGATCGCTCAACAAGTCACCGGGCTTCTGCCGGACGCGATCGCCAAGCCGATGATGCAGAGGGCGGGAGTCGACCGCCTCGACGCTCTGTACTCGGCCATCGACATCGTCCGCCGCGGCGGCACCATTTCGCTCATCGGCGTGTACGGCGGCATGGCCGACCCGCTACCGATGCTCACGCTGTTCGACAAGCAGATCCAGCTACGGATGGGTCAGGCCAACGTGAAGAAATGGGTCGACGACATCATGCCGCTGCTGACAGACGACGACCCGTTGGGCGTCGACTCCTTCGCGACGCACACCTTGCCGCTCGATCAAGCACCGCACGGCTACGACATCTTTCAGAAGAAGCAGGATGGCGCCGTCAAGATCATTCTCAAGCCATAGCGCCACGCACAGGTTTGACGAAAGGCAGAGTGAATGGGGTTTCCAAAGCAGCAGCAAGAGGTTCCAGGCGTGCAGTCGGCAATGAATCCCGTTCCGGACTGCGGCGAGAACAGTTACCGCGGCTCGGGTCGGCTGACGGGTAAGCGTGCGGTGATCACAGGAGGCGACAGCGGTATCGGTCGTGCGGTGGCCATCGCCTATGCCCGCGAAGGAGCCGACGTGTTGATCGCCTATCTCAACGAGGACGAGGACGCCGCCGAAGTGGCCCGCCTCGTTGAGGACGCTGGCCGCAAATGTGTACTCGTACGCGGCGACCTGGCCGAGCCGGCGCACTGCCGAGCGGTAATCGACCGCGCCGCTGCTGAATTCGGCGGAATCGATGTGCTGGTGAGTAATGCGGCGTTCCAGATGACCCACAATGACCTCGACCGAGATCAGCGACGAGGAGTGGGACTACACGTTCCGGCTCAATGTCGGGGCCTACTTCTACTTGGTCAAGGCCGCCTTGCCGCATATGGGTCCTGGATCATCGGTGATCGGCAGTTCGTCGGTCAACTCCGACATGCCCTCCCCGACGCTGGCGCCATACGCGGCGACGAAGGCTGCGATCGCCAACTTTTCGGCCAGCCTGGCCCAACTGTTGGGGGAGAAGGGTATTCGGGTGAACAGCGTCGCACCAGGCCCGATCTGGACTCCGCTGATTCCGGCCACCATGCCCGAGGAAAAGGTCGCCAATTTCGGTGACGACACACCGCTCGGCCGAGCGGGCCAACCCGCCGAGCTTGCGCCCGTGTACGTACTGCTGGCCTCCGACGAAGGCAGCTACATCTCCGGTGCGCGGGTGGCGGTCACTGGCGGTCGACCTGTTTTGTGATCGCGCCAACCGGTTATCGCCGAATTGCCGTTCACTCCGTGCTTTCCCGGTGTTCGACCCCGACCGCTGCGGCTAGTTCCTCTCGCGAACGCTGCAGATCCGGATTGTCTGCGCCCAGTTGTTCCATCAGATCAGCGAGGGCATCGGCCACTGCATTGAGCTTGCGTTGGGTGGCGTTCTCGGCGCGCGTCTCGGTGTTCTGCAGTAGCGCCACCAGCAGGAACGTGATGGTGGACGTGAACGTGTTGATCACTAGCGCCCAACCGTCGATGCTCGGCCAAAGCCAGAATGTCGGCACCCAGATCAGCACCAATACGGCGCAGACTCCGAAGAACCACGCCTTGGACACTCGCTCGCTGGTGTAGGTGGCGAATCGGTCGAAAAGCGAAAGACCCTGACCGACGTGTGACGGCATTTTCGCGGAATCATCGGACTTCGCCATGTGTAGCTCCGGTGTCGACGTAATTTGGTGTGCACTCGGATACCCATGCGTGAGCGTCGGAACACTTCGGGGCATTCGCCTCAGTACGCTGCCGCCGTCGGCCGAAGACAGAGAGGAACTCCGATCGACGAGGTCGGCAAAGAGGGTTCAACACAGGACCCCATCCGGCGAGGCCTATGCGCGGTAGGTGCGGCCGCGCTCTGGATTGGGGCCGGCGGCGCGTATCTCGCCTTAGAGGCGATTGCGGCCGCTGGCTTTCGTCCCCATTACAGCTACGCCCATGACTACATCAGTGACCTCGGGGTGGCCCCTCGCTCCGTGTTTCAGGGTCGCATGATCGACTCTCCGTTCGCCTACCTCATGAACACCGCGTTCTATCTGCAGGGGACTTGCTTTCTGCTCGGAGCCATTCTGATGGTCCGTGCTGTTGGAAGCCGGAAGGCCCGACTGTTTCTGACCCTTGCCGCCGCGAACGCCGTCGGAAACATCTTGGTTGGCACCATCCACGGCGGACCTATCGCCGAGGTCGACGGCATGGCCTGGGTCCATCGCCTTGGCGCAGGGCTGGCAATCGCAGGGGGCAACATCGCAATCCTGGCGGGATCTGCCCTCGCTCGGAACGCCGGTGCCAAGCAGTGGTACCGCGCCGCATCGTTGGGGCTCGCTGTGCTGGGCCTGGGCAGCTTCACGATGCTCATTGCCGACTCGCAGATCGCCGCAATCAGCGTGCTGCCGGACGGTGTGTGGGAGCGAGCCAGTGTCTACTCGATCATTGCGTGGCAAACGCTGACGGCCGGTTACCTAGTCCGCCTTTCGCGCCTTGATTCTGACGCGGTCGTGCGCGGTCAGCAGTAGTTTGTCGAAAGCCGGGCGCGAGGGCAGAGAGTGCTCGTCGTGTGTGAGTGTGGCGATATCGGTCAGCGCTTGTTCAGCCAATTCGCGCAGCTTGACGTTGGACTCTTGGGAGCCACCGCAGCAGTCGAACGCCGCGGCAGTGTCGACGCGATTCACTTCGCCGTCGGGTTGTCTAAACGTTCGCCGATGACGACCACGTCGCGGGTGTCGCCTCGGGTGGTGATGATGCGTTGACGAGTGCTGAACGGCATCGAGCGTGGCAGCGACGTGTTCGCTCGTCGGCGAAATAGAAGCGGTACCAGCCTATGCGATGTAGAGCGCCGCCGGCCAATGCCTTCTCGGCAGAAGAGTTCCCTTCAGGAACGTCGGTGCTCACAATTGAGAAATAAACGATCAGCGGGCCGGACTGCGGATGTCGACGAACAGAGGCCCGGTCAGACCGAGCGGCATGGCCCAGGGCTGCGCTGTGTCCTCAACGTCAGGGTTGCACCCCAGGCTGGCCTAGCGGGACCGAACAGGGCAACCAAAATCGACGCCCGCTGCGATGGTGTGCCCCGTGTTTGCCCAGCGCAAACCCACTGCCAACACGAGTGTTCCCCGGGTCACACCGGTTCCGGTGTTCGAACTTGTTGCCGCAACGCGGCCAGCGACCGAGCCAGCAGGCGCGACACGTGCATCTGCGAGATGCCGAGCCGTCCGGCGATCTGGGTCTGCGTCATGTTCTCGAAGAACCGAAGCCTCAGAACCGTCTGCTCGCGCTCCGGTAACGCCGCCAGGAGCGGGCGAACCGTCTCGATGTCGAGCACCTTCTCCAGGTTGGTGTCTATATCGCCGAAGGTATGGGTGATCGACCGTCCGTCGTCGTCGTCGTCGCTGCTCCGACCGGGGCGTCAGAAGACAGGGTGGTGTAAGCGCTGGATGCAATCTGCGCCTGCACCACTTCTTCTCGGTCGATGCCTAAGTGGTTGGCAATCTCGGTGGCTGTCGGCGCACGCCCCAACTGCTGAGACAATGCCTCGCGCGCTTCTTGAGCTGCAAATTGAGCTCTTTGAGCCTGCGGGGAACCCTGACCGACCATCCGTGATCCCGGAAGTGTCGGCGAATTTCGCCCATCATGGTCGGCACGGCGAAGGCCAGGAATTCCGCGCCGTTGTCGGCATCGAACCGGCTCACCGCGTTGAGTCAGCCCGACCCGCGCCACCTGGACGAGGTCTTCGAGCGGTTCGCCGCGGTCACGGAAGCGACGGGCGATGTGGTTGGCCAGCGGCAGGCAGCGTTCGATGATCGCTTCTCGCTGGCGCCGGTACTGAATCGACTGCGCGTCGAGTGTCGCGAGGTGACGGAACATGTCCGTCACGTCGGCATATTCGTGTCTCGACCCTGATGTCATCCGGACAGCCCTTCGTTCCACTGATTCTGGAATAAAGTCGGCTCGGAGCTGAACCTGACAATGAGCGGCCGCCCCCGCAAACCTCGCGGCGCTATTCTCGGTCGTCCACCCTGGTACGGGGGATGACGATGGCTGATATGCGGCTAACCTATCCGCAAAGCTTCCGTGCTCGGCCCGAGCAATCGGCCACACAACGCGACCGGCTATCCGCCGTCGGAGCAAGGGCGTATGCGTGAGCCGATCCACCCAGGACGTCTCGGAATACTCGAACGGCACCGTCGATGACAGAAATGTCTGCATCGGCCCGAGCAGTTCGGCGCTGTCGGTTTCGTGCGGGTAATGGCCCGGCCCCGGCGATCTCGACCGTCACGGCTTCAGGAACGCGGGTTGCGAATGCCCGATGGTGGTCTGGCGGAATGGTGGTATCGGCGGCTCCCCATGCCACAAACACCGGGACGCCGTCCAGCAGGCCGGTCTGGCGTTGCGCGCTGACCGCTTGCCCTCGCCAATCGATGGCGGAGCGGGCGGTTCGAATGAATGCGGTGCGTTGCTTATTGTCATGCAGTCCCGAAAGCAGATGGGCGATCTGCCCGGCGTCAGGTCCGGACACCAAACTAGGCGCTGCCGCCATAGCGCGCCTGGTCACCGCCCTGGGGAGCGTGCTTAGGGCGGCAATTATCGGGTCGGCGCCGGGAAGCGTGGCAGCGCGCAGTGCGTAGCTGACCTCTGGGCCCAACCCGCCGCTGCTGATGAGCAGCAGTCGGTCGATGCGCTCGGGAAACTGATAAGCGGTCTGAAGTGCGATACCGCCGCCTAGGCTGTGCCCGGCCAGGAGAAGTGCCGGTGTCCCAGCGACAAGATCAGATCCCGCAATGCGCAGGCGTGGGCGCCTAATGAATAGTCTCCGGCCGGCGGATCAGACTCGCCATGGCCAGGGAGATCCGGCGCTATCACCGTATGGGTGCGGCCAGGTCGTCGATCAAGTACCGCCAGGTCTTACGCGTGCCGCCCAGCCCGTGAATGAGCAGCAGGGCGGGGCCGGTGCCCGCGAGTGTGTATGCGATTGAACCGCCGGTGAGGCGCATGCGGCCTTGCTGCTGCGGAGTGCAGGCCGAGGCCGTTGCGTCCGCGCAGCTCCAGTCGGTAAGTATCCGGATGCCGGACTGCGTGATCGCGCTCATGTGCTTCAACGACGAGGCGAGAGCCGGTCGGCTGAGAATGTCAACCGCAGACGGAATACCCGCTGAAAACTGGGCTACGCGTGACGCTGCACACTCCAATGCACCCACGTGATCTCGTTGTCCCAGCTGTAACCGTTATTGTTGCGCCCTGAGTTCGGCCGAGCTCGTCACCGTGACAGATCACAGGACGCCCGGGACAGCAGGGTGGGGATCAGGAAGTTGCGCTGCTTGAGGCCCATGTACGCGGTAGCCGCAGGGCTGACCCGGCTCGACACCGGACAGAAGCCATGCCTCACGTCCGGGGCGCGCCGAACGCGAGCAGTTCCGTGTCGTCCTCGACACCGGAGCCATGTCGGCCATTTGGCATCGAAAAGCCGCGGTGGGGTTGGCCTCCACTGGCGATTCGAGGTCAAACCCGTTGCCGCACTGAGTCATTTGCTGTAGCAGCCGAAGCGATACGCCAACAAGATCGTCGGGCCGTATTCGGCACCGACGATCTTGATGTTGTGCCTGGCGCATCCGCCAGCGCCCAGCCTTGGCGTGTCGCTGGACTCGCCGAGGTCAGTTGTTCTTCGCCCGCTCGGCCTTGCGCTTCTGCTTTTCGGCATCGGCAAGCTCCTCGACCCGGTCGGCCTGCGCGCGCTTGCGTGCGGCTTCGCCGCGCTTCGCTTGAGCATCGTTCAGCTTGGCTTCGGCCGCTTCGGCGGCATTCTTCTCCGCCGCCCGAATCTTGGCTTCTTCTTGGCGCTTGGCCGTCTGGACGGCATTTTTGCGCTGCGCCGCGAAGTCGTCGGCCTTCTTCTTGGCCGCGGCCGCACGCTTCTGGGCCGCTGCTTCCGCCGCGCCCTTACGCTCTGCGGCGGTGATCCGCGCGTCGGCGGCGTCCTGCTCTGTTGCGTCACGAGCCTCTTGAATGTCGGTGACCACTTCGTCGTGCGTCGCGTCCAGTTTGGCGTCCGCCTGCTCACGCTTCGCGGTCGCTTCCGCATCAAGCTTGGCGGCCCGGGCGAGGGCATCGCTGCGCTCGACGAGCGCGGTTCCTCGCTGCTTCAGCTTCGGGTCGCCCAGCAGGTTGCCGAT
Organism: uncultured Actinomycetota bacterium; assembly: GCA_963734385.1. Lineage (GTDB taxonomy): Bacteria > Actinomycetota > Actinomycetes > Mycobacteriales > Mycobacteriaceae > Mycobacterium. Next base: position 31,108 of record CAVTHR010000025.1, on the reverse strand, counting down.
CGCCGCGTCGACCGACCCCAGCGAACGTTCGTAGAACAGCCGAGCCGGCGCTTCTTTGTAAAGCCGAGCTGCCATCTGATCCTCGATCAGCTGGAAGGGGATCCGGGCGATCTGGTACTGAAAGCGCAACACCGCGAACGGGATCTCTGCGATCTTCATCGAATACTCCTATTTCTCGCCGGTGCTCAGGGCAGGTCGGCTTGGTTGGTCATGTTGTCGGCCTGGCGTCTGATGCGGTCGGCCTCTGCTTTGGCACTATCGGCGTCCTGTACCGAGCTCTGATGGTCGGCGGCGGCAGTCGACGGCCTCCTCGGTCGCGGCGTCGATCTCTTCGCGCTCTGCGTCCTTCGCCTGCTGCACCTCGCGTTGTGCGTCGAGTTCGGCCCGCATCTTCGCGCGCTCGACGTCCGCCTCCGCATCCTGCTCGGCTGCGCGCTTCTGCGCGGCTTGGTCGTTGCGCACGTTGTACTCCGCGGCCCTTGTCTCGTCGTTCACCGCAGCTCTCTCTCGAGCGCCTTCCGCCCGGGCTTCCGCGGTTTCGGTACGGGCCTGTTCCGCCTCGGCGTCGGCAACGGCTTCGACGCTGTTGGCCTCCATGCGATCCCGGGCCTGGGTCTGCTCGAGCTGGCCCTCGGCAGTCAGCGAGTCGTTTCCGGTCATCGCGCCGACGACCTCCTTCGCCTTGCCCTTGACCGAGTCGATCAAGCCTTTCCGTGCCTGCCCGGCCTTATCTTGCTCAGTCATCTGAGTCTCCTACTGACATAAATCGATACTCCAACCGGAGCATTCGATGGGGGTTGCGGTTTCGGTCCATGCCGACCACGCGGTCTGCGGACCAGCTAGCTCTAGTCGTGAAGCGCGGACCCTTCAAGAGAGGTTGGCCGGCTTCAGCTCGCATCGATCAGTTACCCGGCGGCAGTAGCGCCAAACGTCATGCCCGGCCGCATGTGCTCGCAGTCACAAGATCTTCGCTTGAGGCCGGCGGGATCCCGGTACTGCAGCGTCATTCTCCCTCGGATGACGACTGCTTCGACGGGTTCCGGTACCCGAACTTGTTGCCGCAATGCGGCCAGAGACCGCGCCAGCAGCCGCGACACGTGCATCTGCGAGATGCCGAGCTGTCCGGCGATCTGGGTTTGCGTCATGTTCTCGAAAAATCGAAGTGTCAGTACTGTCTGCTCCCGTTTCGGCAACGCCGCCAAGAGGGGACGAACCGTTGCGACGTCGAGCACCTTGTCGAGATTGGCGTCCAGGTCGCCGAAGGTGTTGACGACAGACCGGCCTTGGTCGTCATCGTTGGATCCCACGGGGGCGTCAGACGAAAGAGTGGAATATGCGCTGGACGCGATCTGCGCCTGCACGACCTCTTCCCGGTCGATTCCCAGATGCGTCGGCAAGCTCGCTGGCCGTGGGTGCCCGACCCAATTGGTGCGACAGCTCCTCGCGGGACCTCTTGAGCTGCGAATTGAGTTCTTTGAGCCTGCGCGGAACCTTGACCGACCAGCCGTGATCGCGGAAGTGTCGGCGAACTTCGCCCATCATGGTGGGGACGGCGAACGCCAGAAACTCCGCTCCGTTGTCGGCGTCGAACCGCTTTACCGCGTTGAGCAGCCCGACCCGTGCCACCTGGACCAGGTCCTCGAGTGGTTCGCCGCGGTTCCTGAAGCGGCGTGCGATGTGGTCGGCTAGCGGCAGACAGCGTTCGACGATGGCATCTCGCTGTCGCTGGTACTGAATCGACCCTGCGTCGAGCGTCGCGAGGCGGCGGAACATGTCCGTCACATCCGCATACTCGGTTCTCGCCTCTGGAATCATCTGGGCAGCTCCCATGGTATGACCGCCGAACCTGCAGTTAGCGGCTCGGAGCTGAACCCAGAAAGTGCGGCGAGATTTCGGCAAACCTCGCGGCTCGTAATACGAGGCTACCCGCAAAGCGTCGTTTTCATACCTAAGGCGGCTAGCCGTCACGGCGAGAACGCCGAGGGCCAGCACTGCAGCGTCGTCCTCGACGCCGGAGCCGAGGCCGTCAAGTAATCGACGGACGGCCTCGACGATGGCCGGCGCTGTGGTTGGAGCGTGCGACTTGGCGAAGCGCAGCAGCGCGCCCTCATCGTCGTAACGCTGGTGACGGATACCGGTGCTGGCTTCGGTCAGTCCGTCGGTATACAGCAGGAGTGTGTCGCCCGGCGCGAGATGAAAGCGGCTCGCGACGAAGTGTGGCTCAGCCGTCATGCCCACAGCCATACCGCCGGTGATATCGACGTAGTAGGCGCTGCCGTCGGCGAGAAACAGCAGGGGCGGTGGATGCCCACCGCTGGCGAGCGCGACGTCGAACCCGTTGTTGCGCTGCGTCATTTTCCCGGAGACCACAGTGCTGAACCGATGGCGATGATCGCGGAGCTGTTGGTTGAGAACAGCGTTGAGGTTGTGCAGCACCTGCACCGGGTCGTCGTCGTAGACGGCCGCGGCGCGCAACGTGTATCTGGTCAGTCCGGTGATCACTGCAGCATCGACGCCCTTACCCGCAACGTCGCCTAGAAAGAAGCCCCACGTCGTCTGCGACAGCGGGAACAGGTCGTAAAAGTCGCCGCCCACATCGTCTTTCGACGCCGTGAAGTAATAGTCGGCGGCATCCAGGCCGTTCGGAGGGGATAGCAGAGGTGGGAGCAGTGCGCGTCGCAGAGTCTCGGCGAAGACGCGGACTCGTCCCTGCTCCACTTCGGCCTGCCGGCGCGCCTGCAGGAGTTCCACCTCGTAGGCACGGCGGTCAGCAGCGTCCACGATGGTGATCTGCAGCAGTTCGGGCTGATGGTTGGCGCCAGTCCTGACGTTCGCCGTGAGAAACATCGGCAACCTTGTTCCATCGCCGGCCACGACGTCCACTGTGACACCGTTGAGATCGCCGCCCATGTGCAATTGCGGTCCGAAGTGAGTGTCGTAGAGTATTCGTCCACTGACGGTCAGAAGTTCGCTGAACGGCCTGCCGCACAGCGCATTCGGCTCATATCCCAGCCATCTGGACAGGGTGGCGTTCACGCGGATGATGCGTCCGTCCGGGTCTGCGATGATGTGGCCGCACGGAGCGTTTTCCCAGAAGTCCTCGACGCTGAGGTCGGTCACGTCGACCGAGCGAAGGCCGAGATCGCCGACGCAGTCGCGTCTGGGGAGCTGACTTGCGGGCAATGCCCGGTCGCATCCAACGTGACCAGTCGACTCTCGGGAATGTGTGTGGACGTAGGCGCCCACCTCGCGGGGAGCGATCGCGTCCTCGCTGCACTCGATCACCAGGCTCGGTAGCGATATCTGGGGGAGATCGGCGCGGTTGTCCGAGAGGAAGGTGGTGCGGGCGAACACCCGGGCACGCTCAGGGTCGGTCCGGCAGAATGTCTCGGCCAACTCGTCCTGCAGGTCGGGCCGGTCCGGTGTGCCCATGATGACCGGCGCCATCGCGCGTGACCAACCCAGGTAGTTCTGCTCTAAAGACTCCAGGAGCTCGTCAATATCGGCCTTCGAGAATCCGCCGTGGTAGTCGCCGTCGTCGATGTAGCACGGGGAGGGTGTCAGCAGGACGAGCTTGGCGAACCGGCTCGGATCCGTGATCGTCGCCAGGGCGCCGATTATCGCCGAAACCGAATGCCCGACGAGTACGACGTCGCGCAGATCGAGTTCGTCGACAACGTCCAGGATGTCGGCTGCATAGCCGGACAGCGACGAATATTTCGTCGCGTCCCAAGCCCCCGGGTCGGACGACCCCGACCCGACCAGGTCGATGAGCACCAGGCGGAAGTCGGATTTCAGGCGGTCGACAACGCGACGCCAGAGGTTCTGGTCGCAGCCGAAGCCGTGAACCAACAAGATCGTCGGGCCGTGCTCCTCGCCGACGATCTTGATGTTGTGCCTGGCATACGCATCCACCGGACCAGCTTATGCGTGAGCCGAACTAGGTTGGAGCGTCGTGACGACTCTCCACGACCCCACCGTGCGCGGCTTCGCCTCGGACAACTACTCGGGGGTGCACCCCGAGGTGCTCACCGCGATCGCGGCAGCCAACGGCGGACACCAGGTCTCTTACGGCGACGACGACTACACGGCCCACCTGCAGGAGGTGTGCGCGCGGCATTTCGGTCAGGGTGTCGAAGCCTATCCGGTGTTCAACGGCACCGGCGCGAACGTCGTTGGGTTGCTGTCGATGCTGCCCCGCTGGGGAGCGGTCATCTGCGCCAAGACCGCCCACATCCACGCCGACGAGGGCGGAGCACCGGAGAAGGCTGCAGGCATCAAGCTGCTCCCGATCGCCACGGCCGACGGCAAGCTCACGCCCGACCTCATCGCCGGGGAAGCCTGGGGCTGGGGCGACGAGCACCGGGCGCAGCCGCTCGTCGTCTACATCACGCAATCAAGTGAGCTCGGCACCGTGTACACGCCGGATGAAGTGCAGAGGATCACCGATTACGCGCACGAGCGCGGGATGCGCGTCTTCATGGACGGCGCCCGCCTGTCGAATGCCGCCGCGACACTGGACCTGCCCCTGCACGCCTTCACCACCGACGTCCGCGTGGACGTGGTGAGCTTCGGGGGCACGAAGAACGGTGGGCTCGGCGCAGAAGCGGTCCTGGTGCTCGATGCCGAGGCCTCCAACGGGCTGATCTACCTGCGCAAGCACCAGATGCAGCTGGCATCGAAGATGCGGTTCGTCTCGGCGCAGTTGCTCGCGCTGCTCGACGGGGACTTGTACCTGCGCAACGCGCGGCATGCGAACTCGATGGCGGCGCGGCTGCGCTCGGGCCTGGAGGCCGGCGTCGCCGACGGCACCGTACGCGGCGTCGAGTTCACCCAGCCGACGCAGGCCAACGCCGTGTTCGCCACCTTGCCGCAACGGCGTCGCCGACGGGCTGCGCGAGCGCTTCCGCTTCTACGACTGGGATGCGGCGAGCGGCGAGGTGCGCTGGGTGTGCAGCTTCGACACGCAGCCGGAGGACGTCGATGCGTTCGTCGCGGAGGCCGCCAGGTTGACGTCGGCCTGAGCACGGTCACGCAGCCTCGCTCCAGAGATCGCGCGTACTCTCGGGAACTCGCTGGTCAGTCGTGACAGTCGGGAGGTACAACGTTTGCGCATCATCACCGTCGAAGAGCATTTCCAACATCCGGAGGTCGGTCCCAGAGTCTTGGAGCTCTCGGGTCCGCCGTCCGTCGCACCTGACGACGGCTTCGGTCCATTTCTCCAGCGCTTCATGCCGGACAGGGACTCCGCGGAGCGGCTGGGCGGGCAACGGCTTGCGCATATGGACCGTGCCGGCATCGACATCCAGGTGGTTTCGCACGGTGCAGACAGTCCCGGCACCCTCGACCACCCTGAAGCCGTCGAACTCTGCCGCAAAGTGAACGACGAACTGGCCCGTCAGATTGCCGAGCATCCCACCCGGTTCCGTGGATTCGCCACGATCCCATTGCACGACCCGGCCGCCGCGGCAGACGAGATGCGGAGGTGCGTCAACGAGCTGGGCTTCGTGGGAACACTCGTGATGGGAACATGCGGCGGCTTGTTTCTCGACGACGAGCGTTTCGAGCCGGTGTTGGCCGCAGCCGAGGAAGTGGACTTGCCCATCTACGTCCACCCGGGGATGCCGGAAGCTCCGATATCGACGGCATACTACGCGGGAGATTGGCCGTCGGCGGTTCAATTCATATTCGCGGGACCGGCTTTCGGCTGGCATGCCGAGGCCGGCATCCACGTTCTGCGCCTCATCCTGTCGGGGGCCCTGGATCGGCACCCGCGTCTGAAACTACTGAGCGGGCACTGGGGCGAGATGGTCGCGGGCTGGCTCGATCGGCTCGATGAGGCGATCAACTGGGCTGGGTATCTGGACCGGCCGGTCAGCGGGTACTACCGCGAACATGTGTGGGTCACCCCGTCGGGCATGTACAGCCAGAACCAGTTCACATTCATCCTCTCCCAGGTCGGGGCCGAGCGGATCATCCACTCCGAGGACTTCCCATACGTCGTCCGCGACAACGTTTCCGACTTTCTCGACGAGGCCGAACTCACCGACGAGCAACGAACGGCGATTGCCCACCGCAACGCCGAGAATCTGATGCGAATCGAGCCAAGCAGCTGATCACAGAACGGGGCCGCTCGTGTCAACGGCCCCGTCCCGTGAACGATCTCAGGTCTGCGAGGAGTAGCGCCGCAGGAACGCGACGGACCAGAACACCCCGAGGGCCGCGATCGCGCCCCACCACACCAGCGACAGGACCAGCCAGAAGCCGGAGTATCCGAAGTTGGAGAGCGTTGCCGCCGCGAAGATCAGCCAGAAGATCTTCCAGAAGGCGAAGAAGGCGGCGACGCCGGTGAGGATTCCCATCACCAGGCTGCGTGTGCGATCGACGCGGTTGACCGATTCCTGAATGCGGGTGGGGACGATGTTCATGCGGGTTTCCTTCACGTCATGCGCCGCCGGGTGGCGTCGTCATGGGGGAAGTACATCCAGCAGGAGCGGCTACCGATCCCAAGAACTTCTGCGCTTGGTTGATAGCCGTTGGCGCTGCTGCGCGCCAGAATGACACCGGAGCTAGGAGGCGACATGGTCGGACCGACACCTGTTACAGCTGCATCCGCGGTACTGGAGGGGCTCCCGCTCAGTCGCTGGCACTGGCGGCTTGTGGTGATCGTCGGTATCGGCACGTTCTTCGACCTGTACGAGGTGTTCCTGGGCGGTGTGCTCGCGCCGGTTCTGGCCAAGGAGTTCGAGCTGGGCAGCTTGGGCAAGGCGATGGTGATTGCGGCCGGGTTCGCCGGCATGTTCATCGGTGCCAACGTGCTCTCGATTACCGCGGACCGGCTCGGACGCCGACGAGTGTTCATCCTCAATCTGCTTGTGTACTCAGTGTTCTCGCTGTTTGCCGCCTTCTCGCCGAACATCGAGACATTCCTCGTGCTGCGTGTCATAGCCGGTATCGGACTGGGCGCGGAACTGGTGCTGGTCGACACCTATCTAGCCGAGTTCATCCCTGCCAAGTACCGCGGGCGGATGACGGCGTGGGCGTACACGATCGGGTTCCTCGGTGTACCGCTCGCGGCGCTGCTCGGCGGCAAATTGGTGGCGCGTAATGAATTCCTCGGCATCGACGGGTGGCGCTGGCTGCTGATTTTCGGCGGCCTCGGTGCGGTGTTCATCATGGCGGTTCGCACCATGCTGCCGGAGTCGCCGCGCTGGCTGGAGAGCCGCGGCCGTCACGCAGAGGCCCGTGACGTGGTCGAGTCGGTGGCGGCCAAGGTCGCGCCCGATACGCCTATGCCGGAAACGTTCGAACCTACGTCGGGCTCGACCTCGGGTGACGAAGCGCGCAGTGTCGCCGAGGTGTTCCGGATCGCGTTCCGGGATTACCGCAGCCGCACCGTGATGCTGATCATCTTCCAGGTGCTGCAAACGGTCGCCTACTACGGTTTCGGCACGCTGGCGCCGCTGGTCCTGGTGAGCAAGGGTTTCGAGGTGACCGAATCGCTGGGCTACGCGGCGCTGAGCTTCGCCGGCTATCCGATCGGCTCGCTCCTTTCCGTGCCGCTGGTGGAACGGTTCGAGCGCAAGCATCTGATCATCGCCTCAGCGCTTGGAATCGGCGTGTGCGGCATAGTGTTTGCGGCGTCGACGAATGTCGCGGTGATCGTCGCCGCCGGCTTCCTGCTCACCGCCGTGTCCAACATCTTCTCCAACGGGTTCCACATCTATCAGGCCGAGATTTTTCCGACCGCGATCCGCAGCACGGCAGCCGGCGTCTGCTACTCGTTGTCGCGCGCGACCTCAACAGTGATGCCGTTCGTCGCCGTGCCCGCGCTTGCGGCCCTCGGGCCGGTAGCGGTGTTCTCCGGTTCGGCCGTCCTGATCGTGTTGTTGTGCCTCGACGTCGGCCTGCTCGGACCTCGTAGCACGGGTCTGCGGCTCGAAGAGGTGCAGCAGATAGGGCGCTAAGTAACGAGCCCAACCGCGGATTACGCTCCACCAATTCCATGACGAACGCACCATTGGCGCCGCCGACATCAAGGGCGAACCTGGCGTCTCGCACATCGATGACCGAAACCGCCTCGCGGATAACAGGTGTCGACAGATCGGCCATCGCCGCGGTGAACGTGCGTGCGTCCTGTGGATGCTGTTTGAAATACTCGAAAACACTGCAGCCAGAGCTTCTATGGCCTGATTCTTGCCGACCGCGACAGCCTCTGTTGTGTGCGCCGCGGGAAGCCCAAACGCCGGCCCTATTGCCACCTTTTCGTAGTTCTTTCAGGATTCCGGAGCGTCCTTGTTCAGAACCCGAAGCATGGATGTCGTCGCGAACGTTGCGTCGCTACTGCTTCCGCCTCAAAGCTCGCGCAGGTGCTCTGCGCTGACGTGTCCTTACCGCTGGCCCCCAATGCGACCCCCCCAACAGCGGGAAGGGAAAATGGGTGCCAGCTGCGAAGACACGGCATCGACGACAAGGGAATGCTGGAATTCGTGCGAATCACATTGACCCACATCACTCCAGTGCTTGTGGCCGGGGCAGCCGCCATCGCGATTTCGACTGCACCTGCGGCGATGGCCTCTTCCTCACCTAAGCCCGCCCCGGTGCAACAGACCTGTGCTGAGTCGGGCGTGGGGGATACCGTGTGCCAATCTCCAGGCAACGTTCAGCTCAACGACAGTCCGGGAATAGTTGACTATCCCGATGAGTACCCGTTCTGGGCGGGTGGTTTCGGACCCGACGGCGGCTTCGGGCATGGCTTCGGCGGCGGCTTCGGCCATGGCGGCGGCTTCGGCGGTTTCGGCCATGGCGGCGGAGGCGGGCACCGTTAACGTCGTTCACTGCGGACGGCGAGAGCCTCGGCTTTCCACAGGCATTGGGCGTTGATGCGTCCATCGACTTCCAGCTAGCCGGGGTTGCAGACGGGTGCCAGCCCTGACGACATCGGATTGCTATCGCGCAATCCTTGGGACAGGCCGGATACGGCAGCGAAAGCACATGACGGAGACAGGGGTGAGGACGATAACCATCGTCGAAGCTGATAAGTCTGCCGCGGGCTCGGTCGGCACGCGAGGTGACGAGGCGTTCTTCGAACGCCAGGCCATGCCGTTGCTGCAGCCGATGTACCGTCACGCGATGCGCATTACCGGCAATCACGCCGATGCAGAAGACCTGCTGCAGGACACGTTGGTCAAGGCATACATCGGCATGGATAGCTTTCGGCAGGGCTCCAACTTTGCGGGCTGGATGTACCGGATTCTTGTCAATTCCTACATCAACGGCTACCGAAAGCGACAGCGGCGGCCGGCGCAGTACCCGATCCACGACATCAGTGATCGGCAGCTCGCTGCGAATAGCCAACGTTCGTCGCATGAACCGCAATCGGTGGAAGAGGTGGCACTGGATACGGTGTCGGACAATCGGATCCGATCCGCGATGCGGGCGCTGCCAGAGCAGTTCCGAACGGCGGTCTACTACGCCGACATCGAGGGCTTCCGCTACAAGGAGATTGCGGAACTCATGAATACGCCCGTGGGGACCGTGATATCGCGGCTCCACCGTGGCCGGCGCCTACTTCGCAGCTTGCTCGCCGACGTCGCTGAACAACGCGGCTACGAGTTGGCCCGCTGCGCCGGGCTGTAGACCCGTACTTACCCCGTGCCGGCGGACACCGGTAGTCGACAAGGGGCGACCATGGAGCGATGAGCGTTCCCTTCTCCTGGCAGCTGCCATACGCCTGGCCGAGAAAACCACTCGTCGCGCGCAACATCGTCTGCACCTCACAACCGCTCGCAGCCCAGGCGGGTATCGAGATGCTCGCCGCAGGCGGAAGCGCGGTCGATGCGGCTGTTGCGACCGCGATCACGCTTACGCTTGTAGAGCCCGTGTCGAACGGCATCGGCTGCGGACGCCTTCGCGATCGTTTGGGACGGCAAGCAGCTGCACGGGCTGAATGCCTCGGGGCGCTCGCCCGCGGCGTGGACGCCGGAGTACTTCGCCGGGCGACAGAGCGTGCCGCTCGCGGCTGGGATTCGGTGACCGTTCCCGGCGCGGTTTCGGCGTGGGTCGAGCTGCACGCGATGTTCGGCAAGCTGCCGTTCGAGAAGCTGTTCGAGCGCGGCGATCGGCTACGGCCGCAACGGTTTCCTTGTCTCGCCGACGATCGCGCGCGCAATGGGCGGCGCAGGCGCAGGAGCTGAAGGTCGCAGCCGGGCTTCGCAGAGGCGTTCCTGCCGGGCGGGCGGGCGCCGCGCCGGGAGAGTTGTTCGCGCTCCCCGACCACGCGGCGACGCTGGAAAAGATCGCAGCGACGCAAGGGCGAAGCGTTCTATCGCGGCGAACTGGCGGAGAAGATGGCCGCGCATGCGGCGAGCCAACGGCGGCGCGATGCGCGTCGCCGACCTCGCCGCACACCAGCCCGACTGGGTCGGCACCGATCGCAGTCGACTACCGCGGCTACACGATCCACGAGATCCCGCCGAACGGCCAGGGCATCGTCGCGCTGATCGCGCTGGGCATCCTCGAGCACTTCGACATGGCCGTCGCTCGCCGGTCGACTCGGCCGACAGCCTGCACCTGCAGATCGAGGCGGTGAAGCTGGCCTTCGCCGACGCGCTCGCGCTACGTCGCCGACGTCGATTACATGCCCTTCGGACCCGAGCAACTGCTCGACGCGGGCTATCTCACGACAGGTGCGAAGCTGATCGACAGAAACCAGGCGCAAGCCTTTCGCGGCAGGAACGCCCCCCAATGGCGGCACGGTATATCTGACCGCAGCCGATGCCGCCGGGATGATGGTGTCGATGATCCAGTCGAACTACATGGGTTTCGGCTCGGGCGTCGTGGTGCCGGGCACCGGCGATCTCGCTGCAGAACCGCGGCGCGAGCTTCGTCGCCACACCCGGACATCCCAACCAGGTCGGCCCGAACAAGCGCCCGTATCACACCATCATTCCCGGATTCCTCACCAAGGACGGCACGCCGGTCATGAGCTTCGGCGTCATGGGCGGAACGATGCAGCCGCAGGGCCATGTGCAGGTCATTGTGCGCATCGCCGACTACGGCCAGAACCCGCAGGCGGCCTGCGACGGCCCGCGGTTCCGGTGGTGCAGGGCATGGCGTCAGCTTCGAAGGCGGCTTCCCGCCAGCAACGCTGGAGGAACTGCGCTCTCGCGGCCACGACGTCGTCACGGTGGACGACTACGACCAGTTCGGCAGCTGTCAGGCGATCTGGCGCCTCGATGACGGCTACCTAGGCGCAAGCGACCCGCGCCGCGATAGCCAGAGCGCAGGTTTCTAGCGGCGTCAGTTCGCCCACAGCGGTCTACCAGCTGGCAGGTAGTCAGCCGCTATGGATGACCGGCAGCGAAAATTGCCGCTAGCAGCGATGACTTAGCGGCCGTTCCCGACGACTATCGATAACCATGCTGAGGACGATGACCATGCGCAACACGGTGGGGCGACTGGTGCTGTGGATCGCTGAAGCGCTCGACCGCAGCCTACTGACGGTCCCCGACTTCGACGAGGCACAGTCGATCCACCAATGGGTGGCACGAAAATGATTTGGATACTGATGATTGCGATCGCGGCTGGAACCGCCTGGACTGTCGAATGGGCTCAGCGTCACTGCGAGGATTGGGCCCAGAGGCGCGACAACGCGTTGTGATAGCCAGCCCTGTGACTGTCGACAGGATCCGTGGTGTTACGCCGAAGCGGCCAGCGCCTTCTGGTCCTCGTCGGCGAACGTGTCCTCCAGCTGCAGCGGCGTGTAGTCGACATCGATGTCTTCGAGCGCCCTGCCTCTGGCGCTACTGATCGTGCCGAACCGTCGCATCCCCTTGTCGGCCGCGTATTGCTGGAACTCGTCCATCGTCAGGCCGAACGGAATCTCGTCATAAAGGGCGAAGGCGTCGTCGGTGTTCTGCAGCGCCAACGGAATCAGTTCGTTCATCCGTGACTCGAATATGGTCCAATTCGCGTCGTTTGCGGCGACATGGCGCCGACACGTGAAGGTGCCCCAGGCCATGTGACGCCGCTCGTCGTCACCGATGCGGCGTATCAATTCCTGCATGCCGGGAAGAATGCCGCGATCGACGCAAATCCGGTGCCACGCATAGTATCCCGTCAGAGCCATCATGCCTTCGATGACGTGGTTGTACGTCACCGATGCGCGTATCTGGGCGGCGGGTGAGGCATCGGCGGACAACGTGTCAAGCGATTTCGGCAGTTCCTCGTAGAACATCTGCCGGTAGGCGGGGAGGTCGTCGAGGTAGTGGTGCAAGTCGTCTGTCATCCCGACCGCGTCGAGCCACATACGGAACACCTGCGTGTGCTTGGCTTCCTCGAACGCGAACTGCGTCAGGTACATCTCGTCGGCCAGACGGCCCTCGGCGCGCATCGCCGCCATGAACGGCTGAATATCCTGGGTGACCGCTTCCTCGCCGGCGATGAACTGTGCGCACAGCCGCGCGGCCCAGTCGCGCTCGAGGTCGGTCAGGGACTCCCAGTCGGCGCGGTCGCGCGAGAAGTCGATATCGGCCGGATTCCAGAACTTCGCGTTGCCTCCCGCGAAGAGTTTCATCGGGAGGCTGGCCCGATTGAGCCCACCCGCGTCGAGCGAGCGTGAATGTGTGCGTGCCATTGTCTGACCTCCACAAATCGGGTGGGCTGGGCTGTGGTGCCGGGGTCGCTGACCACTGGTCATAGTACTGTGAGCCACGTCACGAACAAGGAGCACCCGAGGGTTATGAGTGCAGGACCTTCAAGCCTTCGACGATGTCTGCGACCTCGGTGCGTGTCGCGTAGTCCGGGTGTATGTCGATCCATTGGATCGTGCCGTCAGGGTCGATGATCGCGACGGTGGGGATAGGCACCGTGTGGGTGCCGTCCTGGTTGGAGTTCGCCACTTCGACGCCGATCGCCCGCTGCGCTTCTTGCATCTCGTCGGAATGTTCGGTGAGGACACCAAGTGCCGTTGCGACCTGATTACCGGGGTCGGACAGCACGACGAAGCTCAACTCGTTCTTTTCCTGGGTCGACAATGACTTGTCCGGCTTCTGCGGGCTGATCGCAATGAGCTGGACACCAAGATCATCCAGGATCGGCAGCAATTCTTCCTGATAAGCGCGCAGCGCAAGGTTGCAGTACGGGCACCATGCGCCGCGGTAGAGGACCAGCACGGCAGACGCAGCGTCCTGGGCGAACCGCAGAGAGGTTGTCTCGCCGTGGACGTCGAGGAGCGCGACGTCGGGAATGACGTCACCCACGGTGGCTGCGTCCACCGGTACACCATCGGCATACATCCGTGCCTGCTCGGCCCGGAAGGTGTTCATGATGTCGGCGGGTATCTGCGACGCTGCCTCTTCGTGCATCTGGGCGACGCGATCAGCAATGGTCATATCAGGTTCAGTGGTTATGAGCCGCGTTTATTCCCGACCGGCCCAAAGCATTCGGCGACCGTGACGTCCAGCGCACTGTCACGTAACCTCCAACCCAAATGAGGGAGACGCGATGAGCGCGGGCCTGTTCGGGCTCCTCGACGATGTTGCGGCGATTGCCCGGTTGGCGGCGGCGTCGGTGGACGACATCGGCGCGGCGGCCGGCCGCGCGACGCCAAGGCGGCAGGAGTCGTCATCGACGACACCGCAGTCACTCCGCAGTACGTCCACGGCATCGCCGCTGAACGCGAGCTGCCCATCATCAAGCGGATCGCCATCGGGTCCCTGCGCAACAAGATCTTGTTCATTCTGCCCGCGGCGCTGCTGCTCAGTCAGTTCGTGCCGTGGCTGCTGACACCGATCCTGATGCTCGGCGCCACGTACCTCTGCTACGAGGGGGCCGAGAAGGTGTGGGGCCGTATCCGCGGCCACGACGCGCATGCCGCCCCAGTCGCCGCGAGAGGCGAGGACGCCGAGAAATACATGGTGACCGGTGCGATCCGCACCGATTTCATCCTCTCCGCCGAGATCATGGTGATCGCGCTCAACGAGGTGGCCGACCAGGCGTTTCTGCCGCGGCTCCTCATCCTCCTCATCGTGGCCGTGGTGATCACCGCGGTGGTGTACGGCGTCGTCGCCGGCATCGTGAAGATGGACGACTCGGCCTGAGCCTGACGCAGCGCTCGTCGAGAATTGCGCAGCGCGTCGGTCGCGGGCTCGTCGCAGGCATGCCGAAGCTGCTCGCGGCGCTGTCGGTGATCGGCACGGCGGCGATGCTCTGGGTGGGCGGCCATATCCTGCTCGTCGGGACCGACGACCTCGGGTGGCACGCGCCGTACGGTCTGGTTCATCACTGGGAAGAGGCAGCACACCGCGCGGTCGAGGCCGCCGGCGGCGTGCTGGCCTGGCTGGTCAACACGGCGGCGTCGGCGGTGGTCGGCTTGGTCGTCGGAGCCGTGGTGGTCGCGATCGTCCACGTGCTGCCGTTCGGCCGCCGAGATGGGCACGCTGGTGGCAAAATCGGGTAATGACGAAGCCGGACCCAGCCCTAGGCGCGGAGCCGGATTTCCTCGCCCGAGCGGCGCCTCATTTGAATGTGGGCAGTTTCCGCTTCTGGTTCGTCGGTCAGCGCTGGGAATGGTCCGACGAGGTCGCCCGCATGCACGGCTACGAACCCGGTTCCGTCATGCCGACCACCGAACTGTTGCTCTCCCATAAGCATCCCGACGACCGGCGGCACGTCCAGGACCTCCTCGACCACGCTCCTGCACTTCGGCGGGTCGTTCTCCAGCCGGCACCGGTTCCTCGACACCTCCGGCGGCCGAACACACCGTTATCGTGCTCGCCGACCGGATGGTCGACGACAACGGCGCGCGTCGTCGGCACCGAGGGCTATTACGTCGACCTGACCGACACGTTCGATCAGGCCCGCAGGCAGGCCCTCGACGACTCGCTGCCCGAGCTGTTCGAGGCGCGCGCGGCGATCGAGCAGGCGAAGGGCGCGCTGATGCTCGTCTACCGCGTCGAGCGCCGATCTCGGCATTCGAGCTCCTGCAGTGGCGGTCCCAGCAGACGAACACCAAACTGCGGGCGCTGGCCGCTCAGGTCGTCGCCGAACTCGACACGATCAACTATCAGCCGGACAGTCTGCGCCGGGAGTTCGACCACCTGCTGCTGACGGTGCACGACCGGGTCGGCACCCATAGCGACCGTAGCGACTTCGGCGCTGACGCCGACGGGCGTCGAACCTGCACAAACGGCCCCATACAGGCGGCCCGGACGAAGTTAATGTAAACCTGGAATGCAGCGAGGGGCGGGGGGTCCTGCGGCGAATCCAGGAGGTGTAGTGCAGCGTGGCGTTGTTGGAAGTCAAACAGGACGTTCGTGACGCTGCGGTCGTGGTCTCGGCCAGAGGCGACATCGACTCGGGCACCGTCGACAGCCTCGTCACCCACCTCGACGCGGCCCTGGCGGCGGCCTCCGATCATCCGGCGAAGATGCTCGTGCTCGAGCTGGGGATGTCACCTACTTCGGTAGCGCAGGGCTGAATGCCGTGCTCGGGTGCTACGAGCAGGGGCGCTCCGACGGCGTCGCCGTCCGTCTGGTGGCCAGCAACGCCGAGGTGATCCGTGCCATCGAGGTCACCAAGCTCGACAAAGTCCTTCGGCCGTACCAGACCGTGACCGACGCGCTCGACGGAACCGACGGTGCACCGTGACGTGGGACGCTGAACGCGGCTTCCCTGCCGCGGTTTTCGGCGCAGACCCCGATGTCGGTCGCGATCTTGCACAGGTGGATTGGGCGGCGACTCCGCTCGGATCGCCGTCGAGACTGGCCGCAGAGCCTGCAGACCGCGGTCAGCATCCTGCTGTCCTCCCGGTTCCCGATGTGGATGGCCTGGGGACCGGAGCTGACTTTCTTCTGCAACGCCGCGTACCGCCGCGACACCCTGGGCCGCAAGTATCCGTGGGCGCTGGGCCGGCCTGCCAGTGAGGTGTGGTCGGAGATCTGGGACGACATCGGTCCGCGAATCGAACGGGTGCTGTCGACGGAGCAGGCCACCTGGGATGACGGCGCTGCTGCTGTTCCTGGAGCGCTCCGGCTACCCCGAAGAGACGTATCACACGTTCTCCTACAGTCCGTTGCGCGACGACGACGGACGGGTCGTCGGCATGCTGTGCGTGGTCAGCGAGGACACCGCAGCAGGTCATCGGCGAGCGGCGGATGGCGACGCTGCGGGATCTGGGTTCCGACCCCAGCGTGGTACGCACCGAGAAGAGATGTCTGGCCTTCGCCCACCGCCAGCTGGGCCAGAACCTGCGCGACCTGCCGTTCACGCTGACCTACCTCTTCGACGACGAGCGGTGACGCGCGCCTGGCAGGTACGAGCGGGATCGCCGCGGGGCATCCGGCCGCCCCCGCGCTGCTGCCCGCCGACGGCGGTGCGATCTGGCCGGTGCAGCAGGCCGCGCGGGGGAATCGGTGCTTGTCGAACTCGACGGTGATCGCGTTTTCGGCACTGCCGACCGGAGATTGGCGCGAACCGCCGGTGAAGGCACTGGTCGTCCCGTTGATGCAGCAGGGCGGCACGTCGAGTGGGTTCCTGGTGGCGGCGCTGAACCGGTATCGCCCGTTGAACGAGGACCACCGGGGCTTCGTGACGCTGTCGCGGCGCATATCTCCGCCGGAATCGGCAGCGCCCGCAGCTACCGAGCCCAGCAGCGGCGGGCCGAGGAGCTCGCCGAACTTGACCGCGCCAAGACGACGTTCTTCTCCAACATCAGCCACGAGTTCCGCACCCCGCTGACATTGATTCTGGACCCCGTGGCCGAGCTGCGCGGCCGGTCCAGCGGGTTGGACGAGCAGACGCGCGGGAGCTGGATGTCGTGTGGCGCAACGGATTACGGCTCACCAAGCTGGTCAACACGCTCCTGGATTTCTCCCGCATCGAGGCGGGCCGCGCCCAGGCCCGCTACGAACCGGTCGACCTCCCCGCCGTCACCGCCGAGTTGGCCAGCGTGTTCCGGTCGGCCATCGACCGGGCCGGTCTGGACGTTCATCGTCGACTGTCCTGCGCTTGACGAACCCGTCTTCGTCGACCGCGACATGTGGGAGAAGGTGGTCCTCAACCTGCTGTCGAACGCGCTGAAATTCACCTTTGACGGGTCCATCTCCGTCCGCGTGCGCCGCGAGGACGGCGAAGCGATTGTCACCATCGCCGACACCGGAATCGGTGTGCCCGCCGACGGAGATGCCTCGGCTTTTCGAACGGTTTCACCGCATCGAGTACGCACATGCGCGCTCCAACGAGGGCAGCGGAATCGGGCTGGCGCTGGTTCAGGAGTTGGTCAACCTACAACACGGCACCATCGACGGCAGACAGCGCAGAAGGCGCGGGCACCACGTTCACGATTCGCCTGCCGTTCGGCGCTTCACACCTGCCTGCCGACGCCGATCGCGTCGACTGTGGGCACGCGCGCGGCTTCCGGCGTGGCCGAGCCCTATGTGCAGGAAGCGCTGCGCTGGATTCCAAGCGACACCGACCCCCGTCCCGCCGAGGTCGCCGAGTCGGTGGTGTCTCCTGACAACGCCAAACTTCACGGCTTCGGGCCGCGACCCGACGGCGCGGGTCCTCATCGCAGACGACAACGCCGACATGCGTGAATACCTGGGCCGCCTGCTTAGCGGCGCCGGATACCAGGTCGATGCCGTGACCGACGGTCAGCAGGCCTTGGAGTCGATCCGCGCTGTCGTGCCCGACCTCGTTGTCAGCGACGTGATGATGCCCCGGTTGGACGGACTCGCCCTGGTGGCGGCGCTGCGGACCGATCCTCGCACCGCGGCCGTGCCGGTGGTGTTGTTGTCCGCCCGCGCAGGGCAGGAGGCCTCGATCGAAGGGCTTCAGGCCGGCGCCGACGACTACCTCGTCAAACCCTTCGCGGCTGCCGAACTGCTCGCGCGCGTACGAGCCAACGTCGAACTCGCGCGGTTGCGTAACCACCACGCCCGTTGGCGGACGGCGTTGGTCGATTCGCTGCAAGAGGCATTCTTCGTCTGCGACGAGCAGGGCGCGGTCATCGAGATCAATGCCGCATTCACCGACATCCTGGGTACGGCGCGGACGGTCTGCCGTACGGACCCGTTTCATCCTTGGTGGCCCTCTGCCGACAGCCGACCCGGAGGCGCACCGGCAGGTCGCGGAAGCCTTCGCCGAGCTGCTCGACGAACCGCACGGCGGCTTCAAGATTCCGATGACGCACCGCGACGGGCACCGGCTCTGGGTCACCGCCAACTTCAACCACGCCGAGGACCCCGAAACCGGCCGCCAAGTCATGGTCGGCACCCTGCGCGACGTCACCGCCGAGCATTACACCGTCCAACGCGAGTCTCGCTTCCCTCGCTCAACGAGCAACTCGCCCAGGCCGATACTCTTGACGATGCCGTCTGGCGGCGGCCGAGGAATTGAGTCGGTTGTGGCCTGCGCGTCGCGTTCTTGCCGTTACTCTGCGGCTGATGACGACCGGATCCGCTGCGCCGCAACTCGTGTGCGTCGGAGAGCCGGCCCAGTGGGCGGATCTGCCATCGCCGACCCGGCAGATGATCGTCTGGCTGGGCGAAGAAGATCTGCTCGACTCCCGACACCTCTGAGCCCGGCGCGGCGGGCGTGGCGCTGCGGTATCCGCAGGGTGTTCTCGTGCTCCACATCGAACTGTCCGAACAACGACCGTTCACGGCGGAAGACCACATGCTTCTCGCGGTGCTGGCCGGCCGGCTCGGCCAAGGACTGCAGCGGGTGCACCAGATCGACCAGCAGCGCGAAACGGCGTTGGCGTTCCAGCACGCCATCCTCGGGCCCGCGGTGTCAAGTGGATTCGCCGTGCGTTACCAGCCGGCCAGCGCCCGCTTCAGGTCGGTGGCGATTGGTATGACGTCGTCGACCTCGACGACGGTCGCATCGGCCTGATCGTCGGCGACTGTGTCGGCCACGGGCTGGACGCCGCGACGGTGATGGGCCAGTTACGCAGCGCTTGCCGGGCGCTGCTGCTCGAACATCCCAGTCCGGCCGCCGCGCTGTCGGCGCTCGACCGATTCGCCGCGCGGCTGCCCGGCGCCCGCTGCACCACCGCGTTCTGCGCGGTGCTGAGCCCCGATACCGGTGAGCTGGTGTACTCCAGCGCCGGCCATCCGCCGCCGATCCTGGTGCAGGCCGACCGCACCACGCGGTTGCTCGAAGGCGCGCGGGCGCACACCGCTCGGGCTGGCTGGGCCGTCCCGCACCGAAGCCGGGAGACGCATGCCGCCGAGGTCGACGTTGCTGCTCTACACCGACGGCCTGGTGGAACGCCGTCGCGAGCCGATCGACGACGGCATCGCCCGAGCCACCGACGTCGTTCAGGACAACCGGGCCACCGCGCTGGACGACTGGCGAACGACATCATGTCGCAGCTCGCGCCCTCGACGGCTATCACGACGATGTCGCCCTGCTGCTGTACCGGCAGCCTGCCCCGCTGGATATCGAGTTCGCCGCCGACGTCGAGCGAGCTGGCCGCCACCCGTGCCGCACTGCGCGGCTGGCTGGACAGGGCGGGCGTAGCCCCGACCAGACGCTCGACGTGCTCATCGCCGCAGGTGAGGCGTTGTCCAACGCCATCGAGCACGGCCATCGCAACCACCCGGAGGGCGAGTCCGCCTGCGCGCGATCGCGCTGCCCGACCGTCTGCACGTCACCGTCATCGATACAGGTTCGTGGAAGCTGCCGGTGGCTGCGCGCATCGTGGCCGGGGCATCGCGCTCATGCGGGCCTTGATGCAGGATGTCACCATCGATTCCCTACTACGGCACCACTGTGCACATGAACGCAAGGATCGCGTGATGGCCACGCCCTGAGCCTCCGCACCGACCGTCGGGACGACGGTGTCGTTGTGCTGACCGCGGCGGGGGAGCTGGACCTGAGCAACATCGGCGAGTTCTCCGACGCGATCGCCCACGCTTTCACGGCGGGGATCGACGGCTCACCCTCATCGTCGACCTCAGCGCGGTCG
This sequence comes from uncultured Actinomycetota bacterium, assembly GCA_963734385.1. GTDB lineage: Bacteria > Actinomycetota > Actinomycetes > Mycobacteriales > Mycobacteriaceae > Mycobacterium. Next base: position 11,133 of record CAVTHR010000025.1, on the reverse strand, counting down.
ATACCTGGACAGCGGCGCCATCAACGTGCTGTTCGATCACGCCGATTCCATCGACTGGTGGTCAACCCGATCCTGCTGCCGGTGCTCAAGGTCAGCGGCCTGACCACGTGGCCGGCGTCGAGGCCGCGTCGGCGCCCGAGGACTAGGTGTGATGTCCAGGGAGGTTGGTCAGTCGGGTGACCGGTGGTTGGCCTCCGATGGCGGAGTGGGCTCGGTGGTGATTGTAGAAGTGCAGCCAGCCGGGCAGGGCGGTGTTGCGCTGTTCGGTTGACTCGTAGAGCCGGGCGTAGGCCCAGCCGTCGGCCAGGGTGCGGTGGAAGCGCTCGATTTTGCCGTTGGTCTGGGGCCGGTACGGGCGGGTCCGCTTCGGGGTGATGCTCAGTTCGGCGCAGGCGTCGCGCCACGCGAAGGACCTGTAGGCCGACCCGTTGTCGGACAGGACTCGTTCGACGGTGACGCCGTGCTCGGCGAACCACGCCACGGCGCGTTGCAGCACGCCGATCGCGGTGGCGGCCTTCTCGTCGGTGCAGATCTCGGCGTAGGCCACCCGGGAGTGGTCGTCAATGACGGTGTGCACGAACGCGATTCCGATCCTAGGGCGATAGTTCTTGCCGTCGCTCGCCGGTGCGGTGGGCGGTTATCGGCTTGTTCGTTTGCCTTGTTGGCGGCCCACGTACTTGTGGCCGCCGCCGTCGGGGATGTTGGCGAATTTGGTGACATCGACGTGGATCAGCGAACCGGGATGGTCGTGCTCGTAGCGGCGCAGCGGTTCACCGGTAACGCGGTCGATGCGGGACAGACGGTTGATACGGCACCGGGTCAGCACCGCGTGCACGGTCGAGGCCGGCATGCCGAGGCGGCCGGCGATCTGCACGGGCCCGAGCCGGTGACGCCACCGCAGCCCCACGATCCGCCGCACAGCATCGGGCGCTGGTCTTGGTAGGGCTGGTGCGCGGTCGTCGAGCTGCGGTCGACCATCCCGGCGGCACCTTCGGCGCGGAAGCGATCGGCCCACTTCTTGGCAGTTCGCGGTGCGACCATGAACATCTTGGCGGCTGCGGCGTAGGTCCAGCCCCGATCGACGATCAGCTGAGCGAGCCTCAACCGAGCGCGCGGGGTCAAAGCAGCGTTAGCGTGGGACACGAAGGCCTCCTGGTTGATGAAGCGGTTCCTAGACAGCTCCACTTCACAACCGGAGGCCTTCACCTGTACACAGGCTCACCGATACCAAACGGGACAACGTCCCTGGACATCACAACTAGGCGGCGGTCACCTTCGCGGCGAGCGACGCCAGTTTGGCGTCCAGTTCCGCGGCGGCCGCGCGGAGTGGCTGGTTGGGCTCGACGACCATGAGCGACGACGGCACCACGTAGGTCAGCGCGCTCTGACCGTTCTCCTCCTCGGTGATCAGGAGTTCAACAGGCGCGAAGAGCCCCGCCGTCACGTCGTGCCGCAGCATTGTGATCGCGATCAGCGGGTTGCCGATGACGAAGCGTATCACCTTCCGGTCGATACCGGCTTTCTTGATCCACCCGCCGTGGTTCAACTGTGCGAACAGCATGAAGCCGCTCGGCCCGACGTGGGATTGCACCTCGCGTTCGTATGACTGCCAGCTGTCGAACGTCGTTGCGATGTCGTCGATTTGTACCGGTTTGTCGCCGACATCGGCAAGCAACGCAGCCACGAGCTCCTCGAAACTCTTTGCGCTGTTGAATCGTATGCGGGCCCCGTCGAACGGGATTTGCCGCGGCTCAGAGACGGACATGATCAACCTCGGTCTCCACATCGGAATTTTGCGGTTCGACTCGCTCATGGACGTAAGCTCTCGGCGTGCGGTCGATCAGCAGGCTGAGCAGTTCGGGCCGGCTGTAGTGGCCGCTGGCGTCCATTTTCGCCTTACGTTGGTCGATCAGTGAGAAGTCGAGATCGGCGATCACCTCGCCTTCGCCGGAAAGCAATGGGATCGCCGAGTAATTCGCCAAGAGGCGATACGATCGCGGTGAAGCTTCCGCCCGATGATCGGACCGATCGGGGAACCGGTGTCCTCCATGATCTGCGCTTGCTGATCGGGTCCAGCCATCCCGGTGGCGTTGACGACGAAGCTGCCTGATTCCAGTGCGTGATTGCGGACGCTGATCTCGGTCTGCTCGGCGAAAAGTGGACCGCCGAACGAACCGGGCCACATCGCCGAGTGGATCTGCTCACCGTCGGCGATGAGGGCGTAGCGGGCCAGCGGGTTGTAATGCTCCCAACATGCCAACTGGCCGATGCGTCCGACGGCGCTGTCGACGGCCCGAAGGCCGGAACCGTCGCCCTGTCCCCAGATCATTCGTTCGTGGAAGGTGGGCATGATCTTTCGGCGGCGCTGAATCAGGGCGCCGTCGGCGTCGAACAGCAGTTGCGTGTTGAACAGGCTGCCGCCGTCGCGTTCGTTCACGCCGATGGACACCACCATTCCCGCTTCCCTGGCCGCGTCGGCGATGTCGTGGGTCGCGGGCGACGGTATGGTCACCGCCTGATCGAGCAGCCTCTGTTGCTCGGCACCCATCTCGAACGGCCGTTGCACAAAGGAGAAGTACGGGTAATACGGCACGATCGTCTCGGGGAAGGTGGCGAACTGCACACCCTGCCGGCCGAGTTCGGCGATCTTGCCGACGACTTTCTCCACTGTGCCCTCGCGGCTGTAGAGCACCGGACTGATCTGTACTGCAGCGGCTTTACGACAGTCATTGCGCCACCTTCTTTCCATTCCTATGACAGGAACAAGCCGCGATGTGCCCCATATTCCTGAGTATGACAAACTAGACTCAGACTAGAATTGGCCCATGAACTCGCTGCCCGAATGGACCTGAAAGTATTGGCGTCTGTGAACATTTGTGTCTTTCTCTCTGCCGCCGAGCTCGACGAGCGCTACACGGGTCCTGCCCGCGAGTTCGCCGAATTGATCGGACGTGGCGGCCACACCCTGGTGTGGGGTGGATCCGACACCGGTCTGATGAAGGTCGTCGCCGACGGCGTCCAGGACACGGGTGGGCGACTTGTCGGCATCTCGGTCGAGTTATTCCGCACGCTGGCGCGAAAGAACGCCGACGAGATGGTGTTCGCGAAGGATCTCGCAGCACGAAAGGCGATGCTGCTCGACCGGGCAGACGCGATAGTCGTGCTGGCCGGCGGACTGGGAACGCTCGACGAGGCGACCGACATCCTCGAACAGAGGAAGCACAGGCTGCACGAGAAACCGGTGGTGCTGTTGAACACCGCCGGGTTCTATGACGGGTTGACACTGCAGCTTCGGCGGATGGAGGAGGAGGGCTTTCTGCCGGTGCCGTTGTCCGACTTGATCTTCATCACCGACGACGGTGCGGGAGCGCTCGCTTATCTGGAGGGTCTGATTCGCGGAGACAACTGAACGATCTCGGGAACCACGCTCGGGTTCGCATACGCCGTAATGACAAGGGACACGAGCGTGTTCGCGACGTGTTGTAGCGCTGACATCTGCGCGGGAAGTTGGCCGTGCTCCACCCACGATTTGAAGAGCAATGAAAGCAGATCGCGGTCCGCGCCGCGCAGAATCTCGGTGTCGGCGGTCGGGCCGATGCCGACGCGCACGATGGATAGATCCGGGTGCTCACTGCGCCACGAGTGCAGGATCTCGTCAAGCGCCGCCTTGCTTGCGCTGTAGGCAGACACCCCTGCCCGCGGCCTGCCGACATCGTGACTCGACGCGATAAGAAGCACACCGTTCTCGGACAGATGGGGGAGTGCGGCCCGCATCACGTTGTTGGCGCCGACCGCGTTGACCGAGAACGCATGCAGCCAGGTCGTCACGTCGGTGTCTTCGATGTGGGCAAAGGGGACGACGGTGCTGGTGAACACGACGGCATCGAGACCGCCGAGCGCCTCTGCCGCATCGCCGACGACCTTGTTGATGGCCGCCGCATCCTCGACATCCAGTTCGAGCGCTGTGCCACCGATGGTGTCGGCCAGTTTGGTCAGCAGGTCCCTCCGCCGTGCCGCCACCGCCACCTTGGCGCCGAGATCGGCGGCGCTGACCGCGACCGCGTGGCCGATGCCGGAGGAGGCGCCGACGACCAGAACGCGCAGCCCGGCCGCATCCGTGCGTCCATCAGCCATGATTACTGCCCTTCCATCCGCGGGGGTTAGGTCACCCTATGCTGGTCGGACAGTACCCGGTTCCTCGGGCGTGTCGTTGCGACGGCGCCAATGCCGGTAGCCGCGGTGCGTGGCGAAGGCTCCGATGACGGCGGTGATGCACCAGATCCCGATCGCCACGTAGGCCAATGGTGATGACAGGTCCCCGATTGATGCGCCAAGCGTTGTGTAGACGAACGCGCGCGGCACCGACCCGATGAACGCTCCGATGGCCATCTGCCACAGCGGCACCCCAAACGCGCCGAACGCGTAGGAGGCGAGTGCATCCGAGACGCCGGGGACGAAGCGCTGACCGACGACTGCCCACAGTCCCCGGCGTTCGATCAGTCGATCGAGACGGTCAGCGCGCTCGGTTCCAAGGAGTGCCCGCGCGCTGTCCCCGCCTGCATGCCGCCCGATGAGACTGGCGATGATCGCCGTACCGACCGTCGCGCCGAGTGTCACGAACAAGCCGAGAACGGGTCCGAACAGCACGCCGCTGCCCGCCGCCAGAATCGGACCCGGTACGAACACCGCCCCGAGGGCGGCGGATACCACGACGTAGGTCAGCGGCGCGATGGGGCCGGTCGCGGCGACGGTGCGCCGAACATCCTCGACATCGACAACGCGGGTGACTGCGACCAGATAGAACAGTCCGACCAGGAACGCCGCGAACAGCGCGAGCCGCACGATGTGGCGTCGCCGGGAAGCGGTGCAGGACCCCTCGATGTCGGTCATGGTGGAAGCGATTCTTCCGCACGCCGCGTATGGTCCGTCGCTATGACCGGTGACGATGGCGTCCCACAGATCGATGACTGGAATCGGCTTCTGGATGGACGGGTCGCGGTTGTCACCGGCGGAGGCGACGGCATCGGCGCCGGCATCTCCCGTCTCTTCGCCAGGCACGGCGCGCTCGTCGAGGTCGCCGAGGCCGATCAGGACCGCGCCGCCCTGATCCGGGACGAGGTGAGCAGCGAGGGCGGAAGCATCCGCAGCCATGTTGTCGACGTCACCGTCGACGATGACGTCGCCCGCCTGGTCGAAGGCGTGCTCGACCGAACACGGCCGGATCGATGTACTGGTGAACAACGTCGGCGACTATCGCCCCCTTGTGCCCTTCCATCGGTCCACTCCGGACTCGTGGCAGCAGATGTACGACGTCAACCTTCGTCATGTCTTCGCCGTCACGAGGGCGTTCGTGCCGTCGATGATCGACGCCCATCGCGGCAGCATCGTCACCGTCCACTCGGTGGAGGGCATGCGCGGATACCCCAAGGACCCCGTGTACGGCGCCATGAAGGCGGCGGCCGCACACTTCACCACCTGTCTGGCCGTGGACCTCGGCCGCCACGGCATCCGCGTCAACGGCATCGGCACCGACCTGGCTCAGACGCCGCAGGTCGACTACCTGACCGGATACGAGGACGTCGACGAGCTGTGGGCGTCGTGGGCGCCCGTAGGACGGCGTGGGCTGGCCCGAGGACCAGGCGCGCGTCGCACTGTTTCTCGCCTCCGACCAGTCCGCGTTCGTCACCGGGCACAACATCCCCGTCGACGGTGGCACGAAAGCCGGTGGAGGATGGCTCTTCTCACCGCGGGAAGGCCGCTTCGTCAACCGCTCGAGGCACCTGTGAACGCGCCCGACGAGACGGTCGACGTACTAGTCGCCGGCTCTGGCGGGGGAATCGCGGGTGCCTACACCGCTGCGCGCGAAGGACTTCGGTGGCGCTCGTCGAGGCCACCGACCGAGTTCGGCGGTACGTTCGCCTACTCCGGTGGCGGCGGAATGTGGTTCCCCTGCAATCCCGTACTCGTCCGGGCAGGCGGTGACGACACCATCGAGGCAGCCCTGCGGTATTACCGCAGCGTCGTAGGCCACCGTACCCCTGCCGACCTTCAGGAGACCTATGTTCGCGGCGGCGCCGCGCTGATCGAATACCTCGAACGCGACGAGCGTTTTGCGTTCAAGGTCCTGCCGTGGCCGGACTACTACAGCTCGGTCGCGGGGCCCGGACCGACGGCATGCGCCACATTGTCTCGAAAGCGGTGCCCGACAACCGCCTTGGCCGATTCCAGGGCATGGTTCGTGGTCCGCTGGATCACGAACGCCTCGGCGCGCCGCGCCCCGACCTGCTGACGGGTGGCCGGGCGCTCGTCGGCCGGTTCCTCGCCGCCATGGCCGACAATCCCGCCGTTGCGGCTCATTTGAACACCAGTCTCGTCGAGTTGATCGTCCACGACGGCCGCGTGGTCGGCGCGGGGTGGAGTGCGAGGCCGACGGCGGGTGATTCGGGCGCGTCGCGGTGTCCTACTGGCTGCGGGCGGCTTCGAACAGAATGACGCGATCAGCGCCGAATACGGCGTTCCGGGGGCAGCATTCGACTCGATGGGCGCGCCCCGCAACCTGGGGCTGGCGCACCGGGCGGCGATCCCGCTCGGTACGAGCCCTCGACCTGATGGACCGGCATGGTGGTCGCCCGGGCTTGGTCCATCCCGACGGCCGGGCCGTTTTCGCGTTGTGCTTCACCGGCGGCATCTTCGTCAACCGGGCGACGGCGGTTCGTCAACGAATCCGCCGCATACGACAGAGTCTGGCCCGCGAAATCCTTCGCGCCATGGCGACGGCACCGATCGGCGCGCGTTACTGGATGGTCTACGACAGCCGTGCCGGTGAGCAGCCACCCGTGATGGCACCCAACGTGTCCTTCTCACCTACGAGCGAGTATCAGTCGGCCGGGATGTGGCGGCGGGCGGACACAGTGGCCGGGCTGCGCAGCGCTGATGGAAGTTCCCGCAGACACCCTGGTCGAGACCGTGCGCCGCTTCAACGAACTCGACGAGCGCGGTAGACGACGAAGAATTCGGCCGCGGGCGCGATTCCTTCGACCGGGCGTTCACCGGCGGCGGGTCACCCCTGGTGCCGATCGACACACCGCCGTACCGCGCGGCGGCGTTCGGGATATCAGATCTCGGCACCAAGGGCGGGCTGCGCGCCGACCCGGACGCTCGTTTCCTGGACGCCGACGACCGGCCGATCCCCGGTCTCTATGCGGCGGGTAACACGATGGCCGCCGTCTCAGGTGAGACCTATCCGGGCGGCGGCAACCCGATCGGCGCATCGTTGTTGTTCAGTCACCGCGCGGCATTGCACATGGTGGTCGAACTGGCTGGCTGTCGAGGAATTGCAGTGGTTCGTCGTGCTCGCCGAAACCGAACATGTCACCGACGCACCCCCCGCGGAATTGGGACCGATGGAGTACACGGGTCGGCCTAATCGAAACCTCCGGATAGAGCGAACGGCAACAGGCTCCCGACCGTCCCGTTGTATGAAGTAGCTGATATCGACGATTTGATGGGCTTCTCCTGCGCGAACTACATGATCTTCCCTCTCCGGAAAGCCAACGCGATTACCGACTTCATGATGGAGCCGTACGTCGAGAAGGCGGCCGGCGTATTCGGCATCACCGATCCTGACGACTATGGCAACATTTCACTGGACGAGTTCGCCGATTACGTCTGTTGCCTCAGGACATCTGCCGGAGGACGAATCGACGCTTTGAATGAAACGCTCAAAGCGCAGCTCAAGATACTGCTCCAGTCCCCATTGAGACGATGACGAGGAAATCGTAGTCCCGATGGATGCGACCTACATCGAAGCGCTGCCTGGCGCGACTCCGATCCTGGAAAACTTCAAGTTGCTGCATCGTCAAATCGATGCGGCCGACGCCCAAGAGGATCTTCGTCTGAAGAAGATGGAGAAAATCCGCTATGCGCAAAGGATGTTGATGGGTGTCATTGATGATCCAGCGGCGGATGCCCGCTACGTGTTTCACGGCGCTGACAACGTGATCGTCGCGCCACAGCCGGGGGACGGAAGTGACGACGACGATCAAGACGACGACAACCCGTAGGTAGCGGCCGGCCATGGGCGGAAAGAAGAGGCCAGGAACTACAGAGGTCTCCCGCCTCCTTTCAGGACGCGCGGCCAGAGCGCCCACACGATCTTCGGTGATTTCAAACACCCGCTTAGAAAGAACTGGATGAGAAGCGCTAAGGAGATGCTTGGCCGTCACTTCGACAGAACGTTCGACAGTTTCGAAGAAGCCAACGCGTTCTACAAAGAGCACATCAGAACACTTCCGCAAGGCGAAGCCGAAGAGCTTGGGCGGCGTCTGGCCGACCGGCAACGCAAGAATTTTTACCGTTTGGAATACCGCGAATCCTCGTTTGCGTACACACCGGCGGAGAAGGAGCTTCTTCGCAAGGGGTACGCCCCGCAGCCCGACGTCCAGATCGAACATCTCCAGGACGTCAAAACCACGAAGGCGACCGAGAAGAGCGCGGCTCGGATCGGACGTCCTGATCTCGCCTTTCACCCGGACAACATCTACCTGACCGAAGGCGGGAAGAAGGGAACGGCGCCGAGAGGCACTCGGCACCACCTTAAGAATCTACTCCTGAGACGCCCGCCAATGGAGAGCCGCGGTGTATCGGCCGGAAACCGGGGCGCTCCCGAGGGCTCGAAGCCGAAGCTCACGGCTGTTCAAACACCGGGGGCGCCGCGACCATTCGAACTCGCGCCAGCCCGTAACACTGCCGTGCCCGAATTGAGAAGCAGAGTCGGGCGATTCGCCGAGAGAGGGGCGAGGGCCGCCCGAACCGTGAGACTGAGCTTCGGAGCGGACCTGATCGTGCAGGCCGCCATAGCGGTCATGCTGGGAATCCTCGAGAGCCGACTCGCAAAGGTCAACGAGGAAGGGATTCAACGCGCATATACGAACAGCATCTACAAGGGAATGCGCACCCCGACGGGCGAGACGCTCATGCAGGCGGTCGAGTCGACCGTGTCGCAGGTGCAGCAGGGAGTATTTGAAGGTGCGGCAAGACAGTCGGGCATCAACACAAACACCACACGTCTCTATTTCGACTACAAGTATGACCTACTGATGGAGCGGCAGGCGAAAGACGTCGCCGACGCCATCGTGTCCATAATCCGCGGCTTCGATTTCGTTGAGGTCTTTTACGGTATCGAGCCGTATGGACAGATCGGAGTGTTGAGGGTCGGCCAACCGTTGAAGACCATCATTACAAAAGAGAAGAGACGCGAAATACGTAAAGACATTTTTCGTTATCGCTTCACGCACCGGCTTCTGTGTGGGATCCAGAGGTCAGGTCAGCCTACTTCAAGATCTGGAATGTCCGAGTGGTGCTGCTGAAGACACTAGAGGAAAGCGCCGGGAAGGCGCGGCCGGAAGACCTGTCGTGGGCCGTACCGTATGTCGAAATGATAGGAGGTTTTATCAACCAATACAGATTCATCGACGCAGCGAGCGTTATTCGCGGAGACAATCCACTGCTCACAGATCCGTCCCCAAGGTTCCGGAGGGACGGGCACGGATCTTTGAGAGGCTCGCAGGCGAGCTTGCGAAGGCCGACCGAGTGTTCGATGGGCCAAACGGATGGCAAGAAGATCGCCAGAACCTTCTGGAGCTGTATCTCGGCACGGAGGCGTTGCAATCGAGACGCCGGGAAAGGAGAAGACTCCGCGAGCGGACAGAGCGTCTTCAAGAGGCGGACAGAGCAAGGCAGGCATACGACCGCGAGATCAAGTCCGGCCGGATCGAACGTAGCGAGGCGTCCTACTCGGTGGATCCGGGCACGGGACGCATTCTCGCCAAGAAGATGAAGTAGGAGACTGACCATTTCGGCGGAAGGCACGACTCAACGGCAAGTACAGCTGGTTGGAGGGCGGGCAGGTGACCGGTGCGCGGGCCGTCGAGACGGTGGTGCTCAGGAAAGGCGCGTCCGCGTTCTTCGGCACGAACCTCGCCTCGGTCCTGTTCGCCCAGTGCGTCGACTCGGTGATCCTCTGCGGAGCCGCTTGAGCTACAGCGTCGCGCTGATTCCCGGCGACGGGATCGGCCCGGAGGTCTCGGCGGAGGCTCGGCGCGTCGTCGATGCGCTGGGCCTCGCGCTTCAGTGGACGGAGCTGCCGTGGGGCTCCGCGTTCTTCCACGAGCAGGGCCGGATGATGCCCGAGGACGCGCTCGATCAGCTGCGCGAGTTCGACGCGGTGCTGCTCGGGGCGTTCGGAGACCCGTCGGTGTCGGATCACGTCTCGCTGTGGGGGTCGATCCTGGCGATCCGGCAGGGCCTGGATCTCTGGGCGAACCTCCGCCCGGCGCGGCTGCTCGAGGGCGTGCCGTGCCCGCTGGTGGGTCGCGGCGGAGGACATCGACCTGCTCTTCGTCCGCGAGAACACCGAGGGGGAGTACGCAGGAGTGGGCGGAATCGCGCACCGCGGCCTCGACTCGGAGGTGGGCATCGAGACGAGCGTCTTCACCCACGGCGGCGCGAGCGGGTGATCCGCCATGCCTTCGTCCCGCGGAGCAGCGCCGAGGTGTCGTCACCAGCGCGACGAAGTCGACCGCCTCCCGGTCCGGCTACGTGCTCTGGGACGAGGTTGCGGAGCGGGTGGCGGCCGAGCATCCCGACGTGCGGTACGAGCGCGTGCTGGTCGACGCGCTGTCCGCCCGCATCGTGCGATCGCCCTCCTCACTGGACGTCGTCGTCGCGTCGAACCTCTTCGCAGACATCCTTACCGACCTCGCGGCGGCGATCCAGGGCGGGATGGGCATGGCGGCGTCGGCCAGCGTGGCGCCGGGCTCAGATGCGCCGGGTGTCTTCGAGCCGGTGCACGGGTCGGCGCCGGACATCGCCGGACAGGGGATCGCGAATCCCTGCGGAGCGATCTGGAGTGCCGCGCTCCTGCTCGAGGATCTGGGTGAGACGAAGGCGGCACAGAGCGTGATGTCGGCGCTCGAGGCGACTTGCCGCGAGGGCCCGAGAACACCCGACATCGGCGGAAGCGCCGGCACTCGCGAGGTAGGCGACGACGTGGTGCGAAGGCTGTAGGCCGGTCACGGAAGAATCCGATCAGGGCGCCGCCCGCGACCACGAGGACAGCGGCAACGATCACTC
>CAVTHR010000024.1:0-196436 GCA_963734385.1 uncultured Actinomycetota bacterium | reverse complement strand
ACCTCACCGACTGAATCCTCGATTAGCGTTGCCGATGGTTTTTTGCCCGGGTGGGAACAGATGACTCATCCGCTGATTCGTTTGCTGAGAGTCGCGGCTACGTGTTGGCCGCCGTTCTGAGTCCTGAAGTCGATTCGGGGTATGCGGTGTACGTGCGGGCAGGAGCAGATTGGAGCAACCGGCTGGTCGCTGAGTTTGGTGCGATCACCGACGATCGAGAGCTTCTATGGACTGTCGAACGGACCCCGCCCACTCTGCCGACTGGCGTAGACACCTCGGCTCCCGATCTCGCACGCACTGAGACGTGTGGACAACGCTGCCGATGCGTCTAATATCTTCCGTGCATCTGTCACTGGTCACCGGCGCAGGCTGCACCCGATCGGTAGGAACGCTCTCCGATTCTTTCATTGGGTCTATTTTTGCTGATGGCGTGCCAGCCCAAGCGCTTCATCGACGATCTCCAGGACGGCCGAGATGTGGCCGACGGGGCCAAACTCCGTGCGGGCGTGTTCTTGGGCCCTGAGCCGGATCTTGTCTACATCTTCGGCGTTCGCTGGGTCGAGCGCCCACTCAATGGCGCGTCTTAACGAGTCTGGATCTTCCGGTGCGACGATCAAGCCTGTCGCTTTGTCCTTGACATGTTCACGCACGCCGACCGTATCCGTGACAATCGTCAGTTTGCCCATCGCCATGGCATTGAGGTAGGTGGTCTGGCCCGCACTTCGGTCCGGGATATTTGTGAGCGGCACGACCACCACGCTCGCCTCCCTCATCGCTGTGAGAAATTCGTCGTGGGAAAGGTTGGTGACATTCACGTTTCGTGGAATCGGCACGTTTGGTGGCAATGCGGACTCGGAGGCTGCGATCTGCACGGGCCGGGGCAGTGAAGACGCGCACGACAGCAGAGCGCGGTAGTCCCGCAACGACCTGCCTCCACTGAAGATCGGCCCATCGTGACGCGGCGTGCGAGCGAGTTGCTCGTCGGTGAGCCCGTGATACCAGCGAACGACACGGATGCGGCTCTCATCTACTCGCCAGTTGCGGGAGAAGATCGGAACCTCTTGGGCTGACGAAACACAGAAAACAACGTTCTTGCCGCGGAGGGCCGCCACGCCCGCCGCGGTCAGGAGGCGGTCGCCCAGAGAAACGCCGAGCTTCCACGTGCAGTCGGTGAGGATGATGACCGGACCGCCGCGCCTACGGGATAGAAGGCCAGCGGCGACTCGGTCGACGACGTTGAAGCCATCGAGAACCAGCAGCGGCCACGAGCGGGCTGCGGCGAGGATACGCGTCAAACGAACGGCCGGATTGGGTTCATCGGCGGTTATGCACGTTGCCCGACGCGTCCACTCGTCGCGGAGAGGGTAGTTCAGCGTCGTTGCGAAGTCGGCCATTGTCATACGGTGACACACGGCTGAACTTTTAGCAATGACTGGTGGAGGCTCAGGATTGTTCCCCGATTGTTTGCCTAATTCGTGTCCCGGCGGGAGCCGGGCCCCCGCACTCGCTGCATCCGGCTTCGAGTTCATGCGCCCTTGACCGACCCTCTCGATGACGCCGATGGATGTTGAGCAAGCGTGATCAGCCTATCTATAGACATCCCGTTAACCTGCAAATACAGGCCGGCGCTGCGCCGGTGACCGATCGGCGGGAGTATCCCCGTGCCCGCGGCCTCCGATCACTTTCGATGGACTGATGCGGTGCGCGGGGTTGGGTGGTCGCCCCGAAAGCCATCTTCTTCGCTAAACTCACCGATTGTGTTATTGACACATTGATCAGCAAAGTCTTAGGCTGTCGCACAGCAGCATAAACGATTGGGGTGATACTCAGGTGCAATCGAACAACAACGAATGCGTCCACACTTGCTCTGCCTGAACCGCCCAGATGAGACTCCGGCTATGTCGGCCAGGCGTTCTCGCGGCCGAGCTCAACGGATCCTTTCGGCATACCGACCTAGAATTAAGGAGGGCGGCCGATGACCGTTCAATCTCATCCCTGGCAATCGTCGCCGTTGGCGTCGATCCCCAAGGTCGCAAACGGCCGGCATCGCACTGCGAACCGTACGTACATCGACGGTTGTCTAGTTCTTGTTGCGACTTCGGCCATCGCGATCAATGCGTGGGCACTTTTTCCATCATCCGATGAGTCGGAACACTACGGTCGAGCCCCTGACAGGTCGACACTCTCGGCCACAGGCCTCAACTCAGCGCGCGAGGGCGGCATCGCCACTCCTGTCAATGCCTTCATGCTGATGAACGCCAAACCGCTGCTGCCGACGATGCATGGGTCACTGACGGGAAGGTACCCGAGTCCGGCGGTTTACCAGTATCAGATGCCGCTGAGGTCGAAGCTTCAGGCATTGTTGATGCTGCTGTATTCCCTACCGGGCGACATGGATCCGGCGGCTATGGAGGCGAAGCTCCAGGCGCTACTGCAGTTGCCGGATGCCGAATTGGCACAGCTGATGGCACACCCCGATCTCGCAGCCTTGAACGAGATCCTGGACGCCGGGTTCCTCGGAACATCTGATCTGTCGGGAGTCAAGACCGAGCTGGACAAAATCGATGTGACCCCGGTGCCGGGAACGTCAGAGCAGATCCAACTGATCAAGATAAGTGGAAAGCCGACGTATACGGTGCGAGCGCCTGCCGTCACCAAGGGGACTGAGACCCTCGCTGCGCCGGCGATGCCCGCGCCGCCGCCGGCGCCGACTGAACCTGTGACGATGGCGGCGGCATCCCAATTCGAAGTGAGCACTCGTCTGGCCGCGCCTGCTGCCATGCTGGCGCCGAGCGATGAACAATTGAATTCGCCTCCGTCGGCTCCGCCACCGCCACCACCTTCGGCAACTCTGTCCGCGGTGCCCAATTCACAGGTGGAGCCGACCGGTTCTCCGCAGACGTCCCCCGACATCATGACGTCGGGGAACAAGTTCGAGCCTGGGGAGACGGTGCCGAATCCGAGCGCTGACAATTCGGGAGTAACGCAAACGGCGGTGCCGTCAACGGCTCCGACGAATACGGAAAGCCCCGCCGAAAATGGAGGCGCTGACAGGTGGGGGAGATCCAACCCCGCCGAGCGGCAATGAAAGCGGAGGCGCGCCTCCGGCAGGCGAATCGACCCCATAGCTTGGGGTGCCTTCACGCTGCCAACTCGGCCGCCGGTTCGCATACAAGCGCTTCACAGCCCACTCGCTGCTTCGCTAACGCTTCGAATCCCTCCGCGTACCCCCGGCCGCCTCGAGAACGAGGCGTCATATTGCGTGGTGCTCCTGTTCGAGACAAGTGTGCTGAAATCACGCATGGTCGACAAAAGGCAAATGATGCTGCGGCAACCGGAACATCGTGGTGCGGCCTGTCATCACCTCGTCTGGGGTTGTCTCGCCTGGTGGACGTGGCTTCGGCGCGCCAAAGCCGGACGAAAATGAAGATTCCACTGGCGAAAATTCTCGATGTCTCGTAGAGTTTGCTGAAATGCGGAACTCGCGTCAATCTGGCGCGGGTGAACGGGAGGCTATAAGGCATGAATGACGTGGTTGATGGCTATGAGCTGTCGCCGATGCAGCACGGCATGCTGTTTCATGCGTTGAGTGCGCCCGGGGGCCTGACCACCGCCCGAGGAGTGACACATGGGTAGCTCTACCGAATTCAGTTGCATGGTCGTCGGCGAAGGCGCGCTGGCGATCAACTGCGCCAAGGTGCTGCTCGACCGTGGCCACCGGATCGTCGGCGTCATGCCAGCAGATCGCGACCTTCGGGTCTGGTCGGAGTCGGTCGGGATTCCGACTGCCGGGCCAGCCGAGGACATGACGGCCTTTTTCGCGCGCCAAGAGTTCGATTACCTCTTCAGTATCGTCAATTTCAAGATCATCCCGCCGGAGGCGCTCGCGATGCCTCGCCGCGGCGCGATCAATTTTCATGACGCGCCGCTGCCGAGATACGCAGGAATGAACGCCGTGTCGTGGGCGCTGATGAATGGCGAGCGGACGCACGCCGTCAGCTGGCACATGATCAGCGAGGAGGTCGACGCCGGGGCGATCCTCAACCAGCGCGCGATCGAGATTTCGGACAGCGAGACGGCGCTCTCGCTGAACGTGAAGTGTTTTGAGGCGGGGCTCGCCGCCTTCGCCGAGCTCATTCCGGCGCTCGAGGCGGGAACCGCTCGGCCACGGCCGCAGGTCGCCGCCGATCGCACCTATTTCTCGCGTCTCGACCGCCCTGCGCGCGGGGGCGTGATCTCGTTCTCCGACGATGCTGAGCGGATCGATGCGCTGGTGCGCGCGCTCGACTTCGGCCCGTACCGGAACCGTTTCTGCTCGGCGAAGGTCGCGATCGGCAACGATTTCTACCTGGTCGGCAACGCGCGGCCGCTAGCGACCCGGTCGGAGAAGGAGCCGGGCACGATTCTGCGGTGCGGCGCCGGTGGCATCGCCGTGGCGTCCGCGACGCACGACGTCGAACTCGGCGACATCCAGACGCTCGACGGCACGCTCGTGACGCCGACGAGCCTGGCCGCGAAGCACGGGCTTGCCGAGGGCCAACAGATGTCGAGCTTCGACGCGTCCGCGTCAGCTCGGCTCGAGTGCGCCGACCTGGCGACCAGCCGCTACGAGCCATTCTGGGTGAAGCGCCTCGGCGAGTTGCAGCCGGCCACCATTCCGCTGGTGAAAGGCGGGCAAGGCGCGCGACGGCCCACGACCCCGGCAGCACGTACGGCCCGTCTCGCGCCCGAGGTGATGGCGTATCTCGACCGGCGCGACGATCTGAACGCAGCGGATCTCGTCTTCGGCGCGTTCGGGGTCTACCTGTCGAGGATCGGCGATCTCACCGCATTCGACGTGTGGTTTACGGATCCTGCGCACACGAGGCTGGCCGCGGATGCTCCCGGCCTCGTCTCGGAGCGAGTTCCGGTTCGAGTGCAGGTGGCTCCGTCGCTAACGTGTGCGGAGGCGGTCGACGCCGTTCGCGCCGAGGCTCGGAAGGCGCGGGAACGCGGCGGCTACGCACTGGATCTGGCCGCGCGATATCCGAGCCTTCGGCTTACGGAGGGAACGGGTACAAGCGAGATCGCGGTCGAGGTGATGCTTGGAGCGGAGAACGTATCACGGCGTGCGCGCCCGAATACGCTGACGCTCGTGCTGCCCCGCGGCGGCGACGAGTACGAGTGGCTCTACGACGCGGGAGCCGTCGACGCAGACGCGCTCGCGCGCATAGACGGCCACCTGTCGACACTTCTGAATGGGATTGCCCGCGCTGCGCCCTCGACGCCCATTCTGGAGCTCCCTCTTCTCACGCCGGCCGAACGCGCGGTGTTGGTGGGCCGGGACCCGATTCCGACATTCCCGACGCAGGATACGACGTTGCACGCCGGGTTCGCCCGCCAGGTCGCGGCGACCCCGGAGGCGATCGCGGTCGAGCATCGACACCGCCTCGGGGCGCCAGGAACTGAGTTACGCCGAGCTGGACCGGCGCGCCGAGGCGCTGGCCACCCACCTACGTTGCCTGGGCGTCGGCGCCGGGCAGGTGGTCGGTCTTCGCGTCGAACGCAGCCCCGAGGTCGTGATCGGCATCCTGGCCATCCTCAAAGCCGGCGCCGCCTACCTGCCGCTGGACCCCCTCTACCCCACCGAACGCGTCGCGTTCATGCTCTCCGACGCCGCCGTGCGTGTGGTCTTGACCCAACACGCGTTCACCGATGAACTGGCCGCGCTGCCCGTGACATGCGTGTGCCTCGACGAACCGCTACCACCCAGCACCACCACCGCACCGCCGGCAATGCCGGGCAGCGGCGAGGACCTGGCCTACGTCATGTACACCTCCGGCTCCACCGGCCAACCCAAAGGCGTGCGGGTCACCCACCACAACGTGCTGCGCCTGTTCACCGCCACCATCGCCGAGTTCGGCTTCGGCCCCACCGATGTCTGGACACTGTGGCACTCCTATGCCTTCGACATCTCGGTCTCCGAATTCTGGGGTGCCCTGCTGGCCGGCGGCCGCCTGGTGGTCGTGCCCCACGACACCAGCCGCGACCCGGCCACCTTCCGCGCGCTGGTCGAACGCGAACACGTCACCGTGCTGTCCCAAACCCCGACCGGGTTCCAGGCGTTCATCAACGCCGACCAGCACCGCACCGCGCGGCGACTTCGCGCTGCGCTACATCCTGCTCTGCGGCGAAGCACTGCACCTGCAAACCCTGCAACCCTGGTTCGACCGCTACGGCGATGACACCCCACAGGTCATCAACATGTACGGCCCCACCGAAACCACCCTGTACGTGACCTACCAACGCATCACCCAGGCCGACCTGACCGCCGGCGCCGGCAGCATCATCGGCAAACCCTTCCCCGACATCCGCATCTACCTGCTCGACAGCCACTGCCAGCCCGTCCCCACCGGCGTGGCCGGCGAGCTCTACATCGCCGGCGCCGGCGTCGCCGCCGGCTACCTCAAACGCCCCGACCTGACCGCCCAACGCTTCCTACCCGACCCCTTCCACCGCGGACGCATGTACCGCAGCGGCGACCTCGCCCGCCGCCACGACAACGGCGAACTGGAATACCTCGGCCGCATCGACCAACAAGTCAAAATCCGCGGCTTCCGCATCGAACTCGGCGAAATCGAAACCACCATCGCCCAACACCCCGCCATCAGCCAAGTCGCCGTCATCGACCGCGAAGACACCCCCGGCGACAAAAACTCATCGCCTACCTCGTCACCGACAACCCACCACCCACACTCATCGCCGACCTGCGCCAAACCCTGCACACCCACCTACCCGAATACATGGTCCCCGCCCACTTCCACTACCTCGACACCCTCCCGCTGACCACCAGCGGCAAACTCGACCGCAAAGCCCTCCCCGCCCCCGAACCCGCACGCACCGAAAGCGCAACCCTACCTCGCGCCACGAAACCCCGCAGAAGAAACGATCGCGGATGTCTGGAAGGCCGTGCTGCGCGTCGACAAGGTCGGCCTCGACGACCACTTCTTCGAGCTCGGCGGCGACTCATTCCTCAGCATCCGAGTACACACGCAGCTCAAAGACAAACTCCACACCGACCTATCCGTGGTCGCCGCTACTGCAATACCCCACCGTGCGCACCCTCGCGCGCCACCTCACCGGCAAGCAAAACACCACCACCACATCCGCCACCGCGACCATGGACCGCGCACGCAAACAACGCGAAGCTTATGCACGCCAACGCAACCTGACCGGAAGACGCTGAGCGATGACCTACTCCGACGCCTACGATCCGCGGGAGGGTATTGCCATCATCGGCATGGCTGGCTTTTTTCCCGAATCGCCGAACGTCGAAGCGCTGTGGCGGAACCTGCTGTCGCGCAGCGACGTCACCGACCTGGTCGGCCCGATGACGATCATGGTCGGCAACGCAAACGACTACATCGCAACGCGTGCGTCGTACAAGTTCGATCTCAAGTGCCCGCGCCTTCAGGCCTTGAGCGGGGGGTGATGAGGCATGGATGACGTGATGGATCGCTACGAGCTGTCGCCGATGCAGTTGGGCATGTTGTTTCATGCATTGAGTGCGCCCGGGTCCGGGGTTGATATCGAGCAGATCGTCTTCACGTTGGATGAACGCCTGGATGTGCCGGTGTTCGAGCAGGCCATGCGTGAAGTGATGGCGCGTTACCCGATGTTGCGCACGCGGTTGCGCTGGAGGGACGTCGGGGAGCCGTGTCAGGAGGTACTGGCCAGCCCCGAGATGCCGACCACGGTTGCCGATTGGAGCGATGTGGGGCCCGAGGAGGCGCAGCAGCGTTTCGATACTGCCGTCCGTGCTGATCGCCACCGCAACTTCGATTTGTCGTGCGCGCCGATGATGCGGATGTTCGTGGCCCGGTTTCCCGGCGGCCAGACGCGGGTGTTGTGGACGTTTCACCACGCGATGGGCGACGGGCGCTCGTTCATCGTGTTGCGCGAGTGGTTCGTGTTCTATGACGCCGTGCGTCGCGGGGAGGCGGTGTCGCTGCCGCCGGCGAGGCCGTTCCGCGACTACATCGTGTGGCGGCGGTCGCTTGATTCGGCTGCCGCCGAACAGTTTTGGCGCACCACGCTGGGCACCTTCCACGCTTCGACGCCGTTCGGCATCGAGGCGCCGAACGGCCCTGCGCCCGACGAGCCTTTCGGCGCCGTCGAGCAGCGCCTCTCGCTGACGGTCTCTGAACAACTTCGCGAGGCGGCGAGGCGCGCAGGCGTCACGGTGAACACCGTGGTGCAGGCGGCCTGGGCGGTGTTACTGCACCGCTACAGCGGCGAATCCGACATCGTGTTCGGCGCCACCCGCGCAGGCCGCGTCAGCGGACTGGATGATGCCGACGGCATCGTCGGCCCGTTGTTCAACACCTTGCCGTTACGCGTCGACGTCGACGACGACGCCAAGATCGTGCCGTGGCTGCAGCAGCTGCGCGACCAGCAGATCGCGCTGCGACCCTACGACCACACTCCGCTGGCAACCGTGCAAGCGTGCAGCGGAATCACCCGCGGCAACACACTTTTCGACAGCGTGATCGTCTATGACCACATGACCCTCGACGCGCTCCTGCAGATGCCCGGGCGGCGAGTCGACTACACCGGGCAGACCAATTTCCCACTCGCGCTACGGGCTTGGGGCGACGCCGGTGGCGGCGAGATGCTGCTGCGGCTGGAGTACTTTGCCGGACGTTTCTCTGACGCGGCGATCACCCGCATGCTCGGACACGTGGCCAACCTTCTGACCCGACTGGCGGCAGACGATGCTACTTATGTTGGCGAGCTGTCGCTGCTGGATGCTGACGAACGCGCTGCGTTGGTGGACGATGCGCCGATGCCGACGTTTGCGACGCCGGATGTGACATTGCATGCCGGGTTCGCCCGCCAGGCCGCCGCCACCCCGGATGCGATCGCGCTCAGCGCCGAAACCGCTTCGGGGCGGACGGAATTGAGTTATGCCGAGCTCGACCGCCTCGCCGAGGCCATCGCGACCCACCTGCGCGCGCTCGGAGTGGCCGCCGGCCAGGCCGTCGGACTACGTGTCGAACGCAGCCCCGACATCGTGATCGGCATGCTGGCCATCCTCAAAGCCGGCGGCGCCTACCTACCGATGGACCCGGTCTACCCCACCGAGCGCGTGGCGTTCATGCTCCAAGACGCCGCGGTGCGCGTGGTACTGACCCAACGCGAACTGGCCGACGAACTGGCCGGGCTGCCTGCCACTTGCGTCTGCCTCGACGAGCCACTACCTGTCACGACAGCGACCGCCCCACCGGCGGCACCCGGCACCAGCGGAGACCTCGCGTACGTCATGTACACCTCGGGCTCCACAGGCCTGCCCAAGGGTGTGCCCATCACTCACCACAACGTGCTACGTCTGTTCGCGGCCACCGACGGCTGGTTCGACGTCGGACCCACCGACGTGTGGACCCTGTTTCACTCCTATTCCTTCGACATCTCGGTCTGGGAAATCTGGGGCGCACTTCTACCGGCGGCCGCATCGTGGTGGTCACCCACGACACCAGCCGCGACCCGGCCACCTTCCACGAGCTGCTGCAACGCGAACACGTCACGATGCTGTGCCAAACCCCAACCGCGTTCCGCTCCCTGATCGACGCCGACCGCGCAGGTCCGCCGGCCACCTTCGCCCTGCGCGACATCGTGTTCGTCGGCGAAGCGCTCGAGCTGCACATCCTCAAACCCTGGATCGACCGCTATGGCGACACCACGCCACGACTGATCAATATGTACGGCCCCACCGAAACCACCGTCTACGCGGCCTACCGACAGATCACCAAGACCGACGTCGACGCCTGTGCAGGCAGCATCATCGGCGTACCCATCCCCGACCTGCGCATCTACGTACTCGATGGCCGCGGCGAACCCGTACCCACCGGCGTGGCCGGCGAGCTCTACATCGCCGGCGCCGGTGTCGCCGTCGGATACCTCAACCGCCCCGACCTCACCGCGCGAACGCTTCCTGCCCAATCCATTCCACGGCGGACAGCATGTACCGCAGCGGCGACCTGGCCCGCCGCCTCGAGAACGGCGACCTCGAATATCTCGGTCGCATCGACCAACAAGTCAAGATCCGCGGCTTCCGCATCGAACCCGGCGAGATCGAAGCCGCCGTCGCCGCCCACCCCGCCGTCACCCAAGTCGCCGTCATCGCCCGCGAGGACACCCCCGGCGAGAAGAAACTCGTCGCCTACCTCGTCGTCGACGACCCACCCGCCACCCTGATCACCGACCTGCGCGAAGCGCTACGCACCCACCTCCCCGAATACATGGTGCCCGCCCACTTCCACCACCTCGACGCACTACCACGCACGCCGAACGGCAAACTCGACCGCAAAGCGCTACCCGCCCCCCAACACCAGCGCGCCGAAAACGGCAACCCCTACGTCGCGCCAACCAACCCAGCCGAGGAAGCCATCGCCGATGTCTGGAAGACCGTGCTGCGCGTCGACAGAGTCGGCCTCGACGACCACTTCTTCGAACTCGGCGGCCACTCGATCCTCAGCATCCGGGTGCACGCACAACTGACGCAACAGGCTGCACGCCGACCTACCGATCGTCGCGCTGCTGCAATACCCCACCGTGCGCACACTCGCCCGCCACCTCACCGGCGAACGCAACGGCACCACATCAGCCCGTGCAGCGATGGACCGCGCACGAAAACAACGCGAAGCTTTCGCACGCCAACGCAACCTCACCGGAAGGCGCTAAACACCATGACCTACTCCGACGCCTACGATCCGCTGGAGGGCATTGCCATCATCGGCATGGCCGGGCGTTTTCCCGAATCGCCGAACGTCGATGCGCTGTGGCAGAACCTGCTCGCGGGACGCGAGTCCATCGCGCGCTTCGCGCCCGAGGAGCTTGAGCCCGCGCGTGCGCGAGGACATGCTCGCGCGCTCGAGCCCGAACTATGTGCGCGCGCGCGGCGTCCTCGACGACGCAGACGAGTTCGACGCGGAGTTCTTCGGCTTCACGCCGAAGGAAGCCGAGATCCTCGATCCGCAGCAGCGTCTTTTCATGCGAGGCGGCCTGGGAGGCGCTCGAGCATGCCGGCTACGACCCGCAGCGCTTCGACGGCCCGATCGGCGTGTTCGCCGGCGCGACGACGAACAGCTATCTACCTGCAGAACCTGCTGTCGCGCAGCGACGTCACCGATCCGCTCGGCCCGCTGACGACCATGATGGGGAACGAGAACGACTACCTCGCGACGCGCGTGTCGTACAAGTTCGATCTCAAGGGTCCCGCGCTCAACATCCAGACCGCCTGCTCGACCTCGCTGGTCGCGGTCTGCACGGCGGTGCAAAGCCTGCAGACCTACCAGTGCGACATGGCGCTGGCCGGCGGCGTATCGATCCAGCTGCCGCAGCGGCGCGGTTATCTGCACAGGAAGGCTCGATCCTCTCGCCGGACGGCCATTGCCGCGCGTTCGACCGCGACGCCGCCGGCACGGTGTTCAGCAACGGCCTCGGCATCGTCGTGCTCCGCCGGCTGCGCGATGCGATCGAGGACGGCGACACGATCTACGCGGTCATCAAGGGCGCGGCGCTCAACAACGACGGCAGCGCGAAGGTCGGCTTCACCGCGCCGAGCGTCGACGGCCAGGCGCAGGTGATCGCGATGGCGCAGATGCTCGGCGGCATCGATCCCGCGACGATCTCGTACATCGAAGCGCACGGCACCGGCACCGCGCTCGGCGATCCGATCGAGATTGCCGGCCTGACGCAGGCGTTCCGCGCCGGCGGCGCCGACGAGAACGGTTTCTGCGCGATCGGTTCGATCAAGACCAACATCGGCCATCTCGACGCCGCGGCCGGCGTCGCCGGCCTGATCAAGACGGCGCTCGCGCTGCATCACAGGATCCTTGCCGCGAGCCTCAATTTCGAGTCGCCGAATCCGAAGCTCGACATCGAGAACACGCCGTTCTTCGTCAACGCAGCGCAACGCGACTGGCCCGAAGGGCCGACACCGCGCCGCGCCGGCGTCAGCTCGTTCGGCGTCGGCGGAACGAACGCGCACGTCGTGCTCGAAGAGGCGCCGCGTGCGGAACCGGCAGCGCCGCGTCGCGTCGCCGAGCAGCTGCTGCTGCTGTCGGCGCGCGACGCCGACGGCGCTCGACCGCGCCGCGCAGAACCTCAAGGATCATCTCGCGCAGGACACGAGCGCCGATCTCGCCGACATCGCCTACACGCTGCAGGCCGGCCGCCGCCGCTTCAACCATCGGCGCGCGCTCGTCTGCCGCGATCGCGACGATGCGATCGCGCTGCTGACGAACGCCGATCCGAAACGCGTGCACGACTTCACCGGCGAGACGCCGGCGCCCCGCGCGTCGCGTTCATGTTCCCGGGCCAGGGCTCGCAGTACGTCGACATGGGGCGCGCGGCTCTACGAGATCCGAGCCGCTGTTCCGCGCAGACGATCGACGCACTGCGCGACGGTGCTGCGACCGCAGCTCGGCGTCGACCTTCGCGACGTGCTGTATCCGAGCGAGTCGGACCGCGACAGCGCGCAGGCGAAGCTCGACGCAGACCGCGATCACGCAGCCGGCGCTGTTCGCCGATCGAGTACGCGCTGGCGCAGCTCTGGATGTCGTGGGGCGTGCAGCCCGACGCGATGATCGGGCACAGCATCGGCGAGTACGTCGCCGCGTGCATCGGCGGCACGTTCTCGCCGCGACGACGCGCTCGTGCTCGTCGCGCGCGCGCGGCGCGGCTGATGCAGGAGCATGCCCGCCGGCGCGATGCTCGGCGTGCGCGCGTCGGCGGACGAGCTGGTCACGGCCGAGCTGGCGCCGGATGTGTCGATCGCCGCGCTGAATGCGCCGAATCACACCGTCGTCTCGGGCGCCATCGAAGCGATCGCCGCGCTCGAGGCGAGGCTCGACGCGAAGGGCATCGCGCACCGTCGCCTGCTACGTCGCACGCCTTTCACTCGCCGATGATGGAGCCGGCCGTGGAGCGAGTTCGCGAACTCGTGCGCCGAGATACCCCGGCGCGCCACCGCGATTGCGCTGGGTCTCGAGCCTCACCGGCCGCCTGATCACCGACGCCGAAGCGATCGATCCACCGTACTGGGCCCGGCAACTGCGCGAGCCGGTGCAGTTCATGGGCGGCGTCGGCGAGCTCATCGATGCACATCTCGCGCTCGTCGAAGTCGGTCCCGGCCAGGCGCTCGCGACTCTGGCGCGGCAACACGACCGGCGTCTCCCGCAGCAGCTGATCACGACTTCGCTGCATCCGGGTCAGGATTGGAGCGCGGATATCGACTACCTGCTCGCGGCCGCGGGCCAGCTCTGGACGCGCAATGTCGACATCGACTGGCGCCGGTTCCACGGCGATGCGCGTCGTCGTCGTGTCCCGCTGCCTACCTATCCTTTCCGGCGCCGGCGTCACTGGGTCGATCCGATTCCGCAGAACGACGCGGTCCCCGCCGCCGTACAGCCCGTGCTGGCCGCGACGCACCCGGCCGCGACCGCTCCGACTTCCCGTCCGGCCCAAGACGCCACCGTCATCGCCAGCAACCGATCCGCAGCCCTGCTATCGCGCCTGCAAACGGTGCTTCGCCGATCTCTCCGGCGTCGACCCGGCGAACCTTGACGCCCGATGCGACCTTCCTCGAGATCGGCTTCGATTCGCTGTTCCTCACGCAGGCGGCCAGCGCGCTGCAGAAGCAGTTCGCGACGGAGATCACCCTGCGCACGCTGCTCGAGGATGCCCCGACGCTGAACCTGTTGGTCGAGCGCATCCTGCCGACGCTGCCCGAAGACGTCTTGCCGGAACCGCGCCGGCCGCGATGCCCGCAGCTGGCGATGACCGCCGACGCCGGCTCCCTCGCTGGCATCGCGCAGCAGCTCGCGATCATTTCGCGCCAGCTCGAAATGCTCGGCGTTCGTCCCGGTGCGGCGGTGCCAACAATACCGACGGCCGCTCCGGCACCTGCACCCGAAGCGGCGACTCCGGCGCCGATTAATCATTCGACGGTGCCCGCCCGTTCCACGGTGGGCGCATGTACCGTCCGGCGAATCGCGACGCGAGCGTCGCGTTCCTGCGTGAGGCACTGCAGCTTACCGAGCAGCAGCGCGCGTCTGCCGCTCGAAGCGGCCGGAACGCGAACGCCGATCTTCGCCGTTGGCGGACACAACGGCGACGTGTTCACTTATCGCGCACTCGCGCTTCATCTCGGCCCGGACCAGCCATTCTTCGGCCTGCAGCCACCCGGACTCGAGGAAGGCAGCCAACCGCTGACGCGGTCGAAGACATAGCGCGCTATTTTGCGGAGCAGATCCGCGCGTTCCACCCGGTCGGCCCCATATCGATCGCCGGTTTCTGCGCCGGCGGCACGATCGCGTTCGAGCTTGCGCGCCAGTTAACGGATTCGGGCGTGTGTGTCACGAATATCATCATGTTCGGCGCGCCGTACTACGAGTCGTTCCGTCCCTTGGAGTGGAAAATGTCCGAGGCCCGCGACTACGCCAGCCGTTTCGCGACGCGTGCCCGCGCGCTGCGCACGATGTCCGGCAGCCGAGCGCGCGCGTTATATCGTCGAACGCACACGCACGGCCGCGGCGGAACGCGAAGAGTTTCCGATCCCTTCGTGATCCGACGCGGCGCCGTCGAGGAGGCGACCATGGCCGCGGTGCGCGCGTATTCGCCGGAGCTGTCCAGCAGCCCCGTCGACTTCATGATTCCTTGCGAGTCGTCGAAGCGTTCGTGGGCCCATCCGTTGCGCTGGAGTCGACTCGCCGCGAGCAGCACGGTGTTCGTCGGACCCGACGACTGCGACAAGGACACGATGCTCCTGCCCGAATACGCCGCGACATTTGCCGCATTCGTCGCCGATGCGCAGCAACGCCATGTGAGAAGCGGCGTGGCTACGACGTCCGAACGCGCGAACGCCCGGGCATAACTCTCGTGCGCTCATCACCCGCGGGATGTCGTCGATCAGATACCGCAACTCACGCGTGTCCATCGCGTCCTGGCCCGCACCGAGCGCCAGGTGATACAGCTGCACATCGTTCCTCGTCGATGTCACCGACCGGGCGTGCTCCAGCGATGTACAAACGTCGCACGAAACGTCTCGACGAGGCCGCCCACAACATCCCGTAGCTGCACAGCCCGTTATTCGACGGTGACGGACTTGGCGAGGTTGCGTGGCTTGTCGATGTCATAGCCTTGCGCCCTCGCGAGCGACGCAGCGAATACCTGCAGCGGAATCGTGGAAAGCAGCGGCTGGAAAAGCGTTGACACCGCAGGGATTTCGATCAGGTGGTCGGCGTAGGGCCGCACCGTGTCGTCGGCCTCCTCGGCGATGACGATGGTGGTCGCACCGCGGGCCTGGATCTCGCGGATGTTCGACAGCAGCTTGGCATGCAGCGTCGAGGAGTTCTTCGGCGAGGGCATCACGACGATGACCGGCAGGCCGTCCTCGATCAGCGCGATCGGGCCGTGCTTGAGCTCGCCGGCCGCGAAACCCTCGGCATGAAGATATGCCAGTTCCTTGAGCTTGAGCGCACCCTCCAGGGCGACCGGGTAGCCGACGTGGCGGCCGAGGAACAGCACAGTCGATGACAGCGCAAACCCGCGGGCCAACTCGGCAATCGGTTCGAGATCTTCCAGTACCCGCGCCACCAGCTCGGGTATGGCTTCCAGTTCGCGGTATTCGCGCTCGACCTCGTCGGGGTACTTGGTGCCGCGGGCCTGCGCAAGCGCCAGCCCGACAAGGTAATTGGCGGCGATCTGCGCCAGGAACGTCTTGGTCGCCGCCACCCCGATCTCCGGCCCGGCGCGGGTGTAGAGCACCGCGTCGCACTCGCGCGGGATCTGGCTGCCGTTGGTGTTGCAGATCGCCAGCACCTTGGCCTTCTGCTGTTTGGCGTGCCGCACCGCCTCCAGCGTGTCGGCGGTCTCGCCGGACTGCGAGATCGCGATCACCAGCGTGCTGCGGTCCAGCACCGGGTCGCGGTAGCGGAACTCGCTGGCCAGCTCGACCTCCACGGGCAGCCGCGTCCAGTGCTCGATCGCGTACTTGGCCAGCAGCCCGGAGTGGTAGGCGGTGCCGCACGCGACGACGAAGACCTTGTCGATCTCGCGCAGCTCCTGATCGGAGAGCCGCTGCTCGTCGAGCACGATGCGGCCGTCGACGAAATGGCCCGAGCAGCGTATTGGCCACCGCGGCGGGCTGCTCGGCGATCTCCTTGAGCATGAAGTACTCGTAGCCGCCCTTCTCGGCGGCCGACATATCCCAATCGATATGAAATTCGCGGCATCCAGTCGACGGGCTGCCCGTAGAAGTCGCTGATCCGGTAACCGTCGGCGGTGATGACCACCGCCTGGTCCTGGCCGAGTTCGATGGCATCGCGGGTGTATTCGATGAACGCCGCAACATCGGAACCGACGAACATCTCGCCGTCGCCGACACCGAGCACCAGCGGCGTGGAGCGCCGGGCGGCGACGATCGTGCCCGGCTCGTCGGCGTTGGCGAACACCAGCGTGAAATGGCCCTCCAGGCGGCGCAGCACCGCCAGCACGGAGGCGACGAAGTCGCCGGCGGTGTCACCGCGCTGCGTAGTAGCGGGCGACCAGATGAACGGCGACCTCGGTGTCGGTGTCGCTGGCGAATCTCACGCCGGCGGCTTCCAGTTCCTCGCGCAGGGCCGCGTAGTTCTCGATGATCCCGTTGTGGACGACCGCGATCTTGCCCGCGGCGTCGCTGTGCGGGTGCGCGTTGCGGTCGGTGGGCCTGCCGTGAGTTGCCCAACGGGTGTGGCCCACCCCGGAGTGCCCACTCAGCGCTACCGCGTCGGTGGCGTCCAGCGCGGATTCCAGGTTGGCCAGTCGCCCGGCGCGGCGGCGCACCGTCAGGGTGCCGCGACCGTTGACCAGGGCGATACCGGCGGAGTCGTAGCCCCGGTACTCCATCCGGCGCAATGCACCGATCACCACATCGCAGGCGGGACGATGCCCGACGTAGCCGACGATTCCGCACATAACACCACACGGTACGGCAGATATGGCAAATTTATAAGTTTGCGAAAATTACACGATGGTGATTGCGCGAGAAATCAGGTGCTACTAGTAACAGCTGATCGACGCGCCTCTCCTAGCACACATAGCCAGCAAGCACAGTCATCATCTTGGACTGCTGGGATGACTGCAGCTTGACCCTTTCGATCTGCTGCAAGAGGGAGTGAGCAGCAAACAGTCTGTTCTTCATATGCGCACGGATGCGTAGCAGTAGGTCGAAGGTCGAGGCGGATGGCGTCGCGACGTGTATTAGTAGCGCGACAGCAAGTGCGATGCCGCGTCACAGCGAACGAGACGTCGCGGCGTCCGGTTCACCGATCCGCTGGGACTGGACTGCACTCCGCGCCGTCGCGTGCCGCTTCACAAGCGGTAGCACCGCTGATTGTCGTGTGCAACGCGATTGCCGGGCGTTGCTCCGACGGTCAGGGTTGCTAGCTTTGCATCGCGGCGGCTATCTCGTGTCGCGCAAGCTGCCTTCCGCGCGTTGGGATCACGACGCAGCTAAGTCATCGTCGCTGATATACCGGGACGCGGCGCCACCACACTTTTCGGAAACGCGACATGACGTGTCAGTTTCAGCAACGTCTAATCGAGGATCCGGACCACTGCGCCTTGAGCGGTTCAACGTCGGATCCGAACAATCTCAAGATCGAGTATTTGCACACGGAATTTAACGTGGTCTTCCGGCCAATGACACGATCGCCTGCGGGTGAAGTACCTGCTAGACGGTCAGGTCGGAGCCGGGCTTGGGTAGCCGCGGCAAGCCGGTTCGTGGCCGAGAACTTATCGAGAAGTCGACGCAACTCAAGTAAGTTCGGGGTACGCTTATTGACGCACGCTGCGCGCAAAGATTAGGGAGGGGGAAGTCGATCGCCGTCGCGCAGCTGCTCTCAGTGATCGCATCATGTACAGTCCGGGGGGATAATGGCAAGCTTGCGTACGAGTAATCCCTTGGCCGCGGATGCGCAAGGCCGATGATAGAAGTACGATTTGTTTGCTGGGGCGTGATCCTAGGAGTGACCTCAGTCAGCATCATCCTGGTCGCGTGGGCGCGTAATCAATGCCTGCAGTCACGATCCCGCATCGCCCATGTACCGGCGATTAAGCCGGTCGCGCCTCGACTGCACAGACGAACGCCGTTCGGTTGGCACCTCTTTGCGACGGTCCGGGCGCTGACGTTGCTGTTCCGCGGCCGGAGTCGTGCTTGCTGGCCGGCTGGCGCTCGCGGACCATTCCGCTCGACGTCGGACCTGCCAGGCCCCGAGTGCAGCCGATACCGAAACGTCCGCCGACAAACTCCCCAAGCTGGCTGACAGCGCGATGTCCACAGCCAAACGCACCGGAATCGGTCATGTGCATACGTTCGTCGCGGACATGGAATGCACCGCCCCAACCGACCCGGTCCCCGAACACAACGGCCGGCGACTCGATACGACATCGCGACCACCGCCGACCCGCAGAGCCGGCTGAGGACGAAGGCCGGCGCACCCGGCCGCGGCATCGCCAGCGTCAAATCGTTCAAGTTGCGCTTCTCGCGGTCATCTTGAGCTTTCTGGTCACCACTGTCCCCGGCGTCCGCACATACCAGGGCTACTCGTGGTGGATGGACGGGATCCTGCAAAACCTGGCCTACGGAGCGGCCGCCGCGCTTTGCCTCCTGCGAACACCGAAAGCAACCTCCGACCAGCGGCGTGGCGTTTCGTAGCGCTTGGCCTGCTGTCTTTGGGCTCTCAAACACCTACTACGTATGGTCTGCACGCACGTTGGATCCGATGGCCGTCCCGACGTTGAGTCACCTGCTGTGGGGAACCGCCTACATCTGTATCTCTATCGCTTTGGTGCTGCTGGTGCGGTCACGCGTGAGCCGGACTACCCTTGAGCCTGTGGCTCGACGGGGTGGTGGTCGGGCTGGGCGCGGCGACGGTGGCGGCAGTGGTGATGGCGTCCGAACTGGTGCCGGCCCTGGGTCAAGTCTTCGCCCAGATGCCGATCAATCTGGTCTACCTGGTGGCGGACCTGCTGCTGCTTGCACTGGTCGTTGGTGCGGTTTCGTTGTGCCGATGGCGGCCGCCGCCGGCATTGTGGTGGCTGGCCGGTGGCCTGCTGGCGTTCGGGTTCGTCGATTGCACCTATGTGACCCAGGCTGCGCGAGGCACCTACCAACCGGGCGGCATGGTCGACGCCGCCTGGATGGTCGCGGTAACGGTCGTGGCGCTTGCGCCGGGATGGCATCAGCGCCCGGGACCTCGTGTCCCGGCGGTCTGGTTGCCGCTGGCGGCGCCCCTATGCAGTGGCAGCGGTGGCGATCAGCGTGCTGGTCGCCACACGCAGCCTGCAAATCACTCTGGTGGCCGACTATCTGGCCGTGGCCGCGTTGTTGGCCGCGCTGGGCCGACTGGCCGCAGCGTTCTTCGAGGCGCGTGAGGCCGGCGAGCAGGCCCACCTGGCGCAGACCGACGACCTGACCGGCCTGCTCAACCGCCGCGGCTTCTACAACCGGGCCGCAGCGATCGTCTCGGACCGGGGCTCAAGCTGATCCGAGCGAGCCGACACATGCGCTGTTGCTGCTGGATCTGGACCACTTCAAAGACGTCAACGATTCGCTCGGACACGCCGCAGGCGATGAACTACTGCGTCGGGTCGCCGCCCGGCTGAGCGCTTCGCTGCGCGACGGAGACATCCTGGCCCGGCTGGGCGGCGACGAATTCGCCCTGCTTTTGCCTCGCGTCGGTACCGGGCGGGCGGTGCAGGCCGCGGTTGCACTGATCAAAGCCCTCGAGCAGACCGTGGTGCTCGACGGGCTGCACGTGCAGACCGACGCCAGCATCGGCATCGCTCTCGCCCCTGAGCACGGCGACGACCTGGGAAACCTACTGCGCCACGCCGACATCGCCATGTATCGGGCCAAAAATGCCCATGCCCGTTACATCGTCTACACCCCAGACAGCCGACCGATACGTGACCACCCGCGCCGGGATGGAACTGCTTGCCCAGCTGCGCGATGCCATCGACGCAGGGCGACCTGGCTGTGCATTACCAACCCAAGCTGAGCTTGCGCAGCGGCGAGATGGTCGGGGTTGAGGCGTTGGTGCGTTGGCATCACCCCGACCGTGGAGTGCTCTACCCCGACCAGTTCCTACCGTTGGCCCGACACAACGGACTCATGCACGCAATGACTGAACTGGTCGTGGAGCGCGCCCTCGCCGACGCCGCCGACTGGCACGCCCGCGGGCATCGGATTCCGGTGGCGGTCAACCTGTTTCCGCCCACCCTCGCCGATCTCGATCTGCCGGGCCGCCTCGACGACGCCCTGAAAGGACCATGGTTTGAGCTCGTCTGCGCTGACGGTCGAAATCACCGAGGACTTCATCCTGGGCAATCTCGATCGGGCCCGCCTCGTGCTGACCGGATTACGCCGCATCGGCATCGGCATCGCCATCGACGATTTCGGTAGCGGCTACTCCTCGCTGTACTACCTCAACGAACTACCGATCGACGAGGTCAAACTCGACCGCTCATTCCTCGCCAACATCACCGAGGATCCCCGCGCCGCGGCGATCGTGCGCTCTGTCATCGACCTCTCCCACACACTGGGCCTGACGACGGTCGCTGAAGGCGTCGAAACCTCCGCCACCGCCACCGTCCTCACCCGCTTACGGCTGCGACATCGCCCAAGGCCACTACTTCAGCCATCCAGTCACCGCTCGGCAGCTACTCGACCAAGTCACCCAACCCGACGCGCATGACCGGCCAGCAGTTGCGGAATCGCGTTGGCGGATTGCGGTTGTCGGAGACCAGACGGGAACTAGGCCGGCGCCAACTCGACGCCCGCAAGCGCCACTGCATCGTCACGTTCGGGCGCGGTAACGACAGCTCGGAAGCCGTCGCCTTCCTTCCAGACGCTCGCCTTGAGCGTCTCGCCGGGGAACACCACGCCGGCGAACCGGGCGCCGTAGCTGCCGACCCGTGAGGTGTCGCCGTCGAGCAGCGCGTCCACGATTGCCTTGCACGTCATGCCATAGGTACACAGCCCATGCAGGATCGGCCTGGGAAAGCCTGCCGCGGCGGCGAATTCGGGATCGGAGTGCAGTGGGTTGCGGTCCCCGCACATCCGGTACAGCAGCGCCTGCTGCGGCGATACCGGGATGGCCAGTTCGAAGTCGGGTGCCCGCTCCGGTGGCTCCGACGACGTCGACGGTCCGCGCTCGCCGCCGAATCCGCCCTCGCCGCGGGCGAAGATCGACCGCTTCTGCGTCCACAGCGGCGTGCCGTCGGGGGCGGTGACCGTCGTCTCCGACCAGATCACCGCGGCCTTGCCCTTGTCCCAGATGTCGGTGAACGTGGTGACCGCACGCCGGTGCCCGACGGTGGAATCGGCGCGGGCGCCGTCACCGCCTCGCTGGCGTGCAGCACCCTGCTCAGCTCGATGTCGATGCCGGGGAACTTCACCGTCGGCGGCTCGGTCATATGGAAGCTCTGCGCGACGTTGCCGAACGTCGGCAGCACCTGCGGGGTGTCGTCGACGAGATAGCGCAACTCGCGCTTGTCCATCGGGTCCTGGCCCGCACCGAGTCCGAGGTGGTAGAGCTGGATATCGCTGCTGGTCCAAGAGAATTCGGCCGGTTCCAGTTCCGCGCCGAGTGCCTCGTCGAGATTGATCGGCATCTCAGGCCTTCCCGGCTATGTGCAGCGCCGCCAGATACCCGAACGCCATCGCAGGGCCGATCGTGCCGCCGGGTCCGGGGTAGGTGTGGCCCATCACCGGAGCGCTGACATTGCCTGCGGCGTAGAGGCCTTCGATCACCGACCCGTCGTCCCGAAGGGCTCGGCCGTGCACGTCGGTGACGATGCCGCCCTTGGTGCCGAGATCGCCGGGCACCATCTTGGCCGCGTAGTACGGCCCGTGGCTGATCTCGCCGAGATTGGGATTCGGCTTGATTGTCGGGTCGCCGTAGTAGCGGTCGTATGCGCTCTCGCCGCGGTGGTAGTCCTCGTCGACACCGGTGCGGGCGAAGCCGTTGAACCGATCCACCGTCTTGGCAAGCGCGTCGGCGGGCAGACCCGCCTTTGCGGCCAGGTCCTCCAGCGTGTCGGCCGTGACGATGACGCCGGACTCCAGCCATTTCTTCGGAATACGTTGTCCTGGTTGCAGTCCCGCGAAGATGTAGCGGTCGCGGTACTGCTGGTCGAACACCAGCCAGGCCGGGATGTGTCTCGCCGGGGCCCGGGCCCTGCCCGTACTCGCCGCCGTACATGTGATGGCAGGCCTCGACGTATGGCATCGACTCGTTCATGAATCGCTCGCCGGACATGTTCACGATGATCGACCCGGGCGAGTTGCGTTCCGACAGCGCGAACCACGGCGCACCGACCAACGGCACCGTCGGCCCCCACCACGCGTCCTCCATGATGTCCAGTGCGGCGCCGAGCTTTTCGCCCGCGATGATCCCGTCTCCGGTGTTGGCCTTGGCGCCGACGGTCCATTCGGTGGTGATCGGGGCGCGCTGGTACTTCACCCGCATCTGCTCGTTGTGCTCGAAGCCGCCCGATCCGAGGATCACACCGCGCCGTGCGCGGATCAGTTCAGGCTCACTCGATTCGGGGGCGTTGGCGTCACGCACGTAGATGCCGCGCACCACACCGTCTTCGACGTAAAGATCGGTGAACGCGGTGTTGAGCCGCACGGGCACGCCGGCCTTCTGCAGTCCGATCCGCAGCGGCGCGATCAACGCGCGTCCCATGCCGACAAGGTTCTGGCCCGTCGCCTTGGCCCACATGGTTCGGGCTCCGACCTTCAGGCTGCGCAGCACACCACGTGGATGCCGCTTGAGCATGTTCAGCCGCACGTAGTCCTGCTGCATCACAACGACATTGAGCGGGACCTTGCCGTAGGGCGGCTCAAGGCCTGCCAAATCGTCGCCGAGTTTCCTGGCATTGAACGGCTTCGGTTCGATCGAGCGGCCGCCGGGCCTGCCACCGGGAGACTCCGGGTAGTAGTCGGAGTAGCCGGGAACCCAGCACATTTTCAGTGGCGTGTTCTTCAGCACGAACGACAGCATCTCGGGACCGCGGTCAAGATAGGTGTCGATGCGCACGGGCTCGACGACGTCGCCGATGATGCCGTGCAGGTACGTCGCGCGCCGCCTCTGCGGTATCGGTGACGCCGTCGCGCTTGAGGACCTCGTTGTTCGGGATCCACACTCCACCGCCCGATCGGGCGGTCGATCCGCCATAGTGCGGCGCCTTCTCGACGACTACTGTGGAGAGTCCCTGGTGGGCGGCGGTGAGGGCAGCGACCATGCCGGCGGCGCCGCTCCCCACCACGACGACGTCGAACTCCTGTCCTGTCATGTAGAACACGTTATAGAATTGCCCCACCGCGGAACAACTGGCCCGGTCGGGAGATACGAGCGGACTACGGGGGATAGCCAAAATGCTCACTGTCCAGGTGCGTGATGAGCTGGCCGCCGACCTCGCGGAGGCCGAACGCAGCCGGGTCGCGATCGCCCCGTTGACCACC
Organism: uncultured Actinomycetota bacterium; assembly: GCA_963734385.1. Taxonomy (GTDB): domain Bacteria; phylum Actinomycetota; class Actinomycetes; order Mycobacteriales; family Mycobacteriaceae; genus Mycobacterium. The sequence continues at coordinate 172,885 of CAVTHR010000024.1, read as the reverse complement.
GCTAACCCCGACATCGACGTGGTCGACGCCTACGAGATCCAGCTGATCAACATCCGCCAGCGGGTCGCCGAGGGCGCCCGGGTGATCGGCCACAAGGTGGGGCTGTCGAGCAAGGCGATGCAGGAGATGATGGGCGTCGACGAGCCCGACTATGGACACCTGCTCGACGAGATGGCCGTGTTCGAGGACCGGCCGGTGCCCGCGGGCAAGTATCTGTATCCCCGGGTCGAGGTCGAGGTCGGGTTCGTGCTTGCCGACGACCTGCCGGGGGAGGGCTGCACCGAGGACGACGTACTGGCCGCGACCGCCGCGTTCGCCCCGGCGATCGAGCTGATCGACACCCGCATCAGGGACTGGAAGATCAAGCTGTGCGACACGATCGCCGACAACGCGTCCTCTGCGGGCTGGGTGCTCGGCGAGGCGCGGGTCTCGCCGAAGGACATCGACATCTGCAACATCGACGCGGTGCTGACCCGCAACGGTGAAGTCGTCGCCAAGGGCCGCAGCGATGCCGTCCTTGGCAATCCGGTGACGGCCGTGGCGTGGCTGGCCCGCAAGGTGGACAGCTTCGGCGTTCGGTTGAAGGCTGGCGACATCGTGCTACCCGGATCGTGCACCAAGGCGTTCGACGCCAACCCGGGCGATGATTTCGTCGCCGACTTCGACGGGCTGGGCTCGGTCCACCTGTCGTTCGAGTAAGGAGCACACATGCCAAGCAAGGCATCCGTCGCCATCGTCGGATCCGGCAACATCAGCACCGACCTGCTCTACAAGCTGCTGCGGTCGGAGTGGTTGGAGCCGCGCTGGATGGTCGGCATCGATCCGGAGAGCGAAGGCCTGGCGCGGGCCCGCAAGCTCGGGCTCGAGACCAGCGCCGAGGGCGCGGACTGGCTGTTGAACCTCGACGAGAAGCCGGATCTGTTGTTCGAGGCGACCAGCGCCTACGTGCACCGCGACGCGGCGCCGCGCTACGCCGAGGCCGGGATTCGCGCCATCGACCTGACTCCTGCCGCGGTCGGGCCCGCGGTGATCCCGCCTGCGAATCTGCGTGAACATCTCGACGCGCCCAACGTCAACATGATCACCTGCGGCGGCCAGGCCACCATTCCGATCGTCTACGCGGTGTCGCGCGTCGTCGAAGTGCCCTACGCCGAGATCGTCGCGTCGGTTGCATCGGTGTCCGCGGGGCCGGGGACGAGGGCCAATATCGACGAGTTCACCAAGACCACCAGCAAGGGTGTCTAGACGATCGGCGGCGCCAAGCGTGGCAAGGCGATCATCATCCTCAACCCCGCCGACCCGCCGATGATCATGCGCGACACCATCTTCTGCGCCATCCCGGAGGACGCCGACCGCGACGCGATCGCGCAGTCCATTCGCGACGTCGTCGCCGAGGTGCAGACCTATGTGCCCGGCTACCGGCTGCTGAACGAGCCGCAGTTCGACGACCCGTCGATCAACTCCGGCGGCCAGGCGCTGGTCACGACGTTCGTCGAAGTGGAGGGTGCGGGCGACTACCTGCCGCCCTACGCTGGAAACCTGGACATCATGACGGCCGCAGCGACGAAGGTCGGCGAAGAGATCGCCAAGGAGTCATTGTCAGCCACGGCCGGAGGAGGCCAAGCATGAGTCGACATCTTCTTCAATCCCGATGTGGGACATCCGGATGACGGACACCTCGTTGCGGGACGGCAGCCACCACAAACGACATCAATTCACCGCTGACGAGGTGCACGCCATCGTCGCGGCACTGGACGCCGCAGGCGTGCCGGTCATCGAGGTCACCCACGGCGACGGCCTTGGTGGGTCGAGCTTCAACTACGGCTTCTCCAAGACGCCCGAGCAGGAGCTCGATCAAGCTCGCCGCCGAGACCGCCAAGGAATCCAAGATCGCGTTCCTCATGCTGCCCGGCGTCGGCACCAAGGAGGACATCAAGGAAGCGCAGAACAACGGCGGCTCGATCTGCCGGATCGCCACCCACTGCACCGAGGCCGACGTCTCGATCCAGCACTTCGGCCTGGCCCGCGAGCTCGGCCTGGAAACCGTCGGCTTCCTGATGATGAGCCACACCATCCCGCCCGAGAAGCTCGCCGCGCAGGCCCGGATCATGGCCGACGCCGGCTGCCAGTGCGTCTATGTCGTCGACTCCGCGGGCGCCCTGGTGCTCGAGGGTGTGGCCGACCGGGTGTCCGCGCTGGTCGCCGAGCTCGGTGACGACGCGCAAGTCGGCTTCCACGGGCACGAAAACCTGGGCCTCGGGGTCGCCAACAGCGTGGAGGCCGTGCGGGCCGGCGCGAAGCAGATCGACGGCTCGCTGCAGGCGCTTCGGCGCGGGCGCGGGCAATGCACCCGTCGAGGCGCTGATCGGCGTGTTCGACAAGATCGGCGTCAAGACCGGCATCGACTTCTTCGACATCGCCGACGCCGCCGAGGAGGTCGTCGCCCCCGCGATGCCCGCAGAGTGCCTGCTGGACCGCAACGCGCTGATCATGGGCTACTCCGGCGTGTACTCCAGCTTCCTCAAGCACGCCATCCGCCAGTCCGAGCGCTACGGCGTGCCCGCCCACAAGCTGCTGCACCGTGCCGGCCAGCGCAAGCTGATCGGCGGCCAGGAGGACCAGCTCATCGACATCGCGCTGGAGATCAAGCGCGAGCAGGACAGCGGCGAAACGGCCGCCCGCTAGGGCGGCTAACCAAACTTTTTCGGCGGCCCGTTATCGGCCGCTGCCCAGGCGTGACGGCGTGCGTCGCCGATCCGCCGTGCCGTCGGCGTCGTTTAGTGCTGTGGGCATTCGGATAGGCCACGGTGTGCGACGTAACAATCGCAGACCGATAGGAGTGTTCTGATGAACAAGATGTCCGCAACGACCGTTCGACGCGGCCTGTACGGAATGTTCGCAGGCGGCCTGCTTGGTGGCGTCGCATCTGCGGCGATGATCATGCCGACCGCCAATGCTGAGCCTGTGACACCCACGACGCCGGAAACCTGCACGTTCAGTGGTGCGGCCAACACGTCGAGCACGGTGTCCGCCCAGATGAGCACGTACCTCGCGGCTCATCCCGAGACCAATCAGGACCTGACGGAGATCGCGAAGCAGCCGCTGGATGAGGCGCAGATCGCCTACCGCGCGTACTTCTCGGACAACCCGCAGGTCGAGTCTGAGCTGAAGGCCATCAACAAGCCCGCTGCCGACCTGGCCAGCCAGTGCGGCATCGTGGTGCGGCCAACACCGATCTCGGAGGCGCTGCAGGGCGTCTAGCTGATACAACGCGGGCAAGTTGATACCCGGCTTGTTCGCACCGCTCATCGCGTCGGCATATCCGCCGGCGCGATGAGTGTTTACTCGGCCCGTCTCGCCTGCCACATTGGTAACACCAACCCGGCCGCTCGCGACATCAACGTCAGTGGCAACCAACAAACATCAAGGGAGCACCTCATGACCTCAGCCGTGACGCACGTACGGCGAACCGTGTTCGGCCTGCTTGCAGCGGGCGCGGCCTGCGCAACGCTGGCCATTCCTGCGGCCAGTGCGGCTCCAGAAGACGACACGACGGAGCCCGGGCCTGCAGTCGAGGCGCCAGCTGCCCCGGCCGCTGACACCCCGGCCGTGGCCGATGACTGCAACGCCGCGAAGCTGGCGACGACTATCAGCTCGGTGACGACGGAGCTGTCGACGTACTTCGCGGCTCATCCGGACGCCAACCAGGCGCTGATCGACGCGACGCGGCAGCCGGCGTTTATCGCGGTCGGCCAGTTCGACGACTACATCGAGGCCCACCCGGATCAGGCTGACGCGCTGCGATCCATCCAGGCGCCCCTCACGGCCTTCAAGGACCGGTGCGGGATGCAGGTGTCGCCGACCGACGCCCTGACCGTCCTGGCGGAGGTCTAGGCAGCAGGCGCAGGCTTGGCTCCGCCCAGCCGGCCCGTGAGCACATCGGCGGTGGCCGTCAGCGCGCGGGCGCGTTTGGCGATCTCCGAGTCGGTCAGGGCCTGGCCGATCTGCAGGGACACCACCATGGCCTGGCGCTGATGGTGGTCGAACACCGGCGCTGAGATGACGCTGATGTCTTGGCGCCTGCGGCTACCCGTCGTCTCGCTGCGTAGGTAGACGCGTTCGCCGATGTCGGCGATCAGCTCGCCGAGCAGTGCCTGCAGTTCGTCGGGCAGGCGACTCGACATCCCGGCCATCAGCGCATAGAGCCGCCGACCGCCGGGGGTGAGCCGCTCGACCAGATACCCCGTGCTGCGGCATTCGGCGATCACCCGGTCCAGCCGCTCGCCGTCGGTGCGCAGCGGGATCGTCGGCGCCTTGGCCAGCCACTCACGCAACGCGATGTCGTCCCAGAGCACGAACATCAGGCCGACGGGCGGGGCGAAGGGGTAGCTCTGACCGACCCGCACGCCGACGTCTGCTCCCGAAGGACCGACGAGCTCGAGCACCGTGATGCGGTCATCGATCACCGCGGACAGCGCGGCAGTGGTGCCCGAGATCGCCGACAGTCGCTGCAACTCGGCCCTTGCGGCCGGATCCACCCGTAGCGACTCCTGGGCCGTGTGACCCAACGCGATGAGCGCCGGACCCAGCCGGTAGGTCTTGTCCTGCGAGTCGCGCACGAGGTAGTCGGATTCCGTCAGTGTGGTGACGATGCCGAGGCAGGTCGGCTTGCTCAGGCCCAGCCGACGGGCCAGCTCGGACACCCCGAAGCGGTCGTGCGGATGCCGGGCGAGGAAGTCGAGAACGGCGACGACGCGTTCAGTCGGCGGCGACGAGCGCCCACTGGCTTCGCGCTTCGGACATGTCAAAAATGTACCGTCGTGTTCCAAATATCGAACGATTCAGGACGTTGCGGCTGTTGACGCGAATGAGAACACGTTCTAGTTTTTAGGGGTGTACTCCCAGCCACTGACCGAGGCGATCGCCGAGGCCGAGCAATTGATCGCCGCCGCCCCCTTCATCGAATCCGAAGCCGACCTGCTGGAGGGCCTGCAGTACTTCGCAGGGTGTATCGCCGGATGCACCCACTTGGCCTTCGACTACGAGCGCGACCATCCGTTCATGCAGTCGGGCACCGGGCCGTTCACCAAGATGGGGCTGGACAACCCGGACGCGATGTACTTCGGCACACGCGTGCAACCCGGGCACGAGTACGTCGTGACGGGCCGACGGGGTACCACCACCGATCTCGTTTTTCAGATGCTCGGAGGCGAGTACACCGACGACAACGTGCCGGAGAGCCAAGCGGCGTTCGATGACCGCGAGCTAGAGATCGCCGCCGACGGCACCTTCGAGTGGCGGATCACCCCGAGCAGTCCCTCGCAGCTGGTCGTGCGCGAGGTGTACAACGACTGGTCGGCCCAGCGCGGGTTCATCAGCATTGCCAGGACCGACACTGCGGGCACCGCGCCGCCTCCCTTGACAAGGGCGCTGATCGAAAAGCGTTACGCCGTAGCGGGAAAGCAACTGGTGCAGCGAGTGAAGACCTGGCTGCAGTTCCCGCAGTGGTTCTACAACACGCTGCCGGTGAACACGATGGTGGCACCCCGGCTCACCCCTGGCGGCCTTGCCACGCAGTATTCGTCGGTCGGGCATTTCGACCTGGCTCCGGAGCAGGCGCTGATCATCACGCTTCCGGTCACCGACGCGCCGTACCTCGGGTTCCAGCTGGGCAGTCTCTGGTACATCTCGCTCGACTACATCAACCACCAGACATCACTGAACGGCACTCAGGCGCAAACGGATCCGGACGGCAAGATCCGTTACGTCGTCGCCGACTCGAACCCGGGGGTGACGAACTGGGTCGAAACCCTCGGGCATCGCAAGGGCTACCTGCAGTTCCGTTGGCAGCGGCTGTCGCGCGAACTCACCGAGGCCGACGGTCCCACCGTCGAACTCGTCGACCTCGGACAAGGTCGCGGCAGCACTTCCGTACTACGAGTCGAACAAGATCTCCGAAGAGGACTGGCGTGCGCGGATCGCGCTGCGTCAGAAGCAGATCGCCGACAGGATGGTGGGTTAATGCTCGAAAACAAAGTCGTCGTCATCAGCGGCGTCGGCCCTGCGCTGGGAACCACGCTGGCGAAGCGATGCGCCGAGGCGGGCGCCGACCTGGTGTTGGCGGCCAGGACCGTCGAGCGGCTCGAGGATGTCGCCAAGCAGATCACCGACATCGGGCGCCGCGCGGTGACGGTAGGCACCGACATCACCGACGACGCGCAGGTGACCAACCTCGTCGAGGAGACGTTGAAGGCGTACGGCAAGGTAGACGTGCTCATCAACAACGCATTTCGGGTGCCCTCGATGAGACCATTGGCCAACACCACCTTCGACCACATGCGCGACGCCATCGAGCTGACCGCATTCGGTGCACTGCGGATGATCCAGGGCTTCACCCCGGCGCTCGCGGAGGCGAACGGATCGATCGTCAACGTCAACTCGATGGTCGTGCGCCACTCGCAGGCCAAGTACGGCGCATACAAGATGGCGAAGTCCGCCCTGCTGGCCATGTCCCAGTCGCTGGCCACTGAGCTGGGTGAACAGGGTATCCGCGTGAACTCTGTTCTGCCCGGCTATATCTGGGGTGGCACGCTCCAGGGTTACTTCGAGCACCAGGCCGGCAAGTACGGCACCACCGTCGACGAGATCTACAAGGCAGCCGCGGTGAACAGTGATCTGAAGAGACTGCCTACCGAGGACGAAGTGGCATCGGCAATTCTCTTCATGGCCAGCGACCTGTCCAGCGGCATCACCGGGTCAGGCGCTGGATGTCAACTGCGGGGAGTACAAAGCCTGATGACCAAACGCACGGACCCCGGCACCGTCGAGGACCTGCACGCCTCGGCGACCAAGGCGTGCGGCCTCGACGACTTCGGCGTCCGACGACGACAACTATCGCGAGGCGCTCGGCATGCTGCTCGAGTCCTACCGGCGCGACGCCGACCTGACAGAGCTCGGCAGCAAGATGAATCGCTTCTTCGTGCGCAATGCACTCGTCGCGCGACTGGTGTCCGAAGCGGCGTTCAAGCAGTACCCGCAGCATGCGGATGTGGCGATCGAACGGCCGATCTTCGTCACCGGCCTACCCCGCACGGGCACCACAGTCATCCATCGCCTGCTCACCGCGGACCCGTCGCATCAGGGTCTGGAACTTTGGCTGGCCGAGTTCCCTCAGCCGCGGCCGCCCCGCGAAACCTGGCCGGACAACCCGGTTTTCGCCGAGCTCGACGCCCGGTTCACCAAGGCGCACGAGGAGAACCCGGACTACACCGGTCTGCACTACATGACTGCGGACGAGGTCGAGGAGTGCTGGCAGTTGCTGCGTCAGTCGTTGCACTCGGTGTCCTATGAGACGCTCGCCCACCTACCGACCTATTCGCAGTGGCTGGCCAGGCAGGACTGGACGAAGTCGTATCGGCGGCACCGCAAGAACCTGCAGCTGATCGGCCTGAACGAGGCGGAGAAACGGTGGGTGCTGAAGAACCCCAGCCACCTGTTCGCGCTCGACGCGCTGATGGCCACCTACCCCGATGCGTTGGTGGTGCAGTGCCACCGACCGGTCGAGACGATCATGGCGTCGATGTGCTCGCTGGCCCAGCACACCACCGAGGGCTGGTCGAACAGCTTCGCCGGAGAATTGATCGGCCAGGACGCGATGGAGACATGGTCGCGCGGACTGGAGTTGTTCAACGCCGAACGGGCCAAACACGATCCGGCCCAGTTCTACGACATGGACTACTTCGACTTGATCAAAGACCCGCTCGGCACCGTCGAGGGCATCTATCGGCACTTCGGCATCGAGCTGACCGATGACGCCCGCGCCGCCATGGAGGCGAGCGACGCCGAGAGTAAGCAGGGTCCACGAGCGCCCAAGCACACCTACTCGCTCGAGGATTACGGGCTGACCGCCGACGCGGTCAAGGAGCGTTTCAAGGGGCTCTAGGTCCCAACGTCTCGGGGTGTTATCCCCGTCTCATGTGCGTTAGACTCGGCTACGCCTCATAAATCGGGATCGCTATCCCTAAAATCGGGACAGAGCGGGTGACCGCATGACTGACAAGAATATCGAGCGCGATGTAACACTGAGTGACGCGCACCCTCGAGCAGCCCCCGGCAGACCAGCAGACTGTGCGAAGAGCGGCATGGGCCGGACTCATCGGGACCGCACTCGAGCAGTACGACTTCGTCATCTACGGCACGGCCGCTGCGTTGGTGTTCAATGACATCTTCTTTCCCGACGTATCGCCTGCCGTCGGGTTCATCGCTTCCTTCAGCACGTACGCGGTGGGTTTCGCCGCGCGGCCGCTCGGCGGCCTGATCTTCTCCCATTTCGGCGACCGGCTGGGCCGCAAGTGGGTTCTGGTGGCGACGCTGCTGTTGATGGGCATCGCGACCTTCGTCGATCGGTCTTCTACCGACTTACAGTCAGGTCGGCCTGCTGGCGCCGATCCTGCTCGTAGTGCTGCGCATCCTTCAGGGCTTGGGGGCGGGCGCCGAACAGGCGGGTGGCATCGTGCTTCTCACCGAGACGGCGGCGAAGGGCAGACGCGGACGCCTCTCGTCGCTCGTCTTCGTCGGCGCTGCGGCCGGCACCGCGCTCGGCGCGGTCATCTGGATTCTCGTCCAGCTGTGGCCAGAAGACGACGTGATGAACTGGGGCTGGCGCCTCGTGTTCTTCTCGTCGGTCTTCGTGACCATCGCAGCGTTGATCATCCGCCGCCGGATGTCCGAGTCGCCGGTGTTCACGAGAGCTCAAAACGGAAGGGGTCGTCGAACGCCAACGTGCGCCGATCTCCGATGTCCTCAAGCACGGAAGGCTCGGCGTGGCGCGGGTGTTCTTCATGAACGTCGGCGCCAACGCCCACTCCTACGTCTTCCAGGTCTTCTTGGGCAGCTACCTGATCAGCCAGCTCGAGTCGACAAGGCGTTCATCCCGAAGGTGTTACTCATCGGCGCGCTCTTCGCCTGTGTGTCCGCATATGTCTTCGGCACCCTGTCGGACCGATTCGGCCGACGCCCGATGTATCTGATTGCGACCGGATTTCTGTTGATCTTCCCCGTGCCGGCGTTCCTGCTCCTCGAAACGCAGAACCTGGTGTTGATCGCGCTCGTCATCGTGCTTGGGTTCGTCTTCGCCGGGTACGGCACGGTCGGTGTGCAGGCGGCGTACTTCCCCGAGCTCTTCGGGGCACGCTACCGCTACGCCGGTGTCGCGATCGGCCGTGAGTTCTCGTCGGTATTCGGCGGCGGCATCGCGCCGTTGATCTGTTCCTCGCTTGTCACCTGGGCCGCCGGATCATGGTGGCCGGTAGCGATTTACATGATGGCGATCATGGCGATCAGCGTGGTTAGCCACCATCCTGGCGCCGGAAACCGTCGACCGGGATCTGCTCACGGAGGAAGACGCGGCGTAAGCCGATGAACCCATTCGACTTGACCGGGCTCACCGCGGCGGTGACCGGTGCATCGCGTGGAATCGGCTCAGCTGTCGCGGCGGGACTACTGCGCGCCGGCGCGGATGTCGTCGTGATGCAGCGCGGGAGTCCGGACTCGGAGCTGCTTCACGCGTCGCAGAGGCGCACAACCGCCGGCTGACTCACCAGAGGGTCGACCTCGCGTCATCCGAGTCGATTTCGCGCGCCGTCGAGTCGCGTGCTTGGGCGCCAATCGGTCGACATACTCGTCAACAACGCCGGAACACAGATCCGAGGCGACTGCTGATGGACTTCGCGTTGTCCGAGCTTGATGCGCTGTTCGACGTGAATCTGCGGGCGGTGTTTCAACTCTGTCAGGAATTCGGTGCACCGATGCTGACCCGCGGCAGGGGCAAGATCATCAATCTGGCTTCCCTGCTGAGCTTCCAGGGCGGCTTTCGGGTCGCGGCATACGCGGCGTCGAAAGGGGCTGTCGCCCAGCTGACCAAGGCGCTCTGCAACGAATGGGCCGCAAACGGCGTCAACGTGAACGCCGTCGCGCCCGGATACCTGGAGACAGACATGACCGAGGCGCTGACCAGCTGATGCCGGTTCGAAACGAGCAGATCTTGGTGCGAATCCCGGCGGGCGGTGGGGAACGCCGGAAGACCTTGTCGGCCCGGTCGTTTTCCTCGCGTCCAGTGCAGCGGACTATGTGCACGGTGCGGTGATACCCGTCGATGGAGGATGGCTGGCTCGATGACCAGAGTCGATCCGTCGCCACTGCTCGCCGGTAGTCCCGTGATCGCGGTGCTGCGTGCCGCGTCACGCCCGCGACTACCGGCCTGCGATCGGTGCGCTCATCGAGGGCGGGGTGCGCGATATCGAGCTGACGTTGAGCACGGAGGGGGCTATTCGCCGAACTAGATAGGCCTGGTCGACGAATTCGGCGACGACGCAGTGATCGGCTTGGGCACCGTCACGACCGGCAGCCCAAGCGCGAGACGGCCCTCGAGAGTGGCGCCAAGTTCCTTGTCACGCCGACCGTCGAACTCGACGTCGTCCGGATCGCTGTCGATGCCGGCGTGCCGGTCTTCCCCGGTGGCCTGACACCCACCGAGCTGTATCGCGGTTGGTCGGCGGGCGCTTCGGCGGTCAAGCTGTTTCCCGCCTCGGCGGTTGGTCCCGGATACATCGGTCAACTCCTGGGTCCGTTTCCGGATATCCAGATCGTTCCGAGCGGAGGCGTCGGCATCGACGACGCCGCTGGGTGGATTGCCGCGGGGGCGGTCGCAGTCAGTCTCGGCGGTCCACTGCTAGGCGATGTCTTCACGGGAGGTGATGTGGCCGCTCTGACCGACCGGGCGCTGCGACTGATAGAACTCGTACGAGGAGCGCTCAATCAGCGAAAGGCGCAGCAATGAGCGTGAATTCAGACACCGAAGTTGTCACCATGGGCGAGACGATGGCGCTTATCCAAACCAGCGGCCCCGGACCACTGCAACACGCTTGCGGTCTCAATCTCGGCATGGGCGGATCCGAGTCCAATTTCGCCATCGCGCTGCGACGCCTCGGCACGACCGTGACCTGGGTTGGCCGAGTGGGCGCGGACAGCCTCGGAGACTACATTCGCCGCGAGCTCGCGGCCGAGCAGATCGACGCCGAGGTGGTGACGGACCCCGCGGCGCCTACCGGCCTGATGATCAAGGAACGGCGCACGATGTCCAAACAGAAGGTCTGGTATTACCGGACCGGAAGCGCGGGTTCGCACCTTTCGCCGGCGGACCTCCCTCTGGAGAAGATCCGGCGCGCTCGGCTGTTGCACGTCACTGGAATCACACCCGCGCTATCCGAATCGGCGGCTGCGGCGATCGATCATGCGATTGCGGTCGGCCGGGACGCGGGCACTGTCGTGGCTTTCGACGTGAATTACCGTTCGGCCCTGTGGGATCCCGACGTCGCCGGGGAGGCGTTTCGCGGACTTGCCGCGCGCGCCGACGTCGTGTTCGCGGGTGACGACGAGGCGGTGCTACTCGTCGGACCGTCGGGCGACCCGATCGACCTCGCACGCAGAATCGCTGACCTTGGTCCCGCGCAGGTAATCATCAAGCTTGGTGATCGCGGCTGTGCCGCCATCATTGACGGCGTCACCTATCACACCGAAGCGGTCACCGTGGATGCGCTGGACACCGTAGGGGCCGGTGATGGCTTCGTCGCTGGCTACGTATCCGAGCTGCTGGCGGGCGCCGAGCCGCCGGGCCGGCTCGACACGGCCGTGCACGTTGGCGCCTTTGCCTGCCTTGTGCCCGGCGACTGGGAAGGAATGCCCCGGCGCGATGAACTGGGAATGCTCGATTCGCCCGAACCCGTAAGGCGGTAGTTGCTGCGGCCTAGTGCATTTCGAATCCGGGCGCTACCAGCGGAGACAGCACCGGCTGAGCTTCGCGCAGATATCCAACCACCTCGGCGTAGCGCCGGGTCGGCATATGCACGCTCGGCGCCGAGACCGATATCGCCGCAGCTACCCGTCCCTCCCGGTCGGGAATTCCGACTGCCACACACGTGATTCCGAGCTCGTTCTCCTGGTTCTCGACCGCGAAGCCCCGCTTGCGGGTACGGGCCAACCCGGTGAGGAAATCCTCCAGCGAACGCGCTGAATTCGGTGTGGGTGCCGCATCGGGGTCGAACCGGCGAGATGCTTCGTCGTCGGACAGGGTAGACAACAGCACCTTCCCCATCGCGGTGTTCTGCGCGCGTAACCGGACGCCGGGTCGGGACATCATCTCGATTCCGCGGTGCCCGCGGGCCTTGGCGAGATAAAGGATGTCGGCGTCGACCAGAACGCCGAGGTGGGTCGCGTCGAGCGTGCGTGCCGAAACCGCTTCCAGCGCAGCCTGTATCTCTCGGGACACGTCGATGGTCGCCTGTGCATGACTGCCCAGCTGAAGGAGTTTGATTCCGAGGCCGTATTGGTGTGTGACACTCAGGGTGAGAAATCCGGCATTGACCAATGTGGTCAACATGCGGTGGGTCGATGAACGGCTCAGCCCCGCCGCCTTCGCGATGTCGTCGAGCCGCACGATGCCATTGGCCACATGGTCGAGCAGGCTCAGACCCCGTTCGAGCGTCTTGGCGCCGGACGTGATGTCAGCCATGCAGCCATTGTCCCAGATATCCGTATGCCGTTCCAGATATCGGGATAGTTCCTCAGCCGTCGCCAGGCGACGGGGCGCTCGACACTTCCTCCAGAACCCCTTCTGCCACCGCGTGTTTGATGCTGTCGGCCAGCTTCGGACACGACCGGGTGCGGGCCGGCTCGCCGCCGGATTCGCGCACCTCGGTGAAGAAGGCGCAGCGCCTGGTCGCTTCGGAGTTCCACTGCACCGACGTGTGCGCGGGGCCCAGCTTCTTGACGTTGACCGAGACGTGGCAGAACCGGCAGTCGACCGACACCAGTCCCGAGTTCAGGTAGCGTTCACGGTCCCGCCGGGAGGCCTCGCGCACGGCGGCCGCCCGATCCGGGTCCGATGCGAAATCCGGTGCCTTGGACCAAGACCCGCCGCCGTTGCCGGTGTCGCCGTCGGTGTGGTCGTCGTCATGTGCGCCATGCAGGGCCAACATCGACCGGGCCAGTTGATCGACGTCTGGTGCGTCCTGCTTGTCGCGGGAACTCATGACGAAGGCTGTTCGGCCTTTTCCTCTTCGGCCTGATGCTTGAGGTTCTCTTCGACCTCCACGTGCCACTTCTCGTTGGCTGCGGTGGTGTCGACCTCGATCTCGAAGCGGTCGGTCATGTCGGCCGAAACATCGGCGACATCGACGTAGAACTGCTGGTACCAGCGTCGCATCTGATAGACGGCGCCGTCCTCCTCGACCAGCAGCGGGTTGTCGATGCGGGTCTTGTGCTTCCAGATCTCGACGTCCTGCAGGAAGCCCTTGCTGACCCCTTCGGTGAAGGTCTTCGACAGCTTCTCGGTCATCGCCTCGTCCAAGCCCTTCGGCTTCTCGACGATGACGCCCCACTGCAGCACGAACGAGTCCTGCGAGACGGGGTAGTGGCAATTGATCAGGATGGATTCGGCCTTGTAGCCGCCATAGTTGTTGTGCAGCCAGTTGATCATGAACGACGGACCGAAGTACGACGCTTCCGAATCAAGGTGCGCCTCACCGTATGACGTTCCAAGGTCGTTCACGTCGGGCCTGCCCACGTTGTGCAGGTACTGCGACGCGATGTGGCCCTCGAAGACGTTCTTGAAGTACGTCGGCAGGCCGAAGTGGATGTAGAAGAAGTGCGCCATGTCGGTGACGTTGTCGATGATCTCGCGGCAGTTGGAGCCCTCGATGAGCATCGTGTGCCACCGCCAGTCGGTCCACTCGTCGCTGGCGGACTCCGGGATGTCGGGGATCTGCACCTCGGGCTGCGGCGGGTTGCCCTCATGGTCGTGCCACACGAACAACAGGCCGCCGCGGACGTCGGTGTGCCACGCGCGGGTGCGGGCGAGTCGCGGCGTGCGCTTGGCGTAGGGCACCAGCTTGCACTTGCCGTCGCCGCCCCAGCGCCAGTCGTGGAACGGGCAGGCCACCTCGTCGCCCTTGATGGTGCCCTGTGACAGGTTGCCGCCCATGTGCCTGCAGTAGCCGTCGAGGATCTTGACGTCGCCCTGCGAGTCGGCGAATACCACCAGCATGGTGCCGAAGATCTCGACCCCGTGCGGCTTACCGTCCTGGTAGTCCTTGACCGGGCCCAGGCAGTGCCAACCGCGCGCGAACCGATCGGGCAGTGTGCCGGTGTCGATCTCGCGAATGCCGCTGTGGGCTGTCTCAGTCGTCACTTCGCGCCTCCAGTAATAGCTCTCTAACTAGAACACGTTACAGTTTTTCCCGCTCGCTGCGCAACATAAACCCGATCTACCTGCGGTATATCTAGATGATGCCGCTGTATTCATTCGAGGGCCGATCGCCGACGGTCGATCCCGGCGCTTTCATCGCACCGACTGCCACGCTGGTCGGCGACGTTCACGTCGAAGCCGACGCGTCGGTGTGGTTCAACGCGGTGCTTCGTGCTGACTTCGCCCCCATTATCGTCCGCGAGGGCGCAAACGTGCAGGACTGCTGCGTCCTCCACGCTCCGCCGGGCATCCCCGTCGACGTCGGGCCGGGCGCAACGGTTGCCCACAGTTGCGTGATCCACGGGGTGCACATCGGCGCCGCGGCGGTGATCGCGAACCATTCGACGGTCCTCGACGGTGCGGTGATCGGCTCGCGCAGCTTGATCGCCGCCCATTCGCTGGTACTGGGCGGCACGAAGATCCCCGACGAAGTCGTGGCGGCCGGCGCGCCCGCGGAGATAAAGGGCCCGGTCGCAGGAACCGGCGCGCAGATGTGGGTGGACACCAACCCCGGCGCGTACCAGGACCTGGCCCGGCGCTATACGGACGGGTTGCGGGAGATCACCGAGCCGGGGACGCCCTAGATCTTGCGCGCGCCCTTGGTGGCGGCGTCGAGCTCCCAGTAGGCACGCAGCGCGACGATCTGGCCTTCGTTGTTCACCCGGTAGGTGAACACACCCTCGGCGACGACCTCGTACCCGCTCGACCGGATGACGATGTTGCCGACGTTGGCTTCTTCGTTGCCGCACTGGTAGGTCTTCTCGAAGTTGAACGTCAACTCGCTCGGGGCGATAGCCATGTCGTAGAACTTCGCGATCGCGTCCTTGCCCCTGTGCCCCTTGCCTTCGGGGTCGAAGTGCGACGGGCCGATGGGATCCTCGACGATGGCGTCGTCGGCGAACACGGCCAGCCACGCTTCCTTGTCGCGAGCGACCGCCGCCTCCCGGGAGCGCTTACCCGCCAGGTGAACTGGACTGTCGGTCACTCCTGCCACCCCGAGTGGATGTAGGTGTCGGCGAACCGCTTCATCGAGTCCTTCTTCTTCTCCAGCGGCGGGTCGAAACCCAGCCCCTCGAACATCCACGGGATGGTGATGTAGTCGGTGACGCCGAAGTCCGCGAGCTCGCGGTGGCCGTCGACTCCGAACTTGTCGATGCACACCACTTGGTATTCGAACGGATCATCAGCCCGGCCCGCATCCGACAGCAGTGATTTGAGCTGGCCGATCGTGTCCGCGATCTCCTTGGCCTTCATCATCGCGCTCGTCCAGCCGTCGCCAATCCGCACGGCTCGGCGCAGCGCCACATCGGTGTGACCTCCGACGTAGAACGGCACCGGTTTGGACGGTCCGGGACTCATCTGCAGCTTGTCGAAATCGTAAAACTCACCATGGAATTCGACCATGCCGCCGCCGAGAAGCAGCTTGATTACGTCGATCATTTCGTCTACACGTTTGCCCCGCTTGGGATACGGGACGCCACACCACTCGAATTCCTCAGGTGCCCAGCCGATCCCGACACCGAACCCGAAACGGTCGTTGGTCAGGTTGGCGACCGACCCCACCTGACGGGCCAGCAGCAGCGGATTGCGGGAGCCCAGCTTCATCACGTTGGTGTAGAACCGCAGTGTCGACGTCACCGCACCCATGGCGGCCGCGGCGATCAGCGGATCCACCCATTCGGTGTCGGCATTCCACATCCGCGAACCGTCGGGGGTGTAGGGATAGTCCGTCGACTGCTTCTCCATATAGAAGATGGAGTCCGGCAGTGCGATTGAGTCGAACCCGAGTTCCTCGGCGGTCCTGGCAATCTCGACAAAATCGTTGATCCCGCTCATCGCCACGCTGCAGGTGTACTTCATTCTCGTCACGGCTTGTCGGCTCCTACCACCCACATCGAGTAATACTGCGAGCCGCCGCCGTAGGCGTGGCCGAGCGCCTTTCGGGCGTTGGGCACCTGATGGTCGCCGGCCTTGCCCATCACCTGGATGGCCGCTTCGGCGAATCGGATCATCCCGGATGCGCCGATCGGGTTCGACGAGAGCACGCCGCCGGACGGGTTGAACGGAATGCGGCCACCGATCGCCGTCTCGCCGGCTTCGGTGAGCTTCCAGCCCTCACCCTCTGGCGCGAAGCCGAGGTTCTCCAACCACATCGGCTCGAACCAGGAGAACGGCACGTAGACCTCGGCGACGTCGATCTCGTCGATCGGGGAGCTGATCCCGGCGTCATGCCACAACGCCTTGGCGGCGTCGCGGCCCGCTTGCGGGTTGACCTGGTCTCGCCCGGAGTAGGCGAGCGGTTCGGTGCGCAGCGCGGTGGCGTGGATCCAAGCGACGGGATGCCCGTCGGACACCCGCGCATCGGCGATGTCCTCGTTGCCGATCACCAGCGCGCAGGCGCCGTCGGACGAGGGGCACGTCTCGTCGAACCGGATCGGGTCCCACAGCATCTGGGATTCCATCACCTTCTCCAGCGTGATGTCCGGCTGGTGCAGATGGGCCAGCGGGTTCTTGGCTCCGTTGAGCCGGTCCTTGACCGCGACCATCGCGCCGATGTGTGTGGGAGCGCCTGATCGCCGGATGTAGGACCGCACGTGCGGAGCGAAGTAGCCGCCAGCACCGGCACCGACCGGCTTGGTGAACGGCACCGGAATCGACAGGGCCCACATGGCATTTGATTCGGACTGCTTCTCCCAGGCCATCGTCAGCACGCGGTTGTACTTGCCGGACTGCACCAGGCTGGCCGCGACTACCGCGGTCGACCCGCCGACCGAACCTGCGGTGTGAACCCGGATCAACGGCTTGCCGGTGGCGCCGACCGCGTCGGCCATGAACAGCTCGGGCATCATCACGCCCTCGAAGAAGTCGGGCGCCTTGCCGACCACCACGGCGTCGATGTCGTCGAAAGTGCTGCCCGAGTCCGCAAGCGCCTTGTCGATGGCCTCGCGCACCAGGCCGTTCATCGACACGTCCTTGCGCTTGGCGACGTACTTCGTCTGCCCGGTGCCGAGGACGGCTGCGTTCTGTCCTGCCATGACTATTTGCCCTCCATGACTGCGACCAGGTTCTGTTGCAGCGCAGCCCCGCTGGTGGCATGCGCCAGGACTCGTTGTGCGGAACCCTCGAAGATGTGTCGGGCCGCGAAGCCGATTCGTTCCAGGCCGGTGGAGAACATCGGGTTGGCGGCCAGCGCGCCACCGGACGGGTTGACCTTCGTCGACGACGGCAGGCCGATCGCCTCGGTGAGGATCAGATGTTGATGCGTGAACGGCGCGTAGATCTCGGCGACCTCGACCGAGCCCGCATCGCCGCCAGTCGCCACCTTGGCCGACGCCTCCGTCGACGGGGACGTGGTCAGATCGCGGGCACCGAGCACCGGGGTCTCGATACGGTGCTCGAAACCAGTTATCCATGCGGGGTTTTCCCGCAGCTCGCGGGCCCGGTCACCAGCGGCAAGCACGATGGCCGACGCGCCGTCGGTGATCGGCGCGATGTCGTGGCGCCGAAGCGGATCGGCGAAGAACGGCCGGGCGAGCAGTTCGTCGATGCTCTTCGCGGGCTTCTCGGAGTCGGTCCGCTCGGCGGCGCCCATGGAATCCAGTGCGACCTGGGCCATCTGCTCGGCCGTCCACTTACCGGCGTCGAGGCCGAACCGTGCCTGCAGGCCGGCCATGGACACGGCATCAGGCACGAGTGGTGCCACCGTGTACGGGTCGGTCTGCAGCGCGAGCACCCTGCGCAGAACCCCCGCCGACGACTTCCCGAACCCGTACACCAGCGCGGTGTCGACCTGGCCGGTCAGGATCTTGATGTAGGCCTCGTAGAGGGCCCAGGCGCCGTCCATTTCCACATGCGACTCGTTGATCGGCGGGACCGCACCGATCGAGTCGATCGCGGAGAGGAACGAGAATGCCCGCCCGGCAAGGTAATCCGAGGAGCCCGAGCACCAGAACCCGATGTCGGTCTGCTCGAGGCCCAGGTCGGCGTACAACTCGGCGAAGCACGGCATGAGCATTTCGACGCCGTTGGTAGTGCCTTCGGTGCGGCGCACATGCGGAGCATGCGCGAACCCGACCACCGCGACATTGCGATCAGTCACTAGTGATGTCCCTCTATTGGTGGTGCTTGTAGGTGTCGTAGTCGGCGTCCGGTTCGCCGGTCGGCCGGAAGTAGTCGATGTTGTCGATGCCAAGGCCCCACTCCTCGCGGGGTTTCCACACCGCCTCGACTCGCATGCCCATCCGCACGTCGGCCGCATCGATCTCGGTGACCAGGTGCAGGAACGGAATGTCCGCGCCGTCGAGCAGCACGTAGGCCGCGACGTAGGGCGGCTTGATGCGCTGGCCGGCGAACGGGATGTTGATGATCGCGAACGTCGTCACGGTGCCTTTGTCCGGCAGTTCGAGGAACTCGTCGAGTTGCTGGCCGGTGGCCGGATCGGCTTCCCGCGCAGGGAAATACACCTTCCCGTCCTTGCCGGTTCGTGCACCGAGCAGCTTGCCCTCCTCCAGCGCACGCAGGAATGCGCTCTCGGGAAGCGAAGCGGTGTGCTGGATTTCGATCGAGGTTGGGACGACGAGCAGCGTCACCGGATCGCGGTCATCGTCGGTGATCTCCTGGACATCCTCCGCCTCGTCGCCAAGCGCGAAGTGCGCGATATCCGTGATTGCGCCGACTGGTTCGTCGGCCCAGTGCACGTGCACACGTGCTCCGGTGCTGATGGCGTCGGCAGACCCGGCGTCGACCGCGTGCAGCATCGCGGTGTCGGCGCCGTCGAGCTTGATCAGCGCCCACGCGAACGGCTTGTCGAGCGGCTGGCCCTCGAGCGGCTGTGCTTGCCAGGTCCACGACAGCACGGTCCCGACGCTGGTCACCGGTACAACCTCGGTCAACGGCTCGTAGGTGACGGGGTCATACTCAGCGGGCGGTACGAGGACCCGCCCGTCCGAACCTCGCACGCCGAGGATGCGGCGCTCGCGCAGGGCGGTGAAGAACTGGGACAGGAGCGGTCCGACTGAACGGGTGTAGTCGAAAGACAGCCTCAAAGGCGCCGAAAGGGGCGGCTGATGGGTATCGATCTGCACCGGGCTGCTTTGGCTGGCGGTCACAGCATCGAGTAGAACAGGTTCTAAGAATGGTTTCAAGGCACGGTCTGGACCTGCGAGAAAGGCGGCTCTGATGAAGTTAGGACTCCAGCTCGGATATTGGGGCGCGCAGCCGCCCGACGAACGCGCCGGAACTGGTAGCCGCCGCCGAAGAGGCAGGCTTCGACACCGTGTTCACCGCCGAGGCGTGGGGGTCGGACGCGTTCACGCCGCTGGCCTGGTGGGGCTCGGCGACCAGCCGGATGCGGCTCGGCACCTCCGTGGTGCAGCTGTCGGCGCGCACCCCAACCGCGTGCGCGATGGCGTCGCTGACCCTGGACCACCTGTCGGGCGGGCGGCACATCCTCGGGCTCGGCGTGTCGGGACCGCAGGTCGTCGAGGGCTGGTACGGGCAGAAGTTCCCCAAGCCGCTGGCCCGCACCCGCGAATACATCGACATCATCAGACAGGTCTGGGCGCGGGAGAAGCCGGTGTCCAGCGATGGGCCGCACTACCCGCTGCCGCTGTCCGGTGAAGGCACCACAGGGCTGGGCAAGTCGCTCAAACCGATCACCCACCCGCTGCGCGCCGACATCCCGATCATGCTCGGGGCGGAGGGCCCCAAGAACGTCGCGATGGCCGCCGAGATCTGCGACGGCTGGCTGCCGATCTTCTACACCCCGCGCATGGCCGACACCTACAACGAGTGGCTCGACGAGGGCTTCGCCCGGACGGGCGCGCGGCGCAGTCGCGACGATTTCGAGGTCTGTGCGACGGCCAACATCGTCATCACCGACGACCGGCCCGCCGCGTTCGCCGCGATGAAGCCCTACCTTGCGCTGTACATGGGCGGGATGGGCGCCGAGGACACCAACTTCCATGCCGACGTGTATCGCCGGATGGGCTACGCCGAGGTGGTCGACGACGTGACGAAGCTGTTCCGCACCGACCGCAAGGACGAGGCCGCGACGGTCATCCCCGACGAGCTCGTCGACGACGCCGCGATCGTCGGCGATCCCGACTACGTGCGTGAGCAGATCAAGGTGTGGGAGGCCGCGGGCGTCACGACCATGGTGGTGACCGGTCGGAACGGCGATCAGATCCGCGAACTGGCGACATTGGTGTAGACACTTCTTGCTACTTGTCTAGAACGCGTTCTAGATTGGCTCGATGACTGCTTCGCAGCACACCATCGCCGGCCAAGTCCTGACCATGCCGGTGAAGATCCGGCAAGCCCAACAGCACGTAGCGACGTTCTCAGTCGACGCCGATGCCGCTCAGCAGATGATCGACTACAGCGGGCTGCACGTCTGCCGGTATCGGAAGGGTCGCGCGATCGCGATCCTGATGCTGGTGCACTACATCGACGGCGACCTGGGGCAGTACTACGAATTCGGTACAAGCGTGATGGTCAACCCGCCGGGGTCGGATGCGAGCGGGCCCCGTGCCCTGCAGTCGGCAGGCGCCTTCATCCACCACCTGCCCGTCGACCAGGCGTTCACACTCGAAGCGGGGATCACGATCTGGGGTTACCCGAAGGTGATGGCGGACTTCACGATTCGAGATGGTCGTCAATTCGGTTTCGACCTGAACATCGACGGCCAGCACGTGGTCAGCATGGAATTCAGCCGCGGTCTGCCGATCCGGCTGATCCCGCGCACGCAGGTGCAGCGTAGCTACTCGCATCGCGACGGAGTGACCCGCGAGACTGCTTTCGAGATGACGCAGGGCAGTGTCCGTAACCGCCCAGGCGGCGTGCGATTGTGGCTGGGGGATCACCCGTATGCGAAGGAACTCGCCTCGCTCGGCCTGCCCAAGCGCGCGATGTTGTCCAGTTCCGTTGACAACGTAGAGATGACATTCGGTGACGCGCAGGAGGTTCGACGATGACGACGACCAAGCCCGACGTCGATCTCACCGACGGCACGTTCTACGCCGGCGACTCACGGCCGCAGCCTACAATGGATGCGCGCGAACGAGCCGGTCTTCCGCGACCGAAACGGTTTGGCCGCCGCTGCGACGTACGCGGCGGTGATCGAAGCCGAGCGGAACCCCGAACTGTTCTCGAATGCGGGCGGCATCCGACCGGACCAGCCCGGCGTCGAGATGATGATCGAGATGGACGATCCGCAACATCTGCTACGTCGCAAACTCGTCAACTCCGGCTTCACCCGCAAGCGCGTGAAAGACCTCGAGGGATCGATTATTTCGCTGTGCGACACCCTGATCGACGCGGTGTGCGAGCGTGGTGAGTGCGACTTCGTTCGGGACATCGCCGCACCGCTTCCGATGGCGGTGATCGGCGACATGCTCGGGGTGCGCCCACAGGAGCGCGAGATGTTCCTTCGGTGGTCCGACGACCTGATGAACGCCTTGAGCAGCACGGCCGATCCGGCCGATATGCAGATCACGATGGAGGCGTTCGCCGCGTACAGCGAGTACATGACGGGGATGATCGCCGAGCGCAAGACAGACCCGACCGACGATCTCGTCAGCGTGCTCGTGCACGCGGAGGTGGAGGGTGAGAAGCTCGAGGATCACCAGATCGTCACCGAGGTGTTGTTGCTGCTGATCGGCGGCGACGAGACCACCCGGCACACGCTGTCGGGCGGCACCAGACAGTTGATGCGTCACCCCGATCAGCACCAGCGCCTGATCAAGGACCTGGACCTGCTGCCCAATGCGATCGAAGAGATGCTGCGCTGGACCGCTCCGGTGAAGAACATGGCGCGCACCATCACCGAAGACACCGAGTTCCACGGCACCCAACTCAAGGAGGGCGAGAAGATGATCCTGCTCTTCGAGTCCGCCAACTTCGACGAGAAGGTCTTCGAGAACCCCGAGCAGTTCGATATCACCCGCTATCCGAACAACCACCTGGCGTTCGGTTTCGGCACCCATTTCTGCCTCGGCAACCAGCTTGCCCGCCTGGAGCTTTTGTTGATGCAGGAGCGCCTGCTGAAGCGGCTGCCGGACATGCAACTGGTGTCCGATGACGAATTGCCGCTGCGCCCAGCCAACTTCGTCAGCGGGCTGGAGAAGATGCCGGTGAAGTTCACCCCGACCAAGCCACTCGCCTTCCGACTTAGCGGTCGACGAAGACCACGTTCTGCTCGACGGGATTTCGCGGCACCCCAAGATCGTTCGCGGCGAACTCAGGGTCCGGATAGCCGATGGCCAGCCCGCACAGTATCCGCATGTCCTCACCGATGTTCAGTTGCTCACGAACGACGTCGGGGTAGCCGGCGATCGACACCTGCACGCAGGTGCCAAGGCCGCGGGCCGTCAAGGCCAGCAGCAGGGTCTGCACGAACATACCGACACCCACAGAGTCGACGAAGTCGAGATCGCGGTGCATGCAGACGATTCCGGCCAGCGGCGCCCGGAAGAACTCCCAGTTTCGCAGTACTGCGATGCGCCGGGCTTCGGCGTCATGGCGGGAGATCCCCATCGACCCGTAGACCAGAGCGCCGAGATCGCGCCGCATGTGCGCGAACGCCTCCGGCAACACCGGCACCGCCGGCGACTCGACCGCCGCCACTTCCAGCAGCGCCTCGACGAGCCGGTCCCTGGCAGGGCCGGAGGCCAGCACGAGATGCCACGGCTGGATGTTCGAATTCGACGGGGCCCGCATCGCGAGCGTCAGTGCCTCGTTCACGAGGTCGGGCGGTACGGGCTTGTCCCGCAGGAACATGCGCGTCGAGTGACGTCCGGTGATCGCGTCTTCCAGGTCGTACATACCGTCGAGTGTGCGCTAACGGCTACTTCATCTTGAAATTGGGCGCGCGCTTCTCCTTGAACGCCAGCGGGCCTTCCTTTGCGTCGTCGGAGATGAACACCTCGACGCCGATCTTGGTATCGATCTTGAAGGCGTCGTTCTCGTGCATGCCCTCGGTCTCGTGAATCGTCCTCAGGATCGCCTGCACCGCGAGCGGCCCGTTGTTGTTGATCACCTCTGCGATCTCGAGCGCCTTCTCCAGCGCCTGACCGTCGGGCACGACGTAGCCGACGAGGCCCATCTCCTTGGCTTCGGTGGCGGTGATGTGCCGTCCGGTGAGCAGCAGGTCGCACGCAACGGTGTAGGGAATCTGGCGCGCCAGCCGCACCGCGGAACCGCCCATCGGGTACAGGCTCCACTTGGCCTCGGAGATGCCGAACTTGGCGCTCTCCGCCGCGACGCGGATGTCGGTGCCCTGCAGGATCTCGGTGCCACCCGCGATCGCCGGTCCCTCCACGGCGGCGATCAGCGGCTTGGTCAGCCTGCGGCCCTTCAGCAGGGCGTCGATGCGCGACGGGTCGTAGCTGCCGTCCTTGAATGAGTCGCCCGGCGGCTTGGCCGTCGCGGCCTTCAGGTCCATGCCCGCGCAAAAGTAGCCGCCTGCCCCGGTCAGGATGCAGGTCCTGATCTCGGGATCGTCGTCGACGCGGTCCCAGGCCTCGACCATGATCGAGAGCATCTCGGTGGAAAGCGCGTTGCGAGCCTCCGGCCGGTTGAGCGTCAGGACCAGGGTGTGTCCGCGCTGCTCAATGAGGGCGTCGGGGCCTTTTTCTGGCTCGCTCACGGATGTCCGCCTTCCTGCATCGATGCCATAGACTTGTCTCCGAAATGTAACACGTTCTAGTTTGGTTCCGTGGCCCTGAATATTGCTGACCTCGCCGAGCACGCCATCGACGCCGTGCCAGACCGCGTCGCCCTGATCTGCGGTGACGACCAGTTGACCTACGGGCAGCTGGAAGAGAAGGCCAACCGCCTCGCGCACTACCTGATCGATCAGGGCGTGAAGAAGGACGACAAGGTCGGGCTGTACTGCAGGAACCGCATCGAGATCGTCATCGCGATGCTTGGCATCGTCAAGGCCGGCGCCATCCTGGTGAACGTCAACTTCCGCTACGTCGAGGGCGAGCTGAAGTACCTCTTCGAGAACTCGGATATGGTCGCGCTCGTCCACGAACGTCGCTATGCCGATCGGGTCGCCAATGTGCTGCCCGAAACACCGGGCGTGAAGACCGTCCTTGTAGTCGAGGACGGCAGTGACGATGACTTCCAGCGCTACGGCGGTGTCGAGTTCTACTCCGCTCTGGAACAGGGTTCGCCCGAGCGAGACTTCGGTGACCGCAGTGCCGACGACATCTATCTGCTCTACACCGGTGGCACCACCGGCTTCCCGAAGGGCGTTATGTGGCGCCACGAGGATGTCTACCGAGTGTTGTTCGGCGGCACCGATTTTGCGACCGGCGAATTCATCTCCGGCGAGTACGACCTGGCCAAGGCCGCCGCGGAGAATCCGCCGATGATCCGCTACCCGATTCCGCCGATGATCCACGGCGCGACGCAGTCGGCCACCTGGATGTCGGTGTTCTCGGGTCAAACGACGGTGCTCGCACCGGAATTCGATGCCGACGAGGTGTGGCAGACGATCGAGAAGCACAAGGTGAACCTGCTGTTCTTCACCGGCGATGCGATGGCCCGCCCCCTGCTCGACGCTTTGACCAAGATGCATGACTCCGGCCACGAGCCCGACCTGTCGAGCCTGTTCCTGTTGGCGAGCACGGCCGCGCTGTTCTCGACCAGCATCAAGGAGAAATTCCTCGAACTGCTGCCCAACCGGGTGATCACCGACTCGATCGGGTCCTCTGAAACGGGCTTCGGCGGCACCAGCATCGTGGCCAAAGGCCAGTCGCACACCGGCGGACCGCGGGTGGCGATCGATCACCGCACCGTCGTCCTTGACGAGGACGGCAACGAGGTGGAGCCGGGCTCCGGACTGCGCGGGCTCATCGCGAAGAAGGGCAACATCCCCGTCGGCTACTACAAAGACGAGAAGAAGACCGCGGAGACGTTCAAGACGTTCAACGGTGTGCGCTACGCGATTCCGGGCGACTACGCCGAGGTCGAGGCAGACGGAACTGTGACGATGCTCGGCCGCGGCTCGCAGTCCATCAACAGCGGCGGCGAGAAGATCTACCCGGAAGAAGTGGAGGCCGCCCTCAAGGGCCACCCTGACGTGTTCGACGCGCTGGTCGTCGGCGTCCCCGACGAGCGATACGGCAACTGCGTTGCCGCCGTCGTGCACCGCCGGCCCGGGACCAACCCGACACTGGCCGCACTCGACACATTCGTGCGCCAGGAGATCGCCGGTTACAAAGTCCCGCGCAAGATTTGGTGGGTTGAAGAGATCCACCGGACGCCGGCCGGCAAGCCCGATTACCGGTGGGCCAAGGATACGACCGAAGAGCGGCCAGCCGACGACGTGCACGCCAACCATGTGGGAACACCGACCTGATGCACACCGAGCTGTGCGATCGCTTCGGCATCGCCTACCCGATCTTCGTCTTCACCCCGTCGGAGAAGGTGGCAGCCGCGGTCAGCAAGGCCGGCGGCCTCGGTGTGCTCGGCTGCGTCCGCTTCAACGATGCCGATGACCTCGAGACCGTGCTGAACTGGATGGACGAAAACACCGACGGCAAGCCGTACGGCGTCGACATCGTGATGCCCGCGAAGGTGCCGACCGAGGGAACGGCCACCGACATCGGCAAGCTGATCCCGCAGAGCCACCGCGATTTCGTAGCGAAGACGCTTGCCGACCTCGGCGTCCCGCCGCTGCCCGACGACGAGGAGCGCTCCGCGGGTGTGCTCGGCTGGCTGCACTCGGTTGCCCGGTCACATGTCGAGGTGGCACTGCGGCATCCGATCAAGTTGATCGCCAACGCGCTCGGCTCCCCGCCGAAGGATGTGATCGACCAGGCCCACGAGGCCGGTGTCCCGGTCGCCGCCCTGGCAGGAAGCGCCAAACATGCG
This sequence comes from uncultured Actinomycetota bacterium, assembly GCA_963734385.1. Classification (GTDB taxonomy): domain Bacteria; phylum Actinomycetota; class Actinomycetes; order Mycobacteriales; family Mycobacteriaceae; genus Mycobacterium. The sequence goes on along the minus strand of CAVTHR010000024.1, from coordinate 146,700 downwards.
CAACGCCACGTAGACAACGGCGTCGACATCGTCGTCGCACAGGGCCACGAGGCCGGAGGCCACACCGGCGAGATCGGGTCGATGGTGCTGTGGCCGGAAATCGTTGACGCCCTTGAAGGTCGGGCACCGGTACTCGCCGCAGGCGGCATCGGCACCGGACGGCAGGTCGCTGCTGCGCTGGCGCTCGGCGCGCAGGGCGTGTGGATGGGTTCGGCGTTCCTGACCTCTGCCGAATACGACCTCGGCCATCGCACCGATGCGGGTACGTCGGTGATCCAGGAGGCGCTGCTCGGCGCAACATCGAGTGACACCGTTCGTCGGCGCATCTACACCGGCAAGCCGGCGCGGCTGCTCAAGAGCCGCTGGACCGATGCCTGGGACGAGCCCGATGCACCGGAACCGTTGCCGATGCCACTGCAGAACATCCTCGTCAGCGAGGCCCACCAACGGATGAGTGAATCCTCGGACCCGACGGCCGTCGCCATGCCGGTCGGCCAGATCGTCGGCCGGATGAACGAGATCCGGCCGGTGGCCGACATCATCGCCGAACTGGTCAAGGGTTTCGAGGACGCGACGAACCGCCTCGACGACATTCGGGGGAACTAGCGCGTCTACAGTCGGCTCGTATGACCGTCGACGTATGGATGCAGCACCCAACGGCCCGGTTTCTGCGCCACGACATGCTGGCCTCGCTGCGGCGCTGGACCGGCGGCGCCATGCCGGAGAAGGACGCGGACGTCCCGATCGAGGCGACGGTGGCTTCGATGGACGCAGCGGGGGTGACATCGGGCTGCTGTCTGCCTGGCGCGGTCCCAACGGTCTCGACCTGGTATCCAACGACGAAGTAGCGGCCTGGGTAGGCAAGCACCCCAACAGGTTCCGCGGAATTGCGACCGTCGACCTCGACAGCCCGATGGCGGGAATCCGTGAACTACGCCGTCGTATTCGCGACGATGGATTCGTCGGGCTGCGGGTGGTGCCGTGGCTGTGGGGCCTGCCGCCGACCGACCGCCGCTACTATCCGCTGTTCGCCGAATGTGTCGAGTTGGGTGTGCCGTTCTGCACCCAGGTCGGTCACACCGGGCCGATGCGGCGTTCCGAGACCGGCAGGCCCATCCCGTACATCGACGAGGTGGCGCTGGACTTCCCCGAACTCGCGATCGTCTGCGGGCATGTCGGATACCCGTGGACCGAGGAGATGGTGGCCGTCGCGCGCAAGCATCCGAATGTCTATATCGACACCTCCGCGTACACGACGAAGCGGCTGCCCGAGGAGTTGGTCCGCTTCATGCGGACCGGCACCGGTCAGCGAAAGGTCTTGTTCGGCACCAACTATCCGATGATCGGTCACCAGCATGCCCTGGACGGTCTCGACGACCTCGGGCTGACCGACGAAGCCACGGCCGACTATCTGCACGGCAACGCCGAGCGAGTGTTCAAGTTGAGCCGCTGACGCGCGGCCCCACCCTCTAGAACGAGATGCTCGTCTGGGAGTCGATCACATCCGTTGCGGCGGTGATGATGTCGGACTGCGTTTCCAGCCCGTCGGCGTTCAGCTGGAGGACATAGAGTCCGTCGGCGCCAGGGATGACGACCGTCTTCAGCGCGGTGATCTTGGTCAGGCCTTCGCTCTGCCAGGTGCCGCCCAGTTGCAAGGCGGGGTATTCGCCGAGTGTGCTGGTGGCGCCCTCGTTCCACGCCTCGAAGCCGGGCAGGTTGTTCATCTGCCGGGTGCCACATCGAGGATCGCCTGGGGGTCCACATTTCCGGTCAGCTTCGAAAGCAGCGCAACGATGCTCGGCGTGTAGTCCGCTCCCTCGGGGCCGGTGTAGGTGATGGCGCCGTACGCCCACTCCGGCGTGTTCTCGCCAGCGGGCTCCCAGCCGTCGGGAATCGGATGTGCGGCGGCGACGCCCGCGGTGGGGCTGCGTGTCCGATTTGTTCACGACGCGGCCGGTCCGGCCGACTTAGCGTGCCGGTATGGACATTCGAGTGACATCAACAACCGTCGAGATCGCGGTCAAGGACATGGGCCGCGCGCTCGACTTCTATCGGCTGCTGGGGTTGGACATTCCCGAACCGGACGGCCCGCATGTCGAGGCCGAACTCCCCGGCGGCAACAAGCTGGCGTTCGACAATGAAGAAATCATCGCCGGTATGCATCCCGGCTGGACACCGCCGACACAGCAGGGCAGGGTGGCGCTGGCGTTCAGGATGAGCGACCCGTCGGAGGTCGATGCTCTCTTCGAGCGGCTCACGGCCGCAGGGCATCCGGGCGCGCTGAAGCCGTTTGACGCGCCGTGGGGCCAGCGCTACGCGACCGTCACCGATCCCGACGGCACGTCGGTTGATCTGTTCTGCCCGCTGCCCTGACGCAGCGTCGCGAGCGACATGCCGGTGAAGCCACGGATCTCGCGGTGCAGGTGCGGCTGGTCGGCGTAACCGACAGTCGACGCCACGATTGCCGACGGCTCTCCGTCATCCAACAGCCGGACCGCCCGACGGAAACGCAGGATGCGCCGCAGCGTCGCAGGCCCGTAGCCGTACACGGCGGCGCAATGGCGCTGCAGCGTTCTGGCCGACCAGCCGACCTGTCGTGCCACATCGGTCACAGCGGCACCGTTTCCGAGGCTGTCGGTGATATGGCGGAGCTGGGGAAGCGACCATGGCGCCGTCTCATTCGGCGGCTCATCGGCGGCCAGCGCGGCCGCCAGCTCGACCAACGAGCGGTCCTTTCTCCCGGTTGAGCCCGAGGTCGGCCAGAGGGACGCGGGTGTTGCGCAGCTCCGCAGCTGGGACGCCGAGCAACCGGGGTAGAGCTCCTGGTCGAAACCGCAAGCCCACAAACACTTCTCGACCTCGCGGGCTGATGAACGCGGTGGTGTCCGGCCCCGCGACGACGACGCGGTCTGACATCCGCATGAGATCCATGCAGCCGTCGGGAAGCACGCGCACCGGCTCCGGCGGCCCGTCCACCACCCACGCGCATTCGACGAGGTCGCGCAGGTGCGGCGGCGGTGGGAATTCGCGGTAACCCACGCCCGCGAGGTTACCGGGGAATGGGCCACACCGTGTCAGCGCACTCGGTGCCCTCCGCGGCCAATTGGCGCTTGATCACTTTGAACGACTCGGTACGCGGCAATTCGGTGGCGATCCGCACGAACGCCGGCCACTGCTTCGGCCCCAGGTCCGGCTGCCCGGCCAGGAACTCACGGAACGCGTCGACGTCGAAGGCGGCGCCGTCCGCGAGCAGCAACGCCGCCATCACCTGGTCGCCGATGTCGGGGGCCGGTATTCCGTAGACGGCGACCTCGATCACGTCCGGGTGACGCAGCAGCACCCGCTCGATGGGCGCCGCGCCGAGGTTCTCGCCGTCGACGCGCATCCAGTCGCCCAGCCGCCCCGCGAAAAACGCGTAGCCGTTCTCGTCGCGGTATGCGAGATCGCCGCTGTGGTACACGCCGCCCGCCATTCGTTCGGCGTCGGCCATCGGATCGTTGTAGTAGCCCTCGAACCGTCCGGGCCCCGAAGTGTTCACGATTTCGCCCGTCACCCCTGGCGGGCACGGTTCGCCGGTTTCCACGTCGACGATCTCTGTGTCCGCAGGCAGCGGGCCCAGTGACCCCGGCGGGGAGTCCGGGGTGCGCCCGATCGCGACTCCGCCTTCGGTGGAACCGAATCCGTCGATGACGATGGTGCCGAATCTGCGTGCGAACCGGTCGACGTCGGCGGGCGCACCCTCGTTTCCGTAGACCGCCCGCAGCGGGTTGTCGGCGTCGTCGGGGCGTTCGGGCGTGGCCAGTACGTACGACAGCGGCTTGCCGACGTAATTGGCGTACGTCGCGCCGTAACGCCGGATATCGGGGAGGAACTGCGACGCAGAGAACTTGCGCCGCAACACCATCGAGCCTCGGCACGCCAACGACACCGCCCAGCCCACCAGCACCGCGTTCGAGTGGAACAGGGGCATGGACACATAGCAGACGTCATCGGCACCGAGTCCGAATCGCTCGGTCATCATCACGCCTGCGATCGCGACCTTGCCGTGGCTGCAGATCACCGCCTTCGGGTCGCCGCTCGTACCCGAGGTGTAGATCAGCATGAACGTATCGGCGGGTTGGGCCTCGCGCGCCGTCACCGGCGCATCGTGGTGTGCCGCGACCTCGGCCGCCCATTCCTGCGAATCCACGTCGATGTGGTCGATGTCGCCAACGACGGCAGCCGATGCCGAATCAGCCAGCACCACTTGACAATCGGCGTGCCGGATATCGCGCTCCAGGGCCGCGCCGCGGCGTATCGGATTGAGGCCCAACCGGGACGAGGCCGGTCAGACCGGCGGCGATGAGCAGCGACGAGAAGAACGGTGTGTTCTGCAACAGCACGCCGACATGCGGCGGCTTCGCAGGATCCAGCCGCGCATGCAGGGCCGCCGCCACCGCCGCACCCTGCTGGATGTGGTCGCGCCACGACGTGAACGACTCCTCGAAATACACGCCGCGGTCGTCGACCTCGACCAGCGGTGCGATCAGCGAGGTTACGGTGGGAAGCTCGCTACCGGTCGCCGGATTCAAGCTGGTGTGTCGGCCAATTCCCGGCCGATGCGCAGCAGCTGGCCGGTGGCGCCGCCGACCGCGAACTCCGTCTGCTTGGCCGCCAGGAAGTATCGGTGCACAGGGTGGTCGGTGTCGATACCGACGCCACCGTGCACGTGCACAGTGGTGTGAGCGACGCGGTGCCCGGCTTCGGCCGCCCAGAACGCAGCCGTGTTCACGTCGACGTCGGCGGGAAGATCCTCCGACAGCCGCCACGCCGCCTGCGTCACGGTCAACCGCAGGCCCTTGATGTCGATGTAGCCGTCCGCCAGTCGCGACGAGACGGCCTGGAAGCTGCCGATCGGCCGATCGAACTGTTCGCGCTCGCGGGCGTACTCGGCGGTGAGCTCCAGCGCGCGCTCGAGCACCCCGAGCTGAAATGCGCTGCGGCCCAGCGTGCCGTGGGTGGTCAGCCACGCCACCACGTCGTCGCCCCCGACGACCCGGTCGGCGCCGAGCTCGACACCCTGCAATTCGAGGTGTCCGACGCTTCCGTGTCCTGTGGTGTTCAGCGAGGTGACCGACACGCCCGCGTCGCCCCTTGTCACCAGGAAAACCTTCGTGCCCGAATCGGTTTCGGCCGGGACGAGGAACGCGTCGGCGATCGGTCCGTAGAAGACCTGTGTCCTTGCACCGGTCAGCCGGTGCCCGTCGCCGTTGGCCGTCGCCTGCACCGGACCCTCACCCATGTCGCCGTCGAGTGCAGCGGTGACGATCTTCTCGCCGTTGATTGCGGGAACGGCCCATGCCTGCTGCAGTGCCTCGTTGCCGAACTTCGCCAGCGCGCCCGCGGCGAGAACGGCCGACTCGAGGTAGGGCACCGCGGCCATCTGCCTGCCGAGCGCGACGAGCACCGCAACCTGCTCGAGCACCCCGAAACCCCCGCCGCCCAACGACTCCGGCGCGGTAGTGGACAGGATGTCGGCGTCGGAGAGCTTGGCCCACAGATCGCTGTCGAAACGGTCGTCCAGCCCGTCCAGGTCGCGCTGGCGCTCGGGCGTGCACACCGATTCGGTGATGGTGCGCACCAGCCCGCCGAGGTCGTCGGCCGCTTCGGTGGTCGTGAAATCCATGTCGAACGTCCTTACCGGTTCACTCGGGGCAGGCCGAGCGCGACCATGCCGATGATGTCGCGCTGAATCTCGTTGGTGCCGCCGCCGAACGTCAGGATCAGGCATGAGCGGTGCATGCGCTCGACCCGCCCGCGCAGCAGCGCGCCGGGAGAGTCGGTCCGAAGTGTGGCTGCGGTGCCCAGCACCTCCATCAGCAGCCGGTAGGCCTCGGTGGCCAACTCGGTGCCGAACACCTTGGCCGCCGACGCGTCGGCAGGAGAAGGGGCGGCGTCCTCGGTGGACGCCAGTTCCCAGTTGATGAGCTTGAGCACCTCGGCCTTGGCGTGCACCCTGGCGAGGTTGAGCTGCACCCACTCGGAGTCGATCAGCCGGTTGCCGTGGATGTCCTTGGTGTTCTGCGCCCACTCGCGAACACCGTTGAGCGCCGCGAAGATCGGCTGTGCCGAAACCAGCGCGACGCGCTCGTGGTTGAGCTGGTTGGTCACCAGCTTCCAGCCCGCGTTCTCCTCGCCGACCAGGCTGGTGGCAGGCACGCGGACGTCCTGGTAGTAGGTGGCGCTGGTGTCGACACCTGCCATGGTGTGCACCGGCGTCCACGAGAAGCCATCCGCGGTGGTCGGCACGATGAGCATCGAGATGCCCCGGTGCTTCTTGGCCTCCGGGTTGGTGCGGACCGCCAGCCACACGTAGTCGGCGTAGGCGATCAGGCTGGTCCACATCTTCTGGCCGTTGACGACGTAGTCGTCGCCGTCGCGGACCGCGGTGGTGCGCAAGGCGGCAAGGTCGGTGCCTGCGCCCGGTTCGGAGTAGCCGATCGCGAAGTGCAGTTCGCCCGCGGCGATCTTGGGCAGGAAGAACTTCTTCTGCTCATCGGTGCCGAACGCCATGATCGTCGGCGCGACGCTGTTGATGGTCAGGAACGGCACTGGCACGTTCGCGATGGAGGCCTCGTCGTTGAAGATCAGGCTGTCCATGTGGGTGCGTTCCTGGCCGCCGAACTCCTTGGGCCAGGACAGTGTCAGCCAGCCGTCCTTACCCATCTGGGCAACGGTCTCGCGGTAGACGTTGCCGCGCCCCATTTCGCCGCCGTCGCCTGCGGCCAGCGCCTCGGCCCGCTCTGGGGTCATGAGCTTGGTGAAGTAGGCGCGCAGTTCGCGGCGCAACTCCTCTTGTTCGGGGGTGTAGCCGATCCGCATCGCCTCGTCCTTAACGTCTGATTTCGAACCAAGAGCAGACCCAGTCTGCCACCCCGGTTGTAACACGTTCTAGTCTTGGGGTCCAGCGACGGTTCCTGCCAGCAGCGACTCGACCTCATCGTATTGTGGGTGCTGCCCGGAGAACAGCCCGCCGGAGCTGAGTGCCAGGAGGTTGTCATGCGAGTTGAAGTCGACCGCGATCGGTGTGAAGGTAACGCCGTGTGCGTGGGAATCGCACCTGACCTATTCGATCTCGATGACGAGGACTACGCGGTGGTGAAGCAGGATCCGGTGCCTGCCGACCAGGAGGACCTGGCCGAGCAGTCAATCGCCGAATGCCCGCGCGCCGCGTTGCTTCGCAAGGACTAGAGGTATTCATAAGTGAGCGCACAAGCAGACGACTCTGACCGATCTGTCCGGCCGGGTCGCGGTGGTCACCGGCGCGGCCGCCGGCCTCGGCAGGGCGGAAGCGATCGGGCTCGCCCGGTCTGGTGCCACGATCGTCGTCAACGACATGGCCGCCGCCCTGGACAAATCCGACGTCATCGACGAGATCGTCGCGGCAGGCGCCAAGGCCGTCGCCGTCGAGGGTGACGTCAGTCAGCGAAGCACCGCCGACGAAATGGTTGCTACCGCCGACGGATTGGGCGGGCTGCACATCGTCGTCAACAACGCGGGCATCACCCGGGACCGGATGCTGTTCAACATGTCCGACGAGGACTGGGACGCAGTCATCGCCGTCCACCTGCGTGGTCACTTTCTGCTCACCCGCAACGCCGCCACATACTGGCGCGCCAAGGCCAAGGAAAACGACGGTTCGGTCTACGGCCGCATCATCAACACATCATCGGAGGCCGGGCTGGCCGGTCCCGTCGGCCAGGCCAACTACGGCGCGGCCAAGGCGGGCATCACCGCGCTGACGCTGACCGCGGCCAGAGCCCTGGAGCGCTACGGGGTGCGCGCCAACGCGATCGCCCCGCGGGCACGCACCGCGATGACGGCCGACGTGTTCGGCGATGCGCCCGAGCTTGCCGACGGCCAGATCGACAGCCTCGACCCGGAGCACGTCGTCTCGCTCGTTCGCTTCCTGGCCTCGCCCGCGTCCGAGGGAGTCAACGGCCAGCTGTTCATCGTCTATGGTCCGACGGTGACGTTGGTCGCGGCGCCGACCGCCGAGCACAAGTTCACGGCGGCCGCCGACGCCTGGAATCCCGCCGAGCTGGGTTCGACGCTTCGTGACTACTTCGCCGGACGCGATCCGGAGCGGGGATTCTCGGCGACCGAACTGATGAGCCAAGGGCTAAGGACTGTCTGAGGAAGACAAAGGTCATTCACAGCTAGAACACGTTCTAGAATGACCTGGGTCACATCCGCTCTGACCTGGACAAAGATCGCATTTCTGTCTCAGATGGACGTCCTTTGACACTGCGAACGTGTTCTAGTTAGTATGATCCGGCTCACTTAGAGCAACGTAAGACCCAGGGGTGGAAGGCCGCCACGACGAGGCATTTTCAGACTCATCGGCACGGCGGATTTTCTCGAAATCACCCCGCCCCGAGAACGGAGCCGAGGTTGATCGAACAGCTTGCGGTTCCGGCTAGGGCCGTGGGTGGGTTCGTCGAAATGTCGATCGACACCTTCGTGAAGATCTTCCGTCGGCCGTTTCAGTTCCGCGAATTCCTCGAACAAACGTGGATGATCGCGCGCGTTTCGCTGATCCCGACGCTGCTGGTCTCAATCCCCTTCACCGTGCTGGTGGCATTCACCCTGAACATCCTGCTGCGCGAGATCGGCGCCGCCGACCTGTCCGGGGCAGGCACGGCATTCGGCACCATCACCCAGCTCGGCCCCGTGGTGACGGTGCTGGTGGTGGCGGGCGCAGGCGCGACCGCGATCTGCGCCGACCTCGGTGCGCGCACCATCCGCGAGGAGATCGACGCGATGCGGGTGCTCGGCATCGATCCGATCCAGCGCCTCGTCGTGCCGCGGGTACTGGCCTCGACCGTCGTCGCGCTGCTGCTGAACGGGCTGGTCTGCGCGATCGGCTTCCGGTGGCTACGTCTTCTCCGTTTTCCTGCAGGGCGTCAACCCCGGCGCGTTCATCAACGGCCTTACCGTGCTGACCGGCCTCGGCGAGCTGGTCCTCGCGGAGGTCAAGGCTTTGCTGTTCGGCGTCGTCGCCGGACTGGTGGGCTGCTACCGCGGCCTGACCGTGCAGGGCGGCCCGAAGGGCGTCGGCACCGCCGTCAACGAGACCGTCGTCTACGCGTTCATCTGCCTCTTCGTCATCAACGTCATCATGACCGCCATCGGCGTCCGGGTGCTGGTGCGCTGAGCGGATGAGTTACGACGCTCACTGCTCCGCCTCCGCCGCGCCTTCCGCGGGTGCCACGCGCCGTCGACACCGTCGGTGAGCAGGCGCTGTTCTACGGCGAGACGTTCCGCTACATCCCGAACGCGCTCACCCGCTACCGCAAGGAGACCATCCGGCTCATCGCCGAGATGACGATGGGCACCGGGGCGCTGGTGATGATCGGCGGCACCGTCGGCGTCGCCGCCTTCCTGACCCTGGCCTCCGGCGGTGTCATCGCCGTCCAGGGCTACTCGTCGCTGGGCAACATCGGCATCGAGGCGCTGACCGGCTTCCTGTCGGCCTTCCTCAATGTCCGCATCGTCGCCCCCGTGATCGCAGGCATCGCGCTGGCGGCCACCATCGGCGCGGGCACCACCGCACAGCTCGGCGCGATGCGGGTGGCCGAGGAGATCGACGCCGTCGAAGCCATGGCCGTGCACTCGGTGTCCTATCTGGTTTCCACCCGGCTGATGGCGGGATGGTCGCGATCATCCCGCTGTACTCGCTGTCGGTGCTGGCCGCGTTCTTCGCCGCCCGCTTCACCACGGTCTTCATCAACGACCAGTCGGCGGGCCTCTACGACCACTACTTCAATACGTTCCTGGTGCCGACCGACCTGTTGTGGTCGTTCCTGCAGGCCATCGTCATGTCGATCGCCGTGATGCTGGTGCATACCTATTACGGCTACAACGCATCCGGTGGCCCGGTCGGCGTCGGGATCGCGGTCGGTCAGGCGGTCCGCACCTCGCTGATCGTGGTCGTGACCATCACCCTGCTCATCTCTCTCGCCGTCTACGGCGCGTCCGGTAACTTCAACCTTTCCGGATAGGTGGGGGACGATGTCTGACGGAGACGCCAAGCGCAGCCACGTGCGGATTGCCGCCGCAATCATGGCTGCCTTGATCGTGGCCGCCGTCGTCTTCACCTATCTCGCCTACACGGCCGCGTTCACGTCGACCGACAAAGTCACCGTCACCTCACCGAGGGCCGGCCTCGTGATGGATCGCGACGCCAAGGTGAAGTACCGCGGCATCCAGATCGGCGAGGTCGAATCGATCGAGTACGCGGGCGATCAGGCCAAGCTGACGCTCGCGATCGACAGCAAGCGAGATGCGCTTCATCCCGTCCAACGCGGTCGTGCGCATCGCCAGCACAACGGTTTTCGGCGCCAAGTCGGTCGAGTTCGTGCCGCCCGACAGCGTCGCGGACAGCTCGCTGCGGCCCGGTGCGCAGGTGCAGGCGGCGTCGGTGCAGCTGGAAGTCGAACACGCTCTTCCAGACGCTGACGGACGTGCTGCACAAGATCGACCCGGTCAATCTGAACGCCACGCTGAGCGCGTTGGCCGAAGGCCTGCGCGGCAACGGCGATGACCTCGGCGCGCTGCTGACTGGGCTGAACTACTATCTGCAGCAGCTGAATCCGAAGCTGCCGACGCTTCAGCAGGACTTCCAGAAGACCGCGGAGGTCACCAATATCTACGGCGACGCCGGCCCGGACCTGGTGCGATCTTCGAGAATGCGCCCGCGATCAGCGACACCATCGTCGACGAGCAGGACAACCTCAACAGGACGCTGCTGGCAGCGACCGGGCTGGCGAACAACGGGACCGACACGTTGGAACCGGCGGAGAACGACTACATCGCCGCGGTCAACCGGCTGCGCGCACCGCTGAAGGTGGCCGGCGAGTATTCCCCCGAGTTCGGCTGCATCCTGGTGGGCACGGGCAAGGCCGTGGACTTCTTCGCCCCGATCATCGGCGGCACCCGACCGGGTCTGTTCGTGTCCTCCAACTTCCTGCCCGGTTCGCCGGCCTACACGTATCCGGAGAGCCTTCCGATCGTGAACGCCTCCGGCGGCCCGAACTGCCGTGGCCTGCCCGACCTTCCCGAGTAAGCAGTTGGGCGGATCCTGGTGGAAGTCGCCGTTCCTGGTCACCGACAACGCCTACATCCCCTACCAGCCGAACACCGAGCTGCAGTTCGACGCGCCGTCGACAGTGCAGTTCCTGTTCAATGGCGCGTTCGCGGAGAGGGACGACTACTGATGAAGCGTGATCGCACCCTGCTCAACGTCGGCATCTTCACCGTCGCGATGCTGTTGGTGGCGGCGATGCTGGTGGTCGTCTTCGGGGAGTTCCGGTTCGCCCCGGAGACCAAGTATCACGCAACATTCACGGATGCGTCGCGGCTCAAGGCCGGACAGGATGTGCGTATCGCCGGTGTTCCCGTCGGTTCGGTCGGCGACGATCAAACTGAACCCCGACAACACCGTCGACGTCGCATTCGATGTCGACAAGCGCTACCAGCTCTATACGTCGACCCGTGCCGTGGTCCGCTACGAGAACCTGGTCGGCGACCGGTATCTCGAAATCACCGCCGGCCCAGGCGAACTGCGCAAGATTCCGCCGGGAAGCACCATCCCGAGGGACAACACCCAGCCCGCACTCGACCTTGATGCCCTCCTCGGCGGGTTGCGTCCGGTGCTCAAGGGTCTCGACGGGGCGAAGATCAACGAGGTCAGCAGTGCCGTCATGGAGCTGCTGCAGGGCCAGGGCGGCGCGCTGTCCAACCTGTTGTCCACCACCAGCGCCTTCACCCAGAACCTCGCCGCGCGCGACCAGTTGATCGGCGACGTGATCAACAACCTCAACACGGTGCTCGGCACCGTCGATGAGAAGGGCGCCCAGTTCGACGCCACCGTGGACCAGCTTCAGAAACTGCTCACCGGTTTGGCGCAGGGGCGCGATCCGATCGCGGGCGCCATCCCGCCGCTGGCGTCGGCGGAGAACGACCTGACCGACATGCTGCAGCAGTCCCGTCGGCCGGTGCAGGGTGTGATCGAGAACGTGCGTCCATTCGCGCAGCGGTTCGACGAGCGGAAAGCCGACGTCAACAAGGTCATCGAGCCACTTGCCGAGAACTATCTGCGACTCAACGCGCTCGGTGCATACGGTTCGTTCTTCAACATCTTCTACTGCTCGACGAGGTTGAAGATCAACGGTCCCGCTGGTAGCGACATCCTGGTTCCATTCGGTGGGCCACCGGATCCGTCCAAGGGGAGGTGTTCGGAGGATGGCTAGGCCCGACAGCGGAAACCCGCTGCGCACAGGAATATTCGGTATCGCGGTCGTCGCGTGTCTGGTGCTGGTCTCGTTCGGCTACACAAGCCTGCCGTTCTGGCCGCAGGGCAAACCCTATGAGGCGTATTTCACCGACGCGGGCGGAATCTCGCCGGGCAGCGACGTCAACGTGTCCGGCATCAACGTGGGCAAGGTGAAGGATGTGGCGCTGGCGGGCGACGCCGCGAAGGTGACGTTCACCGTGAACCGAGACGTCAAGGTGGGTGATCAGTCTCTGGTCGCGATCAAGACCGACACCGTGCTCGGCGAGAAGTCGCTGGCGGTGACTCCCCGCGGTGGTGGCGCGTCCACTGTTATCCCTTTGGGCCGCACCACGACTCCGTACACCCTCAACACCGCGCTGCAGGATCTTGGCCAGAACGCCAGCGAGCTGGACAAGCCGCGGTTCGAGCAGGCGCTGCAGACGTTGACCGACTCGCTTCGAGATTCGACCCCGCAGCTTCGAGGCGCGCTCGACGGTGTCACCGAGTTGTCGCGGAGCATCAACAAGCGCGACGAGGCGTTACAACAACTGCTGGTGCACGCCAAGAAGGTGTCGGACACGCTGGCGCAGCGCGCCGGCCAGGTGAACCAGTTGCTTCTCGACGGCAATGCGCTGTTCGCCGCGCTCGACGAGCGCCGTCAGGCGCTGAGCAACCTGATCGCAGGCATCGACGATGTCTCACAACAACTCTCGGGCTTCGTCGCCGACAACCGCAAGGAGTTCAAGCCGGCGCTGGAGAAGCTGAACCTGGTGATGGACAACCTCCTCGAGCGGCGCGACCACATCGGCGAGGCGCTCAAGCGGCTGCCGCCGTATGCGACGGCGCTCGGCGAGGTGGTTGGTTCGGGTCCCGGCTTCCAGATCAATCTGTACGGGCTGCCTCCGGCGCCGATTGCAGAAGTGTTGTTCGACACCTACTTCCAGCCGGGCAAGCTGCCGGACAGCCTCTCCGACATGCTGAAGGGCTACATTTCCGAGCGGTTGATCATCAGGCCGAAGTCACCATGACGTACGCGAATTCGTCCCCGGACCGCAGCCGTTGGCTGCGGATAGCGCTGGCCGCTGTGCTGGTCGCGGTGCTCGCGGTCGGCGTGTACCTGGTCTGGCCGTCCCGGAACGGCAACAAGGTCGTCGCCTACTTCCCGACCGCCGTGGGCCTCTATCCGGGTGACGACGTTCGCATTGTCGGTGTGCCGGTGGGAACGATCGATTCGATCGAGCCGCGGGCGAGCGACGTGAAGGTCACCATGACCATGCAGGACGGCGTGAAGATTCCCGCCGACGCGAAGGCGCTCATCATCTCGCCGAACCTGGTGTCCGCCCGCTTTGTTCAGCTGGCTCCGGCCTACACCGGTGGCCCGGTGATGGGCGATGACGCCAGCATCGGCCTTGACCGCACCGCGGTTCCGGTCGAATGGGACGAGGTCAAGGAACAGCTGACCGCGCTCAGTCGGGAACTCGGACCGCAGGAGGGGTCGATGCAGGGCCCACTGAGCTCGTTCGTGAACCAGGCCGCCGACACGTTCGACGGAAACGGTGACTCCTTCCGGCAGGCACTGCGGGAGCTGTCGCAGACGGCAGGCAGGCTGGGCGACTCGCGTACCGACCTGTTCGGCACCATCCGAAATCTGCAGGTACTCATCAACGCGCTGTCGAACAGCAACGAGCAGATCGTGCAGTTCTCCAGCCACGTCGCGTCTGTCTCGCAGGTGCTCGCCGACAGCTCGACCGATCTCGACAACACACTGGGCACCCTCAACCAGGCGCTGAGCGATGTCCGGGGTTTCCTCAACGACAGCAATCGATGCGCTGATCGGCCAGGTCAACAAACTGACCGACTTCACAAGCATCCTCACCGAGCACAGTGACGACATCGAGCAGATCCTGCACATCACGCCCAACGGCCTTGCCAACTTCTACAACATCTACAACCCCGCCCAGGGCACGGTCGGCGGCCTGCTCACGCTGCCCAACTTCGGCAACCCGGTTCAGTTCATCTGCGGTGGCGTCTTCGATGCAGGCACCTCCGCCGACAACATCAAGCGTGCCGAGATCTGCAGGCAGCGAATGGGTCCGGTGTTCCGGCGGATCACCATGAACTACCCACCGCTGCTGTTCCACCCGATCAACAGCATCACCGCCTACAAGGGCCAGATCACTCTACGACACACCGGAAACCGAGGCGAAGTCCGAGACACCGGTGCCGTACCTGCAGTGGCAGAACGCGCCGGGCGTGACGCCACCCCAGGTTCCGCCGGGCGCCGACCTCACCTCGCTGATGGTGCCGCCGGAAGGTGCGCCGCCGTCGACGTCCCATGCCGGTGGCCCTGAGGCTGCGCCGGGACCGGCGCCAGGGTTCGCGGACCCGAATGCGCCTCGCGCCGCCGCCAGCCGAGCCACTTCCCGCCGAGGCAGGTGGGGGATGAGCAAATTGTTGCGCGCCAAGGCATCACGAGCCGCACTGCGGACCGTCGCGATCTCGTCCGGTGCCGCCCTTCTGGCCGGCTGCTCGTTCGGCGGGCTGAACTCACTCAACATGCCTGGCACGTCGGGGCACGGTGCCGGCTCCTACAAGATCACGGTTCAGCTGCCCGACGTCGCCACCCTGCCGCAGAACTCGCCTGTGATGGTCGATGACGTCACCGTCGGCAGTGTGTCGGGAATCGACGCCGTTCAGCGTTCGGATGGCACGTTCTATGCGGCTGTGCAGCTGTCGCTGGACAAGAACGTCAAGCTGCCCGAGAACGCCACGGCCAAGGTTGCGCAGACGTCGCTGCTGGGTTCCCAGCACATCGAGTTGGCTGCGCCTGCGGACCAGAAGGAAGTCGGCCAGCTCAAGGACGGGTCGCAGATACCGCTGGACCGCACGGGCCGGTACCCGACCACCGAAGAAGTGCTGTCGTCGCTTGGCGTCGTGGTCAACAAGGGCAATCTCGGTGCACTGCAAGACATCACCGATGAGACGTACAACGCCGTGGCCGGCAGGCAAGGCAGTTTCACCGATCTGGTGCCACGGCTGGCGGAGCTGACGTCGTCACTGGACCAACAGACCAACGACATCATCGCAGCAGCGGATGGGTTGAACCGATTCGCCGGAATCCTCGCACGCAGCAAGGACAGCCTCGGCCGCACGCTGGACACGCTGCCGGTCGCACTGGATGTGTTGAACAAGAACCGCGGCAATATCGTCGACGCCTTTGGCGCGCTGCAGCGCTTCGCCGGCATCGCCTCGAACATCCTGCAGCAGACGAAGGACGACTTCGCCGCCGACTTCAAGGACCTCTACCCGGTCATCAAGGCGTTGAACGACAATGTCGACTACCTCATCAAGGACCTCGAGTTCCTTCCGACGTTCCCGTTCCACTACAAGTACCTGCGGCGCGCGGTCCGGGGTGACTACCTGAACGTGTACACGACGTTCGACCTGACGCTGCGTCGCCTCGGTGAGTCCATCTTCACCACCGCGTGGGGGCTCGACACGAACATGGCCCACATGAGCGAGATCATCAATCCGCCCGACTTCCTCACCGGTGCCCTTGCCAACCTGTCGGGCCAGGCGGCCGATCCGTTCAAGATCCCGCCGGGTACTGCCACCCAACACGCCGAGGGACCCTGATGCTGGACCGGTTGACCCGACTTCAACTGATGATCTTCGCGATCGTCACGGTGCTCACCGTCGGCGCCATCTCGATTTTCTACCTGCACCTGCCCGCCGCGGTCGGCATCGGCGCATACAAAGTCGACGCGAACTTCGCTGCGGGCGGCGGCATCTACGAGAACGCCAACGTCACCTACCGGGGCGTCACGGTCGGGCGGGTGGAGTCGGTCGGATTGACGAACGACGGCATCGTCGCGCACATGAGGCTGAACAGCGGCACGCCGGTGCCCGACAATGTGACCGCGACGGTGAAGAGCGTGTCGGCCGTCGGCGAGCAGTACATCGACCTGGTGCCACCGGAAAACGCCTCCTCGGCCAAGCTCCGCAACGGCGCGAGCATTGGGCAGGACCGCACGGCGATCGGCCAGGACATCTCCGGTCTGCTCGACGAGGCCGACAGGCTCGTCGCCAGCGTCGGTGATACCCGGCTTCAGGAGTTGCTGCAGGAGACTTTCAAGGCTTTCAACGGATCCGGGCCCGAGCTGGCGCGGCTGATCCAGTCGTCCCGGCTGCTGGTCGACGAGGCCAACGCCAACTACGGCCAGGTCACGCAGTTGATCGACCAGGCGGGGCCGTTCCTCGATGCGCAGATCCGCAGCGGCGACGACATCAAGTCCCTGGCCGACGGCCTGGCCCGATTCACCGGGGAACTCGCGAACGCCGACCCACAGCTGCGGTCGACCTTGCAGACCGTCCCCGGCGCCGCCGAGGCGGCGAACGAGACGTTCAGCGGTATCCGGCCGTCCTTCCCCGTGCTGGCCGCCAACCTGGCGAACTTCGGCAGGATCGGCGTGATCTACCGCAAGTCGCTGGAACAAGCCCTGGTGATCTTTCCCGCGCTGATGTCCGCTCTTGGCACCGTCGCCGGCGGCGTGCCGTCCGATGAGGGCGGCAAGCTCGACTTCAAGATCCACCTGCAGGATCCGCCACCGTGCACGACGGGATTCATTCCGCCGTCGCTGATCCGGTCCCCTGCGGACACCACGCTGCGCGACATTCCGCCCGACCTCTACTGCAAGACTGCGCAGAACGATCCGGCCGTGGTGCGCGGCGCGCGCAACTATCCGTGCCAGGAGTTCCCGGGCAAGCGCGCGCCCACCATTCAGCTCTGCCGCGACCCGAAGGGATATGTGCCCCTTGGCAGCAATCCGTGGCGTGGTCCGCCGGTTCCCTACGGCAGCGAGGAGCTCAATGATCCGCGGATGATCCTGCCCCAGAACAAGTTTCCGTTCATCCCGCCGCAGGTGGACCCGGATCCGGGGGCGCCCGCGGTGCAGCTGCCACCGGGTGTCGCACCGGGACCAGGCCCCGCGCCGCATGCGCCGTTCCCGTTGCCGGTGCCGCCGAACCAGCCGGGTCCGTTGCCGTCGCCGTTCCCGTTCTACGCGCCGCCCGATCAGGTCGTGCCGCCGTACGGCAGACCGCCGCCGCCGCCCCCCGAGGGTGCACCGTTGCCGTTGCCGGGCGAACCGGCCGCGCCACCGCCCGGTGATGCGCCACCGCTACCCGCAGAGGCGCCGCCGGTTGCGGCCGGACCCAACTACGCGTCGTACGACCAGAGCGGGACATTCGTCGACCCGGCCGGGGGAACTGGCGTCTTCGCGGGTGGTGCTGACAAACTGGCGCCCGCAGAGAATTGGGTTGATCTGATGTTGGCTCCAAGGCAGGCATAGATGACGGAAGAATCGGCTTCGACGCAAGCATCGCCGAGGCCGCCGGGGAGGCGTCGCGCGTCACGGGCGGCGGGCCCGGTGAGCGGCGCGGCGGCCACGTCGACTGGAGTGGCCGTTGAGACGCCGAAGACCGTCAAGGTCCGGCTGTCCCGGCCCGCGGGCCCTCCGCCCCGCCGCAGGCCCCACCGCACCCTGGTCGCCCTGGTGTCGCTGATAACCGGCTTGGTTGTGGTGGCAGCGTCGGCGGGCGGGATCACCTGGATGGCGCTGCAGCAACGCAACCAGGACGCCGAAGCGGCGCAGAACCAGCTCTATGTCGACACCGCGTCGCAGTTCGTGGTGAACATGTTCAGCTACACGCAGGACACCATCGACGCCAGCGTCGACCGGTTCGTCAACAGCACCAGCGGGCCACTGCGCGACATGATGAGCCAGGGCCAGAACGCCGAGAACCTCAAGCTGCTCTTCCGGGACACCAACGCCAGTGCCGAAGCGGTCATCAACGGCGCCGCGCTCGAGAAGGTCGACCCGTTCGCCAAGAGGGCCGACGTGCTGGTCGCGGTGCGGGTCACGGTCACCGACCTCGACGGCAACAACGCGCCGTCCAAGCCGTACCGGCTGCGGGTTGTCGTCCAAGAAGGCGACAACGGTCAGATGAGTTTCTATGACCTCAAGTACCCCGACGGGGGCAACTGATGACCTCACGGGCCGCCAAACTGGTGGGCGTGTTGTCCATCCTGCTGGCATGCGGTTTCGTCGCACTGGCCGGTGTCGGCGGCTGGCTCTACTGGAATCGCGTGGAAATTCGAGGCGAGCAGGCCACGCGCGTCGACATGGTGAATCGGGCCAAGGAAGACATCCCCAAGGTCTTCGGGTACGACTATCAGACGGTCGAACGAAGCCTCAACGACATCTATCCGCTGCTGACGCCGAGTTACCGGCAGGAGTTCAAGGATCGCGCGGTCAAGGACATCATCCCGCAGGCGCGGGAGCGACAGCTGGTCAGTCAGGCCAATGAGGTCGGGGTGGGAGTGCTGAGCGCGCAACGCAATTCGGGCTCGGTCATGGTGTATTTGAATCGCACTGTGACCGACAAGTCCAAGCAGCCGGTGTATGACGGCAGCCGGCTAAGGTGGATTACGTCAAGGTCGGCGACGACTGGCTGATCAACTACATCACTCCGATCTAGCCTCTTCGCCCGCGCTCGTCCCGGCCAGTGCGTCGAGGAAGGACCGGGCCCAGCGGTCGACGTCGTGGGCGAGTACCTGTCTGCGCAGTGCGCGCATCCTGCGCCTGCCCTCTTCCGGTGTCTGGTTCAGGGCATCCTCGATCGCGTCCTTGACGCCCTCGAGGTGGTGGGGGTTGATCAGATACGCCTGGCGCAGTTCCGCTGCGGCACCGGTGAATTCGCTGAGCACCAGGGCGCCGCCGAGGTCGCTGCGGCACGCGACGTACTCCTTGGCCACCAGGTTCATGCCGTCCCGCAGCGGGGTCACCAGCATCACGTCGGCGGCCACGAAGAACGCGATCAGTTCTTCGCGCGGGACCGGGCGGTGCAGATAGTGCACGATGGGGTGGCCGACGTCGCCGTATTCGCCGTTGATGTGGCCGACCTGCCGTTCGATGTCTTCGCGCATCTCGATGTAGCTTTCGACGCGTTCCCGGCTTGGCGTGGCCAGCTGTATGAGTACCGTGTCGTCGCCCTTGACCCGTCCTTCGGCGAGCAGCTCCGAAAACGCTTTCAGCCGAACGTCTATGCCCTTGGTGTAGTCGAGCCGGTCGACACCGAGCAGGATCTTGCGTGGGTTGCCGAGCTCGCTGCGTATCTCGCGCGCACGCTGGCGGACACGCCTGTCGCGGGCTTTGGTGTCGAGGTCTCCCGAGTCGATCGAGATGGGGAAAGCGCCCACTTTGACTGTCCGGAAGCCGATTTGGACCTCACCGAACCGGGATCGCACACCGACCGACGCCCGAGATGTGTTCGCACCCACAAGTCGTCGTGACAGGATCAAGAAGTTCTGTGCGCCGCCGGGCAAATGAAAGCCGACCAGGTCGGCGCCCAGCAGTCCTTCGATGATCTCGGTCCGCCACGGCATCTGCATGAACAGCTCAACAGGCGGGAACGGAATGTGCAGAAAGAATCCGATGACGAGATCGGGGCGCAGCATCCGCAGCATTTTCGGAACCAGCTGGAGTTGATAGTCCTGTACCCAAACCGTCGCGCCCTGCGCGGCTGCCCGCGAGGTCGCCTCGGCGAAGCGCCGGTTCACGTCGACGTAGCTGTCCCACCACTCGCGGTGGTAGATCGGTTTCACGATGACGTCGTGGTAGAGCGGCCATAACGCGGCGTTGGAGAAGCCCTCGTAATACATGGCCACGTCGTCGGCGGACAGGCGCACGGGGTACAGGTGTAGATCGTCCTCGACGATCGGGTCCTCATCGCTGTCCGGAATCCCCGGCCAGCCGATCCACGCGCCTCTGCGGCGGCGCAGCAACGGCTCGAGGGCGGTGACCAGGCCGCCGGGGCTCCGTTTCCACTGGGTCGTGCCGTCGGGCAGCCGCTCCATATCGATCGGCAGCCGGTTGGCCACGACGACGAAGTCAGAGTTGCCGGAGCCGACTTCCTTGCCGCCCCCCGGACTCACCTAAGCCTCGAGTTTCGCCGGTCCAATGCCGAGCATCGACAGGAAAATCCGGCATTCGTCGGCGTCCGTCGCATATGCAGCGACGACGCGCCTTGCCTGACGGGCAGTGCTGTCGGCTAGCGGCTCGACATCGCCGATTTCGGCGGGATCAGATTTTGCAGCCATGACACCACCATATATCCGCCAGAGGCGGAGCAGGCTTGGCGCCCCGTGCCTAGCCTGCCTCGTTGTCCTCGAAGCCACCCACAGTCGGGCTGCTGCCTACGGTCGACCGCGGCACGGCCGCCGGTCCCTCGGACGCGGCCACTTCTGACAACCCGATGCACTGGCCGGAGTTGTGGCCGGTGCATGGAATGCCTGCGCCGCCGCCGCCTGGGACGGTGACCGCAGCCAGGTCGCTGTTGCCGCCGATGGTCTGGTACGGCTGACCCGCGTTCGGCACCAGGTGCGGAATGCAGATCGAGGTGTAGAGGTCGTGCTCCTCACCGCCGGGGCACTGGGCGAGTGGTGTGGCAGCAGGTGTCGGCATCGCGACGAAAGCGATCGCCGGCGCCGCGGCCACCGCAACGGCAAATCCACCGGCAATGATCAGTCGTCGTGCTGGGAACTTCATGGTCGCCATCGTCACGCTTTCTGTTGAGTTCCTGAAAGGTCTCGTCGTGGCGATTGTATGGAAGCTGGACGGAATCTGCATGGATTCGCACAGTTTCCTGGCAATATTGCGCAGCCGATTTCCGCAGGCCAAGCAAACAATTAGCGATAACAAAGAAAAGGCCGGACACGAAAACCGTGTCCGGCCTGACCGCTATCGAGCTGCGGCGCCAATCCGGCGCCTCAGTCGGTCAATTCGCTGTTACCGCTACGGGCTGGAACTCACCTCCGAATGCGGTACTGCGATGGGTCCCGCGGCCTGTTGTTCTTCGCCGAGACCGATGCATTCTCCGGAATTGCGGCCGGTGCAAGGGATGCCACTGATCTCCGGGAGACCGCCGACGGGTGAGGTGCTTGTGAACTCCGGTGAGTTCGGCACGATGTCGGGTACGCAGATGTTGGTGAACTGGTCTTCGGTTTCGCCACCGGAACATGCCGTGACAGTCGGCGCCGAGCCGCTGGTCGCCGGAACGGCGAACACTGCGACCGCCGGCGCCGCAGCGATTGCGACAGCGAATCCCCCCGCAAGGATCAGTCGTCGATTAGGAAGGTGGAAAGTCGCCATCTTTATGCTTTCTGTAGTTTGCTAGCCATGTCTCGCGGGAAGTGAACGGACGCTGCCAGCGATCTGGCCGTCATCCCTCGATTCCCTGCCTATGCCTTCCCCGAAGTTGTGGTAGGAGTTGGCATCTGCTGGCGCAAGCGTACTCGCGGCGAATCAATTGCACTGGTTGATCCGCCTTAATTTTGGTTCGCTCGTGCCATTTCTGTGAACTGACTGCCAGGTTGCTGTGGCGCGGCTGGACGGCATCGGCCGGTGCCGGCGCAATGACCCGGCTGCGGTGGACGTAGTGTGCTTTACATTCCAAGCATCGGACGTAAACGAGGTGTGCACGGTGGCTAGCCCCGAGGAGATCAGCGCCGAATCGGATCCGCAGGTGCCGGCCGAGCAGGTGACCTACGAGACGCTGGATGACGGCCGCATCGCCCGAATCTGGCTGAACCGGCCGGATGCGCAGAATGCTCAGTCACGCACATTGCTCGTGCAGTTGGACGAGGCATTTGGCCGCGCGGAAGCCGATGACGCAGTGCGGGTGGTGATTCTGGCCGGGCGTGGAAAGAATTTCTCCGCCGGCCACGACCTGGGGTCGGAGGCGGCGCTCCTCGAGCGCAAACCCGGCCCTGCCCAGCACCCCACTTTTCGCTCGCATGGCTCGAGTAAGACCAGCATTGCGGAGAGAACGTATCTGCAGGAATGGCACTTCTTTTTCGAGAACACTCGCAGGTGGCGGGATTTGCGGAAAATCACCATCGCGCAGGTGCAAGGAAACGCCATATCGGCGGGGCTGATGCTGATATGGGCGTGCGACCTGATCGTCGCCGCGGACGACGCGAAGTTCAGTGACGTCGTGGCAGTCCGGATGGGTATGCCGGGCGTCGAGTATTACGCCCACCCATGGGAGTTCGGCGCACGCAAGGCCAAAGAACTTCTGCTGACCGGGGATTCGATCGACGCCGACGAAGCCTATCGACTTGGCATGGTGTCGAAGGTCTTCCCTCGCGCCGAGCTGGAAGACAAGACGGTGGAATTCGCGCGACGCATCGCCGAGCGGCCGACGATGGCCGCCCTGCTGGTCAAGGATTCGGTCAACGCGGCTGCCGACGCCATGGGCTTCACCGAAGCGCTGCGGCACGCATTCCACATTCACGAGCTTGGCCACGCACATTGGGCGGCGGCCAATGAGAACAGGTATCCCGTCGGGCTGCCCCCGGACGTTCCGGACTGGCGCACGCTCGGTGCGCCCAAGCAGGCACGCCGCGACGCCCCTTGACGTGCATGGTTCCATAACGAGAACCTGTTTCAGTTTTCCGAAGGGGTAATGGTGCAGCTCTCGTTGGCGGATAAGACTGTCCTGGTCACCGGTGGTGGCAGCGGAATCGGCAAGGGGGTCGCCGCGGCGGCCGTCGCGGCAGGCGCCAACGTGATGATCGTCGGCCGCAACGCCGACCGGCTGGCCGCCGCCGCCGAGGACATCAAGGGCCACGCCGATGGCGTCGGGTCGGTGCTCTATGAGCCGGCCGACGTCACCAACGAAGACGAGGTGAGCCGCGTCGTCGATGCGGCCACCGCGTGGACCGGTCGGCTGCACGGTGTGGTCCACTGCGCAGGCGGCTCCGAGACCATCGGCCCCGTCACCCAGATCGATTCCGAGCTGTGGCGTCGCACAGTCGACCTGAACATCAACGGCACCATGTACGTGCTGAAGCACTCGGCACGAGAGATGGTGCGCGGCGGCGGCGGATCGTTCATCGGAATCTCGTCGATCGCGGCGAGCAACACGCACCGCTGGTTCGGTGCCTACGGAGTCTCCAAGTCCGGCATCGACCACCTCATGCAGCTGGCGGCCGACGAGCTTGGCGCGTCGTGGGTCCGGGTGAATTGCATCCGCCCAGGCCTCATCAGAACCGAGCTCGTCGCTCCGGTTCTCGAATCACCGGAACTGAGCGCCGATTACGCGTCCTGCACGCCACTGCCGCGCCCCGGCGAGGTGGAGGACATCGCAAATGCGGCGCTGTTCTTGCTTAGCGATGCCTCCAGCTATGTCACCGGTCAAGTCATCAATGTCGACGGCGGCCTGATGCTGCGCCGCGGCCCCGATTACACGGCGATGCTCGAGCCCGTCTTCGGCGCCGACGGGCTGCGCGGGGTGGTACCGAACTAGCGCCCCGTCGGGCTCGCCGCGCCTGCTTCCCATGCGGAAAGGGCCCCGATCGCCGACCAGTCGAGATGCTCGCCGCCGCGGGCAAGCAGGGCGAGGAAACGATCGCGCAGCAGGCTGGCCACCGGCATCGGCACCTGAAGCTCCTCGGCGGCGGCCAGCACGAGCCGGGCGTCCTTCTGGCCGAGCGCTGCGGCGAACCCGGCAGGCTCGAACTGCTCGCCCGCGATGAGCCCGCCGTACGTCTTGTAGATCGGCGCGGCGAACAGCGTCGAGGTCAGCATCTCGAGGTACTGATGCTTGTCGACTCCGGCCTTGCCGACCAGCGCCATCGCCTCGCCGAGCGTCTCGATCACCGACATGACGAGGAAGTTGCCGCTCAGTTTGACCAGGCTGGCGATCTTGGGTTCCTCGGACACGACGAAGGTGCGCTGACTGACCGCGTCGAAGATCCCCGAGACCTTTTGAAGATGCGCAGGCGCGCCCGCTGCGACGACGAAGAGCTTCGCCGCCTGCGCCGCCTCGGGGCGGCCGAACACCGGCGCGGCGACGAACTGCTGTCCGGCGTCGGCGTGGGCGCCGGTCAACCGTTCGGAGAGCGCCACGCTAACGGTGGACGAGGAGACGTGGGTGGCGCCTTGCGCGAGCGAGGCGAGTATCCCGCCGTTGCCGAAGACGATCCCCTCGACGGCGTCATCGTTCGCGAGCATGGTGACGACGACGTCGCCGCCGCACGCATCGGAGACCGAGTTCGCGGGCCGCGCGCCCTCGGCGGCCAGCGCGTCGACCTTGCCCCGCGATCGGTTGTACACGGTGACGTCGTGGCCCGCCTTGATCAGGTTCGCGGCCATCGCCGACCCCATGTTGCCGAGGCCGATGAAGCCGATCTTCATGACCGCGGCCTAGACATTGATCGTGGTGGGCAGCCGTGGTCCCCAGAAGTTCAGGTGGTTCGCGGAGTGCCGCAGCGCCGTCCACCCCGGGATGATCTCCCAGACTCCGTACTTGTCGTGAGGGAAGTCGCGCAGGAAGATACCCAGGTCGAAGCCGGTCTTCACGGCCCGGAAGATGCTGAGCGGTCCCAGTTCGCCGGACTGCAGCCAGCCCGCGAGGTTCGCGGCGATCTGGGCGATCATTTCGAACGGGTCCATCAGCGACAGCGGAGTCACCAGGTCGTAGCCCTGCTTCAGGTAGGTGCCGCGGATGTCGGCATTGCCGTAGATGTCTCCGGGCAGGCAGTAGTCGAACCAGTCGATGGTGCCTGAGTTGACGATGTTGTCGCCGGAGATGCCCTCGTAGGCCAGCTGATTGCCGAGATGGAATGTACGGCCCCGGCCGCGGTGCGGGGAGGCGATCGCGTGCAACCACCGGCAGTCGCGTTGCCGCGCCGTCAGCGATCCCGACACCAGTTCACGGCCCACCAGGGAGACCACCGCGCCTCCCTGGCTGTAGCCGAGCAGGCCGAACGACCCCTGGTGCTCGCCGATGAGTCGCTTCACCTCGGCGACGCCCATGTCACGGGACTTCAGGTAGGACGGGTTCCCGAGAGCCGCAAGGACGTCCTCTCCGCCGCCGGCTATCGGACCGAAGCTGGCCGGATAGTTGACGTAGACGATGTCGAACACGTTGCGGTTGAGGAAGTCGGTGATGCCTCTGAGCATGCCTATCTCGGCGCCGGGAGTTATTCCGCCCGGGTCGCCGTTCGCCGCCGCGACCGCTTCCCACGTTCCTGGTACGCAAAACAGTTTGTGCTTGGCCATGACCCGAGTATGCGCCTGAGGACCAGCTCCGAACCGAACATCGGATCAAATGTGCAGGGGCCGAGAAGTTTTCATCGATTCTGTGCTATCCCCGATGTGTGAAGTTTTCGACAAGAATGTTCCAGGATGGCAACAACACCGGCATCGAGGTTCCCGCCGATGTCGTGGAGGAGCTGGGAGCAGGCAAGCGGCCGCCCGTTGTGGTGAATGTGAACGGCTTCGTGTACCGCTCGACGGTGGCGCCGATGGGCGGCAAGTACCTGCTTCCCTTCAGCGCGGCCAGGCGGAATGAATCGGGGATCAAGGGCGGCGACGCGATCGACGTCGAGCTGACGGTCGACACAGCAGCGCGGGTCGTCGACGTGCCCGCTGACCTACAGGCGGCGTTGGACGGCTCCCCGACGGCCGCCGCCGCGTGGCAGAAGCTGTCCTACAGCAACAGGAAGGCGCAGGTGGAGTCGGTGCTGGGCGCCAAGGCCGCAGAAACTCGGGCCCGCCGCATCGCGGCCATCGTCGCCAAGCTGGGGTAGACACTTGCGGACGAAATCGGCCATGACTGCGGCCTCGACGCCTACCCTCGTCGATATGTCTTTATCTCCCGATGAAACACACCGAGTGCCGATCGAGAGCGTCCGTTGCGGCGATCCGATCTACGACGCCGACGGCGGATGCCAGCACTACAAGGTCTTGGAGAGCAGGCACCTCGACGGCGGTGGAGTCGTCATGGAGCTGGAGTGCCTGCACAACAATCAGTGTCAGGTGATCGAGAAGTCGTTCCCGGCGGGCTACCTGGTCGGTAGATCTACCCGCCACTTCCTGTAATCCCCGCGCGACAGCGCCCCGACTCAACGCGCCTGTTGTAGGTAGACGCTCAGGCGGCGGATCTTTTCGTCCGCATCGAATTCGAAGACGCTTCTCCGGTCGGCCGCCGCCTGGTAGATCTAATCAATGACTGACGACCTGCCCGCGGGGGTAATCGGATTCATCGGCCTGGGACATATGGGATTTCCCATGGCGAAACGCTTGGCAGAAGCCGGCCACCGGATGGTCGTCTACGACACCCGCGACGATGTGCTGGAACAGGCCGCCGCTTCGAGACGTGTACCCAGCGTCCTCTCCGAGGGATGTCGCCGACCGCGCCGAGACGGTGTTGGCCAGCCTGCCATCGCCGCAGGCGTCGCTGGTTGTGGCCACCGGATCCGACGGGGTCATCGGCGGTTCGAAAGTCAAGCGCTTCGTCGATCTGTCGACCATCGGAAGCCCTATGGCACAGCGTATTTCGCAGCAGCTCACCGAGCGCGGGATCGCGAAGCTCGACTGCCCGGTCAGCGGCGGTGTGCACGGCGCCACCAGTGGCACCCTGGCACTGATGGTGTCGGGTCCTCGCCTGGAGTTCGATGCGGTCTGCGGCACTCTCGAAACACTCGGCCGGCCGATCTTCGTCAGCGAGAAGGCGGGCGCGGCCCAGACGATGAAGCTCGTCAACAACATGATGGCTGCGACCGCCCTGGCTGCCACCGCGGAAGTGGTCGTCATGGGGGTGAAGGCGGGCCTGGACGCGCAGGTCGTGGTCGATGTGCTGAACGCGGGCTCGGGCGGCACGCACGCCAGCCGCGACAAGTTCCCGCGAGCAGTACTACCGCGCACGTTCGACTACGGGTTCGCGACCGGGCTGATGGTCAAGGACGTGCGACTCTATCTCGACGAGGCCAGGGCGCTCGGCTTGCCGACGCACATCGCCGAAGCTACGGCGGCTTTGTGGGAGAACACCCTGAACGAGGAAGGCCCGGAATCCGATTTCACGTCGGTGATCAAGCCGATGGAAGAGGCCGCGGGCGTCGTTGTGGGCGGGGAGCAATCCGATTAGGCGGCGCAGTGGAGCTTTGGCCCAATAGAGTTATGCGCCGTGCTCACATGGCTCGCCCCCATCATCCTCATCGTGGTGGTAGCGGCCGCGATCACTGCCAAGCTTCTTGTGCGCCGCCGCGCACCCGAAGGTGGGTGGTTCACCGACTTGCCGCGTAGCGCAGGCACGTTGTCGGTCATCGGCACCATGTTCGCGGTAATGCTCGCATTCGTGATCCTCTTCTCACTGCAGAGCTATCAGCGCGCGCGGGAGGGCGCGAGCGTGGAGGCCGTCGCCGTCACCG
Organism: uncultured Actinomycetota bacterium; assembly: GCA_963734385.1. GTDB lineage: Bacteria > Actinomycetota > Actinomycetes > Mycobacteriales > Mycobacteriaceae > Mycobacterium. Next base: position 119,107 of record CAVTHR010000024.1, on the reverse strand, counting down.
AACTCAATGCCGTTGCAGGTGTTTTCCCGTCGCCTACAAGCGATCGCCTGCGTGGAGGATTGGTGTGCTACGGGCGCGCTGTCGTCAATGACGAATGGCATGCCATGCAGGACGGCCACTCCAGTCCATTGGTGGAGTCTTGGGTCGACAGGTTGCACGACGACTTCACCGCGGCCGCTCCCCAGCGAGGCACGACAGGAGGCGGCGTATGCACAGTGGTTCGACGAGTCAGCGCTGCGCCGCGATGGTCGGCGTGAACGGCTCGCCGAGGCATCTCCCTTCCTGCCGGTACCGCTCTGGCTCGCGTTGGGGATCGGGGCAACACTCACCCTTGCGTACATGGTCGCCCAGGCTGACCGGCGTGAGGGCCTCGTCATCCAGGCGATACCGATCGGCTTCGTCGCCGCACTCGTGACCGCAGGCCTGCTCCTGGTCATCTTTCTCGACAACCCGTATACGGGCGGGAACGGCAGCATCAAGCCAACCGAGATGACCCGCACGCTCACGCGCATCGACACAGGGCGTCCAACCACCCTGCGACGATCGCGGCAACCCTACCTAGCGGTCTGTCTGGTCTCCGCGCTCGTCGGCGACGTGAGATGGCTTGCGACGAAGTCCGCGGCCTGGTCGGTCAGGCCGTTGGCCGGATACAGGTTGTGCGCATTGCTGTCGCCGCCGGCGGGGGAACAGATCGGATCCTCGGGTATGCACATGTCCACGGTCTTGCCCGCGTAGAGGTGGCCGACCGTGATCGGCGGCGCGGTGTTGGCGATCATCTGCAGGAATCCGCTCGACGGCTTGCCGAAGAGCGCCACCGCGGCGACATGGTCGGCGACCGCGGGAGGCATCGGGCCGGTGAGGCCCGCGGGCATCGCGAAGCCGGCGGGCACCGAGTCTGCGGTCAGGTATCCGGCGACCGCCGCTCCCTGGGAGAAACCGCCGAGAACGATCTTCGTCTTCGGGCACTCCGCGGCCACGGCCTGAACCTTGTTGCTCGCGTCGATGACGCCGTCTGCGGCGGTCTGGAAATCGAGGGACGCCGGGTAGTCCACCGGGTACACGTCCATGGATTTGTCGCCGAGCTTCGAGCGCAGCGAATCAACGAACGCCTCCCCGGTCCCGCCGACACCGGGCGGCTCGAAGGTGCCGCGCGCGAATACCAGCTCGACATCGGGGCATGGCGCAGCAGATGCGGCCGGCATAGCGAAGAACGGACCCAAGAGCGCGGACGCCATGATTCCGGTAGCAGCGAACAAACGACTGACGACGATCAATTCGACCCCACCGCCTTTATTGATTTTCTTGAAACGCAGGCGGGGCTACATCGCGCACCGCGCATGCGGTGTACCCACCATCGCATGCCTCAAAACGGGCTGGCAAGGGTGGTCTCGGTCACTTGTTCACCGCGGGCCGCGTCGGTCTTTGCGCGCGACGAGTTCGTCGTCTTCCACGAGCTTCAGCATGGGCTGACCGGGAGCGCAGAGCATAGTGACGAGAAAGCGGACTTTGACGTCGTCGCGGTTGATCGCCGGTGGTGTGGCTTCTTGCAGGACGGTGACGGCGGTCTGCCACGCGGTGCTGCGTGGTTGCGGTGCAGCTTCGTCGGGCATGTCGGCTCCTTCGGCGAGGGAAGTGGTGTGTCACTAGAATCACACGCATGGTGAACCTTGCGATCCCGTCTCGACGACTCGTCCTCGCCGGTGCTATGGCCCTGGCAATTGTCGGCGCTCCGGCGGTGGCTGTGATGTCGACACCGACCGCAGGGACCTCTACTCCGCTCGCGGCGTGCACGACTGGTGAAGAGGAGGACGTCTACACCACGTCCTGCGTGCCGTTCCTGGTGCCCAACTCGCCGGGTGGACTCACCACGAATGCAGCCAATCCCGATATCCCCGAGATTGACGGCGTGCCGTGCACCGGGGGGCGTTCCAGCGGTGCGTGCATTGGGCTGGAGGAAGAGCAGCAGGACATGGGCCCGCAGCCGGTTCCCCGCTCAACCATCGAGTCCAGCCCGTAGACCCAAGTCCCTAGAAGGGGTTGCCGATTTCTCCCAGCATCGCCTTGCGGATGAGCGGCAACGGCAGCGGCCCGAGTTTGATGAACGCGTCGTGGAATTCCTTGAGCGAATACGCGTCGCCCATCTTCGCCTTGTAGTCCTCGCGCAGCTTCAGGATCATCAGCTTGCCCATCGTGTAGTAGCCGTATGTCGCGTCTGACGTCCCGCGTTTGGCTTCGGACTCCGCGACCGGCGCGGGCTGGTATGCGTCCTTCACAAACATGTCCTGTGCTTGCTCGATCGTCATGCCTTGCGTGTGCATCTTGATGCCGACGATGAAGCGGACATCGCGGAGCAACGCGTCCTGGACCTCCGCCATGCGGTACCGCGGATCGTCGGCGTGCAGCCCCTCGTCGAGCATCATCTGCTCGCAGTAATGCGCCCAGCCCTCGAAGTTGCTCGCCGTGGCGAAGACCTTGCGGACATCGGACGGATAGTCCTTGGCGTAAAGGAACTGCACATAGTGGCCTGGCCACACCTCGTGCACGGACACATTGCTGATCGAGGGTCGGTACCACTGCGACATGAAGTCGTCCTGCTCCTCCTTCGGCCAGGACGGGTCGGGCAGCGTCATGAAGAAGTACGCCTCGGTCGCAACGGTCTCGAACGGGCCGGGCGTGTCCATCGCCGCCGAGGTCGTCGCGCGCATGAACGGCGGCGTCTCCTTCACCGTGGCCGGGGGAGCGGGCGGCACGTCGATGATCTGCTTGTCGCGGACGAACTGCGCGAGGCTGTCGAGATTGCCTTGTGTGACGGCCAGCAATTCCGACGCGGGCGGGTGATCCTTCGCCAACTCCGTGAACACTTCCATGGGTGTCTTCGTCGGGTCGATCAGGCGCGCGGCTTCGGTGAAAGCCTGCTGGTTTTGCTTCAGATCCTGCTCGGCGACCGACAGCAAGTCGGGGAGCGGGGTGGTGATCATCTCGTCTGCGGCGAGCACCTTTCGGTAGGTGTCCTCGCCGAATGCGAACGAGCCGTTGGACCGGCTCAGCAGGTCGCTCTGCAGCCATTCCTTGTAGTCGTTGAGCGCGGCGATCACCGCGTCGTTGGCGGTCTTGAATTCGGCGAGCAGCGCCGGATCCTTCACATCGGTGAATGCGGAAGGCACGTCCTGTTCGAAGAACCCGCGGTTTCCGTCGGCCTGCTCGATCGCGATCTCGGTATAAACCCGCGGCGGGTTGTCGAGGTTGTCGCGCGCCTCGGCGAGGGCCTTCGGCATCAATTTCAGGCGGGCGATCAGCGACTTGAGCCGGTCCTCGGGCGGCGCGAATGTCCGCGAGATGATCACGTAGGCGTCGTTGGTGATACCGCTGCTGTATGTGTCCGGATCGGTCGCCCAGGGCCGAATGACCTCGTCGCGCAGCAGCATTCCGTCGAGTGCTTGCTTGGTCTGCTCCAGGTCGAGCTGCGCTTCGAGTGAAAGTGCCTCTGCGTCAACGGCATTGAGTCGAGGTTGGAAAGATTTGATCGCGTCGACATCGCTCTTCACGGCCGCTGCAGAATAATCACGGATGGTGTCGTCGTACTTGTGGATGCCGAGATATGTCGCGTTCGACGGATCTCGCTTGTAGGTGAATTCGAGAATCTCGCCGGCGAGCTGGCGGAAAGAGTCGTCACCCGAACCCGCTGAAGTCGGTGGCTCGCTTGGACGACTGCATCCTTGCACGGCTGCCACCGAGACCAAGAGTGCAGCGAGAACTGGTACCAGCCAGCTGCCGCGTTTCACCATGAACCCAGCCCCCCTCGCCTCAGCTCAGGGGCGCAGCATAGCGGTTTTAGCCCGGCGCCGATGTGCAGTAGGTGCCGTGGGCGGCACGCAATGCCGTGGCCGCCTGATCTGGGGTCGCACCGTACTGTGCCGCCGTCGAGTCGATCACCGCCTGAGATCCCTGGCCGGTCATGAGGCCGCGGCATATCTGCCGGCCCACCAGTAGCAGCTGATCATCGTCGCCCGGGAAGACGCCGCGGACCTGATTGAGATAGTTGGTGTCCTCTTGGGTCAAGGTAATCGGCCAGGCCGATGCCGGCGCGGCGGTCGCCCCCAGCAATGCACCGGCCGCGAGCGCGGTGGCGACAACGCGGACACTCCACTTCTTTGCGGGCATAGCTGCTCCCTCTCTGTATGCACGAATAGGCCAGGCGCGTATGCCATGGACCGCAGACACAGCCTACTGGGGGTTTGCCATGCGTGTTGACACCAATTTCCGCGACGGTGACTCGCCCAGCGGGCGGCTAACGCCTACTCAGAGGCCGCCGCACCGCGCCGGGGCGAAGAAGGGCACGTTGAAGGGAGGGCAATCCGCCGGTAGAGCGGCAGGCGGGGGAGGGGGACCCGCAGGCGGCGGCGGTGGAGGCGGGGCCTCATGCGGAACGCCGTGCCACGGGTAGATCATGTTGGAGGCGATGTCGACTACGCCCTCCGAGTTCCAGTACCAGTCGTGGCAGATGTTCCAGTCCCATGTGATGACTTGGCTGCCCGGTATCAGTGGATCGCCTGGGCACCAGTGGGTGCAGGAGCCGACCCCCGGCGGACAGTTCCCGTCTGAATAGCTTGGGCCCCAGAAGGGGTCGGCTTGGGCGGTTCCCGTGGCCAGCCCCAAACCGGCTAGACCCAGGCCACCAGACACGACCACTGTGCCTGCCCAGCGCGCCATTCGGTTCATGGTTTGGTTCCTTTCGTCAGGCGCCTCCCCGGTGGCGTCGCTTGCGCGGTCCAGTTCAGACGACCGGAATGGTTGCTACCGATCCCAACAACTACCCGTACTTCGCAATTTGGATAGCGAGTATTACAAGCAGATCCTCAAGCGGCCGCGTTGTCGGAGTCATCTGTTGGGGTGGCGTCTTGAGAACCGTCGTCCTCCGGCGTGTGCTGCTTGTGGGGTCTTGGTGAACACCCGCTTGATTGCCGAGGCAAGGTCGCTCAGCTTGGGATGGTCGGCGCCGATCGGGTTGCGGATCTTCGGCCTTGGCGCCCTGGTGGCCGGCGGGTCGGACTTGTTGGTGTCCGCGTTTGTCCTCATGTCGGCTGTGTCACTGCGTACTGTCCAAATCCGTTGTGACTGAATCAGTGTCAGCTTTGGTCAGCGTGGTCAACGGCTGGCTCTGGTCATTCGTTGTCGGGTTCATCGTGACCGGTGGGCCGCCGACCCCGTATGGACCCGGCCGGTCTGTTTGGAACGGCCGCAGGTTCGGGTCGCCCGCGGCCTGAGAAATCGCGTCGTCGAAACCGGTTGGAACAGCGACGAGGAGGTTCGCGGTCAACGCAACCGGATTCGGCGTGTAGAAGATGTTCCAGCCCGTTGGCTCTCCCGGACTCGTCGTCCGGTCATATCCCGCTTCCACCAGAACGCGCGTAGGAGCGTTGAAAAGGGCTGCCAAAACGGGACCGACAGTTGGAATCTGCTCGACCGGAATCAGCAGCGGCAAGGTCGGAGTCGGAATGAGGTAGTACGTCGTGTCGCCGTACTCGTCCTGCAGGATCGGATCTTCGAGTGTCGGCCCGAAGTAGTCGGGGTGCAACAAGATAGAGCCCATGAAGGCGTTGATGTCCGCCAGGCCATTCAGCGGATTCACCGGGCCGTCTGACAACCCGTCGTACTGGCGGGTGGTGTCGTCGGTGTCGAATGGGGTGTCGGTGGGGGTGGGACCGCTCAAGGTGATGTCGAGGAAAGGAATCATCATGCCTTCGGGCAAGCGCGACACGAGGCCGCCATTGGGGCGATTCGGATTGCCGATCACGTCGAAGAAGACGTCATAACCGGCTTTGGTCAGGGTGCGTTCGGCCATCTGCCGTTTTTGCAACGTGACGATCGTGGCGCTCTGCGAGTACCCGAACACGTATTACGTGTGGCAGGCAGCGGTCCGGTCTGCGTGCCGCCCTGCGGATCGACCCTCGTGTATGTGCAAGCTAGGCTGTTGAGGCAGTTGTCGAGGTTTTGCCGTCCAGTCTCGACTGACTGATTGAACGAAATCGTCCCGACGGTGGGATAGAACTCTTCCGGCGTCACTGCGCCGACAACGGTGCACACGTCGGGCAATGGATGTACTTGCTGTCAGCCCCGGCGACATAGTCGTTGACGAACTGTTGGGTGTCGGGGATCTCTTGCGGCTGGGGTCGACGTTGAGCGAATGCTGCGTGCCGCCCATGACGAGTGCCGTGGTCGCGGCGACCGCGACGACCGACATCAGTGTTGAAGTGATTCCCATGAGGGTGGCCGCCGCGATCCCGAGCAGCACTACGCCTACTGACCGAATCATTGCCCGCATGTCTCACCCTTCTACGCAAACGTCAATCATGGATCGCCGCCGGGCGAGTGTTCGTAGCCGAATACGGCGGTATCTGCCCGTCGTATTCACTTGACCGTTCGGCGAAGCTGATCCGGGCGTACCTACATAAAAGTGCAAGGCAGCCACAGGGATGCTGACGGGAATCGGAGCAATCACGACATTCGGTCGATTCGCACGAATACCCCGCGCACGGGTGCTAGGTGGCTAATCGCCGACTACCTCTTCTGGGCGGAAATCGGAACGAGAACCGCAGCCCCGCGAGTAACCTCCAGCTAACATCCGCTATTGAGATCGGTCGTTAAATGTCCAGCGACGAATCACCCACGGAAGCACTAACTCACGCGGAGAAGGCGTACGCGTTCTTTTGGCATGGCCGTCGAAAGCTGTTGGGCTGGCCGGCTCTCATAATCGGCGTTGTCCTGCTCGGGTTCGGCCTGCGTTTGAATGATCGCATCGCGGGAAGATGCGATGAATTCCACTTCGCCGTTCAGCTGTCGGGCTCACCCCGCCGGCTGGACTGGATATTGCGCAACTGCTATCAGGGCCCGGCGCCGCTCGGGGCGATTACAGATACCACTCTGTTTTGGGACGACCTCAGTGTCATCGCTGGCGTACTCATCGCAGCCACGTTGGTGCTTTCTGCGGGCTGGTGGCGGTTCGAAGCCGACCTCATGCGCAAAGCCTGGTGGGTGCTGTACCTGCCTGCCGCAGTCGCGCTGCTCGACGTCCTCGAGGACTCATTGCTGGTGTGGCTGCTGAAGAGCGGCAATCCGCTCCAGTTGGGGCACCCTTGGCCGGCGAAGTGGATCTTGACTACGGTCGCGTACACGAAATGGGCGTTGGTCCTGGCACGGTCTTTGCGTCGTCCTGGCGTTGGCGGTGACGGCGGCGCGCTGGAACGAACGGTTTCCGCCGCCGCGCCGCCGCCGCGAGGCACACCCCTCCGTCACGAGTCCAACGGCACGACATCTCACCACCGTCGCGACCGAGGACCCTGCTGGCAAGGCAGATCAACGACGCGCCGTAGACCGGGCCGGGCCAGCAGACGATCCTGAGCTCGGTCCGCCCGATGAGGGCGGAGTGCCGACTGCGCCGAGTGAGACGGAAAGGGGTGTCGTCGGAGTCTGCGTCAGCGGCGGCGGAATCCGTGCCACTGCGTTCGCATTGGGTGTTCTGCGCCAGCTCGACGTTCCACCGGAGCCAGCCGGCGAAGACGCCGCAACGAGAGGTCGCGCCGACGACGGCAAGTCGTCTCCGCTCGCCAAGGCGAGGTATCTGTCGGCCGTATCCGGTGGTGCGTGGGCTGCCACCGCATGGACGCTGCGCAAGGCGGCGGGGAACAACAGTGTTAACGCTGCAGACGCTGTCATCACTGCCCTTCAACACGACGTGCCCTCTGGCTATCAACGCCAGAAATACTTGATGAACGGCCGCGGCGGCGTTCTGGGGCCGTTGTGGTGGGTTCTGTTCTGCGCCTTCGTCAACCTGAGTTTCATTGGCTCGTTGATCTACTTGGTCGCATGGCCACTTGGCTGGTTTGAAAGTCGATGCGCGGTCTCCGGCGCCGCGCTGGGGCCTTCGTTGTCGTGTCCGCCGGCTCGCCCTGACGACGTCATACCAGACGGACATGTCTTGTCCGCCCCCACAGTCGTCTTCGCAATAGCCGGTGTGGTCGTTCTCATTGTCTGCGGCGGCGGTTTCAAGAGGTTTGTCGGCGGTTGGCGCATCGGAGCGCTACTGCTCGCGCTGTCGGCCCTGTTTGGCCTCTATCTCTTTGTTGTGCCATGGGTTTTCGGCAAGTTGCAGGACAATGCGTTCACATGGGCCACCATTGGCTCTGTCATCGGAACGTCGACCCTGATCACGGTGGGCGGTGGCGTGTGGAAGCTTATCGGCGGACCACTCGTTCACGAAGTGACTACACGGCTCGGCCGTCTGCTGCCGAAGCTGCTCGGCGTGGTGTTAGCTTTGAGTGCAATCATTCTGGGGCTGGTCGTGATGTACTTCTCGGCGCGGGAAGTGTTGCCCGCCTGGACGCTTCTCATACCCGTCGTCTGGTTGCTCGTGCTGATGGGTGTTTTCAGTCCGAACTGGCCAACGCTCCACGACATCTTCTCGCGGCGGCTGCGCAGGTCATTTGATCCTTACGGCGGCCAGCCGTTCATCACCACCTCAGAGCGACGAACCAACCGGAAACAATCAAAGGATCAGCCGGGCTGGACTTGGGCAGAACTAGCCGAGAAGACAAGAAGCACAGAACATCCCGACGAGGCGGTTCCCGAGCTCGTGCTGTGTTGCGCCCAACAGCGAAACGGTATCGCCGCAGGCGGCTTGCGCGCAGAAACATTCACCGTTTCCCCCCGGTGGATTCGCCAGGGTCGACGGTCTAAGCCGACCAGCGAGTATGTGGATGTGGTGGAGCACGTCAAGCTTCCGTTCCGGAAGAAGTTCGGCCTTGGCCACGTCACGTCCTGGTTGGCGACGACTGGCGCCGCGTTCTCGTCGGCAATGGGACGTTCCAGCCTGGGCAGCACCAACGCCCTCCTTGCGGCGATAAACGCTGACCTCGGCGTCTGGTTGCCCAACATGTGGCTGCTGCAGAACCCCTGCAAGACAACGCGATCTGACCCTTCACCGCCCTAAGTTCGGCTATCTCTTCAAGGAGATTCTGGGTCTTTACAGCCTCCATGACCGCTACATCTTCGTCACCGACGGGGGCCACTGGGACAATCTCGGTCTGGTCGAGCTGCTGAGGAGGCGATGCGACACCATCTTCTGCATAGATGCCAGCGGCGATCCTGTCGGCACGTTCGCCACCCTGCGTGAAACGATCGAGCTCATCACGCTCGAGTTGGACGAATTCCACTGCAATCAAATTAATCTCGATGCGCAGCTCGAAGATCTTCTACCCCGGTCCGGCACGCATCCCATGACCAACGTCACAACCTTGACGTTGCAGCGCACGCAACTGTCAAGCGGCAATGACAGAGACGTTGTCATCCACTACGCCAAGCTGCAGGCCACCCAGGACATGAGCCCGGAGCTGCGCCGGTACGCCATCGAAGATCCCAAATTCCCCAGATACTCCACCGCTCGACAGTTCTTGTCGCCGCAGCAGTTCGTCAATCTTGTCGTCGCAGGAGACGAGGCGGGCAGAAAACTCCTCGACGGCCAATGATTCCGCCTCGACGGTTGAGGCAATACGGCTAGAGCAGTCGGCTTCCACACCTGTCTTCTACCAGATGTTCCCTACGCCAGGGGTGTACGTGTTCGCGACGACCGAGTTGGCGATCAGGCTTTCGCACTTCACCACTCCAGAGAACGTCCAACCGCCTGCGTCGAGCTTGGCCACCGGTTCGGGTTCTGTGGCCAGGACGCCGACGACATAGGGGCGGTCGAACTGGCCGGCCTCGAATCCGACCAAAACCTCGTCGCCCACCTCTGGGCGTCCCCCGAGTTCGCGGAGCGTGGGTGCCCACGGGGACGTGGTGCCGCTCAACGACGGAATGAGTACCTGCACGCGATTAGATTGTTGCGGGTCAACATCATTCACCACGTTGGCGCGGTACAGACCGGGGTAGCGACGCTTCTTGAACCAACTCAGAGCCATTCGCAAAGGCTAGTAAACCTCGGCGAGCGTTACTTCCGAGATGGCTGGACGCCTTGGCATCAGTCCGAGATACGCGACCAGACAGCAGTCGTCGCTCCGGCACAGCCACCGGCCGAATTCAATGATGCTTCTTGGACTACGCCGCCGGTCACAACCGCAGGAACCAGCGTGGCGGTGACGGGGCCGCATTGGTCGGCATACGCCGAAGTCCAGCCGGCGCCGTTCCAGTGAACGCTTCTAGGACCGGCTGCGCCGCCGATAGTTGCATCGCATCCCCCGCAGCTCGAGGAGGCGTGAACGAGATCGCCGTACGGGGCGACACTGTAGGTGCCGCTGAACAGCGGTTCCTCCGTCCCGCCGCGTCAGCCGTTCTTGGTCAGCGCATAACGAACGTTCAAACCGAAGGATGAGCACTGCTCAGTGGTTTCAAGAGAGGTGGCATCCACTGTGAAGGTGCAGGGCCCGAAGCTCTCGGTTTCGCCATAGGTCCCGGTCCACGTATTGCCTTGCAGGTGTAGATCGGTTGATCCCGGGATCATGTCTATGTGGGTGCAACCCGGACCGCACGCGGTGAAAGTCGCGGTCTTCGTGCTGCCGTTCTTTGCGAGTCCTCCGCCGTCGGTCACGGTGGCGGTGTAGGACCCTTCAAGCGGTTTGGCGTCGGTCGGCCCGGAGGGAATGTCGGGGGTATCGGGCTTTTGGTTGTCGTTGTTGTTGTCAGGCTGATCGGTTTTGTTCTCGGCCTGATCGGTGCACGGGCCTCCTGTCACAGGGCCAGTGATGACCTCGCCAGGTTTGGGCATGTAGCCCTCGGGCGGAATGTAGAACGGAGCGCCATTCAAGCGGGCGCATACTCCTACGTCGCCGGGATCGGCGCTCGCTACCGGCGCGAAGGTCATGACGGCGCTCGCCGCAGCGGCAATCGCAAGTCCCCCATACATCGTCTTCATGTTCCTCCCCTTCGTTGCCCCGACCCGTGTGCCCAACTGGTCGCCGATTCGGCGATGACCGGAGTATCACACCCAACCGGCAAGTTTGCGGCAGAACTGACTCCTGAAATGAATTTTTATTGCTCAAGATCACTACACCGAAGGGATAGGCCGACGTGAACTGGGATTCTGTCGTCACAGACATTTTTTGCCAAATTGAGGAGCCTGTGTCGAAAATCACCTCGTGCTGGCGTTGCTAGGTGTCATGCGTTCGGGTGGTCGCCACCGACTCTATGACCGCGACGAAGTGATGGATTGTTGCATTGCGGGGCTGCTCGCGTTGTTCGCCGACTTGACGCTGAGAACCTTGTCGAGATACTCGGCGACGGCGTCTCTGTTGCGGGTCAGGAACTCGATGCGTTCGGACAGCCGGGCTTGTTCGCGTCGCAGTGTGGCGATCATTTCCGGTGTCACGTCGGGCACGTAGATGGTCTGCGGCTGGTCCAGACACGGCAGCAGCTGCGCAATGATGCGGGTCGGCAGTCCGGCATCGAGCAGTCCCGCGATCTGCAGCACAACATCTACGTGTGACTCTCCGTACTCGCGGTAACCGTTGATGGCGCGGCTGGGTGTGAGCAGCCCCTGCTCCTCGTAGTAGCGCAGGAGCCGACGGGAGACGCCGGTACGCTCCGCGAGCTCTCCGATCCTCATGTGTTCAAGCTTACATTTGACCTTCACACCGATGTGAATGTTCAACACTCGATGGATGGACCGGGACAGCTACATCGGAGGCGTCACATGAAGCTCGGACTTCGTCTGCCCCAGAGATTGGGAGTGGACCTACAACACGACGTGGTCGAAACGGCCAAAACGGCCGAAGCGGCCGGATACGCCAGTTTGTGGACGTATGAACGGCTGATCTTCCCGAAGTCGCCCCTCGAGCCATATGCCGGGACGAACGAGCCGTGGCCGGAACACTCGCGGCAGGCCGCCGACCCCCTGGCAGCTCCTCACCGCAGCGGCGGTGGCGACCGAAAAGGTTCGCCTCGGTACTTCCATCCTGATCGCTGCACAGCACATACCCGTCCAACTGGCGAAGGCGCTGGCCACGATCGATCAGATCAGCGGCGGCCGCATGATCGCAGGTATGGGCACCGGCTGGTCCAGCGACGACCTGCGGGCCACTGGCGCCACCCGAGCCGATCGCGGCCGCTTCCTCGACGAGACGCTCGACGTCTTCGATGCCGTGTGGGGGCCGGACCCGGTGACCTTCCGCAGTCCTCGCGTAGTCATCGACAACGCCTCGGTCCTGCCCAAGCCCGTTTCAAAAATCCCCGTGATGCTGGGCGGCGGTGGCAGCAATCTGGGTCGCAGCACCACTCCAAAGGCTGTGCAGCGCATTGCCAAACGCGCAGACGGCTGGCTACCGCTACTCACCACACCCGGCCCGGCCGGAGCCGCAGAACTGCGCGCAAACTGGGACCGTATCCGGGAAATGGCTTCTGAGTACGGCCGCGACCCGAGCCGGATGGAGATGGTTGTCGTCGGAAACGTCACCTTCACTGACCGTCCGGCAACACCTGACCGATCGGCGTTCGTCGGCACTCTCGACCAGATTATGGACGATGTCCAAACGGCCGCAGAGGCCGGCGCAGACGAGCTCATCGTGGATCTGAATCTGCAGGACTGGTTCACCAGCACGCAGCAGATGCTTGAGACGGCGGTGGAGATCCGCGAACGGGCCGCAGCCTCATGACCGATGTTGCCTGAGCCGCGAATAGCGGCACGTGTAATTCGTTGAGATTCCCCCGGTTTGTGTCTAGGTGTGCCCAAAAAGCGCCCAGTCAGGGCCCAGGATGTCCAAACGGCGTCTCGATGCGTACCAGATGGATTGTGGTTCCTCCCAGTACGTAGTCATGAAATCAATAGTCGCGATCAATTGGCGGTCGGGTAATCCTTGGGAAGCCAGATTCCACTCCTGAAGCAAAGGGTTTCCAATCCGCTTGGTCAGCAACCCGGCGTCGGCAGAACGCAAGCGGCTGGAAAGGCTTCTGAAGGCTGCGGCCTATGCCATCCTCGTGATCAACGATCAAGAGGACACACATGATCTCAAGGTTCGTAGGGCGACTGGGCGGCGTGCTCGCATGCGCCGTGGTTGCCGCGTGCAGTGCGTCGCAACCCGCCGCCCCCTCCAACACAGGGCCAGAGGAACTGAACTACTCCCGCGAGATGCCAACCATCGCCACCGGTGACTTGGCCGCCCGTGGCACCGTGGCGAGCTCATCTGACCAGACCTCATTCGATTTAAGCGAGCTGCCCGCCGGCTCAACGGCACACACGATGGTGTACCGATCGATATCCGGCATCACTGGTTCGCCCGCCGTGGTGTCCGGCGCGGTATTCACACCGCCGGGCGACCCACCGCCAGGAGGATGGCCTGTCATTGGCTACGCCCATGGAACCGTTGGGGTAACCCCCGACTGTGGGCCAACGGCGGATTCCCGCCTGCTCGGCGACATCACTTCGGTGGCTATACAGCTAAAGCTCGGCTACGCGGTGGCATACACCGACTACGCGGGTCTGGGCCAGCCCGCCGGGCCAAGCCAGGATGGGACATCACATGCTTATCTGGAGCCAAAGTCGGCCGCGTTCAACCTCATTGACGCGGTGCGAGCCGCCCGCACGGTGGTGCCGCAGCTGTCGTCGCGCTGGGTGGCATTGGGATCGTCGCAGGGCGGCGAGACCGCCTGGGCGGCCGCCGAATATTTTGCGGCCTACGGGCAGGGCACCGATCTGCTCGGCGCCGCGGCGCTGGTTCCCACGCTCGACATGTCTGGACTGGTGCAGCGAGCCGAATCCTCGGCATTGACCGCCGACCAGACGTATCTGTACCCGAATGTGATCGAGGGTCTCGCCGCGGTCGACAAGTCCATCAATCCGAACGATTACCTGCACGGCGTTCTACGCGACGACGAAAAGACGTTGCTTGCCTGCCTGCCGCCGGCTTCGGCGGGCAAGGAGGCCTTGGCGAGTAAGTTCACTGGCTCGGACGCCAAGCCGTCCTCGGCGGAGGCGGCCGACCGGCTGCGGAAGCGGCTCACCTCCTACGCGCTGCCACAACAGCCGACAAAAATCCCACTGCTGGCGGTCTATGGCGGAGCCGACCAGACCGTTCCCCCGGAATGGACCGAGGTCGCCATGGGCCGGGCCTGCGCGCGCGGCGACACCATCATGCGGGTCCGCATGGAAGGGCAAGGGCACAAACTGGATCCGGGCGCGCTGTTGGGCCAATGGATCGCCGATCGCTTCGCCGGCGTCCCCGCCGTCGGCAACTGCTGACTTCCGATCAGCCCGCGTTACCAGGACGCCAGCGCGGCCTTGGCCGCAGCGGTGGTTGCGGCCGAAGTCGTGAGCCGCCAGTCGGGCGCATCCGGGTTGCCGTCGACCTCGAACCAGCTCAGTCCGCGAACGTCGGTGCCGGCAAGCCAGCTGATGAAATCGGAGATCCAGCGGGACTTGTCGCCGCCTTGGTCACCGCAGCCGACCTCGTTGATCCATACCGGTTTGCCCTGCGCGAGTTGGGCGAGCAGAGCCAATGTGTTGCCGAAGAGTTCAGCCGGCTGGGTCCATTGATGGCCTGGCCGATCGCCGAAGTTGTAGCCGTCGGCGCCGACGATGTCGACGAAGTCGTCGCCGGGATAGCACCGTGCAATCGCGTCGGCGTTGCCGTTGACGATGACATTCGGGCACCACACCCACTCCACGCGTTTGGCTCCCGCGTCGTCGAATATGCCGCGGACTCTGCGGTAGGCCGCAACGTAATCCTGCGGCGAGCCGCCCGGTGCTCCAACCGCCCAGGGGTACCAGTCCCCGTTCATTTCGTGTGCGAACCGCAGCCTGAACGGCTTGTCATAGGAGGCCGCCTGCTTGGCCCAGGTGCCCACGTAGGTGTCGTATCGCCCCCCTGCGATCTGTCCGGCCGTGTAAGCCTCCTGGTGCTTGCCGGCGCGGGGGTCCCAGGGTTCCCACGTCAACTCCGGGGTGCAGCCGGCGGCCGCGGCGGCATCCAGAAACGTGGTGGGCAGCGAACGCTCCCAGACGAATGCCTCGTAGACGGTCAGCACATCCAGCCGCCTGCCCAATTGCTGCGCGGCTGCCTGTGACCGCTGGATCGTCGCGTCGTCGAGACCGGTTGCCGCCAGCCCGAACTGGCGTGACTGAGGAGGTTGGCCCGGTTGGCTTGGTTCGGTCCTCTGGCATCCGCCAGCGGCCATCATGGTGAATGCCGCCAGGGGGATCGACGCGAGCAGGCTGCGACGCGACACCCTCGCCGCCTGTTTGCTGGGCAACGACACCTCCTGGCCGTGATGTGTCCGGCAGAGACACACCCTACGGGACGGCCGAGCGGCCGCCCCGCAGACGTCAGCGGCCGCTCAGGTCGATTGCCTTTTCACGGATCTGCGCTTGGACAGCCGGCAGCAGTGCCTTGACCGCGGTTGCTGTCAGGTGGGAGTCGTCGCGGTAGAGCAACGTGCCGTTGCGCACCGCGCGGCACTTGTTGTTCTCGCACAGGTATGCGTTGAGGTCGAGCACCGGGATGTCGACGTTCTGGCCCCGAACTTGGTCTGTGACAATGGGTTCGGTCCGGGGGGTGTTGTTCAGATCGAAGTCGCACGCGGACCAGTCGTCGGTGGCGCCCGAGATGCATTCGGGCATGTTCTTGTTCGGATACGGCGTATCCCGCAAGTAGATGATCTTCGCGCCGGTCGCCCGCAGTTGGCTCAGCGTTTGATCCCAGGCGGTCTTGAACTCCTGGTAGTCGGGCACGTACGTGGACAGCGAGCTGATCACGATGTACTTGGGTTTCAGCGCCACGATCGCCTTGACGCTGTCCTCGCGCCAGCCGAGGCAGTCTGATTTGGTGAACGGGTCTGTGCGACCGTCCCTGGGTTGCAGGGCGGCGGCCGGGCATGCCGCCTTGGTGAATTGGTTGAGCCGCCAATTATTTTCCTTGGCGATGGACTGAACCACCGGCAGCCACTGCTGTGCGTGGCTGTCGCCGAACAGCACCGCTGGCACGCCGTCTGGTGGGCCGTCCACGCAGGTGTCCGGTTGTTCGCGGTTGCCAAGCGGAACCAGGCACTCGTCGCGGTCGGGCCGGTCGTCGAAGGCCTTGAACGGGTTGGGTGTGACCGGACCCGACTTCGCGCCGGTGTCGGCGCCGAAAACGGATTCGAAGCTCACCGAGGGATTGGACGAAGCCGCCCCGCTGGCCATGTTGACCGCCAGGACGCCGAGGGTCATCGTCACCGCGGCGGCCGCAATGGTGCCGGTGAAACCGACCGACAGCGAGGCCTGCAGGTTGCGCTTCAGTTCCTTCGAGGACATGATCGGGCGTTCCAGCAGCGAGGTGGAGATCCACGCCAGCACCAGTGCCCCCATGGTCACGCCCACCAGCGTCGGCCAGCTGTTGTTGTGGGTGTAGCTCTTGAACAGCACCAGAGCGGGCCAGTGCCACAAATACCAGCCGTAGGAGACCTTGCCCAGCCACCGCAACGGGCGCACCGAGAGAAACCATCCGACGGCGGGCCTGCTGCTGGCGGCCACCTGTCCGGCCACAATGATCGCGGCGGCACCGAGCGTCGGTACCAACGCGGCCACACCCGGATAGGGCGTGGTGTGGTCGTAGACCACCGTCGTCACCAGCACCGCCGACAGTCCAGCCCAACCGAGCACCCACATCGCTATTTGCACACCCAACTTCGTCATCAGGCCGGTGAGCAGCGGCCCCACCACCGCGACGAGTGCGCCGACGCCGAATTGCCATGCGCGCGTGTGGGTCGCCATATACGACAGGGTGGGGTCGCTGGCCGTAAAGAGCAGCGACCCGAATAAGGAGGCGGCGGTGACCACGGCGATTCCCCAGCCGACGACCATGCGCATGGACCACCGCATGCGCTTGGCCAGCACGGCCAACGCGACCAGCAGAAGGGGCCAGACGAAGTAGAACTGTTCCTCGATGGAAAGCGACCAGAAGTGCGTGGCAACGCTGTCGTCTGACGCCCCGGCGAGGTAGTCCTTGCCCGCGGCGATGAAGCGCCAATTGGCGATGTTCATCGCCGCGGCTAGCAGGTCGAGTGCCTGGCGAAAGACCGAGAGCAAGGGCATTAGGAACCAAACGGCGATCGACGTCGCCACGATGGCCACCGCTGCCGGGGGAATGATGCGGCGTGCGCGACGAGCGTAGAAGCCCCTGAACGACACCCGCCCGTTGCGCTCGAACTCACGCAGCAGCAGGCCGGTGATCAGGAAGCCCGAGATTACGAAGAACACGTCGACGCCCACAAAGCCGCCAGCCATGTGCGGTACACCGGCGTGAAACAGCACGACCAGCGCAACGGCGATGCCTCGCAGGCCTTCGACATCGTTGAAGAAGCGGTTTTCCGATTTCTTGGTTCCGGTCTTGGGCTTGGTCTTGGTCTTGGACTTCGACGGCTGTGTCGGGACGACGACGGTCGGCGGATGCCGGTCTACGCGGTGGTGCGCTGGTACCGGGGTAGCGGCGGTACGGGGCATCCGCGCCAGCTGCATGCGCTCGGTCTGGGCCGTCGCGCTGCTCGGTCCAGGGCGATACCTCACGGTCGGTTCTTCCCAGTACGTAGTCATGAGGAAATCGTCGCGTTTCCGCAGTACGGGCGTAATCGCCGGCAAGCCAGATTCCACTGCTGAAAGGGAAGGGTTTTCTATCCGCCCGGTAAGGGGGGCCCGGTCCGCCCTAGCCACGAAGCCAACCACCTCTGGGGTGGTTTCACCGTTGTGTAACAATTCCTCGACAGCAATGGGTTGACGTCCAGCACGCGGCATGTCGGAGGGTTTCACCCGAACCTGTTCTGTCACAAAGGGTTCGGTTCGGCGGACGCCGTGATCGTTAAACTCAGGAGCTCCACGGGATCATCAGGTCGAACCACCCGGACGCAACGGCTGCGGCCAGTACCAGCGCCAGTGTGTAGCACACCGCCTCATAGGCGGAGATCCGATGTGGATTGCGCCGCTTTGGTGCGGGGCCGTCTTTGGTTACCGGTGCAGCAGCGCCGTCCCTCCGGGACCCGAGGACCTTGCCGAGGGATGGCCACAGGATCTTGAGGAACTCGACAAGCAACGGCAGGGCGAGATAGGTGTAAAGGCCCACGAACATCGCCATCAGCCAGTACTGACGCACCCCATAGGCGTGTATGTCGTAGATGACCACGCCCCAGAACGGCACGAGGGACAGCATGATCGCAACGACGCCCAAGCGGCTGATGCTGCGGGCCAGGGGATTGGGGCGATTCATCGCGCCGGTGGGAACCCATCCCGCTGATCGGCCCCGCAGTTTGTGCACGATCGCGATGAGGTGGGCGTAGCTGTAGGCCATCTGCAGGCGCAGGACCTCAAACCGCCAGCGGCTCTTGGACACCACCGGTATCACCACCAGATACACCCAAAGTCCGACGAGGAAGGGCACAAACTGTGCGGGCTGGACCTGGGTCGGGAAAAACGCGGCCATGATCATGCCGGGAAGGTAGAGCGCGAGGACGTTGACAGCGGTGGTGATGTAATAGAACAAGCCCGCCCAGAAGCAGAGCCGTTGCCGCAGGGTCATTTTCACCCGGGAGCCGTCGAGCTTCGCGTTGTGCAGCTTGACCAGCGACCCGTTGCACCACCGGTACTGCTGGTTGAGGAAGCCCGCCATGTCCCCGGGGGACAAGCCGCGTGAGACGACGATGGGTACGTAGCGGGTCTGGAAGCCGGCCTGCATCAAATGCAGCCCGGTGTGAATGTCTTCGCTGTGCTCGATCTGCGCGAATCCGCCAGTGGCTTCGAGGGCCTTGCGTCGGTACAGCGCGCAGGTGCCGACGCAGATCGCAGCGTTGACCCGGTCCCGAGACGGCAGGATCCAGCGGTAGAACAACTCTTGGGTCGAGCCCGCCGTGCGCTGAATCCAGTTCAGGTTCTCGCCGCTGTCGAAGTACTGCGGGCTCTGCACGATGCCGACGGCCGGGTCATCCATGTAGGGCACCAAGTGCCGCAGGAAATCGGGCCGCGGGCAGAAGTCAGCGTCCAGAATCACGATGTGGTCTCCGGACGTGCGAGCGAACGCGTACTGAAGGTTGCCGGCTTTCTTCAGGTGCCCACGATTCGGGCGCACGACGTAGTCGAACCCGAACTGTGCGGCCAGGTCCCGGACCTCGTCGCGATCGCCGTCGTCGAGAACGTGGACGTCGACCCTGCCCGCCCACTCCATCGCCTTGACATGCGTGTAGGTGTTGCGCAGAACCGCCACGTCCTCTCCGTACGTGGGAAGAAAGACATCGACGCTCGGCGCCGAGCCTGACGGCGCCCAGCCCTCGACAAGCGCGCGGTGTGACTTCGCTGACACCCGCCTGGTGTTGAAGCTGGTCAGCGACGAAAGTATGGTGCCAATCACGTTGAGCCCCAGCACGATCAGCATGGGCCATAAAACTGCGACCGACGCGAGTGCGAAATGCAGCAGACTCCATCCCGCGAGCACGGAGGCGGCCAGCAACAGGACCTGCACCCATCGCATCTGCGCTCCGAAGTAGGAGTAGACCTCGTTGTCACCCGGCGGGGCGACCAGACCTTCTGCTTCGACTTCGACGGTCTGTTCGGCGACCTGACGGGTGCCCAGCACCGCCAGATCACTGTGGACTAGCCGCTCCGTGACAGGCTCGTGCAGCGCTAGCCGCTCCGTGGCAGGCTCGTGCGGCACCTTGGTGCGGCCGGTCCACATCCCGTCGGTGCCACGATGGTCGGGGCGCCGGTCGTGTCGACGCGGGTCGGGTCCATGAGAGTCATGGCGCGGATCTGGCCGGTGCACGTGGCGGCGCGGGTCGGACCGGTTCAGGTCGTCGCGCGCCGGTATGCGGTTACGGAACGTGCGGGGCCTCTGCGCGAGCGGCATGGCGCCGGCCGGGATCGTCTCGTGGGTCGGGCCAGGGCGAAGGCTCGTCGTCTCTTCGCAGTACGTAGTCATGAGAAACATAGTCGTGATCGGGGAGTGGTTCCGTAATTGCCGGGAAGCCAGAGTCCACTGCTGAAGGGGAAGGATTTCCTATCCGTCTGGTAAGCATTGGTGTTCGCTCAGCCGCGAAGCCAACGATTCGAATGGGTCCTGGCGTTGGCAGTGGGGGGCGGTAGTTCCTAGCACAAGAATCGCCGGCGACAGCCCTCAGGGATTTCGAATTGCTGTCGGGCGACGATGAACAGCGCTACGCGCCGAAGCGCAGCGTGATATCCCGGCCGGCCAACCCCGAAACCTGCCGACGGCTCTGCGTAATGACAGGTGCGATGAACCCGCGAACATGCTGATCGTCAGCAGTTACGCGGAGGTGCTCTGGCCAGAGCGCAACCAGCGGCGGCGTCAGCGCTCGCTGGTGCTCTTGAATAAGTCCGGGAAGTCGAGCGCGTAGGCGTTGAGCACCGTCGCTGTCGCCGCGCCCCGCAGCCGCGCGAGTTCGGCAGTCATTCTGCCGATACGGTGATCTTGTGTAGCAATTGTTTGGCTTGCGGTGCCGAGTTGGCGTTCGCGATCGGCGAGCTTGAGTTCGGCGGCATGGCGGCGCTGCTCCGACTCGCGTAAAAGATGGCGCAGTTCGTCGATTTGTGCGCCCACTGTGAGTGGCATCATGACGTCATCCCTTCTTCCCTGTGTCGTGGTGCGATACTTTCGCCAGCAGACTGCTTTCGGGTTCCACCCGTGTGCCGTCGGCCTCACCAGCGGCTCGATGCTGAAACCGCCCATGAACGCGCGAGCTTGCCTCGAAGTGGGGATCCAGGTAGCGCCCGGGCTGCCATGCGCTCCCCCGGTCGCTCCGGTGCCGGCGCCTCCGGCTCTGTTGCATCAGCTCCAGGTTCATTTCGGCGACTCCTTTTCCATCCAGCTCGGACCGCTGTTCCTGCTGTGCAGAGGCAGGTATATGTGACCACAGTCCAAAAGCCATGGGCCAGAACCAGATACGCGCACTAAACGGAATCGGTTGCACTGCCGACAGTGTGTCATCGCCCAATTCCTTGCATGCGTAACAACGCTCCTGCCGAGTCATCGACCCGCCAGTTGGGTTGCGGTTCTTCCCAGTACGTATTCATGAGGTAAATAGTCATGATCGAGGAGTGGTTCCGTAATCGCTGGGAAGCCAGATTCCAGTCGTGAATGGGAAGGGTTTCCTATCCGGCTGGTAAGCAACTTGGAATTGCCTCCCCCAAGACCGACGCCTCAGATGATCGCCTCGCGCCCAGCTTGTAAATCCAATCGGCGCCGGGAGGTGGGCAGTTGCATTGCGAACTCGGTGATAGTCGCAGCTTCTGACCGCGGTCATCGCCTTCGGTGTGATCAGTGCTCCCAGGAGCCCTTGTCAGTACGATTGACCGTTGGCGTATCGCTGTCGGCGGTAGTGGCGACCGTGGCCGCGGTTCCGGCTTTTGTACGTCGGAGCTGCGAGTCACAGTTCGGACAGATCAGCCGCAGGTTTTCCCGTCGATTGTTCGTCGGGTCCCCATCGATATGGTCCAACACCAACGCGAGGGGCAGGTCCAACCACATGCCCGTTCCGCCACAGATCGCACAGCAATCCGACTGGGTATTGGCGAGATACTCCCGGATGTAGTGACCCTGGCGGCCGTCAACCCACGCCTCGCCCGATTCGAGCCAACGCTCCGTACTCGACTTGCGCCGGACCGAAGCCTGACATGCGTTACCGCAGTAGATTTTCTGGCTGCGTTTCGAGAGTGCTGAACCACAGCCGCGACATGCCTCATGCATTCGACGCTACGATCGGCCACCGACAATAGCCGCCGACGATTTGAGCCGCGAGTGGAGCCCCCTGTCAGGATTGAACTGATGACCTACGCTTACAAGGCGTTGCTCTACCACTGAGCTAAGGAGGCCTGCGGCCTGAGTTTATCGGGTCAGATGATCGGGTCGTCCTGCGGGCGCAACAGGCGAAGCCAGCGGTAGCCGTAGGGTTCGAGGTCCATCTCGATCCTGCCCTTGGCGTCGAGTTCGTGCTCGGAGAGGCCGTCGAGCAGGTCGACCAGCTTGGATCCTGGCGGCGCGTCCTCGAGCTCGATCGGCACGATGCAGCTCTCCGGACCGAAATTGTGCAGCGCGACCATGGCCCAACCGGACTCCTCCCGGCAGACGTGGGCCAGCACCGCAGAGTTGGCCTGCTTCAGCACTTCGGCGGTCGACCACCCGATCTCGGGCTGCGACCGGTAGGTGTATATGAGGTTGCGCATGAACCACCAGAAGGATTGATGGTCGTGACGTTGGTCGGCGGCGTTGACCCGCTGCGGTCCGTACAGACCGTCGGGGAGAGGACGGCAGAGCCGCCGCTTCGATGCCTTGGAGAAGCCGCCGTTGTGGTCGCCGGTCCACTGCATCGGCGTGCGCACCGCCAACCGGCCAGGGATATCGAGGTTTTCGGCCATCCCGATCTCTTCCCCGTAGAACAGGACCGGCGTCCCTGGCAGCGAGAACGCCAGCGAGTAGGCCATCCGCATGCGCTGCTCGTCACCGCCGAGCATGGATGGCAGTCTCCGGCGCAGTCCGCGACCGTACAGCTGCATGTCCTTGTCGGGACCGAACGCGTCGAATACCTCTTGGCGCTCTTCGTCGCTCAGTTTGTCGAGGGTCAGTTCGTCGTGGTTGCGCACGAAGTTGGCCCACTGGCTCGTCACGTCGAGGTGCGGTCGCTGCTTCAGGGCCTTGGCGATGGGGCGGGCATCACTGCGGGCGAGCGACAGGTAGATGTTCTGCATCCCGATGAAGTCGAACTGCATGTTGAGCCCGTCGCCGTCGGGGCCGCCGAAGAACGCCAGCTGGTCCTTGTACGGAACGTTGACCTCGCCAAGCAGGACGGCATCCCCGACTCGGCGGGTGACGAAGTTCCTGACGTCGCCGAGATATTGGTTGGGGTTGAACATGTCTGGGCTTCCCGGAACGGCGTCCTTTGCGAAGAGGAACGGGACGGCGTCGACCCTGAAGCCGGAAACCCCGAGCTCGAGCCAGAACCCCAGTGTGCGTGAGATCTCCTCCTGCACTTTGGGATTCTCGATGTTGAGATCGGGTTGATGCTTGTAGAAGTGGTGTAGATACCACTCGTTCGTTTTGGGGTCGCGTTCCCAGAGGCTGGTTTCCTGGTCGGGGAAGACCACGTCCTTCGCGCTCGACTTGGGCTTGGTCGCGCTCCACACGTAGTAATCCCGATACGGGTCGTCCTTGCTGCGGCGTGCGGACTTGAACCACGGATGACGGTCCGACGTGTGGTTCATGACGAAGTCGATGATGACGCGGATGCCACTCGCCCGAGCCGTGCGCACCAGTTCGACGAAGTCGCCAAGCGTCCCGAGACCGGGGTCGACGCCGAAAAAGTCGGTGATGTCGTAGCCGTCGTCTTTTCGGGCGGTCGGATAGAAGGGCATCAGCCACAGGCACGTCACGCCGAGGTCGTAGAGGTACTCGATGCGCTCCGTCATGCCGCGGATGTCGCCCGTGCCGTCGCCGTTCCAGTCGTAGAAGGTCTCGACGTCCGCGCAGTAGAAGACCGCGTTCTTCCACCAGAGGTCGCCGGTGTCGGCCGGCCTCATCCGATCGTCGCTTTCAGCGGCGGGCTGGACGCAGACAGCTGGGGCAGCACGTGTTCACCGAATGCTTCGATGAAGCCCGCCTGTTTTTGACCCACGAAATGCAGATACAACTCGTCCCACCCCTGATCGACGTACTCCTGCAGCCACGCGGTGTGCCGGCCGAGGTCGCTCGAGACGTTCACCGATTTCCTGACCTGTTCGGGCGCGACGTCCTCGCTGATGACGTCGAACGTCTCGACGGTCTCGACGTCCCAGCACGCCGGCGGCGCGAAAATGTTGCTGCGCCACTGGTCGTGAGCGATCGCCAGGGCTTCGTCGTCGGTGTGCGCCCAGCTGAGGTGGATCTGCAGGCGGGCCGGTCCGCGCCCCCCGGCCTCTCGATACGAGTCCAGGACCTTCTGCAGCGTGTCCTTGGACTGGTTGACAGTGACGAGTCCGTCCGCCCACGCGGCGTGGCGGGCCGCTGTCTGCGGGGTAACGGCCGGACCGACGAGGTCGGGGACGGTTTCGGGCAGCGTCCACAACCGGGCGCGGTTGACGTGCACGAGGCCCTCGTGGCTGACCTCCTCACCGGACAACAGGCGCCGGATGACGTCAACGCATTCGACGAGTCGCTGGTCGCGAATCTCCTTGCGCGGCCATGCTTCTCCGGTCACCCGCTCGTTGGACGCCTCGCCCGATCCGAGCGCCGCCCAGAACCGGCCCGGAAACATCTGCGCAAGCGTCGCGATGGCCTGGGCGACGATCGCCGGGTGGTAGCGCTGCCCCGGCGCATTGACCACGCCGAACGGAATGTTCGTCGTGGCCAACGCGGCGCCGAGGAAGGACCAGGCGAAGCCGGATTCGCCCTGGCGTTCGCTCCACGGGCTGAAGTGATCCGAGGACATGCCCGCCGTGAAGCCGGCCTCCTCAGCTTGCTGGACGTCTTTGAGAAGCTGAGCCGGACTGATCTGCTCGTGCGAACAATGGAAGCCGATGACCGTCATGGCCAACCGCATACCCGTTCTCGGAGCGGCTTACGTCAGCGTCAAGCATCCCGCCGCGAGGTGAAGCCACGAGCAACCGGTTCGGAACTTACTGGACCTTGTACATCCAGATCAATGATGAGATCAATTCACCGGTTGGGCTCCACTGGTAGTTGCGTCCGACTCCCTGCCCCTTGTAGTTGCGGACATATTCCAGCAGCGCCTGGCGGGTGGTATTACCGGAGTCGATCCCTTTGACGAAGATGGTGCCCAGGTCGTAAGCCTCAGTGCTGTATGTACCGGGCTCCTGGCCGAACTTCTTGGTGTACTCGTCGGCGAATGGCCCGCTGGCGGGTCCGCACGGGCACGACAGCAATGCATCCTTGGACGCCGCTCCGGCCTGTTTCACATACTCGGGATCTTTACTCCCGTCTTCGGAGACAAAGGTAGCGGTTACCCCGGCGTCCCTGAGCTGCTGGGTAAGCAACGCGGCTTCGGTGTAATAGCCGGCGTAGACGACTGCGTCCGGCTCAGCGCCCTGGATCTGGGTCACCGCAGCTGAGAAGTCCTTATCGCCTTTCTTGACGGAGATGCGGCATGTGGAATCTTCAGCGGCACCGAGCGTTTCGTGCACCGATTCCGCGAAGCCCACCCCGAAGTCGGAGCTGTCATCCACTACGCACACCTTCTTGTCGCCGAGCGTGTTCTTGACATATCCGGCCAGCGAGGGCCCCTGCACGCCGTCATTGGCCAGACCACGAAAGAAGGTCCTCCAGCCGTTCTGGCTGAGCGTGACGTTCGTCGCCCCTGGCGTAGCCGCTGCCACTCCCGCCTGGTTGAAGATGGCGCCGGTGGCCTTCGTCTCGCCCGAGAAGGTCGGACCGACGATCCCGAGGATGGACGCGTCGTCGACGATCTGTGGCGCAACCTGGGTGGCCTTCTGCGGGTCGTTTTCCGTGTCGAACGGCTTCAGTTGTACCTGGCAGCCCGGATTGCCAGCGTTGTGCCTGTCGACCGCCAGCTGAACGCCGTTTCGTACGTTGGCGCCCAGCGCGGCCTCGGGCCCGCTGAGCGACGTGGCAACGGCGATCGACACCGGCGGACAAGTGGCCTGTCCGGTCCCGGCGGGGTCGGCAGGTGCGGCAGCCGAGGAGGTGGGCACCTGTGCACCGTTCTGATCGATCTGACCCTGCGACACGATTTTCAAATTGTTTACCTGGGCCTCGGGTTGCTGCTGTTCACATCCCGCAGCGGCGAGTGCGACTACTCCTACGACGCCGAGTACCAACGCTTTTTGTGCCACGCAAACGCGCACACTTCACCTCCGGATCATTGCCCCAAGCTGATCTCAAGGACCCACCAGCACCGTGAATCTATTTACTGGCAACTTCCAAAGTCATTCCAGCTAGCGGTAATTCGCAGATACGGTTGGCGGTACCTGCGAACCGACGCCCACTTCGAATCGTGCTGATCGCTTATCCCGGCGAGTATTTGAGCCCTGCGAGGATTATCGGGTCACTCGTCGGCGTCGATGATGCGCTGCGACGTCACGGGCCGCGTCGGCGAGCGGCTGCCGCGCGGCCTGCGGCCCGGAAACGGGATGCGGTCGGCGATACTGCTCAGCGGGTTGACCACCTGGCTCAGCACGATGACCGCTTCGCGCAATGCCTCGATCGTCGGCTCCAGCGCCTCGAGCCCTGGCGCCAGCCGGTTGAGGGTGTCGGCCACATCCGCCAGCTGCTCGAGCGGCCCATGCCTGGCAGTCAGCTTGTCGATCAGTCCGCCCTCGGCGAGTAGCCGATCGGCTAGGCCATCCTCGGCCAGCAACCGTTCCACGAGCCCGTCCTCATCGAGCAGCTGATCGACCAGCCCGCCCGGCTCGATCGCGCGCATCAGGCCGCCGTCGTCCTGCGTGAGCCGATCCAACACCCCGCCCGGCATGGTCAGCTTGTCCACCACCCCGCCCGGCTGCAGCAAGCGGTCGATCGGGCCGCCCGGCGTCAGCGCCCGACCCAGCGGCTGATCCTCGTCCATGAGCCTGGCCAGGCGATTCGCCCGCTCGACCGCCTCGTCGATGCCGAGCATGTGGGCCACCGAACCCGTTCCGGACCGCGCCCCCGAATTCGCCTGACCCAGCGTCCGCTGCGCCATCCCCAGCGCGCCATTGGCGACGTCGAGGCCGGCTTCGGCGGCAGCAAGCCCGACACGGACCGGGGCGGTGGCGAGATCGACCAGGTTCTTGCCGAGGTTCATGGCCTCAGTGTATGGGTGCAGCTACCGACTACCCGCAGGCCGCCGCAGGGAGGACAATGAGACTCACAGGAAGTTGACAGCTGCCCTGCAGCTTCATTGCCAGGAAATTGGGAGACATTTAGGCGATGGCCATGGCTGCACTCCCAGAAAGCGTCCCAGAGGCGAGAGTTCTCGTAGTCGACGATGAGACCAACATCGTCGAGCTCCTCTCGGTAAGCCTCAAGTTCCAGGGTTTCGAGGTGCACACCGCATCCAACGGCCCCGCGGCGCTCGACAAGGCGCGCGAAGTGCGTCCTGACGCGGTGATCCTCGACGTGATGATGCCCGGGATGGACGGCTTCGGGGTGCTGCGCCGGCTGCGCGCCGACGGCATCGATGCGCCCGCGCTGTTCCTGACCGCCCGCGACACACTGCAGGACAAAATCGCAGGGCTCACGCTCGGCGGCGATGACTACGTCACCAAGCCGTTCAGCCTGGAAGAGGTGGTCGCGCGGCTGCGGGTGGTGCTCCGGCGCTCCGGCAAGGGCACCGAAGAGCCCAAGAACGCGCGGCTGACCTTCGCCGACATCGAACTCGACGAGGACACCCACGAAGTGTGGAAGGCCGGCGAGCCGGTCTCGCTGTCGCCGACGGAGTTCACGCTGCTGCGCTACTTCATCATCAACGCCGGCACGGTGCTGTCCAAGCCGAAGATCCTCGACCACGTCTGGCGCTACGACTTCGGCGGCGACGTCAATGTCGTCGAGTCCTACGTGTCCTACCTACGCCGCAAGATCGACACCGGCGAGAAGCGTTTACTGCACACTTTGCGGGGCGTCGGGTACGTCCTGCGTGAACCTCGCTAGGTTTTGGCGAACAATAGGGGAATGGCCGGACTGCGCGGACGAGGTGTGCCGCTAAAGGTCGGGCTGGTGGCCGCGACCCTGCTGCTGGTGGCATGCGGCTTGCTGGCATCCGGCGTCGCCGTCACCTCGATCCTGCGCCACAGCCTGGTCAACCGCGTCGACGACACCCTGCTGGACGCCTCCCGCAGCTGGGCGCAGGCTCCGCGCCGGATGCCGACGCCTCCTATGGAAGGCCCCAACCCTGCGCGTCCGCCGTCGGACTTCTACGTGCGCGGTGTCGACGCCGACGGCCGCATCTGGATGGCCGTGAACGACCGCGCCGCTGAACCCGCGCTGCCCGCCGATAACGACGTCGGGCCCGAACCGGTCACCGTCGGCTCCATCGACAACTCGCACGTGCAGTGGCGCGCGATGTCGGTGCACGGGCCGAACGACGAGATGACGACCGTGGCCATCGACCTTTCCGACGTGCAGTCCACCGTGCGCGCACTGATCTGGTCGCAGGTCGGCATCGGCGCGGCAGTGCTGTTGGTGCTCGGCATCGTTGGTTTCGCAGTGGTGCAGCGCAGTCTGCGGCCCCTGACCGAAGTTGAGCGGACCGCCGCCGACATCGCCGACGGCCAGCTGGATCGTCGTATCCCGCAACGTGATCCGCGCACCGAAGTGGGCCGGTTGTCGTTGGCGCTCAACGGTATGTTGGCGCAGATTCAGCGGGCCGTCGCATCCTCGGAGTCGTCGGCCGAACAGGCCCGCAAGTCGGAGGAGCGGATGCGCCGCTTCATCACCGACGCCAGCCACGAGCTGCGCACGCCGCTGACCACCATCCGCGGATTCGCCGAGCTGTACCGCCAGGGCGCAGCCCGAGACATCGAGATGCTGATGTCGCGCATCGAGAGCGAGTCGCGCCGGATGGGGCTGCTGGTGGAGGATCTGCTGCTGCTGGCCCGCCTGGACGCGCAGCGGCCGCTGGACCGGCACCGCCTGGACCTGCTGGCGCTGGCCAGCGATTCCGTACACGATGCCCAGTCGATCGCCCCGAAACGCAAGATCACTCTGGAGGTCTTCGACGGCCCCGGCACACCGGAGGTGCTCGGCGACGAGGCCCGCATGCGCCAGGTGCTGGGGAACCTGGTCGCCAACGCGCTGCAGCACACACCCGAGACCGCGCGCATCACCGTGCGAGTCGGTACCGACAACGACAACGCCGTCCTCGAGGTCGCCGACGAGGGACCGGGCATGAGCGCCGACGACGCGCATCGCATCTTCGAGCGGTTCTACCGCACCGACTCATCCCGCGACCGGGCCAGTGGCGGCACCGGACTGGGGCTGTCAATCGTCGATTCGCTGGTCTACGCACACGGCGGAACGGTCACTGTCACCACTGCGCCCGGCATGGGTTGCCGGTTCACCGTCAACTTGCCGCGGATCGCCGACGTCGCCGCCCACGTCGGCTGATTCACGCCAAGTCGGCCAGCGCTGCCTTGATCTTGGCCTGCGCCTCGTCGAGCGACTGCGGCGACGGATCGCGGTCGACGTTCGCGAACCCGAAATCGGTGAGGTTGTAGGCGGGGAAGACGTGCACGTGCAGGTGCGGAACCTCTAGCCCGGCGATGATCAAGCCCGCGCGTTCGGCGCCGAACGCCTTGCATACCGCCTTGCCGATCAGCTGCGACACCTCCATCACTCTGCCGAAGGCTGAGGAGCCGACGTCCTGCCACTGGTCGATCTCCGCGCGCGGGACCACGAGTGTGTGCCCCTGCGTCATGGGCTGAATCGTCAGGAACGCCACGATCTCGTCGTCTTCGTAGACGAACCGGCCAGGCAGGTCTCCGTTGATGATCTGGGTGAAGACGGTAGGCATACCCGCGAGCATTCCAGCAAGCTCCCAGTGCCGTGGCAGTGGGGTGGCAGCTTGCTCGGAGACGGTTGACGCCATGACGGACCTGGTGAGTCCCGGCCTGCCGGGAGTTGCACCGCGTCCCCGCACAACTCGCGACTACGTGCTCGACATCGTGATTCCGGCCTACGACGAGGAACGCGATCTGCCCGGCAGCATCCGCCGACTCCACCGCTATCTCGGCACCGACGTGCCCTATCCGGCACGGATCACGGTGGTAGACAACGCAAGTACGGATGACACATTCACGGTGGCGCGCCGGTTGGCCGAGGAACTGCCCGACGTCGCGGTCATCCACCTCGACACCAAGGGCCGCGGCGGTGCGCTTCACACGGCGTGGATGTCGTCGCCTGCCGACGTCGTCGTCTACATGGACGTCGACCTGTCTACCGGTCTGTCGGCATTGATGCCCCTGGTGGCGCCGCTGATCTCGGGCCATTCCGATCTCGCGATCGGGTCGCGGTTGGCCGCGTCGTCACGCGTGGTCCGCAGCGCCAAACGCGAATTCGTCTCGCGCAGTTATAACTTGCTGTTGCGAGTGTTCTTCGGGGCGCGGTTCTCCGACGCTCAATGCGGATTCAAGGCCGTGCGCGCCGACGTCGCGCGGGAGCTGCTTCCGTTGGTCGCCGACACCGGCTGGTTCTTCGACACCGAGCTGCTGGTGATCGCCGAACGGGTCGGCCTGCGGATCCATGAGGTTCCAGTCGATTGGATCGACGACCCCGACTCGCGCGTCGACATCATCGCTACCGCGATCAGCGACCTGAAGGGCTGCTGGCGTGTGGCCCGAGCGCTGGCCACCGGCGCGTTGCCCGTCAGGGAGCTGCGGCGCAGGCTGGGCCGCGAACCGCTGGTTGCCAGTGCCCACCGCGAACTAGCCTGACCTCATGACCGACATTTCCGCGTTCGCCGACCTGGTGCCGAAAGACCACGGGCTGGTCGTATTGACGACGTTGCGTGCCGACGGCAGCCCGCAGGGCTCTGTCGTCAACGCCGGAGTCCTGCCCCATCCAGTGACCGGCGAACAGGTCGTCGGGCTCGTCGCCATCGGTGGGTCGAAGAAGCTGGTCCAATCTGCGTGCCGATCCGCGGACCGCCATCGTCGCGCGCGCCGGCTGGGAATGGGCGACCGTCGAGGGAAACGCCGAGATCATCGGCCCCGACGATCCCCATCCCGACGTCGACGCGGTCGCGCTGAAAGCGTTGTTGCGCGCATGTCTTTCAGTCCGCAGGCGGGACACACGACGACTGGGACACCTACGACCGGGTGATGGCGGAGGAACGGAGGGCGGCCGTGCTGGTTGCACCGCGCCGTACATACACCAACCCGGCGCGCTAGTTACTTCGTCATCATCGCGTGGATGTCGTCGACCGACCATGGTGGCGCATCCTGGTGGTCGCGATAGCCGATGATTCCCGGTTTCGGGCGGGCGAATTCGCCGACGAATCCGCCTGCGGCGATGAAGATCCGGCCGGTGATGTCCCTCGCCAGGTCGCCGGCGAGGTAGGCGTACATCGGCGCCGCGTATTCGGGCGGGGGCGCGTCGAGTGCGGTTTGCGTGCTTACATCGTCCAGCAGCCCCCTGCGGTTCAACCCCGACGATGTGGGCCTCGTACTCCTCGCCGGACGACAGCCGTGTCTTTGCGCCGGGGCAGACCACATTCGCCCGCACTCCGTGTTCCTTGAGCTCGGCGGCGATGGCCAGTGTGAGTCCGTTGACTCCGCCCTTGCCCGCCGGATAGCCGGTCCCGCCGTAGTCGCCGCGGAACGCGAACGAGCTGGTGTTGATGATCGATCCGCCGCCCTGCGTCCACCATCTTCGGCGCGGCGGCCCGACATGTCTCGAACGTCGTGACGAGATGGGCGTCGATCAGGTCGTGGAATTGCGCGCTGGTGACGTTGAGGATCGACTCGCTGGCCAGCCCTGCGGTGCCCGCACAGTTCACCAGGACGTCGATGCGGCCGAATTCGCTTATGCACCTGTCGATCAGCGCGTCGGCGATCTCCGGGTCAGCCGGCGAACCTGGATGTGCGACCGCGCCTTCGATGCCGTCGGCCGCTTCGGCTGCCGCGTCAGCATCGCGGCCGTTTATCACGACGCCCGCGCCTTCGGCGGCGAGCAGTTCGGCTACGGCCAGCCCGATGCCCCGGGACCCGCCGACGACGACAGCGCCGCGTCCGGATAGCGAGCCGCTAACCGTCCTCGCCATCCTTGACGGGCTTCATCATGTCCATGTTCCAGTAGCCCCGCAGGTTGGTGAGCAGGCCGTCGTCGTTGACCTTGTAGGTGAACACGCCGCGGACAGCGCTCGCCGAGCCGTTGTCGAAGGTGAATCGCAGCTGCAGGATATGGGCGATCTCGTCGGGCGAGCTGGATGGGAACGTCTCTTCGCAGGTGATTTTGATGGTGGCGAGGCCGACGCTCTTCTCCCACCACTCGGAGACGCCCCCCTTGCCGCGTACGCCGGTGCCGTCGGGGTTGGTGTAGGACGGGCCGATGGGGTCCTCGATGACCACGTCGTCGGTCATCAGCGCGAGCCAGCCCGCCTTGTCCTTGGCTTGGACGCAGCGCCAGGAAGCCTGCGAGGCGGCAAGGGCGGGTGACTGCTCAATTGTTTCCTGGGACATGGTGTTTCGATCTACCGATCGTCGTCGGTGTACCGGATGACGCCGCGGATGTTGCGGCCCTCGAGCATGTCCTGGTAGCCCTCGTTGACCTGTTCCAGCTTGTACTGCCTGGTGATCATGTCGTCGAGGTTGAGCTTGCCCGCCTTGTACATCGTCAGCAGCTGGGGAATGTCGAAATGCGGATTGCCGCCGCCGAAGATGGTGCCCTGCAGGTTTTTCTGCATCAGGGTCAGCATCGCGAGGTTCAGCGACACCTCGGTTTCGAGCATGCTGCCGATCGCCGTGACCACGCAGGTGCCGCCCTTGGAAGTCAGGTTCAGGTACGTGTCGACGTCCTTGCCCTCGAGCTCGCCGACGGTGACGATGACCTTCTTGGCCATCAAACCCATGGTGGCCTCGGCGATGCCTGCGAACGCCGACTCGATGTCCGGATATGCGTGCGTGGCACCGAACTTCAGCGCGGCATCGCGCTTCCACTCGACCGGCTCGATCACGAATATGTTGCGGGCACCCGCGATGACCGCGCCCTGCAGCGCCGACATGCCCACCCCGCCGACGCCCACCACAGCGACGTCGTCGCCGGGCCGGATGTCGCCGCTGCGTACCGCCGAACCGTAGCCCGTGGTGACACCACAACCCACCAGGCAGGCCACCTCGAACGGGATGGACGGATCGATCTTCACGACCGAACTCTTGTGCACCACCATGTAGGGGCTGAAGGTGCCGAGCAGCGTCATCGGGAAGACCGGCTGCCCCTTGGCGTGGATGCGGTTGGTGCCGTCCGCCACGGCCGTCCCGCCGAGGAGGTACATCCCCAGATCGCAGAGATTGCGCATACCCGCCTGACACGAGGGGCACGTGCCGCAGGACGGGATGAAGGACAGGACGACATGGTCGCCCGGTTCGACACCTTCGACCCCGGGCCCGACCTCGGTCACGATGCCCGCGCCTTCGTGTCCGCCGAGCACCGGGAATCCGCCCATCGGAATGCCGCCGGTGACCAGGTGGTGGTCGGAATGGCACATCCCCGACGCTTCCATCTGGATCTTGACCTCATCCTTGACGGGGTCGCCGATCTCGATCTCCTCGACCGACCACGGCTGGTTCAACTCCCAGATGAGAGCACCTTTGGTCTTCATCTCCACCTGCTTTCACTAAGCGACACCAGTGGACAGACTAGAGCCTCTAGTTGTCCTCGTCACAGGCCCCCCAAGCAACCGCTTGGCCGGGTGAATTTCTCACCAGATCGGCACCGGCGCCTCGCCCAGTGGGTAGTAGCCCGGCAGTTTGTCACCCGCCAGGGAGCGCTCGATCCGCTTCTGCATGCCTGGGCTGAGATCACCCGACTCGATCAGCTTGCCGAACATGTAAGACACGTGACCGAAGTCGAAGAAGTCCCGCTGCCATTCGATCTTCAGGCTTCGTCTCGACGGCGGTGAGCCGGAACCAACTCCCGCCGATGCCGTAGATCTCACCGCGGGTGCCATCGGACTTGTTGACGATCTGCTTCCAAAAGCCAACGATCTCACCGAGTTTCTCGTCGACGAGCACCTTCTGGTACTCGTAGACCCAGTTCTCCAGGCCCTGCATCTCCAGGCCCAGAGCGACGTCGCGGATCTCGTCGCGGCCGACGCACATCACGTCTTCCTTCGGCCCGATGTTCCAGCCGTAGGTGGCGTCGTCGGTGTAGAAGTCGGCCAACGGCGTCCAGTCACCCGCACGTTCGGCATCTTGGTTGGCCTTCAGCCACCGCTCGACCCAGTCATCGAGATCCTTGCGTGCGAATGCCATGACTCACTCTTCCTCTTCTTTGATGGACAGTGCTTGGGTGGGACACGCCCACACGGCTTGTTCGACTTCGGCCCGGTCCTCCTCCGCCGGTTCGGCATTGAGGATCTCGACCTTGCCGCGTTTGGGGACCTTGAAGTAGTCGGGGGCCTCGAGCTCGCACATGGCATGGCCCTGGCACAGGTCCAGATCGACTTCGACGCGATAGCTCATGCGGGTCCCTACGAGGAACGGCGCCGGTAGCGGGCTCGTGCTGGGCGTTCGAGTTGGACGACCATCTTGGAGTGGTCGTTGCGGTATGAGTCGGCGGGTTGTGCCATCTCGAACTCGTACTCGCGCAACAGAACCGAGAAGATCGCTTTGATCTGCATGGTGGCGAATGCGGCTCCGACACAGCGGTGTCGGCCTGCGCCGAACGGGATCCAGGTCCACCGATTGGTCACGTCGGCCTGTTCGGGCTTGTTGTAGCGATCCGGGTTGAATGCGTCTGGGTCGGGGAAATCCTCGGGAAGCCGATTGGAGATCGCCGGGGACGCGGCGACGAAGTCGCCGTCATGGACCGGGAACCCTTCGACTTCGAACTCGCCCTTGGCCACCCGCATCAGGATGATCAGCGGAGGGTGCAGACGCAGCGTCTCTTTGACGACGTTGTCCAGCTTGGGAATCTGGCGCAGCGCGTGGAAGCTGACCTCCTGGCCGTCGGCGTAGAGCTCCTCGAGCTCGGCCAGCACGTCGGCGTAGATCTCCTGGTGCCGAATCAGCTCGATCAGCGTCCAGGCCGATGTTCCCGAGCTGGTGTGGTGGCCTGCGAACATCAGCGAGATGAACATCCCCGTGACTTCGTCGGCGCTGAACCGGGGCTTGCCGTCCTCGTCCTTGATCGACACGAGTACATCGAGCATGTCTCGATCCGCCTTGTTCTCAGGCGGATTCGCCAGTCGCTGGTCCATGATCTCCTGAACCAGCGCAACTAGTTTCACGCGCGCTTCGTCGCGGCGCCGGAAGCTCTCGATCGGTAGGTACGGGTCGACGTAGCACAGCGGGTCCGTGCCGCGTTCGAGTTCGTGGTAATACTCGGCGAACCTGTGGTCGAGTTGCTCGCGGAACTTGAGCCCGATCAAACATGCCGTCGAGGTGTAGATGGTCAACTCCGCGAAGAAGTCGAGCAGCTCGATCTCGCCTTCGTCGCCCCAGTCGGCGATCATCTTCTTGACTTCGCCTTCGATGGTGGCCGCATGGCCCTTCATCTGCTCGCCGCGCAGCGCCGAGTTGTGCAGCATCTCCTTGCGTCGCTCGGGACTTGCGTCGAACACCACGCCCTTGCCGAAGATCGGCGTCATGAACGGGTAGGCCTCGGCCTGGTCGAGATCCTCGTCGGCGGAACGGAAGAAGAACTCGTTGGCGTTCGCGCCGGACAGGAAGATGACGTGCTTGTCGACGAGCTGGAACCAGCCGACGTCGCCGCACTCCTCGCG
The DNA here is from genome assembly GCA_963734385.1 of uncultured Actinomycetota bacterium. Lineage (GTDB taxonomy): Bacteria > Actinomycetota > Actinomycetes > Mycobacteriales > Mycobacteriaceae > Mycobacterium. The sequence continues at coordinate 83,728 of CAVTHR010000024.1, read as the reverse complement.
GATGCGCTTCATCAAACCGATTGGGTCGGTGCGGAACTCCTCGAGGTGGCCGTGCTCCTCTTCACCACCCGAGACGCGTGGAACGATCGCGGTGGTCATGACGGCATCCCCTCTTCCCCGAGCTTGAGTTGCTGGCGCTCCTTCGGTGCGCTCGCCAGCGGCGCTTCCGGCTGAAGTTCCATGTTCGCGATGTAGCCGCCTCGCGGCGTCTCGGCGACGAACGCGATCGCCCGCGCGAGATCCGATGCGCGCAAGAAGTAGTCGTGGCGGGCCTGTCCCCACTTGGCCCAGTCCTCGAGCGCGGGCCCGATCAGGTCGGCAGGCAGGCTCCAGCCCATGTTGGTCTTCGTCGGGCCAGGATGCACGATCGACGCCCGGACACCGGTGCCTTCCAGTTCCATCTGGAGGTTGGTCACCATGGCGACGAGGGCCGCCTTCGCGGCGCCGTAGGCGCCCATGTGGGGGCGCTGGCGCAGCGCCACGTCGGAGCCGACGAAGATGAGGTCGCCGCGTTGCCGCTCGATCATGCCGGGCAGCACGGCGCCGGCCAGCCTGTTGGCGCCGACCAAGTGGACCTGCAGCTGTGAGTCGAACTCGTCGGTGGTGATATCGGCAAGCTTGCCGAAGTAGGTGTCCCCGGCGCCTGCCACGAGTATCTCGATATCGCCGATTGCGTCGACGGATTGCGAGACGAAGGATTTCACCGAGTTGGGGTCGGTGACGTCGAGACGGAACCCGACCGCCTCGCCGCCGCCGGCGTTGATCTTGCCGACAATGTCCTCGAGTACTTCGACGCGCCGGGCGCCAAGCGCGACGGGAAACCCGCGGGAGGCCAATTCGATCGCAGTCGCCTCTCCGATACCGGATGAAGCGCCCGCGACGATCGCGGGCCGGCGTTCGGGCAGCGGTTCAAAGCGAGGCATTACACGACCTCCACGGCCATGGGCAGGTGAGCGAATCCGCGGACGCTACTGGAGTGGACGCGGACGGCGTTGGCCTCGTCGACCTCGTAGCCGCGGATTCGCTTGAACAGTTCGGTGAGTGCTACGCGGGCCTCCATGCGGGCCAGATGGGCACCGAGGCAGAAGTGGGCGCCGCTGCCGAAACTCATCAGTTTCGAGCCGATTTCGCGGCCGATCACGTAGTCGTCGGGATTCTCGAACACCCGCTCGTCGCGGTGTGCCGAGCCCGGGCAGCAGCAACAGGATGTCACCCTCGGGCACGGTGGTGTCGTGCAGGTTCAGCTCTCCGGAGACCACGCGCGCCAAGAGCTGACTGGACGTGTCGTAGCGCAGCGTCTCCTCGACCCACAGCGGGATCCGGTCCAGGTCGGCATAGATCGGGGTCAGCTGGTCGGGGTTTCTGTGTCCCCAGAACGCAGCATTCGCAAGCAGTTTGGTGGTGGTCTCGTTGCCTGCGATCACCATCAGGAACAAGAAGCCCAGCACTTCTTCGTCGGTCAGCCGGTCGCCGTCGATCTCGGCCTCGAGCAGCGCGGTCGTCAGGTCGTCGGACGGCTTCTTGCGGCGTTCGGCGATCATTTCCTGGTAGTAGACCATCAGGTTGATGGATGCCTCGATGGCGGAGCGGGGGACGTCGTTGACGCCGTCATCGCGATGCATCACCCCGTCGGCCATGGCCCGGATTCGGTCGCGATCCTCGACGGGCACACCCATCAGCTCGGAGATGACATCCATCGGAAGCTTGCCCGCGAATTCCGCGACGTAATCAACGGTTCCGTCGTGCGCCTTCTCCAGCATCGTGTCGAGATGCTGGACGGCGAGTTCGGTTACGCGTGGCTCCAACTCGCGAATGCGTCGCGGGGTGAAGCCCTTTGACACCAGGGTGCGGAGGCGCAAGTGGGCCGGGTCGTCCATCGCGAGAAACGACATCGTCTTGCTGGCGTGCGGTCCGCGCGAGATCGGATCCAGAGAGACGCCGTCGCGGTTGGACAACGTCGTGCTGTTTCGAAAGCCTTGCAGCACATCGCTGTGCCGCGATAGCGCCCAGAAGCCGATCTCCTCGTTGTGGTACAGCGGAGCTTCGTCCCTGAGTCGCTTGTAGTACGGGTACGGATCCTCGTGAAAGTCGTAGTCGTACGGGTCGAGGATCACGTCGCTGGTCGGAATGGTCACCGAGGATCCTGTCCGTCTCCGAGGCTTGGTCTGGTCGGATCCTCTCCGAGGATCAGGCCGACGACGTAGGTAAGACGGTCGGCGATCTCGCGGTAGCTGACGTAACCGCTGCCCGCGTGTACCAGTGCGCCGAAATACGTCATCTCGAGCGCCGACACCGTGCGAGGGTCGGCATCTGGGCCCATCGCCGACCGGATGCGGCGGTGGATCTCGACGCCGATTCGGTCACGGACGGTATTCACGGCCGGGTCGTTGCCACTGAGGAGTGCTGTCGTGCAGGCGGCCGCGACCTCGGGCTCGTCGGCGATCATCAGCGTCATGGCGCGCAACGCCTGCTCCACCCGCATTGCCGTGCCGTCGTTCACGTCGGTGAAGTAGGGCACCTGGCGCATCAGATCCAGGTAAACCTCGGCGATCAGATGGTTCTTCGAGGAGAAGTAGGTGTAGGCGGTCGCAGGCGCGACCTTTGCGCGGGCGGCGACGGCACGCACCGTCAGGTCCGCATATGACGACTCCCGCAGCATCTCCACCCCTGCGGTGAGGACCTTGCGGAACGTCTCTTCCTGCCGACGGTTGCGCGGCGTTTCACCGGCTTGGTCCGTGACAGTGACCACGGCATCGCTGGACACATGTCCAAGTTATCGGACGGAGTCCACGGCAATCAAGTGCGGATCATAAATACGCTGTATATCGACTGATTTCTGCGGCTAGGAGTACCCGGTCGAGCGACCCCAACCTTGCGTCTCACAGCCGTCTGCGACTATCGTTCGAGTGAACATAGTCGGACAGTTGTCCAGCAATTAGAACGGGAGTCGGTATGGGGATGCTGGCCGATCGCCAGAGCCAATTGCTCATCGACGGGAAGCTCGTCGCGGGCAGCGCGGGCACGTTCCCGACGGTCAACCCGGCCACCGAGGAGGTGCTGGGTGTCGCCGCCGACGCGAGCGCCGCCGACATGGGCGCTGCGATCGAGGCCGCCCGCCGCGCATTCGACGACACAGACTGGTCCACCAACACCGAGCTGCGGGTGCGCTGCATTCGGCAGTTGCAGGCAGCGATGCGCGACCATGTCGACGAACTTCGCGACCTGACCATCGCCGAGGTGGGCGCACCGCGGATGCTGACCGCCGCCGCGCAGCTCGAGGGTCCCGTCGAAGACCTCAGCTTCTGCGCTGACACCGCCGAGTCCTACCAATGGGTCACGGATGCAGGCATCGCCTCTCCGATGGGCATCAAGACTCACCGGTCGATCGCGCGCGAGGCGGTCGGGGTCGTCGGGGCCATCACCCCGTGGAACTTCCCGCATCAGATCAACCTCGCCAAGATCGGCCCTGCGCTTGCCGCGGGCAACACCGTTGTTCTCAAGCCTGCACCGGATACTCCTTGGTGCGCGGCGATACTCGGAGAGTTCATCACCGAGCACACCGACATGCCCCGGGGCGTGGTCAACATCATCACCTCCAGTGACCACGGCGTCGGTGCGCTGCTGTCGAAAGACCCACGGGTGGACATGGTTTCGTTCACCGGGTCGACGGCGACGGGGCGCGCGGTGATGTCGGACGGCGCGGCGACGCTCAAGAGGGTTTTTCTCGAGCTCGGCGGCAAGTCGGCGTTCCTGGTGCTCGACGATGCGGATCTCGCGGGCGCCTGCTCGATGTCGGCCTTCACCGCGTCGATGCACGCCGGGCAGGGATGCGCCATCACCACCAGGCTGGTGGTGCCACGCGCCCGCTACGACGAGGCGGTGGAGGCGGCGGCCGCAACCATGGGTTCACTCAAACCCGGTGATCCCACGGACGCGGGCACCATCTGCGGGCCGGTGATCTCGGCCCGGCAGCGCGATCGCGTGCAGGCCTATCTTGATTCCGCCGTCGACGAGGGTGGCAAGTTCGCTTGCGGCGGTGGCCGTCCCGCGGACCGCGACATCGGATTCTTCATCGAGCCGACGGTCATCGCCGGACTCGACAACAACGCGAAGGTCGCGCGCGAGGAGATCTTCGGTCCCGTGCTGACCGTCATCGCCCACGACGGGGACGACGACGCCGTGCGGATCGCCAACGATTCGCCGTACGGCCTGTCGGGCACGGTGTTCGGCGGCGATCCCGAGCGTGCGGCCGGTGTTGCTGCCCGCATGCGGGTCGGCACCGTCAACGTCAACGGCGGCGTCTGGTATTCGGCCGACATGCCGTTCGGCGGCTACAAGCAGTCGGGCATCGGCCGGGAGATGGGACTCGCGGGCTTCGAGGAATATCTCGAAACCAAAGCCATTGCCACAGCGGCGAATTAAGGAGATCGACAACATGGGTCAGTTCGATGACAAGGTCGCCATCGTCACGGGCTCCGGCGGCGGGATCGGCCAGGCGTACGCAGAGGCGCTCGCCCGCGAGGGCGCGGCCGTCGTCGTCGCCGACATCAACACCGAGGGCGCCCAGAAGGTCGCCGACGGCATCAAGGGCGAGGGCGGCACTGCGCTCGCGCTTCCGGTCGACGTGTCCGATCCGGAGTCGGCCAAGGAGATGGCCGCCCAAACCCTGAGCGAGTTCGGCGGCATCGACTACCTGGTCAACAACGCGGCGATCTTCGGCGGCATGAAGCTCGACTTCCTGATCACCGTCGACTGGGACTACTACAAGAAGTTCATGAGCGTGAACCTCGACGGCGCGCTGGTGTGCACTCGCGCCGTCTACCGCAAGATGGCCAAGCGCGGCGGCGGCGCGATCGTCAACCAGTCGTCCACCGCGGCGTGGCTTTACTCGAACTTCTACGGACTGGCCAAGGTCGGCATCAACGGCCTTACCCAGCAGCTGGCCACCGAACTCGGCGGTCAGAACATCCGGGTCAACGCGATCGCGCCGGGGCCCATCGACACCGAGGCCAACCGATCGACGACGCCCAAGGAGATAGTCGACGACATCGTGAAGCGGATTCCGTTGTCGCGCATGGGCGAACCAGAAGACCTGGTCGGCATGTGCCTGTTCCTGCTTTCGGACCAGGCGAAGTGGATCACTGGACAGATCTTCAATGTCGACGGCGGACAGATCATCCGGTCCTGAGGAGTCTTCATGAGTGACAACGACATCAAGCTCGGCTACATCGGCCTGGGCAATCAGGGCAAGCCGATGGCCAAGCGATTGGTCGACTGGCCCGGCGGTCTCGTGGTTTACGACGTCAGACTCGAGGCGATGACACCGCTGGCCGAAAAGGGGGCCATTCTTGCCGACAGTGTCGCCGACGTGGCGACAGCCGACGTCATCAGCGTTACCGTGCTCAACGATGAACAGGTGCGTGATGTCGTTGCCGGCGAGCAGGGGTTGGCCCGTTTCGCCAAGCCGGGCACCGTGATCGCGATCCATTCCACGATCGGCGACACCACCGCCGCCGATTTGTCCCGCCAACTCGAGCCGGAGGGCATCCACATCGTCGATGCCCCGGTCAGTGGCGGCGCGGGAGCCGCGAAGAAGGGCGAGCTCGCGGTCATGGTCGGCGCCGATGACGAGGCCTTCGCAGAAGGTCAAGCCGGTGTTCGAGAAATGGGCGACGCTGATCGTGCATGCCGGTGAGCCTGGCGCAGGAACCCGGATGAAGCTGGCGCGCAACATGTTGACATACATCGGGTTTGCCGCCGCGTGCGAGGCGCAACAGCTGGCCGAGGCTAGCGGAATCAACCTGCAGGATCTGGGCAAGGTGGTGCGGCACAGCGACTCGCTCAGCGGTGGCCCTGGCGCGATCATGTTCCGCGACGATATGAAACCCCTTGCGCCCGATCATTTCCTGCACGACATGTTCGTCCACACTCGCGGGCTGGCGGAGAAGGACCTCGGGCTGGCTCTGTCACTCGGCGAGACGACCGGCGTCGACCTGCCGCTGGCCGAGGTGGCGCTGCACAACCTCGCCGCAGGACCTTGGCGTGCCACACACGCGCATCGAACACGAAGGAGTGACGATGGACGAGTTGCGCAAGAAGGGCCTCGAGAAGATGAACGAGGTCTACGGCTGGGAGATGCCGGACATGCCGGGCGAATACTTCGCGCTCACCGTCGACCACCTCTTCGGCACCATCTGGAGCCGTCCGGGGCTGTCGATGCGCGATCGGCGGATGATGCTGCTCGGCGTGCTGGCCGCTCAGGGAATGGAGGAGCTGCTGGAGGTTCAGGCCACCGCGATCCTTCACAACGAGGAGATGACCCGGGAGGAACTGCGCGAGGTCGCGATCTTCCTCACCCATTACGTCGGCTTCCCGCTGGGTTCGAAGGTCGACGGCGCCGTCAAACGCGTTGTCGCCAAACGCAAGAAGGCGCAGGAGAAGGGCGGTGCCAGAGACAGCAAGGACAACGTCAACGCCGCGGTCCAGATGCACGTCGGCAGGAACATTCATGACAAGTAGGTACAAGGACCTGTCCCGTGAGCAGCTTGCCGTTCTGGTGCCAGAACTACTGCTGATCGGCCAGCTTATCGACCGATCCGGAATGGGCTGGTGTATCAAACCTTTCGGCCATCCCGGCATGCTTGAGATCGCGATCGAGGAGTGGATGGGCGCAAGCCCCGTCTACACCAAGCGCATGCAGAAGGCGCTGAACTTCGAGGGCGACGACGTCATCACGATCTTCAAGGGCATGCAGCTCGACGTCGGTGCGCCGCCGCAGTTCATGGACTTTCGCTTCACGGTGCACGACCGGTGGCACGGCGAATTCCATCTCGACCATTGCGGTGCTCTGCTGGATGTCGAGCCGATGGGCGAGGACTACGTGCTCGGCATGTGCCACGACATCGAGGACCCGACGTTCGATGCCACCGCTGCGGCGACCAACCGCAGGACACAGATCCGCCCCATCCACCGTCCGCCCCGCGCGCCGGCCGATCGGCACCCACACTGCGCATGGACGGTGATCATCGACGAGTCTTACCCCGAGATCGAGGACCACCCCGTGATCGACGTCATACGTCGAACTCGTGCCGCCAGAACCGAACTCGACCGTATCGACGTCGACGACGAAGGGCTGTCGGACTACTCGGGAGAGCTGGTGTCCGACGTCGACTTCTCGAAGTTCTCGCACTCAGCCCTCGTGCGCATCGCCGACGAGATCTGTGTGCAGATGCACCTGCTGAACCTGTCGTTCGTCATCGCGGTGGGCAAGCGGGCGGGCACCGACACTGAGCTTTTCACCAAGATCTGCACCAATCAGCTGACCGGGATCGCAGGTATCGCAGCCGAACGCATCCATCGCGCGCTCGGTCTGCCGGGTGGCATCGAGGGCGCGATCCGCACACTCGAAGTGCATCCGATGTTCAATCCGGTTGCCTATGTGTCGGCTGAGTTCGGTCCGGACACAGTGCACGTGCACCGGTCGCCTGCGCATGAGGACGGCGCATGGGTGACGCTTGCCGGCCCGTCATCGGTGCGACCCCTGCAGGCGGCCGTCGCCGCCGTTGACCCTCACCTCGATGTTGAGGTGACGGGAAGTGAGACGGACTGGACCGCGCGAATCATCGAGACCGACACGGCCGCAGAGGAAATGGTGGAGGTATCGGTGGTGCGGGTCAGCGGCGGGTCGTCGTTCGTGTTCGCGCCACGGAAGTCGCTTCCGTTGACGGTTGTATAGCGGCGCCCACCCACCGCCGCATATAGCCTCGCAGTTCCTCCCCGCGTCGTGGCGGACGCCCCGGGTCGATGACGAACGACTGGATGATCCGCAGCAGGTGCTCGGCCAACTCGTCGAGATCTTCGTCGGTATACCCGAGGCCGGCCCAGTCGACGTCGAAGCGCCGCAGCATGGACGTGGCGAATTGCAATGCGACGTCCGACGTCACCGATTCGGTGTGTGCGGTGGCGCTGCCGGGAGCGATCAGCAGACCGATGTGCTTGTCCTTCGGCAGCCACTCGAGTGCGGTGGCGATCGCCTCGGAGACTGCTTCCACCGGATCCGTGATGCCCTGCAGGTGGGAGGCCAGCCGTTCGAGGAAATCGTCAGCCGCGTGTAGCGCCCCCGCGACGAGCAGGGATTCGGTGCTGGGGAAGTACCGGTACACCGTCTGGCGGGTCACACCCAGCGTGCGGGCGACGTCGGCGATGGACAGATCCGCGCCGCGCTCGTCGATCGCCTTTCCAGCGGCGCCGAGATCCGCGCGATGGCTTCGTCGTCGCTGGCGGGTGCCGAACCAGACCAGCCGTGGGTACGCACGGTGGAAAATGTTACTTGGCGGCTATCCCTGGTAGGACACAGCCAGCCGTTTGACGCCGTTGAGCCATCCCGATCGAAGCCGTTGCGGCTCGGACAGTTTCGAAATGTTCGGGATCTGGTCGGCGATCTCGTTGAAGATGAGCTTGATCTCCATGCGGGCCAGGTTGGCGCCGATGCAGAAGTGCGCTCCGTTCCCGCCGAAGCCCAGGTGTGGATTGGGGTCGCGCAGGATGTTGAATTCGAAAGGCCGGTCGAAGACGGCTTCGTCGTAGTTCGCGGAGCTGTAGAACAGTCCCGCCCGCTGCCCTTCGCGAATGGTCACGCCGCCCAGTTCGGTGTCGGCCAGCGCGGTGCGCTGGAAGCAGTGCACCGGCGTCGCCCAGCGCACGATCTCGTCGGCCGCGGTGTCGGGTCTCTCGCGCTTGAACAGTTCCCACTGCTCCGGGTTCTCGAAGAACGCATTCATGCCGTGCGTCATCGCGTTGCGGGTGGTCTCGTTCCCCGCGACCGCGAGCAGGATCACGAAGAATGCGAACTCGACGTCGTCCAGAGCCTCTCCGTCGATGTCCGCCTCGATCAGGCGGGTGACGATGTCGTCGGCCGGGCAGCGTCTGCGCTCTTCGGCCATGCCGTAGGCGTATCCCATCAGCTCGGCGTTCGCCGCCACATAGTCGGTCGCGAAGTCGGGGTCCTCGGTGTTCATGATCGAGTTCGTCCAGTGGAACAGTTTCTCGCGATCGGCCTCTGGCACGCCGAGCAGGTCGGCGATCGCCAGCAGTGGCAGTTTCATCGCGATGTCGTCGACGAAGTCGCCGCTCTCCTTCTGCTTCGCCGCGGCGACGATCTCGCGCGCAGCAACCGCGAGCTTCTCCTCAAGCGACGCCACCGCCCTCGGCGTGAACAACCGTGACACCAGCTTTCGCAACCGGGTGTGGGCAGGCGCATCGTGATTGATCAGCAGCGCCTTGGTCAGTTCCAACTGATCGGGTGTGGTGCCGTCGGGCATCCGCATCACGACGCCCTTGCGATTGGTCGACCACAGGTCGCCGTCGCGGGAGATGGCCTTGATGTCCTCGTGGCGGCTGATCACCCAATAGCCACCGTCGTTGAAGATCGACTCCGGCTGCTCGTTCCACCACACGGGCGCTGTCTTGCGCAGTTCGGCGAACTGGGCGACCGGTACGCCCTGTTCGAGGATGTCGGGATTGGTGAAGTCGAACCCGGAGCCGAAAGGACAGGTCTGCGTCGTCGCCATACAGTTGACCATACACTGGACTGTCAAGTGTATGGCCTAACTAAATGGACCTTCCGCGCCGCCGGGCAGCGGTCATTAGGGTTGGCAACCGTGCGCGTTCTCGTGATCGGATCCGGAGCCCGTGAACATGCGCTGCTGCTGGCGCTGCGCAACGACCCCGAGGTGAAGAGCCTGGCGATCGCGCCCGGCAACGCAGGCACGGGGGCGATCGCGGACCAGTACGAGGTCGACATCACCGCAGGCGACGCCGTCGCGGCCTTGGCCGAGAAGATCGGCGCGGACCTGGTGGTGGTCGGCCCCGAAGTGCCGCTGGTGCTCGGGGTTGCCGACACGGTGCGCGCCGCAGGCATCGCCTGCTTCGGGCCGACGAAAGAGGCCGCCCGCATCGAAGGATCCAAGTCCTTCGCCAAAGATGTGATGGCGGCGGCCGGCGTCCGCACCGCCAAAAGCGAGATCGTCGACAACCCCGCACACCTCGACGCGGCGCTGGACCGGTTCGGGCCCGGCGGCGGCGAAGCGGCGTGGGTGGTCAAGGACGACGGGCTGGCCGCGGGTAAGGGCGTGGTGGTGACGCCCGACCGTGACGCCGCGAGGGCGCACGCGGCAAGCCTGCTCGATGCGGGGCACCCGGTGCTGCTCGAGTCGTTTCTCGACGGGCCGGAGGTGTCGCTGTTCTGCGTGGTCGACGGCGAGACGGTGGTGCCGCTGCTTCCTGCGCAGGACTTCAAGAGGGTCGGCGACGGCGACACCGGGCCCAACACCGGCGGCATGGGCGCTTACGCGCCGGTGCCGTGGCTGCCCGACGAGGTGATGAGCCAGATCGTCGACGACATCGTGAAACCCGTTGCCGCAGAACTTGTTCGTCGTGACAGCTCGTTCGCGGGGCTGCTGTACGCCGGGCTGGCGATCACGTCACAAGGGCCTGCGGTGGTCGAATTCAATTGCCGCTTCGGCGATCCGGAGACGCAGTCGGTGCTGGCCCTCATCGAATCGCCACTCGGCCAGTTGCTGCACGCCGCGGCGACCGGTCGGCTTGCAGAACAGCCCGCGCTGCGCTGGCGCGACGGCGCGGCGGTGACGGTCGTGCTTGCCGCCGAGAACTATCCGGGGCGGCCCCGCGTGGGTGACGTCATCGTCGGCGCGGAAGCCGACGGGGTGCTCCACGCAGGCACGACGCGACGCGATGACGGCGCGATCGTATCCTCGGGAGGACGAGTGCTTTCGGTGGTCGGGACGGGGTCGGACCTGGCGTCCGCCCGAGATAACGCGTATACCGTGATCAAGTCGATTCGGTTGCCGGGCAGCCATTTTCGCAGCGACATCGGGTTGGCTGCGGCCGAGGGACAGATCGAGGTCTAGGCAGGCTACGCCGTCAAGAGCGGAGCGATCCACTCGAGTTCAGCGGGCAGCTGCGAGCTCCAGAAGCCGCCGTCGTGCCCGCCGGGTGAGAAGCCGCCCGCCGGCGGGTTCGGCAGTTGCGCGATGAACTGCTGGGTGGCCGAGTAGAAGGGATCGCTGTTGCCGCAGTCGATCCGGATCGGTATCGAACCGAGAGCAGGCAGACCCCACACGCTGTTGGCCGCGTAGTCGTCTGCTCCGTCGAACGCGCCGGGAGCCGTCGCACCCGACGACGTCCACAACGCGGGGCTGACCGCACAGATCGCGGCGGTGCGCGCCGGGCCGAGCCGCCCACCCAGCAGCAGAGCGCCGTAGCCACCCATCGACCAGCCGAGGAAGGCGACCCGCGAGGTGTCAAGGCCCTGCGAGCCGAGCATCGGGATCAGTTCGTCGAGAACCATCGCACCGGAGTCCTCACCCGACGCGCGCTTGTGCCAATAGCTTCCGCCGCCGTCGACGGCGACCACCGCGAAAGGCGGCAGGCCCGCTTCGACCGCCTGCGCCAGGCCCTGCTCGACGCCGCCCGCCATCACCTGGGCAGCGTCGGCGCCCTTGCCGTGCAGGGCGATGACGGGCCTCAGCGTGCCGGTCTGGCCGGGCGGTCGCGCGATCGCCCAATTGGTGTCGACGCCGCCGCGGGCGGCGGACACGAACGAGCCGGTGACGAATGTCGGCGCCGCGGTCGGTGCGGGCTCGAGCGGCGCGGGTGGGGCCAGCGGTGCGAGTGGGGCGCCGGCGCTCGTCATCGACACCGGCGGACCCGCGGTCGGACCCGCTTCGCGCATCGTGCCCAGTGCGACGGCGCCGACGGCGCCTGCGGCCGCACTGACACCGAGACGCATCATCGCTCGTCGGCTCAGCTGTGGCATGCGGGACATCATGCCATTGGCCGCTGGCTGACCGTCGGGCGGTGTTTCGGCAATGCATCCAAATCGCTTGGCATGCCGACTTCCTGAGTAAAGGCTTAGCTTTAGCGGAAAGAGCCATCTCGACGTCGGGCTGCTGGCAGCATGCTAGGCGTGACGGCAGCGGTGACTCCCAAGGGCGTACGTAGGCAGTACGCGTTGGTTAGTGCGGCTGCCGAGTTGTTGTGCGAAGGCGGGTTCGACGCCGTGCGTCATCGTGCCGTTGCGCGCCGCGCGGGGCTGCCGCTTGCGGCGACGACGTACTACTTTTCCTCCCTCGACGATTTGATCGTCAAGGCCGTCGAGCACATCGGCGCGCTGGAGGCACAGCAGATGCGCGAGCGGGTGGCCGACCTGTCGCGGCGGCGGCGTGGCGCCGAGTCCACGGTCGACGTGTTGGTGGATCTGCTCGTCGGTGACGAGCCCGAAACACAGGTCAGCGAGCAGCTGATTTCACGGTATGAGCGCTACATCGCGTGCGCGCGCCAGCCTGCACTGCGCGAGGTGCAACGGCGAATTCTGCAGCAGCGAACCGACGCGGTCATCCAGGTCGTCGAGCGGTCCGGCCGGTCGGTACGAGCCGAACACGTCCCCGGTCTGGTCTGTGCCGTCGACGGCGCGGTGGTGGCGGCTCTGGTCGACGACGGCGACGGCCCGCGCAGCGCCGCGCGTGCGACGTTGATCGACGTCATCGACGTGCTGGCGCCTATCACCGCCCCGATCTCTGCGCCGTTGCTGACCGCAGCACCTGGCTGAGTCGGCGTCACGGTTCGGCTCCTCTTTCCGATTGCGGGTGCAGCGCGTTTGATGCTGGTCGATGATGGGGTATTCACAGCCGACTGACAGGGAGGCCCCATGACGGACACCGTCGATCAACAGCCTGAACTGAAGCGGGTGATGGGCCCCGGGTTGCTGTTGTTGTTCGTCGTCGGAGACATCCTCGGCACCGGCGTGTATGCGCTGACCGGCGATGTCGCCGCCGAAGTCGGTGGGGCCGCGTGGGTTCCGTTCCTGGTTGCCTTCCTGATCGCCACCGTCACCGCGTTCAGCTACCTCGAGCTGGTCACCAAATATCCGCAGGCCGCAGGCGCTGCGCTCTACGCGCACAAGGCATTTGGCATTCAGTTCGTGACGTTCCTCATCGCGTTCGTGGTGATGTGCTCCGGAATCACCTCGGCGTCGACGGCGGCCCGAACGTTCGCGGCGAACTTTTTCAAAGGATTCGACTTCAGTTTGGGGACAGCCGGTGTCGTCGTGCTGGCGCTGTTCTTCATGACCGCACTTGCTCTGGTCAATCTGCGCGGGGTGGGCGAAAGCGTCAAGCTCAACGTGTTCCTCACGATCATCGAGATCACCGGTCTGCTTGTGGTGATTCTGGTGGGGTTGTGGGCGTTCACCGGCGGGGCCGATGTCGATTTCTCCCGCGTGGTGGCGTTCGACACCGCCGAGGACAAGAACGCCTTCATGGCCGTCACGGCGGCGACCTCATTGGCGTTCTTCGCGATGGTGGGGTTCGAGGACTCGGTCAACATGGCCGAGGAGACCAAGGACCCGGTCAGGATCTTCCCCAAGATGCTGCTGACGGGCCTGTCCATCGCGGGGATCGTCTACATCCTGGTGTCGATCGTTGCCGTGGCGCTGGTGCCGGTCGGTGAGCTCGAGGCCAGCGACACCCCGCTCGTCGAGGTCGTCAAGGCGGGCGCGCCGGGACTGCCGATCGACAAGATCCTTCCCTTCATCACGATGTTCGCGGTGTCCAACACGGCGCTGATCAACATGCTGATGGCCAGCAGGCTGATCTACGGCATGGCTCGCCAGCACGTGCTGCCGCCGGTGCTCGGACGGGTGCATCCGCGTACCCGCAGCCCGTGGGTGGCCATCCTGTTCACCACGTCCATCGCGTTCGGCCTGATCATTTACGTCACGGCGTTCGCCAACGACAAAGCGATCAGCCTGCTCGGCGGAACGACATCGCTATTGCTGCTTGCGGTGTTCGCCGTCGTCAACGTCGCGGTTCTGGTGTTGCGCCGCGACGTGCGCGAAGCAGGCGGGCACTTCAAGACCCCAACGATCCTGCCGGTGATCGGATGTCTCACCTCGCTGTACCTCGTGACGCCCTTGTCCGGCCGGCCGGTGCAGCAGTACATACTGGCGGGCATTCTCGTGGTCACCGGAATCGTGCTGTTCTTCGTCACGATGGCGATCAACCGTCGACTCGGAGTGGACGACGCGGGCATCACCGACCCGACGCATCTGGCCGACGCGCCCGATTAGCTCACAACCGGTACAGCCGTTCGCGGATGGTCTTCGCTTCCAACTGTGCCTGCGCGAGCAGCTCTTCAAGATGCGCCAGGCGTTCGTGTAACTCGTCGGTGGGTGGTGGCACCACACGGCGGCGGGGTGTGGCCGACACATCGGGTGGAAGGCTCGGCGTGACGATGTAACCGGTCGCGAAGTCGCCGTAGATGGTCACGTCGTCCGGCCGCTGGTACCAGTACAGCGCAATGTAGGCGCAGAGCACGGCGTCGATGGGATCTTCGTCCCGGTCGAGATGAACCGGCCGAGTTGCCGCCTCCACTCGCCTCCGCAATTCAACCCACCCCGCACTGCGATTCGCCCGAAGTCGGGGTGTCGCGTCGTCGAGTCGTTCGATCAGCGTCATCAACTTGAGCAACTCGCGCTGGCGCACGTCGAACTCGCCCCTCTTGTACTTGAGGCTCTTGTCGAGTTCGAACAAGACGACGGTCGCAGGGTGCGGGAAGACTTCGATCGCCCGCCGGTTCGCAGTCGACGCGGGGTCCATGTCGAGGCCGAGCGCGGCCGCCAACCTGGCGCCACGTGGGTTCTTGAATTCGGGCTTGTCGGTGTACGAGGGACGCGCGCCGGCCTCGAGTCGGTGAAAGTCGCGATTCAATGCGGTCTCGCATGGCCGGAAGCCGGTCGGGTTGTTCACAATCAGCGGCGCATCGATGGCGACCAGACAGTCGTCCCCGGTGAACGGGGCGATGGCGTCGATGATGCTGGCGTCGTCCTGCGCGGCACCGACATGGTGAAGGCGGCCGTCGGTGTCGATCACCGCGACGCCGGTCTGGTTTTTCTCGCCCCATGCCAGGTCCAGTCCAACGAAGTGCATGCAGCTACCCTGCACCATCCGGGCCGTAAGCTGTGAGGTTGTGACGATCCCCAACGTGCTGGCCAGCAGGTATGCCAGCGACGAGATGGTGGCGATCTGGTCGCCGGAGGCCAAGATCGTCGGCGAGCGCCGACTGTGGCTGGCCGTGTTGCGCGCGCAGGCCGAATTGGGTGTCGGCCTTCCCGCCGGGGTGGTGGAGGACTACGAGCGGGTGATCGAGGACGTCGACCTGGCCTCGATCGCGGAACGCGAGCGGGTGTTGCGCCACGACGTCAAGGCCCGCATCGAGGAGTTCAATGCGCTGGCCGGACATGAGCACGTGCACAAGGGCATGACGAGCCGGGACCTCACGGAAAACGTTGAGCAGCTGCAGATCCGCCGCTCGATGGAACTTGTCTTCTCACACGGCGTGGCGGTGGTGGCACGGCTGGCCGAGCGCGCGATGAGCTACCGCGACCTGGTGATGGCAGGCCGCAGCCACAACGTCGCCGCGCAGGCGACCACGTTGGGCAAGCGGTTCGCATCGGCCGCCGAGGAGATGCTGATCGCGTTGACCCGGTTGCGCGAGCTGATCGACCGGTATCCGCTGCGCGGGATCAAGGGTCCGATGGGCACCGCTCAGGACATGCTCGATCTGTTGGGCGGTGACCCCGCGCGGCTGGCCGAACTCGAGCGCCGGGTCGCCGAATTCCTGGGCTTCACCGAGATTCTGACCAGCGTGGGGCAGGTATACCCGCGGTCGCTCGACCACGAAGTCGTTTCGGCGCTCGTGCAGGTCGGCGCTGGGCCGTCATCGCTGGCGCACACGATCCGGTTGATGGCAGGCCACGAACTGGTGACCGAGGGCTTCGCGCCGGGCCAGGTCGGTTCGTCGGCGATGCCGCACAAGATGAACACGCGGTCGTGCGAGCGTGTCAACGGGTTGCAGGTGGTGCTGCGCGGCTATGCCTCGATGGCCTCTGAACTCGCTGGGGCGCAATGGAACGAGGGCGACGTCTTCTGCTCGGTGGTGCGCCGGGTCGCGCTGCCCGACGCGTTCTTCGGCATCGACGGCCAGATCGAGACGTTCTTGACGGTGCTCGACGAGTTCGGCGCGTACCCGGCGGTGATCCAGCGTGAACTGGACCGCTATCTGCCATTCCTGGCCACCACCAGGATCCTGATCGCGGCGGTGCGCGCGGGGATGGGGCGCGAGGCGGCACACGAAGTCATCAAGGAGAACGCCGTCGCCGTCGCACTGGCGATGCGGGAGAAGGGATCTGAGCCCGACCTGCTGGACCGGCTGGCCGCAGATCGGCGGTTGCCCCTGGACCGTCCCGCGCTGGATGCGGCACTGGCTGACAAGCAGGCGTTCACCGGCGCGGCGGGCAGTCAGATCGACGCCGTCGTCGCCGCGGTCGACGAACTGGTCAGCCGCTATCCCGAGGCGGCGAAGTACACCTCGGGTGCCATCCTGTGACACTGGCAGGCGCGCTTGCCCGGATCGACTTCACCGATCTGGACAACTTCGCCAACGGCTTTCCGCACGACCTGTTCGAGGTGCATCGCCGCGAGGCGCCGGTGTACTGGCACGAGCCAACCGACAACACTCCAGACGGTGAGGGCTTCTGGTCGGTCGCCACATACGCCGAAACCCTTGCGGTGCTTCGCGACCCGGAGACCTACTCGTCGGTGACAGGCGGATCGCGAGCGTACGGCGGCACGCTGCTGCAGGACTTGGCCGTCGCAGGCCAGGTGCTCAACATGATGGACGACCCGCGGCATTCGCAGATCCGGCGACTGGTCAGCTCCGGGTTGACGCCGCGGATGATCCGCCGCGTCGAGGACGATCTGCGTGCCCGCACAAGGCGGCTGCTGGACGCCGTCGTGCCGGGGGATCCGATCGACTTTCTGGTCGACATCGCCGCCGAGCTGCCGATGCAGATGATCTGCATTCTGCTGGGAGTTCCTGAATCCGAACGGCATTGGCTGTTCGAGGCGATCGAACCGCAGTTCGACTTCGGTGGCTCGCGCAAGGCATCCATCGGGCAGATGACGCCAGAAGAGGCCGGTACGCGGATGTACACCTACGGCCAGGAGCTGATCGCGGCCAAGCGCGCCGAGCCGACCGACGACATGCTCTCCGTCGTCGCGAACGCGACGCTGGACTCGGATGGACTATCCGATCTCGAGCTGTACCTGTTCTTCAGCCTGCTGTTCAGCGCGGGCGCGGAAACGACGCGCAATGCGGTCGCGGGCGGTCTGCTCGTGCTTGCCGAGCATCCCGAGCAGCTCGCGTTGTTGCGGGCCGACTCGTCGCTGCTGCCGACTGCCGTCGAGGAGATGGTGCGCTGGACCTCGCCGTCGCCGTCCAAGCGCCGCACTGCAGCCCGCGATGTCGAGTTGGGCGGATGCGCCATCGAGGCAGGGCAGAAGGTGCAGATCTGGGAGGGCTCGGCCAACCGCGACCCAGAGGTGTTCGAGGCGCCAGATGTGTTCGAAGTCGCGCGAAAACCGAATCCGCACTTGGGTTTCGGGCAGGGTATCCACTATTGCCTCGGCGCCAACCTCGCGCGGTTGGAGCTTCGGGTGTTGTTCGAGGAGCTACTCGTACGGTTCTCGTCGGCCCGGGTGGTCAAGCCGGTGGAGTGGACTCGGAGCAACAGGCACACCGGGATCCGGCATCTGGTCGTTGAACTGGACGCGTGAGGCCTGACGCATTCGCGGCGGTGATGGCGACCGGCATCGTGTCGATCGCCGCGGCGGACCACGGCTATCGCGTCGTCAGCGATGTGCTGGCTGTCATCTCGGTGGTGTTGTTCGCGGCCTTGGTGGTTGTGGCGACGGTTCGGTTGCGGCCCGACTCTCGACGACCCGGATGTGCCCCTTCAGCTGCTCACGTTCGTCGCGGCGTGCGCGGTCGTTGGTACGCGGCTGAGCTGGTGGCCGCTCGGGCTGGTTGGGCTGCTCGGCTGGCTGCTACTGATGCCAATGGCATGCCGCGCGATGTGGCGGTATCGGTGGACCGGCCTTCGCGACCGCGCCCGCGGCGGCGGCGAACTGGCCAGTGTCGCGACGTCCGGGCTGGCGATAATCGCCGCCGATCTGGGTTGGGTCGGCCCGGCGATCGGCTTACTCGTCTTCGCGATCTGCATTTACTGCTTGATGACCGGCCTGGTCCTCTGGCGGGCGGTGCACGAGCCCACGGCAGCCCGAACTGTTTCAACCCGACGTCTGGATCTTGATGGGTGGTGCGGCGATCGCGACCCTGGCGGGCGATCACATTCACAAAGCCGGCTTCGAGGCGATCAGGCCGTTGACCGTCGTGACATGGATCATTGCCAGCCTGTGGATTCCGCTGCTGGTAGTGGCGAGTGTGCGGCTTCGACCCGGCAACTGGTGGGCCGCGGTCTTTCCGTTGGGCATGTACTCCTCGGCGACCTATGCCACGGCGGTCGAGACGGGCTGGCGGTCGCTGACGACGGTCTCGCTGGCGTTCTTCTGGATCGCCCTGGCGGCATGGCTGCTTACCTGCCTGCGATTTGGGCGCGCTCACATACGCTGAGCGTCGATCAGCGCGCCGAAATCGCATGACGGATCTCTGCGAGCACCCGGTCCGGGTACTCGGTCAGGTCCAACCACGTGAAGCGCAAGACCTGCCAACCGGCCAACGCGATGGCGTTCTGCCGTATCCGGTCGTGGTGAAAGTCCTCGGTGTCGGAGTGGAAGGCGAACCCATCGACCTCGAGCGCAACTTTCTGCTTCGGGAAGCCGACGTCCACGTGATAGCCCGCGACGGGATAGTTCGCTTTCCAACCGGTGACCTTCGCCGCGTTGAGTAATCGAACGAGCAGCCGCTCTGCTTGGGAGCGGGCACCGTCGTCCGCGGCTTGCAGAAGCAGGCGTGCGGCGGGCGATCCGTACCGCCCTTTGTTGCGCAGATGTGCACGCCACAAGCTGTTCAAGTCGACACGACGTTGCAGCGCTGCATCCATCAACTTGACGTTGCGTCGAGGCCGTACCGACGCTTCGACGACAGTCAAAGCCAACTCTGTGACCCGCAGGCCACGGACTTCGACGATGTCGGCTGACTTTAGATTGCGCCTGCGAACCCGGCAGCCGTCGCGACATCTGCCATGACTGTTCCTCGGCACGGTCACCTCGACGACATCTGGCGCAAACCGCGTTAGGCCATGCCACCACGCTGCGGCCATCCCGCTCGCCGCGGCTTGCCCGCCGTAGCTCCATACCGCAATGCGCACCCGCGCGGCGTCGGTGAACGGACGGTCGTTCACGAAGTAAACGCCTGGCACGAAACGTCGCCAACGACCCGAACGAACGCGCCGGGCGACAGCGGCCTGGCTGAGGCCGGCACGTTTGGCGTGAGCGAGCGTCAGCACACCGTCTTGCGTTCGCAGATACTCGTCGAGCACGTCTTGATCGACTCGCGGCCGCGCGCATGGGTTCCACATTTAGCGATTTCGGCGCGCTCGCGTGCGCTGAGCGTCGATTAGCGCGCCGAAATCGCAAATGCGGCTAGGTGCCGCGGCGGGCGACGCCTGCCGATCGCAGTTCCAGCGCCGCCAGGCCGCTGATGGTGGCGGTGTCCTCGCGCCGCCACGCGCCGACGGGATCGGCATTGATCGCCGCAAGCTTGGCCAGCGGCCGGTTGGCCAGCGCGCGCAGCGCGAGTAGCTGTTCACCCGCGGGTGTCCGCGACAGCGTCACCGCCACCCATTTGCGCCGGAAGAACCGCAACCGCAGCACCAGCCACGGCCCCGCGATCGCCAGGATCGGCGGCGCGGCCACCGCGAGCGCCAGCAGCCATGCCAGCCATGTCGCCGTCGAGTTCAGCTGCGCGCCTGCGCCTGCTATGTCACGGGCGAAGCCACCCGCGGCGGTCAGCGGGCTGCTCAGCGCGTCGCCGATCAGCGGCACCTTGCTAGCGTTGTCGCCTGCGTGGTCGAGACTGCCCGCGATCCCGTTGGCGCCGCTCTCCACGTCGCTACCGAAATTGCCGATAGCGGCCACGGCCGAATGCACGGCCATTGCGATCACCACCCAGATCGCGGTCCAGACGGCGACGACGAAGTCGCTGATCAACTGCGCGAGGAGCCGGGCGGGCGTGGTGGCGTAGGGCACATACCTCGATGTCATGCCGTCGATCCCAACACAGATCGACCGTTAGGCTGACCCGATGCGCCCCGCTCTGTCCGACTATCCGCATGTGGCCAGCGGCAAGGTTCGCGAGATTTACCGCATAGACGACGACCACCTGCTGTTCGTCGCCAGCGACCGCATCTCGGCGTTCGACTACATCCTCGACAACCAGATACCCGACAAGGGCCGCATCCTGACCGCGATGAGCGTGTTCTTCTTCGACCACGTGCAGGCGCCCAACCACCTCGCGGGCCCCCCGGACGACCCGCGCATCCCCGAGGACGTGCTGGGCCGTGCGCTGGTGGTGCGCAAGCTCGACATGATCCCTGTCGAGTGCGTAGCCCGCGGCTATCTGACCGGTTCCGGGTTGCTCGACTACCAGAAGACAGGGGAAGTCAGCGGCATCGCCCTGCCGTCCGGCCTCACCGAGGCCAGCAAGTTCGACACCCCGCTGTTCACGCCCGCCACCAAGGCCGAGCTCGGTGCGCACGACGAGAACATCTCATTCGCCGACGTGATCGACATGGTCGGCGACGACCGCGCCAACCGGCTGCGCGATCTCACCCTGCACACCTATACCCGCGCGGCCGAACATGCTCTCACGAAGGGAATCATCATCGCCGACACCAAGTTCGAGTTCGGCGTCGACGAGAACGGCGACCTGGTGCTTGCCGACGAGGTCTTCACGCCTGACTCATCGCGATACTGGGCCGTCGACACCTATCGGGAGGGCGTCGTGCAGCCCAGCTTCGACAAGCAGTTCGTCCGCAACTGGCTCACCAGTCCGGAATCGGGCTGGGACCGCGGCGGCGACAAACCGCCGCCCCCGCTGCCAGCCACCATCGTGGATGCCACCCGAGAGCGTTATATCAATGCCTACGAGCGCATTTCGGGACAGCGGTTCGCGGACTGGATCGGCGTCGGCGCGTGACCGAAACTGCCGTGCCGCCCAATCCGAAACGGATCGAGCACCGCCGCGAACACCACGGTGACGTTTTCATCGACCCGTATGAGTGGATGCGCGACAAGTCCGATCCTGCGGTGATCGCACACCTGGCGGCGGAGAACTCCTACACCCAGCAGATCACCGATCATCTTGCGCCGCTGCGGCAGAAGATCTTCGATGAAATCAAGGCGCGCACCAAGGAAACCGACCTTTCGGTGCCCACCCGCCGCGACGCCTGGTGGTACTACAGCCGCAGCTTCGAGGGCAAGCAGTACAGCGTTCACTGCCGTTGTCCGATCGCCGATCCCGACGACTGGACGCCACCGAAGTTCGACGAGGACACCGAGATCGCCGGCGAACAGGTGCTGCTCGACGAAAACGTGGAGGCCGAAGGCCACAGCTACTTCGCGCTCGGCGCCGCGACGGTCAGCATCGACGCCCACACGTTGGCCTACTCGGTCGATGTCGTGGGCGACGAACGATACACGTTGCGGTTCAAGGACTTGCGGACCAATCGGCTCTACGAGGACGAGATAGTAGGCATCGGCGCCGGCGCGACATGGGCCGCCGACAACCGGACGGTCTACTACATCACGGTCGACGACGCGTGGCGGCCGGACACCGTGTGGCGACACCGCATCGGCTCGGGCCTGCCCTCCGAGAAGGTGTATCACGAACCCGACGAGAAGTTTTGGCTCGCCGTCGGCCGCACCCGTAGCAACAAGTACATGGTCATCGCCGCGGGCAGCGCCGTGACATCGGAGATGCGCTACGCCGACGCCACCGACACAGACGCCGAGTTCGTCCCCGTCTGGCCGCGTCGCGAGCTCGTCGAGTACTCGATAGAGCACGCCGTCGTCGGCGGTGAGGACCGTTTCCTCATCCTGCACAACGACGGTGCGGAGAACTTTGCGCTGGTCGAGGCGCCGGTCAACGACCCCACCGCGACCCGCACGCTCATCGAGCACCGAGACGATGTCCGGCTGGATGCCGTCGATGCGTTCGTCGGCCACCTGGTGGTCAGCTACCGCCGTGAGGCGTTGCCGCGGATCCAGCTGTGGCCGCTCTACGCCGACGGCGACTACGGGCATCCGGAGGACTTCACCTTCGAGTCCGACCTGATGTCGGCGGGCCTGAGCAGCAACCCCAATTGGGACTCGCCCAAGCTACGGATCGGGGCGACGTCGTTCGTCACCCCGGTGCGCATCTACGACGTCGACCTGGCCACCGGCGACCGCACGTTGCTGCGCGAACAGCCGGTACTCGGCGACTACCGGCCCGAGGACTACGTCGAACGACGCGACTGGGCGATCGCCGCCGACGGTGCGCGTGTGCCGGTGTCGATCATTCACCGCGCCGGCCTGCAGTTCCCGGCGCCCACGCTGCTCTACGGGTATGGCGCGTACGAATCGTGCGAGGATCCGCGGTTCTCGATCGCGCGGCTGTCGTTGCTCGACCGTGGCATGGTGTTCGCCATCGCCCACGTGCGGGGCGGGGGCGAGCTGGGCCGACCGTGGTACGAGCACGGAAAGCTCCTGGAGAAGGCGAACACATTCACCGACTTCGTCGCGGTCGCAAGCCATCTCATCAATACCGATGTGACCCGTCCCGAAAATCTCGTGGCGCTGGGCGGGAGTGCGGGCGGGCTGTTGGTCGGAGCTGTGGCCAATATGGCACCGCAGCTCTTCGCGGGCATCCTGGCCCAGGTGCCGTTCGTCGACGCGCTCACGACGATCCTCGACCCGTCGCTTCCGCTCACCGTGACCGAGTGGGACGAGTGGGGAAACCCGTTGGCGGACAGCGATGTCTACTACTACATGAAGTCATACACGCCGTACGAGAACATCCAGGCCAAGGACTATCCGCCCATCCTGGCGATGACGTCGCTCAATGACACCAGGGTGCTGTATGTCGAGCCGGCGAAATGGGTTGCCGCGCTGCGGCATACCAAGACCGACGCCCATCCGGTGTTGTTGAAGACCGAGATGAGCGCCGGCCATGGTGGCATCAGCGGTCGCTACGAGCGCTGGAAGGAAGCGGCGTTCCAATACGCGTGGCTACTGGATGCCGCCAAGGCCCACCACGAGGGCGGCGCCTACGAAGACGATCTGCTCGACCGTCCGTAGCGGCAGCCGGGTGGTCATGGACTTCGGCGGGTTCGGCAGCCGCGACGCGTAGACGTTGGCCGGGAACATCGCCAGCATCAGCAGGCCCAGCGACGCGGCGGCAACCGCCCGGGTGGGCGGATACAGCAGCCCGGCGGCCCCGAGCAGTTCGAGCCCGCCGGTGACGGTGACCAGGACTGCCGGCGCGGGCAACCGCGGCGGAACGATCGCGATCAGGTCCCGGCGCAGCGGGTTGACGAAGTGCGCAATGCCGGTCACGACGAACATCGCGGCCAGCCCGACGGCGATCGCGGCTGGCCAACTGGCGACGTAGTCGACGCCGAGCAGGCCGACCAGCCGGCCGCCGAGCGTTCCCAGTACGAGTGCGATGAGGGGGGCCATTTCCAAACTCCAATCTAGACAGTGACAAGATGCACGTTAGGCAACAATCTAGGCACTGTCAAGATTCCGGGCTATGATGGGCCGATGAGCAGCAGGGACTCCTATCACCACGGCGATCTGAAGGCCACCATCCTGGCCGAGGCGGCCGTCCTGGTCGCCGAGCGTGGCGCCGACGGCCTCTCGCTACGGGAACTGGCCAGGGCGGCGGGTGTCTCCCATGCGGCGCCCGCCCATCACTTCACCGACCGCCGTGGCCTGTTCACCGCGCTGGCCACCGAGGGATTCCGGAT
This sequence comes from uncultured Actinomycetota bacterium, assembly GCA_963734385.1. Classification (GTDB taxonomy): domain Bacteria; phylum Actinomycetota; class Actinomycetes; order Mycobacteriales; family Mycobacteriaceae; genus Mycobacterium. The sequence continues at coordinate 59,841 of CAVTHR010000024.1, read as the reverse complement.
GCTGGCCGAAGCGCTCGCGGGCGCACGGCCCGACTTCCTCGAAGCCGCGCTGGCCTATGTCCGCTTCGCACTCGATCATCCCGGCCATTACGAAGTGATGTTCGACAAGTCGCTCTACGACGCCGCCGACCCCGACCTGGTCGCCGCAGAAACGGCCGCAGGGGCCGAGCTGGCCGCCGGCGTCAAAACGCTCGACGATCCGCGCGCCAAGGCCGACCCGCAGGCGGCCGCGCTTGCGGCATGGTCTCTGGTGCATGGCTTTTCGCTGTTGTGGCTCAACAAGGCCATCGAGAACGAACCCGATCCAATCGCGACCGCCCATCGGGTGGCGGGAATGCTGTTCGGAACGTAGCCGGCCATACTCGGCGGGTAATGTGCGGGACATGACGGATACGCCGCTCACCGACATCGCGCTCACCACTCTCGATGGCAAGCCGACAACGCTGGCCCAGATCGCCGACGGCGCAGCGCTGGTCGTCAACGTCGCCTCGAAATGCGGTCTGACGCCGCAATACAGCGCGCTGGAGAAGCTCGCAAAGGACTACGGGAGCAGCGGGCTGACGGTGATCGGTGTGCCGTGCAACCAGTTCATGGGGCAGGAGCCGGGCACCGCCGAGGAGATCAAAACATTCTGCTCAACGACCTACGGTGTCACGTTTCCGCTGCTGGCAAAGGTGGACGTCAACGGCCCGGACCGTCATCCGCTGTTCGCCGAGCTGGCGAAGACGCCCGACGCCTCAGGTGAGGCGGGCGACGTGCAGTGGAACTTCGAAAAGTTCCTGCTCGCGCCCGGTGGCGAGGTGGTCAAGCGGTTCCGCCCGCGCACCGAACCCGACGCACCCGAGGTGATCGAGGCCATCGAGGCGGTCCTGCCGCGATAGCGGAATAGACAGCTGTTGTCCGAGTGTCGGAAACCGTTGCGACACCTGACGTTGCCACAATGGCTGTGTGGCTGGACAACTGATCGTCTCGATCTCCGGGATCAGTGAGCAGACGCTGCCCGACGTCGACGCGTTCTGCACACAATTGGAAGAGCGCGCGGTGCCGTCCTCGTTCCTCGTGGCGCCCAGGCTGAAGGGTGGCTACCGACTCGATCGGGATCCCTCGACGGTGGAATGGCTTGCCGCGCGGCGAAGTCGCGGCGACGCAATCGTCCTTCACGGCTTCGACGAGGCCGCGACCAAGAAGCGGCGTGGCGAGTTCGCGACGCTGCCCGCCCACGAAGCGAACCTCCGGCTGATGGGCGCCGATCGGGTCCTCGAACACCTCGGTCTGCGTACGCGGCTCTTCGCCGCACCCGGCTGGACCGTGTCCCAGGGCACGATGAATATGCTGCCGCGCAACGGGTTCCGTCTTCTAGCAGAGCTTGGCGGAATCGCCGATCTGGTGCGCAAGTCGACGGTGCGCGCCCGGGTGCTCGGTATCGGCGAGGGCTTTCTGACCGAGCCGTGGTGGTGTCGCACGCTGGTGCTCTCCGCTGAACGCACGGCGCGCCGCGCTGGCATCGTGCGCGTAGCGGTGGCGGCCAGGCACCTGCATCGGCCCGGTCCGCGCCAGGCCATGCTCGACGCCATCGACCTGGCGCTCATGCACCAGTGCGCGCCCGCGGTCTACGAATGGCGGCCGTACCCGGCAATGACCGACGCAGCCTGATCAGCTTCGGTCGCTAGATTGGCGACCATGGCTGATGCTGACGTCATCGTCGTCGGAGCGGGGTTGGCCGGCCTCGTCGCCGCGTGCGAGCTGGTCCAACGCGGTCGTCGCGTCCTGATCGTCGATCAGGAGAACGCGGCCAACATCGGTGGCCAGGCATTCTGGTCGTTTGGCGGGCTCTTCTTCGTCGACAGTCCCGAACAGCGCAGGCTGGGCATACGCGACAGCCACGAGCTGGCGCTTCAGGACTGGTTGGGCACCGCGGCGTTCGACCGGCTAGAGGACCACTGGCCGCGGCAATGGGCGCACGCGTACGTGGATTTCGCCGCGGGCGAGAAGCGCAGCTGGCTACGCGAACGCGGGTTGCGTACCTTCCCGCTGGTCGGCTGGGCCGAGCGCGGCGGTTATGACGCACGTGGCCACGGGAACTCGGTGCCACGTTTCCACATCACCTGGGGAACCGGCCCCGCGATCGTCGACGTGTTCGCACGTCAACTGCGGGACACCGACAGGGTCACCTTCGCGCATCGCCACCGAGTCGACGAGTTGATCGTCGAAGGCGGAGCGGTGGTCGGCGTTCGCGGCGCCGTGCTGGAGCCGACGGACGCTGCGCGCGGTGTGGCGTCATCGCGAAACGTCGTCGGCGACTTCGAGCTTCGCGCCCAGGCGGTGATCGTGGCCAGCGGCGGCATCGGCGGCAACCACGATCTGGTGCGGCAGAACTGGCCGGAGAGGATGGGCCGAGTGCCCGAGCAGCTGCTCAGCGGCGTGCCCGCGCATGTCGACGGCCGGCTGATCGGCATCAGCGAGTCGGCGGGCGCGCATGTCATCAACAGCGACCGGATGTGGCATTACACCGAGGGCATCACGAACTACGACCCGATCTGGCCCGATCACGGCATCCGCATCCTGCCCGCGCCGTCGTCGCTGTGGCTGGACGCCACCGGGAAGCGACTGCCCGCACCGCTGTACCCAGGCTTCGACACCCTCGGCACCCTGGAACACATTGCGCGCACAGGGCAGGACTACACCTGGTTCGTGTTGAATGCCCGCATCATCGCCAAGGAGTTCGCCCTGTCCGGGCAGGAGCAGAACCCCGACCTCACCGGGCGCAGCGTCCGCGATGTGCTCGCCAGGGTACGTCCTGGTGCACCCGCCCCGGTGCAGGCCTTCGTCGACAAGAGGCATCGACTTTGTCAGCGCAAAAACACTGCGGGACTTGGTGTCCGCGATGAACAACGTCCCCGACGTCATGCCCCTTGACTACGCCACGGTCGAACAGGAAGTCACCGCCCGCGACAGGGAAGTCGTCAACCGGTTCACCAAGGACACCCAGGTGACGGCGATCCGGGTGGCCCGCAATTACCTCGGCGACCGGTTCACCCGCGTCGTGGCCCCGCACCGGCTGACCGACCCGAAGGCCGGGCCGATGATCGCGGTGAAACTGCACATCCTGACGCGAAAGTCGTTGGGCGGTTTGGAAACCGATCTCGACTCACGGGTGCTGAGAGCCGACGGCAGCATGTTCGCCGGACTCTACGCAGCCGGCGAAGCGGCCGGCTTCGGTGGCGGCGGCATGCACGGCTACCGGTCACTGGAAGGCACATTCCTCGGCGGCTGCATCTTCTCCGGCCGGGCGGCGGGCAGGGCGGCAGCGCGCGACACCGCCTAGCCCGGCGAGCAGACGCAAACTCGCACAAAATCAGCGGCAATCGTGCGATTTTGCGTCTGCTCGCGCTAGAAAGCCGTGCCGTTTTCGGGTTCGAGCACCTGGAAGTCGGTGTCGGTCATCTCGGTGAGCCGTCCGTAGTAGATGCCGCGCGCATTCTCCTCGATGATAGCTTGATGGATCGGCACTGCGCGGGCCGGCGCCACCGCACGCAGATAGTCAACGGCCTCAGAGAGTTTCATCCACGGTGCGGCCGCGGGGGTGGCGAGAACGTCGACCGGCTCACCCGGGGTGAACAGCGCGTCGCCGGGATGCATCAGCCGGGCCGGGTGATCGCCGTCGCCGATGAGGTACGAAATGTTGTCGATCACCGGAATCTCGGGATGGATCACCGCGTGGCGGCCGCCGACGCCACGGACCGACAACGAGCCGACGGTGAATTCGTCGCCGACGTGCACGGCCTGCCAGGGCGCGCCCAACTGTTCCGCGGTTTGCGGGTCGGCGTACAGCACCGCTTGCGGGTTGGCGCCCACCAGCGCCGGGAGCCGCTCGGTGTCGGCGTGGTCGGGGTGTTGATGGGTGATCAGGATCGCGTCGAGACCGGTAATGCCCTCGAAGCCGTGCGAGAAGTTTCCGGGATCGAACAGCACGGTGGTGGTAGCGGAATCGTTCTTGAACTCGGCGAGTAGGCACGAATGGCCGAAATGCGTCAATTGCATGCCTATATTGTGCGCTCAGGGGTGGTGGCGAAATGCGAATGATGCTTGCAACGGTGCTGGCGGCCTGCGGGTTGGTCGTTGCGCCGATGCCCGTCTGGCCTGCGCAAGCGGTGCCTGCCGATTGCCCGCCGAACTGTGATCGCATCCCGAATTCGGCCTGGATCGAGCCGACCGCAATCCCGCTGTACTCGACGTATCGCTGGGCCGGCCTGGCCGGAGTCGCCGTGACCGCGACCGATCCCCGCTTCCGGTTCGAGGAGGTCTGCGGCACCCCGCCCGTTGTCGGCGATGCCCGGCATTTCGCGGTCGCGGCGCGGGCCGTCGTCCCGCAACCGGACGGGCAGTGGCAGCTGCAGGTGCAGGTGCTGCACTGGCGCGGTGAGGTCTGGCGCGGTGGCCAGCTCGCATCTGGCGTGTTCGACACGGCCGTGGCCTCGCTGCGCGGCTGTCAGCAGACTTCTCCGCTGACGTCGCCGTCACTCACCACCGACACCGCCAACCGGATGGCCGCGGTTGTCAGCGGAGTGCTTCCCGGGCAGGTGTTGCACGAATACCTGCTGGTCAACCCCGACAACAGCACCGTCGTCGAGGTCGCGATGTGGGCTGCAACGCCGCCGCGGGTCGAATGGCCTGCGGTGCCCGACGCGCAGGTCCTTGACGCCATGGCCGCCCCCTTGTGTACGGCCTACATCGATTCGTGCCGGTGAGGCGGTCCAGCCTGTGCCGCCGGTAGAGTGAGCGCCGTGGCAAAGGTGGTTGTGCACGTGATGCCGAAGGCCGAAATCCTCGACCCCCAGGGGCAGGCGATCGTCGGCGCACTCGGCCGTCTCGGCTACGCAGGAATATCAGATGTTCGGCAGGGCAAGCGTTTTGAGCTCGAAGTCGACGACAGTATCGCCGATGAGATGGTCGCCGAGATCGCCGAATCGCTATTGGCGAACATCGTGATCGAGGACTGGTCCGTCAGCAGGGAGCCGTCGTGACCGCACGCGTTGGCGTCATCACATTTCCCGGGACGCTCGACGACGTCGACGCCGCACGGGCGGTCCGGCGCTCCGGTGCCGAGGCCGTGAGCCTCTGGCACGCAGATGCCGACCTCAAGCGGGTGGACGCCGTCGTCGTCCCCGGCGGCTTCTCCTACGGTGACTACCTACGCTGCGGAGCCATCGCGAAGTTCGCCCCTGTGATGAAGTCCGTCATCGATGCGGCGGGTAGCGGATTGCCGGTGTTGGGTATTTGCAACGGATTTCAGGTCCTGTGCGAGGCGGGACTGCTGCCGGGGGCGCTCACCCGCAACGCGGGACTGCACTTCGTGTGCCGTGATCTCTGGTTGGAGGTGGCGTCCAACGCCACCGCATGGACCTCGCGCTACGAGCTCGGCGCCGACCTCTTGGTGCCGCTGAAGTCGGGCGAGGGTCGCTACGTTGCATCCGAGGACGTGCTCGACAAGCTCGAGGGCGACGGCCGGGTGGTTTTCCGCTATCGCGACAACCCCAACGGCTCGATGCGCGACATCGCCGGAATCGCATCGGCCAATGGCCGAGTGGTCGGTCTGATGCCGCACCCCGAGCACGCCACCGAGGCGCTGACCGGCCCGTCCGACGACGGGCTCGGACTGTTCTACTCGGCGCTTGATCTTGTGCTTGCCGCCTAGGCTAGGCGGCGGGGCGGAGTGCCCGCGGCCCGCCATCGACCGGCAGGATCACGCCGTTGATATAGCTCGCCGCGGGTGACGCGAGAAATGCGACGGCGCTGGCTATCTCGTCGGGCTCGCCGACCCGGTTGAGTGCCCTGGTGCGGCCAAGACCCTCGACGATCTCCGAAATGTCCGATGTGCCTTCGGTTTCGATCGGCCCGGGTGCAATGGCGTTGACGCGTATCCCTGCTTCGCCGAACTCGTCGGCCCACAGCTTGGTGAGCAGGTCGAGCGCCGCCTTGCTGGCGCCGTAGATGCCCGCTTCCGGGGAGGGCGTACTCGCGGAGACGGTGCTTATGTTGACCACGGAGCCGTGCCCTCGCTCGACCATGCCGGGCACGAGCTTCTGCACCAGGATGTACGGCGCTCGCAGGTTGGTGTCGAAATGAGCGTCGAAGTCGGCGTCGTCGGTGTCGAACGTCGGCGCGAATTCATACACGCCTGCGTTGTTGACCAGGATGTCTATGTCGCCTGCCTGGGCCGCAAGGCGGCGAACGTCGTCGGCGTCGTTGAGGTCGGCGGCGATGAAGCGGGCCTTGCCACCTGCGTTCTCGATCTCCCGAACAGCCTTGGCGCCGCGCTCCGCGTTGCGGCCGTGCACGATGACCTCGGCGCCCTCTCGAGCGAGGTGCACGGCGATCGCGAAGCCGATGCCCGCCGTTGCACCGGTCACCAGCGCCCTGTCGCCGTCGAATGTGGTTGTCATGAGACCCGCCTCCTGGGGATCGTGAATGCTCTGCCAGCAGAAGGCGGACGGCGGACGGTTTATTCCGGACGGTCGGCTACGGCGAGAGCGCCACGGACGCTTCTGCCGTGTAGCACACGAACGTCAGCGTCTCCTGCATGTACAGCTGCACAGTCTCGGCGTCATGGGCCAGGTACCCGATCGACACGTCGGTGCCCAGCTGCAGGTCGAAGTCTCCGCCGCGGGTCGACAGCACGAACGCGCCGTCGATGGCGGGCGCCCAGATGATCTCGCCGTCCACCAGCCGGTTGAGGTGCTCGCGGATCGGATAGCCGTGCTCGGTCGTCTCGCTGACCTTCGTGTACACGTCGGCCGACAGCAGCACCGAATACGGGCCGTCGACGCCGGCCAGCCGGAGCTCGGAGAGCGCCTGGGCGATGACGTCGGGGATCTCACGCGGGTCGCCGGGCAACGCCAGCGCCGGGTTGGAGCTGCAGGCGCGGATGCCGCCGATCGAACCGTCCTTGTAGCCCTCGAAGATCGCCCGGTCTTCCACGAACGCCAGCTTCTTCGCAGCCTCCTTGACCGGGTCCCAGTCGGAGTCCTGCGAACCGCGCTCGACATCGTCGATGTCCGTGCGCGACAACGTGAACGGGACCCGCAACCGCACCAGCGGCTTGCTCTCGCGGAGGTGTGCGATCACGCCGTCTCCTGGCGCGCCCACATCGAGCAGGTGGCCCGTGCTGATCGCCGCCGTGACGGGTCCGCTCGGCTCGCTGACGTCGACGACGCGCCGTCCGGCGATGTGCCGCTTGAACGTGCGGGTCGCCTCCATTTCGATTTCCGCCCATGCCTCTTCAGTGATCGGAGCCAGATCGCGATACAGGTTGTTCATCTACGGAGTTCCTTTCAGGCTGCCGATGCCGAGTGATCCGTCACGTGGAACGGCGGGGGTGGCCGGGGCGTCTTGCGCGGGCGCCGAATCCGATAGCGGCGGTGGGTCATCGAGGAAGTCGACGGTGGGGGTGAAGAACATGCCCCCGGTCAGGGCTGTCGAGAAATCCAGGATTCGGTCGGTGTTTCCCGGTGGGTCACCGATGAACATGTTGTCCAGCATCCGCTCGGTGACCGTGGGAGTGCGCGAGTAGCCGATGTAGTACGTGCCGAACTCGCCCTTACCGACCTCACCGAACGGCATGTTGTGGCGGACGATTTTCAGCTCGTTGCCGTCGTCGTCCTCGATGACGTTGAGCGCGAGATGTGAATTCGCGGGTTTGACCGCATCGTCGAGCTCGATGTCGTCAAGCTTGGTGCGCCCGATGACGCGCTCCTGCTCCTCGGTCGACAGTGAGTTCCACGAGTCCATGTCGTGCACGTATTTCTGGACGTGCACGTAGCAGCCTCCGGTGAAATCGGGGTCCTCGTCGCCGATCTGCGTGGCGGACAATGCGATTGGGCCATCGGGGTTCTCGGTGCCGTCGACGAACCCCATCAGGTCGCGGTTGTCGAAGAACTTGAAGCCGTGCACTTCGTCGACGACCGTGACGGCTCCGTCCATCGCCTCGACGAGCTTGGCCGCCAACTCGAAGCAGACATCCATCGATTCGGCCCGGATGTGGAACAGCAGATCCCCCGGCGTCGATGGCGCGTGATGGCGGCCGCCCTGGATTTCGACGAACGGGTGCAGCTCGGCCGGGCGCGGCCCGGCGAACAGCCGGTCCCATGCATCGGATCCGATCGACGTGATCGCCGAAAGGCGCTTGGTCGGGTCGCGGAACCCGATCGAGCGCACCAGCCCGGAGATGTCGCCGAGCGCGTCGTGGACGGATTCCTCGCCGTCCTCATTGATCGTGGCCACCAGAAAGATGGCCGCCGGTGTCAACGGCGCCAGAACCGGTTGGGGCAGTGGGTCGGGCACCGTCTGAATCTAATTCAAGATCGTCGGCGAAGATGGTGAACCATGACCGCGAGTGCGCAGGGGCTGTGCGAATTCATCGACGCGTCGCCGTCGCCGTTCCACGTGTGCGTCACCGTGGCGGAACGGCTGCTGGCCGCGGGCTTCACCGAGCTGGCCGAGGAGGACGCCTGGCCGTCCGCCGCGGGCGGCGACTTCTTCACACGTGCGTGCCGGTTCGCTGGTCGCGTGGCGGGCCGGAGCCGAATCCGGCGCGCCGTTTCGCATCGTCGGCGCCCACACCGACAGCCCCAATCTGCGGGTCAAGCAGCATCCCGACCGGTTCGTGGCGGGCTGGCAGGTGGTGGCCCTCGCGCCCTACGGCGGTGCCTGGCTGAACTCGTGGCTCGACCGCGACCTCGGCATCAGCGGCAGGCTGTCGGTGCGCTCGGGCGATGGCCTGACGCACCAGCTGGTCCGGGTCGACGAGCCGATCCTGCGGGTGCCGCAACTGGCCATACACCTGGCCGAGGACCGCAAGGCGGTGTCACTGGACCCTCAGCGGCACGTCAACGCGGTATGGGGCGTTGGCACCGGCACACGCTCGTTCATCGGTTACATGGCCGAGCTGGCCGAGGTGGACGCCGCCGACGTGCTCGGCTTCGACCTGATGACGCATGACCTGACGCCGTCGACGCTGGCCGGAGCGGGCGGCGAGCTCGTCAGTGCACCGCGGCTGGACAACCAGTGCAGCTGCTATGCCGGTCTCGAGGCCTTCCTGGCGGCCGAGCCGACGGGCTACCTGCCGGTGCTCGCGCTCTTCGACCACGAGGAAGTCGGCTCGCAATCGGACCACGGCGCGCAGTCGGAGCTGCTGCCGACGGTGCTGGAGCGCGTCGCGCTGGCGGCAGGCGGTGGTCGGGAAGACTTTCTGCGCCGGTTGCCGGGGTCGATGGTGGCCTCAGGCGACATGGCGCACGCCACGCACCCGAATTACCCGGAACGCCACGAGCCGGGCCACCTGATCGAGGTGAACGCCGGGCCGGTGCTCAAGGTGCAGCCCAACCTGCGCTATGCCACCGACGGCCGCACTGCGGCCGCGTTCGCGCTGGCCTGCAGGCAGGCGGGGGTGCCGCTGCAGCGCTACGAGCATCGGGCCGACCTGCCCTGCGGGTCGACGATCGGGCCGATGACGGCGGCGCGCACCGGCATCCCCACCGTCGACGTCGGTGCGGCCCAGCTGGCCATGCACTCGGCGCGCGAGGTGATGGGCGCCGGCGACGTCGCCGCCTACTCGGCCGCGCTGGCGGCGTTCCTCGCCCCCGGCTGACCGGCTTCAGATCGACGCAGGCTCGACCTGGTCGTAGCGGATGACGTTCTCGACCACCATGCCGTCGCGGGAGCGGACCCTGTCAAGACCGCGGATCGCGAACGGGCCGTCCGGTCCGGTGCCTCGGCCGACGTAGTGCAGGTAGACAAGCTGCTCACCAGGGGTGCTGCCGTCGACGGTGGCGCTGTCGACGAGCTTGAGCGCCAAATCGGGCGCGGCCGTGACGAGTTCCGCGATCTTGCCGACGTAGGCCTCGCGTCCCTGCACCGGTTTCGGATCGCCCTGCCAGTAGCCGACGATGTCGTCGGCGAGAATGTCGCCGACTCGCGACATGTCGGGGGCAGCCCAGAAAGCGGCCCACATCTCGGCGCTGAACTTCGGTTGTGTCTGTGTATCGGTCATGCCCCAAGCGTGCGTCGAAATGCGCGGCCCCTCAATTACGTGGCAGGTAATGGAGGCCGTGATCCCGCTGACATGTCACCGGGCTGGCATAGGGTCAGGCGCATGGCGCTCAAGACCGAAAACATCACGTTCGACACCACCGACCCCGAGAAGCTCGCCGACTGGTGGGCCCGCGTGCTGGACGGGCAGGTAAACCCCGTCGCACCACCGTTTTTCATCGTCGTTTCCCGGTCGGATGGGCCCGGGCTGGCCTTCCAGAAGGTCGACGATCCCACGCCGGGCAAGGTCCGCGTGCACGTCGACTTCAGCACCGCAGACGTCGAGGCGGAGGTCAAGCGCCTTGTCGACCTCGGCGCCACCGAGACCGGCAGGCACAGCTTCGGTGATTTCGCCTGGGTGGTGCTCGCCGATCCCGAAGGCAACGCGTTCTGTGTTGCGCCCGCGGGCTGAAAAGCCGGGGCCCGCGGCCGCACACGCGTACAGACGGTCGCAAACTAGACTGACCGCGTGACCTCGGAGCTCACCCAGGTGGTTGATACCGTCGAGCACGCCGCAGCCAGTCCCGACCAGCCACAACCGTTCCGAGAACTCGGCCTCAAGGACGACGAGTACCAGCGGATCCGCGAGATTCTGGGCCGCCGCCCGACCGACGCAGAACTGGCCATGTACTCGGTGATGTGGAGCGAGCACTGCAGCTACAAGTCGTCGAAGGTGCACCTGCGCTACTTCGGCGAGACCACGACCGAGAAGATGCGCTCGGCGATGCTCGCGGGCATCGGAGAGAACGCGGGCGTGGTCGACATCGGCGACGGCTGGGCGGCCACCTTCAAGGTCGAATCGCACAACCACCCGTCGTACGTCGAGCCATATCAGGGTGCGGCGACCGGGGTTGGGGGCATCGTCCGCGACATCATGGCGATGGGAGCCCGCCCGGTCGCGGTGATGGACCAGCTGCGGTTCGGCGCCGCCGATGCACCCGACACCCGCCGTGTCGTCGATGGTGTGGTCCGCGGCATCGGCGGTTACGGAAACTCATTGGGGCTGCCCAACATCGGCGGTGAGACCGTCTTCGATGCCTGCTACGCGGGTAACCCACTGGTGAATGCCCTGTGTGTCGGCGTGTTGCGCAAGGAGGATCTGCACCTGGCGTTCGCCTCCGGCGAGGGCAACAAGATCATCCTGTTCGGCGCGCGCACCGGCCTGGACGGTATCGGCGGAGTCTCGGTGCTGGCGTCGGAGACCTTCGGCGGCGACGAGGACGGCGCCGGTCGGAAGAAGCTGCCGTCGGTGCAGGTCGGCGACCCGTTCATGGAGAAGGTGCTTATCGAGTGCTGCCTCGAGCTGTACGCCGCGGGCCTGGTGATCGGCATCCAGGATCTCGGTGGAGCCGGGTTGTCCTGCGCCACATCGGAACTCGCGTCGGCAGGCGACGGCGGCATGGCGGTCGAGCTGGACAAGGTGCCGCTGCGGGCAGCCAACATGACGCCGGCCGAGATCCTGTCCAGCGAGTCACAAGAACGGATGTGCGCGGTCGTCTCCCCGGAGAACGTCGAGGCGTTCATGGCGGTCTGCCGCAAGTGGGAGGTGCTCGCCACCGTCATCGGCGAGGTCACCGAGGACGACCGGCTGACGGTCACCTGGCACGGAGAGACAGTCGTCGACGTGCCGCCCCGCACGGTGGCCCACGAGGGGCCCGTCTACGAGCGGCCGGTGGAGCGGCCGGACACCCAGGATGCGCTCAACGCCGACACGTCGGACGAACTGCCGCGACCCCGAACAGGTGAGGAGCTGCGCGCGACATTGCTTGCGATGGTTGGCAGTCCGCACCTGTGCAGCCGCGCGTTCATCACCGAGCAGTACGACCGCTACGTCCGCGGCAACACCGTGCTGGCCGAGAACGCCGACGGCGGGGTGTTGCGTGTCGACGAGTCCACTGGCCGGGGCATCGCGATATCCACCGATGCGTCGGGCCGCTACACCCAGCTGGACCCGTACGCAGGCGCGCAGCTTGCGCTGGCCGAGGCGTACCGCAATGTCGCGGTGACCGGTGCCACCCCGATCGCTGTCACCAACTGCCTGAACTTCGGCTCGCCGGAGGACCCCGGCGTCATGTGGCAGTTCTCCGAGGCGGTCCGCGGTTTGGCGGATGGCTGTGCCGCCCTGGGCATTCCGGTGACCGGCGGCAATGTGAGCTTCTACAACCAGACCGGGACGACGGCGATTCTGCCCACCCCGGTCGTCGGCGTCCTTGGCGTTCTGGACGACGTCAGCAGGCGCATACCGACCGGGCTTGGCACCGAGCCCGGCGAGACACTGATCCTTCTCGGCGACACGCGCGACGAGTTCGACGGTTCTATCTGGGCGCAGGTCACCGGCGACCACCTGGGCGGCCGCCCGCCCGAGGTTGATCTCGAACGCGAGCAGCTGCTGGCCGAGGTGCTCAGCGCGGCGTCCCGCGACGGACTGGTCTCGGCCGCGCACGACTTGTCGGAAGGCGGGCTCATCCAGGCGGTGGTCGAGGCCTCGCTGGCCGGCGAAACCGGTTGCCGGGTCCTGATTCCCGAAGGGCAGGACCCGTTTGTCGCGCTCTTCTCCGAATCCGCGGGCCGGGTACTGGTCGCCGTCCCCCGCACCGAGGAGAGCAGATTCCGGTCGATGTGCGAGGCCCGCGGCCTGCCCGCGACCCGCATCGGCGTGGTGGACCAGGGGAGTGACGCCATCGAGGTGCAGGACCAGTTCACGGTGTCACTGGAGGACCTGCGCAGCACATCGGAGGGTGTGTTGCCCGGGTTGTTCGGGTGAGTGTTCCGACCGACGACATCACCGGCGAACCGGTCGCCGCAAGCCACGAGCGCAAGCAGCGCCATCCCCTTCTGGTGTGGGCGTGGAGCCTTGTGCGCCTCGACTTCGTCGGGATCGCATTCGGCGCGCTGTTCTTCTGTCTATCGCTGACACCGTCGCTGCTGCCGCGCGACTGGCTGTTCCAGGGGCTGATCGGTGGGCTCAACGCGGCCATCGGCTACGGCATCGGCGTCTTCTCCGGGAAAATGGTGCGCCGCTTCGTGTTACGTCGCCGAAAGTGGTGGCCGCCGTCAAAACGCGTGCTGTACCGGCTGAAGGCCGCCACCATCACGCTGTCGACCACTGCGAGCCTGCTGATGCTGATCCCGTCGGCGGCCTGGCAGCGCCGGGTGTCCGCGGAGATGGGCATGGAGGGCCCTGGCACCGTCGGCTACCTGCGCACCCTGATCATCGCCATGCTCGTCACGGGCCTGTGTGTGTCCGCGGCGCGCGTGATCATCGACCTGATCAAGACGATGGCCCGGTACTTCATCCGCCGCTGGCACCTGCACGACGAGGTGGCGCTGTTCATCGGCACGGCGATCGTCGTCGTGCTGGCGATCACGTTGATCAACGGCGTGCTGGTCCGCGGTTTCCTGGCGGGCGCCAACCGGGTGTTCCAGCCGCAGAACACCACCACGAGGGCGGCTGTCACCCAACCGCTAGATCTCGAACGATCCGGCAGCCCAACGTCGTTCGCCCCGTGGGAGACCTTGGGTTATCAGGGTCGCAACTTCGTCGCCACCGGCCCGCACGCCTTCGAGTTGACCCGTCTCAACGGCGCGCCCGCCAAAGAGCCCATCCGGGTGTATGCGGGACTGCAGACCGCCGACACCGACGAGGATCGAGCCGCCATCCTCGTGCGCGAACTGGAACGCACCCGCGCGTTCGAACGCAAGGTGCTCGTCATCGTCCCGACGACGGGCACCGGATGGATCAACCCAGTCGCCGCCCGTGCGCTGGAGTTGATGTACAACGGCGACACCGCGATGGTCGGATCGCAGTACTCCTATCTGCCGAGCTGGATCTCGTTCCTCGGTGACCGGAAGAAGTCCATGGAGTCCGGCCGGACGATGATCGAGGCGATTCACGCGTGGTGGACGCGGCTGCCGCCAGACCGGCGGCCCAAGCTGCTGCTCTACGGCGAGAGTCTCGGGTCGATGGCCGGGCAGGGCGCGTTCAACTGGCTCCCCGACATCGCGCGGATGAATTTCTCGTCGGTGCTCTGGGTGGGTCCGCCCAATGCCAGCCCGCTGTGGAGGGGCATCACCGTCCGTCGCGACCCAGGAACGCCTGAAGTCGAGCCGCGCTACGACAACGGGCGCACCGTCCGATTCTCACAGGCCACCGACGCCGCCGAGATCGCCGCCGACACGGATGCGCCGTGGGACGGCACGCGCGTGCTGTTCCTGCAGCACGCCTCCGACCCCATCGTGTGGTGGTCGGAGGACTTGATGTTCACCCGGCCGGACTGGCTGACGGAACCGCCGGGCCGCGACCGGACACCGTTGATGCGGTGGTATCCGATCGTCACGTTCTGGCAGGTCGCCGCCGACATGACCAACGCGGGCTCGGTGCCAGGCGGGCACGGCCACAACTACGGCGAGTACGTGCTCGACGGCTGGGCCGCCGTCGCGCCGCCCGACGGCTGGACCGCCAAGGACACCGACCGCATCCGGCTGGCGCTCGAGAGGACCGCAGCCGATGACGGACCCGAGTATTAGTGCGCGCCAAGCGAATCCGGGCGCTCGCGCTGGCCGCGGCGCTGGTCGGCTGGAGCGGGCTGGTCGGTCCGCGGATACCGGCACGCCTCCATCCGCTGACCAACGCGGTTCTCGGCGCCTGCCTCGTCGCGGTCACCGGCGCACCGCTCGGCCTGCGTCCACCCGCGTTGTGGTCGGGGCTGCGTCTCGGGCTGGCGGTGGCCGCGCCGGTGGCCATCGGGGTGGCGGCGTCGACGGCGCTGCCGCCGGTGCGGGCGGCGATGACCGAACGCGATCTGCCGGGCCCGCATCCGCGCTGGCTGCTGTTGCGCATCCCCTTCGGCACGGTGTGGTCGGAGGAAGCGGCATTCCGCGCGGCGCTGGGCGCTGTCGCGGCCGACGCATTCGGGTCGACGGCCGGCCGGCTGCTGCAGTCGCTGGCGTTCGGGCTGTCGCACATCGCCGACGCCCGTAGCGCCGGCGAGCCGGTGATCGGCACCGTGCTGGTCACCGGCGCCGCGGGATGGGTCTTCGCGCTGCTACGCGAGCGATCCGGCAGCCTCGCGGCGCCGATGCTGGCGCACCTCGCGATCAACGAGGCAGGCGCGGTCGCGGCGCTGGTCGGTGCAGCGCCGCGCTTAGACGTCGCGCCGGTCGGCGACGAGCTGATGGGGCTCGGTCTCCTGGTCGTCGATGCCGAAGCTGATGATGCGTCGCGGGGTGATCCTGATGATCGCGGAATCCAGTGGTCGTCGGCGGCACCCTGCGTGGGGCTCTCGGCCTGTTCCGCGGTGCCGCGGATCTCCAGGCACCGCACCCGCCATGGATCGCGCGAGGCGATGTCGTCGACGACGAAGGCCACCTTGTTGTTGTGCGCGAGGTTGCGGTATTTCTGGCTGGCCGACATGCGGTAGCCGGCGATGTCGATCGTGCCCAGCTCCTCGTTGTAGCTGAACCCGACTGGGCTCACCTGCGGCGTCCCATTGGGCTGGACGGTTGCCAGCCGACCGAGCTGGGTGGCCCGCATGAAGTCGATTTCGTAGGGCTTGAACGTCATGTGGCCACCGTAGAACCTCAACTCCAATTGAGGTCAACCGTCACGGGTTGATGGTGTTCTCGCCGAACTGTCGACCCCACACGTAGTCGGTGAAGAGCGGCGACGCGAGCTCGAAATGGTTGTACGGGGCAATGCTGGCACCGGTGTCCATCACCAGATACGGGAACGGATACAGGTATTTGGTGACCTTCTGCCAGCAGCCGGGACGGCCCTCCGGTCCGCCATGTGCGTTCACCCGAGGCAGGTTGTCCGGGTAGACGAACGGGTTGCCCGGCAGAGCGATGGCCCCGAACGACTTCAGCGCGTAGCCGTTGTCGCCGCCCAGCACTTTGGAAAGCCTTGGCGCCACCTCCGCGTAATTGTGGATCGTGCAGAAGATCATGCCGCGGTAGTCGTCGAGCAGCTTGGTCGTCGGCAGCAGATCCGCGGCGGCGCGCACGAGATACGGTCCCCCGCGCTCCAGGCTGTCGGCGGCGGTGTTGCTGAAGCCGATCGCCGCCATCAGCGCGGAGTCGATGTTTCCGCGCTGGTCATTGAACGTGCGTGCGGTCGTCACGGCGTTCTCCAGGCCGTCCAACAGATCGGGGGAGGCGTCCGCGTAGACGTCGGCGAGGTCGGCCACTTCCTGGGTGGCGGCGCGGATTTGGGGCATCCGCGGGTTCAGGTCGTCCATGATCCGGTTCGCGTTGAGCAACGAGTCCCCGAACCGCTCGCCCAGCCCGGTCACCGCCTGCGCAGTCGCCGTCAGGATGGCGTTGAGCTTGATCGGGTCGACCTGCTCCGAAAGTGACATGACGGTCTCGAACACGCTGTTGAACTCCGTCGTGACCGACGACGCGTCGATTACATCCTGGCTCGTAATACGCTGCGGGCTAGGGTCTTTGGGCGAACTGAACGAGATGTACTTGTTGCCGAACACCGTCGTCGCCCTGATGTCGGCCACGACGTTGCGCGGGATGAACGCGATATAGCGAGGCTCGACGTCCAGCGTCAGCCTGGCCTTGGCTGCGCCGCCGACATCCATGTAGTCGACGCCGGCCACCTTCCCGATCTCCACGCCGTTGTAGGTCACCTTCGAGCCGGGGTCGACCACCAGGCCCGCTCGCGAGGACAGCAGGGTCAGCTGGGTTTTGCGCGTCAGCTCGCCGCGGAACTGCAAATAAAGGAAGCTCGCCGCGACCGCGACGAGCACCACCAAAACCGCCCCTGCCGCCTTGTAGGGCGGCTCATGGCGGTCGACAAACACCTTGAGACACTAAGGTATGCCAGGCCGCCGCACGGTAGATCCGGCGAAGACGCGCGCCGCCGTCCTCGCGGTCGCCGACTGGTTGCGCGACGAGAATCGGCCTGCGCCTGAGCGATCCGCGTTGGCCGAAGCGGTTCGGCTCACCGCCCGCACGCTCGCCGCGACTGCGCCTGGCGCGAGCGTCGAGGTTCGTGTGCCACCGTTCGTTGCCGTGCAATGCATTTCGGGCCCCAGACATACCCGCGGCACTCCGCCCAACGTTGTCGAGGCCGACCCGAGGACTTGGCTGCTGCTTGCCACCGGGCTGCGGACCGTCGCCGATGCGGCGTCCAGCGGAGCCTTGCGGCTCTCCGGCGCCCGCGCTCCCGAGGTCGCGACGGTGCTGCCCGTCGTACCTCTCGGCGACTGACGGGAATCGAATGCGGGTCCGTGATCGTTCAACAAACGGGCGACATGAGCGCCTGCGATTCCTTGATTAACCCCTGATGACCGTAGACTGAACACGTCACCCACCGCCCCATGGGAGCAGCCTCTATCGTGACCGGCCAGCAGACCGACGAACCAAGAGAAGAGTGCGGCGTCTTCGGCGTGTGGGCGCCCGGCGAAGAAGTTGCCAAGCTCACGTACTACGGCCTTTACGCTCTGCAGCACCGTGGCCAGGAAGCCGCAGGTATCGCCGTTGCCGACGGCTCGCAGGTGCTTGTCTTCAAGGATCTCGGGCTGGTCAGCCAGGTCTTCGACGAGCAGACCCTTGGCGCCATGGAGGGGCACGTCGCGATCGGGCACTGCCGCTACTCCACCACCGGCTCCACCACGTGGGAAAACGCTCAGCCTGTGTTCCGCAACACAGCCGCAGGCACCGGCGTCGCGCTGGGGCACAACGGCAACCTGGTCAACACCACCGAACTGGCGGGCCGTGCCCGCGAGCTGGGCCTGATCAACATGCGCGGCGCCGCCGCTGCGACCACCGACTCCGACATCCTCGGCGCACTGCTGGCGCACGGCGCCGCTGACTCGACGATCGAGCAGGCCGCGCTCGAGCTCCTGCCCACCGTGCGCGGGGCGTTCTGCCTGACGTTCATGGACGAGAACACGCTCTATGCGGCCCGCGACCCCTACGGCGTGCGGCCGCTGTCGCTGGGGCGGCTCGACCGCGGGTGGGTGGTCGCGTCCGAGACCGCCGCGCTCGACATCGTCGGCGCGTCGTTCGTCCGCGACATCGAGCCCGGCGAGCTGCTGGCCATCGACGCCGACGGGGTGCGCTCGAGCCGGTTCGCGCCGCCGTCGCCGAAGGGCTGCGTGTTCGAGTACGTGTACCTGGCGCGGCCCGACAGCACGATCAGCGGCCGGTCGGTGCACAAGACGCGGGTCGACATCGGACGCCGGCTGGCGCAGGAACGGCCGGTCGACGCCGACCTGGTGATCGGTGTTCCGGAGTCCGGCATACCGGCCGCGGTCGGCTACGCGCAGGAGTCGGGCATTCCGTACGGGCAGGGCCTGACGAAGAACGCGTATGTCGGACGCACGTTCATCCAGCCGTCGCAGACCATCCGTCAGCTGGGTATCCGGCTGAAGCTCAATCCGCTCCGAGAGGTGATCCGCGGAAAGCGGCTCATCGTCGTCGACGACTCCATCGTCCGTGGCAACACCCAGCGCTCCCTCGTCCGCATGCTGCGCGAGGCCGGGGCGGTCGAGGTGCACGTGCGCATCGCGTCGCCACCGGTGAAGTGGCCGTGCTTCTACGGCATCGACTTCGCCACACCGGCCGAGCTGATCGCCAACGCCGTCGAGAACGAAGAGGAGATGGTCGAGGCGGTTCGGCACGGGATCGGCGCGGACACACTTGGCTACATCTCGCAGCAGGCCATGATCTCGGCCACCGACCAGCCGGCGTCGAGGTTGTGCACGGCCTGCTTCGACGGCAAGTACCCGATCGAGCTGCCCGGCGAGACCGCGCTTGGCAAGAACGTCATCGAGCACATGCTCGCGACCGCCGCCCGCTCCGGGCTGCCGATCCAGGCCGACAACGACAACGCCTCGGCCCTGCGCCGTCCTTGAGACCTACTGCGGCGCAATCGAACTGAATCTCACCAGATGGCGCTTTCCGCCGCTGGACGCCGTGCCGTCCGCCTGAAGCGCCTGGGTCACCGCGGCGCGGTAGCCGGTTAACCCGTGCTCGGGCGGCGCGATGACTTCGTCGATGTCGTGGTTTCCCATCACGGCATCGCACTCGAGGGATTCCACCAGGGGCCGCGCCAGGCCCGAAGGGATCGGCGTCACCAGGCCGACCCACCAACTGGCGATCGTGGGAGTCAGGAACGGCAGCACGACGATGAGCCGACGACGTAGGCCTGCGACATCGGCGTAGCCCTGCATCGCGTCGCCGTACTCCATCACGTCGGGACCGCCGACATCCCACGTTCGCGACGCAGGCACGTCGGCCGTCGCGGCCTCGGCCAGGTAGTGCACGACGTCGTCTGTCGCGATCGGCTGGATCTTGTTGTGCACCCACTTCGGGGTCGTCATCGCGGGAAGACGGTCGGTCAGGTGGCGGATCATCTCGAACGACGCCGAGCCCGAACCGATCACGATCCCGGCCTGCAGCACAACGGTTTCGATGCCCGATTCGATGAGGATCTCGCCGACCTCTGTGCGCGACGCCAGATGCCGCGATAAGTTCACGCCCTCCGGATGCAGGCCGCTGAGGTACACCAGTCGCTTCACCCCCGCCCGTTGCGCCGCCGCGACCACGTTGCGCGCCGACTGCGCCTCCTCGGCGACGAAGTCCTCCGACGTTCCCATCGAGTGCACCAGGTAATAGACGACGTCGGCGCCGTCGAAGGCATCGGTGAGCGACTCCGGATCGGTCAGATCGCCGCGTGCCACCTCCACGTCATCGCGCCACGCGGCCTTGGCCAGTTTGTCCGGATTGCGCGCCATCGCCCGCACCCGCAGGCCGGCGTCCAACAGTCGCGGCACCAACCGGCCACCGATGTAGCCCGTCGCGCCCGTCACCAAGCACCGAATCTCGCCCTCAGGCACAGAACCTCCGTCCGCCGACGCTCCTCAGGTATTCGGAGCCGATAGACGTGCGGATGGCCGTTTCCGGCATCAGGCAAACCCGCAACCCGGGTCGGGTTGGTCGTCGGCCAGCGGCGCGCCGGCCGGATCGATGTAGAGCACCTGCAAAACCAGCGGACCGGGGCCGAGATTGCGGCCGATGTGCACGTAGCCCGGACCGCCCTTCTCCGAGATGCTCTGGCCGGTCGCGTACGTCCCGTCCAACGTGCAGTCGGCGCGGTAGTGCGTCAGGACGCCCTCCTTCACGACGCCGAGCAGCTCACCGTCGTGCGAATGCCAGCCCGTGCTGCCACCGGGGGCGATGGTGATCTCCCGGAAGACGTAGTCCTTGCCGTCGTCGGTCATTTGCCAAATGACTTT
Organism: uncultured Actinomycetota bacterium; assembly: GCA_963734385.1. Lineage (GTDB taxonomy): Bacteria > Actinomycetota > Actinomycetes > Mycobacteriales > Mycobacteriaceae > Mycobacterium. The sequence goes on along the minus strand of CAVTHR010000024.1, from coordinate 39,505 downwards.
TCCGTCCGTGTCCCGGGCGGGGGTAGCGGTCGCGGTGGGTGGGAGGGTCAGCGATACAACCGCGATTGCGGCGCCGGCCAGCGCAAACGAGCGAACTGAAGTCATGGTCGCCCACGCTCTCACACGCTGCTCGACCGCGCTTGGCATAGGACAGAAAACGCACAGCGAGTGACGCGCACCGCGCAGTCGTCCAGCCCGGTAGATTTGGTCGCGATGACCGATCGCGCCGCACAACACGGCATCTCCTACGCATCGGCCGGGGTGGACATCGAAGCCGGTGACCGCGCCGTCGAACTTTTCAAACCGCTGGCGAGCAAGGCAACCAGGCCCGAGGTACGAGGCGGCCTCGGCGGCTTCGCCGGGCTGTTCGCGCTGCGCGGCGGCTATCGCGAGCCCGTGCTGGCGTCCTCGACCGATGGGGTGGGCACCAAGCTGGCGGTCGCCCAGGCGATGGACAAGCACGACACCGTCGGGCTCGACCTCGTCGCCATGGTCGTCGACGACCTGGTGGTGTGCGGCGCCGAGCCGCTGTTCCTGCAGGACTACATCGCCGTCGGCCGCACCGTGCCGGAGCGGGTCAGCGAGTTGGTATCGGGTATCGCGAACGGGTGCGTCATCGCCGGTTGCGCATTGCTCGGCGGCGAGACCGCCGAACATCCCGGGCTGATGGCACCCGATCACTACGACATCTCCGCGACCGGTGTCGGCGTCGTGGAGGCCGACGATGTGCTCGGTCCCGACCGGGTCAAGCCCGGCGACGTGATCATCGGCATGGGTTCCACCGGCCTGCATTCCAACGGTTATTCGCTGGCGCGCAAGGTACTGCTGGAGATCGACCGGATGAACCTGGCCGGCCACGTCGAGGAGTTCGGCCGCACGCTGGGCGAAGAACTGCTCGAGCCGACGCGGATCTACGCCAAGGACTGTTTGGCGCTGGCCGCCGAAACCCAGGTGCGCACGTTCTGTCACGTCACCGGCGGCGGGCTGGCGGGCAACATGGAACGCATCGTCCCGCCCGGGCTGATGGCCGAGCTGGATCGCGGCACCTGGACTCCGGCGCCGGTGTTCGGCATGATCGCCCAGCGCGGCCGGATCGACCGCGCCGAGATGGAGAAGACCTTCAACATGGGCGTCGGCATGGTCGCCGTCGTCGCGCCCGAGGACACCGACCGGGCCTTGGCGATACTCACGGCGCGACACCTGAGCTGCTGGATCGTCGGCACCGTCACGAAGGGCAGCAAGGGCGGCCCACGTGCTCAACTCGTGGGTCAGCACCCACGTTTCTGAGGAAAACAGCGCCTACCGGCGCCAGTCGTCCTCGTCGGCCCATTGGCCATCGCTGCTGCCGTTGACATTGTCGTCAGGTTCAGCGCCGTCCGACCCGGCCAGCTCTTGCCGGAGCCGCTCGAAATCGGTCTGCGGTGAGCTGTATTTGAGCTCACGAGCAACCTTGGTCTGCTTTGCCTTAGCCCGGCCGCGGCCCATGGGGGGACCCCCTCGCGCAATAACGGAGCGGCCCAATTAGAAGGCGGCTCCGATCTGTGTGTGTTTATTGTCCTGCCAACACTTTACCGTGCCCGGCTCCGACGCGCTGGCAGGCCCTTGTGGGCGCGCATCGGCTCACCGCGCCCCGCCACGCAGCCGTTCGACCGCCAACCGACCGGCCCCGACGCCATCGGTGGCCGGTATCGAGTCGGCGTCGATCGCGGCGCTCACCTCGACCTCTCCGCCGGTGGTCAGCGCCGTATCCGCGGGCAGCCCGCGTTTGAGCAGTGCCAGGCTGACGGGACCCAGATCCACGTGATCGACGACGGTGCCGAGCCGCCCGACGGCGCGGCTGCCCGCGAGCACCTGGTCGCCGGTCGTCGGCCGGTCCGTTGACCCGTCGAGATGAAGCAGCACCATCATCCGGGGCGGTTTTCCCAGGTTGTGAACGCGCGCGACGGTTTCCTGCCCGCGATAGCAACCCTTGTCCAGGTGTACGGCGCTGCCGATCCAGCCCACCTCGTGGGGAATCGTCCGCTCGTCGGTGTCGACCCCGAGGCGCGGCTGCAGCGCCGCCACCCGGTGTGCCTCATAGGCCCATACCCCGGCTCGTCGCACCCCTGCCGCGGTCAATCGGTCCAACCAGTCAGCGGCCTGCGGCCGCGGCACGACCAGATCCAGCTCGATCCCCGACGAGCCGTTGCGGCGGACGAAACCGCCTCCGGACAGGGGCACCGCAGTGTTTTCAGCCGGTAGCGAATCAAGGCCGAGCGCGCGCATCACCGGCTCGCCGGTCAGCCGAGGACCCAGCAGCGATAACACGGCCAGGTCGGCCTGCTCGATCGCGACGTCGGCCCAGAACACCATCTTGCGCAGGTACGCCAGCAACGGTTCGCCGCGCCACGGTTCGGTGTCGAGGTAGGTGACGTCGCCGAGCTCGGTCTGAATCCAGTGATCCTCGACACGGCCCTGGCCGTCGAGGCTCAGATTCTGCGTGACGGTGCCGTCGGGCAGCTCGCTGACGTGCTGGGAGGACAGGCTGTGCAACCAGCTCTTCCTGTCGCCGCCCGTCATGGAGAGCACAGCGCGGTGCGAGCGGTCCACCACGACGGCCTCGTCGCCGGCCGCGCGCTGCTCACCGAGGGGGTCGCCGTAGTGCCAGACCGCTCCGGCGTCGGGACCCGTGTCGGGGGCGGGAACTGCTGACATAGCTCCAACTGTACGGCGCTAGGCTTTTTGGCCATGGCGGGCGAACCGGGGATTGTGGTCACGCTCGACGGGCAGTTGCAGGATCCGCAGACGCCGCTGCTGCACGCCGACGATCTGGCCGTCGTGCGCGGCGACGGCATCTTCGAATCGCTGTTGGTGCGTGACGGGCGGCCGTGCCTGATCGAGGCGCACCTGGCGCGGTTGACGCAGTCGGCGCGGCTGATGGACCTGCCAACGCCCGATCTGGCGCGCTGGCGGGCGGCCGTCGCCACCGCGGCGGCTAGTTGGACGGACCAGGGCGGCGCCGAGGGCGTGCTGCGGCTGATCTACAGCCGCGGACGCGAAAGCGGCTCGCCGCCGACCGGGTTCGCGATGATCGGCGCGCTGCCCGGCAGGGTGGAAGCGGTTCGCAGGGACGGCCTCGCTGCGATGACGCTCGCCCGCGGCCTGCCCGCCGAGGGTGCCGCCGATACGCCGTGGCTGCTGGCAGGCGCGAAGACGCTGTCGTACGCCGTTAACATGGCCGCGCTGCGGCATGCCGAGCGCAACGGAGCAGGCGACGTGGTCTTCGTCAGCTCCGAGGGCCAGGTTCTCGAGGGGCCGCGCTCGACGGTCGTCATCGCCACCGAAATCGACGGCAGGCTAGGCCTACTCACCCCGCCGCCGTGGTATCCGATCCTGCGCGGCACCACGCAGCAGGCCCTGTTCGACGTGGCACGCAACAAGGGTTACGACTGCGACTACCGAGCGCTGAAGACCCGCCGATCTGCTTACCGCCCAAGGGGTTTGGCTGGTATCGAGCATTACGCTGGCGGCGCGCGTGCATACACTGGACGGCAAGCCGCTGCGGCCTACCCTGATGGCCGACGAACTCAGTGAGCTCGTCGACGCCGCGATCGTCAGCGACCGCTGACGGCTAATCCGACGAAGGTTTCTGGCCCGAAATCATCAGAATCGGCCATTCCTTGATGCGACTGACGTCTTTGTCGACCAGATCAATTCGACTCGCGAGGTCACGCGCGTCGTCCATGTCGATGGAACGACCAGAGATCCAGGTGCAAAAGAAAGCGAGGTTGGGGCGGCCGAGAAAGCGCGGAGTCGAGTAGTTCGCAATCAGCCTCTCGGAGTCTTCGAACGTCGCGCTGCGATCTGCTTCGGTGACGAGCAGCGGGCCTCCGGGTTTCAGGACACGTACGCACTCGGCGAGCCCGGCGTCCTGCGACGTCCAGTGTTTGATGGAGCCGTAGCTGATCACGCCGTCGAAGGAGCTGTCAGGGAAAGCCAGCTGTGTCGCATCGCCCGGTTCGAACCGCACCCGGTCACCGTAGCCGCGCAGGTGCTTCGTCGCGCGCGCGATCTGGGGCTTGGACAGATCGATGCCGACGATGTGGACATCGGGTCGCTGATCGGCGATGTACTTGGTGAACTTGCCGCCGCCGCATCCCACGTCCAGGACGCGGGCGTCCTGGGGAAGATGCGGCAGAAACCGTTCGTCGATCACGTGGCGTGTCAGGTAGACGGCGGGCGCGACGACGGTCTCGTACATCCATGCGTGAGCCGACGTATATATCGCGGTGATGTCGTCGAACGGGGCCAACGCCATGGTTTTGCTCCTCATCAGACCGGCGCGCCAATCATACTTTCGTCGGGTGCACCCGCAATTCGCGGAACTTAAATCGCTAGCAGCCGTGCGCAAGCGCGAGTAACTTCGTCAGTACACGAGGAAGGAGGTGGTCCGACAAATTGATTGACTTATGGACATGTGAGGTGGCTGCGAGCTAGCAGCGCCGGGGAGTCACCTGCGCGCGCTGGCGAATTCCCCGCAGTCACCCGGCCCCCGAGCCCCTCGGTTTTGTCCAACCAAGGAACAGCGGCTCGGGGGCCGCACCATATCTGGGGTCAGTCCGACGTCAACGCGGTGTAGCGATGGCACGGCACCGGGGTGCTGCCCGACTCCGTGGCGGCCGCATACGTCGAACGCCCCCTCGTCGGTCCACCCGCACCGCTCGTAGAACCGTCGAGCCCTGTCGTTGCCGGTCGCGACCGCGAGCCACGCCACCGCGTGCCCCGCTGTGCCGACCGCGCGGCGCGCGTCGTCGAGCAGCGTTGCCGCGATCCCCGAGCCGCGGTGGGCACGCGACACGTACACCTGTTCCACCTCGTCGTCCACCACCATGGTGAAGCCAGCGACGTCGCCGCCGACTACAGCGACCCTGGTGTCGGCCACTCGGTCGGCGGCTCGCTGAGCGAACGACTCGGCGGTGCGCACCGCGACGAGCTCGGCAGGCACGTGGCCAAGGTGCCCGTCGCGCCAACCCTCGCGCCAGATCCTGGCCACCGCATCGGCATCGGCCGGGGTAGCGGGCCGGAGCGCAACCTCGGTCATGACCCGACCCTATGCAACATGCAATGATGCGGCCCATGCCTACGCCGCGGTGGCTTGCCTTCGTGCTTGCCGCCGCGGTGCTGGTCAGCTGCGCGCCTGCGGCGCAACCGCCGTACGCGAGCGGTCCGTCGCAGTGCCGCAAGGATTCGCTCGAAACGCTCTACAAGGGCGTCTTCACGTTCGGCACCGACCAGCCCGTCTACCCGCCGTGGTACATGGGAGACAACCCCGAGAATGGTGAGGGCTTTGAATCCGCCGTCGCCTTCGCCGTCGCCGACAAGCTCGGCTATGCGCGTGAGGATGTGCGATGGGTGCGGGTGCCGTTCAACGCCGCGCTGGCGTCAGGACCGAAGGAGTTCGACGCGAGCCTCTCCGAGTACTCCATCACCGACCAGCGCAAGGCGGCCGTCGACTTCTCCACGCCGTATTTCGATGTCACACAGGCCGTCGTCACGGTGAAGTCGTCGCCCGCCGCACGAGTGCATAACGTCGATGCGCTCAAACCGCTGCGGCTCGGCGTCCAGGTGGGAACGACCAGCTACACCGCGGCCAACTCGATTGGTGGCGCGAACCCGGTGGCCGTCTACAACACCAACGGCGACGCAAAGATGGCGCTGAACACCGGAGAGATCGACGCATTGGTCGCCGACCTCCCGACCGCGTTCGCGGTCGCCAACGAACTGCGCGACGGGGTCATGGTGGGTCAGTTACCTACTGCCACAGGCGATGTCGAGCAATTCGGGATCGTGCTCGACAAGGACAGTGCGCTGACCCGCTGTGTTTCGTGGGCCGTCGACGCGCTGCGCGATGACGGCACCCTTGCCGCGCTCCAGAAGAAGTGGCTCGCCGAGGCGGGGAAGGCGCCCGTTCTCGGCTAGCCCGCATCCGGGCCCGGCGCCAGCGACGCACACGCCTGCGTCGCCTTGTGCCAGGTCGCTTCGTCGGAGCCGGGCGGTGGTCCGGCGACGGGACCGGGAGGAGCCGAAATACCGTGCTCGTGAAGACAATTCGCATAGGCGCCATGCCCACTCGGCGCTGTCGTGGACGACTGCTCGGGCGGGGCCTCGTTCGACGAACACCCCGCGACTATCACCGCCGCGGCAATCACCGTGGCCCACCGGATCTTTCGCATCAGCCGACGAACCTCGTCAGGCGTGCCGACAGATGCGGCACAAGTCCGCCGTCGGCGTCCACGCGCTCCTCGACGTAAGCCAAATCGCCCCCCTCGACAATGCCGTACAAACGTTTCGCGCCGCCGACGAGCATCCCGGAACTGCTGCGGGCCAACGCGTCGGTGACCAGTTCCCACGACGACTGGTTAAGCGGCTGTCCGTAGAACAGCTCGACGTAGCCCGCGGAGTGGGCCAACAGCAACTCGATCGCCTGGGATTCGGACGGATCGTTCGGGTCGTCGACGAACCGCCAGAAGCCTGACTCGCGCAGGCCGTGCTGTTCGTATTCGCCGGATTCGGTCAGCCGCCACGACCGCGCTTCCCAGATCAGATAGTCGCCGCCATCGTGGGACACCACGATCTGCTGACCGAATCGATAATCGCCGCCTGCCCCTCGGCCTTCGCCCTCGCCGCGCCACACCCCCACCAACGGCAGCAGCGCGAGCAGGGCATCGTTCAGGTTGGCGCCTTCGCGCAGGTTCGCGGTGTCGGCAGGGGCTGGAAGATCGGAGAACACCGGAATGTTGCGCGCGGCAGTCGTCTTGGCCCGTTCGGCCGCGGCGGCGACTGCCCGGTCGCCCGAACCGCCGGCGACGGAGCGTTCGTCAGAGGTCACGATTCGTCGGTGATGAGCCGATACAGCGCATACAGCGCGAACCAGGAGATGACCAGGACGGCCGCCCCAAGCAGGATCTCGAAGAACAACACCACGGCCGAGAGTCTAGTCCGCAGCCCGCTGCTGCTGCCTCTCAGGCGTGGCCCGATGGCCCGACTCCCCCCCGCCTTCGTCCTCAGGCGACCTTGACGTCGACCTCGTGGATGCCCGCGCCCGACGGTGCCACGCTGGCGTCGCCGTTGCCTGCGGGCGACAGCGCACGCAGCGTCCACGTGCCGGGGGCCGCGAAGAACCGGAAGTCACCGGTTGCCGACGCGACGACCTCGGCGGTGAACTCGTCAGACGCATCAAGCAGGCGCACGAACGCGCCGCCGACGGTCTGACCGGAGCCGTCGACGACGCGACCGGTGATCACCGTTTCCTTTTCCAGGTCAACGCCGGCCGGCAGCGTCTGTCCTTGCTTCGGTGCAGAGCACATATCAACTTCCCAACTCGATCGGGGCGCCCACAAGGGAGCCGTATTCCGTCCAACTGCCGTCGTAGTTCTTGACGTTCTCGTGTCCCAACAGTTCCTGCAGCACGAACCAGGTGTGCGACGAGCGCTCACCGATCCGGCAGTACGCGATGGTCTCCTGCTGGCCGTCCAGCCCTGCCTCGGCGTACAGCTTGGCCAGGTCCTCATCGGACTTGAAGGTCCCGTCCTCGTTGGCCGCCTTGCTCCACGGAACGTTGATGGCGCCGGGGATATGCCCAGGCCGCTGGCTCTGCTCCTGCGGCAGGTGCGCGGGGGCGAGGATCTTGCCGGAGAACTCGTCGGGCGAGCGCACATCGACCAGGTTCTTCTCGCCGATCGCGGCGATGACCTCGTCGCGGAACGCCCTGATGGTGTTGTCCGGCTGCTTGGCGGTGTAGCTGGTCGCCGGTCGGTTCACCGTGTCGGTGGACAGCGGCCTGCCGTCGAGCTCCCACTTCTTGCGGCCGCCGTCGAGCAGCTTGACCGTGTCGTGCCCGTAGAGCTTGAAGTACCAGTACGCGTACGCGGCGAACCAGTTGTTGTTGCCGCCGTAGAGGATCACGGTGTCGTCGTTGCCGATGCCGCGGTCGGACAGCAGCTTGGAGAATTGCTGCGCGTCGACGAAATCGCGCTTGACCGCGTCCTGTAGGTCGGTCTTCCAGTCCAGCTTGACCGCGCCGGCGATATGACCGCCGTCGTAGGCGGACGTGTCCTCGTCGACTTCGACGAAGACGGTGTTCGGCGCATCGAGATTGCTCTCGGCCCAGTCGGTTGAGACCAGGACGTCGGAGCGTGCCATAAAGGAAATCCTTTCGATTGCTTGGTGATTGAGGTATTACGCGGGGGTGGGGTAGCGGCGCAGTCGCGCCACTAGCGGGTAGAGCTGGCAGCCAAGGCAGATGGCGAACGCGGCGTTGAGGAACGCGGCCACCAACGCGAACCCGGTGGCGACGAGCCCGAGCACGCTGATGCCGGTGGCGAATCCGGCGACGCCGGCGACCGCGAACACGAACCCGACCAGCTGGGCGAACTTCAGCGGCGGCACCGGTTCCTTCTCAGTGACCGGTCCGAGCCGGGGTGCGACCAGATTCGCGAAGATCAGGCCGTAGGGGTGCTTACGCGGCCCGCCGAGCGCGCCGATCAAGAACACGACGGCCTGCACGCCGAGGATCACGGCCGCCGCGACGAGACTGATGCTCGAGACGATCAGCGTGATCACCAGAACCGCCGTGGTGACCCACGCGGCGAAGCGGGGTCCCCGAACATCGACTTGGTCGACCGAGGCACTGGTATTGGTGGGCGATCCCATGGAAGTCACACTCCTGTTGCGTTGGTATGGCTGGTTGCGAGCAGGCCGCACAGACCGCTCCGAGCGAGCGCGCAGATCGCGCGGCTGCGCTCAGCAGCTACAACAACAACAGCAGGAACCCGCGACGCGGCACAGATCGACTGCGCGGCGCTTGGTGAGCATCACCACAAGGCGGGCGGACACGCCGGACAGCTTACCCAATGACATGGTGATCAAGCCAACAGCGGTTCCAGCGCCGACCGCAGGTCAGCGGCGGTGGGGACGCCGGTGGTGCGGTAGCGCTGGCGCCCGTCGGCGTCGAAGATGAACGTCGTCGGCAGCGAAAGCACCGAAAGTCGGCGGGCGGCGGCCGGATTGGCGTCCATATCGATCTCGACGTGGGCCACCTCCGGCAGGTCGCCGCACACCTGATTGACCACCCGCCGCACCCCTGCGCACGGCCCGCACCACACCGCGCTGAAATGCACCACGGTCGGCCCGGTGCCGGACAGGCCCAGGTCGGAGGTGTCGACCGGCGCCGATCCAGCCGTGTCGGGGGTCTCCTTGAGCAGCCCGGCCCGCAGGGCGATCATCCTGTTGATCACGTACGCGACCCCGAACGCCGCGATCAGCACGGCGATCACTGCAACCAGTGATGGGCTCATGACTGGTTGAACTCCTCCAGCGTGATGGTTACTCCCTCGGCGATGCCTTCGATGATGACATCGGATCCGCGGGCTCCTTCGCTGGTCGGCGCGATGCCGAACGGCAGTTTCATGCCGGGCATGCTGGTGCTGAACGCGTCCAGCACGGCGGCCTCCTTGTCTTCGGGCACCTGCTGGTCGGCGGTGCCCGCGCCGGTGAGCACCCCGGTTGCGGTGAAAACGAGCGTCGTTCGATCCGCGCCCGCGACGGAGAGGTCCACCGCAATGCTGACCTTCTTGTCGTAGCCCGCGGCCTTCGGCGTGCCGGTGAACACCAGCCCGATGTTGCCCGAGATCCCCGATTCGGTGGTGCCGCCGGTGGGGTTGTTGGCTTCCTTGAGCGGCGTCTCCACCAGCAGGTCGGGTATGCCCATGAAGCGGCCGACATGGGTGGAGTCGATGATGATGCGGCTCTCCACCTTGCGCACCCGCAGCTCGGACTTGTCGCCGATCAGCCAGGAGCCTTCGGGCAGTTCGACCGAGTACAGCGTGGCCTCGTAGGAGACTTTGCCCACCACGGGGTGATCAACGCCATTCGCGCGAATTTCGATCTGGCCGTAGTGCCGGTTCTTCGCCTGCGAAACAAAGGGGAAGCCGATCATCCCGACCCACGGGTCGAAGCTCAGCCGCGCTTCGGTGCGGACCGCCCTGGCCAGGCGGTATTCGGCGTAGATCGCGGCGCCGAAGTCCGCGCCGACCGCCGCGACCACCACCACGGCAACCGCCGACATCAGCCCGATCCACAGCTTGCGCACCCGCACATTCTGGCCCACCGGGCCCGACCGGCCTCGCTCGGCGCGGCTAACAAGCAGGTGACGGGTTATCGTTAGGGCACCGGTAACGACCAGATGTCGGCCAAGAATCTGGGAGGTATCCCGGACAGCGCTGTCCGTGCATATCTGACCTGCGCGCTGGAGGGCCCGTTGGATCTACTGCTGTTAACCGCCGACCCGCATCCGGAGTCGGTCCTGCCCTCGCTGTCGCTGCTCGCCCACAATGTGCGAACCGCACCCACCGAGGTGTCCTCGTTGCTGGAGGCAGGCAGCGCGGATGTCGCGATCGTCGATGCGCGCACGGATCTCGCCGCCGCGCGGGGCCTGTGTCGGCTGCTGGGCACCACAGGGACATCGGTTCCCGTGGTGGCCGTGGTGAACGAAGGCGGCCTGGTCGCGGTCAACGTCGAATGGGGACTCGACGAGATTCTGTTGCCGAGCACCGGACCCGCCGAGATCGACGCCAGGCTGCGGTTGCTGGTGGGTCGCCGCGGCGGCGCGGCGAACCAGGAGAATGCCGGCAAGGTCAGTCTCGGCGAGCTGGTGATCGACGAGGGCACCTACACCGCCCGGCTGCGAGGACGGCCGCTGGACCTCACCTACAAGGAATTCGAGCTGCTGAAGTATCTGGCCCAGCACGCGGGCCGGGTGTTCACCAGAGCGCAACTGTTGCAAGAGGTATGGGGCTATGACTTCTTCGGCGGCACGCGCACGGTCGACGTCCATGTCCGGCGGCTGCGCGCCAAGCTCGGCACGGAATACGAGTCGTTGATCGGCACGGTGCGCAACGTCGGCTACAAGGCGGTGCGACCGGCCCGCGGGCGCGCCCAGCCGGCCGGGCCGGTGTCCGACGACGTCGACGACCCAGACATGTACGACGCGCCCATCAGCCTGCCCGAGGAGCTGGCTGACCCACTGCGTCAGTGACGTCGACACGCTGGCGCACCGGCCTCGTCGACGAGGACCAGCGTGCGATCCGGGAATTGATCGCCGCGGCGCGAAAGGCAGACGGCGTCTCGCCCGTCGGCGACCAAGTGCTGCGCCAACTTTCGCACGACCGCACCCGGCATCTCCTGGCTCTCGACGGCGACGCGATCGTCGGCTATCTCGATCTCGCACCGGCGACCGAAGAGGGCTCGGCGATGGCCGAGCTGGTCGTGCACCCGCAATGGCGCAGGCGCGGTATCGGTTCGGCGATGGCCGCAAGCGCGCTGGCCGAAGGCGGCAGCGGCACCAGGATCTGGGCGCACGGCAACCTGGAGCCCGCGCGGGCGACGGCGAAGGCGCTCGGCCTGACTGCCGTGCGTGAGCTGCTGCAGATGCGGCGCCCGCTTACCGATCTATCACCGGTGACGGTGCCCGCCGGGGTGCGCATCGACACGTATCGCGGTCGCGACGACGACGCCGAACTGCTGCGGGTCAACAACGCCGCGTTCGCGTGGCACCCCGAACAGGGCGGTTGGACCGAGGCCGACATCGCCGAGCGCCGCGGCGAGCCGTGGTTCGACCCCGCGGGGCTCTTCATGGCGTTCGACGAGCAGACCGGCCGGCTGTTGGGCTTCCACTGGACCAAGGTGCACAACGAGGGCCTCGGCGAGGTGTACGTCGTCGGCGTCGACCCGGCCGCGCAGGGCCGTGGCATCGGCGCGACGCTGACGCTGATCGGGCTGCACCACCTCGCCGAGCGGCTTTCAGGAAACTCCCAGGCAGCCGTGATGCTTTACGTCGAGGCAGATAACTCGGCGGCGGTTAACACCTATCGACGGCTGGGTTTCGAAGTGTCCAACGCCGATGTCGCGTACGCCGTGCCAGTCCCCTCGCAAGCTGGGGAAACCCCAGAAAATTAGGTAGACCTGTTCACCGTTCGTTCACCTTCCATCCGTCGGGCGTCCACCGCAGCCGCATACGTTGCCGGAGAGTCTGAAGCCTTCAGAGAAAGTGGGATTAAGTGAAGCTCAACAGCATTGGCAAGGCGTTCGGTACGACGCTCTCCGCGACGGCGCTCATCGCGCTGACGCTGTCCGGGTGTGGCAGCGACAACAACGCCGGGACGAGCACCCCCACCGGTGCGGCGGGTACCGAAGCATCGTCCGCCGATTGCGGCGGCAAGAACGCCGTCACCGCGGAGGGCTCGACGGCTCAGCAGAATGCGATCGCCGAGTTCAACAAGGTGTGGGGACAGGTCTGCTCCGGCAAGTCGCTTGCGTACAACCCGACCGGTTCGGGCGCGGGTGTTGACCAGTTCATCGCCAAGCAGGTCGACTTCGCAGGCTCCGACTCGGCGCTGAAGGACGATCAGGTCGCCAAGGCTGCTGCGCGCTGCGGCGGCGGCGAGGCGTGGAACCTCCCGCTGGTGTTCGGTCCCGTGGCGATGGCCTTCAACGTCGAGGGCGTCGACTCGCTCGTCGTCAACGGCGATGTGCTCGCCAAGATCTACCAGGGCCAGATCAAGAAGTGGAACGACCCGGCCATCGCCGGGCTGAACTCCGGCGCGACCCTGCCCGACGCCGACATCAAACCGATCTACCGGTCGGATTCCTCCGGCACTACCGACAACTTCCAGACGTACCTGGGCGCGGCCGCGCCGGCAGCGTGGACCAAGGGCGCAGGCAAGGAGTTCCAGGGCGGCGCCGGTGAAGGTGCGCAGAAGTCGGCCGGTGTCGTGCAGGCCGTCCAGGCCACCCCTGGCTCGATCGGCTACGTGGAAAAGGGTTTCGCGCAGCAGGCCGGCTTGAAGATGGCCCAGATCGACAGCGGCGGTGGGCCAGTCGAGCTCACCGACGAGTCGACCCAGAAGGCGGTCGACACCGCCAAGTTCAAGGCCGAAGGCATGGACCTGATTCTCGACCTGAACGCGCTGTACGCGACGAAGGAAGCCGGTGTCTACCCGCTGATGCTGGCGACCTACGAGATCGTCTGCTCCAAGGGCTATGACCCGGATACCGCCGCAGCCGTGAAGTCGTTCCTGACGGTCGCGGCCAACCAGGGTCAGGCCAACCTGTCCGCCGCGGGCTATGTCCCGCTGCCAGACGCGTTCAAGGAGCGACTCCTGAAGTCCGTCGACGCAATTGCGTAGTTACGTAGCGCGTCAGCACGAATGCGGTGAGGATGGGTGCCGGAACCGATGACCGATAGGCTCGATGTGACTACGCCTAATCCAGCCGACGCGGGTTCGGGTGAAGTGATCGCCTCACCCTTTCCCGAGCCGGCATCCATTTCCACCGACCCGTCGAAGAACTCCAAGGTTCGGCTCGGAGACCGGATCTTTCGCGGCCTGGCCGAAGGATCAGGCGTCCTCATCGTCGTCATCATCGCGGCGATCGGAGCGTTCCTGCTCTGGCGGGCCGTCCCGGCGCTGACTCGCAACGAGGAGAACTTCTTCCTCTACAGCGGGAACTGGGTCACCACCGACACGTCGGCGATGCAGTTCGGCATCCTCGATCTGCTGCAGGTCACGGTGTTCGTGTCGGTGTTCGCACTGCTGCTGGCGATGCCGGTGGCGCTGGGCATCGCGATCTTCCTGACGCAGTACGCGCCTCGACGGGTGTCCGGTCCGCTGGCCTACGTGGTCGACCTGCTGGCCGCGGTGCCGTCGATCATCTACGGCGTCTGGGGGCTGTACGTCCTGGCCCCGGCGATCAAGCCGTTCGCCACCTGGCTGAACCAAAACCTGAGCTGGTTGTTCCTCTTCCAGACCGGTAACGCGTCGGTGGCAGGCGGCGGGACGATCTTCACCGCAGGCATCGTGCTGGCGGTGATGATCCTGCCGATCATCACGGCGGTCACCCGCGAAGTGTTCATCCAGACACCGCGTGGCCAGATCGAGGCGGCGCTGGCGTTCGGCGCCACTCGCTGGGAGGTTGTGAAGACGACAGTGCTGCCGTTCGGGTTGTCCGGTTACATCAGCGGCGCGATGCTCGGCCTGGGCCGCGCGCTCGGCGAAACGATCGCGCTGTTGATCATCCTGCGCGGCACGCAGCAGGCATTCGGCTGGTCGCTGTTCGACGCCGGCTACACGTTCGCGAGCAAGATCGCTGCTGCGGCTTCGGAATTCAACGATCAGTACAAGGCGGGCGCCTACATCGCGGCGGGCCTGGTCCTCTTCATCCTGACGTTCATCGTTAACTCGCTGGCGCGGGCGGCCGTCGCCGGAAGGAGCAAGTCATGACGGCGACACTGGATCAGCCGGTCAAAGCGCCGACGTTCCAGAAGCTGAGCCTGCGCCGGAAGGTTTCCAACAACGTCGCGACGGTGTTGGTGACGCTGTCCGTGGGGATCGCGTTGGTGCCGTTGGTGTGGGTGCTGCTGACCGTCGTGGTGAAGGGCTTCGGCGCGGTCACGTCGAGCACGTGGTGGTTCAACTCGCAGGCCGGAATGACGGCGTTCCAGGCGGGCGGTGGCGCGTACCACGCGATCGTCGGAACCCTGTTGCAGGGCTTGGTGTGCGCGATCATCTCGATTCCGATCGGCGTGTTCGTCGGCATCTATCTGGTCGAGTACGGCGGAGGAACCAGGCTGGGCAAGATCACCACCTTCATGGTGGACATCCTCACCGGCGTGCCGTCCATCGTCGCCGCGCTGTTCATCTACGCGCTGTGGGTCGCCACCCTGGGTTTCCACCGGTCGGGTTTCGCGGTGTCGCTGGCGCTGGTGTTGTTGATGATCCCGGTGATCGTGCGCTCTACAGAGGAGATGCTGCGGATCGTTCCGATGGACCTGCGCGAAGCGAGTTATGCACTCGGCGTGCCGAAGTGGAAAACCATTTCGGCCATCGTCATTCCGACCGCCCTTTCGGGCATCGTCACCGGCATCCTGCTCGCCCTCGCCCGGGTCATGGGCGAGACGGCGCCGCTGCTGATCCTGGTCGGCTACGCCCAAGCGATGAACTTCGACATGTTCAGCGGCTTCATGGGATCGCTGCCCGGCATGATGTACGACCAGACCTCGGCGGGCGCAGGCGCCAATCCGGTTCCGACGGACCGCCTTTGGGGAGCTGCGTTCACCCTCATCGTGCTGATCGCGTTGCTCAACGTCGGCGCGCGGTTCATCGCCAAGTTCTTCTCCCCCAAGAAGGTTTAGGAGTCAACAGATGGCCAAACGCCTTGACCTCAAAGACGTCAACATCTACTACGGGTCGTTCCATGCGGTCGCCGATGTGGCGATGTCGGTCCCGCCGCGCAGCGTGACGGCCTTCATCGGCCCTTCCGGCTGCGGCAAGTCGACGGTGCTGCGCACGCTGAACCGGATGCACGAGGTCATTCCCGGTGCGACCGTTCAAGGCTCGGTGCTGCTCGATGGCGAGGACGTGTACGGCGCCGGGGTCGACCCGGTCGGCGTCCGCAAGACCATCGGCATGGTGTTTCAGCGGCCAAACCCGTTCCCCACCATGTCGATTCGCGACAATGTGGTCGCAGGCCTGAAGCTTCAGGGCATGCGCAACAAGAAGGCCCTCGACGAGGTGGCCGAGAAGTCCCTCAGGGGCGCCAATCTGTGGACCGAGGTCAAGGACCGGCTGGACAAGCCCGGCGGCGGGCTCTCCGGCGGGCAGCAGCAGCGGCTGTGCATCGCGCGCGCGATCGCGGTGCAACCCGATGTGTTGCTGATGGACGAGCCGTGCTCGGCGCTGGACCCGATCTCGACGCTGGCGATCGAGGATCTGATCGCCGAGCTCAAGCAGGACTACACCATCGTGATCGTCACGCACAACATGCAGCAGGCCGCGCGGGTGAGTGACCAGACCGCGTTCTTCAACCTCGAGGCGACCGGCAAGCCCGGCAAGCTGATCGAGATCGACGACACCGAGAAGATCTTCTCCAACCCCACCGAGAAGGCGACGGAGGACTACATCTCCGGTCGCTTCGGCTAGGGCGCCGCGGGAATAGCTCCGCCGTTCTACCGGTCGTACCTGTAATGAGCAAGGCAGTCATATTCGATCAGTACGGCGACGTCGACGTGCTCGATGTGCGTGACGTCGCGCGACTCCAACCAGGGCCAGGCGAGGTACTCGTCGAGGTGAAGGCCGCAGGGATCAATCCCGGCGAGGCGGCGATCCGCAAGGGTGTCATGCACGAACGATGGCCGTCGACGTTCCCGTCAGGGCAGGGCAGCGACTTCGCGGGCGTGGTCGCCGAAACAGGCTCCGGCGTCGACGCATTCAGCGTTGGCGACGAAGTGATCGGCTTCACCGAGAAACGGGCGAGCCAAGCCGAGTCAGTCGTGGTCCCCGCTGAGAATCTGACCGTCAAACCCGCTGGGGTGCCGTGGGAAGTGGCCGGCGGGCTGTATGTCGCGGGCACCACGGCATACGCCGCCGTCCGTGCCGTCGCACTGGCAACAGGAGACGTCGTGGCCATTGCGGGCGCGGCAGGTGGGGTCGGTGCAATCGCCGTACAGCTGGCGAAGCGCGCGGGAGCCACGGTTATCGGCATCGCAGGATCGGGCAACGACGACTGGCTGACGGCGCACGGCGCGATTCCCGTCAACTACGGAGACGACCTCGCGAATCGGCTTCGTGCCGCCGCTCCGAACGGCCGTATCGACGCCTTCCTGGACCTTTTCGGCGGCGGCTACGTCGAACTTGCGGTCAACGAGCTGGGCGTGGCGCCGGATCGGGTCGACACGATCATCGATTTCCCGGCTGTGGAGCGCTTCGGGGTGCGGGCGGAAGGCAACGCCGACGCGGCGGATGCGGGCGTACTGGGCGAACTGGCCGACCTCATCGCCGCAGGTGAACTGGAGGTGCCCATCGCCGAGGTGTTCGCGCTCGACGACGTGCGAGATGCCTACCGCGCATTGGAGCAGCGGCACACAAGGGGAAAGATTGTGCTCCGCCCCTAGACGACCGCGTGAAAGCCTAGCGCGCGGCGGGAAGGTCCTCTTCGTCGGGAAGCCTGCCGGTGGCCTGGAAGATGACGCGGCGGGCCACCTCGACCGCGTGGTCGGCGAACCGCTCATAGAACCGGCTGAGCAGCGTCACGTCGACGGCGGCGGTGACGCCGTGCTTCCATTCCTTGTCCATCAGCACGGTGAAGAGGTGGCGATGCAGGTCGTCCATCGCATCGTCTTCCTCGCTGATGCGTGCCGCCTTTTCCGGGTCGCGTGTCAGCAGCACTTCCTGCGCGCTGTTACCCAGTTCGACAGCGACGCGGCCCATCTCGGCGAAGTAACCGTTGACCTCTTCGGGCAGCGCATGCTGGGGATGGCGGCGACGGGCGATCTTGGCGACATGCAGTGCAAGGGCTCCCATCCGATCGACGTCGGCGACGATCTGGATAGAGCTGACGATCGCGCGCAGATCGCCTGCCACCGGCGCCTGCAGCGCAAGGAGCACGAACGCCGCCTCCTCGGCCTTGGCGCTCATCCCGGCGATTTGCTCGTGGTCGGTGATCACCTGCTCGGCCAGCATCAGATCGGCCTGCAGCAGGGCCTGGGTCGCGCGCTCCATCGCAACACCTGCCAGCCCGCACATCTCGCCGAGCTGATTGGATAGCGCGTCTAGCTGCTCGTGGTACGCAGTTCGCATATGCCCAGCCTACGGGCTAGTCCAGGAAATCGTCACGATGTGCAGGGTGAACGAAAGGTGAATGCCGCCTGCCTAGACGCTACGTGCGCTGGCTACTCGCACGTGGTATCGGCGGCGTTGGTGACGGAGAGATCCTCCGGCAATTGCGTGGGTGTGCTCGATTGCCGTGCAGGACGTGTACCTGCACCGACGAACCGCTCGGTTGCGGAGGCTGAACCGAATTGAAGTCCGACCCGAGTACGACCTGCACGGTGTTGCCCTTGCCGTTGACGCGTTCGATGGTCGGATCGGTGAACGCCTGCGCGACGGTGGCGGCGGCTTGCTCGTTGCCAGGCGAGAAGAACACGGTTGTCGCCTGCAGCTGACCCGGGTAGTCGTCGGGGGTCGAGACGTTGAAGCCGTGCTGCTGCAGCTCGGTCGCGGCGGTGGCCCCAAGCCCGTCCTGGCCAGTCGAATTGGACACCTGCACGGTCACGGCCGTCGGGTCCGTGGTGACCGCGTCGACCACCTCGCCGGTCTCAGCGGTGGGCTCCGGCGTCGGCGTCTCGCTCGGCGTCGATTCCGGAGTCTCGTTCTTCAGCGACTCGGGGGTGCCG
Source organism: uncultured Actinomycetota bacterium (assembly GCA_963734385.1). GTDB lineage: Bacteria > Actinomycetota > Actinomycetes > Mycobacteriales > Mycobacteriaceae > Mycobacterium. The sequence continues at coordinate 21,240 of CAVTHR010000024.1, read as the reverse complement.
GGCACCGGAGTGTTGTCGGCGTTCTTCTCTTCGGGGAGCGGGTCGTCGTTGATGATCGCGTCGAAGATTGCGCGGGTGTCGTCCTCGCGCAGGTGCTCGTTGCCCCACTCGTCCATGTATCCCGTGGTCGGGACGGTCAAGAAGGTTATCCGCCCGGCGGCGACGTTCTGCAGTGACTGACCGAGCTCGACCAGATCCTTGGTGCCGATGTTGTCGACGAAGCTGTCGTTGATGAACTGGTTCACCACGTCGTTGAGCTTGTTGAGAGAGAAGAAGACTTCCTTGGAGATCAACGAGCGCAACAGCGACGAGAGGAACAGCTGCTGGCGCTTGATGCGGCCGTAGTCGCCGTTGATCTCCGTGGTCACCTGCCGGGCGCGCACGTAGTTCAGGGCCGTGTGTCCATCGATCGTCTGGCGCCCTGCATTGGGCAGCACCGTGCCCAGTTCGTAGTCCTCCAGCGGGGTGGTGCTGCATACCTCAACGCCGCCGAGTGCGTCGACCATCTTGGAGAACCCGGCGAAATCGACGGCCATGAACCGGTTGATGGAAAGGCCTGACAGCTTTTGTATGACCTTGACCAGACACTTGGGACCGCCGAAGGAGAAGGCGGAGTTCAGCTTTGTCTCGGTGTAGATCTCGTCGGGGCCGTAGGTTCCGGTCTCTTCGTCGTACAGCGGACCGTACTCACCTGTCTCCGCGTTCCACGCCTCGCACTGCATCGGCTCGATGTTCAAGTCGCGCGGAAACGACACTGCGACAACACGTTCCCGGTTGGCCGGGATGTTGACCAGCATGATCGTGTCGGAGCGGGCTCCACCGGCGTCCTCCGTGTTGCCCGCGCCCATATCGGCGTTCTCGCCGAACCGGCTGTCAATTCCGACGATGAGGAAGTTCTCGTCGCCGAATTGTGCGTTGGGGTCGAGGATGTCGCGCGAATCCGGGTCCAGTGCCGAAATCCGGTTCATCATATTGTTTTTCGTGGACTGCCACTGCCACGCACCGCCGGTCATCGCCAGCGCAAGCACCGCGAAGACCGCCGCAAGGGAGCGACCGGCCAGCATGACCCTGCGGCGCGCCTTGGGCTTCTTCGGCGGGGCGACGGGCTTGTCGGCCGGCTCGCCGATCCGCTGCGGCGCGATCCGTTCAAGGCGTGCCCGCCGCAATGCCGCCAGGTCGGGTATCTCGTCGGCGTAGGACACCGCGGGGATGACCTCGGTATCCGGGTCGGACGGGTCGTTGGACCGCGGTTGCGGGGGTCGAAGCTGCCGGGGCCGCCTCGGTGGTGGCGGCGTCGGTGGAGGTGGCGCCGGCAGGCTCCGGCTCGGGCTCGGCGTGGTGGCGGCCGGGAAGGTTCGTCGGGGCGGAGCCGGTGATCTTCGCGATGAGGTCGGCAACCGTGATGCCATCGGTGTGGTTGCCTGCAGGCGTCGAGCCGACATCGTCGGCTTGCGCAGCGCCAGGTCGGCGCTCCCACGGCGCGGCGGCTCGCGGGGGCCGCGGATTTCGGGTAAGCCACTGGTTAGCGTCGTCTGAATCGGACGCGTGTGGGCGACCAGGAGTGGCGTTATCGCCGTCACTCATGTCCCTGCTGGCCTCCGACCGTTTGAGCAGCGTGCGCGCCGGTGCGCATGATCCGCTGCTGCCGCCACCTGTCTTGTGGCGGCCCTATCCGTGGCCCCGCGGCTGGAGCCGTCAACGACGAGACTCATATCGTACTGAGAGATCCTGAAAGACGTAATGCCTAGATGGTCTCGGTTCACCCACCGGAGTGCATCATGTCGGCGCCTGCGGGCACCGTGCAATCGTCGGGGTCTGTCAGCCAACCGTCCGGCAGCGCCACCGAGGCGGCCGAGCCCTGACGTCCGCGAGGACCGGTGGCGGCCGCAGGGAAGGGCACATCCGGGTCCAGCTTGCCGAGCAGGATGTCGAGCTCGTCCAGCGTCTTGACCAGCGCCAATGCCCGGCGAAGGTCGGCTCCTGCGGGGAAACCGTGCAGATACCAGGCGATGTGCTTGCGAATGTCGCGCATGCCCTTGTCCTCGCCGAAGTGGCCGGCGAGCAGCTGGCCGTGCCTGCGGATCATCGCCGCGACCTCGCCCAATGTAGGCGGTGTCACACTTTCCCTTCCGGCGAAGGCGTCGGACAGCTCGGCGAACAGCCAGGGCCGGCCGAGGCAGCCGCGGCCGATGACGACGCCGTCGCAGCCCGTGGTGGCCATCATGGCCAGCGCGTCCTCGGCCTCGAAGATGTCCCCGTTGCCGAGCACCGGAACGTCCTTGATGTGGGCTTTGAGCTGCGCGATCTGTTCCCAGTCGGCGGTTCCTGAGTAGCGTTGCGCCGCCGTACGCGCGTGCAGTGCGATGGCCGCGGCGCCCTCATCGGCAGCGATGCGGCCTGCGTCGAGATGGGTGTGGTGGGTGTCGTCGATGCCGATCCGGAACTTCACCGTCACCGGGATGTTCGAACCCTCGGTCGCCCGTACCGCTCCGGCCACGATCTGCCCGAACAGTCTGCGCTTGAACGGCAGCGCGGCACCGCCGCCGCGCCTGGTCACCTTCGGCACCGGACAGCCGAAATTCATGTCGATGTGGTCGGCCAGGCCCTCGTCGGCGATCATTTTCGCCGCGGCGTAGGTGGTGTCGGGGTCCACGGCATAGAGCTGTAGGGACCGGGGCGACTCGTCCGGCCCGAACGTCGTCATGTGCATGGTGACCGGGTGGCGCTCGACGAGCGCGCGCGCCGTCACCATCTCGCACACGTACAGCCCGCTGACCGTGCCGGCCCGGGTGAGTTCGAGTTCGCGGCACAGCGTGCGGAACGCGACGTTCGTCACACCGGCCATCGGTGCCAGCACCACCGGGCTGGCGAGCGCGATGGGCCCGATCCGCAGTTGCGCGCGGGATTCGGTCAGGAGGGTGATGACGCGAGAACCTTCTTGGCCGACAACCGCTCCGCCCTCTTGGCTTCCCGCTCGAGGCGCTTCTGCTTGGCGATCTCGAACTTGTCGCAAGCTTCCTTGAGCTCCTCGATGAGCAGCCCCAGATCGTCACGCATTCGCGCGGCCTCGCCGGAGAAGTCCTCGCGCTCGAAGATGCGCCACTTCTTGAGCACCGGCATCACGACGTCGTCGAGGTGAATCCGCGGGTCGTACACACCGCCGACGGCGATGATCACGGCCTTGCGCCGGAACTCGGGAACGGTGAACCCGGGCATCTTGAAATTGCGCAGCACGCGGTGCAGCGAGTGCATCGCTTGATCCGGCGCGATGTCGAAGCCCGCCTCGGACACGTCGCGGTAGAAGATCATGTGCAAGTTCTCGTCGGCCGAAACCCGTTGCAGCAGTTGGTCGGCGATCGTCTCGTTGCACGCCTTGCCGGTGTTGCGGTGCGAGACGCGGGTGGCGAGCTCCTGGAATGTCACGTAGATGACGGAGTCGAACAGGCTCTCAGCGAACAGGTCGCCCTGCTGGTTCTGGCCGGGGCTGAAGCCGCGGGTCACCTGCTCGATGCGCAATTCCTCCAGTGCGACGGGGTCGACAGCACGGGTGACGACAAGGTAGTCGCGCAGCGCGATCCCGTGCCGGTTCTCCTCGGCGGTCCAGCGGTTCACCCACTGGCCCCATGCGCCGTCCATGCCGAAGTTCATCGCGATCTCGCGGTGATAGGACGGCAGGTTGTCCTCGGTCAGCAGGTTCTGCACCATCGCCACCTGGGCGACCTCGGTCAGCACCGACTGACCAGGCTCCCAGTCCTGGCCACCGAGCGCGTAATAGTTCTTGCCGTCCGACCACGGGATGTAGTCGTGCGGGTTCCAGTCCTTGCGCATCGACAGGTGCCGGTTGAGGTTCTTCTCGACAACGGGCTCAAGCTCGTGCAGCAGGTGCAGGTCGGTCAGGTTCTCGTGCATTAGGGCTTCCGTCCTCCTCGCGTGCGGGACCCTCAGTTATCTGTACCTGTTGGTTGCAGTCAATATATCTGTGTACCCCGGTGACAGCAAGTTGGTCCGCGGGGTGTCGCAACGACAATACGGTCACGGTTCGCGGCCCCATTTTTCGTACGAATACCCAGCCGTACTGCTCGCGGGTTGGCCCGCTCAGCGGTATGGTTCCTGCAGGCAGTTCGGCAACAACCGAACCGCGCCTGAACTCGTCCCAACGGTAGACCTCAGACATAGGTGGGCATGTGAAGAAGATCATCATTTCGGCCAGCACCGTCGGCGCTGCAGCGTTCGCGATGGGGCTGTTCGGGGCCGGCATTGCGTCCGCGGCACCTGATGTGGTGGGAATGACGTACGGCGACGCGGTCTCGGAGATCGAAGACGGCGGCGGCACGGCGAAAATCGCTGTGACGGTCGGCGACCGCCAGGACGCGATGGGTGACTGCCTCGTCACCAGCGCCACGGATTCACCGTTTGTCCGCGTCGATGAGCGGTGAGTTCGGACATGCCTCGGACGAGGTCCTGCTCAGCATCAACTGCAACCGCGGTGCCGCGACGGCCACCACACCAGGCTCCTCGATGGGTAGCCCGGAGGGCCGGGAATTCCAGGCCAAGGCCGAGGAGCAAGCGGCAGAGGAGCAGAACTCAGAGGCCGAGCTCGCGGAGGCCGGCCAGACGCCTGGCGAGGCAGGCCAGGTCGCCGGGGGATAGTCAGACCTAGGCCTGACCTTCTCTTCGCGATTTCACAGCGAGCGTTTGGCACGCTCGCACGATGAAGATCATCATTTCCGCGTGCAGCGTCGGTGCTGCGGTGGGCGTGCTTGGGCTGTTCGGGTCCGGCATCGCATCGGCGGCGCCTGATGTCGAGGGTATGACCGAAGAGGACGCCGTCGCTGCGATCGAGGAAGACGGCGGCATCCCCAAGATCTCAGTGAGATTCGGTGACCGGCAGGACGCGATGGGCGCGTGCCTCGTCACCAGGGTCGACGGACGGTTCGTTCTACCGACCCATCCCCGAAGACGTGTACTTCGGGCCTGACGAGGGCGACGTCCTGCTCACCTTGAACTGCAACCGCGGGGTCGCGACGCACAACACGCCGGGCGCCTCGGCGGCCAGTGTGTCGGGCCGCGAGTTCCAGGCCAAGGCGGAGGAGCAGGCGGCAGCCGAACAGAGTGAGGAAGCAGAGCTCGCGGAGGCAGGCGAGCTTCCTGGCGTGCCCGGCCAGGTGGCCGAGTAGGCGTCAGTAGCTGGAAACCCTGCTGAGCAGCATGTCGACGCAGTAGTCGATGAACTGCTCGCGAGTGGCCGCAAGCCGACCGTTCAAGTAGGCGATGAACAGCGCCGTCAACGCGCCGATCAGGCCGGTGGCGACCATGGCCCCCACGGCCGGTTCCGTGATGCGGGTCAGCTTGTGCTGCAGCAGTTCGATGAAGCTCGGCATCCAGTCGGCGCCCGACCGCGTCAGCACCGGTTCGACCGTCGGGGCCAGCAGCAGCACCCGGCCGCGAGTCGGGTCGTCGACCATCAGCGCGACGAACCGTTCCACCGCGTCGCGTGCGGTGCCGGCCGAGGTCAGGGTGGACATCGCTTTGGCGCAGACGTCGTCATAGACGGCCCGCACGAACTCGTCGCGGTCAGAGAAGCTTTCGTAGAAGTAGCGCTCGGTGAGGCCGGCCGCCCTGCACACGGCCCGCACGGTGAGCGCAGGCCCGCTTTCGCCGCCCAGCAAGCCGACGCCCGCGGCGATCAGCTCGTCGCGGCGCAGCGCCTGACGGTCCTCGAGCGGAACGCCCGACCATCGGCCCCGTCGTTGACCCGCAGCCACATCACTCCTACACTCAAGGTGACAACGCACGTAGTCAGAATGCCATCTGACGCCGATCGGAAGCGCACCAGTGACTCAAGATACGTCTGGGGTATGCCCGGTGACCACTGGGACTACCCCCGTTGCCCCCGGCTGCCCCGTGACGTCGGGCGGGTATGACGCCCCGCCCGAGCAGCTCGGCCCTGACTCACTGACCTGGAAGTACTTCGGCCAGTGGACCGGAATGCTCCAGGGCTCGTGGGCCGGCTCGATGCAGAACATGCATCCGCAACTGGGTGCGGCGGTCAAGGATCACTCGATCTTCTTCATGGAGCGGATGCCGCGCCTGTACCGGTCGGTGTATCCGATCGGCGGTGTGGTGTTCGATGGCGACCGCGCGCCGAAGACCGGCGCCCAGGTGCGCGACTATCACATCGGAATCAAGGGCGTCGACGAGCAGGGCCGCCGGTACAGCGCGCTCAACCCCGACGTCTTCTATTGGGCGCACGCCACGTTCTTCAAGTCCGTCCTTCTGTCCGCCGAGCGGTTCAGGGGCGGGTTGACCGAGGATCAGAAGCGCCAGCTGTTCGACGAGCACGTCACGTGGTACCGGACGTACGGGATGAGCATGCGGCCGGTGCCCAAGTCCTGGGAGGAATTTCAGGAGTACTGGGATCACATGTGCCGCAACGTGTTGGAGAACAACTACGCGACGCGTGAAGTGCTCGACCTCTCGACTATGACCAAGCATCCGTCGCTGAAGTGGGTCCCGGACTGGATGTGGCGCATCAACTTGAAGGTGATGGAGCGGTTCCTGCTGTTCGTGACCGTCGGCCTCTACGACCCGCCGGTTCGTGAGTTGATGGGCTACACCTGGTCGCCTCGCCAGGAGTGGCTGCACCGTCGCTTCGGAAGCCTGGTGCACCTCGCCACCAAGCTGACGCCCAAACGCATGATGATGCACCCGCGCAAGCGCAGCGCTTTCGACCGTGCGACCGGCCGACTGCCCTTAGACGCGCCGCTGGTGGAGACGCCGCGACGCAACCTGCCGCCGGTCGGGCATCGGGACAACGGGATGCATTACTGCCCCGCCGACGCCGTATAGCCGGTCCACATCCCACCGTCGAAATACCGCAACTGGTAACGGTTTTGCGGATCCGGGAACCAGCCCGGCTGCACCGGCGGATAGCGCCCGAAGATTCCGCGCTGATCGCCGGTCAGATTCAACCGATGCTCGTACTCGGCGCGGGCGCGCAGGCCCGCATCGCGTATCGCGTTGGCGCGCATGCGCCTGCGAATGGCGACGGCCAGCCAGGCGATTCCGACCACGGCGACGAGAACATGCGCTCCGCTCAACAGCAGCCAGACCCCGATCACGGCGCCAGCGGCCGCCACCAACGGGTGGCGGTGCCAGAACGGACGGCGAACTTGCTGGTAGAGCATCGTCACGATGGTACCCACGGGCGGGACGGACGTCACGCTGGCGCCGGATCCGAAAAGTACAAGGTGGCGAAGTACTGCGACACCACGTACTACTTCTTCGAGACCGAGAACCTGCCCCTGTACGGTCCGTTGCGCAGCTTCGGCGTGCCCGAGTCGCTGATCGACATCGTCGAGCCGCTCAGCACCTTCGTCGTCGAGCTGGGCTATCGGCGAGACATTCCGCCGTACGTTCCATCGCCCGCGCGATTGATCCCTGTCCACGACCCGGCCAAGGTCGCCGACGACTTCTTTGCGGCCGTCGACGAGACGATCGACAACACGCTCGCCGTCCTCGGCTCGCCGCCTGCGCTAAGCATTCCGGCGCCGTCCGCGCGTGCCGCAGGCGACTCATTGCCCGAGCCGACGGTGCAGGACTCGAAAACCCTCACCGGAACGGATGTCACCAACGAAGGCGTCGCCGGCGCCACGGCGCCCGACAACGGATCGCCGGGGCAGGGCGCGACACCACAAACCCGGCGCGAAGAATCCGTTGACACCCATCCGCTGCGGTCGATGCTGCGCGGTCCGATCGGGATGTTCGGCCCACGTGTTCGCGATCTCCTGCACCGCGGCCACGGCGCATCCGCTGACAAATCGCCGCCGGTAGACGGCGCGTCGACCCACGAAGCGCCGACTGACGCATCCGCAGACCAGTCCGGTAGTTCGTAGCGCTAGCGTTGGGCCATGCAGGCGCCAGACATTCTTGGCGGCCGCTACGAATTGCGGGGAATTCTGGGCCGCGGCGGGATGGCCGAGGTTCGCGACGGCTGGGACACCCGGTTGGGCCGACCCGTCGCGGTCAAACTGCTGCATCCCGCCTTCAGCGTGCAACCCGAAAACCGTCTGCGCTTTGAAACGGAGGCCCGCGCGGCAGCGGGGCTGAACCACCCGCACATCGTCGCAGTGCACGACAGCGGCGAGCATGCAGGCACTCCGTTCATTGTGATGGAGCGGCTATCCGGGCGGACATTGGCGGACGCGTTTATGCGTTGCCCCTTACCGCAGGATCACGTGCGATCGATGCTCAATGATGTGCTGTCGGCGCTCACCGCCGCGCATGCGGCCGGCGTACTGCATCGGGACATCAAGCCGGCCAACATCTTGTTCACCGACTCTGGAGACGTGAAGGTCGCAGACTTCGGCATCGCGAAGAGCGAAGGATCTCCGGCCACGATGACCGGACAGATTGTCGGGACCATGGCCTACCTCAGTGCGGACCGGTTGGCGGGTAGGCAGGCGACCGTCGCGGACGACCTGTACGCGGTCGGCGTGGTTGGTTACGAGGCGTTGACTGGGAACAAGCCGTTCCCGCAAGAGAACCTGCCGGCCCTTGCCCGCGCGATTGCAGAGGATTCGCCGCCGCCACTAGCGATGGTGCGTCCCGACGTGGAGCCCGCGTTAGCCGCGACAATCGAACGCGCAATGGCGCGCGAATCGCAGTGGCGGTTCCCGTCCGCAGAAGCGATGCGCGCCGCCTTGTGGGCCGGGCCGCAGTCGACCTCGGTCCGGCCGCCCACCCGAGTGTTGGCCGCGCCGCTTCCGCCGCCCACGACCATGGCCATCGCGGCGCCGGTCGGGTCCAGGCGGAACCGCAGGTGGCTTTTTCTCGCAGCCGTTCTCGCCGCGCTCGCCCTCGCGGCCGTTCTGATCCTGTTCGACTCTGCGTCGCAACCACCGTCACCTGCGCCGGCCTTTACGAGCACGTCCGTTCCGCCACCGACACCGTCGGTGATACCCCCGCCGCCGCCACCACCGCCACCCACGCAGATCGACCAAGGACCTCCGGGTAAGAAGAAGGGCAACAACGGCCACAAGAAGCCCGGTCGAGGCGGCGATTGATTTTGCTGAAGGTTGTCAATCCTGCGCCATAGGCCCGCCGCGCTGGGTTAGATTCCCGAGGAACATACCGCTCTCAACGAGGAGGGCATCGTGGCCGCTCGGGATTCTGTTCTCGTCACCGGGGCGTACGGATTGGTCGGCAGGCCGGCCGTGGAACGTCTTGTCGCAGACGGTTTCAGGGTCGTCGCCACGGCGCATCACGCTACGAAGCCGTCGTTGCCAGCCGCTGTGGACGTGCGGTCTGTAGACCTGACGAAGCCGGACCAGGTCAATGCATTGGTCGCCGAGGTGTCGCCATCGGCCATCGTTCATCTGGCGGCGGTCCTTCCGCCGGTGTGCTACGCCCAGCGTGCCGTTGCCCGGGCGGTGAACGTCGACGCCACCGCGACGCTGGTGCGCGCCGCGGAGGCACTGCCTTCGCCGCCTCGGTTCGTTCACGCGTCGAGCATGGCGGTGTACGGCAGCCGGAACCCGCACCGGTTTACCGATCTGCTGACGCCCCAGACCCCTCTGGTGGCCGCCGATCTCTACAGCTGCCACAAGATCCTGGCCGAAAACATCGTGCGGACTTCGGATTTGGACTGGTCGATCCTTCGGCTTGGCGGCGTCATCACTCTCGAGCCACTCGTCGACTACGGGGATCTCGATTCCTTCTATTTCGGCGCGCTGATGCCCGAAGACACCCGGGACCACACCGTCGACTCCCGCGATGTCGCTGCGGCGTTCTCCGCGGCGATCACCACGGATGTCGTGCGTGAGGTGTTCATGATCGCCGGCGACGACTCCCATAAGCGGCTGCAGGGAGAAGCGGGGCACGCGAACGCCGAGGCGATGGGCATGGGCGCCGTGATGTTTTCGGGCCGTCCGGGTAACCCGGAGAGCGATCGGGACTGGTTCCCGATGGACTGGATGGACACCGCCCGCGCCCAGCAGGTGCTGTCCTTCCAGCGGTACTCCTGGTCGGACACCATCGCCGAATTACGGGCCAGGATGGGATGGAAGTCGCGTGCATTCCGGGTTGCGGCACCAATGCTTGCTCCGCTGATGCGCCGCAAGGCGCCGTACTACCGGCAGCCCGGTCAATACGCCGACCCTTGGGGCAGACTTCAGGACCGGTGGGGCGATCCCGCCCCTGACGACTTGATGCCTCCGACAAGCGTCGAACCCGGCCCCGCGGCTTGAGCCACTGAACCGGGTTCGACTACTTCGCTGCCTTGTGCGTCAGTGATGGAATATCAGCGCGCCCATGGAACCGCCGAAGGGCTGCTGGAGCTCGCCGGCCCGATAGGCGGACGGCCCTGGCTGAACCGAGATCTCGGCATTCCCCGGATGCTGGTTCACCGTTGTGCCGTTCGAATCGAGGGTGCCTGTGGGCGCAGCGGCGGCGAGCGGTGCGAATCCGATCGCTGCTGCGATGGCGGCCATGGCCAGTGGTGCGATAACCCGGAGCTTCATTGTTCTTCGTCCTCAACTAGAGAGATAAAGTGATACTCATATGTTGGCGGACAAGGCCCCGAAAGTCGTTGACGTTAATGCCCATCTATCACTCCGACTAGCGTGACTGCGGGCATACCTGTTAACTGCAATGCTCGACCGGCTGGCTAAGCCCAACCCCCCTGCATGTACGTCGGCGATGTCGTCGTCGTGCTGGCAGGTGCCGGTGCTGCGGAGCTCGATGATGGCGCCGACGTGGTTGTCGTCGGTGTCTTCGACGGTGGTGCCGCCACCGATGACGGATCGACGGCTTTCCAGCTTTGTGATGTCTGTTCAGCGATGAAACCCAATGTTGCAATAGCGATTACGCCAGCCACACCTGTAATCAATTTTGTCGTACGGTGCTCGAACCAACGCGCATCGTCCCGTTGGGTGGAAAAGTCCTGCAGATCGTCAGCCATGCACGGATGGTAGAGCGATGCGGCCGGTGCTCAGTAGGCGCGCAGCGAATCTCACAGCTAAACAGAGGAATTCGCGAAGCTTATGTTCACATCCGCAGTCGCCACAATGTAATTCGCCGTAAAGACTAGTGTGCAGCACGATGAGTTGGTGTTCGCCACGTGTGTGCGGCAACCTGACTGAGAACAAGCAGACGAAGCGTCGTTTCGGGCCGCCGGTCAGGCTGTGACCCCCCGCACAGTCCAGCGGAAGGGCCAGCTCGGCTACTCGGCAACGCGAAACTGATGGGGAAACCCTATTTTTCCGGTCGTGTTCTGAGCCTCGCGTGTGGCCATGACCAGAAACGTCTATCGGTATCGCTCGCCATCGTGACCGCGGCCGCCGCGATCGGCGCAGTCACCAGCCCTGCACCTGCCCATGCGGCCTGCAAGAACCACGATCCCGACACCGCGGCGACAGAAGCACTCTCGCATGTGCGGATTAGCCGTGAGCGCGCGATGGAGCAGGAGCCAGGCTGAGGCGGTCAGCGCGCGACGAGTGAGCTGTACTGCGGGCAGTAGATGCTGACGGCACCCCTGAGCAAACCCACGGACTGCCCTTTGTCGAGCCCTTTCGACATCAGGCTGCTGATCACGCCCCGGATGGTGGGCGCAGGTTCGACTCTCCCGGCGTCCATTGCCGTGCAGATCCCCCGTCCCACTTGGATTGCGTCGTCGGGTGAGGGCACCGGGATGTTGAGCTGCTTGACGATGCTTATGAATGCGTCGTCCCCAGGTGTGGCGTGCGCCGACCCGTATCCGAAGGTGACTGCGACGCTGAGGCTGGCTGCCGCGATCGTCGCGACCAATGCCCCTCTCGGGAACCGCCGGGTAAGCATTGGTGCTCCTGTGGTGTTGATGCGGGAATGTCGATGACGATAGGGCATCGACACGTCGCCGGGTGGTACCTCGGTCCCGGCGGAGACCGAAACCAGCACCGTTGTGGTGCCCCCACCAGGGCTCGAACCTGGGACCTGCGGATTACCAGCTGACCATTCCGGCTACGTCGTCAGGGTGCTCAAACATCGGGTGGCGCAACAAGTTCTGGCGCCTCCGATATCCGGTCCAACTTTGCGATTCTTGACGTTTCGCGGTCATTGGCGATGAATAAACGATGAGTTGAAGACCGCTAGCTCTTAACGAACGAAAGACGGAGTCCGGGACGGCCCAGCCACCACCACCCAGCAGAGTCGCGGAAAGCCAACGCGACCGCCAGCGGCGATCCCACACCGAAGCCGGCGCCCTTGGCGGGATCGCCGTCGGCCAGGTCGATGACGATCTGCGAGCAGCTCGGTCGCCACCCCGCTCATGGCGATAGCCAACGAAACGCTGTCCGCGGCTGCGCCGCACGATTCCCGCAGCTCCCGCGAAACGTCCCCGGCTTTCACCGTCTGCTCGCCCAAGCGTTCACCTCGCCCGAGTACGTTGTCGATGCCGCCGTGGGCTTAAGTAGAACCAAGCCGAGATCGGGCGAGATTGCAGTGGCAGGCTACTGCGCTCGTCACACCACAGGGCAACCACGATTTCCACTGTAGAGCGAAACATCTGTCCCTGTGGCCGTCGTTTCGCCAGGACATCGCGGAAGGGACGATGATGGCTGGGGCAAGCACATCGGTCGCGAGCGACGGTCTCAGCGCTGACCGACCTTCGCTGACCAGTCCATCCGATCATCACTTGGCGATCCTGGGCCGGATCCGGGGTCCGCGTGACTTGCAGGGATTGTCGCGCGATGAGTTGACACGACTCGCAGATGCGATCAGAGCATTCCTCATCGAAAAGGTGTCGGTGTCAGGAGGGCACCTTGGTCCTAACCTTGGTGTGGTCGAGTTGACCATTGCGCTTCATCTTGTATTCGAATCACCGCGCGATGCGTTGATTTTCGACACCGGTCATCAGACCTACCCGCATAAGCTTCTGACGGGCCGCCAAGATGACTTCGACCACTTGCGAGCCTCCGGCGGCCTGTCAGGGTATCCGTCGCGCGCAGAAAGCGAGCACGACTGGGTCGAGTCTTCGCATGCGTCGGCGGCGCTTTCCTACGCGGATGGGTTGGCAAAGGCATTCGAATTGACCGGCAGTAAAGATCGCCGCGTGGTTGCGATCGTTGGTGACGGCGCCCTCACCGGTGGAATGTGTTGGGAGGCGATGAACAACATCGCTGCCGGCAAGAGCCGTCGTGTCATTGTCGTGGTCAACGACAACGGCAGGTCTTATGCACCGACGATCGGTGGCCTTGCCGAGCGTCTGACCAGCCTGCGGACGCGTCCGAGGTATGAGCGGCTCCTGGCCGCAGTGAAAAGGGAACTGACCGGGTTGCCGACGCTCGGACGTCCCACCTATTCGGTACTGCACGCGGCAAAGAAAGGATTGAAGGATGCATTGAGTCCGCAGACGTTATTCGGAGATTTGGGCATCAGGTATCTCGGCCCGATCGACGGACACGATATTTTCGCGCTCGAGAAGGCCCTACGGATGGCAAAGGGCGTGGGTGGCCCGGTCATCGTCCACACGGTTACCCGCAAGGGAATGGGATACCGCCCAGCGGAGGAAGATCCGGCTGATCGCATGCATGCATGCGGACCGATCGATCCTCGAACCGGCAAACCGAAGGCCAACACCGATGTTAGGCAATGGACAGACGTCTTTGCCAGTGAGCTGCTCCGATGGGGCAGCCGCCGCGACGACCTCGTCGCAATCACCGCCGCCATGCCGGGGCCGACCGGTCTGGCGGCGTTCGGAAAGCGGTTTCCCAACCGGATGTTCGATGTAGGGATCGCTGAACAACACGCTGTTACATCCGCTGCGGGGCTCGCCCTCGGCGGCATGCATCCGGTGGTCGCCATCTATTCTACGTTCCTCAATCGGGCCTTCGACCAGGTAATGATGGATGTCGCACTATTGAAACTGCCGGTGACATTAGTTCTCGACCGTGCCGGCATCACCGGGCCCGATGGCGCCAGCCACAACGGCGTGTGGGACTTGTCACTGCTTGGCATGGTGCCTGGCATGCGAGTCGCCGCCCCACGGGATGCTTCCTCGCTCCGTGAACAGCTCGGCGAGGCGCTCGAAGTCGATGACGGCCCGACCGCGATCCGGTTCCCGAAGGGATCAGTGGGCGCCGATATAAACGCCGTAGAACGAATCGAGGGCGTGGATATGCTCTGCCGCCCGCATGATCCGGATGTTCTGCTGGTCGCGGTCGGGCCGCTCGCGACAATCGCGGTGACGGCGGCTGCGACACTCGGGGAGCGTGGCGTGGCCGTCGCGGTAGTGGATCCTCGGTGGGTGCTGCCGGTGCCCGAGCAAGTGGTGAAGTTTGCCGGCAAGGTGCGGCTCGTGGTGACTCTGGAAGAGTCGGGGCTACACGGCGGGGTTGGGTCGGCCGTGGCGGCCCGGATGCGCGAGGCGCGGATCGACACACCGGTGCGCAGTGTCGGTGTGCCGCAACGATTCCTCGCTCATGCCGCGCGTAGTGCGATTCACGCCGACCTCGGCCTAGCGGCCGCCGACCTGGTCACCAACATCAGTTTCTGGGTTAAGCGGGCGGCTGACTTCGATGCGAACCGGGGCGAATGACAATGTGCAGCAGAGCATTTGCAGTGGGCGAGGGACCGATGCTGTAGCACACGGCGCCTGACTTGAGCGTCATCAAATAGGGCACGATAACGTCGGGTTCCCCCTTCCGCATGAGGTCGAGCTTGAGCGCCCGGCGGCTGAATCCTCGTTCGGACGAGGCGGTGGGCGCCGTCGAGTTAAGCCGGGTCGAATTAGTGGTCATGGGTTTGCTCCCTAGACAGCGGGGCGAGGGCGGTGAGCTGGAATTGCGTTGCGAGGGCCCGCATAGCGTCGGCGTCGCAGGGTCGCAGCCGTTCCAGGGCGCCGAAGGCTAGATGGTCGGCGATCATCATGCGGCGCACTTGGAACTCGGGCAGTTCGCCGGTCAGCGGTTCTCCCGGCAGGGCTTCGACGAGCGCAAAGGTAGCGCTGACGATGAGCGGGCCCACCGAGGGCGGCATCGAGCGCGGATCACCAAGGGCAAGGAGGTCGGCCGCGCCCGATCGGGCAGCAGGGCTAGCCTTCACCGAGGGGTGGGGCGACGCATCTAGCAGACGGTGGATCGCCCCATCGACGGAACAGCGCACTCGCTTCAGCATCGTGGTCCAATGAGCAGTTGAGACGGAGGCCAGCACTGCCGCGGCCAGCCGCACCGGTCGCCGGTAGGGTGCGGGCGCTCCGACGGCCGCGCACAAGAACGCGGTCGTCGTAATGGTCATATAGGCCATCGCCACCCGGGCGCCGCGACTGTGGATGCACGGGCCGAGCCGGGCCAGCAGGGCGAAGCTGCCCAGCGCGGGGGCCAGCACGCGTTGCATTACCGCCCGGGTCAGTTCCTCGCGGTCGCAGGCGCCGTACAGCACCAGTTCGCCGTCCCGCAAGTCGTTGGCCAACTGGGCAGTGACGCCGATGCATCCGGCCAGCTCGCTTAAATCGGCCTCGGCGCAGGCATCTTCGGCGACCAGTGAGCATACGTATAGCATCGCCCGTCCGAGCACGCCCTCGCCGTAGGCGGTCCGCGGCAGCGGGCAATCCAGGTTCAGCGCCATCACCTGGCCGACATCGGCCAACAATCGGCCGATCCGTTTGCGGCCTTCGAAGGGCAGTTCCGACAGCAGCTCCCGCACGTCGCGGATGCGCTCGGCCAGCACCAGGTCGACCGCTTCGCTGTCGCAGACGGCGATCGCCGGCAGTGGCGGTGGCGGTGTGTCGGTGTCGCCGTTCAGGTAGTCCACGGCGGTGACGACGGCGCCCGCCGCCAGCGGTCGGGCGCTCAGGTCTTCGTAGGCGTTGAGCACCCGGCAGGCCAGCAGGGCGGCGGTGGCCTCGGACCGTAGGCGCGCGGGAAGGAAACCGGCCGCGATGCCGAGGTTTCGGGCCGCCGGGACAATCGCCAGCCGGGCCAACTCGTCCGGTGACCGGGCCGCCCGCATCGCAGCCAAGTCTGGCGTGCGGTGCAGGTGCCGCAGCCCGTCGGCCAGGGTGCCGAGTCGCCCCCCTCTCATCGGGACACCAGCCGCACCGAGAGTTCGCGCATCTGCTCACGCGCGGGGGAGGGCGGGAATGCATTGATCGCCCGGCAGGCCGTCTGGGCGGCGCGGACGGCGACGGCACGGGCAGCTCGGGTGGCCCCGCTGCGCACCAGGTCGGCCTGCAGGTCGGCACTGGAAGTCAGCCTGGAGAGCCACATTTCATGGGACCCGGGCCGCATGGCCAGCCATTCGATCACCGGCCAGGTCGGCACCCGTCGGTCGAGGTCGCCGGCGGCCTCCTTGCCCAGCGAGGGGCCGCCCTCGACGTCGCGGACGTCATCCATGATCTGAAAGGCGAGGGCGAGTTGGTCTGCGTATCGCATCAGGGCGCACAGCTGATTGTGGTCGAGGCCGCCCGCCGTGCCGCCGTACGAGCAGGCCAGCCGGAACAGCGTGCCAGTCTTCGCCCCGGCCACGAGTTCGTAGTGCCTGCGCATGGCGGCGTCGTCGACGGCAGGTGGCAGGGTCTCGATGAGCTGCCCGAAAGACAGGTCCGAGATGCGGTCGAGGTAGGTGACGCCGGGGGCCTCACCGAGCCGCGCGAACACCGCCGGGTTGTCGGCCAGCACTCGTGCGAGTACCTGTAAAGCCTTGCCGACCAGATGAAATCCCGCCCGGGCGGCGGTGCGGACGCCGAACGCGGCCGGTACTGACGGCGCATCGCGCCGCAAGAGCGATCCGTCGCAGATGTCGTCGTGAACGAGCGACGCTTCGTGGATCATCTCGATCGCGCACGCCACATCGACGGCGCCGCGCAGCGGCACCGCGGCAGCCGAGGGCAGCAGACGGGCACAGGCCAGCACCATCGCGGATCGGACCCGTTTACCGGGGACGGCAAGGATGTGACGGTAGATTGCATCGAAACCGCCACCGCTAATAAGGATTTCGCGCAATCGATCGGCGACCAGGGGCAACTGATCGGATGGGCTGGTCAGCGAAGGGTGGTCGACGCTGAGGCCGTCGGATGCGACCAATATGCTTGCCTCAACCATCATCATTCCTTCTGCGATGTCCTCGAAACACGGCCACCGGATCCGGCGTTTCGTTTCACCACAGAAATCGTCGCTGCCGTGTGGTGCAAGGAGCGCAGTAGTGCGCCACTGCTATCTCGCCCGATTTCGGCGCGGTACTACTTAAGCCCGATCTTGAGCGACCGGTCGCCGACGCCGACAAGCCGGCTCTACTGATCCGCCAAATCCGTACGCGGGAATCGTCGTCACTGCTCGCCGTCGTGACGATTCATGCAGATCGCGTGCAGCTCCGCGAGCCCGTAGATCTGTACTTCGGCGACTTCAAGAACAGCGTCCCGCCCGCCAGCAGCGTGGGCAGCGCCAGGGTTTCCGATCCGTGGGCGCGGTTCAGCGGCACAACGCAGAGCGTGCGATCTACCGCCCCCAGCCCGAGCAAAACAGCTCAATCCTGCGACTCAGTAGTACCGCGCCGAGACGAGCGTCGATTGCAGTAGGGCTCTACTGAGAGCCACCCCCCGAATCCGAGTGACGATCCCTATTGCAGTGGTCCTTTGCGTCGGATCGGAGACGGCGCAAACGAGCGGAGGAGGCGACGATGCAGCTACTCACGCCGATCGCGCCTCGGGTGATTCCGGGACGCGCGATCGACTTCTTGAACGTTGCGCCCAGCCGGGGCATGTCGCGCGGGTTTGCGTGTGTTGACCTCAGCGACCCCGTCTTCTTCGATCATCCGCTCGACCACGTGCCCGGCATGCTGCTCACGGCGGCCATTCTTGAACTGGCAGAGCATGATTCGATACTGGAGTCGGACAACGTGACCTTCCGTCTCACCTTTACCAGGTTCTGTGAGCTCAACGCCCCGGTTCAGGTGACAGCCACCCGGGAGGCCAGCGGAACCAACCGGATCCAAGTCACCCAGTCTGGACGCAATATCACGACCGGTTTATTAGGGCGACGCGAAACCCAGCCGCTCATGGAGCGTGTCACGGTGCCCGCGCTTGAGGATGCACCCGTCTCCAGTGAACTGGTGCATCGCAACATCGGCTTCGTCGGTTACTTCGCCAGCCCAGCAAGTGTTGCGGCATTGGCGCTGCTCACGGCGGCGATGTTCTGGCGCATCAGGGTCGAAGAAGCTGTTCTCGTCAGGTCATCCGAATATCGCGAATTCGCAAGCATCCGACGCCGCATCCTGCCCGGAGTCTGGTGATGATCAAGATTGTCGATGTACCGGCCGAACTGGCCGACGCCAGCCTGGTGGGCCACAAGTTCGCGCGCCAGCAACGGTTACGCGATGCCGGGGTCCGGGTTCCACCGTTCTTCTGCGTCGTCATCGAGTCGCCATGGACAGCCATCGCCGATGTGGTGGCCCCTTTTCCAGGAGTCGACGCCGGTGTCGAGCGATTGACCACATGGGCCGAGACGGCCCGCAGCGCTGCCGAACGCGTGCCGCTCACGCCGGAAACACAAACCGCAATCCTGAAGAAAACCATCGGCCTCGGCTTGCGCGACGTCGCAGTCCGCGCATGCGTAGTCGGGCGGAACGGCCACCCGGGCGAAGACGATGCCGCCGACCCATTCGCGGGGCTGACCGACAGCTACCTTTACGTTGGCGCCGGCGCACTGAGCGACCGCATTTCGGCCTGCGCCGCGTCGGTCTTCAGCGTCAAATCGGTGCTCTACCGCGCGCACCGCGGAATCGACCCCAGCATCCTCGGCGTGTGTGTGGGCATTCAACAAATGATCGATGGTCGACGCTCATTCGTCGCATTCACGCATGACCCAGTAACAGGGGCCAGAGGGACGAAGGTCGCGGCGGTCTACGGTATCGGAGAAGGCGCTGTGGCCGAGCGCGCCGACATCGACCACTTCTTCGTGCACCCAGGTGGAATCGAGCAGCGCATTTCGCACAAGCAACGCATGCTCGGCCGAGCACCCACCGGAGGCGTGGCCGAATATCGGGTGCCCGATCACCTCGCCGACAAACCCGTGCTTTCCGATGCGCAAATCGACCACATCGCGCAATTGACGGAAACCGCCGAGCGGCTCTTCTGGGGCCCCCAGGACGTGGAGGGTGTCGTCACCGCTGACTCAGCGATCCACCTGGTTCAGGTACGACCCGCGGTGCGGCCCCGAACGGTCAGCCCGTCCGTTGAGTGGACGAATCATAATCTGACCGAAAGCTTTCCGGGTGTGACTACGGCCATGACCTACTCACATGCGCGAACGTTCTACCGCATGAGTTTTCGCGACTTCTATTGCACTGTCGGCGTTCCGGACAGCCAACTGCGCAGTCGTGAGCACCAACTCCGCCGCATGGTCGGATACCTGGACGGCCGCCTCTACTATCGCCTCGATGCGTGGTATGCGCTGCACAGCCAGATCCCCGGTTGGGACGTCCTGCGCCCGCTCTGGCAGCGATCGCTCGGATTGCAGGGAGACAGCCCTGTCCCGCATTTAGCACTCGACCGCGGTTCAGTCGTACGACTACTCGCGCGGTCACCGCGCGTGGTCTGGGCCGCCGCCCGTTTCCCCCGCCAACTGCGAAACTTCCTGGCCTGGTGGGATGACCAGCACGTGGCCGGGATGGAACTCGCGCAGCTACCGGCCGACGACATCGTCGCCGTTTACCGAAGAGTGTGGTCGGAAGCCGAGCGACATTGGGGCGTCACGATTTTGGCCGGCTACCTCGGCCTTGCCGTCTATGCCGCGTCGACATTGCTCGTCCAGCGCTGGACGCAGATCGCCGAGGTAAACCTCGCTGCGCTCCTGCCCGGAGGACCGCCGAACCGGACGTTGGAGTCGGTGCACTCCACGGTGGCGCTCGCCGAGCAGATCAACGCCATACCCGGCTTGTCGGAGCGCGTGCTGACCGCCGACGCAGGTGAAACGTGGAAACAGATCGAAGCCGGTGGCTACGGCAGCAAGTTGGCCGCCGATGTCACTACACACCTTCGGAAATTCGGCGATCGCGCGATGAACGACCTCAAGATCGAGGAACCTACGCCGCGCCAAAGACCCGAAATGCTCATCGAGTCCTTACGGCCGTTCATAGCAGCGGGAGCGACGATGCAACAAACCTCTCTTCAAGAGGCGACCGCGGCACGAGGTGCGCTCGATGAGCTACGAAGGATCTGCCCGTCCAGATCCAGGCGCGCCATCCTCCAGTTCGGGCTGCGCGCCGGACGGTTTCTTGCCAAAGCCCGTGAGGACACCCGGTTTTGCCGCACCCAGCTCTATGGCTTCTCGCGGGAAGCCATGGGTCGTCTCGGGGCGGATTTGGCCGCTGCCGGATGGCTCGATTCGCCCGATGACTACGTCCATTTGGAAGCCGAGGAGTTGCTCGGTGCCTTCGAAGGCACCTCCACGATCGGCGATCTCCGCGGCTTGGCACGAGCACGGAAAGACGCGTTTTTGCAGTCATGCAGTCGCCCGGCTTTTGCGGCCCGCTTCGCGACCGGGGCACTGCCGATCGATATCGCCGATCTTCGTCGCAGTGCCGCGAATACACCGACGACGACCGGTGGTCCCAGCACCGTGCTGTCAGGTCTCCCATCGAGTGCCGGGATCGCCCGTGCCCAAGCGAAATTGGTGCTGCAACCTGATGTCAGGCCCGACGATTGCGCGGGGCGAATTCTCGTCGCTCGCGAGACGGACCCCGGCTGGCTACCACTGATGCTCAACGCCGCGGGACTGGTCGCCGAGCGTGGCAGCATGCTCTCCCACACCGCGATAACCGGCCGCATGCTTGGGGTTCCAACCATAGTGGCAGTTTCCGATGCGACGACCGCAATAACCGACGGCGACGATATAGAAATCGACGGCCGTTCCGGCACCGTTCGTATTTTCCACCGGCACCGATAGAAACCGCAGTGACACTATGCGATTACCTCTCGATCCCAGGCCGGGCACGTCGCTGCCCCGGAATATGTAGACCTCTTTCGCGGGCACCCGACCCTTGACGTCGAGTTGCCGAACGGTACGGCGGCCATCGCCGTAGCCCGCCAATGTGACGTCCGACCGTATTGATCGACAACCGCTTCAGCCGTGCGCAGTTCGGCATGCGCACGCCGAGCGCCGATTCACCAGTCGGGTTGGTCACCGTTGATCCGCCGCTGCACACTGTTCGACGCCGCTCCATCCAGGGTATGTCGCCACCCCGACTCGAGAGCGCTGATCCATCCGCCGG
>CAVTHR010000023.1:0-98136 GCA_963734385.1 uncultured Actinomycetota bacterium | reverse complement strand
CGGCCCCGGCCCAGGCACCCGGAATGCTCCCGAGCGCGAGAAGACCCACGCGTGACCACACGACGTGTGTACGAAGCCTGAGCATCACCGCACATCGGGTCACCAGCCCGACAACGAGAATGACGAATACCACCTCAGGCACACTGATTCCCACCAACAGCATCAGTGGTGTCGCCACCAGAGCGGTTCCGAAACCCGTTGCCCCACCGACGATGGAAGCAAACGCGATACAGACGCAGCCGAGCACGAGCGTCAAACAGACACCTCAGAGTTGGTAGCCCGAAGGCATGGTGGCGGCGATCGCCCGGGCCGTCTCGATGACGAGCCGTCCCAGCTCCGCGACCCGGTCATCGGGTATCCGGATCTCGGGGCCTTGGACCGCCAGCGCGGTGGACGCGATCCCGTCCGTAGTCAGAACGGGAGCAGCAACGCCATAGACGCCGGGAATTCGCTCGCCCCTGTTGATGCTGAACCCGCGTTTCCGAATCTCTTCGAGGTCAGCGCAGCAGCTCGCGCGGCGAGGTGATCGTCGTCGACGTCAGCCGGTTCATCTCACCGAGCCGGGCCACCTCTTCATGCAAGTCGCCGGCGAATGCGAGCAACACTTTGCCGGTACTGGTGCAGTACAACGGGATTCGCGCGCCAACCGGCTGGATGAACCGCAACGGATGCTCAGACTCGACGCGCAGAACGACCAGCCCCTCGTCGCCGTCGCGGATGACCAGGTTGACGGATTCTCCTGTGGACGCCGCCAGCCGCTCCAGTAGCGGCATCGCCTCGTCGAATCCCAGGGTGCGCTCCGCCGCACGTCCGAGCAGAAAAGCCGCGGGCCCCAAGCGATATCGTTCGGTTTGCGCGTTCTGCACGGCGTACCCGGCGGCAACCAACGCCCGAAGGATCCGGTGCGCCGTGCTCGCGTGCAGGTCCAGTGCCCGCGCCAGCTCGATGACTCCGACGTCGCTGCCCGCGTCGCGCAACACGCCCAGCACGGACAACGCCCGTGCGATCGTCTGCGTCCCGGCGACCTGATCGTTTCGGGGCGGCTCTGCCGCCGTGCTCACGCCTGCCCCCTTCCCCACATGGTCACCGCAATCTAACAAGAGCGGCGTGGGATCATTTGCGAGCCTCTCGAGTGTGTTGAGTAGCCATGAGCGCCCGGCGTGGAGTACGTGTCAGGTGTTGACGCGTGCGCCGCATCGGCATCACTCCGAAGCCCTGCAGGGCCGGTGCCACCTGGCTGGGGACGTCGATCACGGCGACTCCCGCCTGGGTCAGTGCGTCGACTTTGGACTGGCCACTGCCGCGGTGGCCGGTGACGATGGCGCCCGCGTGACCCATGCGGCGGTCGGGCGGAGCACTGCGCCCGGCGATGAAGGACACCACTGGTTTGTCGATGCCGGCGATCAGCTCGGCGGCGTCCTCTTCCATGGTTCCCCCGATCTCGCCCACCAGCACGATCGCGTCTGTGCGGGGATCGGCGTCGAGGATGCGGACCGCGTCGGTGGTGGTGGTACCGAGGATCGGGTCACCACCGATACCGATGAACGCAGACTGCCCATAGCCCGCGGTGACCAGATTGAGCGCGAGCAGGGTGCCGAGGCTGCCGCTGCGGGAGACAACTCCGATGTTGCCCGGCTGGAAGATGTTCTTGGCGAAGCCCGGCATGATGCCCACCGACGCCTCACCCGGCACCACGAGGCCCGCGGTGTTGGGACCCAGCACCTGGACTCCACGGTCGCGCGCTTCGGCCAGCACGTACATCACGTCGTGGTAGGGCACGTGTTCGGTGAGGAACACGACCTTGCCAACACCGGCGTCGATGGCGTCCAGCACCGCCGCCTTCGCGGCCAGCGGCGGGACGAACAGCACGGACACGTCGAGCCGGTGAGCCTTCGCAGCTTCCACCACCGAGTTGTAGACCGGTATCCCGGCCACCGTCTGGCCCCCCTTTTTGGGGGTCGCCCCTGCGACCACGTTGGTGCCGCACTCCATCATCCGCTCGGTCCAGAATGATCCCTGTTTGCCGGTGATCCCCTGTACGACGACGGTCTCGTTTCCGGTGACAATCATCAGCGCGCTCCCTCGTTGACTAGGACGTTCTCGTGCCCGGCAGCCGCAACCGCGGCCTGCACCGCGTCGTCCATGAGGTCGTAGGGCGCCAACCCGAGCCGATCACGGACCAAGGCGATGGCTTCGTCTTCGCCGGTGCCGTGGATGGAGAAGAACACCGGGATTTCGGGCCGAAGCTCCTCGATCGCGGTGACCACACCTTCGGTCATGACGTCGGTGCGGGCGAACGCCCCGCAGAAGTTGACCAGCAGGCTGCGGACGTTCGGGTTCTTCAACACCAGCGCAAGCGCGGGGGTGGCCTTGGTGTAGGCGTCGCCGCCGATCTCCAGGAAGTTGGCCGGGCTGCCGCCGTAGTGGTTGACGGCGTCGAGGGTGGCCATGGTGAGCCCCGCGCCATTGGCGAGCACGCCCACGGTGCCGTCCAGCTCGATGAATTGCAGGCCCAACTTTGCGCCCTCGTCTTCGAGGACGGACTCTTCCTCGGCCTGACCGCTCTCCAGGCTCCGCATGAACTCGTCGGGTTGCCGCGCCAGCGCGCCCGGATCCAGAGAGACCTTCGCGTCCAGCGCGACGACGCGCGCGTCGTCGGTGAGCACCAGCGGATTGACCTCCACCAGGTCGGCCTCCACCTTCAGGTACACCGCGTACAGCCCGATCAGGGCAGCGGCGACGGACGCCTGCTCGGCATCGGTCAGGTCGGTGCCGGACAGCAGCGCGGCGGCGTCCACCGGCGAGAGTCCGGCCCGGATGTCGATCGGCAGCCGCAGCACCTTCTCCGGTGCGCTGGCGTTGACCTCCTCGATGTCCATCCCGCCCTCGACGGAGAACAGGACGAGCGGCCCCTTGCTGGCCGGGTCGTTGAGGACGGCGGCGTAGAGCTCGCGCGCGATCGGCAACGCCTGCTCCACGAGCACCGCGGTGACCGGGAACCCGTTGATCGGCTTCCCGAGCAGGTTCGCCGCGGCCTGTCGCGCTTGCGCCGGGGTGTCGGCGAACTGGATGGCACCGGACTTGCCGCGCTTACCGGCCGGGATCTGGGCCTTGATGACGACCCGCCCGCCGAGGGCGCCTGCGATCGTCGCGGCCTCGCTTGCATCCCTGGCCACCGCACCATCAGGAGTGACGAGGCCGCCCTGCGAGAGCAGGCTTTTTCCTTGGTATTCAAGAAGTTTCACGATTCACCGTCCGTAGGTGTCGAAGTAGTGGCCCCACATTTGCTCCTCGGTGGGAACGCGCGGAGGTATGACCCGCGCCACTCGGGTGATGTTCAGGAAGTGCTTGTAGGAGAGGTTGTCGCTGATGCTGTTGCCTGCCCAGGTGCCCGCGCCCATGGTCAGCGTGAAGCCGAGGCCGTTGTCGAAGCCGCCGCCGGTTCCGAAGCAGTGCGCCTGGTTGACCAGCACCCGGGCCACCCGCAACCGCTCTGCGACGTCCCGGACGCGCTCGTCGTCGAAGGTGTGGATGCCGCATGAGTGGCCGGCTCCCTGGAAGTCGAGCAGCTGCTGGATCCGCTGTAGCCCCGCGTCGAAGTCCTGGTAGCGGTAGACGGTGAGCACCACCGACAACTTCTCGCCGCTGAAGGGATACTCCGGACCAACGCCGTCCTCTTCGACCATGAAGAAGTCCGCCTCGCGGGCCTCGGGCGCATCGAGCCCGGCGAGCGCGGCGATCTTCTCCGGCGGTTGGGCCGTGACCGCGGAATTGAGCTTGCCGTCGGGCCACATCGCGGCCTGCAGCCTCGCCTTCTCCGGCGCCGTCAGCAGGTAGCCGCCCTGGGAGCGCAACTGGTTCAGCGCATCGTCGTACACGGCGGCGTCGATGTGCACCGAGTTCTCCGAGGAGCAACTCGTCGCGTAGTCGAATACCTTGCTGCGCTTGATCTTATCGGCGGCATCGGCGAGGTCCGCGTCGGCGGCGATGATCACCGGAGCGTTGCCTGCCCCGACCCCGATCGCCGGGGTGCCGCTGCTGTAGGCCGCCCGCACATTGCGCTGAGAACCGGTGACAACGACCAGATCCGCCTGGCGCATCAGTTCATTCGTCAACGCCTTGCTCGGCTCGGCGATGAACTGCACGAGATCGCGCGGTGCACCCACCTTGTCGAGTTCCGCGTGGATGTATTGCACCAACAACGCACACGTGGAAGCACCCTTGGGCGACGGCGAAAGGATCACGGCATTGCCGCCCTTGAGCGCCATTATCGTCTTGTTCGCCGGAGTGGCAGCGGGATTGGTGGAGGGGCACACGGCCGCCACCACACCGACCGGCTTGGCGTACTCGGTGATGCCGAGAGCCGTGTCCTCGCCGATGACCCCGACCGACTGCGCTCCGGTCAGGTCGCGCAAGGTGCCGATGGTTTTGCGCTGGTTTTTGGTGACCTTGTCCGCGACACAGCCGAGGCCGGTGGCCGCCACGCTCAGCTCGGCCAGCTCTTTGGCGCGCTCGGGCTCATAGATCGCCCAGGCGGCAGCGGCGACCACGTCGTCAACCCGCTCTTGGGAGTAGGTCTCGAATTCCGCCTGCGCGGCGCGAGCCCTGGTGATGAGGCGACCGATCTCAGCGGCGACGTCGCCCGAATTGGTCGAGTCCAGCTTCTCTGACATGTCCGATCCTCCCGCGATGATGTCGACGGAACGCCCGTAGGTTGCGAGCCATCAGATGTCGACTCAACACTTCCGGGGCTTTAATTTCAATATATGGTAGCACGTTCCATAATGCCTGCTAGGGCCTCCGCCGCCGTCAACCAGGATGATTATTCCCACCTGTGACCGTTGACACAAGGCTCGATCCTGTTCTACGGTCGAAATTGGTATTGCATTCCATATTCTGAAAAGAGGACTGACCAATGTCGGATCCAGTCACTGGCGACGGGCCGGCCCAACAGGGCGGAACCACGACGGCCACCAGCGTCTCGCACGGGGCGACACGGACCGTCCGACCTTCGGCACCACGCCGGACGTTTCTCGAGTCATTCCGCCACCGGGTGCGTACAAAAGTCCTGGTTTTGTTGTGCCTGATGTACCTGATCACCTACATGGACCGGGTCAACATCTCCACGGCCGCCCCGTTCATCAAGGATGATCTGGGCCTCAACAACACACAGCTCGGCCTGGCGCTCGCCGCCTTCTCGATCCCCTACGCCTTCTTCCAGATCTTCGGCGGCATCCTCGGCGACAAGTTCGGCCCAAGGAAAGTCCTCTTCATCGTCGGTCTGATGTGGGCCCTGGCCACCCTGTGCACCGGCTTTGCCGTCGGGCTGGTCTCACTCTTCGCCGCCCGCCTCGCCCTCGGGTTCGGGGAGGGGGCATCCTTCCCCACCGCCACCACCGCGATGGCCAAGTGGTTGCCCCTCGAACGCCGTGCGTTCGGTCAGGGCATCACACATGCCTTCGCCCGGGTCGGCAACGCCATCGCCCCGTTGGCGGTGGCCGCGCTGATCGCACTGTGGAACTGGCGGCTGGCCTTCTTCGTCTTCGGTGTCATCAGCTTGCTCTGGGCCTTCGCCTGGGTGCTCTACTACCGGGACCGGCCCGCCGACCACCCGAAGATGACCGACGAGGAGCTGGCCGAGCTGACCACCGACCAGCAGCGAGACGCCCGTCCCCCGGTCCCGTGGAAGAAGATGTTCGCCCGGATCCTGCCGGTGACGTTCGTCGACTTCTGCTACGGGTGGATGCTGTGGGTCTACCTGACCTGGATCCCGTCCTTCTTCCACGAGAGCTACGGCCTTGAGCTCAAGAAGTTCGCGGTGTTCTCGGCACTGGTGCTGGTCGGTGGCGTGGTCGGCGACATGGTCGGCGGCATCCTTTCCGACTACCTGCTCCGTCGCACCGGCAGCCTCAAGATCGCCCGCCGTGCCGTGCTCGTCGTCGGCCTGCTGGGTTCGTTCGTGTTCATCCTGCCGACGCTTTTCATCCACGAACTCTGGTTGACCACGGTGTGCCTCGGCGTCGCGTTCTTCCTGCTGGAGCTCACCAACCCGGTGATCTGGTCGATACCTATGGACATCGCCCCGAACCATGCGGGCACGGCAGGCGGCCTGATGAACACCGGATTCGGCATCGCAGGCATCATCTCGCCGATCATCTTCGGCCACCTCATCGACGTCACGGGCAGCTTCGTCGCGTCCTTCTCGCTCTCCGCCGCCCTGTTGGTCGTCGGGGGTCTGGCCGCGCTGTGGATCGACCCCACCAATCGGTTGCCCGATGTTTCCGTCAGCGAGCCCGCAAAGGTTGGCTGAGAATGTGGGCGACCAGGTCTCGGACCGGCCCGGCGGGAGGATTCCGCGGGCCGATCCAGATCGCCCGCAGCTGGCGGCGCAGGTCGATGCCGCTGACCCGCACCCGACCGAGCCGATGGCTGGCGAGGTCGTCGGCGACGGCGAGCTCGCTGAGGACCGCGGGCCCTGCGCCGGCGAGGACGGCGGCACGGACGGCGGAGGTGGTGGACAACACCAGTGCCGGCGGAGCCTGCACGCTGTGCCGTCCGAGTGCCGCGGTGAGCGCGGCACGTAACGCGTAGCGGGTGCCCGATCCTTCCTCGCGGCTGACCAACGGGATCTCGTTCAACTCCGCGGCTGTGATGGTCCGCCCTTTTCGCACCCAGGGGTGATCCGGAGGCAAGACGACGACCAGTTCGTCGCGTGCGACCACCCGGCTGCGCACCCCGCGTGGGATGTACGGACCCTCGATGAAGCCGACGTCGGCCTCCCCCTTGCGAACCTGTTCCACGACGGTGTCGCTGTTGGCGGCGGTGAGCACCACCTCGGCCGCCTCACCGCGGTTGCGCGAAAGTGCTTGCAGCGAAACCAGCCAGCCGGGTAGCAGGTGCTCGGCAATGGTCAGGCTGGAGCTCACCCGCACATGCATTCGCAGGTCGTGCCGCAGCGCCGCGAGGCCGGCGTCCAGCTCGCCTGCCACGTCGAGCAGCCGCGCGGCCCACTGGGCCACCACCACTCCGGCGGCAGTGAGCGTCGAGCCGTGCTTGGTACGCACCACCAGCTGCACACCGGTCTGCGCCTCGATCGAAGAAATCCGCGCCGACACGGCCTGCTGGGTGACACCGACCTCCCGCGCGGCGGCATTGAGGCTGCCTGTGTGCGCGACGGCGAGCAGCACCTCCAGCGCGCCCAGCTCGGGCATCCGCGGGCTCAGCGTCACCACACCAAGGTAGTCGCTCACAAGGTGGCCTTGTAACTAACCGACCGGCTGCACTCCGAGCTGACGACCGACGAGGGGCCGACGGGCCGGTCGCAACGTCGCTGCGACGTCGATGAGGGCCCGTGCCGACGGGCTCTCCGGAGCTCCTGTCACCACGGGCACGCCGCTGTCGCCGGCCTCGCGCAGGGCCGCGTCCAATGGCACCTGCCCCAGCAGCGGCGCCCCAAGCTCGCCCGCAAGTCGCTCCCCGCCTCCTGCACCGAACAACGCGGAGCGACCCTCACAGTGCGGGCAGATCAGCTCGGACATGTTCTCCACCACTCCGGCGACCGGCATCCCCACATCGCGGGCCATGGCGCCGACGCGGCTTGCCACGGTCCTGGCCGCCTGCTGCGGCGTCGTGACCACGAGTAGCGATGCTTCCGGCAACAATTCCAGCACCGACAGCGTCACGTCCCCCGTGCCAGGGGGCAGGTCGAGCAGCAAGACGTCGAGCGGGCCCCAGTGCACATCGTGCACGAACTGGGTCAGCGCCTTGTGCAGCATCGGACCGCGCCAGACGATGGGTTCCTCTTCCTCGACCAAGAACCCGAGCGACATCAGCCGGACGCCATGGGCCTGAACCGGAAACATGGTCTCGTACATGGCGATTGGGCTGCGCCGCACTCCGAACAACTGCGGCACCGAATAACCCCACACGTCGGCGTCGAGAAGCCCGACCGACTTGCCTTGCCTGGCAAGGGCCACGGCCAGGTTGGCGGCGACACTGGACTTGCCGACGCCGCCCTTGCCGCTGGCGACCGCGAACACCGTGGAGGCCGCTGACGCGCCGACCGGCGCCCTGTTCGCCAAGAACCGCTCCGCCAGTGCCCGGCGTTCGGCCTCGGTCATCACGGTGAAGTTGACGTGCACATCACCGGTTCTGGTCACCGCGGACGCCGCGGAGGTGACGTCACGGGCCAGTAGCTCGGTCATCGGACAGCCGGCTGTCGTCAGGGCGAGCTCGATCTCGACCCGGCCGTTGCGGCCGGTCGTGACTCCGCGGATCATGTCGAGCTCACCGAGCGAGCGGTGTAGCTCCGGATCTTGCACGGCGTCGACCGCACCTCGAACGGCGGCGACGTCCACAGGTTCGCGCCTCAGTCTCAACACCGCAGTTCCTCTCCTCGCACTGTGCTCTCTGCGGCCAACGTCTCGAGGATCCGAGCGGTATTGGCGGCCCGTTGTGACCACCAAGCGCACGCATCATCGGCGGTGCGCGCTGCGGATCGCTCCGACCATCGCCGGGCGTGGGCGCCGAGCCAGCTCAGCGTCGCGGCCGCATCCTGCTCGAGCATGGCCTTCAGGGCGAAGCGGCGCTCACCGCGCCGAAGCCCGACGCCCACCTGACGCCCACACATGGCGAGGTCCCGGTAAGTGAGGACCACGCCGGAGCGGATCGGGGCGACCAGTGCGTCGAGCGACTCGTCGAGGGAGTCGGCGGCGTCCATGCCTTGCGGGGCGGCGCGCAGGGCCAGCGGCAGCATCTCGGCAGGCCCGAGGTCCGCGTACTCTGCGCGCAATGCCTCCTCGGTCAGCCGCGCCCACGCTGCCACAGAGGTGATGCCCAGCTCGGTGACGGCGTGCAGGTAGCCCGGCGCCCAGCTCCAGATGTGCTCATGAAAGAGGGCGGCTCTGGTCCTGCGGAGCTGTGACCGAACCTGCGCTGCGGATGCGCGCTGCTCGGCTTCGCCGAGCTCTGCATAGAGCATGAGCAGCGCTCCGAGGTGGTCGGCATCCTCCGGCGCCTGCAGGCCGAGTACCCGCCAGAAGCCGGCGATCCGGTCGAGGCCCTCTCCCCCGAGCTTGCCTTCGGCGCCGAGATGGATCGCCCCGTGCGGAGGCGCGCTGAGCACGAAGGCATCGGTGTGCTCGGCGCCGGTCGGGATCGGCAGGTCCAGCGCCGCACAAAGGGCGCCGTTACCCGGCGGCGGTGTCAGTACCACCGCGCCCAGCGAGCGGAACAGCTCCCAGGCGCTAGGTGCGATGGGCATGGTCCCGACCCCCTACGAGGAAGGCCTCGGCGCTGGGTTTGAGCGGACGCATCAACCAGGAGGGCCTGCGCATGCCCTGCGGTGACGAATATCCGGCGGGCCGGGTCAGTTTCAACCATTCGGCGTAGACCTCGCGCGCCTTGCCGGTGTCCACGGCGATGTCCCCCGCCTGGTCCTGCGGTCCGGCGGGAACGACCCGGACGGCCTGGTGCCAGCAGTGCATGCCCGAGATGGGATCCGGATGCACCGGGAAGGTCAGGTTCTGGTGCACTCCGGTGTCGCTCCACCAGATGCGCTGGGTGTCCGGATCGCTGCTGGCGTAGGGCGCAACGTTCTTGACCCGCTGCATCTTCCAATCGTCGCCCTGGTGCTGCAGGTCGACGGTGGCCATCATGCCGCCTGCATAGCCCTGCTGGTCGGCCGTGCGCCATCGGCCCATGTGGTGGCTGCAGGCCACGACGCCGGGTCGGATTCCCTCGGTGATCCATGACTTCGCGACGAAGTAGCCGATGTCGGTCTGTACCCGGACCAGGTCACCGGTGTGCTCGACGCCGAGCCGCTGCGCATCGCTGGGGTGGATCCACACCGGGTTGGTGTGGGCGAGCTCGTCGAGCCACTTGGAGTTCGCCGAGCGGGTGTGTACTTGCGTGGGCAGCCGGAACGTGGACAACAGCACCATCTGATCGGGGGCCAGCGCGTCCGGGTGGACGTGGCTCTTGATGTAGCCGGGCAACGCCTGCTCCGGCCATCCCCAGCCGGCCAGGGTCGAGGAGTAGAACTCCAACTTGCCTGACGGCGTCGGGAAGCCTCGCCGCACAACGCCGTCCACATCGACCCCCACCGGCCGACGCCCGGCATCGTCGGGCTCCGGCGCGCCCATCGGCACGATGTTGGGGTTAGCGGGTTTTGGCGTTGAGGTGTACACGCGTCCGAGCGGCGTGGTGTTGACGTCGGCCAGCTCCTCGGCGGGAACCTCGAACGTGTATTGGGCGCCAACGCCTTTGGCGATCTCGAAGGCGCCGTAGCGGCGCATGAACTCCAGTGGTGTCAAGCCTTCCTCCGCTGCCCGCTCGGGCAGACCGGGCACGGAGTTCTCGAACATCCAGCCGTAGTACTCGTCGACCGAGAGTTTCTCGCCGGGATTGGCCCGTGACTCGTGGTACTTGCGGATGCCGAGGGAGCCGTCGGGGTCGATACGCCAGGACAGCTCGATCCACCACTCGTTCTCCTCCCACACCTCGCCGGGGTTCACCTGCCGACTGTCGGTGATCTTCTCGCCGAGCCGCTCACGCGCAGCGCGCAGCACCGGTTGGCGGAAACCGATCCACTGGCCGTCGTACTGCTCGTAGGAGTGGGTGTCGTGCCGCTCGGAGCCGTGCCCCATGGGCAACACGTAGTCGGCGAGGTAGGCCGACTCGTTCCAGGTCGGCGTCAACGAGACGAAGCAGCCCACCATCTCCTCGTCGGTGAGGACCTCCATCCACGACAGGCCGTCCGGGTTCGTCCAGACCGGGTTGTAGACGCGGATGAAGTAGGTGTCGAGCTTGCCCCGGCCCTCCTTGAGGAAGTCCGGCAGCAGAAACGACATCTCGTTCTGCGCCAGCGGGTACTCGAGCGGCCACGTCAGCTCCTGCCACACATGTGGATGCGGCGGGGTGTGAATCGGCTTGGGCACGAACTTGTTCCACGAATTGGCGAACAGTCCGCCTTCGGTGCCGATGGCCCCGAGCAGGGCCGAGATCAGCACCAGGGTGCGGGACACCTGCCAGCCGCCGAGGTTCGAGGCCGCAGCCGAACGCCAGCAGTGCGACGAGAAGCGGGTGCCGGCTCCTGCGACGGTCTCGGCGACCTCCTCCAGGGTGGCGGCGTCGATACCCGACTCGGCCGCGGCGTAGTCGAACGTGAACTCGTCGTACAACTTGGCCAGCTCGGCCTCGAA
The DNA here is from genome assembly GCA_963734385.1 of uncultured Actinomycetota bacterium. Classification (GTDB taxonomy): domain Bacteria; phylum Actinomycetota; class Actinomycetes; order Mycobacteriales; family Mycobacteriaceae; genus Mycobacterium. The sequence continues at coordinate 86,935 of CAVTHR010000023.1, read as the reverse complement.
ACTCGCGAATTCCAAAGGCAGCTCGGGCCTGCAGGTCTGCAGGTACTCCTCCCAGTTCCACCACTGCCGCACGAACTCGCGGTTGTAACGGCCCGTGACGATCAGGTGCCGCGCGACGGCCAGGTTGATCGCGGCTTCGCTGCCCGGCTGCGGCGACAGCCAGTAGTCGGCGTGCGTGGCGGTGTTGGAAAGCCGTGTGTCCAGCACGATGACCTTCGCGCCGTTGGCCCTGGCCTCGATGATCCGCTGGGCGTGCGGGTTGAAGTAGTGGCCGGTTTCCAGGTGCGAGCTGATCAGGTAGATCACCTTGGCGTTGGCGTGGTCGGGGCTGGGCCGGTCGGTCCCCATCCAGAACTGGTAGCCGGTGCGCCCACCGCTGGAGCAGACGTTGGTGTGTGAGTTGTGGCCGTCAACGCCCCAACTGGCCAGCACCCGTTCGGTGTAGCCGTCCTCGCCGGGCCGGCCGATGCTCACCATGATCTCGTTCTGTCGTTCCTCGACGATGGCGGCGCGGATACGGGCCGCGATCGCATCCAGTGCGTCGTCCCAGCTCACCCGCTCCCACTGGCCCGAGCCCCGCTCCCCCACCCGACGCAGGGGGTAGAGGATCCGGTCGGGGTCGGTCACCTGGTTGATGGTCGACGGCCCCTTGGCGCAGTTGCGGCCGCGCGACCCTGGGTGTTCGGGGTTGCCCTCGAACTTCCGCACATGCAGATCCTCGCGGTCGACGTAGGCCAACAGCCCGCACGCCGACTCGCAGTTGAAGCACGTCGTCGGCACCAGCATGTAGTGGTGCTCCTCCCGCCGCGGCCATGCGCGGGAGCTCACCTCGACCCAGTCGTCCCAGCGTTCCTTGGGCGGGAAGGCGGACAGGTGCACGCCGCTCGGCCCCTGGTAGAAGGTTTCGCCTCGGGCTTCGACGTCCTTGCGGGCGGCGGAAACCCGCTCGGCGCGGGCGGAAAGGGACGGTGCCACGGAATCTCCTCAGGCAAGTGGGACGGATTGGCCGGCCTGCACATAGGCGTGCTCGTGCGCGAGCAACCCGATGAGAGCGAACGGCACGGCGACGACACCGATCCACGGCGCCGCGACGGACACGGCCACCGCGAGGACGCCCACCATGAAGATCCGCGAGAAGCGGCCCCGCACCATCTCGTGGGTGGCCAGGGCGGCGTGGGCGGTGACGTGCGGCAGGTTCGTCTCAGTCCAGACCAGGAGGAGGTGGACGGCCGCGGCGACCGCGAGCACCACCTCGAGCGCGCGCACACCGTCGGCCGGTGAGAGCCACACGGCGAACGGCAGCAGCGCCGCCGCTCCGGCCAGCACCGCCTGCACGGCCAAGTGGGCGGGCAGCAACGGACTCTGCCAAAGGTCGCGTGCCTTGGCCTGGGCGAAGAGGTAGGCGGTGTAGCACGCCGTCGCCAAACCGAGGACGATCCCGAGCACACCGAAGGCCTGTTGCGCCGTGCGGACGTCGACCACCGAGGCCGCCAGGTAGAGCACGACGATCCCGCCGTAGCCGCCGATGATGAACGCGCCCTTCACCAACCAGCTGGACCAATGGTGCTTGGTGAAGATCAGGTAGAAGCGGAACGGATGCTTGAGATCCCAGATCAGCAACACCCCGGTGATACCGAGAAACGCCAACGCCACCAGCCGGAGCCACCCAGCGGGTGACGCCGTCCGACCAATCGAGCAGACCGGTCAGCGCCAGCAGCACGGCCAGCAGGAACGCGCCTGCAGCGATGCTCTTGGTCCACGTGTAGAGGCTGACCCGCCAGCCCCATGGGGCGTGGTGGGGGATGTCGTAAGACAGCAGTGCGGCCGCCGAGGACCGGGCCCCTTGCGGGTGCCCGGAGGTGACGAGCTGAGGATCGGGTGCGCCCTGGGTGGCCCATGCGTAAAGGCCGCCCTCGGGCCGGGTCGCCCCCAGCGGGTCAAGGGTGGCCTGGTGGGCACCGAGGTAGAACACGCCGGGCCCCGTCTCCTTCTCCGGCCTTCGGACGACCGCGGGGCGGCGCGCCACGAGTTGCGCGACCTTCGATGTCGGGTCGTTGCCGTCGCCCACGATGATCGCTCCAGTGGGACACACCGAGACGCATGCCGGTTCGAGACCCGCGTCGATCCGGTGGGCGCACATGTTGCACTTCTCGGCCGAGTGGTCTTCGGGGTTGATGAAGATCGCGTCGTAGGGGCAGGCCGCCATGCAGGCCTTGCACCCGATGCAGATCTCCTTGTCGAAGTCGACGATGCCGTCGGGACGCTTGTACATCGCTTCGGTCGGGCAGGCGGTCACACACGGCGCGTCGGTGCACTGATTGCACCGTGTCACCTGGAACGCCCGGCGCGCCTGCGGGAACGTCCCGACGTCGGCCGACTTCACATAGGTGCGGGTGACACCGACCGGCACCTCGTTCTCGCTTTTGCATGCCGTGGTGCACGCATGACACCCGATGCATCTGGTTTGATCGAGGACCTTCAGCCATCGGACGGGGCGCTGCGCCACCTGCTCCATGATGGAAAACATAGTCGTAACCAGCGGGGGTGCGCATCTAAGGCGGGCTTGTACCGATACAAATCGGACTTGTATCCCATCTCGGCGTCACCCGGGCCACACTGAGATAGCGGTACCCGGGACGAAGGAGTTGGCAGTGACGCAGCGCCCGCACATCGACGACCGGGACGCGCCAACGGATGCCCGCGAGACGAGCGGCGACGGCCTGTGGCACCGACTGCGCGCCCGTTGGCCACCGTTGAGCTCGGTGGGGCACGACCCGGACTATCGGTTTTCGTTGGCGAACGAACGCACATTCCTGGCGTGGATCCGCACGGCGCTGGCTCTGCTCGCAGGCGGCGTCGCCGCGGTGCAGCTTGTCCCCGCATTCAAATTCCACGGCGGCCGGCTCATCCTTGGGCGTCACCCTGGTCGTGCTCGCCATCATGGTCGCCGCAGGCAGTTACCACCGGTGGGTGGCCAACGAGCGGGCGATGCGACTGGGCCAGTCCTTGCAACCCTCGCTTGTTCCCCGGCTGCTGGCGGGCGGACTGACCTTGGTCGCGCTACTGGCGCTGCTCTTGGTGATCGTCAGTGGCTGATGGGCCCCAACACGATCGGCGGCCGGTGCTCGACCGCGGACTGCAGGCCGAGCGCACCCGGCTGGCCTGGTCGCGCACCGCGCTGTCCTTCGCGGCGGTGGGTGCCCTGCTGCTGCACAACGGCATAACGACGGGCGACCGGCTGCACTGGGTGCCCGGACTCCTCGGCCTCAGCTCCGCGGCGGCCACCTATCTCCTCGGTGTCGTCCGGTATCACGCCACAAACCGCAGGGTCCCGCGCGAGCAATCGATGACCTCTGTCGGTGCCGTTCGCACCCTCACCGCGCTCACCGCCCTCACCGTCGTCGTCGCCCTGGTGCTGATCACGACGTGACACCACGGTCATAGCCACTGCCACAGCGCCTGCACAAGCAAGGCGACGGACAGGGCCGCCAACAGCCACAGGGCATACCGCTGCGTGTTCGTTGACGAAGTCCGTTTGAACAGCAGGCTTCCGATTGCGACACCAACCAGCGACACCGGGAACAGCACCGCGATCTGTCCGAGCAGGGGCGCGGTGATCAGCCCACCCGCGGCGGCGGTAGCCGTCGCCCACAGATCGGTGCCGAGGAAGTACACGATCAAGCTGGCTCGGCCCGCGGCTACCGCGGCCGGGCTGGAGAAATACATCAGGATCGCCGGAGGTCCGCCCATCGCGAAGGCACCGTTGAGCACGCCGGACACGCCGCCGACGGCGGTGGTCACAGCCGGGCCGGGCAATTCCGCCGCCCGGTACTTCGACGCCATGGCGACGGCCGCCGCGAGCACCGCGCACGCCAGCAGGACTCGCATGGGCGCGACCGGGAGAACCCTGAGCAGCCAGATCCCCGCAGGCGTGCCGATCACGGCGCCGACCAGCAGCCAGCGCAGCGACCTCCAGTGCACGTCTCGCCACACGCTGGGCAGCAGCTGCACACTCGCCAGCACTTCCAGCACGAAGGACGTGGGAATCGCCGAGGACGGTGGCAGTACCAGCGAAAGCCCGATCACCCAGACCATGGACGCACCGAAGCCGCCGAAGCCGCGCACGGCGCCACCGAGGACTATCACCACCAGCACAAGCACCCAGGCCAGCGGCGGCAGGCTCCACACCGTAGAGCCCATGGACCGTCCTCCTCCGCCGCCGTGCCGCATCCAACCGTTGTCGGCAGGCCTGCCGACGACAAGCACCAGTAGTCCGCCAACTGAAGGGACCACAACCCGCGCGCCCCCTCGTCGAAGATCTTGATGTGTGGCCCACCTCACGGGTGGCTATCCCCTACATGACGACCTGAAGGAGCCAGGGATGTACGAAGGACATGCGAACGAAAGCGTCTTCACTTGGGCGGCACCGCCGCTGAAGTTCGGAGTCGGCGCCGTCGACGAGATCGGCGGCGAGGTCGCGGCGACGGGAGCGGGCTCCTGCCTGGTGATCACCGACTCCGGCGTCCGCGACACCGGCGTGCCCGACCGCATCCACGCCCAGCTCGTCGCCGCAGGCATCAAGGCCGAGGTGTTCGACAGGGTCGCCATCGAGCCCACCGACCAGAGCATCGACGAGGCCGTGGCCTGGGCCCGCCAGCAGGACTGGGACTGCTTCATCGCTGTCGGTGGCGGATCCGCCATCGACACCGCCAAGGCGGTCAACCTGCTGACCACCCATCCCGGCGAACTGCTCGACTTCGTCACGCCGCCGATCGGCGAGGGTAAAGCCCCCTGGCTGCCCGTCAAGCCCCTGATCGCGGTGCCGACCACCGCAGGCACCGGTTCCGAGTCGACCACCATCTGCGTCGTCGACTTTCTCGGCCTGCATCTCAAGGCCGGCATCAGCCACCCGAAGCTGCGCCCAACCCTCGCCGTCGTCGACCCGTTGACCACCGTCTCGCTGCCCTCGCAGGTCACCGCGGCCAGTGGAATGGACGTGCTCTCGCACGCGCTCGAGAGTTACACCAGCGTGCGTTTCGACGCCAAGCCCGCCCCGGAGGACCCGACCAAGCGCCCCGCGTTCTGCGGTTCGAACCCGATCAGCGACGTCTGGTGCGAGCAGGCCCTCGAACTCGTCGGGCGGTACCTGCGGCGCGCGGTGATGAACGGCCGTGACCTCGACGCCCGCTACCACATGGCGCTGGCCTCCACAGCGGCCGGAACGGGATTCGGCAACGCGGGCACCCACCTGCCGCACGCCAACGCCTATCCCGTCGCCGGAGCCGTCGAGAACTACCGGGCCGAGGGCTACCCGGAGATGCCGATGGTGCCGCACGGCCAGGCCGTGTCCTCCACCGCCGCCGCTGTTTTCCGCTGGACCTACCCCGGCGACCCCGGGCGGCACCTGCGCGCGGCGGAGTTGCTCACCGGGCAGACGTTCACCAAGACCGACGGTGCCGACGCCTTGGCCCACGTGCTCAGCGAGTTGATGTCCGACATCGGCATGCCCGCGGGCCTGCGCAGCTTCGGCTACGACGAGTCGCATCTCGACGTGCTCGTCGACGGAACCATGAAGCAGACCCGTCAGCTGGCGGTGGTGCCGCGGCCGGTCACGCGAGATGCGCTGACCGACATCTTCCGGGAATCGCTATGACCGTCGAAGACGAACAAGTCGAGGAAGTCTCGAAGTCCGAACTCCGGACCGTCGTTGCATCGAGCCTCGTCGGCACCACCGTCGAGTGGTACGACTTCTTCCTCTACGGCACAGCTGCAGGCATCGTGTTTCCCAAGCTGTTCTTCCCAAGCACCGACCCGGCCGTCGGCACGCTGCTCGCCTTTACGACCTTCGCCGTCGGCTTCGTCGCACGGCCGGTGGGCGGCCTGATCTTCGGGCACATCGGCGATCGGATCGGACGGAAGAACACCCTCGTCGCGACCATGCTGATCATGGGCGTGGCCACCTTCCTGATCGGGGTGATCCCCACCTACGCGGCCATCGGAATCACCGCGCCCATCCTGCTCGTGGTGCTGCGGGTGGCCCAGGGCATCGCGGTCGGCGGGGAATGGGGCGGTGCGGTGCTGATGGCCGTCGAATATGCCCCGCGCGGCAAACGCGGGTTCTACGGGAGCATGCCGCAGATCGGCCTCGCGATCGGTCTCGCCCTCGGCACCGGCGTCTTCGCGCTGGTCGGCTACGTGCTGCCCGACGCGGCCTTCCTCGGCTGGGGCTGGCGCGTCGCCTTCATGTTGAGCGCGATCCTGGTCGGCGTTGGGCTGTACATCCGGCTGAAAGTCATGGAGACGCCCGCCTTCCGCAAGTTGGAGAAGACCGAGGCGAAGGCCACGGTCCCTGCGGTGCAGATGATCAAGGACAAGCTGTCCCGCAGGCATCTACTGCTTGGCATGGGCAGCCGGTGGGCCGAGGGTGTTGCCTTCAATCTGTGGGCCGTGTTCACGATCTCCTACGCCACAGGCACTTTGGACTTGGGAAAGCAGCCGATCCTACTGGCGGTGATGGCCGGCGCCGTCGCGATGATCGTGTTCATACCGGTCTTCGGGCGCCTTGCCGACCGCTTCGACCGCAGACATCTCTACACGGCGGGCATTGTCCTGCTGGCCGCGGCCACATACCCGGCGTTGGTGCTGATTGGTACGGGCAACACAGCTGTCATCGTCGTGACCATCGTGGTCGTGCTCGGGGTGATCTACCCCATCGTGTACGCGCCCGAGGCGTCGTTGTTCGCAGAGTTGTTCCCCACGAGGGTCCGCTACACCGGGATCTCCGTCGTCTACCAGCTCTCGGGCATCGTGGCTTCCGGCCTGACCCCGCTGATCCTGGCCTACCTGTTGAAAACCGCGGGGGGCGGTTTGTCCTTGATCGTCGCCTATGTCGTCGTCGTCAGCGTGATCAGCGCCGTGTCCACGATGGCCATCCGTAAACGGGACCTCTACACAGACGTCGTGGACGACGAGCGCGCCGGTGACCCCGCAGGCCATCACCGGGTCGGCGACACCGGCGCCATCTCAGGCGTCTCCGCGGTAGCGTCCGGCACTGCTGTCCTCCTGGAGCGCAACACTTTACGGATTTGATAGCTGACGAGGATGAGCAGCAGCGTCAGGCCGCTCATGAGGAACTGAGAGCGTGTGCTCGGAAGCAGCGCCATCGCAGCGATGACGATCGCCATCAGGCCGATGGTTGCGTAGCTCAGCCATGGGAACAGCCACATCTTCAAGCTGAGTGATTCCGGATCGGTGTGTTCCAGCTTGCGGCGCAGCACCACCTGCGAGATCGCGATGATCAAGTAGACGAACAACGCGACGGCGCCGTAGGAGTTGACGAGGAAGTTGAACACCACGTCGCCCCACAGGTATGTCGCCGCGACCGAGATGTAGCCGACGGTCGTGCCGAGCAGGATCGCCCGCCGCGGAACGCCATTGGCGGACAGTTTCGTGAAAAACCTTGGCGCGTCACCATTGCGGGTCAGTGCGAACAGCATGCGCGAGGTGGTGTAGAGCGCGGAGTTGAGGCAGGAGAGCACGGCGGTGAGGACGATGAAGTTCATCACCGTGCTGACACCGGGAATGCCGAGCACCTCGAGGACCGATGCGTAGGGACTGACTCCGACGCTCGGGGCATCCCACGCCTGGACCGCGACGACGACGAAGATCGAACCGACGTAGAACGTGACGATGCGGACGACGATCGAGCGCATCGCACGCGAGACCGCCCGCTTGGGCTCGTCGGATTCCGCCGCCGCGATCGTCACGATCTCGGCGCCGGTGTAGAAGGCGACGCACGGAACGACGGCGGCCAGCACGGCACCCCAGCCCAGCGGCGTGAACCCGCCGTGCGCGACCAGGTTCTGCAGGCCGGGCGTCGACTCGGGCCACAATCCGGTGAGCCACAGGACACCCATGCCGAGGAACAGCGCGATCGCGATCACCTTGATCGAGGAGAACCAGTATTCGAACTCGCCGTATGAGCGCGCCGACACCATGTTCGTCGCCGTCAGCGCGACCATCAGCGTCAGGCTCAGCACCCACAGCGGCACCATCGGCAGCCACAAGTGCAGGATCCGGCCGCCGGCCACGGCCTCGACCGCGACCACGATGACGAAGAAGTACCAGTACATCCATCCGGTGGCGAAACCGGCACGGCCACCAAGCGCCTGCCGGGCGTAGACATAGAACGAGCCGACCACGGGACGCGCGACCGCCATTTCGGCGAGCATCCGCATGATCAGCATCGTGATGATTCCCGCGATGAGGAAGGAGATGACCGCGGCGGGACCGGCGTCCCCGATCACCACGCCACTTCCGACGAAGAGGCCGGCGCCGATGACGCCGCCGAGCGCGATCAGATTCATGTGTCTGCGTTTGAGGCCCTTGCCCAGACCGGTCTCTTCGGTCCGTTCGGGAACGGTTTGAGTCATGATTCCTCCATGAATGCGCGCAGGACCCATCGGATTTCGTCGCGCGAATTTTGTCGATCATTCGAATTGACTTGGGTCTGAATGCCGTTCACTACCGGTAGTGGATTCACCATACGATCGCGCTGGATGGGTGGCCTAGAGCCAGATCGGCGCCTTCGCGGGGTGCCAGATGCGGCCGTGCTCAGCCGAGCAGTAGCACCCCCGTCAGCGCAATACCGGCCACCCACGCGGTTGAAGCCAGCGCGAGCAGAAACGGTCGAATGCCGACTTTCCGCAAGGCAGCGACATTCACCCCGGCACCGAGGGCGAACATCGCCGCCGTCAGCAGCGCAGTCTGCGCGAGTTTGCCTGCGGCCAAGACGTTTTCGGGTATCACGCCGGTGGTGCGCAACGCGGTGCAGGCCAGGAACGCCAGCACGAACAACGGGACCAGGGGCGGGCGCCGGACATCGCCCCCGGTGCGATGACTGACGTCGGCGCTGACGCGCGCTCACCACCGCGATCACGGGTGCGAGCATGACGACCCGCGCAAGCTTGACCACAACGGCGACAGCGAGCGCGCCGCCTCCGATCGCTCCCCCGCGGCGACTACCTGCGCCACTTCGTGGATCGAACCGCCTGCCCACAACCCCGATTCCACGTCGCTGAGGCCGATCACGTTCGACAACAACGGAATGACCGGGATCATGGCTGTGCCGAAGACGACGACCAACGCTACGGCGGTGAGCACTTCTTCCTCCTCGGCGTCGACCACGCCGTCGACCGCGGCCACCGCGGCGGCCCCACATATCGAGAAGCCGCAGGCGATCAGGAATCGCTGCGTCCAGCCGATGCCGAGCAGGCGGCCCACGAACATCGTCCCGCCGATGCCCAGCACGACGACGGCGATCACCACGGCGATCATTCCCGCACCGAGTGCAAGGACATCGCCGAACACCAACTGCAGGCCCAGCAATGCCACGCCGACACGCAAGAGTTTCTTCGCTGCGAACGTCAGTCCCGGCCTGACCGGCGCAGGCAGGGGCGTGACGTTGAACATGACCGCGCCGAGCACGATCGCGATGAGCAGCGGACTGACCACCGGGAGGAATCGGCCGAGCACCAGTACCGCTGCGGTCGCGCACCCGGCGAGCGCCAATCCGGGCGCGAGCGCGGCGAGCGGCGCCACGCGTCGGGATGATCGCGATGTCACAACGTCGTCGAACTCATTGGCCGAAGGCGCGCGCAACTGACTCGTCATGGTTACCTACCTTCGGTCACTCCGACGCAGGTCAGTAGACGGCAATCTCGCAACAGCTCATCAAGTTTTGATATGAGTTGCGCCTTAGACATATCGTTTTGTCATGACTAGACAATGGCCGGAGGTGGCTACGCTCGAGCTGTTGGTCCGCATCGACGAGCGCGGCAGCCTCGGCGCCGCCAGCCGCGCGGTGTCCATGTCGCAACCGAACGCCAGCCGCGCGATCCGCCAGCTCGAGCGCAGGCTCGGGTTGACCCTTGTCGAACGAAGTCCGCGCGGTTCCACGTTGACCGCGCAGGGCACCGTCATCGTGCACTGGGCGCGTCAAGTACTCGCCGATATGGAACTGCTGGTCGATGCGGCTGCGACGCTGCGCGTCGAGCGTGAGGCGCAGTTGACGGTCGCCTCGAGCATGACCGTCGCGGAGTACCTGGTGCCCGAGTGGCTGGGAAATTTCCGTCGACTGAATCCCGACGTTCAGATCCTCTTGCAGGTGTTCAACTCGATGCAGGTGTTCGAGCGCGTCACCGACGGATCCTGCGACATCGGGTTTGTCGAAGGACCCTCGGTGCCCGAGCACCTGAACAAGATCACGGTTGCGCGCGACCGACTGGTGGTCGTCGTGCATCCGAATCATCCGTGGGCGCGCAGGCGCCGACCGCTCACCATGGCCGAACTCGCCGCGACGCCATTGCTGACCCGCGAACCCGGATCGGGCACGCGGCACACGCTGGACCTGGTGTTGCAGGAGTTCGAGCGCCCTGCGCCGCTGCTCGAACTCGCCAGCGGTGCGGCGATCCGCACGAGCGTCCTCGGTGGCGTCGGCCCGGCGGTTCTGAGCACGCTGGCGATCGCTGATGACGTCGAGGCCGGCGACCTGCGGATGGTCGAGGTAGAGGGGCTCGACCTGCAGCGCACCTTGCGTGCCGTCTGGCGCCCGCCGAGAAACCTCGATGGGCCGGCAGGCGAACTGCTCAAGCTGGTCCTGCGCCGTTCCCGAGACCACCGGTGAAACCTGCGCCGGACGCAATAGTTCATCCTTTTCTGAATACAGAAATCTGATGTACTGTCCTGTCCATGCAGACGGTGACCCACAGCGACGCGCTGTCGCGGTTCGGATGTGCGCTGTCCGATCCGACTCGTGCCGAAATCCTGTTGATGCTGCGCGAGGCGCCCGGCTATCCCTCCGAACTCGCCGACAAGATCGGGGTGACCCGGCAGATCCTGTCCAACCACCTGGCCTGCCTCCGCGGCTGCGGGCTTGTGGTCGCCGAGCCCGAGGGCAGGCGCAGTCGCTATCGGCTCGCCGACGCGCGGATCGGCCACGCACTCGACGACCTGCATCGGACTGGTGCTCACTCGTCGACCCGGCCTGCTGTCCCGCCGCCGAAGCCGACGCCTGCTGCTGATGAGCGCGCCCGTCCGGCCGCGGCGCGAGGTGCTCTCCCGGCGCATCCGGCTTCTGGTCGCCGCGACGATCACCTACAACGTCGTCGAGGCGGTTATCGCGCTGGCCGAGGGCACGCCGCGTGTCCTCGTCGGCCCTGGTCGGATTCGGCCTCGACTCGGTCATCGAGATCTCGTCGGCGGCCGCGATTGCCTGGCAGTTCTCCGCCAAGGACCCGGAGACGCGGGAGAAGGCCGCGCTGCGGTTCATCGCGTTCTCCTTCTTCGCGCTCGCGGCATACGTATCGGTCGACGCGGCGCTGTCGCTGCTGGGCATGGGCGATGCGCGACCGTCGCTGATCGGCATCGTGCTTGCGGCCGCCAGCCTCGTCGTCATGCCGGTGCTGTCCTTGGCGCAGCGACGCGCCGGACGCGAACTGGGATCGGTTTCGGCTGTTGCGGATTCGAAGCAGACGCTGCTGTGCACGTATCTGTCGGCGGCGCTGCTGGTCGGCCTGGTGCTCAACGCGCTCGTGGGCTGGTCGTGGGCGGATCCGCTAGCTGCGTTGGTCATCGCGGCGGTGGCGGTGCGCGAGGGCCGAAATGCCTGGCGTGGTGACCCGTGCTGTTGAAGGAAGGAACGGTCATGCCCGCTATCGCGCTCGTGTTGTTTGCCGTCTTCGGTCTGCTCGGATTCGGTTGGCGCAGTTGGCTTCAGCACCGCCGCACCGGGTCGACGGGCTTCCGCGGCGTCAGCGGCCGGGTCGGATCGCTGGAGTGGTTTGCGGGGGTGGGCTTCGTGGTCGCCATGGCTGCGGCTTTCTTCGCGCCGGTCCTGCAACTGGTGGGCGTGGTGTCTCCGCTCGGCGTCCTGCACGCGCCGTGGATTCAGCTGACCGGGATCGCACTGGCGGTGGTCGGCATCGCGGCAACGGTCTATGCGCAGGTCGACATGGGCGACTCGTGGCGCATCGGGGTTGATCGCAAGCGAGACGACAACGCTTGTCCGCACAGGTGTTTTCGCACTCGTCCGCAACCCGATCTTCAGCGCGATGTTCGTGTTCGGGTTCGGTATCGCGCTGGTGACGCCGAATGTGGTCGCGATCGTCGGTTTCGTGATGCTGGTCGTCACGATCGAGGTCCAGGTGCGTGCCGTCGAGGAGCCATACCTGAAAACAAGGCACGGCGACGCCTACGGTGACTACCTCGCGAGCGTCGGCCGCTTCGTCCCCGGCGTGGGCAGGCTCAGTCGTTGACGAGTTTCTCCAGGAACGCCGGTAGACGGCCCGCCCCGTAGTCGAAGAACCGCGCCCACCGCGGCTCGATCGAAATCCGCACCATCTGCTTGTAGACCTTGCGCACTTCGCGCTCGAACTCCGCCCGTTGAGCGGCGTCCATCGACTTCGTCGACATGGCGAGGTACTCGTCGGCGACGCCGTCGACGGTCTCCAGCGAGGCGATGCCACGTACCAGCAGAGACTTCGCCCCTTCAGGTGTATCGCCACTGTCGATGGTCATCGCGACATTCGGTCGTGACGACAGTGCTGCGACCTTCGGAGCAGTCGTTGCGGTGCAGACGACGATGCGGTCGCCGTTCCAGTAGAAGCCAATTGGGATCACCCGCGGGAAGCCGTCGGGTCCGTTGTAGGCGAGGTGGGCCGCCGCCGATCCGTCGAGCAGTTGCTGGGCACCGGGCTGACCGAGCTCATCGGCCAATTCCTGTGTGTTCATTCCGTTCGGTTTCCCCCAACGGTTTCAGGCCAATCAGGCGAGCCGATGGCGCTGCGATAACGTGGGCTGAATGGGGCAGAAGCAGACGAATACCAAGCAAACGGAAACGTGGCTCTGGCTGCCATTGATCGTCGGTCTCATCATCGGCGTCGACCTTGGCGGCAATGACCGGTCTGTGGTGGTGGTCGACTGTCGGAGTGCTTGTCGGGGCGGCAGTCGGCTGGCTCAGCGCAGGCAGGCCGCGCCCGACTGACTGGAACGGGTCCGACGAGTAGCGGGTCAGTCCTCTGGGACTTCGCGTTCGATCTCGTTCAGCCAAGTCGTTGCGGACATGTCCGACGGCGCGCGCCAGTCACCGCGCGGTGACAGCGATCCGCCATGTGACACCTTGGGGCCGTTGGGCATTGCGGATCTCTTGAACTGAGCGAACGAGTAGAACCGCTGCGCGAAGACCTGTAGCCAGTGCCGGATTTCCTTGAGCGAGTAGGCGGGCCGCTTGTCGGCCGGGTAGCCGGCGGGCCAATCGCCATGCTCCGCATCACTCCACGCATGCCAGGCCAGGAATGCCACCTTCGACGGCCGGAACCCGTACCGCAGTACCTGAAAGAGCGAGAAGTCCTGCAGCACATAGGGTCCGACCTTCTGCTCGCTGCTTTGGATCTCCTCGTCCTCGCCCTGCGGGACCAGCTCCGGGCTGATCTCGGTGTCCAGCACCGACGCCAGCACCTCGTTCACTCGGTCGTCGAACTGGTTTGACGAGATGACCCAACGGATCAGGTGCTGAATCAAGGTCTTGGGGACGCCGCCGTTCACGTTGTAGTGCGACATCTGATCGCCGACGCCGTACGTCGACCAGCCCAGCGCAAGCTCGGACAGATCACCGGTGCCGAGGACGATGCCGCCGCGTTGGTTGGCGATGCGGAACAGGTAGTCGGTGCGCAGACCGGCCTGCACATTTTCGAACGTGACGTCGTAGACCTTCTCGCCCCGCGAGAACGGATGGCCCATCTCCTTCAGCATCAACTCGGCGGTCGCCTTGATGTCGAGTTCGGAGAATGTGACACCCAGCGCCTCGGCAAGCCGGATCGCGTTGTTTTTGGTGCGGTCCCCGGTGGCGAAGCCAGGCAGGGTGAACGCGAGAATGTCGCTGCGCGGCCGGTTTTCGCGGTCCATTGCGCGGGCGGCCACGATCAGCGCGTGCGTCGAGTCAAGGCCGCCGGAGACGCCGATCACGACCTTCGGGAAGTCCAGCGCGCGCAGCCGCTGCTCCAGCCCCGCGACCTGGATGTTGTAGGCCTCATAGCAATCTTGTTCCAGCCGTGTGGGATCCGACGGCACGAACGGGAACCGTTCGACCTCGCGACGCAGGCCGATGTCTCCACTGGGCGGGTCGAGCTCGAATTCGATGCGGCGGAACGAATCCACCTCGATACCGTGGTGCACTCGGTTGTCGTCGAACGTGCCCATCCGCATTCGCTCCGAGCGCAGCAGCTCGAGATCGATGTCGGCGACCGAGCGGCGTGGCCCCTTGGGGAAGCGCTCGGAACCGGCCAGCTGCAGCCCGTTCTCCCAGATCATGGTCTGGCCATCCCAGGCGAGGTCGGTCGTCGACTCGCCTTCACCGGCCGCGGCGTACACGTATCCGGCCAGGCACCGCGACGACGCGGAGCGAGCCAGCAGGCAGCGGTCCTCGGCGCGGCCGATCGTGATCGGACTGCCGGACAGGTTCGCGATCACCGTGGCGCCCGCAAGCGCGGCCTCAGCGCTCGGCGGTATCGGCACGAACATGTCCTCGCAGATCTCCACGTGCAGGACGAAATCCGGCAGATCGGTGGCGGCGAACAATAGATCGGCGCCGAAAGGCACCTCCGCGACGGCGCTCCCCCTGCCCATCCGGATGACGCCGCGCACAGTGTCGCCCGCGGCCATCTGGCGCCGTTCGTAGAACTCGCGATAGGTCGGCAGGTACGACTTCGGTACCACGCCAAGCACGTCGCCGCGGTGGATCACCACGGCGGTGTTGTAGACACGGTGCAGGTAGCGCAGCGGCGCGCCGACGACCAGCACAGGCAACAGATCCGCCGAAGCCGCCACGATGTCGAGCAGCGCGTCTTCCACCGTGTCCAACAGCGCATCCTGCATCAGGATGTCCTCGATCGAGTAGCCCGACAGTGTCAGCTCGGGAAACACCGCCACCGCGACACCGTCGTCATGGCACTCCCGTGCCACCTGCAGCACGGATTCGGCGTTGGCCGCGGGGTCACCGATCGCGGTGTGCAGCGTGCAGGCCGCGACGCGGACAAAGCCCTGGCCATAGGCGGAGTAGAAGTCCATCGCCCTCTATTGTCGCCCGGTGAAGTGTCAAGAACCGGTGACGGGGTATCAACGATTGGTGAGCGACACCGCGGTGCTCGTTATCGACATGTTCAACTCATACCGGCACGAGGATGCCGAAAAGTTGATACCCGAGCGTTGAACAGGTCGTCAATCCCCTGGCTGAGCTCATCGCAAGGGCGCGCGGACGCGACGACGTCGACCTGATCTACATCAACGACAATTACGGCGACTTCGCCGCCGATCACGACGGCCTCGTTCGCCAAGCGCTTGAGGGTGCGCGACCCGATCTCGTCGAGCCGCTACTGCCTCAGGACGGCGAGATGTTCCTGGAAAAGGTCCGGCACAGCGCGTTCTACGCGACACCGCTGGCCTATCTGCTGCGCACGCTTGAACCCGGTCGGCTGATCCTGACCGGGCAGGTCACCGAGCAGTGCATTCTCTACACCGCCCTGGATGCCTATGTGCGGCATTTCGAGCTGACCGTGCCATCCGATGCGGTCGCGCACATCGACGCCGACCTCGGCAAGGCCGCGCTGCGAATGATGCAGGAAAACATGCGCGCCGAGATCGTGCCCGCGGAGAAGTGCCTGGGCTGACGCCGGCCGCGGCCTTGTGTTGGTCTGCAGTTCGCCCGCGCGCATCGTGGGCGATTCTGCGATTTTTCCTGCGTCGCGCATCGTGAAGCGACGACCCGCCGGACCCTGGAGGAAACGTGAATAAGCTTGCCGTTCAACGTCAGTCGCGGCCCTTGCTGCCCGAGCTTTCTGAGCTTTTCAACGGCTTGCCCGCGTTCGCCGGACTTCGCCCGTTCTTCGACAACCGCCTGGTGCGGCTGGAAGACGAGACGAAAGAAGGCATTTACGAGTTGCGCGCCGAGCTGCCGGGAGTCGATCCGGCCGAGGACGTCGAGATCACCGTCTGCGACGGCCGGCTGACGATCAAGGCGCTGCGCACACGGACCACCGAATCCAACGGGCTCTCGGAATTCTCGTACGGGTCGTTCAGCCGAACCGTTCCACTGCCCGCGGGCGCCGACGAGGACGACATCAGCGCCACCTACGACAGGGGCATCCTCACCGTTTCCGTGCCGCTGATCGACACCACGCCCACCGAGAAGCACGTCGAGGTGTTCGAAATCGCTCCTCTCGACGAGGACGACGACTTCGACGACGACGCCGAGGCCGAGGACGACGACGAGACGACGAGGAGAGCGACGACGAGAGCGACGACCAGTCAGAACACGAGGATCAGCACCGATCCGACGACAGCGCCTGATCGCCTACCCTCGGAGGGGTGGAAGCCCCCGAACTCGTCGCCTTGCTGCGCGAACGCCGGGTGGCCGTGCTCACCGGCGCGGGGATGTCCACCGATTCGGGAATCCCCGATTACCGCGGGCCGGACTCGCCGCCGAGCAATCCGATGACGATTCGGCAGTTCACCTCCGACCCGGTCTTTCGGCAGCGCTACTGGGCTCGTAATCACGTGGGCTGGCGGCACATGCACGAGACGCTGCCGAACGCCGGGCATCGTGCGCTGGCCGCGCTAGAGCACGCCGGTGTGGTGTCCGGAGTGATCACCCAGAACGTCGACCTGCTGCACACCAAGGCCGGCAGTCGCAACGTGGTGAACCTGCACGGCACCTATGCAGAGGTGATCTGTTTGGAATGCGGCCACACGATGACCCGCGCCGCGCTGGCGGAGCTGCTCGAAGCGGCCAACCCCGGCTTCGTCGAGCGCGCGGAGACGGTGGGCGGCATCGCAGTCGCACCCGACGCCGACGCCGTCGTCGGCGACACCACCGCGTTCACCATCATCGACTGCTCGAACTGCCGCGGCATGCTCAAGCCCAACATCGTCTACTTCGGCGAGAATGTGCCGAAAGACCGTGTGGCGCAAGCATATGCGTTGGTCGACGAGGCGGACGCGTTGCTGGTGGCGGGCTCGTCGTTGACGGTGTTCTCCGGGTTTCGCTTCGTGCGCCACGCCGCCGCACGCGGCATCCCGGTCGCAATCGTCAACCGCGGCCGCACCAGGGGCGACGACCTGGCCGCCGTGACGGTCGACGGCGGCTGCTCCCCCATGCTCGCGTTGCTCGCCGACGAACTGCCCGCACTCGCGACCTCAACCCGTGATTTCGGCGCGCTAATCGACGCTCACCGTCGGTAAACGCGCCGAAATCGCAATCTAGACGGCGACGAGGTCGTCGGCGTGCACCGCGGGGCGGCGCATCTCGGCGGGCAGGTCGGACGTCGAGCGGCCGAGCATCGTCGCCAGTTCCGCGGCGTCGTAGGCCACCACACCGCGGGCCACCATCGCCTCGTCGGGGGCGCGCAGTTCGACGACGTCCCCGCCGTGGAACCGCCCCGACACCGCCGTGATGCCCGCAGGCAGCAGCGACCTCCGCTGCTTGACCACCGCGCGCACCGCGCCGTCATCGAGGGTCAGTGCCCCCGCCGACTCGGCGGCGTAGCGCACCCAGAAGCGACGCGCAGACATCCGTTCGGGCCGAGGCGCGAACACGGTGCCCCCCGACGCGTCCGCCAGCGCCGTGGCAGCGTCGGACGCCGCGGCCAGCAGCACCGGCACACCCGCATCCGACGCCAACAGCGCCGCTGACAGTTTCGACGCCATCCCGCCGGTGCCCAGGTGGCTGCCTCGGCCCGCGATCACACCGTCGAGGTCGACAGGGCCGCTGACCTCGGGGATGAACCGGGCGTCTCCCTTTCGCGGATCGGAGTCATACAGGCCGTCGATGTCCGAAAGAAGCACAAGGGCGTCGGCGCCGACGAGGTGTGCCACCAGCGCCGAGAGTCGGTCGTTGTCGCCGAACCGGATCTCGTTGGTGGCGACGGTGTCGTTCTCGTTGACGATCGCGACCGCGTGAAGCGCGCGCAACCGGTCGAGCGTGCGCTGGGCGTTGGTGTGCTGCACCCGCATCGAGATGTCGTGTGCGCTCAGCAGCACCTGCCCGACGGTGCGGTTGTACCGGGCGAACGCCGTGCTCCACGCGTTGATCAGCGCCACCTGCCCGACGCTGGCCGCGGCCTGCTTGGTGGCCAGGTCGGCAGGCCGCTTGTTCAGCCGAAGCGGTTCGATGCCCGCGGCGATGGCGCCCGACGAGACGATCACGACGTCAGAGCCCGCCTTCATTCGCGCCTCGATGGCTTCGGTCAGCGTGGCCAGCCTGCTCGCGTCGAACACGCCCGACGGTGTGGTCAATGCGGTGGTGCCGATTTTGACGACCACGCTGCGCGCGGTGCGAACAGCATCCCGGTGACGCGCTCACGGCCGCTGCTCCCGACGTTGCTTACGGGCCCGTTTGCGTTCATCGGCGCCGACCCGACCGGTTTGTTCCAGCCGGGACGTCGGTGCCCCGACCAGACAGCGGCACGTCGAGCCCTGCAGGCGTCTGCGGCTCCCAGTCGAAGGTCATGTCGCCGATCGTGACGGCGCACCCGGGTTGGGCGCCCAGCCGGAGCAACTCGTCTTCGACGCCGAGGCGGGCCAGCCGGTCGCCGAGATAGCCGACGGCCTCGTCGTTGGTGAAATCCGTTTGCGCCACCCAGCGTTCGGGCCGCACGCCGTGCACCGCGAAGCCACCGTCGCCGTCCGGGTCAACGGTGAATCCGGTGTCGTCCACCGGTATAGGCCGGATCACCGGGCGCCGTGGCACGATATCGGGCTGCGCGTCCCGGTAACTCGACACCAGGTCCCAGAGGGCGAATGTCAACGGCCGCAGGCCTTCCCGACTGACGGTGGAGATCTCGAACACCGGCCAGCCGTAGCGTCGCTCGACCTCTTCGCGGACGAAGTCGGCCAGCTCGCGGGCCTCCGGCACATCGATCTTGTTGAGCACCACCGCCCGCGGCCGTTCGGCAAGATCGCCCAACGTCGAATCACCCTGCAGGGTGGGCGTATACGCTGCAAGCTCGGCTTCCAGCGCGTCGATGTCGGAGATCGGGTCGCGCCCGGGCTCGAGCGTTGCGCAGTCCACCACATGCGCCAGCACCGCGCACCGCTCGATGTGCCGCAGGAAGTCCAGGCCGAGGCCGCGGCCTTCGGAAGCGCCAGGAATCAGCCCGGGCACGTCGGCGACGGTGAACGTGTGCTCCCCCGCCGACACCACGCCCAGATTCGGCGCCAACGTGGTGAACGGATAGTCCGCGATCTTCGGTTTGGCCGCCGAGATCACCGAAACCAGCGACGACTTGCCCGCAGACGGAAACCCGATGAGGCCGACGTCGGCGACGGTCTTGAGCTCGAGGGTGAGGTCGCGAGCCTGGCCCTTCTCGCCGAG
Source organism: uncultured Actinomycetota bacterium (assembly GCA_963734385.1). Taxonomy (GTDB): domain Bacteria; phylum Actinomycetota; class Actinomycetes; order Mycobacteriales; family Mycobacteriaceae; genus Mycobacterium. The sequence goes on along the minus strand of CAVTHR010000023.1, from coordinate 67,512 downwards.
AAGCGCGAAGCCGGGCGCCTTGCGGGCCCGCGACGCCAGTGCCGCGTTTCCAAGACCCCCTCGCCCACCCGCTGCGGCCTCGAACCTGGTGCCTGCCCCGACCAAATCGGCGATGAGCCTGCCGTTCTCGTCGAGAACGATGGTGCCGTCGGGCACTCTCAATTCCAGATCGGTGCCCGCGGCGCCGTCGCGGTTACTGCCCGCGCCCTGCTTGCCCGTCGGCGCGGCGACGTGCGGGTGGAAGTGAAAGTCGAGGAGGGTGTGCACCTGTGGGTCGACGACGAGCACGATGCTGCCGCCGCGCCCGCCATTGCCGCCGTCGGGGCCGCCGAGAGGCTTGAATTTCTCGCGATGGACCGAGGCGCAGCCGTTACCGCCGTTGCCCGCCCGCGCGTGGATCACGACGCGGTCTACGAACCGGGGCATCGGGCTTCCTTTCCATCGCGAAATCTACGTTTTGCAGGACTTGTGCGAGAGCCCAGCTGCAAAACGTCGATCTCGACGCGGAACTAGGCCTCCGAAGCCGACGGTCGCACGATGCTGACCGTCTTGCGTCCACGCTTGATGCCGAACTCGACGGCGCCGGGCGCCGTGGCGAACAGCGTGTCGTCGCCGCCACGCCCGACGTTGACGCCGGGGTGGAAGTGGGTGCCGCGCTGCCGGACGATGATCTCGCCCGCCTTGACGACCTCGCCGCCGAACCGCTTGACGCCGAGCCGCTGGGCGTTTGAGTCGCGACCGTTGCGTGAGCTGGAAGCGCCCTTCTTGTGTGCCATGTCGTCGCCTCCTACTTGATGCCGGTGACCTTGAGGACCGTCAGCTGCTGACGGTGCCCCTGCCGCTTGTGGTAGCCGGTCTTGTTCTTGAACTTGTGGATGCGGATCTTGGGGCCCTTGGTGTGCTCGAGCACCTCGACGGTGGCGGCGACCTTCTCCAGGTCCTTGGCGTCACTGGTGACCTTCGCGCCGTCGACGACCAGGGCGACGGGCAGCGAGATCTTGGCACCGGGTTCGCCGTCGAGCTTCTCGACCTTGACCACGTCTCCGACGGCGACCTTGTACTGCTTGCCGCCGGTCTTGACGATTGCGTACGTCGCCATCGTTCCTCTGCTTCTCTGGGCGCGCGCTACCCGTTGGTGCGCGTGCGGGTCTGGGTGCGGAGCCACATGGGCCCGCTGCCATCGACATCAGCCGAAAGACAACTGGTCAAGGTTACGTGACCAGCGGGTAAAGGGTCAAACCGCGGTCTCCTCTGGCTCCTCCGATGGTGTTGTCCTGACGATCTTGAACCCGGTGATGCCGTAGATGACGCTCAGCACCGGGGCGACGAAGTTGAACACCGCGAACGGCAGGTAGGCGAGCGTCGAGACGCCGAGGACGGCGGCCATGAACGCGCCGCAGGAGTTCCAGGGCACCAGCGCTGAGGTCGGGGTACCGCTGTCGGCAGCCAGCCGGGACAGCATCTGCGGCGCAAATCCGCGGCGGGCGAATTCGGATTGGAACATCCGGCCGGGCAGCACCACGGCGATCAGTTGGTCCCCGGCGAACAGGTTCAGGCTGATTCCGGAGGCGAACACCGACAGATACAGCCTGCCGGTGGTGCGCGCCGCGTTGATCAACGGATTGATCAGGCGATCGATGAGACCGAAGCGTTCCAGCAGGGCCCCGAATGTCACGCACCCGATGATCAGCCAGATGGTCATCAGCATGGAATCCATGCCACCGCGGGACAACAGGTAGTCGATGTCGGCAATCCCGGTGTCGCTCGAGAACCCGTTCGCCATCACCGTCCAGATCGCCTGAATCGAGCCCGCCAGCGGGTTGTCGCTGCCGTCGATCTCCCGGACGAATCCGTTGACCACGTCGCGCTGAAGGACCGTGGCCTGCACGCAGGCGAACAGCGCCGCACCCAACAGCGCCAGGTATGCGGGCGCCTTGCGGATCGACAGGACCACCAGCAATACCAAAGGCAGCAGATTCCACGGCGAGATCCAGAAGATCTGGTCGAGCTTCGCGAGCTCGACCTCCTCGGGGACCTCATCGTGAACCGCGGGGCCTGCGACGCCGAGTACCGCAAAGGCGAGGACGGCGATCAAGAACGCGGGCACGGTCGTCCAGCTCTGCGCGCGAATGTGGGTGTAGATGCCTATCTTGGCGATCTGCGCGCTCAGCACCGTCATCTCCGACAGCGGCGACAGCTTGTCACCCAGGTAGGAGCCGGAAATGACCGCGCCTGCGGTGATGGCCGGAGATACGCCGAGAAGCGACGAGGCCAGATTTGGCCGGTTACTGCTGCTCGTGCACGGTCCGATTGGCGTCATACCAGCGCTCGCCCGCGGGCTCGCCTGCCATGTTCCAGCTCCACGACACCGTAGGGGTTATCCGGGCGTACAGGCCATGGCCCATCATCCCGGTTCGCTCGACGGGCGGTTCGGCGTTGCCGTACACCCGCAGCGCGCGGGCGACGAAGGGCTCCATCGACACCAGGTCGTCGATCACCAGCGACACCTTGGACCGCCCCGCCGCGATGTTGCGCAGCTTGCGGGTTTCCGCCACCTCGGGTCCGACGCCACCGACCCAGAAGTGTTCGCCGTCGAATTCGAACGCGACGGGCACGACGTCGGGTCCGCCGTCGGAGTTCACCGTGGCCAGCCGGGCCAGCGGTTGCGACCGCAGGAAGTCGATCTCCTCGCCGGTGAACGACACAGGTCAGTCGTCGTGAGCCGGCGGACCTGCGGGTCGTGCTGCGGCGCGTCGGCGCGGACGCCTGCCTCCAACGGTCGCGACGGGCGCTTCGTCGTCGTCTTCGTCGTCCTCGTCGGAGTCGTCGTCTTCGTCGTCTTCGTCGTCGGAGTCGTCGTCCTCGGATCGTCGTCCTCATCGGAATCGTCGGAATCGATCACCTCGATGTCGTCGTCGAGGTCGTCGTCCTCGTCGTCCTCATCCAGATCGATCTCGTCGTCATCCTCGTCGTCCTCGTCGTCGTCGGACTCGTCGTCCTCGTCGAGGTCCTCGTCCAGGTCGTCGTCTTCCAGTTCCTCGTCAGCGGCGTCGACGACGGCTTCCTTGATGGTCTCGGTGTCGGCCTCGGCGACCTCCTCGGCGACCTTCTCTTCGTCGTCCTTCATGCCGTCACCGGTGTCCTCAGCCAGCTCGTCGTCCTCGTGCTTCCCGTTGGCTGCGGCCATCGCCTTGAACATCGGGTGCTCGCCCACGTGGTGCGCAGGCACCTTCGCGACCTCAACGTCGTCTGCGCGGGCACCCTTCTTGGAGCGCTTGCCGCGACGCCCGGAGTCTGACTTGCGCCCGCTCGCCGGCGCGGAGTCGACAGGGTCGTTGTGCAACAGGATGCCTCTACCCGCGCAATGCGGGCACGGCGTGGAGAACGCCTCGATCAGGCCGGTACCCAACCGCTTTCGCGTCAACTGCACCAGGCCCAGCGACGTGACCTCTGATACCTGGTGGCGGGTGCGGTCGCGGGCGAGCGCCTCGGTCAGCCGGCGCAGCACCAGGTCGCGGTTCGACTCGAGCACCATGTCGATGAAGTCGATGACGATGATGCCGCCGATATCGCGCAGCCGCAGCTGGCGCACGATCTCCTCGGCGGCTTCCAGGTTGTTGCGGGTGACGGTCTGCTCGAGGTTGCCGCCCGAGCCGGTGAACTTGCCGGTGTTGACGTCGACCACGGTCATCGCCTCGGTGCGGTCGATCACCAGGGTGCCACCCGACGGCAGCCACACCTTCCGGTCCATCGCCTTGGTCAGCTGTTCGTCGATGCGATGCACCGCGAACACGTCGGGACCCTCACCGCCGGGTGGATCGTATTTCGTCAACCGCGGAACAAGGTCGGGCGCAACGGAATTGACGTAGTCGTTGATGGTGGTCCAAGCCTCGTCACCGGACACGATCAGGCCGGAAAAGTCCTCGTTGAACAGGTCGCGGATGACCTTCACCAGTACGTCGGGCTCTTCGTACAGTGCGACTGCAGCGCCGGCGGCCTTCTTCTTTGTCTCGACTGCCTTCGACTCGATCTGGGTCCAGCGCTCCTGCAGCCGACTGACGTCGGTGCGGATGTCGTCTTCCTTCACGCCCTCGGACGCGGTGCGGATGATCACGCCCGCATCCGACGGAACCACTTCGCGCAGAATCTCTTTGAGCCGCTGCCGTTCGGTGTCGGGCAGCTTGCGGCTGATGCCTGTCGACGACGCGCCAGGCACGTACACCAGATAGCGGCCAGCCAGCGAGACCTGCGTGGTCAGCCGGGCGCCCTTGTGGCCGACCGGGTCCTTGCTGACCTGGACCACGACGTAGTCGCCGGGTTTGAGGGCCTGCTCGATCTTGCGGGCGGCACCGCCGAGACCCGCTGCCTCCCAATTCACCTCGCCGGCGTACAGCACGCCGTTGCGGCCGCGGCCGATGTCGACGAATGCCGCCTCCATCGACGGCAGCACGTTCTGCACGATGCCGAGATAGATGTTTCCGACCAGTGACGCCGAAGCCGCCGATGTGACGAAGTGTTCGACGACGACACCGTCCTCCAGCACGGCCATCTGCGTGTACCGGGCGCCCTCGTGCGGCGGCTCGGAGCGGACCGTGTCGCGCACCACCATCACGCGTTCGACGGCCTCGCGACGGGCCAGGAACTCTGCCTCGCTCAGGATCGGCGGACGGCGCCGTCCCGCATCGCGGCCGTCGCGTCGGCGTTGACGCTTCGCCTCGAGCCGCGTCGATCCGCTGATGCCCTGAATCTCGTTGCTGTCTTTGTCCTTGGCGCTGCGCCCGGAGCGTTCATGCACAACGGTGTTGGGCGGGTCGTCGGGTGAGGCGTCGTTGTCGTCTCCTCCACCGGACTTGCGCCTGCGGCGCCGACGGCGGCGACGGGTGGCGCCATCAGTGCCATTCGTCTCGTCGTCATCGTTGTCCTCGTCGGAGTCCTCGTCGGAGTCCTCGGCCTTGCCGTCGGGCTGGTTGTCTTCGGAGTCGTCGGAGTCGTCACCGCCCTGCTCGCCGCGCCCGCGACCCCGGCCCCTGCGGCCCCGGCGGCGGCGTCGGCTGGGACGCTCGGCCTGGTCATCGTCGGAGTCGGGGCCGCCGTCGTCGGACTCGTCGTAGTCGTCGTCATCGTCGGGTTCGGCCTTTTTCTCGACCGGCTGCGGCGCCACGAACAGCGGCATGTACTCGGCGCGTTCCACGGTGGTCTCGAGAATCGTCCGAGACTCCGGTTCAGCGCCGTCGACGTCGACGTCGTCAGCCTGGCTGTCTGGTCGGCCGCTGTCGGCCTCGGGGGATTCGCTCGAATCCTCCGCGACCGCAGTCAGCGCCGTCAGGCTGCGCCTCGGGCGGCTGAGTCTCTTCCGATACGTCTTCAGTGGGGGCATCGTCGGCCACGTATTCTCCTCAAGCCCCCGGGCGCGTCATGCGACGCGGCCACGCGAGGGCTTCCGCTATTGGCCCGGGTACTAGCTCCCGAGCTTGTTATGGTCTCGCTCCGAGCGGTTCGCTGGGAACCCTCCCGGTGCCTGGCTGAATGATGGCTGGGACGGTCGGCGCCGCACCACGGGTGAGCGGTGGTCGCGCTCGTCAAAGTCTTCATTCGGGCGTCCGGCCCTGGTGTAAAGCCGTCTACCCGCGTTCAGTATCCCACATCACCCATGGTCGGCGGACCAAGCCGGCTGACCCGGCTAAAGACCGGGGAACCAGAGGTCGATTTCGCGTGCGGCCGATTCCGGCGAATCCGAGCCGTGCACCAGGTTGTCCTGGGTGACAAGTGCCAGGTCACCGCGAATTGTGCCCGGCGCTGCCTTCTCCACCGGGTCGGTGCCGCCCGCGATCTGACGAAACGCGGCAATCGCTCTCGAACCCTCGACGATCGCGGCCACGACGGGCCCCGAGGTGATGAATTCCAGCAGGGAGTCGAAAAAGGGTTTGCCGTCGTGTTCGGCATAGTGCTTGCGGGCCAGCTCGTCGCTGACGTCGCGCAGTTCGAGGGCCGCGATGGTGAGGCCCTTGGCCTCGATCCGGCGCACGACCTCCCCGATCAGGCGCCGCTCGACGGCGTCGGGCTTGATCAAAACCAGAGTCCGCTCAGTCACGGCCGACAGCGTACCTGCGCGGCCTTGGTGCCCAGCGTCAGCTCAGTCGGTGTCGTCCTAGCAGGGCTCGATGGGGTCGAGGCACAGAACGGGCTGCTTCTCGACTGGCGGATTTCCCTGCTCCCCTTCGCCACCTGGCGGAGGCACCTTCTCCTCACCGCCTGGCGGGGGCGCCTTCTTCTCCTCGCCACCCGGCGGGGGCACCTTCTCCTCGCCACCTGGCGGAGGCACCTTCTCCTCGCCACCCGGCGGAGGCACCTTCTCCTCGCCACCTGGCGGAGGCACCTTCTCCTCGCCACCCGGCGGAGGCACCTTCTCCTCCGGCGGCGTATTCGGGTTCGAGTTCGGCGGAGGAGACACCGGCGCGTTGTTGGCCGGCGGATTCACCGGCGCCAGCCGCGGAGCAGGCGCCTGCTGTCGAGGGACATACCTCGGCGCCGGCTGCGGCACCACCACAGGCTGGCTCGGCGGGGGCGCCAATGACGGCGGCGCGGGCGCGGGCGCCAATGGGGCTGACACCGGCGCCTGCTGCGACGGTGTTCCTGTGGTGTTCGCAGGAGTGGTCGACACCCCGTTCATCTGCCACGTCGACAATGAGAGCGGCCACCGCAAGCAATGCGGCCGCCGCGGCGCCACCGAACAGCACGCCAGGCCGCCGGTACCACGGCAGCGGCGGCGACGGAGCAACCGGTGGCTGCGGGTAGTACTGCGGCGGCTGGTCGTAGTACTGCTGCTGCGGCGGCTGGTCGTAGTACATGTCCGTCGGCTGCTGGTCGTAGGGCGAGCCGTAAGGATCGGCCTCAGACCACGCGGTCGGCTGCACGGGCTGCGTCGCGGCAGTCGGGGCGGCCACCGTCGGCGGCGCCATCTGCTCAGTCCGGTCAAACTCTCGACGGTCGTCCATGATTGCTACCCATCCGTCTTCTTGGACTCGTCGGTCCGCATTGGATTCATGCGGTCCGCATGGGCACAACAATGACACTTTCCCAGCGGCTTCGTAGCGTAGTTGGCTACTCCAGTTTCGTTCGCCGCGATTACTCGGGTGGGGGTTGTTGGCCAGGCAGCAGGCCACGTTCCTCACGGCGCTTCACTTCGCTGCGCAAATAGAGGATGAGCAGCCACACGCCCGTGAAGATCAGCCCGATAAACCCGACGGCGCCGTGTACAGCCCAACCGGCGATCAGCACCAACTGCATCGCGAGGTTCACCCAGATGGCCCATGACCGCCCCTGCAGGCCGGCCAGCAGGATGAGCACGACGGCAAGTCCGATCAGATAGGTGCCGGTGAGTGGCGTCAGTCCGCCATCCGCCACCACGACGACCGGCAGGGCGAGCAGCACGACGATCGCTTCCAGGATCAGGATGCCTGCCGTCACGCCGCGGAAGCTCTTCCACGGATCGGGGGCGGCGGGCTCGACTCGATTCGCGCTCATTCCGGATCCCGCCCGAACAGGGTGCGGGCCGCACCCGCGGTGACGACGGAGCCGGTGATCACCATGCCGGCGCCGGAGAAGCCGTCACCCTCGTTGCCTGCCTCCTCGACGAGTGCGGTTGCGGTTTCGATCGCGTCGGGCAGGGTAGGCGCGGCGATCACCCGCTCGGGTCCGAACCGCTCCTCCGCGCGCTGGGCGAGCGCTTCGACGTCGAGCGCACGCGGCGAGCCGTTGTTGGTCACGATTATCTGATCGAACGCCGGCTCGAGCGCGGCCAGGATGCCGTCGACATCCTTTTCGACCATCACCGACACCACGCCGACGACGAATCGGAAGTCGAACTCCTCGGCCAGCGTCTGCGCCAGTGCCGCAGCACCCGCGGGGTTGTGGGCGGCGTCGATGAATACCGTTGGCGCGCTGCGCATCCGTTCGAGCCGACCAGGACTGACGGCGGCGGCGAACCCGGCCCGCACGGCCTCGACGTCGAGTTGTCGTTGTGCTCCTGCCCCGAAGAACGCCTCGACGGCGGCCAAGCGCGATCGCGGCATTGTGCGCCTGATGCTCGCCGTGCAGGGGCAGGAAGATCTCGGAGTACACCCCGCCGAGGCCCTGCAGTTCGAGCATTTGGCCACCGACGGCCACCTGGCGGCTCAGCACCGCGAACTCTGAATCCTCGCGCGCCACTGCGGCGTCGGTGCGCACCGTTTCGGCCAGCAGCACCTCCATGGCCTCGGGCACTTGCCGCCCGATAACCGCGACGGTGTCGACGGGCACCAGCTCGTCGCCCTGCTTGGCGATGATTCCCGCCTTCTCGGCGGCGATTTCGGCGATCTCGTTGCCCAGGTACTCGGTGTGGTCGACGCCGATCGGGGTGATCACGGCGACCGGTGCGTCGACGACGTTGGTGGCGTCCCAGCGCCCGCCCATGCCGACCTCGACGACGGCGATATCGACCGGCGCATCGGCGAATGCCGCGAACGCCATCGCGGTGACGACCTCGAACTTGCTCATCGCCGGGCCGCCTGCCGCCTCGGACTGCTTGTCGACCAATTCGACGAACGGTTCGATCTCTTCGTAGGTCGCGACGTATTGCGCCGGGGTGATCGGCCTGTTGTCGATCGCGATGCGTTCGACGGCGGACTGCAGATGGGGGCTGGTCGTGCGGCCGGTGCGACGGTGCAGGGCGGTCAGAAGGGCATCGACCATTCGGGCCACCGATGTCTTGCCGTTGGTACCCGCGATGTGGATGGACGGATATCCGCGCTGCGGCGAGCCGAGCAGTTCCATCAGCGCGGAGATACGCGCCGTGCTGGGTTCGAGTTTGGTCTCCGGCCAACGCTGGTCCAGAAGGTGCTCGACCTGGAGCAGCGATGCGATTTCGTCCGGGGTCGGGACGGGCTCGCAGTCATCGCAGAGCAGCCAGCCTGCTGTTGATCCGCTCGACTTCCTCCCGAGCGACCTGTTGGCGGCCCCGGATCTTGTCGACGACGTCCGCGGGAGCCTTGGCGAGGAACGCTTCGTTGTCGAGCTTGGCCGTGGTGCCCTTCAGCTCCTTCTCCGCGGCGGCCAGGTCCTTCTGCAGTCGACGCCGCTCGGCGGCCACGTCGACGGTGCCCGAGGTGTCCAGTTCGACCACCACGGTGCCGCGCGTAAGCCGGACCTCGACGGCGGCCGAAGGAGCGAAGCCGTCGGAGGCGGGTGTCAGCCATGCCAGCGATGTCACCGCAGGGATCTGCCCGTCCAGGTCGGCCGCAGCGACATCATGTCATTCGCGCGGGCACCTTCTGCCGGTCGGCCAGCCCTTGGTCGCTGCGGAACCGGCGCACCTCGGTGATCAGCCTCTGCATGTCGGTGATACGTTGTGCCGCAGCCTGATCCACCGCGAAGCCGGACGACGTCGGCCAGTCGGCGATGACGAGGGACTCTCCGCCGGTGAGCGCCTTCCACAGCGTCTCGGTGACGAACGGCATCACCGGGTGGAGCAGTTTCAGGAGGGTGTCAAGGACCGCGGCCAGCACCGCCGTCGTGTGTGTGATTCCGTCGGCCAGTTGCACCTTCGCCAGCTCGACGTACCAGTCGCAGAACTCGTCCCACGCGAAGTGATAGAGCGATTCGCAGGCCCGGCTGAACTCATAGTTGTCGAACGCCGAATCCACTTCGGCGCGAACCTCTTCCACGCGGCCGAGAATCCACCGGTCGGCATCGGTGAGGTCTGATACGTCGGGCAGCGGCGCCGGGGCGGCCCCGTTCAATAATGCGAATCGGGTGGCGTTGAACAGCTTGGTGGCGAAGTTGCGGGACGCCCTGGCATGGTCCTCGCCGATGGACAGGTCGCCGCCGGGGCTGGCGCCGCGGGCCAGGGTGAACCGCAGCGCGTCGGCGCCGAACATCTCCACCCAGTCCAGTGGATCGATGCCGTTGCCCCGCGACTTGCTCATCTTGCGGCCGAACTCATCGCGAATCAGCCCGTGCAAAAAGACATTCTGGAACGGCACCTGTGGTCCGCGTTGGCCGTCCAGCGTGATCGCGGGGTCGTCGGCAACGAACGTGCCGAACATCATCATCCTGGCCACCCAGAAGAACAGGATGTCGTAGCCGGTGACCAGCACACTCGTCGGATAGAACTTGGCCAGCTCGGCGGTGTGGTCCGGCCAGCCCATGGTGGAGAACGGCCACAGCGCCGACGAGAACCAGGTGTCCAGCACGTCTGGGTCCTGCTCCCACCCGTCGGGCGGAGTCTCGTCCGGCCCGACGCAGACGGTCTCACCGTTCGGCCCGTGCCAGATCGGGATGCGGTGGCCCCACCACAGCTGCCGCGATATGCACCAGTCGTGCATGTTGTCGACCCAGGCGAACCATCGTGGTTCCAGGCTGGCCGGGTGAATCACGGTGTCCCCGTTGCGGACCGCGTCGCCAGCGGCCTTGGCCAACGATTCCACCTTGACCCACCACTGCAGCGACAGCCGCGGTTCGATGGCTTCTCCGCTGCGCTCGGAATGCCCGACGCTGTGCAGATACGGTCGCTTCTCTTCGACGATCCGGCCCTCCGCGGCCAGGGCCTCGCGCACCGCGACCCGGGCGTCGAAGCGGTCCATGCCGTCGAATTCGGTTCCGGTTTCGGCGATCCGGCCCTTGGTGTCCATGATCGAGGGCATCGGCAGCTTGTGCCGCAGCCCGATCTCGAAGTCATTCGGGTCGTGGGCCGGCGTGACTTTGACTGCGCCGGTGCCGAATTCCGGATCCACATGTGCGTCGGCGACGATGATCAGCTCCCGGTCGCGGACGAAAGGATGCGGCAACGTCTTACCAACAAGGTGGCGGTAGCGGTCGTCGTCGGGGTGCACCGCGATCGCGGTGTCGCCGAGCATCGTCTCCACCCGGGTGGTGGCCACCACGATGTGCGGTTCGGAGTCGTCCAGCGACCCGTACCGGAACGACACCAACTCACCCTCGACGTCGGAATAGGACACCTCGAGGTCCGAAATGGCGGTTTCCAGCACCGGCGACCAGTTGACCAGGCGCTCGGCCCGATAGATCAGCCCCGCGTCGTAAAGCCGTTTGAAGATCGTCCGCACGGCGCGCGACAGGCCGTCGTCCATGGTGAAGCGGTCGCGGCTCCAGTCGACGCCGTCGCCGAGCCGACGCATCTGGGCGCCGATCGTGCCGCCGGAGTCGTGCTTCCAGTCCCAGACCTTGTCGATGAACAGCTCGCGGCCGAAGTCTTCCTTCGTCTTGCCGTCGACGGCCAGCTGCTTCTCCACCACCGACTGGGTGGCGATGCCTGCGTGGTCCATCCCCGGCAGCCACAGCACCTCACAGCCCTGCATCCGCTTGCGCCGGGTCAGCGCATCCATCAGCGTGTGGTCGAGCGCGTGCCCCATGTGCAGGCTGCCGGTCACGTTCGGCGGTGGCAGCACGATCGAGTACGGCGCCTTGTCGCTCGCCGGATCGGCCTTGAAGTAGCCGGCGTCCACCCAGCCCTGGTAGAGCTCGCTTTCCACCGCGCCCGGCTCCCACGATTTGGGCAGGGCGTCGGCTGCTGGCGTCGAACTGGCGGTCACCGCGTCATTCTATGGAGTGCGGTGCGCCAGCCCGGGCTCGACTACTTCTTGCCGCCCAGCAGCCCGCCCAGGATGTCGCCGATCGCGCCGCCCTGTTGGCCGCCGATCACGCTGCCGAGGATGCTGCCCAGCGGGTTGTTCCCGCCGCCGCCTCCACCGGCACCCCCGAGGATGCCGCCGAGGATGTCGCCGAGGCCGCCTCCGCCTGTCGACTGGGCCTGCGCCTGCGGCTGCTGAGCCGGAGCCGAACCGCCGCCCCTGTTGGCCAACTGCTTGCCGATGTAGGCCAGCACGATCGGAGCCAGAATCGGAAGCAGTTTCTGGATCAGGCCACTGCTGCCCGCACCGGTTCCACCCAGCGCGGAGGCGACGGCGTTGCTGTCGTTGCCGCCGAAGAGCGAGGCGACGAGATTGTCGCCCTCCTTCTCGTCGACCTGGTCGACATTGACCCCACCATCGAGCAGGCCGCTCTCGCCCTGCTGGGCCACAGCGGACTCGAGCTTGCTCGAGTCGATGTCGTCTGACTGGACGTTCTGCTGCGAGCCCTCCCACGAGAGCCGGGACCAGCGTCTTGATGGCGTTGTTCACCTCGCCCTGGTCCGCACCGATTTTGTTCGCGATGTCCGCTACCGGGATCTGCGCGAAGAGTTCGTCGAGACCTGCCATTGTCGTGCCCACCTTCATTGCTGGTTGTCGCATGTCGCATGCCGAGCACGACATTAGTCCAATTGATCTTGGCTGACAGGTGTTCTGCGCTGGCAGGTCAATTCAGCCGCGACGTCTCCAATGACACACCGGCAGCGGGAAATCGAGCCAGCAGCACATCACCCATCGCCGCCGCGGGCGTCAATACGCCGCGCAGGTCGGAGAGCTTGTCACGGTCCAGCGCGAGCGCCAACCCGCTTTCGCCCAGCAGCACCGAGGTGGCCTTGTAGCCGTAGTCGCCCTTCTGTGAGAGCCGTGACCGATAACGGGCGCCGGTTGTGGTGGTGGCGTACGTCTCGACGGTGTAGTGCCCGTTCTCGCGGACCCTTTCGCTCGGCCCGGTACCGGGTTTCGGCGCGATGCGCTCGATGAGCCCACTCGGAATCCGATTGAAGAAGCGGCTACCGAGGCTCATCGTCGCGGCATTGCCTCCGGTCATCAACGCCGCCGCGGCCGGCGCCGACAATCGAGCGCCCCACGCTCATCTGCTCGGCGTACTCGAACCGGCGGCCGTACGCATAGTCGAGTAAAGCGTTGCTGCGCCGGACGATTCGCGAGTTCGGTCCAGCCATGACGAACGCCCCGAGCCAGTAGCCGTCCAGCTCGGGCGCGACCTCGCGACCGCGGCGCCATCTCACATCGGGTTGCGCACCGAGCTCCGGCTCGGCCGCCCGATCTGGTGTCAACGTGTACGGGTCGTCCATCAGCCGCTTGGCCTCCGGATCGGAGGACAGCGTGCGGAGGAATTCGAACATCGTCGCGACGGTCCCCCCCGACACGCCACCGGCCAGGGCGCGCACCACCATGTTGGTGTCGCCGAGCTGACCCGCTTCGATCCTGTTCGGCGCGCCGGAACAGCGCGAAGACGGTGAGATCCGAAGGGATGGAATCGAATCCACACGAGTGCACGATCCGCGAACCCGTGTCCACGGCCTGCTTGTGATAAAGGTCGATACTCTCGCGGACGAACGTCGGCTCGCCGGTGAGGTCCGCGTAGTCGGTTCCCGCTGCCGCGCACGCCGCCACCAACGGCAGCCCGTATCGGGCGTACGGCCCGACGGTTGTCACCACAACCTGTGCTCTGGCGGCCATCGCGTCGAGGGTCGACGGCTGCGACGCGTCGGCGGTGATGAGCGGCCACGACTGTGCCGTCTCCCCCAAGGTCTCCCGGACGGCCAGCAGCTTGTCCTGGGATCGGCCCGCCAGTGCGATTCGTGCGTCGCCTGCCGCCTTGGCCAGGTATTCCGCGGTCAGTTTCCCGACGAAGCCGGTCGCGCCGTACAGGACGATGTCGAATTCACGCTGCGGTGCGCTCATGCAGATCGACGCTACCCGAGCGTCTCGGGCAGCTCGACGTCGTCGCCGAGCACGTGCCGGGCCAGGAACGCGAGGACGACCTGGTACCAGATCTTCGCGTGTTGCGGCGAGAGCACCCAATGGTTCTCCGACGGGAAGTACAGGAACCGGTGCGGGCTCGTCCCGTCCTCGGCCGCAGGCAGACCCGATTCGCTCAGCAGCTCGTACCAGAGCCGCAGCGCCTCGCCGATCGGCACGCGATAGTCCTTGTCGCCGTGGATGACAAGCATCGGCGTACGGATCTCCTTGACGAAGAGATGCGGCGAGTTCGCCGTTGCCATCTCGCGGCGTCATTTCACGCAGCCAGTAGTAGGCGGCGTCGGTGGTGGAGTTGAACTGGTCGAGTGCCCACAGGCTGGCGTGGGTGACGATCGCGTCGAACCGGTCGGTGTGGCCCGCCATCCAGTTCGCCATGTAACCGCCGAACGAGCCGCCCATGGCGGCGGTGCGGGTGGCGTCGACACGCGGATGGGCGCAGGCCGCGTCGGTGACGGCCATCAGATCCTCGAACGGAGCGCTTCCCCAATTGCCCCAGCCGCGCTGGATGAAGTCCTGGCCGTAGCCGGTGGACAGCGCCGGGTCCGGCAGCAGCACCGCGTAGCCCGCAGCGGCGAGCACCCACGGGTTCCATCGCCAGTGCCAGGCGTTCCAGCTGGCCAGCGGTCCCCCATGAATCCACAGCAGCAGCGGTGCGGGCGATTCATCCTCGGGCAACACCAGCCACGACCGCACCGAGGTGTCATCGCCGGTGGTCGCCAGCACCTCGGTGAGTGAACCGGGCAATTCGGGCCGGTCAACACACGGCAACGTCGTGACCGTGCCGTCGGGATCGATGCGCACCGGATGCGGCGGCGCCGCGTAGGAGCTCCGCATGGCGTACACGACGCCACCGGGAGCCGCGCTCACATCGGTATAGGCGTAGTCGTCGGTGGTCAACGTCGCGACCGCGCCATCACCGATTCCGATTCGGAACACCGGACAGCGGCCGCCGTCGTCGGCGGTGACGATCAGGGCCTCCCCGTCGCGCGACCATGTCACCGATGCCGGCCAGCGATCCAGTCCGCCGCGACCGCCACGGGCTTTTCACCGAATCGCAGGTAGCCCAGCGCTATTCGTGGTGCGCGCGCCGGTGTCGAGTACGACTCGCGGATGAATGCGATGGCCGAGCCGTCCGGCGAGATGGTCGGGCTCCACAGGTCCGCCTCCGGTTCGTCGGCGATGACAGTCTGGTCGCCAGACGCGAGGTCGATCCGAACCAGCACCGAGTGCTGCGCCGCACCCGGCGCGGGCCGCTGCCAGGACGTCACCACGAATTGACCGTCGGGGCTGACGTCGAAGTCGGCGTCTCGCAGTGCGCCATCCGGCCGCGGCGTGAAATCGACCGGCGCGCAATCGTCTGCCAGGTCCAGCCCGAGCAGATGAGGTGCGCCAGGGCCAAGATCCTTGTCCCAGTGCCGGATCGGATAGCCGGTGTGCAGGATCGCGGTGACCTTGTTGTCCTTGCGCAGATCCCGCAGCCGACGGTCGTCGTCGACGCTGCCCGCCGACGGCAACAGCGGTGCGCGCACCACGGCCCGCGAAACGCCTCGCGCGGCCTTCACGACTTCGACCCCGCCGGGCGGTGAAAGAATTTCGACCGCCTCCCCTCCAGCCGCGGGCAGCCTCCACAACGCCGCGGGCGGTTTGTCGTCATCCTCGGTCGGGCGCACCGCAACGAACAGCACGTCACCGTCGGAGGTGAATGCGGGCGAGGACTCACCTTTGGCGCCACGCGTCAACCGCCGCGCCGGGCGTCGGCCTTCCGGGTCGAGTTCCCAGACCGCGGTGACGTATTCGGTGCGCTTCTCGTTGAGTTCACTGACCATCGTCACAACCCGCGAGCCGTCCGGCGACACCGCCAGCCCGGACACCCGCGGCAGGGCGAAGAAGGCGTCGAGATCGCCGAACGGCGTTTCGGTCATGCGATGTTCGTAGCACAGGCAGAAGTAAGTTTGATTTTCAAACTCACTTCTGCCAGACTGGCGCCATGACCACTACGCCGCTGGCCACCCTTCCCGGCAGGCCGTGTCCGATTGCGGCAGCGCTGGAGCTCGTCGGCGAACGCTGGGCGCTGCTCGTCGTGCGTGAGATCGCGCTCGGGGCCGGCCGCTTCAGCGACATCGTCGCGGGGACCGGAGCACCGCGGGACCGCATCGCGGCCAGGTTGAAGGCTCTGGAGAGTGCCGGCGTCATCACGCGATCGCCGTACCACGACAGCCCTACCCGCTACGAATACCGGCTCACCGAGTCCGGCGATGCACTCATACCGGTCCTCGATGCCCTCCTCGAGTGGGGCAAGCATCACGCAGTCGCCCCCGACGACCCCGATCGACAACGCAAGTACCGACCGATGAGCGAACTGAAAGGAAGGATCACGATGACCGCAGAGCTGACCGACACGGACACCCGCGAGGACTGGGGACAGCAGCGCTCGCGCACCGTCACATGGCACGAGCCAGGGCCGAGCACCGCCAAGGGCCTCGCCGATGGCCGGTGTCGACTACCTGCGGGCGATGGCCAACGGCGAACTGCCGCAGTCGCCGATCGCCGGGCTTGCTGCGATTCGAGATCGTCTTCGGCCGACCCGGGACGCGTGGTCTTCACCTGCCAACCGGACGAATCGGCGTACAACCCGATCGGCGCCGTGCACGGCGGCGTGGTCTGCACACTGCTCGACTCGGTGACCGGCTGCGCGATCCACAGCACGCTCCCGCAGGGCAAGGGCTACACCTCGGTCGAGATCAAGGTGAACTACCTGAAGGCGGTCCGGCTGAACAGCGGGCTGCTGACGGCGACAGGAACGGTGGTGAAGGCGGGATCGCGGGTCGGCTTCGCCGAAGGCGTCGTCACCGACGCCAGCGGCGCGGTGGTCGCAACGGCCACCAGCACGGTGCTGGTGTTCGACCTGTAAGCAATCCCGACCAAGGCGCTACGTTCGACGGGTGGCGCAGCAACAGGTCCTGGTAATCGGTGCGGGTATTGCGGGTCTCGCGACGGCGGTCGCACTGCAGCGACACGGACACGATGTCACCGTCCTCGAGAGCCGCCCCGACACGGCGAGCGGCGCGGGAATCAGCATCTGGCCCAACGCGCTTGCGGCCCTCGACCACATCGGCCTCGGTGACGCGGTCCGCGAGGCCGGCGGCCGGGTGACCGCAGGCGCGCTGCGTTGGCGTGACGGCACGTGGCTACGCCGTCCGTCACGAGAGCGGATGGTGAAGGCCCTAGGCGAGCCGCTGGTGGTGGTGCGCCGATCCGCATTGAACGACGTGCTGGCCGGTGCGTTGGCGAGCGGCACCCTGCACACCGGGGTGACGGTGAAAGAAATCGAGCTGACGCCTGACGGTGTGCGCATGACCCTGTCGGACTCGACGACACGGCAGGCGGCCGCGGTCGTCGGCGCCGACGGCACGCATTCGGTGGTGGCGCGATACCTCAACGGCCCGTTGCGAAACCGGTACGCCGGCTACACCGCATGGCGCGGCATCGCCGACTGCGCGATCGACCCCGACCTCGCCGGCGAGACGCTCGGGGCCGGCATCGAATGCGGACACGTGCCATTGGGCCCCGATCACACCTACTGGTTCGCCACCGAGCGCGCCCCCGAAGGTCGGCAGGCGGCGGAGGGAGAGCTGGCCTACCTGCAAGCCAAGCTGGCTTCATGGGCCGAGCCGTTACCGGCGCTGCTGGCCGCGACCGATCCCGATGTCGTCCTGCACAACGACCTCTACGACCGCGACGAGGCCAGAGCTTGGGCGAAGGGCCCGATCGTTCTCGTTGGCGACGCCGCCCACCCGATGCGCCCACACCTGGGCCAGGGCGGTTGCCAAGGCCTCGAGGACGCCGCGATCCTTGCCGACTTCGTCGACCAGACCGACGACGTATCGGCGGCGTTCGCCCGGTTCGCGAAATTCCGCAGGCCGAGGGTCCGTGCGTTGGTGCGCGAGTCGGCGCTGCTCGGCAAGATCGTCAACCTGCGGCCGGCATTCTTGAGTGCAGCGGCAACTCGGGCGAGCGCCTTGGTTCCCGAGGCGGTGTTGACGCGGCACATGGCGACGGTGGCGTCGCGGTCCGCGTTCACCGCGCCGACGACGGCGTCAGCCTAGGCCGAACGGGCTGAGGAACGTCGAGCACAACTGGCGGAGGTCGACGATGCCCAGCACCGCCCCGCCCCGCATGGTGCGGCATCCCACCGACTGACTTCCCATGTTCCACACCGCAGGGCCACCGGCGTTCGCGCCGCATTTCGGCCAGGCGCCGATGCCCTGGGTCCGCAGCACGTTCTCGGCGACGCGGATCTGCTCCGCCCGCGAGGCTGTTGCAGGCGATCCCACTCCGCCGTTGGAGGCCCAGGTCGCCGGCTTGAATTGCAGGCCGCCGTACATGCCGTTTCCGGTGTTCGTCGACCAATTGCCACCGGACTCGCACTGGGCGATGGCGTCCCAGTCCACGGAGTCGGCGTTGGCACTGGCCGAGAGGGTGAGCGGGGCGATGGCGAGCGCTCCGATGATTGCGACGAGCCAGACAGACTTCTTGGCTGTCCGGATGAATAAGTGGCGTTTCTTCATCACTTCGGTCCTTCCCCGACCTTGCAACTAATGGGTCTTTCGGGTTAGGAGTGTCAGGCGTTACAAGGGAGGTACCAGTACGTTATCGGGACGGGATAGGACCAAGCTAGTAATGGGACAAATGAGTAAAAAGCGGTAAATGAGACATATGTGACAGATGTGAAAATTGAGGAAATAGATGAAAAAAGAATGGTGCCGGGCCTTTGCCGGCCCGACACCATCTTCAAGTGTGTGTCTGCTTCAGAGTTGGGGTTACTTAGCCCCGCCTGCCGCACACCGGCCATGCGCCGATGCCCTGGGTCTTCAGAACGTTGTTGGCAACGCGGATCTGCTCCTCGCGACTGGCGTGGTGCGGTGAGCCGCTGCCGCCATTGGCACGCCAGGTGCCCATCGTGAACTGCAGGCCACCGTAGTAACCGTTGCCGGTGGCGGTCTTCCAATTGCCACCCGACTCGCATGCCGCGACGGCGTCCCAGTTAACGCCGCCGTCCGCATTCGCAGTGCCGGTCGCCAGCGCCATCGGTGCCAGTGCGAGCGCGCCCGCGATGGTCGCCAGACCGAACGTCTTGCGGATGTTCTTCACTTCTTTCCTTTCGCCAAGCGCGCGCCGAAAACGCCCGCTAAGCGCGGGCGCAGATGCCCTGTTCAGGCCGGAGAGTTTGGGCCGTGCCCTCTCGGTCAGGCACGACAGGGGAGGCGGCAGGTCGCCCCACCGGGCATCACGCCCGACGGCCACAGAAGGCGATCCCGCCCTCCGCGGTCCCACTCACACGCAGGTTCGTGGTTTGAAATTATTTGCTCGTTTTTGAGCCGTGTGGACCGTACAAATCGATCCGCGACAAAGTCATATCGGGTGGAGAACGTGTCGCGGTTAGATCACGGCCAGATCACGACCGCCAATCCGTTCGTCCACGCAGGTCATCACGGCGTGTTGCCCGCAATGTCACAGGAGCACTGGCACAGCGGCACCGTGAGCCAAATCACGATCATTTTGTGACCTGGCACACGGCGAATCTGACTGGCGGATCAGGGAATCTGGGCCAAGATGGCCAGATTTGGCGCATGACGCGGTTTTTCGGTCATTTCTGCCGAAACAGTTCGCTGATAACGGGTCCCAGTCTCGGTTCACTAAATCCGATGCAGCAGAATCGATCTCGACGCTATCGTCACGCGACTTCGGAACACGCAGCTCGATACGCCAATCGAACACGCATGGCCGATTGTGCACCAATCATGATGCAGGTGAAGTACTTTCGTTGTCACAACACAAAGCTCAGGCATTGACCCGGACTAGCGGCCCCGTGCTGGGACGTCGGTGATTCGATTTACGCAACCATCGTCGAAATCACCGCCAGTAGCTTTCGGCATTTCCATACACTTCCGGGAATGGTTTGCCCTGGAAAGTGAGGATGATGGGATCGAAACCCACACGGCAGCAGCGGATCTCGTGGGCATGGTAGCCCCAGCACCCCCGAGAGGCCGCGGAGATTTCATCGGCGGATTAATAGACACGGTATTGCAGCGACCAACGGTGGCACCGTCGGCGAAATGCATCTCAAGAGCGCGCAATGAAAAAGCTGGAATTTGCTGAAACTATTACCGAAGGTAATAACTGATGGATCAGGGCAGGTCGGCCGTCGTGTTCACGTTCGTCAGCGCCCGCTGCTCGGCCATCACGATGCGCTGCGTGTCGACAGTGTCGACCAGCGAGCGCATGCTGCGCTCCCCCGCGGCCACCAGCGCGTCGACCCGGTCGGCCAGCGCGGTGCGATAGACCCCGGCCAGGTAGTGATTACGCCCATCCCACGGCAGCACCACGTCGACATCCAGCCGGGCGGCATGTTCTGCGAGTTCGTCGATCAGCTCAATGGTCATGAACGGCATGTCAACGGCGCACACGAACGCCAGCTCACTGCCTGCGTCGGCCGCCGCTCGCAGGCCACGCCCAGTGGCCACCAGCGGGCCGACCCCACGGATCTCATCGCGCAGAACATCAGCAGCCTGCAGATCCGGCAGCGGCTGACCGGGAGCGGCGATGACGAACACCGGGGAACACCGGCGACTCACGACGGACACGACGCGCTCGACCAACGTCGTGCCGTCGTATTGCAGGGTTGCCTTATCGCGGCCCATCCGGCGAGATGCACCGCCGGCCAGTAAGACCGCAGCGAGCGGCACGGGAGTCGTCACGGCAGAGAGGTTAGTCGACGTTCCAGGTGTCCTTGCCCCGCAGCAGGGACTGCAGTGCCGCCGTGTCGTGCGGCTTCGCGTCCCGCGCCGAGGCCACCTGCTGCCGCGCCGCATCGTCGTACGTGGGCTTGCTGACCTGTCGGAAGATGCCCATCACCATGTGCTCGAGGGTCTGCTCGGAGAGCCGTGACAACGCGAACGCGTACGCCGGATCATCGATCTGCGCATTGTGGATGACGATCTCATCGGCCGAGACGTCGGCGGTCTTGGCGACCTCGAGACCGAAACCGGATTTGATCACGCAGTACTCGCCATCGGCGCCGAAGGTGATCGGCTCGCCGTGGTGGACGCTGATCAGCCGCTCCTCGGCGCCCTCCTTGCGGAGCGCGTCAAAGGAGCCGTCGTTG
Organism: uncultured Actinomycetota bacterium; assembly: GCA_963734385.1. Taxonomy (GTDB): domain Bacteria; phylum Actinomycetota; class Actinomycetes; order Mycobacteriales; family Mycobacteriaceae; genus Mycobacterium. The sequence continues at coordinate 46,662 of CAVTHR010000023.1, read as the reverse complement.
AAGATCGGGCAGTCCTGCATGATCTCGACCAGCGCGGCGCCGCGGTGCGCGGCGGCTCCACGGAGCACCTCGCTCAGGCCCTTGCGGTCGGAGTCCAGCGCGCGGCCGACGAACGTCGCTTCGGCACCCAGCGCCAGCGACACCGGATTGAACGGGTAGTCCAGCGAACCCATCGGGGTCGACTTCGTGATCTTGCCGGTCTCAGACGTCGGCGAGTACTGGCCTTTCGTCAGCCCGTAGATCCGGTTGTTGAACAGCAGGATCGTGAGGTTCACGTTGCGGCGCAGCGCGTGGATCAGGTGATTGCCGCCGATCGACAGCGCGTCGCCGTCGCCGGTGACGACCCAGACCGACAGGTCCTCGCGTGCCAGCGCCAGCCCCGTGGCGATGGTCGGCGCGCGGCCGTGGATGGAGTGGAAGCCGTACGTCTCCAGGTAGTACGGGAAGCGGCTCGAGCAGCCGATGCCGCTGACGAATGCGATGTTCTCGCGGCGCAACCCCAACTCGGGCAGGAAATTGCGGATGGTGTTGAGGATGACGTAGTCGCCGCAGCCCGGGCACCAGCGGACCTCCTGGTCGCTGGTGAAGTCCTTGGCCTTCTGCGGCTCATCGGTCGTGGGAACCCCACCGATCCCCGGGGTGATCCCGAGGTCCGTTCCGATCAAGTCAGTCATGCGTCAGCTCCCACGCCAGTCTCCACGGTGGCAGCCGCCAACCGCGCGAACTTGGCCTTGTCAATTTCCTTTTCGCCCAGCGTTCCTTCCAGGGCGGCATCGATGATGCCTTCCACTTCTTCGGACAGGAACGCCATGCCTTCCACCTTGGTCACCGACTGCACGTCGACGAGGAACTCGCCGCGCAGCAGCAGCGCCAGCTGACCCAGGTTCATCTCTGGCAGCACGACCGTTGAATAACGCCGGAGCACCTCGCCGAGGTTGGCCGGGAACGGGTTGAGATTGCGCAGCTGCGCGTGGGCGACGTTGATGCCCTTGCGCCGCGCCCGCCTGCAGGCCTCACCGATGGGGCCGTACGAGCTGCCCCAGCCCAACATCAGGAGCTCGGCGTCGCCCGTTGGATCGTCGACCTCCAGGTCCGGCACCACGATGCCGTCGATCTTGGCTTTCCGCAGCCGCACCATCAGGTCGTGGTTCTTCGGCTCGTACGAAATGTTGCCAGAGCCGTTGGCCGCCTCCAGGCCACCGATGCGGTGCTCGAGACCGGGCGTGCCCGGAATTGCGAATTGACGGGCGAGGGTCTCCGGGTCGCGGGCGTACGGCTGGAACGGCTCACCCGTCTTCGCGAAGGTGTGCGCGATCGGCGTGAAGGTACTGGCGTCCGGAATCTGCCACGGCTCAGAGCCATTGGCGATCGCGCCATCCGACAGGATCATCACCGGGGTGTGATAGGTGATCGCGATGCGTGCCGCCTCGACGGCGACTTCGAAGCAGTCGGAAGGCGATCGCGGCGCGATGATCGCGACTGGCGACTCACCGTTGCGTCCGAACATCGCCTGGAGCAGATCGGCCTGCTCGGTCTTGGTGGGCAGGCCGGTGGACGGTCCGCCGCGCTGCACGTCGATGACGATCAGCGGCAGCTCGGTCATCACGGCCAGGCCTATAGCTTCCGACTTCAGTGAGATGCCGGGGCCAGAGGTGCTGGTGACACCCAGCGCACCGCCATAGGACGCACCGATTGCCGCGCCGATGCCTGCGATCTCGTCCTCCGCCTGGAACGTGAGGACGTTGAAGTTCTTGTGCTTGGACAGCTCGTGGAGGATGTCCGAGGCCGGCGTGATCGGGTACGAGCCAAGCACCAGCTGGACGTCGGCGAGCTGGCCTGCGGTGATGAGGCCGTACGCCAGGGCGGTGTTGCCCGAAATCTGCCGGTACTCACCGGATTTCAGCTTCGCAGGCGCCACCTCGTAGGTGCTGGCGAAGGCTTCGGTGGTCTCGCCGTAGTTCCAGCCGGCCTTCAGCGCCAGCACATTGGCCTCGGCGATATCGGGCTTGCGGGCGAACTTCTCGCGAATGAACGCCTCGCTGTGCTCGAGCTCGCGTCCGTACATCCACGACAGCAGGCCGAGCGCGAACATGTTCTTGGCGCGCTGGCCGTCCTTCTTGGTGGCGCCGATCGACTCGACGGCGCCCAGCGTGAGCGAGGTCATCGCGACGGGCTGCACGACGTAGTCGGAGAGCTCGTCGGTTTCCAGGGGGTTGGCTTCGTATCCGACCTTGGCGAGGTTCCGCTTGGTGAACTCGTCGGAGTTGGCGATCACCAGCCCGCCGCGCGGCAGGTCGGAGATGTTGGCCTTCAGCGCCGCGGGGTTCATCGCGACGAGCACGTCGGGGCGGTCCCCGGCGGTCAGGATGTCGTAGTCGGCGATCTGAATCTGGAACGACGAAACACCGGGCAGCGTGCCTGCTGGTGCGCGGATCTCGGCGGGGTAATTCGGTTGCGTCGCAAGGTCATTGCCGAACAGCGCGGCCTCGGTGGTGAACCGGTCCCCGGTGAGCTGCATGCCGTCGCCGGAGTCGCCTGCGAATCGGATGACGACCTTCTCGAGCTTCTGCCGAGCCTCCGGACTGGCTCCGTTGCCGCTCGGACTCACGACCCCTGCCTTTCGTGCTGCTCGTCGGACGTATACGTCAGTCGCGGGCTAATCGCGCCATCAGATTCAGACGTCCATCGAATTGCTGTCACTCTCAGTACCGATTAAACCACTTTCCTTAGGCACGCTTTTACCCGCCTCGCGGGCGTCTCACAGGTGACAGCCGATCGAACACCCAGCTCAGCGAAGTGCGGCAAGGCGGAATGAGACAAAAGTGTGTGTTTCGTCACCTTTTGGAGACACGTCGATTCTAAGGAAATTGTTACCGACTGGTAGCTCCGGGCTAGCACCCCGCAAGCGAATTGATAGGGAAACACCCGATGCGCCGCCTGGCAACTGCCCAATAGCGTCCATTTGGAGTTGGGACCATTCCAGAGGGGGACGCGATGTCGACACCAAGCAAGCAACGGACGCTCCTGACGGCGTCGGCGTTGGCGACGGCGATCAGCGCGATCCCACGTTGTGCTCTGTAAATGCGCAGGCGCAGCCGATGATCCCGTCTCCGCCGCAGGCGCCGCTCAAGTGCATGACCTACGGCTTCCCAGGTGATGTGAAGATCAGGTCTGTAATCACAGACGGCACAGTCGTCACAATGGAGTTTTCTGGCGAAGGCCAGAGCGTCGACACGACAGCGACCGGCACGGATTCGATCGGCCACTCCCGAACTTTCCACCTGACCGGCAGTCTCGCCGGTCGTCATATCGACCTGCTGGCCGACTCGGGCGGCGAAGTTACTCATTACGTCGGTGATGTGGGTGATGACGCGAAAGGGCACGGCACGTACACGATATCTCTGGGGACTGCCCCGCCCGCGTTTTGGAGCACTGTGTTCCCGCTGACCTGCACTGAATTCGAGCCCCAGCCCAAGCCTGAAGAGCCGAAACCCGCGCCCCCCAACCACATGTTCACGTTGACCGGCGACGTCGATATGTACAAACACCCCGGCGGAAAAGACGAAGACAAGCTGCCGGGTTCGTGGAGGGCGGCCCTGGCAGCCCGCAGGTGAATCTGCTCGGATGCCAACGGGACAACTGGTGCAGCATCATCACCTCCGACAAGCAATTCGTCTATGTATGGGGCGATTTCGTGCCTCCAGAGGCGCGGTTCTGAAGCGAGGACGGAGAACGCGATGTCAACTACCAAGGATCTGAAGACGATTGTCGCCGCGTCGGCGACGGCGATCAGCGCGCTCGGACTGCTGATCGCCCCGGCTCCAGTACATGCGGCGCCCGCGTGCGAGGTGTATGGCTTCGCCGGAAACGTGACGATCCGGGAGGACTACGGCGGCGGCGAGTATGTCGATTTCAGCTTCTCCGCGACGGGAACAACGGCAGGCGGCCCGGCCACGGCGACGCCCTCAAAAGGCGGGAATCCGCCGACTACCGGGACCATCACTGGCGGGATAGTCGAGAACGGTCCCGGTATCAACCTCACATATACGGAGCCCCCCAACTCGGCCGGTGGTGTTCCCATCTATCACTTCGCCGGCGCTATCCGCGAGAGCGACATGATCGCGACCGGGAAAGAGAGGGAGCACTCGTGGCGGACCTTGGGCCCGCTCGCGTGTCTCGACGAGCCCGCGACGACAGGACAAGGCATGGCCAAGGTGACCGGCGACGTCGACATGTACGACGCACCCGGCGGGGTCGGAAGCAAGTACCCCGGCTTCCTGGACGACAAAGACGGCACCGCAACGGTCCAGCTGATCAAGTGCCAGGACGACAACTGGTGCAACGTCGTCGCGCCCGGCATCGGCCCCGTCTGGGTGTGGGGCGACTTTATCCAGCACTGACCGGCTCTCTTTCCCTCAACAGATAGGGAAACACCCGATGCGAAACCAGCGCACACCCTAATAGCGTCACAGCATGAGCAGCAAAACCGGACGAAGAGTTATTGCCATCTGGGCGACGGGGGTCGGCGCACTCGGACTGCTGACCGTCGCGGCTCCCGTGCATGCGGCGCCCGCTTGCGGTGAGTATGGCTTCGCAGGTCCCGTGACGATCAAAGGAAACGGCGCGGTCATCGAACTCAATTTCTCCGCGGACGGAAGATCCGCAGGCGGGCCGGCCACTGGCCTAGCCGACAAAGGCAACGCTCTAAAGGGAACCATCAGCGGCGGGATCATCGGGAATGGTCCCGGAATCAACCTCACCTTCACCCCGGAGGGCGCCGGCGGCGGCATGGTGTTCAACGGCGCGATACGCGAAGACGACCTCATAGCGACGGGGAAGCAAACCGGCGGTACCTGGAGCACTGCAGGACCGCTCGCCTGCCTCGATGAGGCTGAAGCCGCGCCCAACGACGGCACGGCCAAGGTGACAGGCGACGTCGACATGTACGACGCACCGGGAGGCGTCGGCAACAAGTACGACGGGTGGCTCGAGGGCGGCGAGGGCCAGAGAGTGCCCCTAATCACGTGCAACGACGAGAACTGGTGCAACGTCATCGCCCCCAATTTCGGGCCCGACGGGAAGGCCGTCTGGGTGTGGGGCGGGTTCATCGAGCGCTGACATGACATCGACATTCGGACATAAGGCGCTCGCAACGGCGTCTGCAGCCATCTTCAGCGCTCTCGGCGTGCTCATCGCTTGGCCGCCCGCACAGGCCGCACCCGGGTGCGAGCAGTACGGATTTCCTGGCGAGGTGCAAATCTTCGAAGGCGATGTGGCCTACGCCATCCGCATGACGTTCTCGTCGACGGGGCCGACGGCCAGTGGGCCCGCCGCCCGCAAGGACACGAGTGGCAAAGAATCCACCGGGACCATCAGTGGCGACATCAAGGGCCGCAAGATCAACCTCGTATATACCTCTGACATTGGTGCGAAGCACTTCTTGATCGGCGATATAGGGGATGACGGAATCGGAAAGGGACTCGCGGACGTCATCGACGGGACGAATACGCCGTGGAACTCTCGCGGGTCAGTTCACCTGCCTCGACGAGGTGACCACACCGCATGACGGCATGGCGAAGGTGACCGGCGACGTCGACATGTACGACGCACCAGGAGGCACCGGAAACAAGTACCCCGGCTTCCTCGACGACAAAGACGGCACCGCAACGGTGCCGCTCATCACCTGCCACGACGACAACTGGTGCAACGTCATCGCGCCCAGTGGCCAAGCGGTCTGGGTGTGGGGCGACTTCATCGAACACTAGCCGGGCAGGTTGAACGGCGTGATCACCTGAATCGGCACCGGACGGGCCGGCTCGGCGGGTAATGCGCCGCGCTCCTGCAGGATCAGCCGCATCGCCAGGCGCGCGTCGGCGCGCAGGTCGTTGTGCAGCACAACCGAAATGCGGCCGTCGCGCAGCAGCTGCCGGTTGTCGGCGTCGAGGTCGTGCGCGACGAAGACGCGGCAGTCCCGGCCCAGCCGCTCGAACGCGGCGACGGTCGCGGCGTTTCCGCCACCCACGGAGTAGACGGCTTCCACCGACGGATTGCGCTCGAGCGCCTCGAGCACCAACCGCTCATTCGTCGCGTCGATGCCGTCGCTGTCGCTGACCTCGACGATCTGACGGCCCGAGCCGCGCAGCGCGGAGCGAAAGCCGACTTCGCGCTCCCCCTCGCCGCGGAACACGTTGCGGCTGAGCGTGATCAGCACATCCGACGGCGCGTCGCCCAGCCACTGCCCCATCAGGTAGGCGGCCGTCACGCCTGCGCCATGGTTGTCGATGCCCACATATGAACAGCGCGCGCTGGCTGGCACGTCGGTCGCATAGGTCACCACCGGCACGCCGCTGTCGACGAGCCGGTCGATCGCCTCGGCGACCTCGAGCTCGTCCTGCGCCTTGAGAATCACGCCGTGGCTGCCCCGCAGACCCCCGAGCGCCTCGACCATCTGCGCGGTAGCGCCCGTCTCCCACACGTGGAAGCGCGCCCGCAGCATGGCAGGCGCGAAGGCGGGCAGTTCGGCCTCGACCGCAGCCCGAAATGCATCGGAGAACCGATGCGGGGTCTGCATCACGACGTCGATCAGATAGCGCCTGCCGTTCAACCGCAGCTGGGAGCGCTGTTTGTCCAGGTCGGCGACCGCCTGCATGACCTCGGCGCGGGTGTTTTCCCGTACGCCGGGGCGCTTGTTCAACACGCGGTCGACGGTGGCCTCGCTCAGCCCGGACTGCTGAGCGATCTCGCGGACCTTGAAGCGATGCGCCACGTCCGGCCCCCTGAGGTGTTTTTGATGGGTTTTTGGTGTTGATTGCGGTGCGGATCACCACCAGACTAGCTGCCATGGCAACGCCGCTGACCACTGCATACAAGTCCTGGATCGATGAGTCCGACTGCGGGCTGGATGAGTTTCGTGCCGACGTGGCACAACGCACCGACCTCGCCGACTATCCGCACGCCGTCGATGTCCGTGAGAATGTCCTCGTCTACCCGGCGACCGCGCCTTCCGACCGGCGCTGCATTCCAAGCCGAATTGATGCGCGCGCTCGCCGACGGGCCCGGCGTGGTCGTGTTCGAGGACGCCTTCGACGCAGACGTCGTCGATCGCGCCAGCGACGCGTTCTACGCGATCATCGATGCGCAGCGCGCGGACGGTTCGGCGGCAGGTGACCACTTCGGTAAGCCCGGAGCCAACGACCGCATCTGGAACGCCGCGCAGAAGCTCGCGCTGCACGCCCCTGACGTGTTCGCCCACTACTACGCCAACGATGCGCTCGCCGTCGTGTCGCAGGCGTGGCTCGGGCCGCGCTATCAGCTCACGTCCCAGGTCAATGTCGTGAATCCCGGTGGCCAGCAGCAGGTTCCGCATCGCGACTATCACCTCGGCTTCGTCGCGCCCGACGACCTGGCCGCGTATCCGGCGCACCTGCACCGCGTGTCGCCGGTGCTGACCCTGCAAGGCGCCGTGGCCCATGGCGACATGCCGATCGAGAGCGGGCCGACGATGCTGCTGCCCTACTCGCAGCGGTTCCTCGGCGGTTACATCGCGTTCAACCGGCCGGAGTTCATCGACTTCTTCGCCGAGCACCACGTGCAGGTACCGCTGCGCAAGGGCGATGCCGTGTTCTTCAATCCCGCGCTGTATCACGGCGCCGGGACCAATTTCTCCACCGACATCCGGCGGATGGCAAACCTGCTGCAGGTCTCGTCACCGTTCGGCCGAGCGATGGAAGCGCTGGATCGCACGGCGATGGTGCGCGCGGTCTATCCGGCTCTGCTGGCAATGAAGGCTGCGGGCCGGCCCCGGCGCGAACTGCTCAACGTCGTCGTCGCGACCGCCGAGGGTTACGCCTTTCCCACCAACCTCGACCTCGATCAGCCGATCGGCAGCCTCGCCCCGCCATCGCAGGTCGACACCGTGATGGCCGCGCTGGCCGACGGCCTCACCCCTGAGCAACTCGACGTCGCGCTGCGCGACCAGGACGATCGGAGAATCCCATGACCACACTCGGCGTGATCGGATTGGGCCGCATAGGCGCATTCCACACCGACACCCTCAGCGGCCTGGACAGCATCGACAACCTGGTGATCACCGACGAGCGCCCGGAGCTCGTCGCGGCAGTCGCGGCGAAACACGGTGTCAAACCGGCTGATTCGGTCGACGAGTTGCTGTCCTCGGGGATCGACGGAGTCGTGATTGCGGCGGCGACGCCTGCTCATGCCGAGCTGACGCTGGCCGCCGTTGAGCGCGGGATTCCGACGTTCTGCGAGAAGCCGATCGCCGCCACCGCGGCGGAGAGCGCCAGGGTCGCCGACGTCATCGCCCGCTCCGGTGTGCCGGTGCAGGTCGGCTACCAGCGACGCTTCGACGCCGCGTTCGCCGCGGCCAAGCGTGCGGTCGACGAGGGTTCGCTCGGTCCGCTGCACACGGTGCGCAGCACGACGATGGACCCCGCACCGCCCCCGATGGACTACATCGCCGGTTCCGGTGGCATCTTCCGCGATTGCGCGGTGCACGACTTCGACGTGTTGCGGTGGATCACCGGGCAACAGGCCGTGCAGGTGTATGCGACCGGCAGCGTGCAGGGCGATCCGCAGTTCGCCGAATTCGGTGACGTGGACACGGCCGCCGTGGTGGTGACGTTCGAGTCCGGCACCTTAGGGGTGGTGTCGGCAGCCCGCTACAACGGCCATGGCTACGACTGCCGCCTGGAGGTGCATGGCTTCCACGACACCGTGGTCGCCGGCTGGGACCAGGGCGCACCGGTGCGAAACGTGGATCCCGCCAATGATTTTCCCGAGGGCCCGTCGCACCACTTCTTCATGGACCGGTTCACCGAGGCCTTCCGGGCGGAGCTTGCGGCGTTCGTCGACGTCGCCAAGGGCAACGCCGCTCCCGCCTGCACCGTCGCGGATGCGGTCGAGGTGGCCTGGCTGGCCGAGGCCGCGACCGAGTCGCTGAAGCGCGGCGTCCCCGTACGAGTTGACGAAGTGAGGTCACGATGAAAATCGCAGGCGCACCGATCTCATGGGGTGTGTGCGAAGTCCCCGGCTGGGGGTACCAGCTCACGCCGCAACGAGTGCTCACCGAGATGCGTGACGTCGGATTGTCCGCGACAGAGCTGGGGCCCGCGGGCTTCCTGCCGTCCGACCCGGCGCAGCTGACCGCGCTGTTGAAGTCGTTTGATCTCAGCTGCGTGGGTCAGTTCGCTCCGGTGGTGCTGCACGACCCGGATCACGATCCGCTGCCCGATATCTCCGCCCCGCTCGATGCGTTGGTGGCGTGCGACGCCGACGTGCTCGTGCTGGCCGCGGCCACCGGGGTCGACGGCTACGACTCCCGTCCGACGCTCGATGACCGGCAGTGGGCGACGCTGCTGGCGAATCTGGACCGGCTCGCCGAATCCGCGGCCGGTCGCGGCGCGCTCGCCGTTCTACACCCGCACGTCGGGACGATGGTCGAGACGAGGAGCGAGGTTCAGCGGGTGCTGGACGGCTCGGCCATTCGGCTGTGTCTGGACACCGGCCATCTTCTGATCGGCGGGACGGACCCGCTGCAGTTGGCGCGCGAGGTGCCCGACCGCATCGCCCATGCCCACCTGAAGGACGTCGACGCGAGCCTGGCCGCAGATGTGCAGGCCGGAAGGTTGACCTACACCGAGGCGGTGGGACGCGGGATGTACACGCCACTCGGATCGGGTGATGTGGACATCGCAGGCATCGTCGCGGCGTTACGGAACGACGGTTACGACGGCTGGTTCGTCATGGAGCAGGACACCATTCTCGACGGTGAACCCCTCGGTGAGGGTCCGCTGCGAGACGTTCAGGCTAGTGTGACCTTTATGCGGAACGCGTGTCGCAGCATCCCGGTATGACGTTGCGAATCGGGGTGCTCGGTGCATCCCGGATCGCCGACCTCGCCATCGTCGGCCCAGCACAGCAGCTCGGCCATCGACTGGTCGCCGTTGCTGCGCGCGATCGGGGCCGCGCCGAAATCTTTGCCGAAAAGCACGGTGTAGAGCGCGTTTTGGCGTCCTACGCCGACGTCGTGGCGGATCCCGAGGTGAACGCCGTCTACAACCCGCTGGCGAATTCGCTGCACGCACCGTGGAATCTCGCGGCGATCGCAGAAGGCAAGCCGGTACTCACCGAGAAACCGTTCGCCCGCAACCGTTCCGAGGCACAACAGGTCGCCGAAGCCGCCAAGGCAGCCGGCGTCACGGTGATGGAGGGGTTCCACTATCTGTTCCATCCCGTCACCCGGCGGGCGTTGCAGCTCGCTACGGACGGGACTATCGGCGAGATGCACCATGTCGAGGTGCGGATGGCGATGCCCGCGCCCGAATCCGGTGACCCGCGTTGGTCACTCGAAATGGCAGGCGGGGCGATGATGGATCTCGGCTGTTACGGCCTCCACATCTTGCGCAGGTTCGGCCACCCGTCGGTCATCCGGGCCCACGCGAAGGAGCGCACCGCGGGGATTGACGAATGGTGCGACGTGGAGGTCGGCTTTCCCGGCGGAGCCACCGGATTGAGCGCCAACACCATGGTGGCCCCCGACCACTCCTTCACGCTGCGAATCGTCGGCACCAAGGGAGATGCGCTGGTGCACAACTTCATCAAGCCGCACGAGGACGACCGCCTGACCATCCGGACACCGGCGGGTACCCGGGTGGAGCGCCACGGCACGAGGACCTCGTACAGCTATCAGTTGGAGGCATTCGCGGCGCATGTGTTGTACGGCGCGCCATTACCGATTGACACCGCCGACGCGGTGGAGAACATGGCTTATGTCGATGCCGCGTACCGGGCAGCAGGTATGACCCCGCGCTAAATGCGCGTACTCTCATCAGCGGGAATGGCCTTCCCAGGCTTTTCCCAGGTAGAACCCGATGTTCGTCGGGAGTGCGCGATGGTGACAATCGAACACTTCTCCCGACTGGTGCACGAGATCTATGACGCGGCCGTGGACCCGAGCCATTGGACCGTCGCGCTGGAACAGATCTCGGCGGCAGTAGGCGCGACGGGTTGCGCACTGTTGACCACCGAACCGGAGCACAACGAGATCACCGTCAGGTCGTCTGGCGCGGACCCGGCGAGCGTGACGACGTACAACGACTACTTCGGTGCCATCGATCCCTCCCCTGCCGCACTGAAGCGAATGCCAACCGGACTGGTCATACCCAATGAACAACTAGTCGACCGCGGCCTGCTGACCCGCAGCGAGTTCTTCAACGATTGGGCCAATCCCTTCGAATACGGTGACGGCGCTTACGCAGTCTTGACCCGAGGTGAACGAGGCACATCGTGGATGTGCGCGGCCGCGAAGGCCAAGCCCGAGCCGTTCGGGTCCGCGGAGCGAATCTCGTTGCTGCAGGCGATCGTTCCCCACCTGGAGCACGCAATCTCATTGCAGTCGCGATTTTCTGAACTTGACCGAAGGCGCCGTGATCTCGTTGCCGCACTTGACATGTTGCCCGACGGCGTCGGCATTGTCGGTCGCGACGGCCGAGTGATTCACCTCAACTCCGCAGCAGAAACGATTGTCACCAATCGAGACGGGTTGTGCGTCTGTTCCGGTTATCTCAGAGCGACGGTTGCGCATATCGACGGCGCACTCAATCGAGTGGTACATCGGGCGCTGAACGGCGACGCCTCGGAACCCGCTACGGGCGGATGCGTCGCCATCCCTCGATCCGACGGGCAGCGCTCGTATGTGCTGCGCGCCATCCCCATCGCACTTTCCGGAGAATTCGGTGGGCCGCCACCCACTGCCTTGGTCGTCATTGTCGATCCCGAGCTGGAGCCGGTCCCCGATGTGGACGCGCTGCAACGTCTCTATCGGTTGACCAAGACCGAAGCGGAGGTGGCGCTGCGGGTGCTGGATGGCAAGGGCCTGGTGCCGATCGCTGAGGAGCTGGCGATGTCCCTGCCAACCGTACGCACGCACCTGCAGCATGTGTTCGACAAGACCGACACCCACCGTCAGGCCGAATTGGTTCGGCTGTTGCTTCGCAGTGCGCGCGTCCCGCCGCATCTGACGTCGGCGTTGCTCACCACTTGCCACCCGCCGATGGCAACTCATAATCTAGGCAGTCCTGTTGGGTTAGCTAATGTCGCTGAATGGCCGCCCATGTCGTCAGCCGCGAGACCGAAGAGACGGCGGTCGCGGACTTCTTGACGTCGGCGTCGACCAGACCCGCGGGGCTGCTCCTCGAGGGCGACGCCGGTATTGGCAAGACGACGCTGTGGTTGAACGCAATTGAGCAGGCGCGCGAGGGCGGGTTCAAAGTGTTGTCTGCGCGAGCGGCCGCAGCAGAGTCGGTGTTGGCATATGCCGCCTTGGCAGACCTTCTGAGCGAAGTCGACGCGTCCATGTGGGCGGACTTGCCCGGATCCTCAGCGTGTCGCCGTCGATCGCATCATGTTGCATGGCAACGAAAGTGCATCCGGCATCGGATCAACGTGCGGTCGCGGCAGGCTTCCTGGCGGTGGTCGAGCGGATCATGAAGATGGCGCCGGCGATCTTGGCGATCGACGATCTGCAATGGCTTGATTCCTCGAGTGTACGAGTGGTGGGCTTCGCCGCACGCCGGCTTTCAGGCCCTGTCGGGTTACTCGCAACGATGCGGACCGGCCCCGACGTCGAGACGAATGCGTCGTGGCTGCAGATGCTTCGGCCCGACGCGGTGCGGCGAATCGAAGTTCCACCGCTGAGCTTCGGCGGAATGAACAACATGATCACCGGAAGGTTCGGGCACGCCTTCCCTCGTCCGACGATGGTGCGTATTCACGACGTTTCGGGCGGGAACCCGTTCTACGCCCTGGAATTGGCGCGGGTGATGGACGCGGAGGGTGGTACCGGCGCGGTGTCTGCCGGACACGCTGGCCGGGCTGGTGCGGGCGAGGATCGGCAGTCTGGATGACGACGTCCGACAGGCGTTGCTGGCCGCGGCATGCATCGCGACGCCGACAGTCGAACAGGTCGCCATGGCGACGAGCGGGGACACCAGCCGGGCGATCGGCCTGCTGGAAGAGGCCGAAGACAAGGGCATCGTCGGCATCGACGGTCACCGGCTGCCTTCGCTCATCCGTTGTTGGCGCGGGGCATCTACACCGGCGCCGCGACCGCGCAGCGCAGAGACATGCATCGCCGTCTGGCCGAAGTGGTGACGGAACCCGAGTTGAAAGCGCGGCACCTGGCACTGGCCGCCGCGACCGGTGATCCGAACACCCTTGATGCCCTTGACGAGGCCGCCGAGATGGCCCGACTCCGTGGTGCGCCCGCCGCCGCCGCGGAGCTGCTCGAACTCGCGCTGAAACTCGGCGGTGATACCCCGCAGTGCCGAATCCGTCTGGCCGGAAACCACTTCAATGCAGGCGACCCCGGCCGGGCCCAGGCACTGCTGGGGGACGACGATCGCCGCGCTCGAGCCGGGCCCCGTGCGCGCCGAGGCGCTCGCAATGCTCGGTTTCGTCCGGCTCGGGGTCGACAGTTTCACCGAGGGCGCAGACTTTCTCGAGGCGGGCCGTCAGCGAAGTCGGAGACAATGTCGCTCGTCGCACACCGATGCTGGTGAACTCTCGCATTCGCGTTGTTCAGCGTGGGTCAGCTGGCGGAAGGAGCCCGCCGCGCCGAGGACTCTGTCGCCGACGCGAGGCATCTGGGGGATCGCGACCTACTCAGTCAGGCGCTGGCCACTCGCGAATTGCTCCGCTTCATGTGCGGTGACGGAGTGGACGAGCGCAGCCTCGGACGAGCGGTGGAACTGGAAGAACTCCAAGGCGATATGCCACTGTCGGTCCGCGCATGCATGCAGCGGGCCTTATTGCTGGCGTGGACCGGCGAACTCGAACAAGCCACCGAGCAGATGCTGACCATCCGACAGCACTGTGTCGACCGCGGCGAGGAAAGCGAGCTGCTCTACGTCGCTTTTCACAGCGGATTGATCGCGACGTGGCGTGGCGACTTGGCAGAGGCGACCCGTCTCGCCGACGAGGCGATGGAACGAGCACTTCAGCTCGGCGAGCTTCCTGTCATGGTGGCGCTGACCGTCCGGGCGATGCCTGCCGCATACCAGGGTCGCGTCGACGACGCCCACCGCGATGTCGGCGCCGCTCTCGAAACCGGCGAGCGTTGCGGGGCAAATATTTTGGCCGTGTGTCAGCTCACGACGCTGGGCTTCCTCGATGTATCGCTAGGCCACTACCACGAGGCCTTGACCACATTGGAGCCGCTACTAAGAGGCCTCAATCAAGCGCCACGGGCGACGGAGATCTTCCTCGCCGCGTTCATTCCCGATGCCGTCGAGGCCTTCATTGCGCTGGACCGGGTCGTCGATGCCGAAGCGTTGGTCGAGCGGCTCGAACACAATGGCACCGCACTAGACCGCCCGTGGATGCTGGCCGTCGGCGCACGAACCCGTGCGATGGTGCTGGCGGCGCGTGGCGACCTCGACGCGGCGTGCACCGCAGCAGAGCGTGCGATGACCGAACATACAAGGTTACCAATGCCTTTCGAACGCGCCCGCACTCAACTTGTGCTCGGCCAGATCCACCGCAGGCAACGCCGAAGGGACGTTGCCGTGGCGACGCTGGACGAGGCCTTTGCCACTTTCGAAGCGATGGGCAGTCGACTGTGGGCAGAACGCGCCACCTCCGAACTGACTCGTACGAGGTTCGGCTCACGCAGGATTGCGGGGCTTACGCCGTCCGAAGAGCGGGTCGCAGAACTCGCGGCGAGGGGAATGACCAACCGCGACGTCGCTGCCGAGCTCTTCATCAGCCCCAAAACCGTTGAGGCGAATTTGTCTCGCATTTACCGGAAGCTGGGCATCCACTCGCGAGCTGAGCTCGGCAGGCGGATGCGGGAGTCAGACGAATAGGGAGGACGAGCGCGCGCGGCGGTGCGAGTAGGACCCTCGCACCGCCGTCGCAACTCGGAATCTCAGCCCTTGTCACCACGCAGTTCGTGGGACAGCGCCTCGAGCTCGTCGCCGCCTGCCATCTCCTGGGTGAGGTGTTCCAGGGTGATGTCGTCGTAGGTGCAGTCCAGCTTCTGCTGGCCGCGGTTCAGCAGCACGAAGTGGTCGCCGACCATGTGCGCATGGTGCGGGTTGTGCGTGATGAACACGACGCCGAACCCGGCCTCCTTCGCGGCGGTGATGTACTTCAGCACCACACCCGACTGCTTGACGCCGAGCGCCGCCGTCGGCTCGTCGAGGATCAGCACGCGCGCGCCGAAGAACACGGCCCGCGCGATCGCGACACACTGCCGCTGACCACCCGACAGCGAGCCGATCGCCACGTCGACGTCGGGCAGATCGATGCCCATCTTCGACAGTTCGGACAGGGTGGTGGCCCGCATCGCGTTGGCGTCCAACGCCCAAGGGAAGCGGCCCTGCCGGATCTCCTGACCGAGGAAGAAGTTACGCCACACCGGCATCAGCGGTACGACGGCCAGGTTCTGGTACACCGTCGCAATGCCTTTTCCGAGCGCATCTTTCGGTGAGGTGAACTTGATCGACTCGCCGTCGACGAGCAGTTCGCCGTCGGTCTGCGGGTGATAGCCGGCGATGATCTTGATCAGCGTCGACTTGCCTGCTCCGTTGTCACCGAGGATGCCGGTGACCTCTCCTGCGTGCACACGCAATGAGATGTCTTTCAGCGCAGTGATATTGCCGTACGACTTGCCGATGCTCTTCAGCTCGACAAGAGGCACCTTGCCACCGGAC
Source organism: uncultured Actinomycetota bacterium (assembly GCA_963734385.1). Taxonomy (GTDB): domain Bacteria; phylum Actinomycetota; class Actinomycetes; order Mycobacteriales; family Mycobacteriaceae; genus Mycobacterium. Next base: position 30,931 of record CAVTHR010000023.1, on the reverse strand, counting down.
GGGGCCTCTTCCACGGGATGATCAACAGTTGCGGTCATGGGTCACCTCTTTGCGGCGTAGTTGCGGAATGCGTTGTTGGCGATCACCGCGAACAGCAGCATCACGCCCATGAAGAACTTGAACCAGTCGGGATTCCAACCGGCATACACAATGCCCTGCTGCACCATGCCGAAGATGAACGCGCCGATCGCGGCGCCGATCGCCGTGCCGTACCCGCCGGTGAGAAGGCAGCCGCCGATGACTGCGGCGATGATGTAGATGAATTCGTTGCCGACACCCTGGCCGGACTGCACGGTGTTGAATGCGAACAGCAGATGCATGCCGGCGAACCAGGCGCAGAACCCGACGAACATGAACAGGCCGATCTTTACCGCGGTGACCGGAACACCGACCGCTCGGGCACTTTCCTGGTCACCACCGACAGCGAAGATCCAGTTGCCGATTTTGGTCTTGAACAGCACCCACGTCGCGACGGCGGTGAAGAGCAGCCACCAGAACACGGTGATCCGCACCTCGATACCGAAGATCGGCCACGACGACGAGAACACCTTCTGCGCCGAATCCCAGCCCTGCATGTCGTTCACGCTCGGCGTCGCGACCTGACCCGAAATGAGTTTCGTCGCTGCGAGATTGATACCCGTCAGCATCAGCAGAGTGCCCAGCGTGATCAGGAAGCTGGGGATCTTGGTCTTCATCACCAGGTAGCCGTTGAAGAACCCGACGGCCAGGGCGACTATCAAGCGCCAGCCCCGCGCCCGCCCAGAGATTCAGATGCAGGTTGTAGGCCAACATCGACGCGGCGAGCGAACTCGTGGTCACCGCCACGCCCGACGACAGGTCGAATTCACCGCCGATCATCAGCAGAGCGACCGCGCAGGCCATGATCCCGATCGTCGAGCTGGCGTACAGCACTGTCGCCAGGGCCTCGGGCGACCGGAACGGCGGTGCGACGACGAGGAAGAAGATGAAGATCGCGACCGCGCCGATCGCCGCACCCATCTCGGGGCGAATCAATAGGCGCTGTACGCGGTTTCGTTCTTTGACTCGTTCGTCGCGAACGATCTTGTGACTGGCAACGTCCAGATCAGTTTGTGTAGTCATGATTTGCTTTCTCCTGCGCGGCGATCAGCGGGTTCCGGACTTGGCCAACTCGGCGACCGAGTCGATGTTCGTCTCGTCGATGAACGACGGGCCCGTCAGAGTGGCTTGACCGCCACCGATCAGGTTCTTGTTGTTGATGAACAGCCACAGTGAGTCGATCGCCAGATACCCCTGCAGGAACGGCTGCTGGTCCACCGCCCACTTCACGTCGCCTGCCTTGATCGCGTCGACGAGTGCGGCGTTGGTGTCGAAGGTGACCACCTTCGCGGAGCTGCCTGCGTTGCCGACCGACTGCACCGCGGCCAGCGCGATCGGCGCGCCGAGGGCGACCACGTGGTCGACGGCCTTGTCCTGCTGCAGCTTGGCGGTGATCGTCGACTCCACCGACGGCATGTCCTTGCTGTTGACGTTCAGGATCTCGAACTGCCCCTTGAAGCTCTCCTTGACGCCGGCGCAGCGCGATTCCAGCGCGACCTGGCCCTGCTCCTGGATGACGCAGACGATCTTCTTGGCGCCGTCCTTGTTCAGGCGTTCGCCCGCGGCGACGCCTGCGAGCTTCTCGTCCTGACCGAAGTACTCCTGCACGCCCATCGACTTCCAGTTGTCGAAGCCTGAGTTGAAGGCGACGACCGGAATGTTCTTGTCGATTGCGGCCTTGACCGCGGGCGCCATCGCGTCCGGCTTCGCCAGCGTCAGGGCGATGCCTTTGACGCCACTGTCGATGGCGGTCTGCACGAGGTTCGCCTGGTTCGGCGCCTCAGGGTCGTTGGAGTACCGCAGTTCGATGTTGTCCTTGTCGGCTGCGGCCTGGGCACCCTTGCGGATCAGGTCCCAGAACGAGTCGCCCGGCACCTCGTGGGTGATCATCGCGACCGTGACACGCGGCGTGTTCGCCTGGCCGGCACCCATCCCCCCGCCGCTCTCGTCGGGCTTACCCCCGGTCGAAGAACATGACGCGATCCCGAGTACGAGCACGCTTGCCCCGGCGATCGCCGCGAGCCGACTGAACCTCATTGTTTCTCCTTGCCATTCGAGTGCGACGTAACACGCCTCTAGGGTCGATGTAATACGGCTCACACCCGAAAGTCAATACTTTGTCCTGACATTAGGACTGCATATCAAATGCTAGGGTGCATCCGTGCTGGTCGAAACGAGGTGGGTGACAAGCATGACTGACATCCAATTGGCGGTCTGCTCGGAGATGGTGTTCACCGACCTACCGCTCATCGACCGGGTGCGGCGTATCGACGAGATGGGGTTCGCGGTCGAGATCTGGAGCTGGCACGACAAGGACCTCGACGCGCTGGCCGCCACCGGCGCCCGGTTCTCGTCGATGACCGGCTACCTGCAGGGCGACCTGATCGACCCCGCAAGCGCCGACGAGGTGGTGCGGACGGCCGAGCTGAGCATCAAAGCCGCTGAGACGCTTAATGTTCCGCGACTCAACTTACACACCGCCGAGCTGGTCGACGGCAAAGCGGCCCGACCCCGCCACCGGGCGACGGGCGAGATGTGGCTAACCGCGCAGCGCACGTTGGAGCGGATCGGCGAACTCGGAGAGTCCGCGGGCGTCACCTTCTGCGTCGAGAACCTGAACACAATCGTCGACCACCCCGGAGTGCCGCTCGCCAGGGCCAAGGACACGCTCGCGCTGATCGAGGCGGTCGGACACCCGAATGTGCGGATGATGCTGGACCTGTATCACGCCCAAATCGGCGAGGGCAATCTCATCGAGCTGATCCGGCGCTGCGGGGACGCCATCGGCGAGGTGCAGGTCGCCGACGTGCCCGGCCGCTGCGAACCGGGCACTGGCGAGATCAACTATCCCGCCATCGCGAAGGCGCTGCGCGACATCGGGTTTGCCGGCACGGTCGGGATGGAGGCCTGGGCCTCGGGCGACAGCGCAGCCGCCCTGGAAGCCTTCCGGAGCGCGTTCAGCTGATCCGCGAAACGGAATTCCAGCAGCGGAATGTCGAGAAGAGGCCTGCCGGAATTCCGTTTCGCAGGAGCCTTTAGGGGCGCCAACCGCGCGAGACCATCGCATTCCAAGCCTGACGGACGATCGCGGCGGGCGTCTTGAATCCTCCTTGATGACGCGCTGGACGATGAAGCCGAGGCGCTCGATCTTCGGGATCACCCGCAAGTCCTTGACGTATTGTCGACGATCGGTTCGATGCTGATCGCCGTCGTACTCGGAGAGAACTTTGAATTCCTCCCACCCCATGTCGACGGTACGTAGCAGCGTGCCGTCGGTGTCGAAGACGGGAATCTGGGTCGACGGCTTGGGCAGTCCGGCGTCAACGTAAAGCAGCCGCAGCCAGGTCTCTTGCGGCGAGGCCGCCCCACCGTCGACGAATGGCAACGCATCCTTGAGTTGTTTGACGCCGCGCGCACCGCGATACCGCTTGGCCAGAAGCAATACCTCTTCGTTCGAGAACGGCGCCCGCCCGCATCAAGGGCATCCATTCTCGCGATGGCTCGGTTACGGGGTCTGGTAGCGGCCAAGGTCAAAGGCAGTGCGCGCGACCGTCGTGACGAGTACGCCGTCCACACAGGTGATCTCGTCGTCGGCGATGCGTTCGTTGCGCGCGACGATACCTGGTGGTGGATGGGTGCATTCGTGGATGAGCTCCATCAATGTGTCGGAGTCGACCCACTCAGCGCCGTGCATTGCCGATGCCGCGACGCCGGTGACGATGCCCCGCCGCTTGGACCACAGCCACGCCCCCGCGGTCCGGTCGCGCAACGTCACCGGCTGCCCGCGCGGAGCGTGCACATTCGGGTAGAACGGGCGGTACCAGCGTGCGAGCTCATGTTGGGTGACGACGCCGTTTGCGACCGCTTCGGTCCCCATGAGTATCTCCCCCATGGCCAGATCCTGGAACCGGGCACCGACAACTCCGCTGAGTTCCCGCGAAACGGAATTCCAGCAGCGGAATGTCGAGAAGAGGCCTGCTGGAATTCCGTTTCGCGGGAACTTAGGTCAGCGGTCGACGAGGGTGGTGTCGAAGTAGTAGCGCGACGCGCGGTAGCAGTGTGTGCCGAACTCCACGGCGGTGCCCGAGTCGTCGAACGCCGTCCGCGACATCGTCAGCAGCGGCGCACCGGGTTTCTCGTCGAGCAGCTTCGCCTCGGACCTGGTCGCCCCGCGGGCTCCGATGCGTTGCCGGGCGAGCCTGATGTGCACGCCGCGGGCGCGCAGCGACTGATATAGCCCGTTGCCCTCGAGCTCTTCCGCATCCGGGGCGATGTCGGCAGGCAGGTGGTTGGTCATCAATGCGAGCGGCTCACCGTTGGCACAGCGCAGCCGGTGGATCGACACCACCTCGCGGTCGTCCTTCAGGCTGAGCTCGCGGGCAACCTCCTCGTCGGGGGGCCCGACGTGGTAGTCCAGCAGCTGGGTGGTCGGTTCCTGGCCGGCCCGCGCCAGGTCGTCGAACAGGCTCGTCAGCTCGACACGGCGGTGCACCGGGCTCTGAACCACCTGGGTGCCCACCCCACGCTTGCGGACCAGCATGCCTTTGTCGACGAGTTCCTGAATCGCGCGACGCGTCGTCGGCCGGGACAGTGTCAACCGTTTCGCCAGCGCCAGTTCGTTTTCGAACCGGTCCCCCGGTGCCAGATCCCCGTCGCGGATCGCTGCCTCGATGGCCTGCGCGAGCTGATAGTAGAGGGGGACAGGACTTGACCTGTCCAGCTCCACCACCAGGGGCACGTTGTCTCCGATCTCGGGGTCCGACCAGATAACGGTAGCTGAATCCTAGCACCCTATGACCGAAAGTTAGAATGTCAGGACAAACTATTGACAGCCCGGAGGGCGAGAGGGCACCCTCGTACACAAGCCACCACACGACCGCCGGAGATCGATCTTGACTAGCACGCAGCCGTTCGACGTTCTCGCCATCGGGCGTTCAGGAGTCGACATCTACCCCCTTCAGATCGGCGTCGGCCTCGAGCACGTCGAATCGTTCGGCAAGTTCCTCGGCGGCAGCGCAGCCAACGTCTCGGTAGCCGCCGCCCGGCTCGGCAACCGCACCGCGCTGATCTCCGGTGTCGGCGACGATCCGTTCGGGACGTTCGTTCGCAACGAGCTCGCCGGCCTCGGCGTCGACAACCGCTTCGTGACGACTCACGACGAGTACCCGACGCCGGTCACGTTCTGCGAGATCTTCCCGCCGGACAACTTCCCGCTGTACTTCTACCGCCGCCCAAGCGCGCCCGACCTTCAGATCCGGCCCGACGAGCTCGACCTCGACGCGGTGCGTTCTGCCCGGCTGTACTGGTCGACGGTGACCGGACTGTCCGAAGAACCAAGCCGCAGCGCTCATTTCGCCGCATGGGAGGCCCGCTCGCGGGCCAGGCACACCGTGCTCGACCTGGACTATCGCCCGATGTTCTGGAAGTCGCCCGCTGATGCCACCGAGCAGGTGCAGCGGGCTCTGCAGCACGTCACCGTCGCCGTCGGCAACCGCGAGGAGTGCGAGATCGCCGTCGGCGAGAGCAACCCGCAGCGCGCCGCCGATGCACTGCTTGACCTGGGTGTCGAGCTGGCCATCGTCAAGCAGGGCCCCCGCGGCGTGCTGGGCAAGACCCGACACTCTCATGTCAGCGTCGCGCCCAACGACGTCGACGTCGTCAACGGGCTTGGTGCGGGAGATGCCTTCGGCGGCAGCCTGTGTCACGGCCTGCTGAACGGCTGGCCGCTGGAGAAGACGCTGCGGTACGCGAACGCCGCAGGAGCGATCGTCGCGTCGCGCCTGGAGTGCTCGACGGCGATGCCGACGGCGGCGGAGGTCGCCGAACTCGCCGACCAGACCGCATCGGAGGCCGTCAATGTCTGACGCTGTATGCCGGGATTACGCCGAGATCACCGAGGTGCGCGCGTCGGACCCGCAAGCCGTAGAGCGCGCGTGGCAGACGCGCACCATTCGCCCTGCGGTCCGCGGCAACGGACGGCTGATGATCGTCGCCGCCGACCACCCGGCCCGCGGCGCCCTTGGCGTCGGGTCACGGCCCACCGCGATGAACAGCCGCACCGACCTGCTCGACCGGCTGCGCGCGGCGCTGGCCGACCCCGGCGTGGACGGGGTGCTGGCGACCGCCGACATCCTCGACGACCTGCTGCTGCTCGGTGCGCTCGAGGACAAGGTCGTGTTCTCCTCGATGAATCGCGGTGGCCTGGCAGGAGCGCAGTTCGAACTCGACGACCGGATGACCGCCACCTCCGCGGCCGCCACCGCCGCCGCGCGGATGAACGGCGGAAAGATGTTGTGCCGCATCGCCCTCGATGATCCCGGCACCGTCTCCACGCTGGAGGCCTGCGCCAGGGCAATCGACGACCTCGCCTCGCACGGTCTGATCGCGATGCTCGAGCCGTTCATGTCGACGCGGGTCAACGGCAAGGTCCGCAATGACCTGAGCCCCGACGCGGTGATCAAGTCGGTGCACATCGGCCAGGGCCTTGGCTCCACGTCCGCCTACACCTGGATGAAGCTGCCGGTCGTAGACGAGATGGACCGCGTCATGGAGTCGACGACGCTGCCGACACTGTTGCTCGGCGGCGACCCCGCCGACCCCGACGAGGCATTCGCCAGCTGGGAGAAGGCGTTGGCGCTGCCGTCGGTGCGCGGGCTCATCGTCGGCCGGACCCTGCTCTACCCCGCGGACGACGACGTCAGCTCCGCGGTCGCGACCGCCGTATCGATGGTGAGGTGACATGCACAGCAAGTACTACATCCCGGCCCGCAGCACGGCACTCCCCTTCACCGTCGACGTCACACCCGAATCCGCCGGCTGGAGCGAGGCGAGCCTGTGGGTGGTCGAGCTGAAGTCGGCACAGGAACTGGCGTTGGACACCAACGACATTGAGGTGATGATCCTGCCGCTGGCAGGCGGAGGCGTTGTCGAATGCGACAACGAGGCCTTCGAATTGTCGCCCCGCGCATCTGTTTTCGACGGCCCGGCCGACATGGTCTACATCGGTACCAACCAGAGCTTACACGCTGCGCGGCGAAGGCAGGATCGCGATCTGCGGCGCCCGCGCCAAACGGCGGCTCCCCAACCGCAAGGTGGCGGCCGCCGACGTGCCCGTCGAGCTGCGCGGCACCGGCAACTGCAGCCGCCAGGTGCACAACTTCGGCGCTGCGGGCGTCTTCGAAGCCGACTCGCTGATCGCCTGCGAGGTGATCACTCCCGGAGGCAACTGGTCGAGCTATCCGGCGCACAAGCACGACGAGGAGACGCCGGTCGAGTCGGCACTCGAGGAGATCTACTACTTCGAAATCGCTTCGGGACCAGACGGTTCCCGGGGCTTCGGCTACCACCGCGTCTACGGCACGCCGAGCAGGCCGATCGAGGTTCTCGAGGAGGTCCGCACCGGTGACGTGGTCCTGGTGCCGCACGGCTTTCACGGCCCGTCGGTCGCCGCTCCCGGCTATCACATGTACTACCTCAACGTGATGGCCGGTCCCGGCGAGGAACGGGCCTGGAAGATCGTCGACGACCCCGAGCATGCCTGGCTGCGCGGCACCTGGGAAGACCAGGCCGTCGATGCCCGGCTTCCACTCCATTCGCAAGGAGAGTGACGTGGTTTCCAAATCATCCGCGTTCAAGTCGCCGCACAACGAGCCGACCGTGCGGCTCACCGTTTCCCAGGCCACGGTTCGCTTCCTCGCCAACCAGTACGTCGAACGCGACGGCGAACGCAGCAAGTTCTTCGCAGGCTGCTTCGGCATATTCGGCCACGGCAACGTGGCAGGCATGGGACAGGCGCTGCTGCAGGCCGAGGTCGATGCGCGAGCAGGCGGGAGCCGAGCCTGCGCTGCGATATGTGTTGGGCCGCAACGAGCAAGCGATGGTGCACACCGCCGCCGCGTATGCCAGGCAGAAGGATCGCCTGCAGGCGTGGGCGGTGACCGCGAGCATCGGGCCGGGATCGACCAACATGCTCACCGGTGCGGCGCTGGCCACCATCAACCGGCTGCCCGTTCTGCTGCTGCCGTCGGACACCTTCGCCACCCGGGTCAGCGCGCCGGTACTGCAGGACCTCGAACAGCCGCACGACAACGAGATGACCGTCAACGACGCATTCAAACCGCTGTCGCGATTCTTCGACCGCGTGTGGCGGCCGGAGCAACTGCCCGTCGGCGCTGATCGGCGCGATGCGGGTGCTCACCGACCCGGTCGAGACGGGCGCGGCCACCATCGCGTTGCCGCAGGACGTTCAGGCCGAGGCGTTCGACTGGCCGGAATCGCTGTTCGCCGAACGCACTTGGCACGTGGCACGCCCCCTGCCGGAGCGGTCGGTCATCGCGCAGGCCGCCGAGATCATCCGTTCGGCAGAGCGTCCGCTGATCGTGGCGGGCGGCGGCGTGATCTACTCCGGCGCCAACGACGCGCTCACGGCTTTCGTCGAACGGACCGGCATCCCGGTGTCGGAGACGCAGGCAGGCAAGGGATCACTACCCTACGACCATCCTCAGTCGGTCGGCGCGGTGGGCTCGACGGGCACCACCGCCGCCAACGCGCTGGCGACCGAAGCCGACGTCGTGATCGGCATCGGTACCCGGTACAGCGATTTCACCAGCGCATCACGAACGGCGTTCAACAACCCCGATGTCCGGTTCGTCAACATCAACGTCGCCTCGTTCGACGCTGTCAAGCAGGGTGGTTTGAGCGTGGTGTCCGATGCCCGCGAGGCCATCGAGGCGCTGGACCAAGCGCTGGGTGACTACCAGGTCGGCAACGAATACCGTACGAACACCGGCGAACTGGCCAAGGAATGGGATGACACCGTCACTGCGGCCTACCGCGTCGAGGACGACGGCAGCGCCCTGAACCAGAGCCAGGTGATCGGGCTGGCGAACACGCTGTCGGATTCCCGCGACGTAGTGGTGTGCGCGGCGGGTTCCATGCCCGGCGACCTGCACAAGCTGTGGCGCACGCGCGACCGCAAGGGCTATCACGTCGAGTACGGCTACTCGTGCATGGGTTACGAGGTCGCAGGCGGCATCGGCGTCAGAATGGCCAGCCCCGACCGCGACGTGTTCGTCATGGTCGGCGACGGCTCCTATCTCATGATGGCGACCGAATTGGTCACCGCGGTCCAGGAAGGCGTCAAAGTCATCCTGGTGCTGGTACAGAACCACGGCTTCGCCTCCATCGGCTCGCTCTCAGAGTCGTTGGGGTCCCAGCGATTCGGCACCGTCATACCGCTATCGGGACGGGTCGGGTCGGCTGGCGGGCGACAAGCTTCCCGATCGACTTGGCAGCCAACGCCGCGAGCCTGGGCGCCGAGGTCATCAAGGTCGACCACCGCGGCGGAGTTCACCGACGCGGTCAAGGTGGCCAAGGCCAACGACCACACCACCGTCATTCACGTCGAGACCGACCCGCTGATCTACGCACCGGACAGTCAATCCTGGTGGGATGTCCCGGTCAGCGAAACCTCGACGCTGGATTCCACGCAGGAGGCGTATGAGACCTACGCCGAGTGGAAGAAGATTCAGCGCCCGTACGTGAAGCCCTACGACTGAAAAGGATTGACAGGTGACCAAGATTCTTGTCGGCTCCGCCCCCGATTCCTGGGGCGTCTGGTTTCCCGACGACCCGAACCAGACCCCGTACGGTCGCTTCCTCGACGAAGTGGCCGGCTCGGGCTACGAGTGGATTGAGTTGGGCCCGTTCGGCTATCTGCCCACCGACCCGAAGAAGCTGAGTGACGAACTCGCCTCACGCAACCTGAAGCTATCCGCAGGCACGGTGTTCGAGCACCTGCACAAGGACGATTCATGGGACGCCGTGTGGACGCAGATCGAGGATGTCGCTCGGCTCACCGCAGCCGTCGGCGGCAAGCACGTCGTCGTCATCCCCGAGATGTGGCGCGACCCGTCGACCGGCGCGGTCCTTGAGGACCGCAACCTCACCGCCGAGCAATGGCAGAAGAAAACCAACGGCATGAACGAGCTCGGCAAGGCGATGTTCGAAAAGTACGGCGTCCGTGCGCAATACCACCCGCACGCCGACAGCCACGTCGATACCGAGGAGAACGTCTACCGCTTCCTCGACGGCACCGACGGCCAGTTCGTCAACCTGTGCCTTGACACCGGCCACATCAGCTACTGCGGCGGTGACAACATCGCGATCATCGAGCGCGCGCCGGAGCGGATCGGCTATCTGCACCTCAAGCAGGTCGATCCCGAGGTCCAGGCGAAAGTGATCGCCGAAGACCTGCCCTTCGGCGAAGCGGTCAAGCTCGGCGCGATGACCGAACCGCCGCGCGGCATTCCGGAGATGCCGCCGCTGTTGGCGGCCGTCGAACGGCTCGGCATCGACGTGTTCGCGATCGTCGAACAGGACATGTATCCCTGCGAGGTCGACGCACCACTGCCCATCGCCAAGCGCACCCGCCAGTATCTCGGCTCGTGCGGCGTCCCCTCCGTCCAATTCGCTTAGGAACAAACGATGTCTGATCTACGCATAGCCGTGCTCGGTGTCGGCGTGATGGGCGCCGACCACGTCGCTCGCATCACCAGCCGAATCAGCAACGCGCGTGTCGTCGTGGTGAACGACTACCTGTCAGAAAAGGCCGAACAGATCGCGGCGTCGGTGCCGGGCGCTCGGGCGGTCGGCGACCCGCTGGACGCCATCGCCGATCCGGACGTCGACGCAGTCGTGCTGGCAACACCCGGTCCGACTCACGAGAAGCAGCTACTGGCCTGCCTCGAGCACGGCAAGCCGGTGCTCTGCGAGAAGCCTCTGACCACCGACGTGGAAACCTCACTGGCCATCGTCAAGCGGGAGGCCGAACTCGGACAAGAAACTGATCCAGGTCGGCTTCATGCGCCGGTTCGACCACGAGTACGCCCAACTGAAGGCACTTCTCGACGGCGATGAGTTCGGCCAGCCGCTGGTGCTGCACTGCGTGCATCGCAACCCTGCTGTCCCTCCGGGATTCGACAGCGCGATGGTCGTGCGGGATTCGCTGGTACACGAGGTCGACGTCACCCGCTTCCTGTTCGACGAAGAGATCGCATCGATCCAGATCATCAAGCCCGCCCCGAACCCCGCTGCCCCACGGGGGCTTGCCGACCCACAGATCGCCATCATGCGGACCGAGTCCGGCAAGTACGTCGACGTCGAGCTCTTCGTCACCACCGGTGTCGCCTATGAGGTGCGCACCGAGGTAGTGGCCGAAAAGGGCAGCGCCATTATCGGACTCGACGTCGGCCTCGTGCGCAAGGTCGCACCGGGCAACTGGGGAGGCCGCATCACACCCGGCTTCCGGGAGCGCTTCGGACAGGCCTACGACACCGAGTTTCAGCGCTGGGTCGATGCGGTTCACGCCGGGGTGAACGTCGACGGACCCGACGCATGGGACGGGTATGCGGCGGCCGCGGTCTGCGAAGCCGGCGTCGAATCGTTGAACCATGGCGGGCCCGTCGCGGTTCGGATGGTCGACCCCACTTCGATCAAGGGAGCGTGAACGTGAAGATCGCCCTAGACCCGACGCCGTTCCATCACGACTACGACCTGCTCGACTTCCCGCGTCTGGTCGCGGATTTGGGCTACGAGCACCTGCAGCTGACGCCGCACCGGGACTTCATCCCGTTCTTCAACCATCCGCGCGCCGACGACGACCTGGTCGCTCAGTTCCGCAAGGCGTGCGCGGACGCCGGCGTGGGGATCGCTTCGGTGCTGCCCGTGCTGCGCTGGTCGGGACCCGACGAGGATGCCCGCGAGGCGGCGGTGCGCAACTGGAAGCGCGTCGTCCAGATCACCGTCGATCTCGGCGTGAATGTCATCAACACCGAGTTCAACGGTCGGCCAGAACGCGCCGAGGAGTCCGAGCGGGCGTTCTTCCGCTCCATGGAAGAGTTGGTGCCGATCTTCGAACGCGAAGGCATCGATGTCCGGATCGATCCGCACCCAGACGATTTCGTCGAGGACGGGCTGGAGGCGTTGCGGATCATCCGCGGCGTCAACTCCCCCAACATCGGCATGGTCTATGTCGCCTGCCACAGCTTTCACATGGGCGGCAACATGGGCGAGATCATCCGCGCCGCGGGCGACAAGCTGCGGCTGGTGCATGTCGCCGACACGATGGACCACCACCGCAGCCACGGCCTGCGCTACATCACCAATCCGCCGGGCAGCCCGGCGCGGGTGCATCAGCACCTGAAGATCGGTGACGGTGACGTCGACTGGGACGAGTTCTTCGGCGCCCTGGCCGACATCGATTTCTATCAGCGGCCAGACACCGTCATGGTGTCCTCGGTCTTCGCCGAGGACGAGAACGCCAACGAGGTGTCCCGCTATCAACTGACCACCATGACCGATTACGTCTCGAAGTACGGAAAGTAGACCATGAGCAAGACCATTTCGCACTGGATCGACAACAAGCCCTTCACCGGCAGCAGCGGCTCTACCGCACCGGTGACCAATCCGGCGACCGGTGAGGTCACCGGCGAGGTCGCGCTCGCCAGCGTCGAGGATGCCCGCGCCGTCATCGACGCAGCGGCGGCGGCGTTCCCCGCCTGGCGCGACACCTCGCTGGCCAAGCGCACCGCAATTCTGTTCAAGTTCCGCGAGCTGCTCAACGAGCGCAAGGGCGAGCTGGCCGAGATCATCACCAGCGAGCACGGCAAGGTCGTCTCCGACGCGCTCGGGGAGGTCAGCCGCGGCCAGGAGGTCGTCGAGTTCGCCTGCGGTATCCCGCATCTGCTCAAGGGTGGCTTCACCGAGAATGCCTCGACGAAGGTCGACGTGTACTCGATTCGACAGCCGCTCGGACCGGTCGGCGTCATCAGCCCGTTCAACTTCCCCGCCATGGTGCCGATGTGGTTCTTCCCCATCGCGATCGCAGCGGGCAACACCGTCGTGCTCAAGCCGAGCGAGAAGGATCCGTCGGCGTCGCTGTGGGTGGCCGAGTTGTGGGCCGAAGCCGGCCTGCCGCCAGGGGTTTTCAACGTCCTGCAGGGCGACAAGACCGCAGTCGACGAGCTGCTGACCAACAAGGCGATCAAGTCGGTGTCCTTCGTCGGATCCACCCCGATCGCGCAGTACGTCTACACCACCGGCACCGCGAACGGTAAGCGCGTGCAGGCGCTCGGCGGCGCCAAGAACCACGCGGTGATCCTGCCCGACGCCGACCTGGACCTGGCCGCCGACGCGATGGTCAACGCCGGGTTCGGCTCGGCGGGCGAGCGCTGCATGGCTATCTCGGCGTGCGTCGCGGTCGGCCCGATCGCCGACGACCTCGTCGCCAAGATCGCCGAGCGGGCGCGCACGATCAAGACCGGCGACGGCACCCGTGACGCCGACATGGGCCCGCTGGTGACCAAGGTGCACCGGGACAAGGTCGCGTCCTACATCGACGCGGGCGAGGCCGACGGCGCCAAGATCGTCGTCGACGGCCGCGGTGTGGAGGCCGACGGCGGTAAAGACGGCTTCTGGCTGGGCCCGACCCTGATCGACCACGTCAAGCCCGAGATGAGCGTGTACACCGACGAGATCTTCGGGCCCGTGCTGTCGGTGGTGCGCGTCGAGTCCTACGACGACGCGATGGATCTGGTGAACTCCAACCCGTACGGCAACGGGACGGCGATCTTCACCAATGACGGCGGCGCCGCGCGCCGGTTCCAGAATGAGGTGGAGGTCGGCATGATCGGCATCAACGTGCCGATCCCGGTGCCGATGGCCTACTACAGCTTCGGCGGGTGGAAGGCGTCGCTGTTCGGTGACACCCACGCCCACGGCATGGAGGGCGTGCACTTCTTCACCCGCGGCAAGGCCATCACCAGCCGATGGCTCGACCCCAGCCACGGCGGCCTCGAACTCGGCTTCCCCCAGAACAAGTAAGCGAAGCAGCACCTCAATTTGTTGCGTTTGTTGCGGCGTTTACTCGCACTTCGCCGCAACAAACGCGACAGTTCCGCGGACACGAGGGCCGCCGACGCGTTGTCACCGGTGTTCATCAAGATCGGTTCGGAGAACGGGCCCGCCATCGAGCCGATGCCCTTCTCCGCCATTGCGACGATTCCCCTTGGTGTCGAGATCGTCAACGCGGCAGGGCATCCCGCTGCCGGGCTGGTGATCGACGCGTGGCATGTCTTCCGTGCGGGCACGTCGTTGGCCGAGCTGGATGCGGTGCTGTCCGCGGAGAACATTTTCGGTGTCGAGCTCAACGATGCCGCCGAACACGTCGTCGGCACATTGTTCGAGGACACCGTCGAACGGCGACTCTTGTGCGACGAGGGTTCATTCGACCTTCGCGGATTGGTCGACGTATTGCGCACCAAAGATTTTCACGGACCGTGGGGCGTGGAGATTCTGTCGACGTCATTTCGGCAGCTGCCGGTCGGCCAGGCGGTCAAGCTGGCCGCTGACTCTGCGCTAGCGGTGCTCTAGTCGCGGCAATTGTCTCGAAAACGTCTCGGAGGTAACAGTTTTCTAACGGTACCGACCACGTTGCCAAATGCGGTGTTTTGACTTGATCGCCCCGTACCATCCCTGAAGGCATAACGCCGGAATCGGGGTAACTGTGAGTCGCTTCACGGAGACGATGTACGGCAATGCCTTCACCAGCAGGCGCGGCATGGTGACGGGCGAGCCTGACGAGCCGGTGCGGCATACCTGGCGTGAGGTGCACGAGAGGGCCCGACGCGTGGCAGGCGGGCTGGCCGCAGCGGGTGTGAACCACGGCGACGCCGTCGGCGTGCTGGCGGGCGCTCCCGTCGAGATCGCCCCGACCGCGCAGGGCCTGTGGATGCGCGGCGCCTGCCTGACCATGCTCCATCAGCCGACACCGCGCACAGACCTGGCGTTGTGGGCGGAGGACACCGCGAACGTGATCGACATGATCGCCGCGAAGGCCGTCGTCGTCTCCGATCCCTTCATGGCCGCGGCGCCGGTACTGGCGCGAGCGTGGCCTCAATGTGGTGACGATCGAACAACTGCTCGCGTCCGACCCGGCCGACCCGGTCGACACCGATGAAGACGACCTGGCGCTGCTGCAGCTCACATCGGGATCAACCGGTTGTCCGAAGGCCGTGCAGATCACCCATCGCAACCTCGTCTCGAACGCTGAGGCGATGTTCGTCGGCGCCGAGTTCGACATGGACACCGACGTGATCGTCAGTTGGCTGCCGCTGTTTCACGACATGGGGATGACGGGATTTCTCACCGTCCCAATGTATTTCGGCGCAGAGCTGGTGAAGGTAACCCCGATGGACTTCCTTCGCGACGCGCTGCTGTGGGCGAAGCTCATCGACAAGTACAAGGGCACCATGACCGCGGCGCCCAACTTCGCCTACGCGCTGCTCGCCAAGCGACTGCGAAGACAAGCACAGCCCGGCCAGTTCGACCTGTCCTCTCTGCGCTGGGCACTGTCGGGCGCCGAACAGGTGGAACCCGCCGACGTAGAGGATCTCATCGATGCGGGCAAGCCGTTCGGCCTGAGGCCCGAGGCGATCCTGCCTGCCTACGGCATGGCCGAGACAACGGTGGCGGTGTCGTTCTCCGAATGCGGCCAAGGGCTTGTCGTCGATGAGGTCGACGCCGACCTGCTGGCCACGCTGCACCTCGCGGTGCCTGCATGCTCCGGCAAGACCACTCGGCTGACCACGCTCGGGCCGCTCCTTACCGGACTCGAGGCACGCGTCATCGACGAGTTGGGCGACGTGATGCCCCCACGTGCCATCGGCGTGATCGAGGTGCGCGGCGATCCGGTGACCCGCGGCTACATCACCAACAACGGAGTCATCCCCACCCAAGACGCGCAGGGCTGGTACGACACCGGCGACCTGGGCTACCTGACCGAGAAAGGCCACGTCGTCGTGTGCGGACGGGTCAAGGACGTCATCATCATGGCCGGCCGCAGCATCTATCCGACCGACATCGAACGGGCCGCAGGCCGCGTGGAAGGCGTGCGACCAGGCTGCGCAGTCGCCGTCCGCCTCGACGCGGGCCGGTCGCGGGAATCGTTCGCAGTGGCCGTGGAATCCAACGCCTACCAGGACACCGCCGCGGTCCGGCGTATCAAACGCGAGGTGGCGCACGAAGTGGTCGCCGACGTCGACATGCGTCCGCGCAACGTCGCGGTGCTCGCGCCCGGCGTTATCCCGAAGACACCGTCGGGCAAGCTGCGACGGGCATATTCCCTAGCCCTTCTGGCTTGACGCACCCCCGCTGACCAGCACGGCTAACCGGTCGCCGCCCCGAGCACGGCGATGCCTGCGGCTTCGGTCAGGCCGTGCGCCATTTCGAGCACTCGGGCAGCCTCCTCGGCCGTCGTGCCCTCCTGCGAAGCTCCGCGCGCGTGCCTGGCGAACGCCTCCGCTTGCAGCTTCAATGCGTGCAACTGCGGTCCCTCGCCGGTCTCCGGCGAGACCACGTCGAAACGGGTGTGACTCTTGGATCCGTAAAGCTCAACGGAGACAATGTCACCGCCTTCGTAGAACCGGCCGAGCGATATCACCGTAGACGTGCCGCCCGAGAGCATCACCAGCGCCTGCACGCTGTCAACGTCGTTCTGGGCGCCCGGGTCTTCGGTGGTCGGGAACGCCTGCGTAGTGACTTCGGTGAAATCCTGGCCGAGCAGCCAGAGCGTTTGGTCGATTTCGTGGACACCCATGTCGATGAAGATGCCGCCGCTGTCGTGCCGGAAGCTCAAGGGAGGTGGAGCCTCGTCCCACTGGGAGCACACCAGGAAATGGACGGCGCCGTACTTACCGTCGACCAGATCGCTGCGCAGGACCGACAGCTGCGGCACGAATCGCCGCCAGTACGCGATTTGCAGGGCGAGTCCCTTTTCGCCCGCGAGTTTGCCCATCTCCCGCGCCTCGCCCGGCACAAGACCGAACGGCTTCTCGCACAACACCGGAATGCCGGCTTCGAGCGCCCTGCGGGTCGTGTCGATGTGCTGAGGTGTCGGCACAGCGATCAGAACGCCGTCCAGATCCGAATCGGCGAACATCTCCTCGGCCGTCGGATACACCGCAAGCCCCTGCTCCCGAAGCTTCGCCGCCGCGGCCTCCACTGGCTCGGTGACTGCGACGATCGTCACTTCCGTCGAGTCTTTCAGGCCCCGCAGGTGGGTGCGGCCCATCCGGCCGCCGCCGATCAGGCCGAACCGGAAGGGTGCGCTCACAGGCCACGCGCCTTCAGGAATTCACGGTTGGCCCGTTGGTCGGCGGCTGCGCGGGCGAAGGCCTCCGCTGTGGTCGGGAAGATGTCCTGCTCGACGACGAGCCAACCGGCATAGTCGATCTCGCGCAGAGAAGCCAAGAACGCATCCACGTCGAGCGCGCCTTCACCCAGCTTCGGAAAAACCTCACGCTCCCAGATCGCGTTGGTCGGCAAGCCCTCGTCGACAACCTGCTGGAACCGCGGCAGGTCCGCGGTCTTGATGTGAACGTGGTCGATCCGGTCGCCCCATTTCTTCACGTACTCAACGGGATCGCCGCCGCCGAGAAGGAAATGGCCCGCATCCATGCACAGCCCGATCTCGGAGACTTCCAGCATTTTGCCGACCTCGGCAGGCGCCTCGACGAAGGTGCCCGTCTCGTTGTGGAACACCGGCTGATAGCCACGCGAGCGGCACCGATCGACCACGACGGCCATCCCCTTTGCGAAGGCCGCCCACTGCTCGTCCGTGTATCCGCTCGCAGGGTTCCGCGCCCCCGAACCCGGGTTGTTGCGGCGGAAGTCGGCGCCGTCGCCGACACCCAGGTCCGCGAGCGTCGGACGTGGGTCGGGGCCGAGCCCCAGCGACTTGATCGAGTCGAAGATGTCGAGCATCGCGTCGAGTTCGGGAAGCGTCTTCTCCAGCATTTCCGGGTCCGCGTACGGCAGTTCCAGGTAGGCACCCGCCAGGCCGAGTCCACGCTTGGCAAGCTTGGCGCCCAGATCATCGGTAGTGCCCAGGTAGCCGACCGGGCCGAGGTCGATGCCCGCGTAGCCGGCGGCGCTGACCTGGTCCATGATGTCGTCACCGTCGGGGACATTCGGGTCGAATCCGATGGTCACCTCGAAGGCGCCATAGCTGACGGGCGCGTTGGCGACGATGATTCCGTTGTCGTTGCTCATATTTCGTGTTCCTTCTAGTTGGCAGACGCCAGCGCGGTGATCGCGCTCGGGTCCGTGATCGGTCGCCGGTCTTGAACGAATCGGATGATGGCCTCGCACAGCGCGAGGTCGTGAATGGCGTCTTCGGCGCTCGTGGCAGGCGCATCGCCGGTCACGACGCAGTGGTGGAAGGCTTCCAGCTCGAGCTTGAAAGCGCTTTCATACGAGGTGATCTCGCTGATACTGCGTGACTTTGTGGTACCTTCTTCACCCTCGATGATCTCGACGGTCGCGGGCGCGCTGCGCAGGAACGGCGACGGAAAGCTCAAGGTCACGCGCTGCTGCGGGCCGTACAGCGCGAATTCCATTTCGTAGCGGGTGATCCCGGGCAGATCCATCCAGTGGATCGCCACCGACAGTTCGCCGAACTTGAGGATGACGGTCAATTGACCGCTCTGCATGTCCACATACTCCAGGCTCGTCGGCTCACCGAGGACGCCACGGACGGTGTTGAGCTCGTGGACAAGTGTGTCCAGCAGAACCAGGTGATATTCCTCGCGCAGGAACGGGTTCGCCTCGCCGATTGCGCGGATGATGCTGGCCTGGGTCTCCGCGGTGAAGGTCGCGATCGCATCCTTCGGGATCGGCGCGACGGGCGCCAGCGCGTAGTGGCCGATGTAGGGAAGGAACGGCGACTCGAACGTGGTGACCCGCATGAGCCGTGGCTCAGCGACATTCACCGCGACCTCGCGAAAGCGCTCGTATGCCGGGTCGTAACGCTTGGGGTACGCGACCATCAACGTCACCCCCGCCTCGTCGGCGGCGGCCTTCATCTCCAGAGCCTTCGGCGACGGAGAAGCACATCGGCTTCTCCACCAAGACGTGCTTGCCCGCTTTCGCCGCCGCGATGGCGATCGGCGCATGACTGCCCGAGGTCAGAATGAAGACGGCGTCGATGTCGGCGTCTTCAAGCATTTTCCGCCAGTCAGTGAACGTCTTGGCGATGTTGTACCGCTCCGCGTTGTTGGCGGCGTTCTCATCCGAGATATCGCACAGTGCAACGATTTCGAAGCGATCGGACAATTCACGCAGATAATTCAGATGCATGACCTGCGCGATCACGCCGGCACCGACGACACCTACCTTGAGTCGGTCTGTCATTGGGTATTGCCTCCTGTCAGCGCGGACTTGATCAGCACCGCGCTCTCCTTGACCCCGGTCTTCGAGTCGACGAACGGGTCCTCGTGCTCGATCGAGAACGCCTGGACCGCCGAGCCGTCGAAGCGGGCGATGAACTGGCGCCACCAAGCGGCGTCCTTGCCGTGGCCGGGAACCGAGAAGTTCCACGGCATCTTCTCCGGTTGGCGGGCCACCGGTGGTCGAGCAGGCCGTTGAGACCGAGGGCATCCTCGTTGAAGGTCACGTCCTTGGCGTGTACGTGGCCGATGCGCGGCATGATCCGCTCGACGACCCGGTCGGCGTCCATCTGCATCCAGAAGAAGTGG
This sequence comes from uncultured Actinomycetota bacterium, assembly GCA_963734385.1. Taxonomy (GTDB): domain Bacteria; phylum Actinomycetota; class Actinomycetes; order Mycobacteriales; family Mycobacteriaceae; genus Mycobacterium. The sequence goes on along the minus strand of CAVTHR010000023.1, from coordinate 11,261 downwards.
CTGGGATCGAGGTTGGCGTAAAGGTTCTCACCCAGACGTGATGAACTTCTCGAAGGTCTCCACGTTGTAGACGGTGGTGCCTGGGTGTAGCTCGATGCAGATCTTGACGTCGGGGTTCTCCTTGGCCGCGAACTCCGAGAGCTCCGACCAGTACGGGACGACCGACTCCTCCCACTGCCGGTCGTGCACGCCCTCCAGATAGGGCAGCCAGCCCCCGGCGCCGAACACCGCGGCACTGTCGCCTGACGGCACCCGCGGCAGCACCCGACATCGCCACGATCGTGTCGGTACCGAGCTCACCCGCCAACCGCACCGCACGGCGCAGCGCCGCGTCGTGATCGTCGGCGATCGCCTTGTCGGGGTGCAGCGGGTTGCCCCACACGTTCAACGCGTCCAGCTTGATGCCGTGGTCGTCGAGTGCGCCCAGCCACGCCTGTCGGGCCGACGCATCGGCGAGCAGCTCATCGGGGTCCAGATGCGGGTGCGGGGCGTAGCCACCGGCACCGACCTCGATGGCGGTGACCTCTGGCACCTCGGTACTGAGCCAGGTCAGCGTCTCCTCGAGGGAACAGTCGAGGAAGGCCTCGAGCACTACCGAAACGTCACACTTCTGCACGAGCAGGTTCTTCCAATCGGTTGGTTTTCTTGGTGACCGAGGCCAGCACCTTGACCAGGCGCAGCGCCCCGAATGTCACGCCGGCCACGGCCAGCGTGCCGAGCAGCATCATCGTCGCCAGGGCGTTGACCTCCGGCGTGATGCCGAACTTCAGCTGGTTGTAGATGTAGATCGGCAGCGTCTGATCCGCGCCGATGATGAAGTTGGTGACGATGAACTCGTCCAACGAGAGCGTGAGCGCGATCAGCGCACCCGCGATGATGCCGGGATAGATCAGCGGCAGTACCACGAACAGGAGTCGCTGCAGCGGTCCGGCACCGAGGTCGGCGGCGGCGCGCTCGAGATTGCGGTCCAGCGCCTCCAGCCGGGCGGACACCACCAGGATGACGAACGGTGTCGCCAGCACTGTCTGTCCGATGATCGCGGTATACAGCGACGGCTGGATGTGCAGCACATTGGTCGCCAGCACCAGGATGGCCACGCCGATGAGCAGGCCCGGCATCATGATCGGCAGGGTGATGAAAACCCTTACCCCGCCGCGGTTCTTGATGTTGGCACGCACCAGCGGGAAGGCCGCCGTGGTCCCGATGAGCGTCGACAGCACGGTCACCCAGAAGGCGACGATCAAGGACTTCTCGAGCGCATTGAGAATGACGGTGTCGTGCGACAGCCTGGCATACCAGTCGGTGGTGAAGCCCGCCATCGGGAACCCGACGACCCTGGAGGAGTTGAACGACAACAGGATCATCACGGCTATCGGCGCGAACAGGAAGATGTAGATTCCGACGCCGTAGAACGACAAGATGATTCGGAACAGCCGGGCCCGCGGATTCACGGCCTGCAGATCGTCAGACATAGATTTCCTTGGTGTCCAGGCTGCGCCGGAACACGATCAGCACGATGATGATCACCAGCGCGATCAACACGCTGGCCGCCGATCCCAGCGGAAGCAGGTAGCCGGAGAAGAAGTTCGCGACCAGGTTGCCCATCATCACGCCGTTCGTACCGCCGATCGCCGCCGGCGCGAGGTACTCACCGAGAATCGGGATGAACACGAAGATTCCGGCCGTCACCAACGCCAGCCGCATCTGCGGAAGAAGCGTGTTGGCGATCGCGCGCATCGGCGTGGCACCCAGGTCGACGGCCGCGTGCAGCAGCCGCCAGTCGAATCTCTCCAGCGATGCGTACAGCGTGAGCGCCGCGAACGGGAAGTACAGGTAGACCAAGACGATGAACACGCCGGGGTTGTCGTACAGGAACAGCCGGATCGGAGCGTCGGTCAGGCCCAGCGCCTTGAGCATCGAGTTGATCGCACCGTTGTCGCCGAGGATCGCCACCCACGCGTAGACCCGCAGCAGATAGCTGGTCCAGAACGGCAGAATCACCAGAAGCAGCCCCACCCGCTGCAGCCTCTTCGGGACATAGCGCACCAGCCAGTAGCAGAACGGGAAGGCCAATGCCAGCGCGGTGAGCGTGGCCAGGAACGCCATCAGCACCGTCTTGCCGAACGTCCTCACGTAGGTGCTCGTCGTCAGGATCGTCTTGTAGTTGTCCGTGGTGAAGTCCGGGACCAACTCGTAGTTCTTGGTGATCCAGAACGAGTAGACGACGATCAGGCACAACGGAGCGATGAAGAACACCCCGAAAAGGATTGCGGCCGGGGCGAACCCGACGAACTGACGCCAATCGCGGCGTTCCTTCTTGACGTCAGCACGTCGAGGTTCTGTCTCACCCGGCCCCCCGCCCGCATCGCGGGCGATAGGAGGCAACGGTCATCTCACGCCCCGAAGACCTTGTTGAACGCCTCGGTGTAGGCCTGCTGATCCTGGGCCGGGCCCTTGAGGGTCATCGGCAGCGCCTTGTCCGGATTGTCCATGAAGAGCCGCTTGGCGTTGTCGGCGGTCTTCGGATCGGCCGTCAGGGCCTTCGCCGCCTTCTCGTTGAACAGCGGGCGCCAGTTGGTGGTGAAATTCGCGACGATCCACTCGGACTGCTGCATCGCATCCAGGAACGGCTTGACCAGCGCCTTGTTCGTGCCCTTGGCGATGATCATCTCCGAGTCGATGAAGCCGATCGTGCCCTCCGGCGGGTACGCCGACTTGAGCTCCGGGCCGCCGGCATCCTTGACGCGCACGTCGGTGCCGAGGTTGGAGATGCCGATCGCGGCTTCCCCGCTGGCCATCATCGTCACGATCTCGTTGTTCTGCGACGCGAGCTTCACCATGTTCGGCTTGAGCGCGTTCAGGAAGTTGGACGGATGACGAGATCTGGTCGGGCGTCTGCGCGTAGGGCGATCCCTTGGAACCGGTCGCGATTCCGGCGATCGCCATCAGGTCGGTCGGGATGTTCTCCGCGACGATCAGGCCCTTGTACGTCGGGTCGGTCAGCGACTCCCATGACGTCGGCGGCGTCTTGACCTTGTCGGGGTTGTAGTAGATCTGCACGGTCGACCACGAGAACGGGTATCCGAGCGCGCCCTTCGGATCGTTGAGGAACTCGAACTTCGTGGCCATCGAGTACAGCTGGGAGCTCGACGAGATCGAAGCCAGGTCGAACGGCTCGATGAGACCCTCTTCCATGTACTTCTTCACCCACAGCGCGTCGCCCGAGACCATGTCGAACTGCGATCCGGTCTGCTTGAGCTGAAGCAAGGCATCGGCGTTGTCGGAGAACAGCTTTGGCTGCCCGGTGATCTTGGTAGTGTCGGCGACCTTGGCGAGCTGGTCCTGGGAGTAGTGATCCGACCAGGTCAGCCAGTTGACGTTCCCACCACCGCCAGACGCCACCGCCGCCGAGGTATCGCTCTCGGACGAGCACGCGGACAACAGCAACGGGCTTGCCGCACCCAACATCAGCGCTCCCCGGACGAACGAGCGGCGGTCTAGCTTGATACTCAGTGATTCCGGACATTGCGACTTCCTGACTCTCAGTGGGCCTCTACAGAGGATGGGCTGCTTCCGGCGACCAGGACAGCTTCACGAATTCACCGGTCTCCAGGCCGATTTCGGCGAGATTCTGTATGTCGTCGTCATTCAACGACGACACCACTTGCATTTCCGAATTCTCCAGCTGCAGCACCATGCGGGTGATTGATCCGAGGTATCCACGCGAAAGTACTTGTGCGCCGATGAATCCGTCCTTGCCGATCCGCAGGGCCTCCGGCCGGATCACCAGCGAGGTGACGGCGTCGGGCGCCTGCGCTGAGATCGGCACCCTGGCACCGCTTTCCAGTACGAAGGTGTCGCCGTCCTTCTTGCCGCGCAAGATGTTCGATTCGCCGATGAAGTCGGCGGCGAACAGGCTGGCAGGCCTGCGGTAGATCTCCTCCGGAGTTCCGATCTGCTCGATGCGGCCTTCGTTGAGGATCACGATGCGGTCGGCGAGGGCCATCGCCTCTTCCTGGTCATGCGTGACGAACACGAACGTCGTACCGACGTGGCGCTGGATCAGTGAGAGCTCGGTCTGCAGCCGCTTGCGCAGTTTCAGATCCAGGGCACCGAGCGGTTCATCGAGCAGCAGCACGCTGGGCTTGTTGACCAGCGCGCGAGCGATCGCGACGCGTTGAGCCTGGCCGCCGGAGAGCTGGCTGACCGGACGCTCGGCGAACGTTCCCAGGCCGACCAGGTCCAGGGCTTCCCGTGCCCGGTCGCGCTGTTCGTTCTTGGGCACCCGGGCCATCCGCAGCCCGAAGGACACGTTCTCGATGACATTCAGATGCGGGAACAACGCGTAGGACTGGAAGACCGTGTTGACCGGGCGCCGGTTGGGCGGACGTTTGGTCATGTCGTCGCCGGCGATCCGCACCACGCCTGACGGACGGCTGGACGAAGCCGCCGATGATGTTCAGCGTTGTCGTCTTCCCGCAACCCGACGGCCCGAGCAGGCAGAAGAACTCGCCGTCCCGGATATCCAGATCGACGGGGTGCAACGCCACCGCGTCGCCGTAAGCCTTTCCCACGCCGCGCAATTCGATCGCATTCGCACGCTCGCTCGTACTCGTCCGCGGGCTTCGCCGAGGAGTTCGTCCACCGGGAAACTAGTCAATGCTGACCGCCCTTCGGGTCCGTGCACTCGTTTGGATTGCCTTGACGATGGCAACCATGCGATACCCGTCGGCGAGAGTCGGATAGCAGACGTCGGCTCCACCGATCGCCGAGTAGACGTCGCGGAACAGATTCCGGAATGCGTCGCCGAAGCCCTCGGCGTGACCTGCAGGCGAGAACGACAAGCGGGCGGCGGACGCGGCCATGGCATCTGGGTTCCGGATGATGGTTACCACCGATCCGTCGGCCCGACGATGGATGATTTCGTTGGGCCGATCGACCTTCCAATGGAAGCCGCCGTCGGTGCCGTCGACGTCGATCGAGCAACCATTCGGTTCGCCGGCTGTGACGCCGGAGAACGTCGCAGAACCGACCGCGCCGCCGGTGAATTCCAGGAAGATCCGCACGTAGTCCTCGGCTTCGACCTTGACCGGCTCGACCGTTGCGATACCGGGCGGGCCGCAACGTGGAGAACCGTGCATCGACCTCGGTGATTCGTCGGCCGGTGACATGCTCGGCAAGGTCCAGCCAATGCACGCCGAGATCAGCTGTGGCGTAGGAGGTTCCGGCAATCTTCGGCGTCGAATCCCCACCCCCAGTTGTCGTGATTGGAGTCCCAGGACAGGAATCCGCCGCGAATGGCGTTGACCTGACCGAGTTCGCCGGCCAGAATTCGTGCGCGCATTCGGCGACCATCGGGTACGACCGCTTGGTCAGACAGACCGCGGCATGCGACGCCGGCGTGCCTCCGCGGCGGCGATCAGCGCGCGCGCGTCGGCCTCGGCGGTCGCCATCGGCTTTTCGATGATGACATGGATTCCGCGGCTTGACCGCTTCGATGGCGTGCGCCGCGTGCAATCCGTGCGGGCTGCAGACGTGCAGCACGTCAGGCTTGGTCTGGTCGAGCATGGCGCCGAGGTCGTCGAAAGCACCCACGCGCGTGAAGTCGACTCGTCGCCGACGGGACGGAATTCGTTCGCAACCGAACGGGCCTTGGCGATGTCGCGCCCGCATACACCGACGACGGTCGAACCGAGGTCCTGTAGACGCCAGCCGTGAATGCGGGAAATCCCGCCGGTGCCCACAATCGCCGCCCGCAGCCGGGGAGCGTAGTAGCCGTTGCCGCTAACCGGCCCCGGCTGGATCGACCGAAGATTGTTTGCTGTGGCGACTGCCAAGGGCCTTCTCCGTCGAGTGACAACCACACCGTTCGATGGCGCCAGACGTTAACGTTCAGCGGACCCCGGCGTGCCGTGTGTGACTGAAGTCTGGACATGTGTTGACCGATTGTCAATAGTAGGGTCACAATCGCCATCTCGGTTATATAATAAATTAGTTATATAACTGATTTGAGATATATGATGCCAAACCTCGATGCCGCCTTTTCCGCGCTGGCCGACCCGACACGCCGGGGGATTCTGGCGCGTCTCGCGCTGGGCGAAGCCACCGTCATGGAACTGGTCGAGCCGTTCGAGATGACGCAGCCCGCCATTTCCCGCCATCTCAAGGTGCTCGAGGGCGCAGGGCTGATCTCCGTCGCGTCGAAGGCACGAAGCGGCCGTGCCGGCTGGCGCCGGCAGCCGTCAACGAGATCGACCAATGGCTGGCGATGCTCCGGCAAGCCCTGTCCGCAAATTACAACCGGCTCGACGACGTTCTGGCCGCCATGAAAACCGAACAGTGAAAGGCAAGCCCGATGACCAAGATGACGCTGAAGACCGAAGGCGACACCCATGTCGTCGTTACCAGGCACTTCGCCGCCGCGCCGGAGGCGGTGTATCGCCGCACACCGAACCGGCGCTGATCCAGAAGTGGCTGCTCGGTCCGGACGGCTGGACGATGCCGGTCGCATCAACGAGGCGCGCCCGGGCGGCAAGATCCGCTACGAGTGGACGAACGGCGAAGGCGTAAATTTTATGTGACGGCGAGTATCTCGAACTGGTGCCATTCAGCCGGCTCGTTCATGTCGAGCGGATGCAGCATGCCCGATGCGACGCCGGACAACCATGTTGAAACGACCTTCGCGCCGGATGGGACCGGAACATTTGACCATGCGGATGACCTTGCCCGATGCGCGACGCGGGCCGCCATGCTGTCGACCGGCATGGAGCACGGCATGGAAGCGAACTACGTCCGGCTCGAGACCACACTCAACGTCCGCAGCGCTCAACCCCGAAGCATGGGCCGCGCGCCAAAACGGAGAGAAAACGATTTCAGCCGTTTAAGCGTGATTGAACCGCTTCCGTATCATCAAAACCACGCCACCAGCTCACGGCATCGATCCTTCGATCATGGTTTATGCGCGAAGACATTCGCAAGGTCATGGGCCCGGCCTTGCCGAATCGAAGGCGGCCGTCGCCGCGCAGAACGTTGCGGTCACGGGCCCGTGGTTCACCCACCATGTTCGGAATCCCGGCGAGGTCTTTGACTTCGAGATATGCCTGCCGGTCGCGACTTCAGTCGCACCGGTCAATAGGCGTGAAGTCTAGGCAGCGGGCCGCGATGAAGATCGTCGAGACGATCTATCAACGGCGGCTACGAAAGGCCCCGGTGGTGCCTGGGGCGAATTCATCGACGTGATCAAGGCCGCGGGACACATAAACCGTGGACGGGCTCTATGAAGCCTATGCGGTCTGCCCGGAGAAGAGCGCCACTATTCGGAGGCGTGGCGGACGTTGCTTGAGCAAGGAACTGATGGAGCAGAACAAACGAGTCCGGAAGCGAGGAAATTCTCACTCGATCACCGCATGATCCGGCGCGACCGACTGCTCGCGCAGCGTCGCCTGCTCGAGCCGATCATGATCGCAAGCGGTATGGCGCAGGCGGTGAAGATCATCACTATCTGGTAGTCGTGCGAGAACGCGATGATCTGCGCCTGCGCCTTGACCATCATGTCGGCCATGGCGCGGCCCTGTCGGTGGCGAGGTCGATCATGCCGCGCACCGCGGGCATCTGCAGGGCATGATTGAACGGATTGATGTGCTCCGACAGGATCGCATAGTTGTAGCGCGAACCTTGCGTCAGTTGCGCGATCACGAGCGAAATCCCGACCGAGCTTGCGACATTGCGCATCAAGGTCAGCATCGAGGTGCCGTCGGTGCGCAGATGATTGGGCAGCGTCAGGAACGCCACCGTGGAGAGCGGCACGAACACCAGGCCGAAGCCAAAGCCCTGGACCACGCTGACGACGACGATTTCGGTTACGCCGGTCTGGTCGGTCCAGCCGGTCATGTAGAACAGCGAAGCCGCGGTCAGGCTGAGGCCCGAGATGATCAGCGTCCGCGCTCGATATGGCGCATCAGGCGGCCGACCAGCATCATCGCCACGAACGTGCCGCAGCCCCGGGTCGCCAACAGAAGCCCGGCGGTGATGATGGGATAGCCGATCACGTTCTGCAGGAAGGGTGACGACAGCGCCATGGTCGAGAACAGCACCAGCCCCATCACGGCCATGAACACGCAGCCGCCGACGAAATTCTTGTCCTTGAACAGCGCGAACTGGATGAACGGATGCTCCTGGTCAGCGAATGCGCCAGGAAATAATAGAAGCCGATCGCCATACGATGAACTCGGCGATGATCTCGTTGGATTCCAGCCAGCCGAGCTGCTCGCCGCGGTCGAGCGCGAGCTGCAGCGCGCCGATCGCGATGGCGAGCGCGGTGAAGCCGAACCAGTCGAAGCGCAGCTCGAGGTCCTTCTTGGTCTCGTCCATGAAGATCATGAGGCCGAGCACGGTAAAAATGCCGAACGGCAGGTTGACGAAGAACACCCAGTGCCAGGAATAGGTCTCGGTCAGCCAGGCGCCCAGCGACGGGCCCATGATCGGCCCCATCATCACGCCCATGCCCCAGATCGCCATCGCTTTCGCGCGCTCATGCAGCGCGTAGGAGTCGAGCATCACCGCCTGCGACAGCGGCACCAGCGCCGCGCCGAATACGCCCTGCAGCAGGCGGAACAGCACCATCTGGCCGATGTCCTGCGCCAGCCCGCACATCACGGAAGCAATGGTGAAGCCGGCCGAGCAGATGATGAAGATGCGCTTGCGGCCGAAGCGGTTGGCGATCCAGCCCACCGGCGCGGTCATGATCGCGGCGGCGACGATATAGGAGGTCAGCACCCAGTTGATCTGGTCCTGCGAGGCCGACAGCGTGCCCTGCATGTGGGCAGCGCGACGTTGGCGATGGTGGTGTCCAGCGCCTGCATGATCGTCGGCGTTATGGCGCAGATCGTCACCATGTTCCGGCGCAGGCCGGGAACGGCAGCCGATGGTGCGCCCGTCGTCATGGCGTTATTCGTGGTCCTGGTTGGCGACCGCCGGCGACAGGCCGAGCAGGGCGGACAGCGAGCGGCGATGGTCGGTGTCGATCGTGGCGTAGACGCTCATGCCGGCCTTCAGCTTGCGGACGAACTTGTCGTTCTTGTCGAAATAGATCCGCACCGGCACGGGCTGCACCACCTTGACGAAATTGCCCGAGGCGTTCTGCGGCGGCAGGATCGCGAATTGCGCGCCGGTGCCGGGCGAGAGCGAGCCGACCGTGCCCTTGAACGAATGATTGGGAAACGCATCGACCTCGAGCGTGACGGACTGGCCGACCGCGACATAGGTGAAATCGGATTCCTTCGGATTGGCGTCGACCCATGGGTTCGAGGTGTCGATGATGCTGAACACCGGCGCGCCTGCCATCACGAAGCGGCCGAGCTGAATCTGTTCGACCTGCGTGGCGATACCTGCCATCGGCGCGCGCATCACGGTGTGGTCGAGATTGCGCTGGGCCTGGTCGAGCGCCGCCTTCGCCTGGGCATAGGGCGGGAATTCGTCGAGCGGCAGCTCGGGATTACCGACCCGTTGCGCTTTGGCGGTCGCGATCTTCTGCTGCAGCAACTGGAACCGGGCGCTGCGGTGACGAGCGCGGTGGAAGCATCGTCGAGGTCGAGCTGCGAGCCGAAATCGTTCGTCACCAGCGCCGACTTGCGCTCCACGTCGCGCTGCTTCAGGTCCATGCCCTGCTGCGAAGCTCGCTCATCTGCCATAGATCCGGAAGTCGGCGATGAGATCGTCGTAGGTGACCTTGGCTTGCGCTAGGCTGGCCTCGGCCTGCGCCACGGCGAGGCGGAACGGCACCGGATCGATCTCGAGCAGCACGCCGTTCTCGCCCGGTCTGACCTCTGGCCTCCTTCACGATGATCTTCTCGATCTGCGCCGGAGACGTCGCGCGCTACGAGACCCTTCGCCACGTCGACATAGGCGTTGTTCGGTGGTCATGTAATGATGCCATTGAACAGAGAAACGTCATACTGCTCGATCAGCGCGACGGAGCGGGAGTACGATCAGCAGCAGGAAGCGGCGGGAGCGGCGCACTGGCGGCTCATCAAAATGCTGAACGCGGTCCGCCGGCGACTTTTGCCCGCGACGTCGGTCGGCCGCCGGACCGCTTTTCTGCGGGGCGGGAATTTAAGCACGGGCCAACCATAACGCGGCCTCTCCGCGTAAAGGTCTCGATTCGCTCGGACGCCTGGATTGTGTCGCGGATGCTTCCTTGAGATTTAGGTCAAACTCGGGCCAAGCAGGCGGGTGGCATCGGCAGGATCGACGCCGTCAAAGCGCTGTTGCTGTCAGCTCTCAGCGAAGCTGGCTAAGCTGCTGAGCAGGGGACGTGCGGCCTTGCGCACAGAGAGCCGTCGGACGCAACGGGCGAACTTTTGTCGCCGGGCGCGCTTCGATCCAGGCCATTGTCGCAAAGTTGTTGATCAGCCGTGTCAGCCTGATTGGTCTTATCGATCAGTTTTTGGCCAGTTTTGACTGCTTCAGGCCTTCTTGGTTCGCTGACCTGGCCAGCACTGTCTATCGCGCGCGGGTGATGCCGTAAGCGCGCCGCCTGCTGGTCGGCATAGGCGCGCACCAACCGCCTGCACCTCGCCCAGCGTAAACAGGCAGCTTCATATTGATGGGAACCGGCGCATCGGGCCCGCTTCTATAAGCCTGTGCGATATAGAAAAACTTGCTGACGGCTCCCGCATGGCGGTTTAACCGAAGATGGCGAGATCCGCTTCTCAGCACATGGGGCGGAACGTGTGGCAGTGGCTTCGGGATCGGCGTTCAAACCTCTACAAAAAGCTGATAATGACCCTGAGAAGCCGATGCTTCCCGCGCCCGACGACGACCACGGCTGCTGCACTGGCGGAAGCGATGGCGCACGCCGAAGCGGGTCCGCACGCGGCGGACGCAGAAACTCACCCTGATCTGGCGCGACGCGCCGCAGGCGCTGCTGTCGAGCGATCTGCTGCTTGGCGCTGATGAAGGTGATCGACGGGCTGCGTGCTCTCCACGCCGCGCCGGGCGCGAATCACGGTCGTACCGCGTGCTGCATCTTCTTGATGGACAACGGCCTCGTCTCATGGATCGAGAAGCTGAAGCTGCCTTCCTCGCTTGCGCGCACGACGATGACGAGACCCGATGGGCGGGCGTTCCTACCGCGATCGACGCGGTTTCGGGCTCCGGCGAAGTTTCGCGGCTCGTGGCGCAAAGCCTCTACGCGGCGGCGTGGCATCCGGATTCGCGCCAAACCTCTCCGTCGTCGAGATCGTCGGCACCTGCGCGCACTG
>CAVTHR010000022.1:0-270997 GCA_963734385.1 uncultured Actinomycetota bacterium | reverse complement strand
GGCTAGACCTTCTCGGGCTTCGGCGCCTTCCAGGTGCCGTTGAGCGCGTCGGGTTTCGGCCAGTACAGCCGCAGTACCACCACGAACGGCCCCTCGGGCGCGGGCAGCCAGTTGGATGCCTTGTCCCCGGGCGACGAGTTCTGCAGATAGAGCGTGTATCCGCCGTCCTGGTCCGGCACCAGGCTCTCCAGCATCGCCGAGTTGATCAGATACCTGTTGATCGGGTTGGCGACCAGCAGGCTCTGCGGCAACTCGTACATCGTCAGCGACCAGAACGCGTTGACTGGCGGCAGCTGATCCTTGGCGAACCGGTAGGTGTAGTTGTTGGCCCCGGTCAGCGGTGCACCGGCGGAGTCGTTGAACGAGGCCGGGTACAGCGCCTCCGCCGCGGTGTTGCCGTAGATGCCGAGCACCGCACCGGCCATTCGGTAGAGGTAGTTGCCCTTCAGGTCCGCCGCCGTGCCGAAGAAATCGGCAGCGCTGACCTGATCGGTGTCGACCTTGTCCTTCTTGAAGGTGTCGAATTCCGCCCACGCGTCGGCCATCCCGTCCTCGATCGCCTTGCGCATCTCGGGGCTGAGCTTGTCGGCGTCGAAGTCGCCGTCGGGTCCGATGCCGATCGTCGCGAACTTCTCGCGAAGCTCCTTCTCGTCGGGCAGCGTGGGCGCGAACCGCATCGCGAAGTTGAGGATCTCGAAGAACTGCGGCGAGGTCTTCTGCTGGTCCGGCGTCAGCGGCGGCACGAAGTCGATGGCAGGAGCCGGCGCCGGTGGCGGCTGGTTCAGGAACACCGACAGCGGCGTGACCTGATAGCCCGCCTGGATCTTCTTGACCTTGTCGATGTCGGTCGGGCCGAACAGCTGTGTCCGGTACAGCACGAAAGCCAGCTCGGTGTCGGACCGGATGACGTCGTTGACGCCTTCGGGCTTGTCGCCCTTCCAATTCGGGCCCGCCAGCAGATACTTGCCGCCGCCGTTGCCGGTGGTGCGGCTGCCGACGTAGTGCGAAGTTGTAGGTGTACGCCGTCGACGAACTGCAGTGAGTAGTAGCGGTCCTGCTCGATCGGCGGGACGGTCAGCACCAGCGGCTCGGCACGAAGGTCCGCGCCGACCGCGGAGTACGGGGTGTCGGAGTTCGGCGTCTGGATCGCCTTGTCCTCGGGCGTGTACACCCGTGCGGTGTTGTGGATCTCGTTCCAGCCGCCCTTGTACTCGGGATCCTCCTTGTTGACGAAATAGGCGTACTGGACCCGGTAGTTGTCAACCATCGGGAAGCCGTAGATGTAGGCCTCTTTCGCGATCGCACGGGCCTGCTCCGGCGTCACGGCGGCCGCCGTCGGTGGTGGCGCAGACGTCTCGGCCTCCTCTCCCTCCTTGCGCGCTGCAGCCGGCCAGCAACACCAGGACCGCGACGAGCGCCGCGACGCGGCGGATCAACGGTTTTCCAGCGCGTCGGTGCGTGCGCTCATCGAACGGCCGAGCGCGGCGACTTCGGCGTCCATCTGCGGCAGCCGTTCGGGAAGCCCGCCGACATCTGCTTCTCGCCGATCGGTGTCGTGAACAACGGACGCAGCCATCGGAACGCCCCGACCCAGCCCGGGCAGTTGATCTGGCGCTTGCGGCCCTCGATGCCCTTGACGAACGCCTCGCCACACTTTCCCACGACGTGGTCTTGTTCGACCGGCCACGGCGCGCTGTCGATCGTGTCCTTGAAGGCCGTCAGAATCGGCCTTACCCTCCTGAACCAGCGGGGTGTCGATCCACGACATGTGCGCCGACCCGACGTGCCACACCGTGGTGGGCGACTTCCAGCCGCAGGGCGTTCGCGAAGTGCTCGACGCCCGCCTTGGCGAGGCTGTACGGGGCGAGCCCGGCGGCGGGGCGAATGCCGCCAGCGATGAAACCACCAAGGACGTAGCCGCGGCGCTCGATCACCGACGGCAGCGCCGCCCGCACAGTGTTGAACACGCCGACCACATTCACGTCGATCAGCGTCGTGAACGCCTGCCGGGTCGACGCTCGACACAGTCCCGACGGTTGCGATTCCGGCGTTGGCCATCACGATGTCGATGCCACCGAACTTCTCGACAGCCCGCGTCGGCGGCGGCCTGCATGGCCGCCAGATCACGCACGTCGGCGACGACGGCGAGAACCCGATTTCGCCCAGCCTGGCAGCGACCTCCTTGAGCCGGCCCTCGTCCAAGTCGGTCAGCACCAGCTTGGCGCCCTTGTCGTGCAGGCGGCGGGCGACTTCCGCGCCGACACCGTTGGCCCCGCCCGTGATCAGGACGACCTTGCCGTTCACAGAACCCATGGGCGGAAACGTACTCCACCCACAGGCCGTCTACAGCTTGACACCCAACAACGCATCGACGGCGGTGTCCACCGTCCGCGGGGCCTCATTGTCGTGGCCGCCGTACTCGAGCGCGTCCGTGGCCCAACCATCCAGTGCAGCAAGCGCTTTCGGCGTGTCGAGGTCGTCGGCGAGGTAGCGGCGCACCCTGGCAACCACATCGGCTGCGTCGGGCCCGGCGGGCATCGTCGTCGCGGCCCGCCACCGCCGCAGCCGCGCAACGGCCTCGTCGAGCACCGAGTCGCTCCACGAGCGGTCCGCGCGGTAGTGCCCGGCCAGCAGCCCGAGCCGGATGGCCGCGGGGTCGACGCCGTCGGCGCGCAGCCGCGACACCAGCACAAGGTTGCCGCGGCTCTTGCTCATCTTGTGCCCGTCCCAGCCGATCATCCCGGCGTGCACGTAGTGGCGGGCGAATCGCCGCTCCCCCGTGACGCATTCGGCGTGCGCGGCGGAGAACTCGTGGTGCGGGAAGATCAAGTCGCTGCCGCCGCCCTGGATGTCGAGGCCGGTGCCGATGCGGTTGAGCGCGATCGCCGCGCACTCCACATGCCAGCCGGGCCTGCCGGGCCCGAACGGCGAAGGCCAGCTGGGCTCACCGGGCCGCTCCGCCCGCCACAGCAGCGCGTCGAGTTCGTCGCTCTTGCCGGCTCGATCCGGGTCGCCGCCGCGCTCGCCGAACAGCCGCAGCATGGTGTCGCGGTCGTAGCCGGACTCGTAGCCGAACTGTGTGGTGGCGTCGGCGCGGTAGTAGACGTCGGGATGGTCGGCGTCGTCGACGACGTAGGCGGCACCGGAGGCCAGCATCTTCTCGACGAGCTCGACGACCTCGCCGATGGCCTCGGTGGCGGCGACGTAGTCGTGCGGCGGAAGGACCCGCAGCGCCGCCATGTCCTCGGAGAACAACGCGGTCTCTCGGTCGGCGAGCTCGCGCCAGTCGATGCCGTCGCGGGCGGCGCGCTCGAAGAGCGGATCGTCGACGTCGGTGACGTTCTGCACGTAGTCGCACCTGATGGCCCGCATCCAGCCACAGCCGGTGGACGAGGTCGAACGTCAGGTACGTGGCGGCGTGGCCGAGATGGGTGGCGTCGTACGGGGTGATGCCGCAGACGTACATGGTGGCGGTCTCGCCGGCGCGACACCGGCCGCACCTGCCGGTCGGCGGTGTCGTACAGCCGCAGCTGCGGACCGCTGCCCGGCAGTACCGGGACGGTCGGCGCCTGCCACGATTGCATACCTTCGACTCTAGGGCGTGCCGGTCGGCCGCGCCTCTGACGACCGACCGGATTCCGGCCAGTAGCTCATCGGCCAGCTCCGTCGCGGCACATCAACAGGTCGGGCAGGTACGGATCGCGACGGTTGTAAATCAGCGGCGAGCCGTCCAACCGCGAGGCGTGAAGCCCGGCGGCCCGCACCACACCCGCGGGCGCCGCCGAATCCCATTCCCACTGCCCGCCTGCGTGCAGGTACGCGTCGACATCGCCGTTCACCACCGCCATCGCCTTGGCACCGGCCGACCCGATGCGGACGAGCTCGATGTCCATCTGGTCGCGCAGCCGCCACAGCACCGCAGGCGGACGGCTGGCGCTGGCGGTGACCCGGATCGGGCCGTCGCCGCGGGGCGCAGGAGGGGTGACGGTGTCGGTGCGGTACACCTCGCCGAAGGCGGGCAGGCCGACCGCCGCGTCGGTGATGCCGCCGTCGGGCCACGACCCGACCCGCAGCCCACCGGCTCCGCTCGCTGCCACAGCGCGATGTGCACGGCCCAGTCGTTGCGGCCGGTGGAGAATTCCCATGTTCCGTCCAGCGGGTCGACGATCCACACCCGGTCGGCGTGCACCCGCGACAGGTCGTCGACGGCCTCCTCGGACAGCACGGCGTCGGCGGGGCGTTCGCGCGCCAAGCCGTCGAGGATCAGCGTGTTGGCCCGCTTGTCGCCGGCATCGCCGAGGTCGTACGGATCCCAGAAGCCGACCTCGTCGCGCACCTGCAGCAGCAGCTCACCGGCGTCGCGGGCCAGCTCGGCGGCCAGCGCGGCATCGGTCAGGCTCACCACAGCAGTATTGCCGAATAATGAAGCAGTGACCGATCGGGGCATCAAGACCGCGCAGGTCGCACCGCGCGACGGTCAAAGTCGCCGACCTCACCGGCCCCGGCAGCTCGGCGGAGAAGTTCGGCGTCGGCGGCACCGACCTCGGCATCGCGGTCGCCCTGGCCGACGGCACGGACCGGGTTCATCTTCGGCGACACGTTCGACGAATGCCGCGCAGGCGGCCCCGGCTGGCGCAGCCCGGTGATGCTGCGGTCGCACGACACCTCGTTGCGGCGGCTGAACGACGGCATCACGTTCGACGACGCGGTCGGCGGCGACTACGCGCGCCAACTGTGGGACTACCGCGCACGACGGGCCGCCGTGGAAGGGCGGCGGATTCTCGACGGTGCTGCCCGCCGACGCCATCACGATCGACGGCCGGCTCTACCTGTTCGCGATGGTCAACCGCGGGCTGCACAACGTGCTGTGGACCGAGATCAACTACAGCGACGACTGCGGCGACACCTGGCACGACGCCGGGCCCGGACGCGCGGCGGCTCGGCTCCCACAACGAGGGCCATCAGCAGCTGATCACCTGGGAGCACGACCCGGACACCGGCTGGGTGTACGTCATCGCCAGCGCATTCAACCGTCGCGAGAACGCCTTTCTCTACCGGGTGCGCGCCGACGACCTGCTTGACCGCTCCGCATGGCATCCGTGGACCGGCGGATGGTTCCGAAACGACCCGGTGCCGTTGCTGCCCGCGGGCACAACGGTCGGCGAGATGAGCCTACGCCGCGTCGAAAACCGTTGGGTATTCAGCTATTTCGAGTCCAGCTCGGGAGCGATTCGGGTCAAGGTGCTGAACAATCCGACCGACGACATGGCCGCCGCGCCGACGACGACGGTGTTGCGCAACACGGCATGGCCGGCGCCCGGTGCAGTCCGCCCGTCGGCTGCACGGCGGGAACGCTGAGCCAGCTGTACGGCGGCTACATCGTTCCCGGCTCGACGCTGCGCAACCTGCATCTGGTGGTCAGCCACTGGAACACCACAGACGGCTCCAACTGGCCCTACCGCGCGATGCAGTACCGGCACAACGCGACGGCCCGGCTATAGCTCAGAACGCCGGCCACGGGATAGGCCGATGCCGGTCGGGTGACGGCATCACCGGATTGTCCAGCAGCCCAACGGCTCTGCGGCGCAGCGCCTCGACCTCGCGGCCGGTGACGTGCTCGCGCAACTGCTCGCCGAGTGTGCCGCGCAACGTCGTCGCGCAGCCGGGCCACCGTCTCCAGCGTCTCGTCGTCGACGGGCTTGCCCGACCATCCCCACAGCACGGTGCGCAGTTTGTCCTCGACATGCATGCTGACCCCGTGATCGACGCCGTAGACGTGACCGTCGACAGCGGACAGGATGTGGCCACCCTTGCGGTCGGCGTTGTTGATGAGCACGTCGAACACCGCCATCCGGCGCAGCCGGATATCGTCGGCGTGCACCAGGGTCACCTCGTCACCCGCATAGTCGTAGGCGCGAAGCACCGGCAGGAATCCGGGCGGAATGTGGCCGGCGGGAAGCAGATCCACCAGGTCGGGCCCGGACTCGGGATCCTCGCCCACCTCGTCGCCGGGCTGGTCCACCCACAGCTGCAGCATTCCCTGGCCTGCCGGCCCGTCGCGAATGATGGTGTAGGGCACGATGTCCCAGCCCGACGCCGCCGACACCAGGTACGCGGCGCGCTCTCGGCCTGCCAGCGTGCCGTCGGGAAAGTCCCACAGCGGCGCCTCGCCTGCGATCGGCTTGTACACGCAGTGCACTGTCAGCTCGTCGAGATGCGCCTCGCACAGGAACGTGGCGTTGCTCGCGGACCGGATTCGTCCGATGACGGTGAGTTCGCCGCGTCGCAACGCCTCGCAGTCGCTAGGACGTCGGGTTCATCGTCGGGCTCGGCCAGGCGTCCGCCGATAGCCGTTGGTGCGCACGCAGATGTGGCCCTCCGGGTCGAGGGGCTCGTCGCACAGCGGGCACGGCGGCCGGCCCGCCGAGATGACCCGGTTGGACCGGCGTCGCGAACTGACGCGCGCGACTCGGGGGTGAGGAACACGCGCACCGCGTCGGGCCCGTCCTCGGCGTCGTCGAGCACGACCGACGCATCGAACTCGGTTTCGGAGACCGCCAGCAGCTCGACCACCACGGTCTGCGCCTCGGAATCCCAGCCCAGACCCATCGTGCCGACCCGGAACTCGGCGTCGACGGGCGTGACCAGCGGGCTCAGATCCTCCACGTCGGTTTCGGGCGGGACCGGGGTGCCGAACCGGCGGTTGATCTCCAGCAGCAGCGCTGCGATCCGCTCGGCGAGCACCGCGACCTGCTGCTTCTCCAGCACAACCGAGATCACCCGCTTCTCATGCACGGCTTGCAGGTAGAACGTCCGGTTGCCGGGTTGCCCGACGGTCCCGGCCACGAAACGGTCGGGTGTGCGGAAGACGTGGATTGCGCGGGACATGGCATCTCCAAAATACCGCGCTCAGTCCGTCGAGCCGCCGACCACCGCGTCGCTCGGCGGCACGTCTTTCGACTCGCCGTCGGCGCCTTCTCCGGTTTTGCCGATCAAGCCCGAAGCCAGTTGGTCGCCGGTGTGGTTCACGTGAACCACGAAGGGGCGCAGCGATGTGTAACGGATCACACTCATCGACGCCGGATCGGCGGTGATGCGCTGAAAGCTGTCGAGATGCGTGCCGAGCGCGTCGGCCACCACCGCCTTGATCACGTCGCCGTGCGTGCAGGCCAGCCACAGCACGTCGCCGTCGTGCTGCTCCGCCAGCGTGCGGTCGTGCTCCCGCACCGCCGCCACGGCGCGGGCCTGCACGTGCGCCAGGCCTTCCCCGTCGGGGAACACCGCGGCGCTGGGCTGCTGCTGAACCACCGCCCACAACGGCTCCTTGACCAGGTCGCCGATCTTGCGGCCCGTCCACTGGCCGTAGTCGACCTCGGAGATCCGCTCGTCGACGATGGGCTCGAGCCCGAGGGCGGCGGCCAGCGGTTCGACGGTCGTGCGGCAGCGCAGCAGCGGCGAGCACACGATGGCGCGGATGGGCAGCGACCCGATTCGCGCCACCAGCGGCCTGCGGCCTGCTCGCGGCCCTTCTCGTCGAGGTCGATGCCGTCGCTGCGCCCGGCCAACGTCTGGGCGGTGTTGGAGGTCGAGCGGCCATGCCGCAGCAGGACGACGGTCATGTCGCGGCCACCACCCCGGTGCCCAGCAGGGCCAGCACCACAGTGCCGAGCGCGACCCGATACGCGACGAACCAGTACATGCTGTGCCGCACCAGGAAGCGCAGGAACCAGGCCACCGCCGCGAAGCCGACGACGAAGGCGATCAACGTGGCCACCAGAAGCTGCAAGCCGCTGGCGCTCATCCCCTCACCGACGGGGTGGAAGGCGTCGGGCAGCGAGAACAGCCCTGACGCGAACACCGCGGGAATCGCCAGCAGGAAGCCGAACCGGGCGGCCAGTTCGCGGTTCAGGCCGAGGAACAGGCCCGCGCTGATCGTCGCGCCGGACCGTGACACTCCCGGCACCAATGCCAGACACTGCGCCAAGCCGACGGTCACGCTGTCGCGCCAGCCGAGCTGCTCGACGTCTCGGGTCTGCCGACCGAAGTACTCGGCCGCCGCGATCACCGCTGAAAACGACGATCAAAGCGATCGCGATCAGCCACAGATTCCTTGCGCCCGTGCGGATTTCGTCCTTGAACAGCAGACCCAACACACCGATCGGAATCGTGCCGATGATGACGTACCAGCCGAGCCGGTAGTCGGCGTCGCGGGCCGCGGCGCGGAACAGGCCGGTGACCCATGCCTTGACGATTCGGGCGATATCGCGCGCGAAGTACACCAGCACCGCCACTTCGGTGCCGAGCTGCGTTACCGCGGTGAACGACGCGCCCGCATCGTCGTCGAAAAACAGCCGCGACGCGATCGCCAGGTGACCAGACGACGACACCGGCAGAAACTCGGTGAGACCCTGCAGCACCGACAACACGACGACCTGCAACCACGACATCGCCGGCGTCTCGATCACGACGACGACCGTACCGTGGGCGTTCGTCAGAGCGCTGAGCGCGGCACCGGTTGTGCGGCGGCCACGGCGTCACGCACGGCGGCTGCGACGCTGCGTTCGTCGAAGAGGTCGATGTCGGTGAGCTTGCGGGTGGCGGTCGCCACGATGTCCTCGGGCTGCGGGACGGGCCCGGTCAGCCGGGGACGGTAGATCTCGACGACCAGCTGCTGATGATCGACGTGGAACGAGAACGTGCGTCCCCCGCCCAGCTGGCCAAATCCGCTGGCGTGCAGGCCAGTCCAGAGATCCTCGATAGCAAACCCTTTGTCGGCCGAATCTCGGCTCGGCGCGAGGCTCATGACCGAACCATACCGCGATTAACGGCGTGCATACACTTGCTGTTCAGTTGTCGTCCAGTTCGCACGCCGGAAAGTTACCCATTGCCAGCCCATGCCAAACATGCAGGTCAGCTTGCATATTGTGGTGTGCTCCTCATGCTTGCGTGCGGTGTGGCGGCGTGCACATCCAATCCCACCGACGCACCGCCGCCGACGATCGCGCCCGCAGAAGCCGCGGCGTCTCCCCCGGTGGCACGGCCGCCCGCAGGAGTCGTCCGCCCGATGGCCGGCCACGCGAAGTCCGTCATGTTCGACGCGGCGACGAAATCGCTGGTGGTGCTCGGCCCGGGAAAGGCCGGCCACGACGTGATCACCGCGATGCCCGCCAAAGCCCTGGCCCGCGCGGTGCCGCTGCCCGGCCCGGCGACGGCGATGACCGGCGACAACCGCGGCCATGTCTACGCCTCGAGCCGGGGCGGCTACTTCCGAGCTGGACATCGCGCGAAGGCCGGGTCACCCGGATCCCGGTGGACGGCCAGGACACCACCGACTTCACCGCGATCGCGCTTCGCGCCGACGGCAAGCTCGTGCTCGGCAGCGCGGACGGCGCGGTTTACACTCTGCGTTCCGACACGCGCGGTCGGAGCACAGCTGAAGATCTTCGCGCGTGTCGATGCGCTTGTCACTCAAGGGAATACGGCCGTGGTGCTGGACCGTGGCCAGACATCGGTGACCACCGTCGACGCCAGTGGAGCGAAGGCAGAACATGCACTGCGCGCCGGTGAAGGGGCCACCACGCTGGCCGCCGATCCGGTCGGCCGGGTGTTGGTCGCAGACACCCGGGGAGACGGACTGCTGGTGTTCGGCACCGATCCGCTGATGCTTCGCCAGCGCTACCCGGTGCGGGATGCGCCCTACGGCCTTGCCGGCTCATCCCGACTGGCATGGGTGTCACAGACCACCTCGAATACAGTTATTGGTTACGATTTGGCAACCGGCATTCCAGTCGAGAAGGTGCGTTATCCAACGGTGCAGCAGCCGAACTCCCTGGCCTTCGACGAGGCGTCTGGCACCCTGTATGTGGTGTCGGGTACCGGAGCGGGCGTTCAGGTGATCGCGGACGCTGGAGTCAGCCGGTGACGGCCGTCCAGCGGGGCCTTATGCCGCCCGGCTGGGATGCCGATCTGTCAGACGAATACGAGTGGGTGCCGCTGCGGCTGCCCCCGGACCTGACCCGGATCAGCGCGTCCACCCGGCTGTCCATCGAGGCGGAGTATCGCGGCTGGGAGCTCACCCGGGTCCGGCTCTACACCGACGGCAGTCGCCGAGTGTTGTTGCGCCGCAAGAAATCTGCCGTCAACAGCCTGGGCATCGCCGACCAGCCGGCGATGTAGCCGGTTGATGTACCGAGCCGTGCGGCGGGCGCTGTTCCTGGTTGCCCCCGAACGCATCCACACCTGGGTCTTCGCCGTCCTGCGGGCCGTCACCAGACCAAGACCGCTGCGCCGCGCCTTTACGAGGTCGTTGGCGCCCGACGACCCGGTCCTGGCGAGCACGGTGTTCGGCGTCCGGTTTCCCGGGCCACTCGGCCTGGCGGCCGGATTCGACAAGAACGGCCTCGGGCTTGCCGCGTGGGGTGCGCTTGGCTTCGGGTATGCCGAGGTCGGGACGGTGACCGCGCAGGCCCAGCCGGGCAATCCGCCGCCGAGGATGTTCCGGCTGTCCGAGGACCGGGCGCTGCTCAACCGGCTGGGCTTCAACAACCACGGGGCGGGCGAGCTTGCGCTGCGGCTGGCCCGGCACAGGCCGGATGTGCCGATCGGGGTCAACATCGGCAAGACCAAGGTCGTTCCGGCCGAGGCCGCCGTCGATGACTACCGGGAAAGCGCCCGGTTGGTCGGACCCTTGGCGGCGTACCTGGTGGTCAACGTCAGCTCGCCCAACACACCGGGACTACGCGATCTACAGGCCGTCGAGTCGCTGCGGCCCATCCTGGTCGCGGTGCGGGAGGAGACGACCACCCCGGTGCTGGTGAAGATCGCCCCTGACCTGTCCGATTCCGACGTCGACGAGATCGCCGATCTGGCAGTCGAATTGGGGCTAGCGGGAATCGTCGCGACCAACACCACGGTGTCACGGGAGGGACTGAAGACCCCCGGCGTCGATGAGCTGGGCCCCGGCGGGATCTCCGGGCCGCCGGTCGCGCAAAGGTCGGCCGAGGTGCTGCGCCGGCTGTACGGCCGGGTCGGCGACCGGTTGGTGCTCATCAGTGTCGGCGGCATCGAGACCGCCGACGACGCGTGGGACCGCATCACCGCGGGTGCCTCGCTGATACAGGGCTACACCGGCTTCATCTACGGCGGCGGGTTGTGGGCCAAACACATTCACGACGGCATCGCCCGCCGACTGCACGAAGGTGGCTTCTCGTCGCTGGCCGACGCTGTTGGCTCAGCGGCGCGCTAGCTGCAACGTCAGCATCGGCAGGTCGAGCTCGGGGGTTTGCAGTGCCGCCTCCAGCGTGGGCTCGATGCGCGCCCAGGTTCGCGGATAGTGCTCGGCATACCGCGTCAACGCCGCCTTGGCCGAATCTCGACTCATCGGCGTGGCCAGCGCGGGCACGGCGCTGCGAGACCCGACGCTGACACGGACGTGCGGATCGGCAAGCACGTTGCGATACCACTGCGATCGCTCGCCAAAGCCCGACACGATCACGTACTCGTCAGGCGCGGGTCGCTCGACCACCTCCAGCACGGCATAGCGGCGGCTGCCGGTCTTACGTCCGACATGCTCCAGTAGCAGCATTCGATGTCCCATCAAGAAACCGAGATGGGCCCGGTACAGCCAGATCGGTGCGCGAACCAGCCTGCGGTTCTGCAGTAAGCGGGCGAGGATCTCGCTAGTTCTGCTCATACGTGCCGTGGATGAGCGCCCGCGCGATCGCCTGCTGGAACAGGTTGAAGCCCAGGTAGGCCGGGGTGGCGCCCTCGGGCAGGTCCAGCTTCTCGACACCGACGGCATGCACGGCGATGTAGTAGCGGTGCACGCCGTGGCCCGGGCGGAGGAGCGGCGCCGATGAATCGCTTCAAACCGGCGTCATTGGCCAAAATCATTGCGTCACCCGGTAATCCGCTGCCGTCGCCGACTCCTGCAGGCAGATCGGTGACCGTCGCGGGCAGGTTGGCGATCGCCCAGTGCCAGAAGCCCGACGCGGTCGGCGCATCGGGGTCGTACATGGTCACGGCGAAGCTGCGGGTCTCCTCGGGAAAGCCCGACCAGCTCAGCTGCGGTGAGACGTCCTCGCCGCCCGCGCCCATGATGCCGCTGACCTGGTCGTTGGAGAACGCCGCGCCGTCGGTGAACGTCTCCGAAGTCAGCGTGAACGACGGCAGTTTCGGCAGGTGGTCATACGTGTTGTATGGAAAAGCCATGGTTGTCCTTTCGTCTGGTCAGCAGTGCAGCAGGAAGTGCTCGAGAACCTGGGCGCCGAACGTCAACGCATCAACGGGTACCCGCTCGTCGACGCCGTGGAACAACGCCGCGAAGTCCAGATCGGGAGGCAGCTTCAATGGTGCGAACCCGAAGCAGCGAATGCCCAGGCGCGCGAAATGTTTTGCGTCGGTGCCACCCGACAGCATGTACGGCACGGTGCGCGCGTCGGGGTCGGCGGCCAGGATCGCGTTGTTCATCGCGTCGAGCAGCTCTCCGTCGAAGCTGGTCTCGTATGGCGGTAGGTCGGTGATCCATTCGCGGGTGACGTCGGGCCCGATGATCTCGTCGATCTCGCGCTCGAAGGCGGCCAGCCGGCCGGGCAGCACGCGGCAGTCGATGACGGCCTCAGCCGTCGCCGGGATCACGTTGGCCTTGTACCCGGCCTTGAGCATCGTGGGGTTGGCGGTGTCGCGCAGAGTCGGGCCGACCATGCGGGCGATCGGGCCGAGCTTGGCGATGGCGCCCTCGAGGTCGGGCGATTTCACGTCGAAGGAGTAGCCCGTCTCCTCCGCGACGACCGTCAGGAACTGCTCCACCGCATCGGTCAGGACCACCGGGAACTGATGGCGCCCGAGCCTCGCGGTGGCCTCGGCGACGGCGGTCACCGCGTTGTTGTCGTTGGTCATCGAGCCGTGTCCGGCGCGCCCGCGCGCGGTCAGCCGCATCCACATCATGGCCTTCTCGGCCGTCTCGATCAGGTAGAGCGTGCGCTCACCGCCGTCGCGGCGCGGGATCGTCAACGAGAAGCCGCCGACCTCCCCGACCGCCTCGGTCACCCCCTCGAACAGGTCGGGCCGATTCTCGACGAGCCACTTGCAGCCGTACTTGCCGCCGGCCTCCTCGTCGGACACGAACGCGAACACCAGGTCGCGCGGCGGCACGGTGCCGGACCGCTTGAAGCTCCTGGCCACCGCGATCATCATGCCGACCATGTCCTTCATGTCGACCGCGCCGCGACCCCAGACGTAGCCGTCCTCGAGGGCGCCGGAGAACGGGTGCACACTCCAGTCCGACGCCTCCGCGGGCACCACGTCGAGGTGTCCGTGCAGCATCAGGGCGCCGCGGGAGGAGTCAGCGCCCTTCAGACGGGTGAACACGTTGGCCCGGCCGGGCGCTCCTGCCTCGATGTATTCGGTTTCGTAGCCAACCTCTTGCAGCTGGTCGGCCACCCAGCGCGCACACTCGGCCTCACCCTTGGTGGTGTCGAGCTCCCCGGTGTTGGAGGTGTCGAACCGGATCAGCGCACGGACCAGGTCGACCACTTCCTCGACGGGTTCAGTCACAGTCCCCTTTCCTACCACCCACACCACTGTCGGGTTTGAGCGCGGGCTTGCCGATCCGATAGCCTTAGCTGCCCAGAGCAGGTCCGAGTGGCGGAATGGCAGACGCGCTAGCTTGAGGTGCTAGTGCCCTATTAACGGGCGTGGGGGTTCAAGTCCCCCCTCGGACACTCAGTGTGATCGGCGCGTTCTCACTCCTGCCATCGCGCCAGTTCCTTACGGGTCGCCACGGTGTCTCGGTGGTCGGGGCCCAACAACCGTGTCTGGTCAGCCAACACCGACTCCAGCTCGGCTACCGCCTCGGCGACATCTCCGGCCTCGCCTTTCGCTGCCGCCAGATACTGGCGCGCATCTAGCACCTCGGGTGATTCCGACCCCTCGACTTCTGACAGTTTGGGACACACGTCTCGGAGTTCAGCGACCGCCGCGGTCGCATCCCCTCCTCTCGCGCGCAGTCGGGCCAGTTCTTTTCGCGTCTCCAGGGTGGCGGAGTCGTCTGGGCCCAACACGCGTAACTGGTCTGCCAGCACCGCCTGAAAATCGGCGATCGCACCCGCCACATCGCCGGCAATTCCGCGGAAGTACGCCACATTGTGACGGGTGTATAAGGTCTTATGGTGATCAGGTCCCAGCATCCGCAGCTGATCGTTGAGCAGCACCGCGTAATCGGATGCGGCACCGTCGTAATCGCCTCCCCAAAAACGAGTAAGTGCCAGACTGTTTCGAGTGTCGAGGGTGTCCGAATGATCTGCGCCGAGCAGTCGTAGCCGCTGAGCCAACAGGTCTTCATACGCAGCCGCCGCCCCAGCCATGTCCCCAGCCTCGCGCCGCCACCAGGCCAGGCGTTCGCAAGCGTCGAGCGCGTCCGGATGATCTGCGCCGAGCAGTCGTAACCGCTGAGCCAACAGGTCTTCATACGCAGCCGCCGCCCAGCATGTCCCACTTCGCCCGCCACCAGCCCAGGCGTTCGCAAGCATCGAGGGCGTCCGGGTCGTCTGCACCGAATAGTCGACGCCGGTGAGTCACCAGACGCTTGTATTCCCGGGCTGCTCCGCTCGCGTCCCCGGCTTCCCCAAGGTGCCAAGCGTATAGATCGCGAAATTGAAGAGTCGTGGGATGATCCGCGCCGAGCAGCCGCACCGCATCTTCAACCTTCCCTTTGAGCTTTGCGACCGTTTCGGCTGGATCGCGCCTCCGGAAGCGGTCGAGCAGACCCATGTGGAAACGCTATACCTCAGTACACGTCGCGCACATAGCGTTTGACGGCTACCAGTTCCCTCTTGTAGTCGTGGGCCTGCTCGTTGGACATTCCGCCGTGCTTCTTGATGATCGCCGTCAGCGCGGCGTCGACATCGCGCGCCATTCGGGTGGCGTCGCCGCACACATAGAAGTGTGCCCCGTCGTCCAGCCAGCGCCACAGCTCGGCGCCATCGTCGAGCATCTTGTGCTGCACGTAGACGCGGTCGGCCTGGTCGCGCGAGAAGGCCAGGTCCAGCCGGCTGAGGAAGCCGTCGCGGCCCATGTCCTCCAAATCGTCTCGGTAGTAGAAGTTTTCGCTTCGCTTCTGGTCACCGAAGAACAGCCAGTTGCGACCGGTATGGCCGAGCGCACGCCGCTCCTGCAGGAAGCCGCGAAACGGCGCGATCCCGGTCCCCGGCCCCACCATGATCATCGGCGTCTCGGCCTCCTTCGGCGGCCGGAAGTGCGGCGATCGCTGCAGAAACACCGGCACCGGTGCCGCGTCGGCGCAGTCGGCAAGAAAGGTCGAGCACACGCCGCCGCGCTGTCGGCCGCGGCGTCCCCGGTAGCGCACTACAGACACCGTGAGCTGCACCTCGGTCGGGCTGACCAGTGGGCTCGATGAGATCGAGTACTTGCGGGGCGTCAGCCGTATCAGCACCTGCTGCCATTGCTCAGGCGCGGCACGCACGGTGAACTCCTCGACGATGTCCAGCCCGTTGCGCCCGGCCAGCCACTTGGTCAGCCGGTCGGACGGCACGCGCAGCGCCTTGGCGGCGGCCGGGTCGTCGCTGTTCTCGGCGACAAACCGAACCAGGTCCCCAGTGACGCGGCAGATGTCATACGACGCCGTCAACGCGTCCCGCAGCGTCCGCGCGGCACCGTCGACCTCGACGGGCTCGTCCCCCCGCATGCCGGTGGCGCTCAGCCAGGCGTCGACGACAGCGGGACTGTTGGTCGCGCACACGCCGAGGGAGTCGCCGACCGCGTATCCCACGTCGTATTCGGAGATGTCGAAACCGAAGTGGCGCACTTCCTTCGGTGACACGGGCGCGGTCAACTCGGTATTGCGGCACAGCGGCGCGAGGACGGGCTCGGCCCGGGAGAGCGGCTCTTCGGTGCGGGCGCCTGAGTCGCCTGCGACACCGAGCATCTCGGCGACCTGGTCGGCCCATACCGACATCGGTCCGTTGTCGTAGGCCTCGCAGTCGGTTCGGTCCAGGATCTTCGTCGCGCCGAGATCGGCCAGCCTGCAGTCGATCGACCTGGCGTAGCCGCAGAAGTCGGCGTACGAGCGGTCACCGATGCCGAGCACGGCATAGCGCACGCCGTCGAGCGCGGGTGCGTCCGGCGCACCGAGGCGATCCCAGAAGGTGGCACCGTTATCCGGCGGGCCGCCGTCGCCGAAGGTGCTGGTGACGACGACAATGTCGCGCGCCGCGGCCAGCCGCGACAGCGGCACGTCGTCCATGTTGGCCAGCTGCGAGTCGCCCAGCCGCCGGGCCAACCGGGCAGCGAAGCCCTCGGCGGTGCCGGTCTGCGAGGCCCACAGCACGAGCGGTCCTTCTCCGATGGACCGCTGCCGCGAGTTCGTTCACCCGGATGCGCTCCGGGGCCGGCCCGATCGGGCGGGCGCTGACCGCGCATGCCTTGAATTCCGGTTGCAGGGAGTCGGCGTCGACAGCGTCGTTCGTCAATGCGTTGACGGTCAGCCACTGCGCCGTGCTCGTCGTTCCAGTGGAACGGCGCGAAACAGTTTCCCTGACGCACCCGTTCGGTAACCGTTGCGGGCAGCACCGCGCGTCCACGGCGCGACATGAGCTCGACGGGCTGGCCGTCGACGATGCCCATGGCCGCCGCGTCGGATGGGTGGATCTCGACGAACGGCCCGTTGTCGAGGTTGTTCAGCCTGGCCACCTTGCCGGTCTTGGTCATGGTGTGCCATTGATGCTGCAACCGGCCGGTGTTGAGCACCAACGGGAAGTCGTCGTCGGGCAGCTCGCTCGGGTCCATGTGCGGGCGGGCGTGGAACGCCGCTCGCCCGGACGGCGTGGGGAACGTCAGCACGCCATCGTGGACGTACCTGATCGGGTTGCGCGCATCGCCCCCGGGCGGGCATGGCCACTGGACCGGCGTCTCTCGCAGTCGCGAATAGCTCACCCCGCGCAGGTCGTAACCGGTCTTCGGGTTCGAGAAGCGGCGAATCTCGTCGAAAACCTCTTCGCTGGAGGAGAAGTCGAAATGCTCACCGAACCCCATGTGCGCGGCGACCTGGCAGATCAGCTGCCAGTCAGGACGCGCATGGCCTGCGGGCGGGATGGAAGCCTGTAGCAGCGTGAGGTTGCGTTCGGAGTTCACCATCACGGCGTCGGACTCGGCCCACAACGTCGCAGGCAGCACGATGTCGGCGTAGTGGTTGGTCGCGGTCGCCTGGTAGGCATCCTGAGTGATGACCAGTTCGGCCCGCTGAAGGCCGGCGACGACTGTCTGCCGATTAGCCACCGTGGCAACGGGATTCGTGCAGATGATCCAGCACGCCTTGATGTCGCCGCGGGTAAGTCCCTTGAACATCTCGATGGTGCCGGGACCGACGTCGTCGCGGATGGTGCCGGGGGTCAGGCCCCACTGCTTCTCGACGAATTCGCGGTCGGTGGTCGATGCCACGGACCGCTGGCCGGGCAATCCCGGTCCCATGTAGCCCATTTCGCGACCGCCCATCGCGTTGGGCTGTCCGGTCAGCGACATCGGGCCGCTGCCGGGGCGGCAGATCGCGCCGGTGGCCAGATGCAGGTTGCAGATCGCGTTGGTGTTCCAGGTGCCGTGGGTGCTCTGGTTCAGCCCCATGGTCCAACAGCTCATCCACTCTCCCGCGTCGGCGATCATTCGCGCGGCGGTGCGGATGTCGGCCTCCGGGATACCGGTGATGTCGGATACTCGGTGCGCCGGATAGTCCGCGAGGAATGCGGGCATGTCGGCCCAGCCCTCGGTGTGCTCGGCGATGAATTCGGTGTCGATGTCGCCGTTTTCGACCAGCAGGTGCAGGAGCGCCGTTCAGCAGCGCCAGGTCGGTGCCGGGCTTGATTTGCAGGAAGAGGTCCGCGCGTTCGGCGGTGGCGGTGCGGCGCGGATCGACGACGATCAGCTTCGCACCGGCCTTCATTCGGTCCACCATCCTCAGGTAGAGGACAGGGTGACAGTCGGCCATGTTGGAGCCGATGACGAAAAACAGGTCGCTGCAATCGAAATCGGTGTAGGAGCCGGGCGGGCCGTCGGCGCCGAGCGACTGCTTGAATCCGGTGCCCGCGCTGGCCATGCACAGCCGCGAGTTCGACTCGATGTGCACCGTCCGCAGGAAGCCCTTCGCCAGCTTGTTGGCCAGGTACTGCGCCTCGATGGACATCTGACCGGACACGTAGAGCGCGACCGCGTCGGGACCGTGCTCGTCGACGATCGCCCGCAGCCGCCTGCCGGCTTCGGCGACCGCGTCGTCGACCGGCGTTGGGATCGGCTCCTCGCCACGGGATGGCCGAAGCAGGGCCGATGTCAACCGCCCGTCGACGGCGGCCATCATCTCGGCGTGTGTCGCACCCTTGGTACAGAGCCGGCCGAAGTTGGCCGGATGCAACTTGTCCCCGGACACCTTGGCGATGACGGCGGCGCCCGCGTCACCTGCGGTCGTGACTTCGATGCCGCAGCCGACACCGCAGTACGAGCACGCGGTGCGGGTCGTTGTCATCAACCGGCGGGCGCGGGCACGGAGCCGACGAGCCTGCCCGTGCGCGTCCTGGCCGTTCGCATCCGCAGGAACACCGCCCATGTCACCACTGCGCAGATGACGTAGAAGGCGAGAAACACCCAGAATGCGTTGGTCGCCGATTTCGCCTCACCCACGTAGGAGGCGCGCAGGACGACGTTGATGAACACTCCGCCGAGCGCTCCGACAGCGCCGGCGAAGCCGATCAGCGCGCCCGACATGCTGCGCGACCACGCGGCCTTCTCGTCACGATCCCACTCGTCGTGGCCTTGTGCCTTCGCCTCGAAAATCGACGGGATCATCTTGTACGTGGAGCCGTTGCCGATGCCGGACAGGATGAACAGCAGAATGAAACCGACTACGTAGCCGGTCATTTGGCCGCCCGTCGGCGCACCCGTTGCGCCGTCGTCGATCATGCCGGTGCAGACAAGGACGCCTGCCGCGAAGATCATCGCGATGAAGGTGTACATGGTGACCCTGCCGCCGCCGACACGGTCTGACAGCTTTCCGCCGTACGGCCGGGCGATCGAGCCGAGCAGCGGGCCGACGAACGCGATCTGCGCCGCGTGCAGTGCGGCCTGCGCGGCATTGTCGCCACCGGCTAGGAAATTGATCTGAAGCACCTGACCGAACGCGAATGAGAACCCGATGAACGAGCCGAAGGTGCCGATGTAGAGGAAGCTCATCACCCAGGAGTCGCGGAACCGAAGCACTTCGGCCATGGCGCCCAGGTTGGACCGCTGATTACCCAGGTTGTCCATGAACAGCGCGGCGCAAAGTGCCGCAAGAGCGATCGCCACAAGATAGATGGCACAGACCATCTCGGGTGCGGTGTTACTGACGGCGGCGATCACGAGCAGTCCGACCAGTTGAATGACGGGCACGCCGATATTGCCGCCGCCGGCGTTCAGGCCAAGCGCCCACCCCTTGAGCCGCTGCGGATAGAACGCATTGATGTTCGTCATCGACGACGCGAAGTTTCCGCCGCCGAAGCCGGCGAACGCCGCGACCACCATGAACGTGGTGTACGACGAGTCGGGGCGCTTCATCACCCACAGCGTCAACAGCGTCGGGATCAGGAGCAGCAGTGCGCTGACGACCGTCCAGTTCCGGCCGCCGAACTTCGCGGGCGCGACCGTGTACGGGATCCGCATGACGGCACCGACCAGCGTGGGCAGCGCCACCAGGTAGAACTTGCCCGCGGCGTCGATGTGGTAGGTCGCCTGCGGCATGAACAGCACCATCACCGACCAGATGGACCAGATCGAGAAGCCGACGTGCTCGGCGAAAATCGACCAGATCAGGTTCCGTTTCGCGATCTTGGCGCCGCCGGCTGCCCAGGTTTCGGCGTCTTCGGCGTCCCAGTGCTCGATATTGCGGTCGCGGCTCAAAGTCTTCACGGCCACTAGGTTCACGTGAACCCATTCCGCACCGATTGCCCGGTCGTGTCCGAAACGTCAACACCCGCTCACTTCGTCCACGTGGTCACGTCGCGAAGGACGAAACGCGGCCGAAACAAACGTGACCTAAGCCACGTCAGTCTTCCTCCGGCTTGACCGCGAGCACCGGCTTGGAACATTCCAACAGCAATTGCTGGGAAACGCTGCCCAACAGCAGCTTGCCCACCGGGTTGCGGTGCCGGATGCCGATCACCAGGAGTTCTGCGTCATCGCGTTCCATCGTCTTCAGCAGTTCTCTGGCGGTGTCGACCCCGACCGGCTGGGTGAGCTCGAATTTCACCCCGCACTCCGCGAGCCGCTCCTCGATGTTGTGGACCTCGCCGGCTTGTGCGAATCGGGAGTCGACGTAGGCGTCCCCCTCGGTCGAATTGACGACCAACAGCGTGGCGCCGCGGAGCTTTGCCTCGGCGATGCCGTGCTCGAGCGCCGCCCCACCGAACGGGTCCGCGCTGTATCCGACCACGATCATGTCTGTGCCGCTTTCTCTTGTTGGTCCCGGTCGTCCTCGACGACGAGCAGTGTCTCTTCGCTGCGGTGCATCAGCTTGAGCACGAGGGGCGTCAGCAGCAGCGCCGCCATCAGCACGTAGACGATGATTGCGACCGGCTCGGTGAACAAACCGCCCCAGTCGCCGTCGGCGAGTTGCAGGGACTGGCGCAGCTGGCGCTCGATGCGTGGGCCGAGGATGACACCGATGATCAACGGCAGCACCGGCAACCCGAATCGCCGCATCATCAGCCCCAGCAGTCCAAACACCAGCAGCAGCGCCAGATCCAGCGGCTGCACGTTCACCGCGAGTGCGCCCAGCGTCGCGAAGAACAGGATGCCCGCGTACAGGTACGGCCGCGGCGTGCGAAGCAGCTTGGCCCACAGCGGGGCCAGCGGGAGGTTGAGCACCAGAAGCAAGAAGTTGCCGATGAACAGGCTGGCGATCAACGTCCAGATCAGCAGCGGCTCCTTCTCGAAAAGAGTTGGGCCGGGCTGGATCCCGTAGGAGACGAACGCAGTGAGCATCACCGCCGCGGTTGCGTTGGTCGGTAGTCCCAGCGAAAGCATCGGGACTAGCGTGCCCGCAGCGGACGCGTTGTTGGCGGCCTCGGGGCCTGCGACACCCTCGATCGCACCCTTGCCGAACTCGTCCTTGTGTTTGGACAGTCGCTTCTCGGTGACATAGGACAGGAATGTCGGCAGCTCCGCGCCCCCGGCGGGCAGTGCGCCGAACGGGAATCCGAACGCGGTACCGCGCAGCCACGGCTTCCATGACCGCTGCCAGTCCTGTCGACCCATCCAAGGCCGGCCGACCGGAATGACGTCGGCCGGGCGACGGCGTAGATGTGCTGCGACCCAAAGCGCTTCGCCGACCGCAAAAATCGCCACGGCGATGATCACGATGTCGATGCCGTCCGAAAGTTGCGGCACCCCGAATGTCGCCCGTGGCTGCCCGGTGAGGAAGTCGATCCCCACAACGCCGATCGCGAGACCGAGGAACAGCGAGATGGCGCCGCGCAGTTTCGATGACCCCAGCACCGCGGTGACAGCGACCAGTGCGAACAGCATGATCGCCAGATAGGACGGGGCGCCAAGGGTCACCGCGAATCTCGAGATCGCGGGTGCGAACGCGGCAAGCAGGATGGTGCCGATGGTTCCCGCGACGAAGGATCCGATCGCGGCCGTGGCCAGCGCCTGGGCCGCACGCCCCGCTTTGGCCATCTTGTTGCCTTCGATCGCGGTGATCACCGAGGACGACTCCCCCGGGGTGTTCAGCAGAATCGACGTGGTGGAACCGCCGTACATACCGCCGTAGAAGATGCCCGCGAACATGATGAACGCCGCACTGGGGCTGACGTTATAGGTGATGGGCAGCAGCAGCGCCACCGTCATGGCAGGTCCGATACCCGGCAGTACGCCGACCGCGGTGCCCAGCAAGACCCCGATCACCGCGTACAGCAGGTTCATCGGGGTGGCGGCTTGTTCGAACCCCTGAATCAGCCAGTCAAGATTTTCCATGTCAGAGAATTCCGTCCAGAATGCCTGCGGGCAGCGGGATTCCGAGCCCAGAGTAAAACGCGTAGAAGCTGCCGACCGAGAGCACCGCACCGATCACGATGTTTCGGACGTAATGACGGCTGCCCAGAATGGTCGCCGCACCGGCGAACATGAGGGCGCCGGTGATGGCCCAGCCGAGCGGCTTGACCAACAGGATGGTGGCGACGAAGACACCGACGAGCAGACCCACGGTGCGCCAGTCGCTCGGTGAATTCGGGTCGACGTCCTCCCCCGCGTCGGCCTCGCCGACCGAACCGCGCGGGATCGCGATCGCGAGCACAATCGCGAGCACGATCAGCACGATGCCGATGACGGTCGGAAACATCTTGGGCCCGACGGGGTCCACCTTCGCGAAGCCGGCCTCCAAGGTGAGAGCGTCGTAGATCAAGAATGCGCCCACCACGACGAGTACGGCGCACACGATGTATTGCGCCTTGTCCACCTTGTCCACCGGCGCTGAAACCGGGCGCTCCGCAGGCTCTTTGATGTCTGTCATAGCAGCCCCAGCTCGGTCAGAGTGGACGAGACGCGATTGTCCTGGTCCTTCAGGAACTGTTCAAACTGCGCACCGGTCACGAACGCATCGGTCCAGCCGTTCTTCACCAGCGCCTCCTTCCATTGCTGAGTTCCGTGTAGCTCCTCGAGTACCTTCACCATCGCCTGCTTTGCGTCGTCGGAAATGCCCGGCGGCGCAAGGACTCCGCGCCAATTGGCGAATGTCATGTCGATACCCGCCTCTTTCAGCGTCGGGGCGTCGACACCTTCGACCCGTTCATCACTCGATACTGCGAGCACCCGCAATTGGCCTGCCTCGATCTGATCGATCAACTCGCCGGGGCTCGACGTGCCGACCGTGATCTTTTTGCCGAGCAGCGCGGTCAACAGGTCACCGCCGCCGTCATAGGTGACGAAGTTGACTGACTTCGGTTCGACACCGACAGCTTTGGCCAATTCCATCGGGAACAGATGATCGGGCCCGCCGGGTGAGGAACCTCCGCCGATCGTCACCTTGCTCGGATCGGCTTTCCACGCATTGACCATGTCCTGGATTGTCTTGAAGGGGGAATCGGCGGGAACGAAGACGGCGCCGGGGTCTTCGATCAGTTTGGCCAGTGCCGTCGCGTCGGACGCCTTGATCTTGGACCCGTTGGTGTAGGTCGCACCGACAACGCCCAACCCCATCGTCATCATCAGGTCTTCGTTGCCCTTTTCGTTCATCAGCCGGGCCATCGCGACCGTTCCGCCCGCGCCGATGACGTTGAAGACCTCGATCCGCCCGGTGATGTCGTCGTCTTGCATGATCTTGACGGCGGTGCGCGCGGTGAGGTCGTAACCGCCGCCCGGACTGTTGGGCACCATCATGCGGAGTCGGTGGAACCCTCGCTCCTCACCCCCGCGGTGACACCGCAGGCGCTCACCAGCAGCGCCGCGATCACGGCGATGACCAATATCGCCCTTTTTCGTGTGGCCTTCACGTCGTCCCCAATCACCTCAGTTGTGATGCTCAGCAATACTGGACCCCGACGGTGACCCACGTCACTGATTAGGACGCAAAGGAAGTATTGGTCATTAAGTACATGGCCTGGTCACGGAGCCTGGGAGGCCAGTTCTTGGTATTCCAGCTGTTGGTGGTCGCCGTGGTGCTGTTCGCGATCGCAGCGATCTCGGTGGCGCAGTCCACTCGCGAATTCCGGGAGGTGCGCGGTCAGCGGATGATCGCGGTGGCCGAGAACATGGCATCGACGCCGATCGTCCGGGACCGCTTTGCCGACCCGTTCGCCGCCAAGGTGCTCGCACCGGAAGTGGATCGCGCCGTCGCGCTTTCGGGCGCGGGCCTCGCGGAGATTCTCGATCCGGACGGCACGATCCGGGTGTCGTCGGATCCTTCGCGTGCCGGGTCGCGGTTGGACTTGGGGCCCAGCCGGGCCGACGAGGGCAGGGCGTGGTTCGGCGACGACGACATCGACGGCGTGCACAGCCTGGTCGGCCAGGTGCCGATCCTGTCGACGAACGGCGACGTGCTCGCCGTTGCGTCGGTCAGCGAACCGTATCCGTCGATATGGGAACTGCTCAGCGGTGCGGGCAGGCGGCTGCTGCTTTACCTCGGCTTCGCTGCGGCGCTGGGCTTGCTGGCCTCGTGGCTGCTGTCTCGGCGCATCAAGCGGCACACCCGCGGGCTCGAGGTCGCCGAGATCGCGGGGTTGGCCGATCACCGGGAAGCCTTGCTGCACAGCATTCGTGAGGGTGTGGTCGCGGTGAACAACGAGGGCGACATCACGCTGCTGAACGACAGCGCGCAGGAGTTGCTCGGCGTGACCGGTGCCGCGGTCGGCCGCCGGGTCGACAGCGTCGGCCTCGATCCCGCGGTCGTCGACTTCCTGTTATCGGGGGAAGACGGACGTGACATCGTGATCGCCACCCGCACAAGGGTGTTGGCGCTGAACCGCCGAGCTGCGACGAGCCAGGGACAGGTGATCGGGACGGTGACGACGATGCGCGACAGCACCGAACTGGCCGCGCTGCAGGGCCAGCTGTCGTCGCACAAGAGCGTCACGGACACACTGCGCGCGCAGACCCACGAATTCGCCAACCAGTTGCACACCATCTCCGGGCTCGTCCAGCTCGGCGAATTCGACTCCGTGCGCGACCTCGTCGGCACGCTCACCCGGCGCCGCGCGGAGATCAACGAGGCAGTCACCCGGCGGATATCCGATCCGGCCGTTGCGGCCCTGCTGATCGCGAAGACGTCACTGGCCGCCGAAAGCGGTGTGTCTCTGCAGATCGCGCCGGAGTCGCATCTGATGGCGCTGCCACCCGCCGTGGCGACCGACGTGATCACACTGCTGGGAAACCTGATCGACAATGCTGTCGACGTGTCCGTCGGATCGAACCGCGCCCAGGTGACCGTGTGCATCGAGGATCGCGACGGGCTGAAGATCTCGGTTTCCGACTCCGGCGCCGGTGTGCCCGAGCATCTTCGCGAGGAGATCTTCGCCCGCGGCGTCACGTCCAAGCCGGATGTACCCGGCGGCCGGGGAATCGGACTTGCGTTGGTGCGGTTGGTTACCGCGCAACACGGGGGCTCCGTCGAGGTCAGCGACGGCGCAGCCGGTGGTGCGCAGTTCGTGGTGCGGCTGCCGGAAAGCCGCACCGCCGCCTCCACCGAACAGGCCTCGCATGCGTGACGTGCTCGTCGTCGACGACGACTTCATGGTCGCCGAGATCCACCGCAGGTTCGTCGAACAAGTGGATGGCTTTCGTGCGGTCGGCGTTGCCCGCACCGGTGCCGAAGCCCTGTCGGCGGCAAACGAACTGCGGCCACAGCTGATCCTGCTCGACGTGTACCTGCCGGACATGACGGGGCTCGAGGTGTTGCAGCGGTTGCGATCCGACGGCGACCGGGTGGGCGTCATCATGATCACCGCCGCGCGCGAACTGGACACCGTCAGCGGTGCGCTCGACGGGGCGCGGCCGACTACCTGATCAAGCCATTCGAGTTCGACCAGTTGAAAGCCAAGTTGGAGGCGTTCGCGGCACGCGCGGAAGCACTGGAGTCCGCGCAGGGGGTGGACCAGTCGCTGATCGATTCGCTGTTTGGCGGCCCCGCCGTGCATCGGCGCAAGAGGTGCTGCCCAAGGGCCTCGGTGCCGAGACCGGGCGCTTGGTGCTCGATGCGGTGCGAGATGCAGGCGAGGTCTCCGCGGCGGAGTGCGCTGAGCAAGTTGGTATTTCCCGTGTCAGCGCGCGCCGCTATCTCGAGCACTACCTCAGTGCCGGCGTACTGGATATCCGGTTGCAGTACGGCGTCGGCCGACCCGAGCGTCGGTACCGCGTGGTGAGATGAATCTAGGCGGCGTCTCCGCTCCGCGATGGCGATGCCGATCCTGGTTTCCAGCTCGCTGATCTCCACCAACGCGGGGCCCGGCGCCGGCGGCGCGGTCGAGCGGTAGGACTTTCCGGCGGGTGTCACGAATTCCGCTGTGTGAATACCGTTTTCGTTGCCGGCGGTGACTCGCCAACCAGGTGATTCTTTGACGTAGTTGCAGCGTTCGCAGTTACCCAATCCGTTCTCGGCGCTGGTCGGCCCGTCTAGATGGTGCGGGTGGGCGTGGTCGCGATGCCGGATCGGCGCGTCACAGTACGGTGTGCGACACGTCTGGTCGCGGAACCCGATGAACGCGGACAACCCCCGCGGGAAACACCGCGCCCTCGACTCCATCGCCACCAATGCTCCGGTGGCCGGATGGCGGTACAGCCGCCGCAACGTCGCCCGCGACCGCTCGTCGGTCGCTGCTCCATCCACCAATCGCCGCGCGACGGCCGCGGGAATGGGACCGTATCCGTTCACCACAGCCGAGCCGTTGTCCCCCGTCAGGAGTGTGTGATCCGAGATCACCAGATTGACGGCGACTGGCTCTGGCGCCTCGGCAGGCCTGCCCGTGACGCGCTCAACGAAGGTGTCGGCCATCACCTGCCCGCGGGAGCGGTCGTCGAAAGTGGTGTCGGCGGCTCGTCTCAGTGCCGCATACACCCCGACACCTTTGGCGACCGGCAGCAGTGCTGTCACGTAGGTCATGGTGTCGGGCGCCGGCCGGATGGTCACCGTCCTGTCCGCCTCGGCTTTCGCGGCGCGGTCGACCACCGCCTGCACGTCCAGCCGGCACGCGATCTCCTTGGCCGCCGCCCTTATTCGCGCATCGCCCATTCCGTCGAGCTTGCGGACATCGGAACACATCTCGGCGTCCAACATCCGCCGATCCTCGACCTCCAGGCACGCCGACTCCTGCACGATCAACGTCGCGCGCCACTCAGACAGCGCACCGCACTCCAATGCCGCCAAGGTGTGCGGCATCTCGTTCACCAACGCTTTGGCGAATCCGAGATGTCGGCCACCTCGAGCTGGCGAATCCCGGCGCGCGAGCGCCACCTCGCTGGCCACTCCGCGGCCTTGCCGGGCCTTCGGCACTCCGGCCGCGGCCTCATCGGCACGGCGCAACTCGTCCAGCGCTGCCGCCGCTCGGGCCTGGCCGGCGGCCGCGGCCGACTTCACCCGCTCCAGCCGAGAAATCTCCTCAACCAGTGCAGAATCACGGTTATCGAACATACATTCGATTCTAGGCCCCGCACTCCGACAAGTCGATCGTTCGGCAGAGAAAGTACGCTTAGCGTACTATTTGAGGTGTGAGCGTTCCAGTGACCGATGCACCCGAGGTGGCCGCCCTGGGCCAGGCGGTCCATCGGCTGTCGCGGCGCCTGCGCAAACGCGCGGACCTGGACCTGACGGCGTCACAGATCTCCGCACTCACCACGGTGGAACGGCACGGCGAGTTGCGGCTGGGCGAGCTCGGCCGACTGGAGCAGGTCGGCAAGTCCACGATGACGCGGCTGGTGTCCAAGCTCGAGGACGCGGGCTACATCCACCGTTGGGTGGACCCGAACGACGGTCGCGTGTTCCTGGTGAAGTTGACCGACCACGGCGCCACCGTGCTGCGCGCCGCAAGGGCGCGCCAGGAGTCCTACCTGTTGCGCCAATTCGCCGCGCTGGGCGCCGACGACCAAGCAGCTCTGCTCGCGTCGATCGCCCCACTCGAGAAACTGTTGGCGGTCAAGGCGTGAGGCGCTACCTGACCGCCACATTCGCCTCACTACGCATCCGCAACTACCGGCTTTACTTCCTTGGCCAATCGGTGTCGTTCACCGGCACCTGGATGCAGAAGATGGCGCAAGCCTGGCTGGTACTCGAGTTGACCGACTCGGGCGCCTGGCTCGGAATCACGCTCGCCGCCACACAATTGCCCACGCTTTTCCTCACGCCGTGGGGTGGCCTGCTAGCCGACCGCTTCAGCAAGCGCACCATCCTGATCGCCACGGCGGCGGCGGCCATCATCCCGTCTCTGCTTCTGGGAATTCTCACCCTCACCCATCACATCAACGTCGCGCTGGTCCTCGCCTTGGCGTTGGCCGGGGGCGTCGTCGACGCGTTCAACAA
Source organism: uncultured Actinomycetota bacterium (assembly GCA_963734385.1). GTDB lineage: Bacteria > Actinomycetota > Actinomycetes > Mycobacteriales > Mycobacteriaceae > Mycobacterium. The sequence goes on along the minus strand of CAVTHR010000022.1, from coordinate 242,958 downwards.
GCCTGCGCGGCAGTCATTCCCGAGCGAGATGGTTCCCGTTGCGAACCTGACGAACGCGGTCATGCTGAACAACATCATCCAGGACACCGGAAAGGTGATCGGGCCCGCCATCGGCGGTGTCCTCATCGCCAGCGTGGGGTTGCCGGCCACCTTCTTCTGGAACGCAATCTCATTTGTCGCCGTCATCGTCAGTCTTCTCCTCATGCGCCAAGACCAACTCTGTGCTCCAGTCCCCGTCGCCCGTGGCGCCGGCCAACTGCGCGCGGGCTTCGCATACGTTCGCGCCACCCCGCAACTGCTCGGTCCGCTGGCCCTGCTGGCAGCTGTCGGGCTGGTGGCCTACAACTTTCAACTCCTGCTGCCGCTCCTCGGACGCGAAATCTTCCACGGTGATGCGCGCACGGTCGGGTACCTGCTTGGTGCGCTCGGCGCCGGATCGGTGATCGGCGGGCTGGCGCTCGCAGGGGTGTTGCAGGCGAGCATCGGCCGGATCATCGGTGCGGCAACGGTACTGGCCGTGCTCTTCGTGGCCACCGGCCTGTCCCCCAGCCTGGCGGTGGCCTACGGGCTGGTGTTCGCACTCGGCGCAAGCAGCGTCCTGTTCAAATCGATCGCCAGTACGTGGTTGCAGCTGACGGCGGCACCGGCCATGCGTGGCCGGGTGCTGGCGCTTCTCGTCGTCGCCATCGGAGGCACGACACCGATCGGCGCACCCGTGATGGGCTGGCTTGCCGAACAATTCGGCACCAGAGCCACCTTCGTACTGGCCGGCGTGTGCACCGCGATCGCCGCAGGAATCGCCTACCTGTACCTGCGCCGCACCGTCGCGGAACCGGAAACGGCCAGCCTCACCACTCACGCTTGAGCCGGGCGCGATAGGACCGGCCGTCGGGGTCGTAGATCGCCCGGTACACCGGAACCGCCCATAAGCCGGGTCAACCGCCCGAGCTTTTCCGGACGATGTGGACGCAACCGGCCAGGCGGCCGAGGCCCCTTGCGGCCGCCTGTCGTGCCAGTCCTCCAGCGCCTGCGCCGAGGCCTCGATCGCGTCGACGACGGTGGCAGGGTCGACCAGTCCCTCGTCCTCGGTTCCGTCGGCGGCGCGGTCCAGATGCTCACGCAGCAGCCGCAGCCGCAGGTCGCGCGCGAATACCCCGTCCTCATCCAGTACCGCACAGGACAATTCGCTGTCGTGGGTCCACGACCGGCGATTGAGGTTGTCGCTGCCGACGCTGGCCCAGATATCGTCGATCACGCAAACCTTCGCATGCACGTAAACCGGCGTGCCCTCGTGGTTCTCGACGTCGAAGACGTGCACCCGCTCCGGGCTGGCGCTGCGGCACGTCTCGATCGCCTGATGGCGGCCAACCTGGTTGGGCGGCAACGACAGCCGTCCGTCGACATCGGGGTGTCGCGGCACGACCGCGACGAGGTGCAGTTCGCGGATTGTTCGTCAACGCGCGTCGCGAACAGATCGGCGACCTGCTTCGACCACAGGTACTGGTCCTCGAGATAGATCAGTCGTCTTTGCCCGCGGAACCGCCTTGATGTAGCCGTGGGCGATGCTGCGCTCACCGTGTGGCGCGAAGTCGTACTCGAAATGGGCGTCTGGGTAGGTGCGAAGCACCTGAATGGTGTGCGGCCCGCACGGCGGCGGATCCGGCGGCTGATCCGGCAGCGGCCCCGGCGTCCAGGTCCGCGCCACGCAGCTTGTCCGCCAGCCACGCGATCGGCGACAAGCATGTCCAGCGGCGTCGGGATCGGTCCACCGTTCCCGGAACGTGGTGTCGAGCGCACCGACGGCCGGCCCCTGCACGCGAAGCTGCACATCGTGCCACGGCGGGTGCTCGCCGTACGCCTTGGCCATCTGAACTCGCCTGCCGATCGCCGCGGTGGGATTCGTCGTCGCGCCGGGAATGGCACAGGTCGATGCCACCGGCAAACGCGACGTCTCGCTCGGGCTGGTCGCGGTGCCTGATCACCACCAGCTTCTGGTGATGCGAGCCGCCGAACCGGACACGCTGATCGAGCAGCACCTCCCCGCCCGCCTGCTCGATCGCCTCGCCGAGATGCTGGTTCTCTTCCTCGCTGTAGGCGAACTTGTCCAGGTGCGAGCGCCACACCAGTCCCTTGACGACGACGCCGCGCTCGGCCGCCTTGCAGAACAACTCCCTGATGGTCGGCCCTTCGTCGCGCATCTTCTCGTCGGGGTCGCCGCGCCAGTCGGTGAAAAACACGTAGTCGCCGTCGCCGAGCGCCTCCACCTCGGTGACCAGCTGGTCGAAGTAGGTCGCGCCATGAATCAGCGGCTCGGCACGATTGCCCACACACCAGGCGGGAATCTTGCTGGCCGGATTGCCTCGCTCTTCCGAGGTGAGGAACCACTCTGCGAGCTCCGCCACGCCACCGGAATAGCCCGAGCGCGATCGAGTCCAAACTCGCCGCAGCGCCGCGCGGGTCTGCCAAGATCGGGCATGCCTCGCACCCGTCGGATGCTCGGACTGGCCTGCGCGCTTCTGCTGGTAGCCGGTTGCGTGCCGAGCGCCCCGCCGGCGGAGTCGCCGGCTCCTACCACCGATACCGCCAAGGCCGATGGCGGTGATGAAGATCGTGCGCGACACCATGGCGGAGGCCCACCTGAAGGCCGTCATCGTTCGGGCCACGGTCGACGGCAAGGAAGTCGTCACCCAGGCCGTCGGCGACTCGATGACGGGAGTTCCCGCGACGACGAACATGCATTTTCGCAACGGCGCGGTCGCGATTTCGTATGTCGTCGACGCTGCTGCTGATTCTCGTCGACGAGAAGAAGGTCGGACTCGACGACAAGCTGTCGAAGTGGCTGCCCGACGTGCCGCACGCCGAGGAGGTCACGCTCGGGCAGCTGGCCCAAATGACCTCCGGCTACGTCGATTACGTCATCGGCAACACCGAATTCAACAAGGCGCTCTACGAGGACCCCTTCCGGCAATGGGAACCCGACCAGCTCCTCGGCTTCGCGACGTCGAAGCCGCTGCTCTACGAGCCGGGTACGAACTGGAACTACGCCCATACCAACTACGTGCTGCTGGGCAAGGCGCTGGAGAAGGCCACAGGCCAGGACATGCCGAAGCTGTTGGAAGACAAGGTGCTGCGGCCGCTCGGGCTGAACAACACCGCCAACTCGTTCACCCCGGAGATTCCGGCGCCCGTCCTGCACGCGTTCACCAGCGAACGCCGTGAAGCACTCAAGATACCCAGCGGCATACCGTTTTACGAAGAGTCGACGTACTGGAACCCGTCGTGGACGATCACCCACGGCGCCATTCAGACGACGAACATCTACGACATGGAGGCCAGCGCGTCGGGCCTCGGGTCCGGAAAGCTGCTGTCCAAGGAGTCCTACGACAAGATGGTGTCCACCGACCTGCGCGGCAAGACCCACGTCCTGCCCGGCTGCACCACATGTGCGGCGATGAACGACGGCTACACCTACGGCATGGGCATCGTGATCTCCGGCGACTGGCTGCTGCAGAATCCACTGTTCGCCGGGGAGGCCGGCGTAATGGCCTACCTGCCGAGCAAGAAGGTGTCGATCGCGGTCGCCGTCACCTACCGGCCCGAAGCGTTCGACGACCAGGGCAACTACCGAAACGTTGGCGACACCTTGTTCCGCCGGATCGCCAAGGAGCTCGCCCCCGACGACGCCCCGCCCGTGCCTCCGAAATAGTCTCTCACCATGGCGCCGCAAGTCTTGTTCATCCACAACGAGCATCTGGCAACCGAAGGGCTGCTCGGCGAGGCATTCACCGAATGTGGCTATGACGTCGCCACATTCGATGTGGTACCCGCCGAACGGGTGCACGCGCCCGCCGGCGACGTGACGTTTCCCGACCCGACCGCCTACGACGTGATCGTCCCGCTGGGCGCCAGGTGGCCGGTGTACGACGAGGCGCTTCGCGAAACCTGGGTCGGCGCACAGATGCAGATGGTCCGGGATGCAGCGGACGCAGGCGTGCCGACCCTCGGGGTGTGTTTCGGTGGCCAGCTGCTGGCTCAGGCGTTCGGCGGTTCCGTTGGCCGGTCGGCGAACCCGGAGATCGGCTGGCATGACGTGACGAGCGACGACGAGCGCCTGGTACCCGGCGGCCCGTGGTTCCAGTGGCATTTCGACAGCTGGACACTGCCGCCGGGAGCCACCGAAATCGCCAGGAACGCCAACGCGTCACAGGCGTTCGTGCTCGGCCGCGCGCTTGCGCTGCAGTTCCACCCGGAGCTCGATCGCGACCTGTTGAATCGTTGGATCGCCGACGATGAACACGGCGAGGTCGCAAGCCTCGGCCTGAGCCACGACGAACTACGTTCGGCTACAACCGAACTCGAGGACAGCGCGGCGCGTCGGATCCGCGGGCTGGTACGGGGATTCCTGTCGCGGGTGGCCCATCAGCCGTGTCCCAGCTGATGCGCAAGCGCGTCGGAGACCGTTGCGTGCCGGAACCGATGCCCCAGCCCGGTCAGCTTCGTCGGCACCACTCGCTGGTCGGCCTCGGCGAGTTCGCGGGCACCCTGGCCGCCTAACAGCAGCCGCGGCCCGAACGACGGCACCGGCAGCACCGCCGGACGGTGAAGCACGCCTGCCAGCGCCTTCGTGTAGTCGATGTTGCGCACCGGTTCGGGCCCTACCGCGTTGACGGGACCTGTCAGCCGGTTGTCATACAGCGCGCGGTAGTAGACGTCGATCAGGTCGTCGAGGCCGATCCACGAGAGCCACTGCCTTCCGCTGCCCAGCCTTCCGCCAAGGCCCGCGAGGAAGAGCGGCCGCATCAGCCGCAGCGTTCCGCCCGCGGCGGCCTGCACGATCCCGGTGCGCACGGTGACGACGCGCAGTCCGGCGTCGGCGGCGGGCCGGGTGGCGCCCTCCCAGTCGGCAACCACGTCGGCCAGGAATCCGTCGCCGCGCACGCTCTCCTCGCACAGCACCGCGTCGCCGCGGTCGAATCCGTAGATACCGATCGCCGATGCGCTGACAAACGCCCGCGGGCCGTCGTCGCTGTCGGCCGCCGCCTGCGCGAGCAGGCGCGTCGGCTCGATGCGGCTGTCACGGATCGCCGCCTTGTGCCCCGCGGTGAAGCGCCCTGCGATCGACGCGCCGGCCAGATGGACCACGGCGTCGACCCCGGACAGCAGGTCGGGCGATGGAGCGTCGGGCCGCCACTGCCGCTCGTCCTTCGACCGTGCCGGACGCCGGACCAGCCGAATCACCCGGTGCCCGCCCGTGGTGAGGAACGCCGTCAGCGCGGACCCGACAAGGCCAGAGGCGCCGGTGACCGCCACGACCATCGGCTTGGCGCCCGCCGCAGCGGCGTCGCGATGGGCGGCGAGGTCGTCGGCGAGCTGCCGATGCCGATAGACGAACGTGGGCCGCAACGCGGCGCCGGGCACGGTGGTGTCCACCACGTCACGAACCGTCGTCCCGCCGCCGGGTGCATCGGCGAACTCGTGGGTGTGCCGCCACCAGCCGATCACCCTGGCCGGCAGCGATCGCGGGCCGGCCGAAGACAGTGCGTCGACGAAGCGGTGCGGCGGGTCGAAGCCGTCGCGCTGGTGCTGGGCCACCCAGCGCAGCCCACCCGGCAGGCCGAGCAGCGCCTGGCCGTCGGCCAGCGATTCGGTTTCGGCCACCACTGTCATCGGCTGCCAGGGAGGCACGAGCCGGGTCATCGCGCCGGGTCGGGTATGCCAGGCGAACACCTCGGCCAGCGGATGGTCGATGACGCTTTCGTACTCGATGCCCATGGTCCCCTTTCGATGCATAACGGTCCGATACTTGATTCGGAGTCAATGCGTAGATGGATTGCCCGTCGTACGCTAAAGAGTCCCCAAAATGGGAAAACATAGTCATGGCCGGATGGAGTGGACTCGCGCGACGCAGTGCGGGACGGACCTTCCGGGACCGCCGCGAAGCCGGCCAAGTCCTGGCTGAGGCCTTGGCGGCCTATCGCGGGAAAGACAACCTCTTGATACTCGGGCTGGCGCGCGGTGGCGTGCCCGTCGGCTGGGAGGTCGCGGCCGCTCTGCGGGCCCCGCTGGACGTCTTCCTTGTTCGCAAGCTCGGTGTGCCGCAGTGGGAAGAGCTCGCCATGGGTGCCCTGGCCAGCGGCGGCGGGCTGGTCGTCAACGACCACCTCATGCGCAGCCTCAGCATCAGCGATGAGGTGCTGCGCACCACGATCGACCGGGAGACCGAGGAGCTCAACCGCCGCGAGCAGGCCTACCGGGGGGACAAGCCGCCCCCTGACCCGGCGGGAAAGGTCACCATCCTCGTCGACGACGGGATCGCAACCGGAGCCAGCATGCTCGCAGCGGTGCGCGCGGTCCGTGCCGCACATCCTGCACACGTGGTCGTCGCAGTCCCTGTGGGGCCACCGTCGGTCTGCAACCAACTGGCCGCCGAGGCTGACGACGTGGTGTGCGCGACGATGCCGTCGTCGTTCGAAGCGGTTGGTCAGGTGTACTCCGACTTCCACCAGGTATCCGACGACGAAGTTCGTGAGCTGCTGGCCAAGCCGACCCGTTAGCGCGTGTTGCGGTCTTCGCCCGCGACCTCGTCGTCGGCGGTTTCGACTGGGGCCGAGGCGGTTTCGGCTTCCGCGTCGTCCTGCGGCTCTTCTGGATAGTCGGCGTCGAATTCGGTCTCTGCGTCCTCGGTCGGTGATTCGGCATCGCCTGCCTCAACCCGGGACCGTTCCCGCAACGCGTCGACGATCAGCAGCACGACGCCGATCACGCTCGCGGCGATGCAGACCCAGGCGATCAGCTCGTTGCTCGTTACGACCGCGGTCACCAACGCTGCGAGGCCGATGACGGCAAGCACAAGCGCAACGATCAGCATCGATCACTCCCTTCGCCGGGGGGCTGGGGGGTTTAGTTGTTACCGCGGTTGAACTGGTTGAATCCGCCACCGTCGTTGTTGGCGCTCGAGTCCACCGGGGCCGCCGACCCGCGCTGGCCGAGTTCCTCCAGCTGGGACTCCAGGTAGGTCTTGAGCCGGGTGCGGTACTCGCGTTCGAACGTGCGCAGCTGTTCCAGCCGCCCTTCCAGCACGGTGCGCTGCTGGTTGATCGTTCCCATGATCTCGGAGTGCTTGCGCTCGGCGTCGGCCTGCAGCGCGTCGGCCTTCTCCTGGGCCTGACGCAGTTGAGATTCCGAGCGGGTCTGGGCATCGGCCAGCATGGTGTCCGATCGCTGCCGGGCCTCGGCCAGGGTCGACTCGGCGGTCACTCGTGCCTCGCCGACCATCTGGTCGGCCTGCGCGCGCGCATCGGAGAGCAGCTTCTCGGACTCGGCCTTGGCGGTCGTGGTCAACCGGTCGGCGGTGTCCTGGGCCAGGCTGAGTACGCGGGCGGCCTTGAGGTGCTGGTCTTCGCTCATCGGGGCGGGCGTCGGCTGGGGCGGCGCCTCGTAAACGGGCGCCGGAGCGGGCTCCGGTTCCGGCTCGGGCTGATACAGCGGAATCGCCTGTGTGGGTTGCCCTCCGCCGCTGGAGCGCGCAGTGGACAGCTCTTGGTCCAGCTCGGTCACTCGCTGCCGCAGGTCGGCGTTCTCTTCGACGAGCCGGGTCAGCTCGTTCTCGACCAGATCGAGGAAGGCATCGACCTCGTCCTCGTTGTAGCCACGCTTGCCGATGGGCGGCTTGCTGAACGCGACGTTGTGAACGTCGGCTGGAGTGAGCGGCATTTTCTGCCCCCTAGATGGTCTGGACCGTCAATCGATCTCAAAGTGTAGAGCGTCAGTGGAGTAACTGGCGTCCATCCTGTCACACCAGACCCGGCGGTTGCAGGTGAGGCCAATAATTAAGAACGAAATTCAAACTTCTTAGCGCAATTGTGACGCCCGGCAAACGCCGAACCTGACGATCTCACGCCGCCGCGCTGAACGCCAACTGCATGCCGATGAACGCGACAAGCAGCAGCACCATGATCGACAGGTCGAAGCGAATCGCCCCTATCGTGAGCTGCGGAATGAGGCGGCGCAGCAGCTTCACCGGCGGGTCGGTGAGCGTCATGATCACCTCGAGCAGCACCACCGTCACGCCCCGTGGCTGCCAGTCGCGGCTGAACGAGCGGATGAACTCGACGACCACCCTGGCGATGAGCAGCAGCCAGAAGACGAACAGCGCGAAACCCAAAATCTCAAAGAACAGGGCCAACTGAGCCGACCTCACTACAGCCGATGTGTGACATTCAGTACAGGCGCCGGGCCGGTGCAGGCCAGCGCGACGAAGTCAGCCTACCTGGCTGCGGCGCGCATACGGGCAGGAGCAGAGCCGACCTACTGATATGCGTAGAAACCGGTCTCGGCGATACGCCTGCGATCGTCGGGGGTGACGTCCACGTCGGCCGGCGAGAGCAGGAACACCTTGGTCGCGACCTTGTCGAAGGATCCGCGCAGCGCGAACGCCAGCCCCGCGGCGAAGTCGACCAGCCGCTTGGCGTCGGCGTTGTCCATCGTCACCAGGTCCATGATCACCGGAGTGCCGTCGCGGAACCGTTCCCCGATGGTGCGGGCCTCGCTGTAGTCCTTGGGCCGCAGCGTGGTGATCTTCGACAGCGGGCTGCCCTCGTCGAACAGCATCGCCATCCTGCGGGGATCCATTGCAAGCGCGCCCCTGGTGGACCCTCGCAGCGAGCCGAACCGCGGTGCGGGCCGGTCGAACTCGCGCGGCCGGAACCGCCCCTCATCCGGGTAGCCGCCGCGGTATCCCCCTGGAACGTCCTCGTCGTACTCGCGACGGTCGTCGTAGCGGTCGTATCCCTCGTCGCCGAAGCGCTCGCGGCGCGCGTATCCACGCGAGGGGCGATCGTCGTCGTCGTAGTACTCGTCGTCGTAGTCGTCCAAAGGCGCCATACCGAAGTACGCCTTGACCTTGTGCAGTGTGCTCATCGCTGGACCCTTCTTGAAGAGCTGGTGTCTGTGATGAAGATGTGACTGGAGTGACTACTCATGGTGACGTTAGAGGACGTTGCCCCAATAACGCGGTACCGACACGCACACACGTGGAGCCGTGTTTGACCGCCGCCTCGAGGTCGCTGGACATCCCTGCCGACAGGTCAAGGCGTTGCTGATGGTTGCCCTGTACCCGCTGGTGTTCTGCTTGCAAACGCGCGAAGGCCTCGTCGGGATCGGCACCCAGCGGCGGGATGCCCATGAGGCCGGCCAGCTCCACCGCCCGGGCCGACTCCACCGACGCGCACAGTTCGTCGACCAGGTCCGGCCTGCCGATGTCCACCCCGCCGCGCGCGACATCGCCGTCGAGGCTGATCTGGATGTACACCCGCAGCGGGTCGGGCCGAGTGCCATCCGCCAGCGCCTGCCCGCACGCCCGGTCAAGAGCGGTGACCAGCTTGGCGCTGTCGACGGAGTGCGCGGCGTACGCCCAGCTCGCGATCGACCGCGCCTTGTTGCGTTGAATACGTCCGACCATGTGCCAGCGAATCGGCGGAGCGGGATCGGCGGAATTGCATTCGGCCGATTTCGCTGACGCTTCTTGTTCGCGCGATTCACCAAATGCGGGACAACCCAAACGCGACAATATAAGGACATCGGATGCCGGAAAGAATTTCGTTATCGGCAACAATTCAATTTCTTCACTTTGTCGCCCCGCCGCTGCCGCGGCGCGCTCCAGTCGGTCGCGCACCAGGGTCAGCGCGTCGGCCAGTTCGACTTCCCGAGTGGTTGCCAACGCAGTCATTCCATCCACACCAATGACGCAAGGCGTCCGGTGGGTGCATCCCGCCGATGGCTGAACAGGTTGCGGTCCTCGACCGTGCACCGCGGGTCCACATCGATGGCGGTAATGCCCAAATCCCTTAATTGACGCGATATTCCGGCTCGCAAGTCCAGTCCCGGGGTGCCCCGCGCAGTCGTGGTCCTGCTGCCGGGCAACTTGTCCTCTACCTCGTCGGCCATCGCAGCGGGCACCTCGTAATTACGGCCGCTGACCGCGGGGCCCAGCAGCACGGAGATGTCCTCGGCGTGCGCGCCTGCGTCGAGCATCGCCTCGACGGCGCGGGCGACGACGCCTTTCTGCGCTCCCACCCGGCCCGCATGTACCGCCGCTACCACGCCCGCACGCGCGTCGCCCATTAAAACCGGAACGCAATCCGCGGTTACCACCGCCAAAGCCAATCGCGGTGTGCTGGTCACCAATGCATCGGTGTCGTCGACGGCGGAGTCGAGAGGTTCGTCGACGCGCGCCACTCGATCGCCGTGCACCTGGTTCATCCACACCACCGCCTCGCTGCCCAACCCGATCGCGGTCGCGAGCCGTTTCCTGTTGGCCGCGACGGCGGACGGATCGTCGCCGACGTGGTCGCCGAGATTGAACGTGTCGAACGGCGGCGCCGAGACGCCGCCCGCGCGGGTGGTGGACACGCGCCTAACCCGAACACTCACAGCACCCAGTATCCGGTGCGCGATGTTAGTGCCGCATGAACGGCGGAACGTCGACGTCGTCGTCGTCGTCCCCGCCGATGCTGACCGTCGCACCGTTCGTGTGCACCGGCACGCTGGCGGCGTCGACCGGTTCGAACAACGGCGACGTGACCTTGCCCGCCTTTCCGGATGCGATCGCCTGCCCTGCGCCCACCACGGGCTTGCGGCTCGGCACGGTCGCGTCGAAGCCGGCCGCGATCACGGTCACCCGCACCTCGTCGCCGAGGGAGTCGTCGATCACTGTGCCGAAGATGATGTTCGCCTCCGGGTGCGCAGCTTCCTGCACCAGCGAGGCGGCCTCGTTGATCTCGAACAAACCCAGGTCGCTGCCGCCCGCGATGGACATCAGCACGCCCTGCGCGCCCTCCATCGACGCCTCGAGCAGCGGCGAGTTGATTGCGATCTCGGCGGCCTTCAGGGCGCGGCCGTCGCCACGCGCCGAGCCGATGCCCATCAACGCGGTGCCCGCGCCGGACATGATGCCCTTGACGTCGGCGAAGTCGACGTTGATCAGGCCTGGCGTGGTGATCAGATCGGTGATGCCCTGCACGCCGTTGAGCAGCACCTCGTCGGCGCTGCGGAACGCGTCCATCAGCGACACGGCGGCGTCGCCCATCTGCAGCAGCCGGTCGTTGGGGATCACGATCAACGTGTCGCAGCTCTCCCGCAGAGAGGAGATGCCCGACTCGGCCTGGTTGCTGCGGCGCTTGCCCTCGAACGAGAACGGCCTGGTCACCACGCCGACCGTGAGAGCGCCGAGCTTCCTCGCGATGGTGGCGACGACGGGCGCCCCGCCCGTTCCTGTGCCACCGCCCTCTCCTGCCGTCACGAACACCATGTCGGCGCCGCGCAGCAGCTCTTCGATGTCGTCCTTGGCGTCGTCTGCCGCCTTGCGGCCGACTTCCGGGTCGGCGCCTGCGCCGAGGCCGCGGGTGGAGTCGCGGCCGACGTCGAGCTTGACGTCGGCATCACTCATCAACAGCGCCTGCGCGTCGGTGTTGATGGCGATGAACTCCACGCCCTTGAGGCCGTGCTCGATCATCCGGTTGACGGCGTTGACGCCGCCGCCGCCGATGCCGACCACCTTGATGACGGCGAGGTAGTTGTGCGGGGGGGTCATGATCGTCCCTTCTTCGCGCGAGCGCTCATCAGCGATCCCCTTCGTCCCTGGGTGCCTTTCGGTGCACCGAACTTCTGGCAAACTCTCAACCTCAACTAAAGGCTTACAGTTATGTCAAGTTGTTCCGCGCAAACAGAACGGTAGGGCGAGGTCAAGGACTATCCATGCAGGCGCGCCGACGGCGACGTAAGGAATTTCGGGTGATTTCGCGTGACGGCTATTACTTGACCGTCGGCAAATCCGGGCTGGACACGTCGTAGGTGTGTCCCGGCTGCGTGAGCAGAGCGCCGAGCTTCTGTGCCTTCTCCTCGGTGCGGTCCGTGGTCCCCCACACCACCTCCCTGCCGTCGACCAATGTCAGCGTGATCGACGCGACCGACGGTGCCGAGACCCTGGCGACCTGCCCGGCCACCTCCGGCCGCAGTGCCGTCATCACCTCGAGGGCCGCCTTGGTCGGCGGATCGTCGGGACCGGGGTTGTCGGCCTCCAGGTACGGCAGGTTGGGCGGCGGCGGCGCGGTCGCGAAGTCGACGCCGTCGCGGTCGAACAAGTGCGACCCGTCGGGATAGTCCTTCACGACCACCGGTACCCGCTCGACGACCGTGATCCGAAGCGTCGACGGGTATTCCCTCTGCACCCGGGCGCTGGCCACCCGCCGAATCGTGGCCACCCGCTCCGCGACGTCGTCGGTGTCGATCTGCAGCAGCGGGGTGCCCTGCTTGACGGCGGCCGCGGCGATGACCTCGTCCTGGGTCACCGCACCGAGACCGGTGATGACCACGTTGCGCGCCGACATGATCGGGGTGAAGTAGAGCAGCAGGCCGAGCCCGACGAACAGCGCGACGAGGACCACCGTCCACACCATCACCTTCAGACCCCGAACTGCGCCCCGACCAAGGGTTTTCGATTCTTCGGCCGGTTTACCCTGCGCACGGCGCTTGGCCTCGCGGCGTGCCTGCTCGATCGCCGTGGCGCGGGCCTGCGCCTCGCGGCGCGCTTCGCGTTCCCGCCTGGCCCGTCGTCGCGGTCCCTCTAACTCTTCGGCGGGAGCGTCCGTTTCCGCCGTAGCCTCGGCGGGAGTGGCAGTCTCCGCGGTGGGCTCGGCGCCGTCCTCCGACTCGGTCATCTCACGCCCGTTTCGGGTCGGCGGGGCGGCGCGGCGCGATTGGCCTTGACCCGAAGCGCCGCAACGATCTCCGGCCCCAGCATCGTGACATCACCCGCACCCATCGTGACGACGACATCGCCAGGGCGCACGACGTCGGCCACCAGATCTGCGACCGCGGAGAAGTCCGCGACGTAGTGCACCGGCTTGCCGACGTGCTCGGCCACCGTCGCTCCGCTGATGCCTGCGATCGGCTGTTCCCGCGCCGCGTATACATCGAGCACGAACACCTCGTCGGCGGCGTCCAGCGCCTGGCCGAAGTCTCGGGCGAAAGCGGCTGTGCGCGAATACAAATGCGGTTGGAACACCACCACCGAGCGACCGCTGCCGCTCTGGGCGGTCACCGTGCGCACCGCGCCGAGGGTGGCGCGGACTTCCGTCGGGTGGTGGGCGTAGTCGTCGAACACCCGCACCCCGTTCGCGGTGCCGACCAACTCGAAGCGGCGGCGCACGCCCTCGAACCCGGCCAGCCCGTCGAGCACGGAGTCGGCAGGAGCCCCGACCTCCGTCGCCGCCAACAGCGCGCCGAGCGCGTTGAGTGCCATGTGCTTGCCCGGCACCGACATTCGCATCACCATGGGGTGACGCTCGGCGGCCAGCTGGATGTGTGCGACCGCACCGGTGTCCTGCTGCTCCCAGTCCAGCAGCCTGCCTGCCAGGTCGGGTGCGCCTGCCACACTTTCGCCATACTTCAGCACCCGTATCCCGAGCGCGGCGGTGCGCTCGGCGAGGGCCGCGGCGCCGGGGTCGTCGGTGCACACCACCAGCGCACCGCCGGGGGCCAGCCGCTCGACGAACTCGTCGAACACCGCGCCGTATGCCTCTGCGCTGCCGAAGAAGTCGAGGTGGTCGGCCTCGATATTGGTCACCACTGCCACATTCGGGGTGTATTCGAGCAGCGAGCCGTCGCTCTCGTCGGCCTCGGCGACGAAACAGTCGCCGCTGCCGTGATGGGCGTTCGTTCCCGCCTCCCCGAGGTCACCGCCGACGGCGAAGGACGGGTCGAATCCGCTGTGCTGCAAGGCAACGATGAGCATCGACGTCGTCGTGGTCTTGCCGTGGGTGCCGGTGACCATCAGCGTGGTGTAGCCGGCCATCAGCTTGGCCAGCACCACCGGCCGCAGAATCACCGGAATGCCGCGACGCCTGGCCTCGACGAGCTCGGGATTGGTCTTCGGAATGGCCGCGTGAGTGGAAACCACCGCGGTCGGTCCGCCGGGCAGCAGATCCAGTGAGGTCTCGTCGTGGCCGATGCGGATCAGCGCCCCGCGCGCCCGCAGCGCCGCCACACCGCGTGACTCCTTGGCATCGGAGCCCGACACCCGCCCGCCGCGATCCAGCAGAATGCGCGCGATGCCGGACATGCCCGCTCCCCCGATGCCGACCATGTGCACCCGCTGCAGCTCTGATGGGAGTGAATTCCCGTTCACCGCTGCCGCTTTCGGCTGATTCGCCCGCTACGGGCCACGTCGAGGGCGACCTCGGCGACTCGCTGGGCGGCGTCGCGGTGACCGGCCATCGCCGCCGCCGTCGTCATCGCTGTCAGGCGCGGCCCGTCACCCAGCAGCGCGGTCACCGTTTCGCCGACGAACCCCGGGGTGAGGTCGACGTCGTCGACCAGCAGACCGCCGCCCGCGTTGACCACGGGCAGCGCATTGAGCCGCTGCTCGCCGTTGCCGATGGGCAGTGGGACATACACCGCGGGAAGCCCGACGGCGGAAACCTCGGCAACCGTCATCGCGCCCGACCGGCAGATCGCGAGATCGGCTGCGGCATAGGCCAGATCCATCCGGTCGAGATACGGCACAGCGACATATGGCGGGTCACCGTCGGCCGGCTCAGGAAGCTCGAGCGTGTTCTTCGCGCCGTGCGCATGCAACACCGAGACACCGGCCGCGGCAAGATCCTTCGCGGCGGCGGCGACAGCGCGGTTGACCGACTGCGCGCCCTGTGAACCGCCGAACACCAACAGCACGCGTGCATCGTCGGCGAATCCGAAGTGAGCGCGGGCCTCCGCCCTCAGTGCCATCCGGTCAAGCGACGTGATCGCCGCGCGCACCGGCACCCCGACCACCTCGGCGCGACGCAGCCCCGGATCGGGAACCGCGGACAGCACGCGGCACGCCGACCTGGCGCCGACCCGGTTTGCCCAGCCCGCACTGGCATTGGCTTCGTGGACCACCACCGGCACTCGGCGTCGCCCCAGCGCCCCGCCGCGCGCAGCCAGATAGGCGGGCAGCGCGACGTAGCCGCCGAAACCGATGACCACGTCGGCGTCGACAGTGTCGAGCACGGTGCGCGTCTGCTTGACGGCGCGGCGCACCCGCGCAGGCAGGCGCAACAGGTCACCGGTGGGCTTGCGGGGCAGCGGCACCGGCGTGATCAGCTCCAGGTCGTAGCCGCGTTCGGGGACAAGCCGGATTTCCAGCCCACGCCGGGTGCCGAGGGCGGTGATCCGCACCTCGGGGTCGAGCGCGCTGAGTGCATCGGCGACGGCCATGGCTGGTTCGACGTGGCCGGCCGTCCCGCCACCGGCGAGAACTACCGATATGGGCCCATTCACCCGTGACGTTGACCTTCCAGTGTGCGAGCCCGTCGGCCCTGGTGGCGATGTCCAGCCGCGTGAGAAGCACGCTGGCCGCCTCCATGATGCCCTGAGCGTCGCACCGGCCGGTCGGCCGTATGGAGTTTGCGCCTGTTGTCCTTTGCGGGTTTGCGTTGCGGCTTCGGCGCGGATTTGCCCGACCGTGACCGCAACCGGTCGCGCAGCGCCTCGGTGCGGGTCGGCGTGTACGACTCGGGCAGCGGCAGCCGCAGCAGCGTGGTCATCCGGTCGTCACGACCTGCGCGCAGGGCAGCCACCGCCTCGGGTTCGTGCCGTGCCGCGTTGGCGATCACCCCGATGATCAGAAGTGTTGTCGCCGTTGATGTTCCGCCCGCCGAGATGAGTGGCAGTTGCAGTCCGGTCACCGGAAGCAGCCCGATGACGTAGCCGACGTTGATGAACACCTGGCCGAGCACCCACATCGTGGCGGTCGCGACCAGCAGCCGCAGGAACGGATCGACAGACCTGCGCGCGATCCGCATGCCCGTGTAGGCGAACAGACCGAACAGGCACAACAGGCCCGCCGCACCGACGAAGCCGAGCTCCTCGCCGATGATCGCGAAGATGAAGTCGTTGTGCGCGTTGGGCAGATAGTTCCATTTGGCGGTGCCCTGGCCGAGGCCGTCGCCGAAGACACCGCCGTTGGCCAGCGCAAACCGTGCCTGCTTGGCCTGGTAGCCGGAGCCTTGCGCATCGGCGCCGGGGTTGAGCCATGACATCACCCGGTCGGACCGGTAGCCCTCGGCCATCGCCAGCACCGCCGCGGACACCACGACGGCGAACAGCGAGGACAGGAACACCCGCAGCGGCAGGCCTGCATACCAGAGCAGGGCCAGCAGGATGATGCCGAGCGACACCGTCTGCCCGAGGTCGGGCTGGGCGACGATGAGCGCCAGCGCGATCACCGCCGCGGGCACCAGCGGGATGAGCATTTCCCGCAACGACGCCCGCTCCATCCTGCGGGCCGCAAGCAGGTGAGCACCCCAGATCGCGAACGCGATCTTGGCCAGCTCCGAGGGCTGCATGGACAGCCCGGCGACCACGAACCAGCCACGGGATCCGTTGGCTTCCTTGCCGATTCCCGGAACGAGCACCAGCACGAGCAGCACGATGCTGACCGCGAAACCGGTGAACGCAAGGTTGCGCATGGTCTGCACCCGCATGCGCATCGCCGCGTAGAAGGCGAAGAGGCCGACCAGCGTCCAGATCAGCTGCTTGCCGAAGATCACCCACGGCGAGCCGTCCTCGTCGTAGGAGTGCACGCCGGACGCCGAGAGCACCATGGTCAGGCCGAGCGTGGTCAGCAGCGCGGCGACGGCGATGATGAGGTGAAACGACGTCATCGGCCTGCCGAGCCAGGCGCCGAAGCGGGTGCGCGGAGCGTCCGGGGCGGTCGTGTCGGCGGACTTGTCAGCGGGGGCGCCGGACCGGCGGAGCCGCAGCCGGGTGAGGACGTTGCTGCTCATCGCCGGCTAGCGGGTTGCGCGCACGGCCGCAGCGAAGGCGTCACCGCGGTCGGCGTAGCCGCTGAATTGGTCGAAGGACGCACCCGCGGGAGCCAGAAGCACGGTGTCGCCGGGGCTGAGCCAGCCGGCGCGCAGCGGCGACCACCGCGGTCATCACGTCGCTCGACGTGGGCGAAACCACACGAGTCACATCCGTAACAGCAGACTCAGCCGGCTCAATTGTCTCAGGCACCCCAGAATCCTCCCCCGTCACAACCTCAACGACGGGGACATCCGGGGCGTGTCGCGATAACGCGTTGGCGACCTTTGCCCGGTCACGGCCGATGAGTACCGCGCCGGCCAGGCGATTCGCCACCTGGGAGACGAGTTCGTCGACCGATGCGCCCTTGAGCAGACCGCCTGCGATCCACACCACGCGGGGGTAGGCGGCGATCGACGCGTGCGCGGCGTGCGGATTGGTGGCCTTGGAGTCGTCGACGTACGTCACGCCGTCGACCTCCGCGACCACGTGAGCCCGGTGCGGCCCGAGGTGAAACGACGTCAACGCATCGGCGACGGCATCGGCCGGTACGTCGACGGCGCGGGCCAGCGCCGCGGCTGCCAGCGCGTTGAGCACACCGATCGGCCCCGGCACCGGGATCGACGCGGTGTCGGCGAGCACCAGGCCGTCGGCGAACGCGTTGTCGACCAGCGCGCCGTCGCGGACCCCGAGCTCGCCCACGGCCGGAACGCCGAGCCGGAACCCGACCCGCACCGAGCCCTCGGCGTGGGCGAGCAGCCCGGCCGCGACCGGGTCGTCGAGCCCGGCGACGGCCACCCGGCCGTTCAGTGCGCGCGCCTTGTCGCGGGCGTAGGCGTCCATCGAGCCGTGCCAGTCGAGGTGGTCCTCTGCCACGTTGAGCACCGCCCCGGCCTCCGGCCGCAGTGACGGTGCCCAGTGCAGCTGGAAACTCGACAGCTCGACCGCCAGCAGTTCAGACGGTTCGGCGAGCATGTCGATCACCGGGTTGCCGATGTTTCCGCACAGCAGTGCGCGGCGTCCTGCGGCCACGAGCATCGCGTGCAGCATCGACGTCGGTGGTCGTCTTCCCGTTGGTGCCCGTCACCACCAGCCAGCGCTTCGGCGTACCGAACCAGCCCGCCTGGTCCAGGCGCCAGGCCAGTTCGACGTCGCCCCAAATCGGCACGCCCTCGGCGGCCGCTGCCGCCAAAACCGGTGCGGTGGGCGGAAATCCGGGACTGGTGATCACAAGGGCGTAGTCGGCGATCTGCGCGACCGCCTCGGCGGTGGTGACGACGGACGCGGGCGTGATGAGGCGCTGCAGCGCCAGCGGGTCGTCGTCGCAGATGGTCAGCCGGACACCCGTCGGTTCCAGCACGGCGCTCACCGAGCGACCGGTGATGCCTGCGCCGGTCACCAGCACGCGGGTGCCTGGCGCGAGTTCCGCGACGGCTTGTCGGGTCATGTCAGGCCCCGACGGTGGCGAGCCACTCACTGTAGAAAAGCGCAACGCCGAGCCCGCACGCGATCGCGGTCAATAGCCAGAACCGGATGATCACCGTGGTTTCGGCCCAGCCGACCAGTTCGAAGTGATGGTGGAAAGGCGCCATCCGGAACACCCGTCGTCCGGTGGTGCGGAACGCCAGGATCTGCACGACCACCGACGTCACCTCGGCGACGAACAGCGCGCCGATCACGACCGCGAGCATCTCGGTGCGGCTGAGCACCGAAAGCCCGGCGATGACGCCGCCGAGCGCCAGCGAGCCGGTGTCGCCCATGAATATCTTGGCGGGCGCGGCGTTCCACCACAGGAACCCGACGCATGCACCCGCGGTCGCGGCGGCGATCAGTGCGATGTCCAGCGGGTCGCGGACGTTGTAGCAGCCGACGCCGGGGAACGTCGCGCACGCATTGCGGAACTGCCAGAACGTGATCAGCACGTAGGCCGCACAGACCATCGCCATCGCGCCTGCGGCCAGCCCGTCCAGCCCGTCGGTGAAGTTCACCGCATTCGACCACGCATAGACGATCAGGATGCAGAACAGCACGAAGATGGCGGGAGCCAGTGTGACCGTGGCGATCTCGCGAACATAGGACAGCTCCGCGCTACCCGGGGTGAGCCCGTCGGCATTGCGGAACTGCAACGCCAGCACGCCGAAGATGACGGCAGCCAAGAGCATGCCGATCGTCTTCGCGCGTCTTGTTCAGGCCCAGGTTGCGTGACCGACGGATCTTGATCAAGTCGTCGACGAACCCGACGGCGCCGAGCGCGGTCGCAAGGCCGAGGATCAGCAGGCCCGATGCCGACGGTCCCTCGCCGTCGAGCGCCATCCCCACGAGGTGGGTGCCGAGGTAGCCCGCCCAGATGCCGGCCAGAATCGCCACGCCACCCATCGACGGAGTGCCGCGCTTCTTGTGGTGGCTCGGCGGTCCGTCCTCGCGGATCTCGTGCCCGAAACCCTGCCGGGTGAAGAGCTGGATCAGGGCAGGGGTCAGCAGGATCGACACCGTCAGCGCGATGCCGACGGCGATGAGGATCTGCCTCATGAGGCGATCAACGCCTCGGCCAGCTTGCCCAACCCTGCGGCGTTGCTGGCCTTGACGAGCACCACGTCACCCGGCCGCAGTTCGGCCTGCAGCAGTGCCAGCGCGGCGTCAGCGTCGGCGACCATGGTGGCCTCTCCTCCCCATGAACCCTCCATGACCGCTCCGTGGTGCATCGCGCTCATAGATCTCCCGGTTCCCACGACGATGAGTCGACTGACATCTAATCGCACCGCCAGCCTGCCGATGCGGTCATGTTCCGATATCGCGTCGTCACCGAGTTCGGCCATCTCGCCGAGCACCGCCCAGCTGCGCCGGGTTTCTCCGCCCTCGCGGGCCATCCAGGCCAGCGACTTCATGCCGGCCAGCATGGAGTCCGGGTTGGCGTTGTAGGCGTCGTCGATAACCGTCACGCCGTCCGCGCGGGTGCTGACGTGCATGCGGTGCTGTGACACCGGGCCCGCGCCTGCAAGCGCGGTCGCCACCTGTGCACCGGTCGCGCCGCATTCGAGGGCGACAGCGGCGGCGCACAGCGCATTGGACACCTGATGGTCGCCGTGCACCGCGAGCGTCATATCGGCCTCGACGCCGGCCGCGTGCAGCGTGAAGCGCGGACGGGCCACCTCGTCGAGCGTGACCGGGCCCTGACCACACGTCGGCGCCCGGTGAGCGCGACACCCGAACCACCCGGGCCGCGGTCTGCTGCGCCATGGCGGCAACCGCATCGTCGTCGACGTTGAGGATGACCACCCCGGACGCCGGAACAGCTTGCGGCAGCTCGGCTTTGGTTCGCGCGATCGCCTCGCGGGAGCCGAACTCACCGAGATGCGCCGTGCCAACGTTGAGCACCACCGCGATCGACGGCGGGGCGATCGCGGCCAGATCCGCGATATTGCCCGGATGGCGCGCCGACATCTCCAGGATCAGATAGTCGGTGGCCTCTGTCGCCTGCAACACCGTCCACGGATGACCCAGCTCGTTGTTGAAGGAGCCCGGAGGCGCGACCACCTCGCCCAGCGGCGCGAGCACCGCCGCGACGAGGTCTTTGGTCGAGGTCTTGCCCGACGAGCCGGTGATGCCGACGATCGTCAGGCCGCCGGCCACCAACTCGGCGGCCACCGCGCCGGCCAGCCGGGCCAGTGCGGCCAGCACCGCCGCACCCGAGCCGTCGGTGTCGTACTCCAGAACGCTGGCCGCTGTGTCGGTTCCGGCATCGATGTGCGGGCTGACGACGATCGCAGGCACGCCGACGGGCCGGGCCGCCAGCACCCCGACCGCACCGGCGGCCACCGCGGCCGCGGCGAAGTCGTGGCCGTCCGACCGCGCGCCGGGCAGTGCCAGGAACAACCCGCCGGATTTCACCGCGCGCGAGTCGAATTCGACCGATCCGGTGACCCTGGTCGCGGCGGCGTCCGCGGCGGAGATGTCGGCCAGCTCGCCGCCGACGATGTCGGCGATCTGGGCGAGGCTCAGATCGATCACGTTCGCGACCCCAATGCCTCGAGGGATTGCGCCAACTCGTCGCGGTCGTCGAAGGGCCGGGTCTGGCCGTGGCTGGTCTGGCCTGCTTCATGGCCCTTCCCCGCGATCAGCACCACGTCCCCGGTGCGGGCCCATCCCACGGCGTGGTCGATGGCCTCGCGCCGGTCGCCGATCTCGATGACGTCTGCCGGGCCACCAGCGGCGCCCGCCATGATCGTCGAGCGGATCGCGGCGGGATCCTCGTCGCGCGGGTTGTCGTCGGTGACCACCACCAGGTCGGCGAGCTCGGCCGCCACCCGGCCCATCGGCTCCCGCTTGCCCGGATCGCGGTTGCCGCCCGCACCGAACACCACGGCAACGCGGCCGGCGGTCTGCTCGCGCAGCGTGTCCAGCACGGCGCGCAGCGCGCCCGGCTTGTGGGCGTAGTCGACCAGCGCCAGGAAGTCCTGGCCGCGGTCGATGGGCTCCAACCGGCCCGGCACGCGGGCGTCCCGCAGACCCGGCGCGGCCTGTTCGGGTGACACGCCGACCGCGTCGAGCAGCGCCGCCGCGAGCAGACAGTTCGCGACGTTGTAGCGGCCGGGCAGCCCGATGCGCAGTCCGTGGTGCACGCCAACGGGGTCGACGGCGAAGAATTCCTGTGCGCCGGCCGAAGAGCCTGCGCCGACCGTCCGGACATCCTCGACGCGCCAGTCCGCGGCGATGCCGGTCGCGCTGACCGTCACCGGGTTCGTCGCGAGACCGGCCATCGCGCGGCCGGCATCGTCGTCGATGCACACCACCGAAGCGACTGCGCGCGTTGGGGATCCGGGCGCGAAAAGCCGCGCCTTGGCGTCGAAGTAGTCCTCCATCGTCGGGTGGAAGTCGAGGTGGTCGCGCGACAAGTTGGTGAAGCCGCCGACCGCGAACTCGACCCCGTCGACGCGTCCGAGGCTCAGCGCGTGACTGGACACCTCCATCACCACGGTGTCGATTCCTTGCTCCACCATCAACGCCAGCAGGGCCTGCAGATCGGGCGCCTCGGGTGTGGTCAGCGCACTCGGCAGGTCCTCGCCCGCGATGCGGATGCCGACGGTGCCGATCAGGCCCGCGACCCGGTCGGCCGCTCCGAGGCCTGCCTCGACCAGATACGTCGTCGTGGTCTTTCCCGACGTGCCGGTCACTCCGATCACCCGCAGGTGTTGCGACGGGTTGCCGTAGACGGTGGCGGCCAGCCCGCCAAGCACCGACCGCGGGTCGGGATGGACCAGCACGGGTACCGAGGCGTCGCGACCCATGTGGGCCACTCCGTCCGCATCGGTCAGCACCGCGACCGCGCCGCGACCGACGGCATCGTTGGCATAGCGGCCGCCGTGCGACGACGCGCCAGGCAGCGCGGCGAACAGGTCGCCAGGCGCGGCGTCCTGGCCGCGCAGTGTGACGCCGGTGACGCGAACGTGCGCGCCCTCGCTACCCGGCGAGAAAACCGCGCCCACCTGGTCGGCCAGTCGCCCGAGCGCCTGGCCGGCGGGATGCGAGGGACGCAGCTTCATGGCCATGACACAGTACCGGCCGCCACGGCAGCGGTTTCCCCGTCAGGTGGCTTGCAACGTCAGCGGCGGACCCGGGTCGGGCGACAGCGGCACGTTCTCGCGCTGCAGCAGCCAGCTCGCGATGTTGTGGAACAGCGGAGCCATCGTCGTGCCCGGCTGTCCCTCCGCGGTGCGGTGGGGGTTGTCGGCCATGATGCCGATCACGTAGCGCGGATCGTCGGTGGTGACCATGCCCGCGAAGGTGATCCAGTAGACGTCGCTGTAGTAGCAGCCGCAGGCGGGGTTGATCTTCTGCGCGGTTCCGGTCTTGCCCGAGATCTGGTAACCGTCGACCGCGGCGAGCGACCCGGTGCCCTGCTGGGTGCCCATCGGGTCGCGTTGCACCACGGCGCGCAGCATCCCGCGCACGGTCTGGGCGGTCTGCGGCGAGACCACCCGGACTCCTTCCGGGCGCGGCTCTTCCGTGCGGCTGCCGTCGGGAGCGATGGTGGCCTTGACGATGCGCGGCGGAATCCGCACGCCGTCGTTGGCGATCGTCTGGTACATGCCCGTCATCTGCAGCAGCGTCATCGAAAGGCCCTGCCCGATAGGCAGGTTGGAGAAGGTGCTGCCCGACCACTGGTCGATCGGCGGCACCAGGCCCGCGCTCTCGCCGGGCAGCCCGACGCCGGTGCGCTGGCCGAGGCCGAACTTGTCCAGCATCTCGGCGTAGCGTTCCGGCCCGACCCGCTGCGCCAGCATCAGCGTGCCGACGTTGGACGACTTTCCGAAGACACCGGTGGTGGTGTACGGCGTCACGCCGTGCTCCCACGCGTCGCCGACGGTGACGCCACCCATGTCGATGGATCCGGGGACCTGCAGCACCTCGTCGGGGTTGGACAGCCCGAACTCGATCACCGATGCGGCGGTGACGATCTTGTTCACCGAACCCGGCTCGAATGGCGAGGAGACGGACGGGTTGCCCAGCTCGCGGTCCTCCTGGCGGCCGATGTCCTGTGCCGGGTCGAACGTGTTGTCGTTCGACATCGCCAGCACCTCACCGGTTTTCGCGTCGAGCACCACCGCGGACAGGTTCTCCGCGCCGGACGCGTTCTTGGCCTGCTGCACCTGCTGCTGGACGTAGAACTGGATGTCGTCGTCGAGGGTCAACTGGACCGTGGAGCCGTTGACGGCGGTGTGCCGGTTGCGGTAGCTGCCGGGGATCACCACCCCGTCGGAGCCGCGGTCGTAGGTCACCGACCCGTCGGTTCCGGCAAGCGTCGCGTCCAGCGAATCCTCCAGGCCGAGCAGCCCGTGGCCGTCCCAGTCGATGCCGCCGACGATGTTGGCCGCCAGCGCTCCGCCCGGATACTGGCGCAGGTCCTGTCGCTCCGATCCGACCTCGGGGAACTTCTTGGAGATCGCCTCGGCGATCGCGGGATCGACGGCGCGCGCCAGGTAGACGAACGACTCGTTGCTTTTGAGTTTCTTCAGCACGGTCTTGGCGTCGGGCTTGTTGTCCAGCCGCGACGCGACCTCGGCCGCGATGTCGCGCAGCCGGCCCTCTGGGTCGGGCGCTTCGGGCGTCTTCTGCCTGGCGTCGGCGAGTTGCTTGCGGATCTTCACCGGCTGGAAGGTCAGTGCCCGCGCCTCGATGGTGAACGCCAGCTTGTCGTTGTTCCTGTCGACGATGCTGCCGCGCACGGCCTTGTCGACGTCGGTGACCTTGAGCTGGCCCGCCGCCTCGGCGCGCAGGCCTGCGGCGCGGGGCACCTGCAGGTTGAACAGCTGCGCCGCGGCGACGACGAGCACCAGCAAGATGACCGCGTTGCCTGCCCGGTGCCGGAACACGAATGATGCACTGCGCAAACCGGTTTCGGTAGTCGGCTTGCGGGTTCGCCGCGCGCGGGCGGACCGGCCCTGCGGGGCGGCGGTACGCGCCTGCTTGCCCTTGCGGCCGCGCTGACCGTTGCCGCGGCTCACGTCGGGGCGCCGGGTGTGGTCGCCGTGACCGGACCGAACTGCTCCGCGGTGACCGGGAGGCCGTCGGCGGGCGCGCGGCTGCGGTGCCGCCAGCGGCGCGGCCAACGGTCCTGCGGGCGGTTCGGCGGGCCCGAGCGCGGGCGGCTGGCCGCTGGTTCCGTGCGGGCTGTCCGGCAGCACCGCCGGTGCGCGGGAGCGGCGCTGCGGGCGAGGACGGCTGCGCGCGGCGACTGCGGGCACACCCTGGCCGGGCACCCGGACGACCACCTCGCGGGGGTCGACGACCGGCGGTGCGGGCCGGCTCGCGGCCGCGCTGTGCGGGAGGCGGCGGAGTGTCGTCGGGCAGCGGCGCGTTCAGCGGTGGCGGCGGAACCCCTTCTGCGGGCTTGGGCGTGCCGACCACGATCCAGTTGCCCGCCGGATCCTGCACGAGGTGTGCGGTGTCGCGGGACGGGATCATGCCGAGATCGCGCGCGGACTCGGCGAGCGCCGGTGCGGCCTGCGCCTCCAGAACGTCGCGCTCGAGAGCCTCCTTCTGTTGCAGCAGTGCCTGATTGGTCTCCCTGGCGCTACCCAGTTGATAGGACCGCTCGGCGGCATCGGTCGACAGCCACAGCGTGACGCCGAGTCCCAGCCCGAGCGAGCCGATGACCAGCACCACGAACGGGACCCTGGCCGCCAGCGTGCGCGGATGGAGATCGATGGCCGAAATCCGGGTGATGATCCGCTCTTTGAACGACGGCCGAACAACCTTGGGCGCCTTGGCCTTGCGTGCCTTGGCGCGCGCCTTGGCCTGACTGGCGTTCTTCGCCCTTACGGGCTTGATCTGCGGCCGGGTTGATCGGCGCGGTTTCGGTTGTCCGCGGACGTCCCCGTCGTGGCGGGGCGTCCGGGGACCGGCGCTGTGTGCCACGGGCGGGTTGGCGCTGCGCGCGGCGGCGCTCTTCGGCGCCACGCACGGCCGTCGGTCGCTTGGCCTTCATGAGTCCGTCCCTTCTGACCTTGCGGCAGCCTTTTCCAATGCCCGAAGCCGCACAGAGGCGCTTCGCGGGTTCAGGTCGATCTCGGCCGTGCCTGCGCGCTCGGCACCACGTGTCAGGCTCGCGAACTCCGGCTCGTGCCCGGGCAGCTCGACGGGCAGACCGGGTGGCGTGCGGGACGCCGTCGCCGCGGCGAACAGTCTCTTGACGATGCGGTCCTCCAGCGACTGGTAGGACATCACCACGATGCGGCCGCCAGGGCCCAGGCTCGCCAGTGCGGCGGGCAGCGCATCGCGCAGCGTGTCCAGTTCGCCGTTGACGGCGACCCGCAACGCCTGGAAGGTGCGCTTGGCCGGGATGCCCACCGGTGCGCCGGGCCGGCGCGGGGATCGCTTCGTACAGCAGTTCCACCAGTTCGCCGGTGCGGGCGAACGGCCGACTCGCGCGCCTGCGAACGATCCGGGCGGCGATCCGGCGCGGCGAACCGCTCCTCACCGAACTCGCGAAGGATGCGCGTCAGCGCCCTCTCGTCGTAGGTGTTGAGGACCTCGGCTGCGGTCAGCGCCGCGTCCGGATCCATCCGCATGTCCAGCGGCGCGTCGGCGGCGTAGGAGAACCCGCGCTCGGTGCGATCGAGTTGCATCGATGACACGCCAAGGTCGAACAGGATCCCGTCGGCTTCGGGCGGCCGGATTCGCCTGCCCAATAACCCGATTCGTCGAGCACACCCTCGATCCCGTCGAATCGGGTGCGGGCCAGCAGGACGCGGTCGGCGAACGGCGCCAGCCGCTCACCGGCGATCCACAACGCGTCGGGGTCGCGATCAAGTCCGATCAGCCGCAGGCCGGGCAGCTCGGTGAGGAACCGCTCGGCATGCCCGCCCGCACCCAGCGTGGCGTCGACCAGCACGGCACCCGCGCCGTCGGGGCTTCGCCGGGTCAGCGCGGGCTTCAGCAGTTCGACGCAGCGATCGAGCAGAACCGGGACGTGGCCGTGTTCGCCAGAGGCCTGTAGCCATGGCCAGCCCTCCGAAGAATGGTGTCCCTGCACCGGGGTCTCTGTCCGAGCGCGCGGACCTGGCGTTGGGGAAGTACGCCAGGGCCGGCTCGGACAGAGGCCGCGATGCACGGGCCTCTAAGTCCGCGATCAAATGATGTCGCGCAGAGTTTCATCGCTGGCCGCGGAGAAGTTCTCTTCGTGCATCTCTTGGTATTCCTGCCACGCCTGGGCATCCCAGATCTCGAGGTAGTCGACCGAGCCGATCACCACGCAGTCCTTCGAGAGGTTGGCGTAGCGACGATGGTCGGCCGACAACGTGATCCGGCCTTGCGCGTCGGGATGTTGTTCATCGGTTGCAGCGGCCAGGTTGCGCAGGAACGCCCGGGCGTCGGGATTGCTTCGCGACGCCCCCGACGCCCGCCTTGCCAGCTGTTCGAACTCGGCGCGCGGGTAGACGGCGAGGCTGTGATCTTGGCTCTTGGTGACCATCAACCCTCCTGCCAGCGCGTCGCGGAACTTGGCGGGCAGCGTGAGCCGCCCCTTGTCGTCGAGCTTTGGCGTGTAGGTGCCGAGGAACATCTCGCCACCTCCCGCCGCACTCCGGAGCCCCGGTCGCTCCGTTGCACGCCACTTTACCCCACAATCCCCCACTTTGCTCCAATTGGCAGCAAATGTTGCGACTGTTTCCCCACCAGATAGCGGTCTGCACCGCGGCCGGGCTCAGCGAATGGCCCAGCTGCGTAAGCCGGCTAAAGGCCCTGGTTGACCGGGCGATGTGGGGGGTATGTGGGGGCGGTAGCGCGCACAAAAAATGGGGCAGCCCCAGTCGGCTACCCCATCGTGATAGGTGCGTTATTCGTCGAAGCGGCGGCGGAACCGGTCTTCCATCCGGCTGGTGAACGACCCGCCAGAACCCTTTCCTCGCTTCTGCCGAGGCGCGCCCTGCTCACGCACCTGAACGATCCCGTCCGCCGGTCACCCTGTTTCCAGTGATCGCGAACACGACGCCGCCGAACATCACCAAGAAGCCGAAAACGGAGAGGATCGGGAAGCTTCCGATCATCGTGGCCTTGAACGCCACGCCGCACACCAGCATCGCGAGACCGATCACGAACAGTGCCGCACCCTGCAGTCGACGACGCGCCGACGGGGCACGAAGGCTGCCGCCACGCACGCTCGACGCGAACTTGGGATCCTCGGCATAGAGCGCGCTCTCGATCTGGTCGAGCATGCGCTGCTCATGATCGGAGAGTGGCATGCGTCCCTCCTTGCCGCCCGTCAGCTTGGTCTTCAACGCTGTCTATGCCCGCGTGCACGGACATCTACCAGTCATGATACGAGGTGAATCTGAGCCGTACCACCTAGTTCGGGCCCTCGATTGTATGACGTGCACCGCGCCTCGTGACCCACCGCCTCGCTCATGCCGATAATGGCGTTGGCTCCGCCGACACAGCCGGAGAGAAGGGCTAGAAGAGTTGGCGACATTTCTCATCGATCTGTCGCCGGACGACATGCAGCGCCGGCTCACGCGACGCTCTCGGCGTCTACGTCGACGCGATGCGTTATCCGCGCGGCACCGAGGACCAGCGGGCATCGATGTGGCTGGAGCACACCCGCAGGCACGGCTGGAAGGCCGTCGCGGCGGTGGAAATGCCGGACTCCGGCGGCGAGCCAGATCGGCTGCCGCCGGCCTGGCGACCGCACCGATCGTCGGCGTCGCCTACGGCTACTGCGGCGCGCCTGACCAGTGGTGGCAGCAGCAGGTCGTCGCGGGCCTGCAGCGCGTCGGGGCCGACCGCTCCCGGATCGCCGAACTGATGACGAGTTATTTCGAGCTGACCGAACTGCACATCCATCCACGCGCGCAGGGCCGCGGGCTCGGTGAGGCGCTGACTCGCCGACTGCTCGCGGGCCGCGACGAGTCACACGTGCTGCTGTCCACCCCGGAGATCAACGGGGAGGCCAACCGGGCGTGGCGGCTGTACCGCAGGCTCGGCTTCACCGACGTCATCAGGGGCTACCACTTCGCAGGCGACCCCCGCGCCTTCGCGATCCTCGGGCGGTCACTGCCGCTGTAGGCGCCTCCGGTCTGGCACGATGACCTCGTGCCACATCGCCGCCGCAGTCCGCCTGCTGGCGATCGTGCTGCTGTTGCTGATCGTTCCGACGGCCGTCGGCTGCGTGCGGGTGCGGGCCAGCATCACCGTCTCCCCCGACGACCGGGTTTCCGGCCAGATCGTCGCGGCCGCCAAACCCCGGGCGGCCGACGACAAGGGCCCGCAGCTGCTGAACAACCTGCCGTTTTCCAACAAGGTGGCGATTTCCGACTACGACAATGACGACTACGTCGGCTCGCAAGCCGTGTTCTCCGACCTGACCTTCGCCGAACTGCCCCAGCTGGCCAACATGAACCGCGACGCGGCGGGCGTCGACCTGTCGCTGCGCCGCGCGGGCGATCTGGTGATCCTGGACGGCCGCGCCGACCTGACGTCGCTGACCGACCCGGATGCCGATGTGTCGCTGTCGGTGTCCTTCCCTGGCGAGGTGACGTCGACCAAC
Source organism: uncultured Actinomycetota bacterium (assembly GCA_963734385.1). GTDB lineage: Bacteria > Actinomycetota > Actinomycetes > Mycobacteriales > Mycobacteriaceae > Mycobacterium. Next base: position 214,073 of record CAVTHR010000022.1, on the reverse strand, counting down.
GGCGACCAGGTCGCCGCCGAGGTCGTCGAGTGGAAACTCAAGCCGGGCGTCGTGAGCACGATGAGCGCCCAGGCCCGCTACACCGATCCGAGCGCCCGCTCGTTCACCGGCGCCGCGATCTGGCTGGGCCTTGCGTCGTTTCTGGTGGCGGGCATCCTTGGCGGCACTGGCGTGGGTGAACCGCGACCAGTCCCCGCGATTCGTCGACCCAGCGGCCATCGTCACGCGAGTAGCAGCCGTCCTGGCTTGCTACGAAGCCGGTGGCAGGCTCTACGTCTGGATGCACTCACGGGCGAACATCGACTGAAAGGGGCGCCGCGCTGAGCGTGGACACAGCGGCACCGTCAGCCATCGAGTTGGCCAGCGCCGTGACCGACCAACTGCGGGAGTATCTCGACGAACGCCGCAGTCACTGCGCCTACATCGGCACCGACTACGCCGACCTGACCGCAGCGCTCGAGGAATTCGTGCTGCGCGGCGGCAAGCGGCTGCGGCCGGCATTCGCCTACTGGGGTTGGCGCGCGGTCGCCGACCGACGACACCGCCGACCCGTCCATCCTGCGGTTGTTCTCGGCGCTGGAGCTGCTGCACGCATGCGCCTTGGTGCACGACGACGTGATCGACGACTCCGACACCCGCCGCGGCCTGCCCACCGTGCACAGGCTGTTCGCCCAGACGCACCGCGACCGCCGCTGGCGCGGATCGGCCGACCAGTTCGGGATGTCGGCGGCGATCCTGCTCGGCGATCTCGCCCTGGTGTGGGCCGACGACATCGTCGCCACCACCGAGCTCTCCGCGGATGCGCAGCGACGCGTTCAGCGGGTCTGGGCCGACATCCGCACCGAAGTGCTCGGCGGCCAGTATCTCGACATCGTCGCCGAATCCAGCGGTGCGACGACGGTGGCGTCGGCGATGACCGTCAACACCTACAAGACCGCGTCCTACACCGTCACCCGCCCGCTTGCAGCTGGGGGCGGCCGCCGCCGCCGACCGGCCCGACGTGCAGGCGATCTTCCACGATGTGGGCACCGACCTCGGAGTTGCCTTCCAACTTCGTGACGATGTGCTCGGCGTGTTCGGCGACCCCGCGGTGACCGGCAAGCCGTCGGGTGACGACCTGCGGTCGGGTAAGCGCACGGTGCTGCTGGCCGAGGCCGTCGAGCTGGCCGAGACATCCGATCCGGTGGCCGCCGAGCTGCTGCGGTCCTCGATCGGCACCGAGCTGTCAGATGCGCAGGTGCGCGAACTGTGTCTGGCCATCGAGTCCGTCGGGGCGCTGGCCGCCGTCGAGCACCGCATCGACATGCTCACCACGCGGTCGCTGGAGACCCTGATGCCGCACCGATCGACGCACAGGCGAAGGCCGGGCTTTCCAAGCTCGCCAGGTTGGCCGCCAACCGGTCCGCCTGAGCTCCGTGACGCACCCGTACCGCGCGGCTGTCCGCGTTCACCACGTCGCCGAGGAGGCGCGGCCCGCGCTGCTTGGCTGCCTCGGCGCGATCTTGATCACCGCAGGCGGGCTCGGTGCGGGCAGCACCCGGCTGCACGATCCGCGTGCTGGAGTCGCTGCACCTGTCCTGGCTGCGCTTCGGCCACGGGCTGGTGTTGTCCTCGCTGCTGCTGTGGGGCGGCGTCGCGCTGATGCTGTTCGCCTGGCTGTGGCTGGGCCGCCGGGTGATCGACGGCTCGGCCCGCGAGTACACGATGGTGGCCACCACCGGCTTCTGGCTGGCGCCGCTGTTGCTTTCGGTGCCGGTGTTCAGCCGCGACACCTACTCGTACCTGGCGCAGGGCGCATTGTTGCGCGACGGCTTCGACCCGTACCTGGTCGGACCTGTCGACAACCCGAACTCGTTGCTGGACAACGTCAGTCCGATCTGGACGACGACGACGGCACCGTACGGCCCTGCGTTCATCCTGATCGCGAAGTTCGTCACGATGCTGGTCGGCGACAACGTCATCGGCGGCACGATGGTGCTGCGGCTGTGCATGCTGCCCGGACTGGTGCTGCTGATCTGGGCGGCGCCGCGGATAGCCCGCCACGTCGGCGCCAACGGCGCTGCCGCACTGTGGATCTGCGTGCTCAATCCCTTGGTGATCATCCATCTGATGGGCGGCGTGCACAACGAGATGCTGATGGTCGGCTTGATGGCGGCGGGCATCGCGCTGATATTCCAGCGCCACCCGATCGCGGGCAACGCGCTGATCGTCGTCGCGGTGGCCGTGAAAGCCACAGCGGGACTTGCGCTTCCGTTCATGGTGTGGGTGTGGGCGCGTCAACTCTCCGACCGGCGAGATCTGCTCGCCGCTCGGGCGTTCGCGGCGGCGACCGCGGGCTCGATAGCGATCTTCGTCGCGGTGTTCGCCGTGCTGTCGTGGCTGGCCGGTGTCGGACTTGGCTGGCTGACCGCGCTGGCGGGATCGGTGAAGATCATCAACTGGCTGACGGTGCCGACCGCCTTCTCCAATGTGGTCAACGCCTTGGGCGGGCTGTTTCTTCCCCGTCAACTTCTACGCCGTGCTCGAGGTCGCCCGCATCGTCGGCATCGCGATCATCGCGCATCTCGCTTCCGCTGCTGTGGTGGCGGTTCCGGCACACCGACCGCCAGGTGCTGACCGGCATCGCGTGGGCGATGGTGATCGTGGTGCTGTTCGTTCCCGCCGCGCTGCCCTGGTACTACACCTGGCCGCTGGCGGTGCTGTCGGCTTTGGCGCAGAGCAGGCAGGCCATCGCGGCGATCGCCGGGTTCTCCACCTGGATCATGGTGATCTTCAAACCCGATGGCTCACATGGCATGTACTCGTGGATCCATGTGCTGCTCGCGACGGCATGCGCTGGGGCGGCGTGGTACTCGCTGTACAAGTCGAAGGACCCGCCGCGGACAAGGCAGAGGACGACAACCCGGCCGAGCAGCCGGTGAGTACTCAATAAGCCACGACCCGGGTCGGGTCAATATGCCATCGCCTGCGCCCGGCGCACCACCTCGCGGGCCTGATGGCTGTGCAGCGCGTCGACGGGCCTTGCGTTGTCCCTCGGCTCCATTGATCCGTCGCGCCTGATTGTCAGCGAGGGATCGGGAGTGAACAGCCAGCGCAGGATCTCGGTGTCGCGGTATCCACCGTCGTGCAGGACCGACGAGCAATCCCTGCAGGCTCTTGACGACGTGGCCGGTGTCGTCGAAGAAGACCTTCGGCACAACGACCGCGCCTTCGCGGCGGACACCGACGAGGTGACCTTCCCGCAAATGCTGTTGGACCTTGGTGACCGGGACGCCGAGCAATTCGGCGACGTGGGGCAGGTCATAAACGTCTTCGCCAGGGTCGAGAACATCGTCAGCGGCCGGAATACTGCTCACAGCCCGAGTGTAGGACGCGCGACGCGGTCTCGGAGGCACTCGGCGCGCACAGTTGGCTCCGTAACATGTGATCGGTGGAGACCCCCAGCAATCCGACCCGCTCACAGGAGTGGTGCTGGACGGGCGGTACCGCGTCGACACCCTGATCGCGACCGGCGGGATGTCCGGCGGTGTACCGCGGCGTGGACCTACGGCTGGATCGGCCGGTGGCGCTGAAGATCATGGACTCCCGCTATGCCGGCGACAATCAATTCCTGACCCGGTTTCAGCGCGAGGCCCGCGCCGTCGCACGATTGAAGGACCCGGGTCTGGTCGCCGTGTACGACCAGGGCATCGACGGCCAACATCCGTTCCTGGTGATGGAGCTCGTCGAGGGTGGCACCCTGCGCGAACTCTTGGTCGAGCGAGGACCGATGCCGCCGCACGCGGTGGCCGCGGTGCTCGGCCCGGTTCTCAGCGGCCTGGCGATGGCCCACCGCGAGGGGCTGGTGCACCGCGACGTCAAGCCGGAGAACGTGCTGATCTCCGACGACGGCGACGTGAAGATCGTCGACTTCGGGTTGGTGCGCGCGATCGCGGACGCCAAGATCACCTCAACCAGCGTCATTTTGGGCACCGCGGCATACCTGTCGCCCGAGCAGGTCAGCACGGGCGACGCCACCCCCGCCAGCGACGTCTACGCCGTTGGCATCCTCGCCTATGAGCTGCTGACCGGCACCACCCCGTTCACCGGCGACACCGCGCTGGCGGTGGCATATCAGCGAATGGACAACGATGTCGCGCCACCGAGCACGGTGATCGGTGGCGTGCCAGCACAATTCGACGAACTGGTGCTTCGGGCGACGGCGCGGAACCCGGCCGAGCGGTATCGTCGACGCCGACGACATGGCGGCCGAGCTCGACGAGATCGTCGACGAGTTGGGGCTACCGGACTTCCGGGTACCCGCTCCGCGCAACTCCGCACAGCACCTGTCCGCGACGCTGCACCGCAGCCGGTGCCGACCAGCACGCCACCCACCACAGACACCACAAAGCCCGTAGCGCCGCGACAGCACACGAGGGAGCTCACCCTCGGACCTGACGACTGGCAGACGGGCGAATCGGAACCGGACGCCGAATATCACAGCGTCGCAGGGCAATTCGCCGGGATCGACATCGACGAGTTCTACTGGGCCCGCCAGCGCGCGAAGCGCGTGCTGTTGATATGGGTGATCGCTGTGCTGGTGCTCACCGGCGCGCTCGCCTACGCCGCATGGACGGTCGGCAGCAACCTGCCGGGCCTGGTGATCCTAGTCGCGCAGCATCTCCGCGACCAGGAACGCCAGCTCCAGTGACTGCTGGGTGTTGAGCCGTGGATCGCACGCGGTTTCGTAGCGTCCCGCCAGATCGGAGTCGGAGATGTCCTGTGCGCCACCGAGACACTCGGTGACGTTCTCGCCGGTGATCTCGACGTGGATGCCGCCAGGATGGGTGCCCAGCGCCCTGTGCACCTCGAAGAAGCCCTGCACCTCGTCGACGATGCGGTCGAAGTGGCGGGTCTTGTAACCGGTCGACGACTCGTGGGTGTTGCCGTGCATCGGGTCGCACTGCCAGATGACCTGGTGACCGGTCGCCTGCACCTTCTCGATGATCGGCGGCAGCAGATCGCGCACCTTGTTGTTGCCCAGCCGGCTCACCAGCGTCAGCCGGCCGGGCTCGTTGTCCGGGTCGAGCCGCTCCACGTACTCGACGGCCAGCTCCGGCGTCGTCGTCGGGCCGATCTTCACCCCGATCGGGTTGGCGATGACTTCGGCGAACGCGATGTGGGCGCCGTCGAGTTGACGGGTGCGCTCGCCGACCCACACGTAGTGCGCCGACAGGTCGTAGAGCTTCGGCTGGCCACTCTTCGGCACTCCCTCGTTGGAGAGCCGCAGCATCGCCCGCTCGTAGTCGAGCACCAAAGCCTCATGGCTGGCGTAGATCTCGGCGGTCTGCAGGTTGCGGTCGTCGACGCCACACGCGCTCATGAACGTCAGCCCGCGGTCGATCTCCCCTGCCAGCGCCTCGTAGCGGGCGCCTGCGGGCGATGTCCGGACGAACTCCCGGTTCCAGTCGTGCACCAGGTGCAGCGACGCCAGGCCCGACGAAGTCAGCGCCCGCACAAGGTTCATCGCCGCGCTGGCGTTCGCATACGCGCGGACCAGGCGGGACGGATCGTGCTCGCGCATCAGCCGCGTCGGGCGCGAACCCGTTGATCATGTCGCCGCGGTAGGTCTTCAGCCCGAGCGCGTCGATGTCGGCCGATCGTGGCTTGGCGTACTGGCCCGCGATCCGTGCGACCTTGACCACCGGCATGCTGGCGCCGTAGGTCAGCACCACCGCCATCTGCAGCAGTGTGCGGATGTTGGCGCGAATGTGCGGCTCGGTGTTGTCGACGAACGTCTCGGCGCAGTCCCCGCCCTGCAGCAGGAACGCCTTGCCACGGGCCACATCGGCCAGCTGCCCCTTGAGCTTCTCGATCTCCGATGGCACCGTCACCGGCGGCACGCTCTCCAGCACCCTGCGCATCGCCTTGGCCTGATCGGCGTCCCAGCTGGGTTGCTGCGCGGCGGGTTTGGCCAGCGCGGCGTCCAGCCGGTGCCGCAGGTCGTCGGGCAGCGGCGGCAAGACGGCAGCTGGTCGATGGGTACGTCGACGGTCCAGTTCACCCGTTAATGGTAACCGGGCGAGACCAGCCGATTTATCCTGCGGGCCAGCCGCAAACGTAGGGAAACACCCTATTTTTTCCCAGGCGTTACACAGCTAACGTCCAGCTTAGGATTTGTAATGACTAGCCACCACGAGATGGAGCTATCCGATGCCGAAGGGCAGAATCAAGAAGACATCGCCGCTGATCGCGGCAGCGATGGCGGTATCCGCGACCGGTTTGTTCGCTGCCGCCGGTCCTGCGCAGGCGTTGCCACCCGCCCCGCTGGCAGCCGGGTTTTTCCTGACTGCGCGCAGTGGATCTTCAACGGCACATCCGGCCTGAAGATGGGTCACTTCGGCGGAAACAGTGATCTTCGAATCGGCTCAAATCCAATGTTGACGGGCCGGCCACCTGGTACCACCCCGAGGGCCCCACAAGACAAGGGCAAAGTCAGCTGGCCACCGTCCTGACTCGACACCCCCGGCCAGATGAACATCACGTGGTCTTCCAGACGGCAACGCACACGATCCCGTTCACCGGCGAAGTCGGGCCCGGACGGGATTGCGAGTGGCACCCGGCCCGGCGCAGACAGCCCGGTGCCCTGGCACACCGTCACACCATTGTTCTGCGGCGTGAAGTGGAGACTGCGGCGGCCCCTCAAGGAAACTCGCGGGAAGTCACCGCCGATGTCGACGTGTACGACGTTCCCGGTGGTGGGGGAACCGTCATCGGCATGCTGAACGGCGGCGAGGGTCAGCGCGTCCAACTCGGGTCCGGCTGCAAAGATGACAACTGGTGCAACGTGGCCTGGCCGGGCGGAGCCCGGCGGCACGGCATGGGTGTGGGGCGACTTCCTCAAGTAAGCATCGGGACCAGCCGATTTACCGCGGGCAAGGGCGACAAACGTAGGGAAACACCCGATTCATTTACCAGCGCTGCACAGCTAACGTCCAACTTAGGAGTTGTCGATCGACAGCTCACCAGTCGACGGAGCTACATGATGTCTACGCGCAAAATTCGCAGGACATCGCAGCTGATCGCGACAGCTTTCGCAGTAGCCACGCGCAGGTTTGTTCACTCGCCGCAGGGCCCGCGCAGGCGTGCCCCCGGCGACTGCGAGCAGTGGGGTTTCCTGACTTCGCGCAGGTGGATCTAACACAAACCACCGAGCGACGGTGCTCATGCTCTCATTCGGAAGCGGCAGAGTCTGCCTCAGACCCGGCACCGGGCCACCTGGGCGCACCCGACTGGCCTCACCCGACAAGGGCGACGATCAGCTGGCGTCACCGAATCCAATGCCCGGCACCCCCGGCCACAGTGAACGTCCTTTTCTTCCAGAGGGCAAGTCCTCCGCTCGAGTCTCCTCGGCGATATCGGCGCTGACGGGATGGCGCAATGGCTCCCGGCCCCGCCAGATGTCATGTGGACTTCAGCGGCACCCCGATCAAGTGCGCTACGCTCCGCCGCCGGCCGCTCAAGGCAACCTCGCGAGAAGTCAAAGGCGACGTCGACGTGTACGACGTCCCCGGTGGTGTAGGAACCGTCATCGGCATGCTGGAAGGCGGCGATGGACAGCAGGTCCAACTCGGGTCCGGCTGCCAGGACGACAACTGGTGCAACATTGCCTGCCCGGCAGGGCCCGGCGGCACCGCATGGGTGTGGGGCGACTTCCTGAAGTAAGCACGTTCTTTGAACCGACTCAGCCGGCGCGGTCATCAGCTGATACCGCAGCAGGTTGTGCTTCGCGTCGACAAGGGCGTCGTGCGCGTCCCGCGGTCGTGGCGGCATCCGGGGACACCCGCGCTCCTCCCAGAACTGGCGCAGTTCGCGGGTGAACCGCGGTATCGCGGGCGGCAGCGCGGTCATCGGCCCCCACAGCTGGCACAGCACCACATGGTCGTAGGCGCCGACCCAGGCCCACAGCTCGATCGGCTCGTCACCGTCGACGCCGAAGAAGTCCTCGAGGTCCGACCGGATCTGCTTTCGTGACCGCCACAGTTGAGACGACGGCGGCGGCAGCTTCGGCAGCACGTGGGTGCGCACCCAGCGGCCCGCCCGCTCGGGGTTGAATTCGGTTGATATGGCGTAGTATTCGCGGCCGTCCTCGGCTGCCACCCCGATCGAGATGAGCTCGATGCTGCGACCGTCGTCGATGAACTCGGTGTCGTAGAAGTACTTCACGCGGCCTACACGGTCGCTTTCTCGGCGACCGCCTGGCTGTCCGACGGCGGCGCGGGGGCGGGGTGGATCTCGCGGTCGAGCTGCTGGTTCACCTCGTGGTCGTCGGGGAAATGAGGCTCGCCTGCGACGACGTGCTGCAACCACAGCTTGGCCTGCACCACCGGCCTGCGCAGCCTGCGCTCCCGAAGAAGTGCGCGGTGCATCTTGCGCGGCTTGTTCGTGTAGCGCCAGCGCGCCCACGGCGCATGCGGGCGGGACAGCCGGAAGGCCCCGATGAACAGCAGCGGGGTGATGAACATGCCGACAAGGCCGGTCCATACCTTGCCCTTGAGCAGCACGATCACCGCGAGCCCCAGCGTGAGCACCGCCAAGGCGATGACCGCCGCCCGTGCCGCAAGGCCGTGTTCGCTGCGCCAAATGTCGATGTCGAAGAACGACAGCGGGTTGAAGCCGAGGACCAGCAAGCCTGCCACCGCGATCGCCGCGAACACCGCGTCCACCGACGTCCGGCCGTCTTCGGCCCAGTACACGTCCTGTAAATGCAGGATCAACGCGAACTCGTCGAGCACCAGCGCCGCACCGATCCCGAAAAAGGTTGCCGCCACCGTGAATTCGGGTACTCCCCCGTTGACAGCCAAAGTCACCATCGCGATGCCGGAGACCATGACCAAGATCACACCGATCACCACATGGTGGATGTGTACTCCTCCGCCTGCCGAGATGTTGCGCGGCTGCCACCACTTGCGCGGCTTGTCGCTGTCGGCGTGGCTGCGGATGTACCGGACGATCGTGCGCGTGACGAAGAAGGTCACGATGAACGCGACGAGGCAGAAGACGAGCGGCAACCGGCTATGGGGAATAGCGAGGTTGAAGTCGAAGTCCAGGTGCACGCAGAAAACTTACGCCGACCCACCCCCGACGTGCCGGGGATATGACACGGCGCGCCGCGGCAGGCCGATAGTCTGTCTTGCGACATGAGGATGTGGCGGTCGCCCGACGGGGCTGGTTGGTGGCCAACCGTCGCGTGGCGGCTGTTTCAGGTCCTCACGCTGGCGGCGGTGGTCTGGGCCGGCTGGCGCCTGCTCGGCCACGTCACCTACCGCATCGACATCGACGTCTACCGCATGGGCGGTCGGGCCTGGCTGGACGGCAGGCCCCTGTATGCCGACGGCGCCATGTTCGAGACCCGCGCAGGCCTCGAGCTGCCGTTCACCTATCCACCGCTGGCTGCGGTCGCCTTCGCGCCGTTCGCCCTGCTGCCGCTGTCGGCGGCCAGCGCCGCCATCACGGTCACCACGTTCGTGCTGTTGATCGTTTCCACGGTCATCGTGCTCACCCGGCTGGACGTCTGGCCGTCGACATCGATCACCAGCGAGCCTGCGTGGCTGCGCCGGAGCTGGCTGGCCGCCGCGATCGTGGCGCCCGCCGTGGTCTACCTCGAGCCGATCCGGGCGAACTTCGACTTCGGCCAGATCAATGTGGTGCTGATGACCCTGGTCATCGCCGACTGTGTGCCCCGCAAGACACCGTGGCCGCGCGGCGTCCTGCTCGGCCTGGCGATCGCGCTGAAGCTCACCCCCGCGGTGTTCCTGCTGTACTTCTTGCTGCGCCGTGACACGCGCGCGCTGGTCGTCACGGCGGCGTCGGCGGTCGTCGCCACCCTCGCCGGTTTCGCGTTCGCATGGCGCGACTCGTGGGAGTACTGGACAGATACGGTGCGCAACACCGACCGGATCGGCACCGCGACGTTGAACACCAACCAGAACATCGCTGGCGCCCTTGCCAGGCTCGGCCTCGGCGAGGGCGAACGGTTCGTGCTGTGGACGCTGGCCTGCTTCGCGGTGCTCGCCGTGACGATCTGGGCGGCGCGCCATGTGCTTCGGGCCGGCGAGCCGGTGCTGGCGCTGATCTGTGTGGCGATGTTCGGCCTTGTGGTATCTCCGGTGTCGTGGTCGCACCACTGGGTGTGGGCGCTGCCGACTGTGCTGGTGTGCACGGTGGTCGCATACCGGCGCAGGCACGCACTGCTCGGCGCGGTCACCGCCGCAGGGGTGGCGTTGATGGTGTGGACGCCGATCACCTTGATGCCAGAACATCACGAGACGACGGCGTCCCTGTGGCGTCAGCTCGCGGGCGGCTCCTACGTGTGGTGGGCGCTGGCGGTGATCGTGGTCTCCGGGACGGTGACGGCCCGCCGCGCCGAGCAACGGTCCGCGGCGGTCAGCAACGCCGCGGCCGTACCCGCTACAAGCTAGGCGGCAATCTCCTCGGCGGGTTGTTTGCCCTCCTTGATGTCCGCGGCGTACAGATCGACGTACTCCTGCCCGGACAACCGCATCAGCTCGTACATCACCTCGTCGACGACGGCGCGCTCGATGAACCGGTTGCCCTCGAGACCCTCGAATCGGCTGAAGTCCATCGGCTTGCCGAACTTGACCGTCACCCGCCCGAATTTCCACATCTTGCTGCCCGGCGGGTTGACGGAGTCGGTGCCGATCATCGCGACCGGGATGACCTTCACGCCGGTGCTGCAGCGCGACCCGGGACAGGCCCGTCTTGCCCTTGTACAGCCGGCCGTCGGGCGAGCGGGTGCCCTCGGGATACATGCCGAGCAGCTTGCCCCCGGTCAGCAACCGCTCAGCGGTGGTGAGCGCAGCCTGCGCGGAGTCGGCGTCGGTGCGGTCGATCGGCACCTGCCCGGCGGCCGTGAAGAACCAGCGTTTGAACCAGCCGCTGAGGCCGGTGCCTTGAAGTACTCGGCCTTGGCCAGAAAGGTGATCCTGCGCCGCACCACCAGCGGGAGGTAGAAGCTGTCCGCCACGGCCAGGTGGTTACTGGCCAGGATGACGGGGCCGGAGTCCGGAACATATTCCAGCCCTTCGACTTTGGGCCGGCCGAGCAGAGACAGCAGGGGGCCCATGAAGACGTATTTGAACAGCCAATACCACATGGACCCTCCCGATTTGGGGCGCACCGGACGGTGCTTGGGGACAACTCTACCGTCACTCCTCGACGGTCACCGGGATGTGCTGATACCTGCTCGGGCCTGATGGCGGCGGTTCGTCGGGCGGCGGCTCCGGGCGGGCCCGGCGTCGTCGTCTCGATGTCTTCCACCATCGCGCGCACGACGGTCAGCAGCGCCACGCTGTGCTCGGCGATAACGGTCAGCAGAGGGTGCTGCTCGCCGCTCACCAGCGCCGCAAGCGCGCACACCGGGCACCACACCTGCTGACACTTGCCGGGGCCGTCGGCGCTTGCTGCGCGGGCGGCCGCCAGCCGGACCGCAGGATCGAGCCGGTCCAGGATCGATCTGCGCCAGCTGCCGTAGCTCTGGGCCCAGGTCGGGGTGCGCCTCTTTCACGCCGGCCACACCTCCGGATCGGGTCGAAATCGCACGATCAGCTCACTGCCTTTGAGCTGGGCATCCATCACGATGCACCGCCGCAGGACGGATGCCAGCCGAACTCGGCGCCGCATGCCGCCTGCGCCGATTATCAAGTCGTCGTCGACCCGGCCCAGGGTGAGTGCGCCCGAGTCGACCTGAGGCAACTCTAGCCGCAACCGATACACCGAACCCAATCCAGAACCCGACTCGCGGTCCACCACCGGGCGCAGCGGGCCCGGCGGTGGGGAGCCGTCGCGCCTGCGCGCGTATTCGAGTAGTTCGCCCAGCGCCTTGGGCCCGATGGGTTCGCCTGCCAGGTGCGGCACCAGCACCAGCTGCACGTCGCCGATGGTGGCGTCGAGCTCGTCGAGCACCACCCGCTGTTCGGAGATCCGCTCGGCGTACCAGTCGAATGCCGGGTGGTCGGGCAGGTTGCGGTATTCGTACGAATCGTCCTGAACCAGAATCTGATTGACGAGCAGTTCGTCGATGCGCACCCCCATCAACGCCAGTGAGCCCAGGGTGCGGGCGGCCTCGGCGGCCACCACCCGTTCGGCGGTGAGCACCAGGTGCGCGCTCACCCAGTCCCCGTCGGTGAGCAGGCCGGTCAGCGCGCCGGTGCCCGCATCGACGCGTTCCATCAGCTCGATGATCGCCGCCGTTCGCGCGTCGTCGGCGCCCGAACTCAGCCTGCGGTGGCGTGGCCAGGCCCGCTCCAGGTACAGGCTGAAAGTCGCGGGCAGCGTGAGCATCCGCAGCGCATCGGCCGTCGACGCGCAGTCGACGACGACGTGATCCCACTCCCCCGATTTCGCTAGCTCGCCCACCTCGTGCAGGCCGAGCACCTCCTGAATGCCCGGCAGCGCCGAAAGCTCTTCCGGGGCAATCTGTCCCAGCTCGGATTCGTCGAACCGGGCGGACAGCATCCCGGCGACCTCACGCCAGCGTGCTTCCAGCAGCGCCAGCGTGTCCAGCGCGAGTGCGTCGAGGAATCCGCCTCCGGCATCCGCGTCGTCGGCCAGCACCCGGGTCGGCTCACGCCGGCCGGTGGGCATGACCGGCGCGCCGAGCACGTCACCGAGCGAATGCGCCTGATCGGTGGACACCACAAGCACCCGCAGGCCGCTGCGTGCATCGCGCACCGCGGTCGCGGTCGCCAGCGTCGACTTACCTACCCCGCCCTTACCGACGAAGAGACTGATCCGGGCGTGGGTAGGCGCGGGGGATTCACTCAGCCTCGGCTCGTTTCTTGAGGTCCTTCAATGCGGTGTCGGTCAGCCGGCGCTCGGCCTTGCGTTTGAGCAGGCCGATCATCGGAATGACCAGATCGACCGATAATTCGTAGGTGACCTCGGTTCCAGATCCCTTGGGCGACAGGCGGTATGCGCCCGTCAAGCGATTTCAGCAGCGAACTCGACACCAGCGTCCACGTCACCGAGCCGTGGTCGGGCGGCCATTTGTATTCCAGCACCATGGTGTCCTTGAGAACCGCGGCATCCAGCACCAGCCTGGCGGTCTTGGGATAGCCCTCGTCGTCGGCCTCCAGAACCTCGGCCTCCTTGTACTCGGCCACCCAGTCCGGATAGGAGCCGATATCGGCGATGACGTCCATCACCGTCGAAGGATCCGCATCGATGTAGATGGTCTGCGCCGTCTTGTCCGCCACGTAGTCGTTCCCCTGATCGCATCTCACTCGATGGAAAGAAAATCTACCTGCCACCGCTGGGTCTGACCCAGTATCAGGCCAGCGGGGGCATCCCGACCGGCCGCGCCGCCTCCAGCGTCCTCTTCAGCTCGAACGACATCGTCTTGCCCGCCACCCGGCGCCGATGGTTCAGCTTGGCCATGTTCATCTTGGCCATCTGCCAGGCCGCCGCGCCCGCAGGCTCGGCGTGCAGGAAGTAGTGCAGGATCACGCCGTCCAGCGACGGCTCCAGCCACACCTCCATGGTGCCGGTCAGCGCACCGTGTACGGTCCAGCGATGGCCGACAGGGCCGCGATCCTCGACAACCGTCAACAGCAGATCCGGCCACCAGCGCCGCCAGTTCGCCGGGTCGGCGATGGCCTTGCCGACCGCGACCGGGTCCGCCGCCACGAACGTCTGATCGGCGACTTGGATGCTGTTCATCGCCCCTAGCTTCACATATGACACCGCCGTGGCCGAGGGTGGCCGACTAGGCTGGGCCGGCGCAAAGCCGCTACCACCTGAAAGGCCTCGACCGTGCGCGAGTTCAGCGTTCCCGCATCGTTCGAAGTCGGCGAGCACGACAACATCGTCAGCTCCGTCTACTCGCACGAGCGTGACGACCCCGACCACGTGATTTTCCAGCGCCTCGTCGACGGCGCGTGGACGGACGTGACGGCGGCCGAGGCGGCGGGCCAGATACGTTCGGCGGCATTGGGCTTGATCGCCGAGGGGGTCAAACCGGGTGACCGCGTGGCGTTGCTTTCGGCGACTCGCTACGAATGGCCCATCCTCGACTTCGCGATCCTGTCCGTCGGTGCGCTCACCGTTCCGATCTACGAGACCAGCTCGGCCGAGCAGGTGAAATTCGTGCTGGGCAATGCCGGGGCGGTGCTGGTGTTCGCCGAGACCGACGCGCATGCCGAGAAGATCGAGGCCCTGGGCGGCGACCTGCCCGACCTGCGCAAGGTGTTCCGGATCGAGGGATCGGGCCATCCGGCGCTTGATGCGCTTGCCGAGGCCGGGAAGTCGGTCGACGCGGGCGAACTGGACGCCCGGTTGGCCGGCGATCAAGTCGTCCGACCCGGCCACGCTGATCTACACCTCGGGAACCACCGGCAGGCCCAAGGGCTGCCAGCTGACCCACTCGAACCTGGTGTACGAGATCCGCGGCGCCAAGGCGTCCTTCCCGACGTTGCTGGACAAGGGCGAGCGCCTGCTGGTGTTCCTGCCGCTGGCACACGTGCTTGCCCGCGCGATCACCATCGCGGCGTTCTCGAACAAGGTGACGCTGGGCTTCACCAGTGACATCAAGAACCTGGTGCCGATGTTCGGGGTGTTCAAGCCGACGCTGGTGGTGTCGGTGCCCAGGGTGTTCGAGAAGGTCTACAACACCGCCGAGCAGAACGCCCGCAACGACGGCAAGGGCCGGATCTTCGAGATCGCGGTCAATACCGCGATCGAGTGGAGCCAGGCGCAGGACAAGGGCGGGCCGGGTCTGCTGCTGCGCGCCAAGCATGCGCTGTTCGACCGGCTGGTCTACGGCAAGCTGCGTGCTGCGCTCGGAGGCGACTGCCACGCCGCGATCTCCGGTGGCGCGCCGCTGGGCGCCCGGCTCGGCCACTTCTACCGCGGCGTCGGCCTGACGATCTACGAGGGCTACGGCCTGACCGAGACCAGCGCGGCGATCACCGTCAACCAGATCGACGGTGTGAAGGTCGGCTCGGTCGGAAAGCTGTTGGGAGGCAACAGCATGCGGTTGGGCGATGACGACGAGTTGTTGGTGCGCGGAGGCGTGGTGTTCGCGGGCTACTGGCACAACGACGAGGAGACGAAGGCGGTCTTCTCCGACGGCTGGTTCCACACCGGTGATCTCGGTGCCATCGACGACGACGGCTTCCTCACCATCATCGGCCGCAAGAAGGAGATCATCGTCACCGCAGGTGGCAAGAACGTCGCTCCTGCCATCCTCGAGGACCGGCTGCGCGCCCACCCGCTGATCAGCCAGGCGATGTGTGTCGGCGACGCCAAGCCGTTCATCGCCGCGCTCATCACGATCGACCCGGAAGCCTTCCCCGGCTGGAAGGAACGCAACGGCAAGAACGCCGACGCCACGGTGGCGGACCTGGCCGAAGACCCCGATCTGGTGGCCGAGATCGACCTGGCGATCAAGGAAGCCAACCAGGCGGTGTCGAAGGCCGAAGCCATCCGCAAGTTCCGCGTTCTGCCCGTCGACTTCACCGAGGACACCGGCGAGCTGACACCGACCATGAAGGTCAAGCGCAAAGTGGTGGCGGAGAAGTTCGCCACCGACATCGAAGCCCTCTACGACAAGGGCTAGTAGGCGCGCGCTCGAGAAGTGTAGGGAAACACCCGATTCGTCAGGGCTGCCCCAGGCATAGCGTGATGCCCATGAGACTGACGCTGGCAACCGCGGTTGCAATGACAGGTATGGCGTTTGCGACAGGACCGGTCGCCGCGGCGACTCCAATGGTCCCACTGGCCCCACCGGCCTGCGAGAAGTACGAGGTCCCGGGCTTCTCAAATTTGATAGTCGGCCAAACGGTGATGTTTGTCGCCTGGAAACCGGACGGCACAGGCGGCAGCGCCAACTACAACGGATTCGGATCAAACGGAACAATGGGGCAAATGACCGGTGGCTTGAAGGGGACCCACGCCGATTTCACAATCAACTGGGACCAGGGCCCCGATGCCGGGACTTCATCTCACTTCGTCGGCGACGTGCGTGACAACCTCAGCCTTGACGGCAATGTTCGTGACCAACCCAGTGGCGCAGGTGGCCTGTGGCACTTGGACGGCCGCGTCGAGTGCATTGGCCCTGGAGCCGCCGCGAATAAGCCTCCGACTCAAGCCACCGTTGACGTCGCGACGGACATCTACGACAAGCCCGACGGCAAGGGACAACGAATTGGCACCCTGGAGGTCGGCGAAGTGCATCCACTGATGGAGCCCTGCCGGGACGACTGGTGTCGTGTCGGCGCGATCGAACTTGGCGGCTTCGACGGACTGCCGAACGGCACAGCCTGGGTCTACAGCAAGGGCTATCTCACGTTCTCCTGATCGCGATCTTTGTCGCGACGGCAGGTTGGCTAGCCGCTGAGCAGTGAGTGCAGCCGCGCGGCCTGGTTGCGCCACTGCCAGTTGTCGACGGCCCAGCGACGACCGGACGCGCCCATCCGGGCCGACATCTCGGGATCGGCGAGTATTTTGCTTACGGCCGTTGCGATTTCGTCGATGTCGGAACCGTCCACGACACTTCCGGTTTCGCCGTCCAGCACGGTCTCCGGCGCCCCGCCCGACCGGCCCGCGACTACCGGCACCCCGCTCGCCGACGCCTCCAGGTAGACGATGCCGAGGCCCTCGACGTCGAGGCCGGCGCCGCGGGTGCGGCACGGCATCGCGAACACGTCGGCCATCGCGTGGTGGGCGGGCAGTTCGGCGCCGGGCACTCCGCCGGTGAAGACCACGTGCTCGGTGACGCCCGGCTTCCCGCGCGAGCCGCTGCAGCGTTTCCAGGTAGGGGCCGCCGCCGACGATGACGAGGGTGGCGCCATCGACGCGCTCGCGGATCGCGGGTAGGGCCCGGATCAGCATGTCCTGGCCCTTGCGGGGTACCAGTCGGGACAGGCAGACGACGACTGGTCGCTCGCCGAGCCCGTACCGCGACCGCATCTCCTCGCGCGCGGCCAGGATCCGGCGCGAACCGATCGGTGTCCACCCCCGGCGGCACGTACTCGAGGGCGGCGTGCGGCCCGAACGCCGACGCGAACCGGTGCCGCGTGTAGCGACTGACGTAGGTGACCACGTCGGTGCCGTCCCCGATGCGGCGCAGAGCACTTCGCGCGACCGGCAGCATCGACCAGCCGACCTCATGACCGTGGGTGCTGGCGATGACGCGGCCTGCACCTGCGCTGCGTGCGCGCGGCGCCAGCAGTGCCAGTGGCGCGGCCGCGCCGAACCACACCGTCTCGATGTCGTTGTCGGCGATCAGCCGCCGCATCCGGTCGTCAACGCCGGGTACCGGCAGCATCAACGTGGTCGGATGCCGCACCACCTGGTAGCCGGCGGCCCTGGCTTCTTCATCGAACTCCTCGCAGCCCTTCCACTTCGGCGCATAGACCGTCAGTGTGTAGTCGTCGGATTGCACCAGCTGGCCGACGAGTTCGTGTAGGTACGACTGGATTCCGCCACGTCGTGGCGGAAAGTCGTTGGTAACCAGTAGAACCCGGGTCATCCGGTCAGACCAGCGCCGCCAGTCGGCCAGCACCTCGGCGCGGCCGGCGCCGAGTGTTTCGGAGATGGCCGATTCGATGTCGGGGTGGCCCGGCGCACAGGCCCGTTCGTACAGCCGCCGCAACGTCGGCGTGCCGTAGCGGTCGGCGACATAGCGGGCGAACCACCACGCGCGGTCGTAGGCGAGCGTGCGGGTCGTTCCCTCGGTGTCGAGGTCGGCGTCGGTCGGCAATTGCGCCAATGCGGCGGCCTGCTGAGACCCGGGTCGCGGCGTTTCGGGCCTTGCCACGAAGTCGGCGACCCCTTCGGTCAGCCAGCGAGGTGCGTCGACCGCGGTCTCGGCGCGGGCGGCGTAGTGAAAAAGCTCGTGGCGCAGCACAATTCGCAGTGCATCGTCGCTCATGGCGGCGGCACCCGGCGCGAACACGATGCGCTGTCGAGTGGTCGCTGCGGCGATGTCGGACCCGCCGCCTGCGAGCGCGCGGAACTGTTCGTCGGAGGTGGTGGCCACGACGACGATGTCGCGAGGCCAATTGGCGCCCCAGAACGCCGTCACCGCGCGAGCGGCATCGTCTGCGTGGTTCGCGACCCGGTCCAGCAGCGGTTGGGTGGCCGCGCCGCCCAGGCTCATCAGCGACAGGGTGCGGCCGTCGGACAGCGTGACGGTGCTCGACGCGGCCGAAGACGTGGTGGGCGCCGTCGCGGGAGCGGGTACGGCGGGCGGGGTGATGGGCCTACCGAGGAGCGTCACCGCGACGATCAGCTCGACAACTAGGAAGCAGGCCCAGCAGTGAACGTTCAGTACCGGCGGACGTTGTAGATCGGGGCATTGTTCACCGGCGCCACCCGCACCGGCGTGCCGTAGGTGGACGCGTGCACCATCATCCCGTCACCGATGTAGATCGCCGAATGCGAGGCGTCGGAGTAGTAGTTGACCACGTCTCCCGGCTGCATCTGCGACATCTCGACCGGCTGCCCGCCCCGGGCCAGCGCCTGGCTGGAGTGCGGCAGCGAGATGCCTGCCTGCTGGAACGACCACATCACCAGGCCCGAGCAGTCGAACTGGTTGGGGCCAGAACCGCCCCACGAATAGGGCGAACCGACCCTGGTCAACGCGGCCTGGACAGCGACGATGCCCTCGCTGGCCGGCTCGCCGGGAATGACGGCGCCCTCCGGCGGGGCGACATCGCCCGATGGGATGTCGCCGGGCGGGGCGGCCACGATCGCGGGATCCTCGGGCGCGGGCGGAGCGGCCGCGGGTGGTGGCGGTGCAGGCGGAACGGCGGCCATCGCGTCTCGCTGGTCGGGAGTCAGGGCAAGGAACTGAGACTTGACCACGGCGATCTGCAACTGCAGCTGGCTTTGCTTGGATTGCACATCCGCGCGCACCGCCGCGGCCTGCTCGGCCGCGGTCTTCGCCTCGGCGGCCGACTTGGCGGACGCGATCTCAGCCTCGGCAGCCTGCGCACTGACGCTGCGGTAGCTGCGCATCTGCTCCGACATCTCGGCTGCCATCACCCGCTGGACCGAGAGCTGGTCGATGAGGCGCTGCGGCGAATCGGCGGTCAGCATCGCGTCCATGCCGCTCGTTCTGCCACCCATGTACTGAGCCGCAGCAAATTTATCGACGGCGGCTTGGAACGTTGCTAATTGTGACTTCGCTGTGTCGACCGCCGTCTGGTCGGCAATGTGCTTTGCCTCGGCGTCCTGCTGTACCGCCAGCTTCTTGTCCAAATCGAGCTGTGCAGAATGCATCGCCTCGGTGGTCCGCTCGGCCTGCCGCGACAACTCATTCAGCTTTGCTAACGCATCATCGGCCGGGTCTGCCTGCACATTTGCGGCGAGGAGGCCTCCGAAGATCGCCAAAACCGATATTGCACTTAATGACGGGTCGCTTAACTCCGCGCGTGATCCGCTGCATACGGTCGAGCGTCAAGATTTGCGTCCTTAAAGTGCCGTTGGCGAGCCGCCCCGAACTGTCTTTAGGTCTCAGACAGGTTACGAAACGGCATCAGCCTTGTCCAAACAGAGAGACGCAAATTTAACAGCCTCTCAGAGTTTTTCGGCCGCTCGCGTTGCATGGCGTGTCGTCAGGCAACCACCCCGGAGTCACCGCGCCGGTGTATCGGCACCAACCGTAGCCGAGGCGCCAACCCGGCCTCGGCGAGCACCTCAAGGGCCGCCCTCTCGTCGGAGAGCAGCGTGTCCGGCACGCCCAGCAACACGCTGACGACGCAGTCCTTGCAGCCGGGGCCGCGGACCGCGCAGTCATCGCAATCGATGGTGACCGCGCCGGTATCGGTGGTCTCGTCCATCTGACCGTCCTCTCGATCGGTGTTAGCCGCACGGTATCGGGCACCACCGACATTTCCGAGCGTGGCAACTTCGATCATGTCGGTCGGACTGCCTACCTTCAGCGCATGGGCCAGCTCAGTTTCGCCGACGTCGATCCGCGAGGCTGACCTGTCGCTGCGCGAGACCACGTTCGTCGTGGTGGATCTCGAGACGACCGGCGGCCGCGCGACAGGCGACGGGCAGAACTTCGACGCCATCACCGAGATCGGTGCGGTCAAGGTGCGCGGCGGTGTGGTGCTCGGCGAGCTGGCCACGCTGGTCGACCCCGGCCGCAGCATTCCGCCGCAGATCGTCGAACTGACCGGCATCACATCGGCCATGGTGTGCGATGCGCCGAAGATCGAAGCCGTGCTGCCTGCGTTTCTCGAATTCGCCCGCGGCGCAGTGCTCGTCGCCCACAACGCGGGATTCGACATCGGCTTCCTGCGCGCCGCCGCGGAACGCTGCCAGATCGCATGGCCGCGCCCGCCGGTGCTGTGCACCGTCCGGTTGGCCCGGCGGGTGCTCACCCGCGACGAAGCCCCGAGTGTGCGGCTTTCCGCGCTCGCCCGGCTCTTCGGCGCGAGCACCACGCCGACCCACAGGGCGCTCGACGACGCGCGCGCCACCGTCGACGTGCTGCACGGGCTGATCGAGCGGGTCGGCAACCGGGGCGTGCACACCTACACCGACCTGCGTTCCTACCTGCCCGACGTGTCGCCCGAGCAGCGGCGCAAGCGCGTGCTCGCCGCGGGCCTGCCGCACCGGCCCGGCGTCTACCTGTTCCGCGGGCCCGCCGGCGAGGTGCTGTATGTCGGCACCGCGGTGGACCTGCGGCGGCGCGTCCACCAGTACTTCAACGGCACCGACCCGAGGCCGCGCATCAAGGAGATGGTCGCGCTGGCCACCGCGGTCGACCACGTGGAGTGCGCACACGACCTGGAGGCGGGCGTGCGCGAGTTGCGGCTGCTTGCCGCACACGCACCGCCGTACAACCGCCGATCGAAGTTCCCGCACCGCTGTTGGTGGATCGCGTTGACCGATGAGGCCTTTCCGCGGTTCTCGATCGTGCGCACCCCGAAGGGCGAGTGCGCCGTCGGGCCCGTTCCGGTCGCGCGCCGACGCCGTCGAGACGGCCGACCTGCTGGCTCGGTTCACCGGGCTGCGCACCTGCACCACCCGGATCGCACGGTCGGCGCTCCACGGTCCCGCCTGCCCCGACCGTGAGCTGTCGCCGTGTCCGGCACCCCGCGATGTCGCGCGCCGCCGAATACGCCGAGGCGCCGCGGCGCGCGCAGGCGCTGATCGACGGCACCGAGAACACCGCACTTGCGGCCGTGCTTTCGCGCATCACCGAACTGGCCGACCGCAACCGCTACGAGACCGCCGCGCGGCTGCGCGACCACGCCGCAGCCGCGATCGATGTGCTGTGTCGCGGTCAGCGGCTGCGCGCGCTGGCGGCGGTCACCGAACTGGTCGCGGCGCGGCCGGACGGAAACGGCGGCTGGCAGCTGGCGGTGGTCCGGTGCGGGCAGCTTGCGGCGGCGGGCGTCGCGCGCCGCGGTGTGCCGCCGATGCCGGTGGTCGACGCGATCGGCGCTGCGGCACAAGCGATTCTGCCCGTTTCAGCCCCGCTGGGTGGCGCACTCGTCGAGGAGGTCGCGCTGATCATGCGCTGGCTGGCCCACCCGGGGGTGCGCATCGTGCGGGCCGAGCCGGGCTGGGCGTCATCGGTCGGGTCGGCGGGGCGGTGGGCATCCTGGGCCGCATCGGCGCGATCGGCGCGGCTGGCCGCAGAGCAGACGCTCGACGGCTCACACCTCCTGAGTGAACCGCACCCAACGCGCGAGCAGCTGTTCGGCCGCCCCGGAGTCGATCGCCCCGGCGGCCCGGCTCAGACCGGACTCCCACGCCGACAGCCATTCGGCGCCGCTGGTTAGCCCGGCGTGGGCCACCATCGCGCCCGCGGCGTTGAGGATCACCGCGTCGCGGACCGGACCCTTGGCCCCGCTCAGCACGTTGCGCGCTTCCGCTGCGTTGGTCTCGGCGTCACCGCCGACCAAGGCGGAGATGTCGGCCCGGGCAAACCCGAAACCCGCAGGGTCGAACGTCAGCTTCTCCACGGTGCCCGACTGCACCCGCCAGATGGTGCTCGTCGTCGTCGTGGTGAGTTCGTCGAGTCCGTCGTCGCCGTGCACCACCAGCACGCTCGAGCGCCGAGTGGCGAACACCCCGGCCATCACCTCGGCCAGGTCGGCCCACGCGCAGCCGATAAGCCCGCGCGCGGTGAGCCCGGATTCGTCAGCGGCCCAAGCAGATTGAACACAGTGGGGACGCCGATCTCGCGTCGGGCGGCGCCCGCGTACTTGTAGGACGGGTGGAAGGTCTGCGCGAAGCAGAACCCGATCCCGACCTCGGCGACGCTGCGCGCGACCTGCTCCGGACCGAGGTCGATCCGCACCCCGAGCGCCTCCAACGTGTCGGCACCGCCGCTGCGCGACGACGCGGCCCTGTTTCCGTGTTTGACCACAGGCACCCCGGCGGCCGCAACCACGATGGCGGCCATCGTCGAAAGGTTCACCGTGTTCGCCCCGTCGCCGCCGGTGCCGACCACATCGACGGTGTCGTTGCCGATCTCGTCCGTGGGCACCCGGAGCGCGTAGGACAGCATGGTGCTGGCCAGCTCGGCGACTTCGGCCGACGTCGGGCGCTTCATCTTCATCGACACGCCGAACGCAGCGATCTGTGCAGGCGTGGCGACGCCGGTCATGATCTGGTCCATCGCCCATGCGGCCTGGCCGGTCTCGAGCGGCTGATGCGTGGTCAGCCTGCCCAGGATGACTGGCCACGACGGCTCGATGCGGGAAGAAGTCACTGGCGAGATTATGACGAATTGCTCTACCCGGGTGGAGATGAACAACTACAAAGCGTCATACTTGCCTTGTGACGAGCGCTGTAGGCACCTCGGGAACCGCGATCACGTCGCGCGTACATTCGCTGAACCGGCCCAACATGGTCAGTGTCGGCACCATAGTATGGCTTTCCAGCGAGCTCATGTTCTTTGCTGGACTGTTCGCGATGTACTTCACCGCGCGCTCACAGGCCGGCGGAAACTGGCCGCCGCCCCCGACCGAGCTGAACCTCTATCAGGCCGTGCCGGTGACGATGGTGCTGATCGCCTCGTCGTTCACCTGTCAGATGGGCGTTTTCGCCGCCGAGCGCGGCGACGTGTTCGGTTTGCGGCGTTGGTATGTCATCACCTTCCTGATGGGCCTGTTCTTCGTGCTCGGCCAGGGCTACGAGTACATCCACCTCGTCGAGCACGGCACCACGATCTCCAGCAGCGCATACGGTTCGGTGTTCTACCTGCCCACCGGGTTCCACGGCCTGCACGTCATCGGCGGGCTCGTCGCCTTCATATTCCTGCTTGCGCGCACCAAGATGAGCAAGTTCACGCCCGCCCAGGCCACCGCCGCGATCGTGGTGTCCTATTACTGGCATTTCGTCGACATCGTGTGGATCGCACTGTTTGCCACCATCTACTTCGTCCGATGATCAGCCTGCCGATGAGAAGGGGTTCGATGACCAGCAAGTCGCCGCCGTCGGCTTCGTCGGCGACTTTCGGCGGCGCTTCTGCTGCTGATCGGACTGGGGGCAGCAGGCGGCCTTGCGGCCACCCTGACGCCCACGCCACAGGTGGCCGTCGCCGACGAGTCCGCCTCGGCGCTGCTGCGCACCGGCAAGCAACTCTTCGACACCTCGTGCGTGACCTGCCACGGTGTCAACCTGCAGGGCGTGACCGACCGCGGGCCGAGCTTGATCGGTGTCGGCGAGGCGGCGGTCTTCTTCCAGGTTTCGACCGGCCGGATGCCCGCCATGCGCGGCGAGGCTCAGGCGCCGCAGAAGCCACCCCAGTTCGACGAGGCACAGATCGACGCGCTCGGCGCCTATGTGCAGGCCAACGGCGGCGGCCCGGTGGCCCCTCGCGACGAGAACGGCGGCGTCGCAGAACAGTCGCTGCTCGGCGGCGACGTCGCCCGCGGCGGAGACCTGTTTCGGCTGAATTGCTCGTCGTGCCATAACTTCACCGGCAAGGGCGGTGCGCTGTCGTCGGGCAAGTACGCCCCTGACCTCGCCGACGCCGAGCCCGCGCAGATCTACACCGCGATGCTGACCGGCCCGCAGAACATGCCGAAATTCTCCGATCGCCAGCTGTCCCCCGAGGAGAAGCGCGACATCGTCTCCTACGTCCGGATGGCTTCCCAAGCGCCCGACCCGGGTGGCTACGGCCTCGGCGGCTTCGGGCCGACGTCGGAGGGCATGGCGATCTGGATCATCGGAATTGTTGCGTGCATCGGCGTTTGTCTGTGGATCGGAGCCCGCGCATGAGCGACGACGTCAAGGGTACGGACACCCCGGGCCAGCAGGGCGTCCCAGGACAGCCCAGCGACGCCGAACTGGCGTCGATGTCCCGTGAGGAATTGCTCGAGCTCGGCGGCAGGATGGACGGCGTCGAGATCGTCTACAAGGACGACCGATGGCCGGTACCCGGCACCAAGGCCGAGAAGCGCGCCGAACGCTCGGTGGCGAATTGGCTTCTGCTCGGCGGTCTTTCGGGTCTGGCCCTTCTGGTGGTCTTCCTGTTCTGGCCGTGGGAGTACAAGGGCGGGGAAGAGGAAGGCCACTGGTGGTACGACCTGGCCACGCCGATGTACGGGCTGACGTTCGGACTCTCGATCCTGGCGATCGGCATCGGCGCTTTGCTGTACCAGAAGAAGTTCATCCCGCAGGAGATCTCCATTCAGGACCGCCACGACGGGCGCTCCCCCGAGATCCAGCGCAAGACCATCGCGGCCAATCTCTCCGACGCGCTTGAGACGTCGACGATCAAGCGGCGCAAGCTGATCGGCTTGTCGCTCGGGATCGGTCTCGGAGCGTTCGGGTTGGGCACGCTGGTGGCGTTCGCAGGCGGCCTGATCAAGAACCCGTGGAAGCCGGTGATCCAGACCGCTGACGGCAAGAAGGCCGTGCTGTGGACGTCGGGCTGGACGCCGAGGTTCAAGGGCGAAACCATCTACCTTGCCCGTTCCACCGGAAACAACGAGGACGGTGCGCCTTTCGTCAAGATGCGACCCGAGGACATCGACGCCGGTGGCATGGAAACCGTGTTTCCTTGGCGCGAGTCCGACGGTGACGGGACCACCACCCATTCGCACCACCTGCTCAACGAGATCGCGATGGGCGTGCGCAATCCGGTGATGCTGATCCGCATCAAACCGGGCGACGTGGGTCGTGTGGTCAAGCGCAAGGGCCAGGAGAGCTTCAACTTCGGCGACCTTTTCGCCTACACGAAGGTTTGTTCGCACTTGGGTTGTCCCTCTTCGCTTTACGAGCAGCAGTCGTATCGCATCCTCTGCCCGTGCCACCAGTCGCAGTTCGATGCGTTGCACTTTGCGAAGCCCATATTCGGTCCGGCTGCGCGCGCGTTGGCGCAGCTGCCCATCACTATCGACAAAGACGGGTATCTAGTCGCCAACGGCGACTTCATCGAGCCCGTCGGACCGGCATTCTGGGAGCGGAAGTCATGAGTCCAAAACTGCCGAAACCACCGAGCATGGCCGAGATCGCGGCCAAGCAAGGCGACGACATCGATTCGCGGTACCACCCGTCGGCTGCGGTACGCAGGCAGCTGAACAAGGTGTTCCCCACGCACTGGTCGTTCCTGCTGGGCGAGATCGCGCTCTACAGCTTCATCATCCTGCTGATCACCGGTGTCTACCTCTCGTTGTTCTTCGATCCGTCGATGGCCGAAGTCACCTATCAAGGGGTGTACCAACCGCTTCGGGGCGTCGAGATGTCGAAGGCCTTCGCGTCCACGCTCGACATCAGCTTCGAGATCCGCGGCGGCCTGTTCGTGCGCCAGATTCACCACTGGGCCGCGCTGTTGTTCGCCGCGGCGATCATGGTGCACCTTGCCCGCATCTTCTTCACCGGTGCGTTCCGCCGACCACGCGAGACCAACTGGGTTATCGGCTCGCTGCTGCTGATCCTCGCGATGTTCGAGGGCTACTTCGGCTACTCGCTGCCCGACGACCTGCTCTCCGGCATCGGGCTGCGGGCCGCGCTCTCGTCGATCTCACTCGGTATGCCGGTGATCGGCACCTGGTTGCACTGGGCGCTGTTCGGCGGCGACTTCCCTTGTGGCGGCGTCGGATACCAGTGCGTGCAGGACGGCGTGATCCTCCCGCGGATGTATTCGTTGCACATCGTGCTGCTTCCAGGAATCATCCTCGCGCTCATCGGTGTACACCTCGCGATGCTGTGGTTCCAGAAGCACACCGACTTCCCTGGACCGGGGAAGACGGAGACGAACGTCGTCGGCGTTCGCGTCATGCCGGTGTTCGCCGTCAAGTCGGGCGCCTTCTTCGCGATCATCACCGGCATCCTCGGCCTGATGGGCGGTCTGCTGCAGATCAACCCCATCTGGCAACTCGGTCCCTACAAGCCGTCACATGTGTCGGCGGGCAGCCAGCCCGACTTCTACATGATGTGGACAGAGGGGCTTGCCCGGATCTGGCCGGCGTGGGAGTTCTATCCGTTCGGCCACACCATCCCGGCAGCCGTCTGGGTCGCCATCATCATGGGACTGATCTTCGTCCTCTTGACCATCTACCCGTTCATCGAAGCGCGGGTGACGGGTGACAAGGCCCACCACAATCTGTTGCAGCGGCCGCGAGATGCCCCTGTGCGCACCTCAATTGGCGCTATGGCGATCGCGTTCTACATGGTGTTGACCTTGAGCGCCATGAACGACGTAATTGCGCTCAAGTTCCACATCTCGCTGAATGCGACGACCTGGATCGGCCGTATCAGCATGGTGGTGTTGCCTGCGATCGTCTACTACATCACCTACCGGTGGTGCGTCGGGCTTCAGCGCAGCGACCGCGCCGTGCTCGAACACGGCATCGAAACCGGCATCATCAAGCGGCTGCCGCACGGCGCCTACATCGAGCTGCACCAGCCGCTCGGGCCGGTCGACGAGCACGGTCACCCAATTCCGTTGGAATACCAGGGCGCTGCGCTACCGAAGCGGATGAACAAGCTGGGAGCGGGCGGCCAACCGGGGTCCGGCAGTTTCCTACGCGCCGATCCGATCGAGCAGCACGACGCGCTCGCCGAGGCCGAGCACGCCGCAGAGCACAAGGCGCTCACCGCAGTACGCGAGCACCAGGAGCGCAACGGGTCTTCGAACGGCGAGACGAACGGTCACCACTAGTCGCTGGCTGCTAGTGGCCTGACGGGCCGACCACCTCGTGCAGCTGGCGCAGGTAGATCCACGGGATCGCGGGCATCCCAAGCGTGACGAGACCCGCGATGACGTAGGCGGCCCATGAGAATGTGTCGTGGCCCGCTGCCATCAGGTAGGTGGCGATGCCGATGGCAAGCAGCGCCGCACCCATCGCGATCGCGATCACCACGGCGCAGCGCAGCCAAAGCCGGTCCACTGCGGGCGGAAGCGCAGCGTCGAACGTGCTGACCCGCGAGGGCGCCGGGTATCCGCTGCGCGACCGGATCGGGGTCCCGCCCGGCTGATACGACTGCACCTGCTGGGTCCGCGGATCCGTCAGCCGCGCCGTGGCCTGAGTGCGGCCCGCGGGCTGCCGAATACCGGCACCGCGGTCGGCCTTCGGATCATCGAGCCCCGAGCGGCGGGCGCGCACCAGCAACGGGATGGCTCCGATGATGACCAAGGCTGACACCCCGATCACGGAGTACAGCAGCCAGGGCGTGCCTGAGGTGGTCGAGGACTCCGGGTGGCCTCGGCCGAGATCGACCAATGCGACCGTGGCAGCGACGCCGGAGCCGAGCACGGCAAGCCAGACCGCCGCGCAGGCGGCGAGAAGGATCCGATCGAGGTTGTCGGCGCCTGCCGCCGTTGTGCTCAGCCGCGGGCGGGCCGCGGCCCCAGTGTTGTATGTCATCAGCAGCTTGTCTGTGCGGAGTTGCCGGTATTGGACGACAGTACGGTGCCGTCGCTCGTCGTGATCGAGCAATTCAGCCTGCTGACCAGAAACAGGCTGGATGCCTGTACCGATCCCACCTCGGACTGCGAGATCGGCGTCACCGTCAGCGACCAGGGGATGTAGACGTTTCGCTGGGTGCGGCTGCGGCCGGATGCGTCGACGTAGGTGACCGTGATGATGTCGCCCGGCGCCTTCGTTCCCGTCACCGAGTAGGTGACCTGGCGCGGACCCGCGGGGGTCGTGGACGTCGGCGGCGGGGCGGCCGCGGGCGGGCTCTCGGCGGGCGGCGCAGGCGCGGGCGCTTCCGCAGGGGGTGCCGGGGCCGGTGGCGGCTCGGTCACCGTCACGGTCTCCTGTGGCGGTGGCGGAGGCGGCTCTTCGGAGGACGGCGGTGGTGGCGGGGGCGGCGGCGGTGGCGTCGTGGGGGTGATCTCGTCCTGCACCGGCGGCGCCGACGTGGTCGAGGTCGGACCCCCCTGCGCGAGATTGTCGGAGTCGGTGCCCATCACCAGCATCGACACCGACACGACGAGCGAAATCGCGGCGATGATCGCGACGATGCCGACGACCCAGGGCCAGCGCGGCGGGCGGGCGGGATCGGTGTCGACCAGCTCGGTCGCCTCGTAGTCGTCGTAGTCGTACAGGGCGGGGTCGGCTGGCACGTAGGGGCCGCTGGTGAAATGCTCGGCCTCGGGCGCCGAATACGCCCGGGAATGGATCTCGGTCTCGCCGGTCGCATCCCGGACGTCTAGATCCTCTGGGGCAGTCTGCTCGCCCGGTTCCTGATCGGGGATGTCCGCGTCCTCGGAATCCGGCCCTGGGGGATTCGGCCCGCTCATTTACGCCTATCCTTCTCCACTACTTCATCGGCGCCACAGCAAGCGGCTGACGTTGCCCCGGCAACCCTACCGAAACCGATGAGTGGATCGAATTCCGCAGCGCGGTAGCTGACCAACTGAGGCCCAGATGTGACCTTGAAGTGTCCCCTACCTTTCGGTGTGGGCCCGGTCAGTGCTTCTCGGCTCCGGTGTAGTACTCGAAGATCAGGCCTGCGGCCGAGGCGAGCACGAAGCATACGCCCGCAGCGATCAGCCAGGGCAGCCACAGGGCCACCCCGACGGCGGCCACCGAGGCCGAAAGCGCGACGATGATCGGCCACCAGCTGTGCGGGGCGTAGAAGCCCAGCTCCCCCGCGCCGTCGCTGATCTCCGCGTCCTCGTAGTCCTCGGGCCTGGTGTCGAGCCTGCGCGCCACGAACCGGAAGAAGGTTCCGGTGATCAGCGTCAGCCCCGCGGTCATCACCAGCGCGGTGACGCCTGCCCACTCCACACCGCCGTACTGGAATATCTCGGTCAGGGCGGCGTACACCACCGCTGCCAATACGAAGAACGCGGTCAGGAATTCGAACAGCCTGGCTTCGATATGCATTCAGACCCCTACTTGCTCGCCTGGGGAGCCCCAGCCTGCTCGCCGCGGCGGGTGTCGAACGGATGGGTGGTGACCGCCGTCGGCGGCTGGTTGATGGCCACGAGCGCCTGCGCGTTCGTCTTGCCAGCCATGCGCTGCTGCAGGTAAGCCTTGAAGTCGTTGGGCTCCACCACGCGCAGCTCGAAGTTCATCATCGAGTGGTACGTGCCGCACATCTCGGTGCAGCGCCCGACGAACGCACCGGTCTTGGTGATCTCGCTGACTTGGAAGACGTTGTCGGAGTTGTTCGGCACGGGATCCGGCATCACGTCGCGCTTGAAAAGGAACTCCGGCACCCAGAAGCCGTGAACCACATCGGCCGACGCGATCACGAACTCGATGCGCTTGCCGGACGGCACCACGAGTACCGGGATCTCGGTACTGGTGCCCAGCGTCTCGACCTTGTCGTAGTTCAGGTAGCGTGCGGTCCTCGGGATTCTTCCCCGCGATCACGCCCTCCGCGCCACCGTGTGAGCCGGCCTCGCCGCCGTGCTCGCCCTCGAGCCCTTCGGGTCCGGACGCGACGGCCGCCTTGCGTTCCGGGTCGGCGCCGTTGTAGTCGAAGGTCCCGTCGGTGAAGTCGACCTTCTGGTAACCGAACTTCCAGTTCCACTGGAATGCGGTGACGTCGATGACGACCTCGGGGTTTGGCTCCTTGTGCAGCATCTTCTCCTGCACGACCACGGTGAAGTAGAACAGTACCGAGATGATCAGGAACGGGACCACCGTGAGCACCAGCTCCAGCGGCATGTTGTAGCCGAACTGGCGCGGCATTTCGGTGTCGCCCTTCTTGTGCCGGTGAAACGCCGATGTCCAGAAGATCAGGCCCCAGACGATGACGCCGACCACCAGTGAGGCGACCACCGAGCCGATCCACAGCTCACGGTTGACGTGTGCCTGCGGAGTGATGCCCTCTGGCCAGCCAAGGCCGAGTGCCTCCGACCAGCTACACCCGCTGAGCAGCATCGCAGCGGCACCAAGGACGACCGCCAAAGCCGCTCTCCGTGCCACCACTCTCACTCCCCGAGGTGTCACGCCGGCGCCTCCTAGAAATCGGTTCAGCAAGCTGAATACTACGCAGCGTAGACCACTCACCCCTGCCGGTCTCGACACACCTGGGTGATTAGGCATACTGGCGCGGTGTGCGGACTGCTGGCGCTGCTGACTGACCCGTCCGCCGACGTATCGCCGGGTCTCGTCGAGGCGGTTTCCGGTGCCTCTCACCTGATGCGCCATCGCGGTCCCGACGAGCCGGGCACCTGGCACGACGACGACGTGGTGCTGGGCTTCAACCGGCTGTCGATCATCGACATCGCCCACAGCCACCAGCCGCTGCGCTGGGGGCCGGCGGAGTCGCCGGATCGCTACGTGCTGGTGTTCAACGGCGAGATCTACAACTACCTGGAGCTGAGGCGGGAGCTGGCGGAAAGCCACGGCGCGGCGTTTCACACCGACGGCGACGGCGAGGCGATCATCGCCGCCTACCACTACTGGGGCACCGACGCGCTGAGCCGGCTGCGAGGCATGTTCGCGTTCGCGCTGTGGGACACCGTCGACCGTCGAATTGTTCTGCGCGCGCGACCCGTTCGGCATCAAGCCGCTTTACATGGCCACCGGGTCGGCGGGTACCGCGGTCGGCAGTGAGAAGAAGTGCCTGCTCGACCTTGCCGACGCGCTGGGCATCGACGTCGGGATCGACGAACGCGCCGTCCAGCACTACACCGTGCTCCAGTACGTGCCGGAGCCCGAGACACTGCACCGCGGCATACGGCGACTGGAGTCCGGCAGCTATGCGCTGGTGCGTCCGGGCGGCCTGCCGGAAGTGACGCGCTATTTCACGCCGCGCTTCGACGCGAAACCCTTCACCGCGGGCGACGAACAGAGCCGCTACGACGAGATCACCGCGGTGCTGGAGGACTCGGTCGCCAAGCACATGCGGGCCGACGTCACCGTCGGCGCATTTCTGTCCGGCGGCATCGACTCCACCGCGATCGCCGCGCTGGCGATGCGGCACAACCCCCGGCTGATCACCTTCACCACCGGATTCGAAAGGGAGGGCTTTTCGGAGGTCGATGTGGCGGTGGCCTCGGCCGAGGCGATCGGCGCGCGGCACGTCACCAAGGTGGTCAACCAGGCCGAGTTCGTTGCCGCACTGCCCGAAATCGTCTGGTATCTAGACGAACCCGTCGCCGACCCGGCGCTGGTGCCGCTGTTCTTCATCGCCCGCGAGGCGCGCAAGCACGTCAAGGTCGTGCTTTCCGGCGAGGGCGCCGACGAGTTGTTCGGCGGTTACACGATCTACCGGGAACCGTTGTCTCTCAAACCTTTCGACTATCTGCCGCGTCCGGTGCGCCGGTCCATGGCCAAGGTCTCGGCTCCGCTGCCAGATGGCATGCGCGGGAAGAGCCTGCTGCACCGGGGCAGCCAGACGCTCGAGGAGCGGTACTACGGCAATGCCCGCAGCTTCTCCGATGTGCAGCTACGGGCTGTGCTTCCCGGCTTCCGCGCGGATTGGACCCATACCGATGTGACGTCGCGCGTGTACGCCGAGTCCGAGGGCTGGGATCCGGTAGCGCGCATGCAGCACATCGACCTGTTCACCTGGCTGCGGGGCGACATCCTGGTCAAGGCGGACAAGATGACGATGGCCAACTCACTCGAGCTGCGGGTGCCGTTCCTTGATCCCGAGGTGTTCGCGGTGGCCTCTCGCTTGCCGTTGGATCAGAAGATCACCAGGTCCACCACGAAATTCGCGTTGCGTCGCGCGCTGGAGCCGATCGTGCCCGCGCACGTGCTCAACCGGCCGAAGCTGGGTTTTCCCGTGCCGATACGGCATTGGCTGCGGGCAGGCGAGCTGCTCGACTGGGCCTACGGCATGGCGGCGTCATCGGGTGCGGGTGATTTGGTGGACACCAACGCGGTCCGCACGATGCTCGACGAACATCGAAGCGGCGCAAGCGATCACAGCAGAAGGCTGTGGACCGTGCTGATCTTCATGCTGTGGCACGCGATTTTCGTCGAGGGCAGCGTGACCCCGCAGATCAAAGAGCCGACGTACCCGGTGCAGCTCTAGCTCAGCGCCTGGGAGATCTCCGCGCCTGCCTCGGTGCCGTAAGCGTCGGCCAGCCGTTTGATGCCTGCATCCTTGTCCCAGCTCCATTCCTGCGGGTCCCGGCGCTTCGAGCACCAGGGTCGCGACCAGCGATGCAAGCTGGGCGGACCGCTCGATGGACAGCCCCTTGTCGCGGCCGGTCAAGAATCCGGCCCGGAACGCATCGCCGATGCCGGTCGGATCGTCCTTGTGCGTTTCAGGGACAACGTCGACGTGGACGAAATTGCCGTCGCGGCTGACGATGTCGACGCCCTTCTCGCCCAGCGTGGTGACGCGCATCTTGATCTGGCTCATCACCTCGGCTTCCGACCAGCCGGACTTCTGCAGCAGCAGGTCCCATTCGTAGTCGTTGGTGAACAGATATGCGGCGCCGTCGATCAGCTTGCGGATCTGCTCGCCGGACAGCCGCGCCAGTTGCTGCGACGGGTCGGCGGCGAACGCAAGGCCGAGCGCGCGGCACTCCTCGGTGTGCAGAAACATCGCGTCGGGGTCGTTGGCACCGACGATCACCAGATCTGGTGTGCCCCTTCGCGACACGACGTCAGCCAGCTTGATATCCCGAGCCTCCGACATCGCCCCGGGATAGAACGACGCAATCTGAGCCATGTCCTCGTCGGTGGTGCAGACGAACCGGGCGGTGTAGGCAGAATCCGAAACCAGCACGCTGTCGCAATCGACGCCGTGCGTGGTGAGCCACTCCCGGTAGTCGTCGAAGTCCTTACCCACCGCACCGACCAGTGTCGGGTCCCCGCCGAGGATGCCGACGGCGTATGCCATGTTGCCCGCCACCCCGCCCCTGTGGATGACCAGATCGTCGACCAGGAAGCTCAGCGATACCTTCTGCAGGTGGTCTGCCAGCAGTTGTTCGGAGAACCGGCCGGGGAACCGCATGAGATGGTCGGTCGCAATCGACCCGGTTACCGCAATGGTCACGAAGCGTCACCCTTCAATTCATTAAGCCGTCTAGATAATCTTACCCAGACTAACGGTCCGGCCAGTGTTCGGCGGTCTACGCTAACCTGCGTACATGGCTGGTCCGTATCCGCCCCAATACGGCCCTGGACCGGTCGGCCCACCTGGGCCGCCGCAGCCGTATCCCGAGAATCCCCTTGCGCCGCCGCCCTATCCGGGCATGCTGCCTCCGCCGATTCCATATCCGAAGCGCAGGCGCTGGGTGGCTGTCCTCGGTGCGCTGCTTGGCGTCCTTGTCGTGGCCGCCGTCGTGGCCGCGGCCGTTCTCGTGACGCGCTCCGATGACGATTCGACCGGAGGCAGGCTGACGACGGCGTCGGCCCAGACGGCAATCCAGGACTACCTGGACGCGCTGCAACGCGGCGATGACGAGAAGATCGCCCGCCACACGCTGTGCGGGCTGTTCGACTCCGTCAAGGAGAAGAGGTCGGACCTCGCGCTGGCCGATCTGAGCAGTGACGCGTTCCGCAAGCAGTTCGAGACCGCCGAGGTGACATCGATCGACAAGATGGTGTTCTCGTCGCCCTACCAGGCGCAGGTGCTGTTCACCATGCGGGTCTCGCCCGCGGGCAGCCGTCGGCGCCCCCGCCGGAGGCGGAGGAGCAAGGCGTGGCTCAGCTACTTTCCCACGACGACGAGGTC
The DNA here is from genome assembly GCA_963734385.1 of uncultured Actinomycetota bacterium. Taxonomy (GTDB): domain Bacteria; phylum Actinomycetota; class Actinomycetes; order Mycobacteriales; family Mycobacteriaceae; genus Mycobacterium. The sequence goes on along the minus strand of CAVTHR010000022.1, from coordinate 179,993 downwards.
CTGGTGTGTTCGTACCTGCTGCGAACCGGCGGTCAGTACTAACTCAGTTGAACGAGTCCCCGCACGCGCACGATCCCGTCGCGTTCGGGTTGTCGATGGTGAAGCCCTGCTTCTCGATGGTGTCGACGAAGTCGATCGTGGCGCCCTGGATGTAGGGCGCGCTCATCCGGTCGACGGTCAGGTTGACGCCACCGAACTCGGAGGTCAGGTCACCGTCAAGGGTGCGGTCGTCGAAGAACAGGTTGTAGCGCAGGCCGGCGCATCCGCCCGGCTGCACGGCGATCCGCAGCGCCAGGTCATCACGGCCCTCTTGATCCAGCAGCGCCTTCGCCTTGCTGGCCGCGGCGTCGGTCAGGACCGCGCCATGGGTGGCGGTGGTGGTCGCCGACTCGTCCTGAACAGTCATTGCGTCTCCTGTGAAAATGGCTCGTGTTGCGGGCCGACTAATGGCCCACATGGTCAACGGTACCTTGTTATGCCGCTATTCCCGAGTTCGTCGGCCGTGACTTTCGCCAAGCCGGTTAGCTGGTTGGCCGCGTCGTCGACAGCCAGCTGGACCGATCCTGCGTGGTCAGCGATTGCGTATGCGGCAGTGATGCCGGCATCGCGCAGGGCGGCCCGGTCCAGGGTGACCTGGCCCGCCAGCACCAGCACGGGTGTGCCGCGCGCCTCGGCGGCCAGCGCGCTGACGACTTTGCCGTGCAGCGACTGGTCGTCGAACCTGCCCTCACCGGTGATGACGAGGTCTGCCGCGGCGACGTCGTCGGCCAGCTGCGTGTGTTCGGCGATGATCGTGGCACCGGACTCGCGGCGGCCACCCAGCGCCAGCAGGCCGGCTCCGAGGCCGCCCGCGGCGCCTGCGCCGGGCTCGCCGCTGATGGGCCGCCCCGCCGCGGCGTCCAGTTCGGCGGCCCACTCGGTCAGCCGCCGCTCCAGCACGAGCACGGTGTCCGGGTCGGCGCCCTTCTGCGGGCCGAACACCCGCGCCGCACCCATCGGCCCGAGCAGCGGATGCTCGACGTCGGTGGCGGCGATCAGCTCGGTATCGGCCAGCAGCCGACGGGCCCCCGCCAACCCGCCGAGCGCCTCGATCATCCCCCTGCCGCCGTCGGTGCAGGCACTGCCGCCCAGCCCGACCACGATGCGGTCCGCGCCGGCCGCCACTGCAGCCCCGATGAGCTGTCCCACTCCCCTGCTGTGCGCCGCCAGCGCGGTCTGCACGGTCGGCGGACCACCGAGCACCGCCAGCCCGCAGGCCTGCGCACACTCGATGTAGGCAGTGGCTGGTTCGGCGTCGTCGTACACCCACTCGGCGTCCACGTCGGCGGTGAGCGGACCGCTGACGCGCAGCGTCTGCCGCTCCCCGAGGCGGCCCGCCAGCACGTCGACGAATCCCGGTCCTCCGTCTGATTGCGGGGCCAGCGTCAGTTCGTCGTCCGGCCGGGCCCGACGCCAGCCGTCCGCAATCGACTCTGCTGCCTGCACCGCGGTGAGGCTGTCGCCGAAGCAGTCGGGCGCGATCAGCACGCGGAGGCGGCCCGAGCGGGTCATCACAGCAGATTATGCTGGCAGGCGTGAACCTGCTGGGCCGCAAGAAAGACAATCCGCCACCCGAAGACGCCGAAGCCGTCGAGGCCGCCGAGCAGAGTGACGCAAGGAGTCCGGCACCACCGCGCCGAAGGGCAGGCCGACGCCGAAGCGCGATGCGTCCCGACGCCGCGGTCCCGATCGCGCCCGCACCGATGACCACCGCGGAGGCCAGGCGCAGGCGCAAGGAATTGCGCGGCCCGAAGCTGTCCCGCGAGGAACGCCGCGAGGACAAGATCGCCCGTCGCTCAGCGACGTCCGAGCGCCGCGAACGGATGATGGCGGGCGAGGACGGCTACCTGCTGCCGCGTGACAAGGGCCCAGTGCGCCGGTTCGCCCGCGATGTGGTCGATGCGCGCCGCATCAGCGTGCTCGGCCTCTTCATGCCCGCGGCGTTGGGTTTGATCTTCATCATGCTCGGCGTGCCGCAGGTGCAGGTCTACATCTCACCGGCCATGCTGGTCCTGACGGGAATCATGATCATCGACGGCTTCTTCTTGGGCCGCAAGGTGAATCGGCTCGCGGACGAGAAGTTCCCCGACAACACCGAGAGCGCATGGAAGCTCGGGTTCTACGCCGCCAGTCGCGCATCGCAACTGCGGCGGATGCGCGCGCCCCGGCCGCAGGTCAACCGCGGCGACAAAGTCACCTGAGAGAAGGTGCGCGTTCTGGTGCTCGGCGGTATCCGGTCGGGCAAGTCCGAGTGGGCCGAGACCGCCATCGCGGCATCCGTCGGCGCCGAGGGCCAGGTGCGGTATCTGGCCACCGGTCCAGTCGTAGACGACGACGAATGGACGGCCCGGGTGGCGGCTCACCGCGCTCGTCGGCCGCAGTGCTGGTCGACAGTCGAAACCGTTGATGTGGCAACACAATTGCGGTGCGGTGACGCTGGTGCCACGCTCGTCGACGACGTAGGAGGCTGGCTCACCGCCGCGATGGACAGCGCAAGGCATGGACCGGCGGCTCGGTGCGCACCGACGTCGACGACCTCCTCGACGCCGTCGCCGGGTTCGCCGCCGAGTTGGTCCTCGTCAGTCCCGAGGTCGGCTTGACGGTGGTGCCGGAAACCGCCGCAGGCCGTCGGTTCGCCGACGAGCTGGGCGCCCTCAACCAGCGGCTGGCTGCGCTGTGTGAGCACGTGGTGCTTGTGGTGGCCGGACAACCCGTCACCGTGAAGGGGCCGTCGTGACGGACTTCCCGCCGATCGTGACGCCGGACCAGGAGGTCGCCGGGCAGGCGCGGGCCCGCCAGGCCACACTGACCAAGCCCCCCGGCTCGCTGGGGCGCCTCGAGGAGCTGTCGATCTGGGTCGCGGCATGCCAGGGGGCGTGCCCGCCGCACCAGTTCGAGCGGGCCCGGGTGGTGGTGTTCGCCGGTGATCACGGTGTCACCGCCGCCGGGGTGTCCGCCTTCCCGGCAGAGGTCACCGCGCAGATGGTCGCCAACTTCGACGCCGGCGGCGCCGCCATCAACGTGGTGGCCGAGGCCGCAGGCGCAAGCGTGCGAGTGGCAGACATCGCCGTCGACGTCGACAATCCGCACTCGCCGTCGATCGGCGCGCACAAGGTCCGCAGGAGCAGCGGAAACATCGCCGTCGAGGACGCGCTGTCCGAAGAAGAGACGCAGGCCGCGATCGATGCGGGCCGCCGCATCGCCGACGAGGAAGTCGACGGGGGTGCCGACCTGCTGATGGCGGGCGACATGGGCATCGGAAATACCACGGCTGCAACAACATTGATTGCAGCACTGACGGGTGCCGAACCCGTTTCGGCCGTCGGCCGCGGCACGGGAATCGACGATGCGGGGTGGTCACGCAAGGTCGCGGCCGTCCGAGACGCGCTGTACCGCGCCCGTGCGCTCGGCTCGGATCCCGTTGGGCTGCTGCGGGTCTGCGGCGGCGCGGACCTGGCGGCGATGGCCGGATTCTGCGCGCAGGCGGCGGTGCGCCGCACACCGTTGCTGCTCGACGGCGTGGTGGTGACGGCGGCCGCGATGGTCGCCGAGATGCTGGCGCCGGGCGCACGAGAGTGGTGGCGAGCGGGCCATCGGTCCACCGAGCCCGCGCATACGCTGGCGTTGGAAAAGCTGGATCTCGAACCCATCGTTGACCTTTCGATGCGACTCGGCGAGGGCACCGGTGCGGCGGTTGCGCTGCCTGTGGTGCGGGCCGCGGTTGCCACGCTGGCGTCGATGGCCACGTTCGACGAGGCCAGCGTCTCGTCGTGATCCGTTCGGTCACAGGGGCATTCGCGTTCGGCACCGTTCTTCCGTTGCGGGCGGGTTCTGGCATCGGCCGAGGGGTGTTGACGGCCCTGCCGGTGGTCGGTGTCGTGCTCGGCGCGCTCGCCGCCGCGGTGGTGTGGGCGGGCTCGTACGCTTTCGGGCCGGAGCACCCGCTCAACGGCGTGCTGGCGGTGGCGGTGTTGTTGATCGCCACCCGCGGACTGCACATCGACGGGCTCGCCGACACTGTCGACGGCCTCGGCTGCTACGGATCCCCGCAGCGCGCGCTGCAGGTGATGCGTGACGGCGGGATCGGCCCCTTCGGGGTGGCTTCCGTCGTGGTGGTGATCCTCATCCAGGCTCTGAGCTTCGCCGAGCTGAGCCCGCTCGCGGTGATCGTCGCGGTGACCGCGGGCCGTATCGCCGCGGTGGCGGCCTGCCACCGGTCGGTGCGCGCGGCCGAGGGCAGCACGCTCGGCGCGATGGTGGCGGGTAGCCAGCCCGCCGCGGTGATTGCCGCCTGGCTCGTCGTGGTCGCTGCGCTTTCGGTGCCTGCCGGTCCGCGACCGTGGCAGGGGCCGGTCGTCGTGCTGGTCGCGATCGCCTGCGGGGCGGTGCTCGTGGCCCATTGTGTGCGCCGGTTCGGCGGCATCACCGGCGACGTGCTGGGTGCGGCGATAGAGGTGACAACGACGGTGGCGGCGGTCGGCCTGGCAATCCGCTAACCGACCGGGTCGGCGGTGACTTTGGCGGTGTGCAACGAGTTCACGAAATGGAAGTGCTCCCCCTCGTCACGAGAAAGCAGAACCGGGTTCAGCGTCATCTCAGGACAGCCGCGACATCCACCCGTGGGTGTCGGCGAACGTGCCGCGTTGGATCCCGGTCAACGTGTCGCGCAGAGCCATGGTGATCTCGCCGGGTTCGCCGTCGGCGATGGTGAACTCGCCATCGCCGTGCTTCACGTGCGACACCGGAGTGATGACCGCAGCCGTGCCGCATGCGAATACCTCGGTGATCTCGCCCGCGGCCGCCTTCTTCTGCCACTCGTCGACATCGATCTTGCGCTCTTCGACGGCGAAGCCGGCGTCACTGGCCAACTGCAGCAATGAATCCCGTGTGATACCGGGAAGCAACGAGCCACTCAGTTCCGGTGTGACGAGGCGGGCGGTTCCGCCGCTGCCGAACACGAAGAACAGGTTCATGCCGCCCATCTCCTCGATGAAGCGGCGTTCAATGGCGTCCAGCCAAACCACCTGGTCGCACCCGTTGTCGGCGGCCTCGGCCTGGGCCAGCAGTGACGCGGCGTAGTTTCCTCCGAACTTGGCCGCGCCGGTTCCGCCAGGCGATGCCCGGACGTATTCCGTCGACAACCAGACACTGACCGGCTTGATGCCGCGCGGGAAGTAGGCGCCCGCAGGCGAGCCGATCACCATGTAGCGATATTCGGATGCCGGCCGCACACCCAGTCCAGGCTCGGTCGCGAAGACGTAGGGCCGCAGGTACAGCGATTCCTCACCACCCGCGGGCGGCACCCATTGTTCGTCGACCGCGATGAGCTGGCGAAGCGAGTCGACGAAGACCTGTTCCGGCAGTTCGGGGATGGCCAGCCGGCGCGCCGACGACCGCAGCCGCGCCGCGTTGGCCTCGGCCCGGAACGAAACGATGGAACCGTCGGCCCACCGATAGGCCTTCAAACCCTCGAAAATCTCCTGCGCGTAGTGCAGGACGATGGCCGAGGGGTCCAGTTCGATGGGGCCGTAGGGAATGACCCGCGCGTTGTGCCAACCTTTGCCGTCGATGTAGTCGATCGACACCATGTGGTCGGTGTGAAAGCGGCCGAACCCGGGGTTCGCCAGGATCTGGGCGCGTACCTCGTCGTTCGCCGGATTCGCGTTGCGATCGACGGTGAACTCGAGGCGGTCGGTCATGCGCCGATTGTATATCCGCCCGCTACCGAGTTTTAGCCTCCACAAACGGCGGTCGCACCACTTCGCACTCGACCGGACGGCCGCGTACGTCGACTGCGACGCGCTGCCCGTCTGCGATGTCGTGATCGGTGTCGAGCAACGCTAGCGCGATGCCGACTTTCAATGTCGGAGAGAAGGTTCCCGACGTCGTCACCCCGATCGGTGCGGAGCCGTCGAGCACGGTCAGGTCCTGCCGCAGCACTCCGCGGCCGACGGCACGCAGACCGCGCAGCAACCGCTTCGGGCCCGCCTCCTTCTCGGCCAGCAACGCTTCGCGACCCCAGAACGCGTCCTTTTTCCAGCCGATCGCCCAGCCGCAGCGGGCCTGCAAGGGCGAGATCTCCAGAGATAGCTCGTGGCCGTGCAGCGGATAGCCCATCTCGGTGCGCAGCGTGTCACGCGCGCCCAGCCCGGCCGGCTGACCCCCGGCGCCGGTAACAGCGTCGACCAGCGCGTCGAACACCACTGGCGCATCGTCCCAGGACGGCAGCAGCTCGTAACCGTGTTCGCCGGTGTAGCCGGTGCGACACACCCGCACCTCGACCCCGCTGAACGCCGCATCGGCGTATCCCATGTAGTCCATGTCGGTCGGCAGCCCCAACGCGCCGAGCACCTCCGCGGACTTCGGCCCCTGCACGGCCAGTACGGCGCGCGAGCGATGCTCGTCGGTGATGGTCAGCCCGTTCGGGGCCTTCTCCTGTAGCGCGGCAACGACCGCGGCGGTGTTGGCCGCGTTGGGCACCAGAAACATTTCGTCGTCGGAGACGTAGTAGGCGATCAGATCGTCGACGACGCCGCCTGATTCGGTGCAGCACAACGTGTATTGCGCCTTGCCTGGCCGGATCCGGCTCAGGTCGTTGGTGAGCGCGGAGTTGACATATTCGGCCGCCCCCCGGCCGCGCACCGACGCCTTGCCGAGGTGGCTGACGTCGAAAAGCCCCACGGCGGTACGGGTTGCGGTGTGCTCGCCAACCGTGCCCGCGTAAGAAACCGGCATCGACCAGCCGGAGAACTCGGCGAAGCTGGCGCCGAGCTGACGGTGCCGGTCCTCGAGGGGACCGTGCTGGATTTCGCTCACGGGAATCCACCCTAATCGCGGGGTCGACGCTGGCAGACTCCGGTGGGTGGTCGATTTCGATGCGCTGGAGGCCGCCGGAATCGCCGATGCGCGCGGGCGGGCCGCGTTGATCGAGTACCTGGACGGCCTCGGCTTCTCCGCCGAGGAGATGGTGGACGCCGAACGCCATGGGCGGCTGTTCGGCCTGGCGGGCGATGCTCTGCAGCGCACGGGCAGGCCGATCTACACGCTTCGCGGGGCGGCAGGCGAGCTGGGCGTGTCCGTCGAGGAGCTCATCCAGGCCTGGTCGGCGCTCGGGCTGAGCGTCGCGGATACCCACCAACAGATGTTCAGCCAGATCGACGTCGACGGCTTGGCGGCCTGGGTGTCGTTGAAGTCGACCGTCGGCGAAGAGGCGACGCTGACGCTGCTGCGGGTGCTGGGCGCGTCGATGGCCCGGCTCTCGGAAGCGGGTTCGACCGCGATTCGCCTCGGGCTGCCCGACATCCAGATGCAGCACACCGAGGACGAGCTCACCACCGCGCGGGCGTATCGCGCTGTCGGAGAGTTCATTCCGCGTCTCGCAGCGCTGATCGACGCGGTCTTCCGCCACCACACGATCAGTGCCCGCACCTATTTCGAGGGCGTCGTCCGCGACACGTCGGCGAGCGTGATCTGCGGCATCGGCTTCGCGGACTTGACGGGCTTCACCGCGCTAACGCAGCGACTCAGCCCGACCGAGTTGTCGAACCTGCTCGTGGAATTCGCGGGCGCCGTCAGCGACGTGGTGCTCGCCGATGGCGGACGAGTGGTGAAGTTCATCGGCGACGAGGTCATGTGGGTCAGTTCGACACCGGAACAACTGGCGAAAGTCGCGCTCGACCTGGTCGAACACCCCGGTGCGCGGGAGGCCGAACTGCAGGTCCGCGCCGGGCTGGGATACGGCAGCGTGCTGGCCATCGCCGGCGACTACTTCGGCAATGCCGTCAACCTTGCGGCCCGCTTAGTCGCCGCCGCGGCACCCGGGCAGATCCTGGCGTCGACCGACGTTCGCGACGAGCTGCCCAATTGGCAGGCCATCCCGCAGGACCCGTTGACACTCAAGGGATTCGATTCCCCTGTGCTGGCCTATGACCTTCACCTGTCACGCTGACCGATAGGCTGATCGCTCGTGAGCCCCGCAAATCCCGGATATCAGGCCCCCGCCGTCACCGTCAGTTCGTCGCTGCCCAAAGACAAGGCAGCCAAGACGGTGCTGATCGTGCCCGTGGTGAGCGGCCAGGACGACGACGCGACGGCGACCGTCGTAGCCAACCCGTTCCTCGACGCCGAGGCCGTCGGCGAGATCGAGGTCGCACTCGAAGCGCTCGGCGCAAAGGGTGGCACAGATCAGGTGACGCGGGTGGTCGCGCCGTCATTGCCGGTCGGCAGCGTGGTCGCGGTCGGCCTCGGCAAGGACCGTGACAGTTGGCCTGCCGACCTGATCCGGCGCGCCGCCGGTGTGGCCGCCCGGTCGCTGAACGGCGTCGAGGCCGTCGTCACCACGCTGTCGGACATCGACCTCGATGCGGCGATCGAGGGCCTGATCCTCGGCGCCTACCGGTTCAGCGACTTCCGCAGCGACAAGACGGCGCCGAAGGACAAGGGCCTGCGCGAGATCACCGCGCTGACGGCCGATACGAAGGCGAAAACCAAAGCGGCCGCTGAACGCGCTACCGATATCGCCACCGCAGTTGCCACCGCCCGCGATCTGGTCAACACCCCCCCGTCACACCTTTTCCCTGCCGAGTTCGCTAAGCGCGCAAAGGCTTTGGGCGAAGCCGCCGGGCTGGAAGTCGAGGTGCTGACCGACAAGGACCTCGAAAAGAGCGGGTACGGCGGTGTGATCGGCGTTGGCAAGGGCTCGTCGCGGCCGCCGCGGCTGGTTCGACTGGCGCACCGGGGCGCCAAGAACAAGAAATCCAAGAAGGTCGCGCTCGTCGGCAAGGGCATCACCTTCGACACCGGCGGCATCTCCATCAAGCCGGCCGCCAACATGCATCACATGACCTCGGACATGGGTGGCGCGGCGGCGGTGATCGCGACGGTGGTGCTTGCCGCCAAGCAGAAGCTGCCGATCGACGTGATCGCCACCGTGCCGATGGCCGAGAACATGCCGTCGGCCACCGCGCAGCGGCCCGGCGACGTGCTGACCCAGTACGGGGGCATCACCGTCGAGGTGCTCAACACCGACGCCGAGGGCCGGTTGATCCTGGCCGACGCGATCGTCCGGGCCTGCGAGGACGACCCCGACTACCTCATCGAGACGTCGACGCTGACCGGCGCGCAGACCGTCGCACTCGGTGCACGCACACCCGGGGTGATGGGCAGCGACGAGTTCCGCGACCGCGTCGCCGCGTTGTCCCAGGAGGTTGGCGAAAATGCTTGGCCGATGCCGCTTCCCGAGGAGCTGAAGGACGACCTGAAGTCGACGGTGGCGGACCTGGCCAACGTCAGCGGCTCGCGCTACGCGGGGATGCTGGTCGCGGGCACGTATCTGCGCGAGTTCGTCGCAGACGGAGTGGCGTGGGCGCATATCGACGTCGCGGCCCCGGCCTACAACACCGGCGGGCCGTGGGGTTACACCGGCAAGGGCGGCACCGGCGTGCCGACCCGCACCATGTTCGCGGTGCTCGAGGACGTCGCCCAGAAGGGTTGAGCTAGATGACGTTTACGCGCGCCGTGCTGCGCAGGGCCTGCGGCGCGATCCGCGATGTGCCGTAGAGCAGGTAGGCCTCCGGGGCGACGGGCCGGATCGGCTTGTTCTTCTTGACCGCCGAGAGGATGGCCTTGGCGGCCTTGTCCGGCCCGTAGCGCCGAAGCCTGAAGTACTTCTCCAGTTGCTCCCGTCGGTTCTCGACGGCCTCGTCCGTACGGCCCGGCGTGTGGAACCCGGTGGTGTGCACGATGTTCGTGTCGATGACACCTGGGCAGATCGTGGTGAGCCCGATGCCCGCGGCGTCGAGCTCCGCGCGCAGGCAGTCGGAGAACATGTACACCGCGGCCTTGGACGTGCAGTAAGCGTTCAAGTACTGCGATGGCGCGTAAGCGGCGATCGAGGCGACGTTGACGACGTGTCCGCCGGTGCCGCGCTCGACGAGGCGCCTCCCAAATGCCCTGCAGCCGTTGACGACACCGCCGAGGTTGACGTCAAGCACCCGCTCCCACTGTTCGGCAGGCGTGTTCAGGAACTCGCCCGCCAGACCGACGCCTGCGTTGTTGACGACGATGTCCGGCACACCGTGCTCGGTGCACACTGCGTCGGCGAACCGCTCGACGGCCTCGGCGTCCGACACGTCGAGCACGTACGAGTGCGCGACACCGCCACGGGCGACGATCTCGGCCGCGGTGTCCTTGACGCTGGCCTCGTCGATGTCGCTGACGACCAGTTCGGCTCCGTCGCGCGCGAACGACAACGCGGTCTCCCTGCCGATGCCGCTGCCTGCGCCGGTGACCGAAACCAACGTGTCGCCAAAGTCGTCGCGCTTGCGGCCGACCTGCGCGCGTAGCAGCGAGCGGCTGGCCGGCCCGCCCTCGAGGAAGTCGACCAGTTCAGCGACGGCGGCGGCCATCACCTGCGGATGCGACATCGGCGACCAGTGGCCGGCCTTGATGTCGCGGCGCCACAGCCGCGGCACCCAACGGGAAAGGTCGTCGAAGCCGTGCGGCCGAACAACGGGGTCCTTGGTGCCGACGACCAACTGCACAGGAACGCTGACGTATCGGTCGGCGGGAAACTTCGTTGGAGGCGAAATCGCGAGTGCGCGGTAGAGCTTCAGGGTGTTGACGAGGTCGGAAGCGGCGGCGTCGCTGCGGTAGCGCTGCGCGGCAGGCACGCGGTCGGTGAGCAGCTTGTTCGACGTCTTGCGCATCAGGAGCCGGAAGACGGCGGGCGCGACCACCGGCAACGCGAACGGATACCAGTACGAAAGCCGCAGAAAGCGGTCAACGGCGCGAGCGAACTTCACGGGCCGGAAAGGGCGCTTCAGGCTGTCGAACATGTCGCCGCCGTATTGCGAAATGCCGGGACCCGACACCGACGTGAACGACGCGATGCGGTCGCCGGCGCCCGGCCGGGCCAGGAATTCCCACACCGACACCGAACCCCAGTCGTGGCCAAGCACGTGCACGGGTACACCGGGACTGATCGCACCGATGACAGCCGCGAAGTCGTCGGCCAGCTTCGTGATGGCGTAGGCCGAAACAGGTTTTGGCACAGACGATTTGCCCACACCGCGGTTGTCGAACCGGATGATGCGGAAGCGGTTGGCCAGCCGTGGAACGACACCGTCCCACAACACGTGCGAATCGGGCCAGCCGTGTGTCATCACCAGCGTCGGCCCGTCTGGGTTGCCCTGCTCGTAGACGGCGATGCGAACCCCATCGACACTGTCGACGAACCGCTCCGTGATCGTGTCCCCCACGACCCCGTACCCTAGCTGTCTTCCAGCTCCCGGCGGACGGCGCGTTCCCGTTCGATACGGCGGCGGGCGTCGTAGTCGCGCATCCGCTGGGGGTAGCCGACTTTCTGCACGTCGTAGACGGGTATGTGCAGCCGTTCGTTCAGTCGCCTGGCGCCTGCGTCGCCGCCTGCGCGCCGCCGCGTCCACTCGCCGTCTCCGGCGACCAATACGACGGTGACGTCGGTGACGGTGGTTTTCGGCTCGATGAAGGCCTCGACGCCGTCGTGGTCGGCGACCCATTGCCGCAGATACGCCAGGTCGGCCGCTGGGTCATTACCGCCGCTCGCACGTGCGGCGCGGCCACGCCGAAGCTTGCCGAACAGTCCCAACTGGGCCGTACTCCTTCCGGAGCTCGCGCGCTCCACCACTATCGATAGTGCCAGAGCAGGAGCTGTGCAGGTCTGGGGCGAGCGGGGCGGCCGGACATGACAGGATGGGAATCGGCATTCGAACCCGTGACGACCAACCGTTCGAGGGAGTCAAAAGACATGGCAACTTCCGTCCAGATGCCGGCACTCGGTGAGAGCGTCACCGAGGGGACCGTCACCCGGTGGCTCAAGCAAGAGGGTGACACGGTTGAGATGGACGAACCGTTGCTCGAGGTTTCCACCGACAAGGTGGACACCGAGATTCCGTCTCCCGCCGCGGGTGTGCTGAAGAAGATCGTTGCCCAGGAGGATGACACCGTCGAGGTCGGCGGCGAGCTGGCCGTGATCGGTGACGAGGGCGAGGACAGCCGGCGGTAGCGACGGTGAGGCGCAGGCCGCCGAGGAACCGGCCGACGAGGAGGAGCCCGCCGAGGAAGAGAAGCCCGCCGAGGAGCCGGCCGCTCAGTCGGAGCCGGCCGCCGAAGAGCAGGAAGAGCCGGAACCCGAACCCGAGCCGGAAGAGAAACCGGCCGCCAAGTCGTCCGACGGCGGTAGACGCCACCCCGGTGCTGATGCCCGAGCTGGGCGAGTCGGTCACCGAGGGCACCGTAACGCGCTGGCTGAAGAAGGTCGGCGACAGCGTCGAGGTGGACGAGCCGCTGGTCGAGGTGTCCACCGACAAGGTCGACACCGAGATCCCGTCGCCGGTGGCGGGCACGCTGGTGAGCATCACCGCCGAGGAGGACGACACGGTGGCCGTCGGCGGCGAGCTGGCCAAGATCGGTGACGCCGGTGCTGCGGCCGCCGAAAAGCCGGAGCCCAAGCCGGAACCGAAGGAAGAGCCCAAAGAGGAACCCAAGGAAGAGGCGAAGGAAGAGCCCAAGCCGGAGCCGAAACCGGAGCCCAAGGAAGAAGCCAAGCCGGAGCCGAAAGCTGAACCCAAGGAAGAGGCCAAACCCGAGCCGAAGCCGCAGCCGCAAGCCGCACCGGAACCGTCGACCGACGGCGCTCCCTACGTAACGCCACTGGTGCGAAAACTGGCCACCGAGAACAACATCGACCTGGGCAGCGTGAAGGGCAGCGGGGTCGGCGGACGCATCCGCAAGCAGGACGTGCTGGCCGCGGCGGAGGCCAAGAAGGCGCCCGCGCAAGAAGCCCCGGCCGGCAAGGAGGCGCCCGCACCCGCGGCGAAGGCGGCGGAACCGGCCCCCGCGCTTGCACATCTGCGCGGCACCACGCAGAAGGCCAACCGCATCCGCCAGATCACCGCGAAGAAGACGCGCGAATCTCTGCAGCAGACAGCGCAATTGACGCAGACCCACGAGGTCGACATGACCAAGATCGTGGCGCTGAGGTCCAGGGCGAAGTCCAGCTTCGCCGAACGCGAGGGCGTGAACCTGACCTTCCTGCCGTTCTTCGCGGTGGCCGTGGTGGACGCGCTGAAGGCCCACCCGAACGTCAACGCCAGCTACAACGAGGAAACCAAGGAGATCACCTACTACGACGCCGAGCACCTCGGTTTCGCGGTGGACACCGAGCAGGGTCTGCTGTCGCCGGTTATCCACAACGCCGGCGACCTGTCGCTGGCCGGTCTGGCGCGCGCCATCGCCGACATCGCGGCACGAGCCCGGTCGGGCGATCTCAAACCGGATGAGTTGTCCGGCGGGACGTTCACCATCACCAACATCGGCAGCCAGGGTGCGCTGTTCGACACCCCGATCCTGGTGCCGCCGCAGGCGGCGATGCTGGGTACCGGCGCGATCGTCAAACGCCCCAGGGTGGTGGTCGACGGCACGGGCAACGAATCGATCGGTGTGCGGTCGATCTGCTACCTGCCGCTGACGTACGACCACCGGCTCGTCGACGGGGCTGACGCAGGCCGATTCCTGACCACGATCAAGCGACGCCTCGAAGAGGGGGCATTCGAGGCGGACCTGGGGCTGTAGACCCAGTGGCCACCGTTGCGATTGCGGGGTCCTCGGGGCTGATCGGCGCGGCTTTGGTGTACGCGCTGCGTGCCACCGACCACCGGGTGGTGCGCATCGTCCGTCGGGCGCCGTCCAATTCCGACGAGCTGTTCTGGAATCCCGACACCGGCGAGTTCGACGCGAACGCGCTGCGCGGGGTGGCTGCGGCCGTCAACCTGTGTGGCGTCAACGTCGGGGCGGGTCGGTGGTCTGGCGCGTTCAAGCAGAGCCTGCGCGACAGCCGGATCGAGCCGACCGAGGTGCTGTCGGCCGCCGTGGTGGAGGCCGGCGTCGAGGTGCTGGTCAACGCCAGCGCGGTCGGGTACTACGGCAACACCAACGGCCGGATCGCGGACGAGACCGCACCCTCTGGCCGCGGGTTCCTTGCCCAGCTGTGCCGGGACTGGGAGGCCGCGACGGCGCCGGCGCAGCACGAAGGAGTCCGTGTCGTGCTGGCCCGCACCGGCCTGGTGCTGTCGCCGCGCGGCGGGATGCTGAGTCGGCTGCGGCCGCTGTTCTCCCTTGGGCTGGGCGCCCGGCTCGGCAATGGCCGCCAGTACATGCCGTGGATCAGCCTGGAAGATCAGGTCCGCGCCCTGCTGTTCGCGATTTTCCACGACGAGCTGACGGGCCCGGTGAACTTCACCGGCCCCGCGCCAGTGACCAACTCCGAGTTCACGGCGGCGATGGGCAGGGCGGTGAACCGCCCGACGCTGCTGCGGGTGCCCGGGTTCGCGCTGCGCACCTTGCTTGGTGAGTTCGCTGACGAGGGGCTGCTCGGCGGGCAGCGTGCGATCCCGGCCGCGCTGGAGAAGGCGGGCTTCGAGTTTCACCACCACACCGTCGGCGAAGCCCTTGCCTACGCCACGAGTACCGTCGAATCGTGAGTTCCATCCGGTCGGTCGACGCTCCGATCGACGTGCGGCGGTTGGGCACCGTGGACTACGAAACCGCGTGGGCGCTGCAGCGTGAGCTGGCCGACGCGCGCGTCTCTGGCGGACCGGACACCCTGCTGCTGCTCGAACACCCTTCGGTCTACACGGCAGGCAAGCGCACGCTGCCAGAGGAGCGTCCGGTCGACAGCACGCCCGTCGTCGACACCGACCGCGGCGGAAAGATCACCTGGCATGGCCCGGGTCAGCTGGTCGGGTATCCGATCATCGGTATGGCGGAGCCGCTTGATGTGGTGAATTACGTTCGGCGGCTTGAGGAATCGTTGATTCACGTGTGCGCCGACCTCGGTTTGGATACCGGGCGGGTGGAAGGCAGGTCGGGAGTGTGGGTGCCTGCCGACGGCAAAGGGCCCGCAAGGAAGGTCGGTGCGATCGGGGTGCGGGTGTCGCGCGCGACGACGCTGCACGGGTTCGCGCTGAATTGCGACTGCGACCTGGGGGCGTTCGCGGCGATCGTGCCGTGCGGGATCGCCGATGCCGGGGTCACTTCGCTGACGGCCGAACTTGGTCGCCGCGTTGGCGTTGGCGAGGTGATCGACCGGGTCAGCGCCGCCGTGTGCGACGCGTTGGACGGCCGGCTGCGGGTAGCGTTGAAGTCGTGACAGTCGCTCCTGAAGGTAGGAAACTGCTGCGTCTCGAGGTGCGCAACGCCGAGACGCCCATCGAGCGCAAGCCGCCGTGGATCAAGACCCGGCTGCGGACTGGCCCGGAGTACACGCAGTTGAAGAACCTGGTCCGTCGCGAGGGCCTGCACACCGTGTGCGAGGAGGCCGGCTGTCCCAACATCTACGAGTGCTGGGAGGACCGCGAGGCGACGTTCCTGATCGGCGGCGAGCAGTGCACGCGCCGATGCGACTTCTGCCAGATCGACACCGGTAAGCCGGCCGAACTCGACCGCGACGAACCGCGGCGGGTCGCCGAGAGTGTCGCCACGATGGAGCTGCGCTACGCCACCGTGACCGGCGTCGCCCGCGACGACCTGCCCGACGGCGGCGCGTGGCTGTACGCGGAGACGGTGCGCTACATCAAGAAGCTCAACCCCGGCACCGGCGTCGAGCTGTTGATCCCCGACTTCAACGGCGAGCCGGCACTGCTCGAGCAGGTATTCGAGTCGCGCCCAGAAGTGTTGGCGCACAACGTCGAAACGGTGCCGCGCATCTTCAAGCGGATTCGTCCGGCGTTCCGTTATGACCGCAGCCTCGCGGTGCTGACCGCCGCCCGCGACTACGGGCTGGTCACCAAGAGCAACCTGATCCTCGGCATGGGCGAGACCCCGGACGAGGTGCGCACGGCGCTGAAGGATCTGCTGGACGCGGGCTGCGACATCGTCACGATCACCCAGTACCTGCGGCCGTCGGTGCGTCATCACCCGGTGGAGCGGTGGGTCCGGCCCGAGGAGTTCGTCGAGCACGCCAAGTTCGCCGAGGACCTTGGGTTTGCCGGGGTGCTGGCCGGGCCGCTGGTGAGGTCGTCATACCGGGCCGGCCGCCTCTATTCGCAGGCAGCGGCCTCGAGGGCTTGGAGCCCACCCGTATCCTGAGCTGATGGCGAAGACCACCCGCAACAAGGCCGAACTCAAAGCGGCCAAGGCCGAGGCCAAGGCCTCTCGAAAGGCCGCATCCAAGCAGCGGCGCAGTCAGCTCTGGCAGGCGTTTCAGATCCAGCGCAAGGAGGACAAACGCCTGCTGCCATACATGATCGGCGCGTTTGTGCTGATCGTGGCAGCCTCCGTGGTGGCCGGGGTGTTGGCGGGCGGGTTCACGATGTTCACGCTGATCCCGTTGGGTGTGGTGCTCGGCGCGCTGGTGGCGTTCATCATCTTCGGCCGCCGGGCCCAGAAGTCGGTCTACAGCAAGGCCGAGGGCCAGGCCGGTGCGGCGGCGTGGGCACTGGAGAATCTGCGCGGCAAGTGGCGGGTCACTGCAGGCGTGGCGGCCACCGGGCATCTCGACGCGGTGCACCGGGTGATCGGCAGGCCGGGCGTCATCTTCGTCGGCGAAGGCTCGGCGGCGCGGGTGAAACCGCTGCTGGCCCAGGAGAAGAAGCGCACCGCGCGGCTCGTCGGTGACATCCCGATCTACGACGTCGTGATCGGCAACGGCGAGGGCGAGGTGCCGTTGGCCAAGCTGGAAAAGCACCTGACCAAGCTGCCGCAGAACATCACCGTCAAGCAGATGGACGCGCTGGAGTCGCGGCTGAGCGCGCTCGGGTCGAAGGCCGGTCCGGCGGCGATGCCCAAGGGCCCGATGCCGAACGCGGCGAAGATGCGCGGGATGCAGCGGACGGTACGCAGGCGCTAGCTAGCGCCGCACGACCGCGGTATTGGTCATCCGGTCCTGCAGTCCCCGCAGGTCGGTGTCGGTGATCAAGGGCGGGACGACGAGTGCGATCAGAATTCCGCGGACCAGCGCACGGCCGAGGCCGACGTGCAATCTGTTGTCGACGGAAACGACGACCAGGCCGAGCGCGAACTGGCCGGGCGTGAATCCGAACAGCCGAACCGACGCTGCGCCCAGCACGAACCAGATGACCAGCACGGCGGTGGACAGCATCGGCATGCTGAGCCAGCCGATGGCGATGGCCAGAGCAGCTAGCCCGTAGCCGATGAGCCAGTCAACGAACAGCGCGGCGATACGCCTGCCCATCCGAGCGAGAGATTTCGGACCGCTCTGGGGTAGACCCAAACGCTGACCTGGATAATCATTAGGTCTCTGGTCCGTGTTTCCCGGCTCGACCGGCGGCGGACCGGACAACCAGGAACCGAAGCTGGTCGGCATGGGTCCAGCATAGGTCTGGCGGAATTGCGTAACTTCGGCGCAACATGCGGTTGACTGCCGTGCAACATCGTGTCCATAGCGTCATCCAGCGGGTTAATAGGAAATAAGGAGAGTCTCAGTGGCAGAAAAGACCGCCGACGACGTCATCAAGCAGATCAAGGACGAGGAAGTCGCCTACGTCGACATCCGGTTCTGCGACCTGCCAGGTGTCGTCCAACACTTCTCGATCCCGGCGTCGGCGTTCGACGAGAGCGTGTTCGAGGACGGATTGGCGTTCGACGGCTCGTCGGTGCGCGGCTTCCAGTCGATTCACGAGTCAGACATGATGCTGCTGCCCGATCCGGCAACGGCCCGTATCGACCCGTTCCGCGCAGCCAAGACGTTGAACCTCAACTTCTTCGTGCACGACCCGTTCACGCGTGAGGCGTACTCGCGCGACCCCCGCAACGTGGCCCGCAAGGCAGAGAACTACCTGGCCAGCACCGGCATCGCTGACACCGCGTTCTTCGGCGCCGAGGCTGAGTTCTACATCTTCGACTCGGTGAGCTTCGACTCGCGGATGAACGGGACGTTCTACGAGATCGATTCCGAGGCGGGCTGGTGGAACACCGGCGAGCCGGTCGAGGCCGATGGCAGCCCCAACCGCGGCTACAAGGTCCGCCCCAAGGGCGGCTACTTCCCCGTCGCGCCGTACGACCACTTCGTCGACCTGCGCGACGAGATGTGCACCAACCTGCAGAACGCCGGCTTCACGTTGGAGCGCGGTCACCACGAGGTGGGCACTGCCGGCCAGGCGGAGATCAACTACAAGTTCAACACGCTGCTGCACGCGGCCGACGACTTGGTGCTGTTCAAATACATCATCAAGAACACCGCATGGCAGGCCGGCAAGACGGTGACGTTCATGCCGAAGCCCTTGTTCGGCGACAACGGGTCGGGCATGCACGCCCACCAGTCGCTGTGGAAGGACGGCAGCCCGCTGTTCCACGACGAGTCCGGCTATGCGGGCCTGTCGGACACCGCGCGCCACTACATCGGCGGCATCCTGCACCACGCTCCGTCGCTGCTGGCGTTCACCAACCCGACGGTGAACTCCTACAAGCGGCTGGTGCCGGGCTACGAGGCGCCGATCAACCTGGTGTACAGCCAGCGCAACCGCTCGGCATGTGTGCGTATCCCGATCACCGGCAACAACCCGAAGGCCAAGCGGCTGGAGTTCCGCTGCCCCGACTCGTCGGGCAACCCGTACCTGGCGTTCGCGGCGATGATGATGGCCGGACTCGATGGCATCAAGAAGAAGATGGAGCCGCAGGCCCCGATCGACAAGGACCTCTACGAGCTGCCGCCGGACGAGGCCGCCAGCATCCCGCAGGCGCCCACGTCGCTGTCGGCGGTGATCGACAAGCTCGAGGAGGATCACGAATACCTCACCGAGGGCGGGGTTTTCACCGAGGACCTGATCGAGACATGGATCTCGTTCAAGCGCGAGAACGAGATCCTGCCGGTGCAGATCCGTCCGCACCCCTACGAGATCGCGTTGTACTACGACGTGTAAATCGGTTTGCGATTGGGCCGGGCGAGCATATCGCCCGGCCCTTTTGCACGTTAGAGTCAGCTATGAGCAACCTGGACGCCCGCTTGGCGGGTTATCACTCCCCTGTCCTGAGCGCTTTCCGCATCATCTTCGGTCTGCTGTACACGATCCACGGCTCGCAGAAGCTGTTCGGCTGGCCGGTGGCGGCGCCGGGTGGGCCGATCGAGGTCGGCGCATTGGCCGCTCTGGTGGGCGGGACTCATCGAATTCGTCCTCGGCATCCTGATCACCATCGGGTTCTTCACCCGAATCGCGGCGTTCATCGCGTCGGGCGAGATGGCGTTCGCGTACTTCTATCAGCACTGGCCGCCGCTGAAGGGCGGCGGAACGACGAGCTTCTGGCCGATCGAGAACGGCGGCGAGCTGGCCATCATGTTCTGCTTCGCGTTCCTGTTGATCGCGACGACCGGTGCGGGCACGCTGTCCGCCGACGCGCGTCGACGGGGCGGCCTCGGGCGGACCGCGGGGGCGCCGCCCCGCCGCGTCGACCGCGCGGCTGACGCTCCGCCGCGCAGACGGGGCGGATTGCTCAGCCGCTTCCGGCGGTAGTTCCTTCCTCGACCTAAACGATCGATATGGCAGCTGCAGACCTGTCCACCAACTTTGTGATGTACAGATGCTTGCCGTCCGGACTGATCGCGAGAATATTCTCGCGGACCATGCCTTGCTCGAAACTCTACGGAGTCGTGTCATGGACCAACGGATCACCGATCTCCTCGTTTGTTGCCGTGTCGATCACCGATACCGTCCCGTCGAGTACGTTTAGGACGTAGGTAGCGCTGCCGTCGGGACTTGTTGCCACGTTGCAAGGAAGGTTCCCGACAGGCAGCCCATCGGTACCTGACGTGGCGGGGTTCGCGTCGATCACCTGGTTGAAGGTAGGGCTCGCAGGATCGATATCGACCACCTGCACCGCAGCAGCTGGGACTCCGCCTTGAATGTACGTCTCGGCGAGATCCTCGTAGTCAACTGTGCTGACGTACAAGCGGTTTCCGATGGACGAGATCGAAAGAGGATCCGGGTGAGATGGCGTTCGCGTACTTCTATCAGCACTGGCCGCCGTAAAGGGCGGCGCGGTAGCGAGCTTCTAGGCAATCGCCAACGGCGGCGAGCCGACAGTCATGTTCTGCTTTCGCGTTCCTGTTGATCGCGACGACGGGTGCGGGCGTTGCGCCCGTCGACTCCCGGCGGCGACTCGGCGCCGGGTGGGACCATGGGGGCTCCCACCCGACGCGTCGACCGGGTGGCTGACGCTCCGTCGCGCCGACGCCTGGACTGCTCGGCCGCTGCCGGCGGTAGGGCCTCTGGGGAGGCCGTGGCGCCGGTAGCTCAACTGCCGCCTAGACGATCGATATAGCGGCGGAGGTCCCGTCCTGGTACTTGGTGATGTAGCAGATGCTTTCCGTCCGGACTGATCGCGAGAATATTGGCGTAAACCGGGATGTGTTGGAAACTTTGCGGAGTCGAGTCGTAGACGAACGGATCGCCAATCTGTTCGTTTGTCGCCGTGTCGATCACTGACACTGTCCCATCGATGATGTTCACGGCGTACGCAACGCTGCCGTCGGGACTTACTGCCACGTTGAACGGAAGCTGGCCGACGGGCAACCCGTCGATGTCGGGCGTAGCAGCGTTTGTGTCGATTACCTGGTTGTAGGTGGGGCTGGCTGGATCAATGTCGACCACCATTACCGCAGACGACGGAATCTGTCCGGTGTATCCGCTGTATTCCCGTTGGAACGCTTCGTAGTCGTACGTGCTGACATACAAGCGCTTTCCGTTGGATGTAATTGATCCCGGAGACTGCCCGTTATTGAATGAGATCGTGTCAATTGCAGGAGTGGAATCGTCGAGGTCTAGCACCTGGTTATACGTCGGGCTGCTCGGATCGGTATCGACGACAATGATGTCTCCGTCATAGTCGACTGAATCGATCTCGTTGATGGGATCGCCGTTCTCGTCCACCTTGTACACCAGCACGTAGTGGACGCGCGGCACGTAGAGGCGAGTCCCATCTTCGTTGAATACCACCCCGCCGGGGTTCGCATATCCTTCTTGGGTGTGGTTGTTCGGCTGTGAGCCCGGCGGGATCACGCCGGTAACCGTGTCTACGACCGTGTTGTAGGTTGCGCTACCCGGTTCGGAGTCGATCACAGTGATGTCGCCGGAAGATCCATTCGTCACGTACACGCGCTTGCCGTTCGGACTCGCTATTGGTATGAACGACCCATTCGGCACGTCGAATTCGTCAATGACCGTGTTGACCGTCGGACTGTTCGGGTCGTCATCAGCTGGATTCGTGTCTATGACCGATACGGCGTGATTGCTTACACTCACGACGTAGAGGTTGTCTCCCGCCATAGTTCCAAAGGCCGAATCGGTGCCGACATCAATCGTTTTAACGATGGTGTTGTAGGTGGGGTTGTTCGGGTCATCGTCGTCAGGGTTTGCGTCGAACACCGTGACCTTGCCGGGATTGTTCGAGCTCATGATGTAGGCATACTTGTCGGTCACGACGACGCCCATCGGATTGCTCCCGGTATCCAGTCCTTCGGAGTCGACATGCAGAGTCGCCCCCGGCGGCGTCGGCAACGTCAATGCCTGGTCGGGACCGTCCTCGGCCAACGCCGCGAACTGCTCATCACCCGAAGTTGTCCTGAGCGCGAATGTTTGGATGTTTTGGGACTGACCCGTGACATTGAGTTTGAGTTGATCGGTCGTGTCCATCCCCTGACCGGCACGGAGCTGCCCCGCCAGGGTGGGTTTGAGCACGGCGGTGTACTTGCCGGTGTTGGGATCGTATTCCTCGCTGACTACCGTCCAGTACTTAGGCTGAAAACCCGGGGCCGCCTCAACGTTGGACACGGTAGTTCTGTCGTACTGCAATACCGTGTCGAATTCACCGCTGCCGTCATTCCTCTCAGTTGGTGGGACCACCACCTCGGGCGGCGGAGGGAGACTGCCGTCATCAGTTCCGATCGTCACCGTGTAGGTGGCGGTGTGGCCGCCGTTCGGACTAAATAAGCTCGCCAAGCCGTGCAGGTGCGGATAGTCCAGCCGCGTCACTGACGGTCAGCGTTACCGCGTCGTCCCCATCCCAACCAGTGGCAGGCGCCTCATAAAGGAACTTGCCGTCGCCCAGACGTGTGATGGTGCCTTCGCCGTCACGACCGGTGGCCCCGAAGACCAGATCGTCACCATCGGGATCGGAAGCGGACGTTGTGATCGTGAACGTGCCGTCACCGTTGTCGACAACCTGGGTCGTCTCTTGATCTATCTGTGGCGTCCGGTTGAGCACCGCCTTTCCGAACGGGAGTCTCTGGAATTGACGGCGGACCCATGCGAAAACCGCCCACAAGACTGGGTTTTGGGAGTGGGCTGGTTCGGCATGGTATTGAGGAACGGTGCTATCGCGGCGTTCAAGACGTTGGTGACGATGTTGATCGGAGCAACGAACGGGGTCCGAACGTCCGGAGTCGAGGGCGCATCGAACGTCGAAATCGCGCTTCGCTAATCACTGTCGAGCCCGTTGGCGCTTGCTTTTGCCCGTCAGCGCGCCGACCGTCTGCTGGACAGATTGCTTCACGTCGTCGAGCACCTTGGCCGCCGGCCCTGGGGTCGGCTTCGTGATGACCTGCGCCTGCGGCCGCCAGCGCGGTGGCGTGAAACTGCGCACCGGGTTGTCGTTCACGTTGGCGGCGAATGGCTCGCCCTTCGGCGCCTCGAGAGGCTCGGTCTGATCCGGTCCCTCAACTACCACAGGGGGCACATTGCCGTTGTTTGCACCGTTGCGATGTGTCGAGGTGAGCGCGCCACCGGAACTCCGCACCACGCCCGTGATGGCCTTGCGGATGCCGTCACGCAGATCGTCGGCTGCGCGCTCGATGTTCCGCCTGATCGCCTCGCCCGGATCCTGCTTATCAGTCGACGGTGTCGTGGTGTCCGGCTTGGGATCGGTGCCCGGAGTGGTGCCGCCATCCGCCGCGGGCGGAGCATCGTCTGGGCCTTCGGCCCACGCCACACCCGGCGTGGTGGCCACTGCCGCCCCGATGCCCAGTGCTACCGCCAGTGCCCCCACTCGACCCACGTGCTTGGCGTATCCCATGATGACTCCCCTTCTCAGACCCCGCCGACGCAGCGGTGTGCTGGACTTACGTCTTGACGGAGCGAGCGTAGGAGCGAGGGCAGCCCCAAAGCATGAGTAGTTGACTACCTCTGTTTGTTCGCGCACTTCGGCCGCTTTTTCCTAAACAGCTGATGCGTGGATTTGCTGCCCTCGCACCCATCCTCACCCCGTTACCGCGAGCGTAAGTCACCTCACACGGCTAGCGAGTGTTTTCAGACATCGCCAGATGCAAGAGCTTCCCCACGCAAAGACTTTGCCAAGATCACTTTCAACGGTATCTAGTGTTATCCCAGTTCAGCGCACAGGATGCCTGATAGACCCGGCATTTTTACCCTTCAGATTCGTGTTCGAAGACACGCTATCGGGGCCCCGAAATAGCAACTGAAAGCTTGCTGGGAGGTACCTCTCGGCTCATCGCAGTGTTCGCCGCGGTGACGATCCTCATGGTGCCAGCAAAGCGTAGACTGCCCGATCAAGTAATTGGACTTATCTTTGCGATCAAATAACGTGCACGTAGATTGAATGCAATGTCAGCTTTGCCAAACGGAGCGTGACACCTCAGCAATCAACCGTCGAGGCGCAGGTCCTTGCGGAACCGCTTCATGCCGTCGATCTTTTCGCTGAGACTGGCCTCGGGCCCCGCGTAGAACATCCACGGCATCGTGATGACACCCGTGATGCCACCTGCTTCCGCTCGCTCGTAGTGCTCGGGCAGTGAAGGCGTCGGTCAACGGCGTCAGGACCTCGAAGCCATCCATCGACAATCCCTTCTCGGCACGCACCTCGCGTATCCGCGACACCGACGCGATCGCCCGATCGGTGGAGATCAAGTCGCCGATCCACCCGTCGTTGCGCGCCGCCCGCCGCAACGCGATGTCGCTCAACCCACCGACATAGATCGGGATCCGCGGCGGCGTCGGCTCCATCTCCAGCCGCGGCGTCGTATAGAACTCACCGGAAAACTCCGTCCACCCCGGCTGCCACAACGCACGAAACAGCTCCAGCATCTCGTCCGTGCGCTTACCCCGCCGGTCGAACCGCTGACCCATCAACGTGAACTCTTCCTCGCACCAGCCCACGCCGATGCCGAGTTCCACGCGCCCGTCCGACAAATAAGCCGCCGTGCCAATGCCTTTCGCGGCCGCGTACGGATCGCGCATCGCCGGGATGTACACCGTCGTCACGAATTTCACGCGCGTCGTCACCTGCGCCATCGCGCCGACCAGCACCCACGGGTCCGGCCACTGTGTGAACGGCTCCCATCGCCGCTTGCCGTCACGGGTATACGGATACGGCGTCGACAGCGTCTCCAGATTGATGATGTGATCCGGAATCCCGACGCCGTCATAGCCGAGATCATCTGCGGCCTTCGCGATTTCGACTGCTTCCTTGGTCTCGCGGAACGCCACGCTGACGTAGAACTTCACCCAGCGTCCCGCGCCCACGCCGGCTTGATCCAGATACCCTCCGCCTCAACCGTCTTGCCATCGGCGTCACTCATGTGCCCACTGACAAAGGTCTTGTATCCGTCGACGCGCTCGATCGCGGCTTCTGCCCTCAGCCTCCCCAACGGCGTGCCGCGCAAGTACCGCAGCGTGATCGTTCCCGTGAACATCGGCTTGGACAGCCCGTCGCTCGCCGCCTCACCCAGAATCTGATCGAGCACCAGCGCGAGAATGCCGCCGTGCACCCACCCCGGCGGTCCCTGGTAGGCCTCCCCCAGCTCAAACTCACTCCACCACAAGCCATCCGGCTCTTCGTGCATGACGAGCGGCGGGGCAATCGGATTTCGAAAGCCCGTCACCGGGTTTCCCCACACCACCGGGCGTCCTTCGACAGCGAGGCGCGGCAAGCTCTCGTCCACAGTCCCCTCGAGCTTCTCTGCCACCGCCTCGATCGCTGCCTGCGCCTCGCGGATCGTCTCCTCGTCCGCGCCCGTCCGAACGCCCGCATCAATCAGACGCCGCACCGCCTGCGTCAACGGCGAGTACAGCGCCTGCAGTCGGTCATGTTCGCCGGCCGAAATCGCCTCAAACGAAAAATCTATGCCCTCAGCCACCGAACACCTTTCGTACCACCGTCTTTGCGCGACGGGTCACCCGCAAGTAGTTGTCGAGGAACTCGCCACCGTCGTCGGTGTCCCAGCCCGCGGCCAGCGCGACCGCGTTGAGCTGCCGGCCCGGCCCCGGCAGTTGATCAGTTGGCTTGCCGCGCACCAGCACCAGCGCGTTGCGCGCCCGCGTCGCCGTCAGCCACGCCTCCCGCAGCAAGTCCACGTCGCCCTCTGGGATCAGCTCCGCCGCGCCGATCGCATCCAGCGACTCCAGCGTCGACGTGTTGTGCAGCGACGGCGTCTCGTGCGCGTGCCGCAGCTGCAGCAGCTGCACCGTCCATTCGATATCGGCGAGCCCGCCGCGGCCAAGTTTGGTGTGCGTGTTGGGATCTGCGCCACGCGGCAGCCGCTCGGCGTCGACGCGGGCCTTGATCCGACGAATCTCCTGCACCGCCTCCGCCGAAATGCCGCCGGCCGGATACCGCGTCTTGTCGGCCATCACGAGGAATCGCTCGCCCAGGTCCTCGTCACCCGCCACCCGATGCGCCCGCAACAGCGCCTGAATCTCCCAGGGCTGCGCCCACTGTTCGTAATACGCTGCGTACGACGACAACGTGCGCACCAGCGAGCCGTTGCGCCCCTCGGGCCGCAGGCCCGCGTCGACCTCCAGCGGCGGGTCGGCGCTCGGCGTGCCCAGCAGCGAGCGCACCTGTTCGGCGACCGTGATCGACCACCGCACCGCCGCGGACTCGTCGACGCCGTCAATGGGTTCGCACACGAACATCACGTCGGCGTCGGACCCGTAGCCGAGTTCCCTGCCGCCCAGCCTGCCCATGCCGATCACCGCGATCCGCGCGGGCGCTTCGCCGTCGTCGGGCGTGTTGGCCCTGATCACAGCTTCCAGCGCCGCCTGCAGCACCGCCACCCACACCGACGTCAACGCCTTGCAGACGTCAGCCACCTCGAGCATGCCGAAGCAGATCCGCCGACGCGACCCGGGCCAGCTCCCGGCGACGCAGCGTGCGGGCCGCCGCGATCGCACGAACCGGATCCGCGATGCCGCCCTGCCGACGCGACCAACGCCCGCGCCAGCCCGTCGGGCTCGACCTCGAGCAGCTTCGGGCCAGTCGGGCCGTCCGCGTATTGCTGAATGACCTCCGGCGCCCGCATCAACAGGTCCGGCACGTACGCCGACGTCCCCAGCACTCGCATCAGCCGCTTGGCCACCGCGCCTTCGTCGCGCAGCGTCGACAGATACCAGCGATGGTCGGACAGCTCGTCACTGATCCGCCGGTACGCCAGCAGCCCGGCATCCGGATCGGGCGTGTCCGACAGCCAGTCCAGCAGCGTCGGCAGCAGCACCTGCTGCACCCGGCCGCGCCGGCCGGTGTGGCCCGTCAAGGCCGCAAGATGCGTCAGCGCGCTCTGCGGCCCCTCGTATCCGAGCGCGGCGAGCTGGCGTTCGGCGGCCTGCGGCGTCAGCCGAATCGCCGGCTGGCCGACCGCCACTCCAGCAGCGGCTGGTAGAACAGCTTGGCGTGCAGCCGCGACACCCGCATGCTCTGGCGCTTGAGCTCTTCGCGCAGCACGCCCAGCGCGTCGTGCTGACCGTCGGGCCGCATGTGGGCCGCGCGCGCCAGCCAGCGCATCGCCTCGTCGTCGTCCTCGTCGGGCAGCATGTGCGTGCGCTTGAGCCGCTGCAGCTGCAGCCGGTGCTCGAGCAGCCGCAGGAACTCGTATGAGGCGGTCAGGTTGGCGGCGTCGTCGCGGCCGATGTAGCCGCCTGCGCCCAGCGCGGCCAGCGCATCGACCGTCGACGCCACATGCAGCGACTCGTCGTTGCGGCCGTGCACGAGTTGCAGCAGCTGCACGGCGAACTCGACGTCGCGCAGCCCGCCGGTGCCGAGCTTGAGCTCCCTGGCCCGTTCGTCGGCGGGCACCAGCGCCTCGACGCGGCGGCGCATCGCCTGCACCTCGGGCACGAAGTCCTCGCGCTCGCACGCCGTCCACACCATCGGCATCAGCGCGTCGATGTACTGCGCGCCCAGTTCGGCGTCGCCGGCCGCGGGCCGCGCCTTCATCAGCGCCTGGAACTCCCAGGTCTTGGCCCAGCGCTGGTAGTAGGCGACATGCGAGTCCAGCGTGCGGACCAGCTGGCCGTGCTTGCCCTCCGGCCGCAGCGCGGCGTCGACCTCGAAGAACGCCTCCGATGCGAACCGCATCATCTCGCCGGCCACCCTGGTGGTGACCGCGTCGGCCTCCTCGGCGACGAAGATGACGTCGACGTCGCTGACGTAGTTCAGCTCGCGCGCGCCGCACTTGCCCATCGCGATCACCGCCAGCCGCGGCGGCTCGCCGTCCTCGCCGCACACCGAGCGAGTCGCCACCTTCAGCGCGGCGCTCCAGCGCCGCGTCGGCCAGATCCGACAGATGCGCACCGACCGCGGTGAACGGCAGCACCGGCTCGTTCTCGACGACGGACGCCAGGTCCAACGCTGCCAGCACCAGCAACCGATCGCGATACAGCGTCCGCAGCACGCGGCTGCGCATTGCCTGCGTCAGTGGCTGATTCGGCGGCTTCGAGCGAACGTCTTCGCAGTTCGTCGACCGACGGCAGGGTCACGCTGACCCGCCAGCAGATGCCAGGATTGCGGATTGGCGACGAGGTGGTCGCCCAGCGCCAGCGACGAACCCAGCACACCGAACAAGCGGCCGCGCAGACCCTTGTCGGTGACCAACTCTCCGCTGAGCTTGTCCCAGTCCTTCGGCGGCCTCGGCCAGCCGCACCAGGGTCCGCAGCGCGACGTCGGCGTCGGGTGCCCGGGACAGCGACCACAGCAGCTCGATGTGCGCGTCGGTGTTCCAGCCCAGCTGATCCAGATCAGACGGCGCCGACGGTTCGACCAGCCCGAGCCGGCCTACGCTGGGCAGCTTCGGTCGCTGCGTCGCGGGTTTGGCCACGCTAACGACCGTATCGCAGCCCGCTAAAGCGACAGGTAGGTCTTCAGCTCGAACGGCGTCACGTGGCTGCGGTAGTTCTCCCACTCAGTGCGCTTGTTGCGCAGGAAGAAGTCGAACACGTGCTCCCCCAACGCTTCCGCGACCAGCTCGGAGCTCTCCATCTGCTCGAGCGCCGCGCCGAGGCTGCCGGGCAGCTCCTGTACCCCATCGCGCGGCGTTCCTCGGGGGTCAGGCTCCACACGTTGTCCTCGGCCTGCGGGCCGAGCACGTAGCCCTTCTCGACGCCGCGCAGGCCGGCGGCCAGCAGCACCGCGAATGTCAGGTAGGGGTTGCACGCCGAGTCGGGGCTGCGCACCTCGATGCGCCGCGACGACGCCTTGTGCGGCGTGTACATCGGCACCCGTACCAGCGCCGAGCGGTTCGCCGAGCCCCACGACGCCGCCGTCGGCGCCTCGCCGCCGTGCACCAGCCGCTTGTAGGAGTTCACCCACTGGTTCGTCACCGCGCTGATCTCGGTGGCGTGCTCGAGAATGCCTGCGATGAACGACTTGCCGGTGTCGGAGAGCTGCAGCGGATCGTCCGGGCTGTGGAACGCGTTGGTCTCGCCCTCGAACAGGCTCATGTGGGTGTGCATCGCCGAGCCCGGGTACTCGGCGAACGGCTTGGGCATGAACGACGCCTTGCACGCCGTCGCCGAGCGCCACCTCCTTGACGACGTAGCGGAACGTCATCACGTTGTCGGCCATGGACAGCGCGTCGGCGTAGCGCAGGTCGATCTCCTGCTGGCCGGGCGCGCCCTCGTGGTGGCTGAACTCCACCGAGATGCCCATCTGCTCCAGTGCGTCGATGGCGTGCCGGCGGAAGTTCGGCGCGGCGTCGTGCACGGCCTGGTCGAAGTAGCCGCCGTTGTCGGCCGGCACCGGCGCCGATGCCGTCGTCGGGCCCTGGCTGCAGCAGGAAGAACTCGATCTCCGGGTGCACGTAGCAGGAGAAGCCCAGGTCACTGGCCTTGGCCAGCTGGCGACGCAGCACGTGCCGCGAGTCGGCCCATGACGGCGAGCCGTCGGGCATCGTGATGTCGCAGAACATCCGCGCCGAGTGGTGGTCGCCGTGGCTCGTGGTCCACGGCAGCACCTGGAAAGTCGACGGATCGGGCCGGGCGACGGTGTCGGACTCCGACACCCGCGCGAACCCTTCGATCGACGAGCCGTCGAAGCCGATGCCCTCCTCGAACGCGCCCTCGAGTTCGGCGGGCGCGATCGCTACCGACTTGAGGTATCCGAGCACGTCGGTGAACCACAGCCGGACGAATCGGATGTCGCGTTCCTCCAGCGTGCGCAGCACGAATTCCTTCTGGCGGTCCATAACCGCAGCGTAGGCACCGGCTGTTAATTCTGTGTTACGAGACCGATGCGAGCTAGCAGCGCAAGCCGGCGGGCGGCGTCACACCGTCGATGAGGAACGCCACCACGGCGCTGTCGACGCAGGCGTCGCCGTTGAACACGACTGTGTGCTGGGTGCCGTCGAAGGTGATCAGGCTGGCGCCCATCTGCCTGGCCAGATCGACACCGCGCCTGATACGGCGTCGCGGGGTCGTGGGTGGTGGACACGACGACGACCTTGCCCGGGCCCGGCGATACGGCGGGGTGCGGCGTCGATGTCGGCGGGACGGGCCATTGGCGCAAACATCACGGGGAGCAAAACCTGTGAAGGACCCGTAGCTCAGGAACGGCGCGACCTCGCGGCTTCGCTTGTCGGCGGCCGCCCACACCGCCGGGTCGGTGGGGAACGGCGCGTTGACGCAGCGGATGGCGTAGAACGCATCCTGTTCGATTCAGGTAGTGCCCGCTCGGGTCGCGTTTCAGATAGTCGTCGGCCAGCAGCAGCAGGTCGCCGGGGTCGGTGCCGCGCTGCAGCCCGAGCAGTCCGCTGGTCAGGAATTTCCAGTACTGACGGGAGTAGAGCGCGTTGACGGTGCCCGTGATCGCGTCCTGGTAGCCCAGGCCGCGCGGATCCGACGTCTTGGCGGGGCCGTGTGACCAACGGGTCGATCAGCTGGTGATACCGGTTGACGAACTGCGCCGGATCGGTGCCGAGTGGGCAGCCCGGCCGACTGCGCGCAATCGGCGGCATAGTCCTCGAAAGCCGTTTGGAATCCCGCCGTCTGGCGCATGTCTCTCATCGATCGGGTCCAGGCTCGGGTCGACCGCGCCGTCGAGCACCATGGCCCGGATCCGGTCGGGGTAGGCCTCTCGCGTATGCCGCACCGATTTCCGTGCCGTAGGAGAACCCGAGGTAGTTGATCTGGTTCTCGCCGAGCGCCGCCCGCACCACGTCCATGTCGCTTGCCGCGGATGCGGTGCCGACGCTGGCCAGGAACTCCTTGCCCATCCGTTCTCGCAGCTACTGCGCGAACTGGCGGTATAGATCTTCGATGTGCGCGACGCCTGCCTGGCTGTAGTCGGCGTTCGGTTCCCTTCGGTAGGCGTCGAATTCGGCATCGGTGCGGCAGCGCAGTTCGGGGGTCGAGTGCCCGACGCCGCGCGGGTCGAAGGCGACCAGGTCGAACCGGCGGCGAATGTCGGTGTCCGCCAGCGCGACGCCCATGCCCGCGACGGTGTCGACCGCCGACGCCCCTGGCCCGCCAGGGTTCACCATCAACACCCCGATGCGGTCACCGGTCGCGGGTATCCGGATGACGGCCAATTGCGCCTGTGCGCCTTCGGGATTGCGCGTAGTCGATCGGGAACCGACACGGTGCCGCACTGTGCGGTCGGGATGTGCGCTGGCGTCGCCGACGAACTGTTGCGCAGCCACCCCAGACCGGCGGCTGGCCGTAGGTCTCCGTCGACTGCCCCTCGGGCGTGGCCCCTGCGGCCGGACACACGGCGCCCGCCACCAGCACGCATGCCAGCAGCGTCGCGCCACACCTCCCCGCCCGCCGCATGGCAGTCATCGTCGCACGCGCATCATCGGCCTGAGCGCAGCCGCAATCGGACGGTGACCGTTCAGAGACCTTGGCGTGCTCAGCAGTCGACTTCCGTTGATCAGCAACGGGTGTCCGGCGGCGGGACCGTCACGTCGATCAGGTACGTGGCGGCGATGTCGTCGATGCACTTGTTGCCCTGGAAGACAACGGTGTGCTGTGTGCCCGTCGAAGGTGACGAGCGTGCCGCCGAGTTGCTTGGCCAGGTCGACGCCGGCCTCATACGGCGTGGCGGGGTCGTTCGTCGTGGACACCACCAGGATCGGTGGCAGGCCCTTGACGGAGATCTCGTGCGGCTGGGTGGTCGGTGGGACCGGCCAGAACGAGCACGTGTCCTGCGGCGCGTGGCCGGTGAACTCGCCGTAGCTCATGAACGGCGCGACCTCGCGGCTAGCGGCGGTCCTTCTCGACGAGCTTGGCCTGGTCGGTGATCGCGGGCGAGTCGACGCAGTTGACCGCGACCCGCGCATCGGTCGCATTGTCGTAATGCCCTTCGGGATCCCGGTGCATGTACAAGTCGGACAGCGACAGCAGTGTGTCGCCGTGCCCATCCTTGAGCTCGGTCAGGCCGTGGTGAGACGAGGCCAGATGCTCGGCGAGTACAGCGGCAGGATGGTGCCGACGATCGCGTCGCTGTAGGCGAGGCCGCGCGGATCCTGCGTCTTGGCGCGGCTTGTCGACAAGCGGGTCGACCAGGCTCTTGTAGACGTCGACGGCCTTGGCGGGGTCGGTACCGAGCGGACAGTTCGGATTTCCTTGGCGCAGTCGGCCGCGAAGTCGTCGAACGCCTGCTGGAAGGCCGCCGCCTGGCGGAGGTCCTCCTCGATCGGATCGGCGTTGGGATCGATCGCGCCGTCGAGCACCATCGCGCGGACATTCTGCGGAAACTCCTCGGCGTAGGCGCCGCCGATCCGGGTGCCGTAGGAGTAGCCGAGGTAGGTCAGCTTTTCATCCCCAAGCGCGGCCCGGATCTGCGTCGAGGTCCTTCACGACATTGGCGGTGCCGACGTTGGCCAGGAACTCCTTGCCCGTCTTGTCGAGGCAGCGCTGGACGAACTGCTTGGTCTCGCTGTCGATGTGTGCGATGCCCTCGGGTGAATAGTCGACCTGAGGGTCGGCCCGCAGCCGGTCGTTGTCGGCGTCGGAGTTGCACCGCACCTCGGGCGTCGACGCCGCGACTCCGCGCGGGTCGAATCCGACGAGGTCGAAATGTTCGCGCACGGACTGGCGGCAGCGTCGGCCAGGGCGCCGGCCGACTTGACGCCGGATTCGCCCGGCCCGCCCGGGTTGATCACGAGCGAGCCGATCTTTTCGCCGGTGGCCTTGAACCTGATCATCGCGAGCTGCGCAACGTCGCCGTCGGGCTTGGTGTAGTCCACGGGCACCGAGAGCTTGCCGCATTCGGCCCCGGGCGGAACCGGCACCGACGGATTGCAAGGGGCCCACTGCACGGGCGTCCCCGGTCGTGGCACCGCGGAGACGGCACGACCGTCGACAACCTTGCTGCACCCCGCCACCAGCAACACAACCAGCGCGATCGCAAGGATCCCCTTGTTCAGGCTCATGGCACCACATGCTGCCATGAGGTGCCATCAGCGCTGGCAGACCGCCACTTGCGGCGGGTCTACCCGGTACTCGCCACCAGTTCGTCGAGCGCGACCTCGAAGTCGTCGGCGAGGTCCCACAGATCCGGCAACAGCTCCGGACACGACACGATGCCGACGTCCAGCTTCCCGTTCAGCGACATCACAGTGATGTTGAGGCCGGAGCCGTGGAAGATCGGCCCGAGCGGGTACATCGCCTTGACCTCGGATCCCGAGGAAATACAACGGAACCTGCGGGCCGGGCACGTTCGAGACGACCAGGTTGTGCACCGGGCGCGCCCCGGCCAACTTGGTGCTGGCGTACAACCGCATCGCGACACCGAACACCGCAGGCGCCGCGAACTGGGTCCAGTCCTGCAGCAGCGTCGCGCCGATCGCCGAACTGTGTTGCTTGGCAACCGAATTCGCCTCCGAGATGGACTTCAGCCGCTCGGCGGGCGAGTCGATGTGGGTTTCCAGGCTGGAGAACATGCCGGACACCTGGTTGCGGCCAGGCCGGTCCGACTTGTCGTGCACCGAAACCGGAACCATCGCAACTAGTGTCGAGTCAGGCAGCTCGCCGCGGTCCTGCGAGGAACTTTCGCAGCGTGCTGGAGACCAGTGCCATCACCACGTCGTTGACCTTGACGCCGAAGTGGTTCTTCACCTTCTTGATGTCCTCGAGGTCCAGCTGGGCGTATGCGATGTTGCGGTGGCTGGTCACGTTCGCGTTGAACGCGGTTTGCGGTGCGGCGAACGGCGGCTTCATGGCAATCCCGCTGCGGGCCCGCTTCACCGTGTCGACGACCGTCGACAGCGTCTTCGGCACGACGTTGATCAACTTCAGTGGGCGGGTGGCGAACTTCACCGCCCCGCTGATCGCAATCTCCAGCTCGCTGCCGCCGCCGACGCCGTCGACCGGATCTGGGGCGGGCTCGTCGGGCTCGGTGCCGCACAGCTGCGACATCAGGTTGGCCCCGGTGACGCCGTCGACGCCCGCGTGGTGCACCTTCGTCATGACCGCCAGCCGGCCGCCGCTCCGCGTGCGCGTCGGTGCCCGCGATGTTCTCGATGACCCACATCTCCCACAGCGGGCGACTGCGATCCAACGGCAGCGACGCGATGTGGCCACAGATCTCCGCCAGCTCCTGGCGACCGCCCGGCGATGGCAGGCCGATGCGGTGCAGATGCCGGTCGACGTCGAAGTCGTCGTCGTCGACCCACACCGGATGGTCGGGGTTGAACCGGCTGTCGGCGAGCTTCTCGCGGAACTGAGGCATCGCCTTGATGCGCAGCCCGAGCTCGTCGCGCATCCGGTCGAAGGTGTAGCCGCCGGGCATGGTGGAGGTGTCCAGCTCGAGGATTGAGCACACATGCAGGGGCTGTGCAGCGGTTTCGAGGTACAAGAAGCTGGCGTCGAGTCCACTGAGCCGTTGCATGGGGCCGATCGTAGTGTGAGGAAATCCACTTAACCCGAAGTTCATCTTCTTGCCAGGTGGTGGCAGACTTAAGGCGTCAGACGAACCCGGGGACCCGGATGGGCCACGAGGATCGACCGAACAGACACGAGGGACAACGATGTCTGAACAGCTTGTATACGGCGCTGCCGAATCAAAACCGCGGACCAAGGTCCGCACCCATCACCTGCAGAAGTGGAAGTCAGAAGGCCACAAGTGGGCCATGCTGACCGCCTACGACTACTCCACCGCCCGCGTCTTCGATGACGCAGGCATCCCGGTGCTGTTGGTCGGAGACTCCGCCGCCAACGTGGTGTACGGCTACGACACCACCGTGCCGGTGACCATCGACGAACTGATCCCGCTGGTTCGCGGCGTGGTCCGCGGTGCGCCGCACGCCCTGGTCGTCGCCGACCTGCCGTTCGGCAGCTACGAGGCCGGGCCGCAGCAGGCGTTGGAGACCGCAACCCGCTTCCTGAAGGAGACGGGCGCGCACGCGGTCAAGCTGGAAGGCGGCGAGCGAGTCGCCGACCAGATCGCGACACTGACGCAGGCTGGCATACCGGTCGTGGCCCACATCGGATTCACCCCGCAGAGCGTGAACGGCCTTGGCGGCTTCCGGGTCCAGGGCCGCGGGGACGCCGCGGAGCAGACCATTCACGACGCCATCGCGGTCCAGGAGGCAGGCGCGATCGCAGTGGTGCTCGAGATGGTGCCCGCCGAACTGGCCACCCAGATCACCGGCAAGCTGACCATTTCCACCGTCGGCATCGGCGCCGGGCCGAACTGCGACGCCCAGGTACTGGTCTGGCAGGACATGTCAGGCATGACGGCAGGCAAGACCGCCAAGTTCGTCAAGCGGTTCGGTGACGTCGGCGCGGAATTGCGCCGGGCGGCAACGCAATACGCCGACGAGGTGGCCAGTGGGGTGTTCCCCGCCGAGGAGCACAGCTTCTAGGCGAAGCTTGGCTCGCGTTTCGCCATAAAGGCGTCGACACCTTCGCGCCCGTCGGCCGACTCGGCGCGCTCGGCGATGACGCGACCTTCGAGTTCCATCTGCTCTTCGAGGCCGTTCTTGAACGTCGCCAGCATCAGGGCTTTGACGCCGCCGTTGGATCCGCTTGCGGTGGCTGCCATTTGGGCGGCCAGCTCGTCGGTCCTGGCGGCCAGCTCGTCGTCGGGGACCACCTCGGTGACCAGGCCCCAGCGCAGACGCCTCCTGAGCCGAAAGGGTCCGGTTGGTGAGCATCAGCTCCTTCGTTTTGGTGATGCCGATCAGCCGCGGCAGGAAGTAGGAGGAGCTGCCGTCGGGGCTCAGCCCGACCCGCGTGTAGGCCATCGTGAACGACGCGGACTCGGCGGCGAGGACGAGGTCGCCGGTGACCGCAATGGAGAAGCCCGCTCCTGCGGCGATGCCGTTGACCGAGGTGATGAGCACCGCGTCCATGCGTGCGAACGTCGAGATGGCGCGGTGTAGGTCATCGGCAACGCCCTTGATGTGCTGACCGCGGTCCGGCGCAGTCGCGAACGACTTGAGATCGCCTCCTGCGCAGAAGAATCGCCCCGAGCCGGTCAGGACCACGACCTTGGTCGCATCGGTGTCGCAGCGCTTCGCGGCATCGGCCAGCTCGCGAGTCATGGTGTGGTTCATCCCGTTTGCGTCATCGGGCCGGTTCAGCGTGATTCGCGCGACGGGGCCGGACTGCTCGAGCGTGATGGTCTGGTATTCGGTCACACCTGGACTTTATCTGTGACGGCCGGTACGGCCGTTCACCCGGGTGTGGCACTCTGGCTGTCCGTAGAGCGAATCACGACGAAGGTGGAGATGGCTGCCAGCACGCCGAAGACCTCACGGCACACCGAGGTCGAGCGGAAATTCGACGTGGTCGACTCCACCGTTTCGCCGTCGTTCGAGGGGCTTTCGTCGGTGGCGCGGGTAGAACGATCGCCGTCGCAGCAGCTCGAGGCCATCTACTTCGACACTCCCGCCCACGATCTGGCCGCCCACCACATCACACTGCGCAGACGGACCGGCGGATCGGATGCCGGTTGGCATCTCAAGCTGCCCGCAGGGCCCGACACCCGCACCGAGGTGCGCGCGGCGCTGGGCGACGGCGACGGCAGGTCTGTCCCGGGCGCGTTGAAGGACGTCGTGCTGGCCATCGTGCGTGACCGGACGTTGGGACCGGTCGCCCGAATCTGCACCGAGCGCACCATCGACCTGCTCTACGGCCCCGAAGGCGCCCCGATCGCCGAGTTCAGCGACGACAAGGTGACCGCGTCGGCCGGTGAAGGCAGCGAGCAGCAGTGGCGCGAGTGGGAGCTGGAACTCGTCGAGGGCGCATCCACCTCTCCCGAACTGCTGGACCGGCTGGCCAACCGACTCCTCGACGCCGGCGCGGTCCCCGCAGGACACGGTTCGAAACTCGCCAGGGTGCTGGCGGGTGCCACCGACGACGACGGATCGGAGTCGGACGCGACGAAGGCCGATCCGATACACCAGGCCGTCGCCGAGCAGGTCGACCAGCTGGTCGAATGGGACCGCGCGGTACGGGCGGACGTCTACGACTCGGTGCACCAGATGCGGGTCACCACCCGCAAGATCCGCAGCCTGCTGCAGTCGTCCGAGGGGTCTTTCGGCATCTCCGACGATGCGTGGGTTCTCGAGGAGCTGCGCCAGCTGGCCAGCGTGCTCGGTGTCGCCCGCGACGCCGAGGTACTGGCCGAGCGCTACGAACGCGCGCTCGAAGGAGCTGCCGGAGGACCTCGTCCGCGGTCCGATCCGGAAACGGTTGGTGGACGGCGCCAAGCGGCGCTACAAGGCCGGGCTGCGGCGCTCGTTGATCGCGATGCGTTCGGAGCGCTACTTCCGCCTGCTCGATGCGCTCGACGGGTTGGTGGCCGCCGAGCCGGCCGCGGCCGCACCCGGTGACGAGCCCGCCAAGGCGACCATCGACTCGGCCTACAAGCGCGTGCGCAAAGCCGCGAAGAACGCCGCCGACGCGGTCGATGAGGACCGCGACGAGGCGCTGCACCGAATTCGCAAGGGCGCCAAGCGACTCCGTTACACCGCGGCCGCGACCGGCGCAGACAAGGTGTCCGGTCGGGCGAAGGACATTCAAACCCTGCTGGGTGACCACCAGGACAGCGTGGTCAGCCGGACGCACCTGTGCCAGCAGGCCGAAGCGGCCCACGCGGCCGGGGAGGACACCTTCACCTACGGCCTGCTGTACGCCCAGGAAGACGAGCTGGCACGCAACGCGCATCAACAACTCGGCAGCGCGCTGAAGAAGCTGGACAAGTCGGTGCGCAAGGCCTGATAGGGCGAACGAGTTGGCCTGTAAGCCGGATTCTGTTCCCTCGTCGCCGCGAACAACCACGGCGACGAAGCGGCGACCATCCATCTGGGCACACCGTCACCGGGTGCCTCGAGCGGCCTACCCGCAGGCTCGGGCGAGCAACCCTCGAACGCCTGCGCAGCCGCACCAGGTGCGGCCTTTTGGCCTTGCTTCGGGTGGGGTTTGCCTAGCCATCCCGGTCACCCGGGATGCTGGTGCGCTCTTACCGCACCGTTTCACCCTTACCACCAAAAGGTGGCGGTCTGTTTTCTGTGGCACTTTCCCGCGAGTCACCTCGGATTGCCGTTAGCAATCACCCTGCTCTGTGAAGTCCGGACTTTCCTCGAATCACCATGCGGTGATCCGCGGCCGCCCAGCCAACTCGTTCGCCCGTACATAATATTCCGGTGCCGCAGGTACCTCCCGCCCGTTACCTGCTACGGGCCAAGGATCTGGTCGATTCGCGCTACGCCGAGCCGATCACGGTGGACGATCTGGCCGCAGCAGCGGGGCTGTCGCGTGCGCACTTCAGCCGCATGTTCACCCGCACATTCGGCGAGTCCCCGCGGTCCTACCTGCAGACACGGCGGCTGGAGCGGGCGGCGGCGCTACTGCGCTACACCGACCGGTCGGTCGCCGACATCTGTGTGATGGTCGGCCTGCAGAGCGTCGGCTCGTTCACGACGAGCTTCGCCCGGGTCTACGGGCTGCCGCCTGCCGCGTATCGCGCCAGCATGCCGCCTGCTGTGGCGTACGCGCGGGTGCCCAGTTGCGTCCTTGCCCGCGACACCCGACCGCTCCCCGATAGCCGGGTCAAGACAGCACACGGGGAGAAGACGGACACCGTCAGCCGACCGTAGCGTCGCAACCATGATGAGAATCGGCAGTGCCCAGGTGTGGGTCCATGATCAAGAAGTCGCGCTGAAGTTCTGGACCGAGAAGGTCGGCATGGAAGTGCGCGAAGACGTGTCGTTCCCGGAGGAGATGGGTAACTTCCGCTGGCTGACTGTCGGCCCGCCGGGACAAGACGACGTAAACCTCGTTCTGATGGCCGTGCCCGGTGACCCGGTGATGGACGAGGCCACCAGGAAGCAGGTGCTGGAACTGACGGCGAAGGGATTCGCGGGCACGGTGTTCCTGATCACCGACGACATCGAGAAGTCCTACAAGCAGATGACCGAACGCGGCGTGGAGTTCACCGAGCCGCCGAACCAAATGCCTTACGGCATCGACTCCGGGTTCCGCGACCCGTCCGGCAACAGCGTGCGACTCACCCAACTCGCGGAGAGCTGGCCTAATACTTAGGAGGTGCGAACCTCCACCGCCGCCATCGGGTCAGCGGCCTTCTTCGTCGTCGCGCCCGGAACCTTCGTCGGGCTGGGCCCGTGGCTGATCACCCACTGGGAGATCCCCGAGTCCAGCCCGCCACTGCGGGTGGCTCTGGGTGTCGTGCTGATCGTGCTCGGCTTGATTCCGCCGATCCACGCGTTCATCCAGTTCGTCAAGGCCGGCGGAACGCCCATGCCTGTCGCGCCGACCGAACGTCTGGTGGTCACCGGCTTCAACCGCTTCGTCCGAAACCCGATGTATGTAGGACTACTGACCGCGATCCTCGGCCAGGCACTGCTTTTCGACAGCATCTGGCTGGTCGTCTACGCCGTGATCGGATGGATCGTCACCGCATCATTCGTCCGGTGGTACGAGGAACCAACCCTCGTCCAGACGTATGGCGAGCAGTACGAGGAGTACCGCCGCAACGTGCCCGCGTGGACCCCGCGACTCACGCCATGGAAACCAAGTCAGAACGGCGGCGGCTCGTAAGTCGTTACGCGCCAAGCCTGCTGTTTCCGTCGTTCTTCGGCGTTGAGTTCGACTCGCTGGCGGCGTTCTTTGGCGATGCGGTCGCGGCGATCTTGCTCGCGGGTCTGCCTGCGCGTGGGCATCATCACGCCGCGATTGGCGGACTCGTCGGGAACGATCAGTTCTCCCAGATCGCCGGTGGGCTGGGCCAGCGCAGGAAACAGCATGCCGCCGTGGGCTTCGGTGCTGTAGGTGTGGCCGGTCGGTGCGGTCCACGTGATGGTGCCGTCGGGAAACTGACGCTCCCTCCAACCAATCCCCGCGTAGAACGTCTTGAGCAGATGATCCTTGCGGCAGTACAGCTTGTTGTTCGACGGATGCGTGGGACCGTACGGATAGGGCTGTGCGTGTGGTCGATGTCGCACACCTCGGCCGGGGCGTCACACCCGGGGAACCGACAGGTCAGATCCCGCCACTGAACGAACGCCGTCAGCGTCGCCGACGGCCGATATCTCGACTCCGATCCGGTCGGCACCGTCAGGGGCTTGACCTTCGCCCACGGCACCAGATCGCGGACCGATTCGGCGGGCACAATCCCGAAGCCGGGCAGATAGCCCGGGTGATCACTGGTCCCATCCAGAGTGGCCTGCTCGGCCAACACATGAATCACGACGTCGTTGACGGCTTTACGTTCCGCCGCCGCAGCACAGTCCGGCAAACCGCACTGGCAGGCCAGCGCGCTTGCACGGCGGGCCAACGGCCTCAACGCATCAGCGCGACGCTGCTCCTTGGTCCGCGGATCGTTGTCGCACACCGTGTCGGCCAACGCGTCCAAGGCACGGTCCATCAACGCCGCGTCAGCACTACGTACGGTGCCCCAGATACGCGCCATTCCCGGGCTGGTCTCTTCAACGTCGACGTAGCGAGCGTCGTCGACCTTCGGGGGCACGCGCACCGCGGCCGGATCGAACTTCGCCACCCACAGATCCACCCGATCGCGCAGCTTGGCCTTCGACAACCGCATCCACTTCACACAATGGCGGGCGATCCCGGCATCCACCGCAGCCTTACGATCCGGCTCGATGTTGTCGGTACGGTTGATGATGATGTCCACCATCCGGTAATCGATCGCCCCGGTCGAAAACACCGCCGTCACCGCCGGCAGCTCGTCGCGCAACACCCGCGCCACATGAATCTGGTTGCCCGCCCGGCCGCGGCTGATGTTTTGAGCGGCAGACACCTCGGCGGCCACCTCTTCGAACGGATCGGTGCGCCACAAGTTGCGCTCGGCCAGCTCGGCTGCGCGACGGGCGTCCAGCTCACCGACGGATGCCAACCGCCGGGCGATCGCCACCGACTCTTCGCGGGTGGCCTCACCCATCGCGTCAATCAGCGCCGCATCGCTGACTCTCTTCGAACATACGTTCGATCTTGCCAGCGGGGTCTGACATATTCTGGGCAAAGAAAAAGAAGGGAGAACTCGCTCCCTTCCACTACCAACATATATCGCAGAAGGGGGCTTGCGGCAAGACCCGGGTCATGCCGCACAATCGTCCCCTGACCTGCGGTCGTGGGCCCAGGCCAGACCAAAAGCCGAGATATTGGGGGCATGTGTCAACTCGAGAACACGAAGACGAACTGCAGTCAGAGCAGACCTACATCGGCAGGCTCTACCAACGACTCGACGCCGAGCGCGCGCGAGTGAAGGGTAGGTACGCCGCGGCGTTGCGCGATGACGGTGTGCCGCTCGTGGAGCGAGACGCCGAGGTGCGTGCGCTGGCCAAGGAGGCCAACCGGCTGGGCGTGGCGGACAACGGGCTGTGCTTCGGGCGGTTGGACGCCCTGTCAGGCGAACGTTCCTATATCGGCCGCATCGGCCTGCTCGACTACGAGAACGACTCCGAACCGCTCCTGCTCGATTGGCGGGCGCCTGCGGCGCGCCCGTTCTACGTCGCCACCGCCGCCAGCCCGGAGAGCATGCGTCGCCGCCGTCAGTTCCACAGCCGCGGACGCCAGCTGGTCGACTTCACCGATGAGGTCTTCGGCCGCCCAGACGCCGCCGAGGGAGGGGACGCGGCCCTGCTGGCGGCGATCAATGCCCCACGCGGCGAGGGGATGCGCGACATCGTCGCGACGATCCAGGCCGAACAGGACGAGATCATCCGGCTCGACCACTCAGGGGTGCTCGTGATCGAGGGTGGCCCTGGCACCGGGAAAACCGTGGTGGCGCTGCACCGCGTCGCGTACCTGCTCTATACGCAGCGCAAGCGGATCGAAAACCACGGTGTACTCGTGGTCGGGCCCAACCCCGCGTTCCTGAACCACATCGGCCGCGTCCTGCCGTCGCTCGGCGAGACGAACGTTGTGTTCATGACCACCGGCGACCTGTTGCCGGGTCTGCATGTCACCGCCGAGGACGCGCCTGACGCCGCGAGGCTGAAGGGCTCGCTGGAGATGCTGGACGTGCTCGCGGCGGCGATCGCCGATCGGCAGCGACAGCCGGAGCGTCCACTGCCCATCGAGCTGAAGGACGTCAGCCTGCGGATCGACGCCGAGACCGCCGAGTGGGCCATCCAGGAGGCCCGGGAGAGCGGGCTGCCGCACAACGAGGCCCGCGCGGTGTTCACCGACATCGTCACCTATGTGCTGACCGAACGGGCGATCGCCCGAATCGGTCGGGGCTGGCTGACCAAGCAGGACAGCCAGGCATGGGAGCACCTGCGGTCCGACCTGCTCGGGGAGCTGGCGGAAAACGAGCGGTTCATCGCCGCACTGGATGCGCTTTGGCCGATCCTGACGCCGGAAACGCTTTTGGCACAACTGTTCTCGTCGACGGAGCGGCTAAGCGCGGCGGGCGCAGATCCGGTGCTGTTCCGCGCCGACGGCGAGGCCTGGACGGTTTCCGACGTGCCGCTGCTCGACGAGCTGGTCGACCTGCTCGGCCGCGATAAGAAGGAAGAGGACGCGGCCGAAAAGGAACGGCAGAAGCAGGCCAAATTCGCCGCCGGTGTGCTGGACAACATGATCAGCCGCGAGGACCTGATGGAGGATGACGACTTCCTGCTGCTCCCTCAGGAGCTGCTTGCCGCCGAAGACCTGGCGGATCGCTTCGTCGAGCGTGACACCCGTGAACTCGCCGAACGGGCAGCCGCGGACCGGGACTGGACCTATCGCCACGTCGTCGTCGACGAGGCCCAGGAACTGTCCGAAATGGACTGGCGGGTGCTGATGCGGCGCTGCCCGAGCCGATCCTTCACGGTCGTCGGCGACCTCGCCCAGCGCCGGTCGGCGGCCGGAGCAACGTCGTGGGACGCGATGCTGGAGCCCTACGTTCCCGGCCGCTCGGTCTACCGGTCGCTATCGGTGAACTACCGCACACCTGCGGAAATCATGACCGTCGCCGCCGCGCTGCTCGCCGAGTTCGCACCAGCGGTCCAGCCACCGGAGTCGGTCCGCGCGACCGGCGTGCAGCCATGGGCCATGCGGGTCACCGAGGACGAACTGCCCTCCGCCATCGAGGAATTCGTTCGCGACGAAGCCAGCAGAGAAGGTACCAGCGTCGTGATCGGGCCATCGGGTGTCGCGGGCGCCGTGGTTCCGGCGGAGACGAAGGGCCTTGAG
This sequence comes from uncultured Actinomycetota bacterium, assembly GCA_963734385.1. GTDB lineage: Bacteria > Actinomycetota > Actinomycetes > Mycobacteriales > Mycobacteriaceae > Mycobacterium. The sequence continues at coordinate 137,073 of CAVTHR010000022.1, read as the reverse complement.
TTCGACGCCGTCCTTGTGGTGGAGCCGGAACGAATCATCGCCGACGGCCCCCGCGGCGCGGCCGAGCTGTATGTCGCCCTCACGCGCGCGACGCAACGGCTCGGTGTTCTCCACCGGGGCCCACTGCCGAAGGCTCTTTCTAATCTCACGGCATCGCGAGGCCGCGTCGTCTACAAGGTGAGGAGGACGACGAATGAACACACGACACGCGGTTATCGACAGCCCACTTGGCGAGCTGACGCTGGTCGCCGACGGCGCTGCGCTTATCGGCCTGTACTTCCGCCATCACTGGTACCGGCCTCCACCGATACGTTCGGACCACGGGTCGATGCCGATCCGACGAACTTTTGGCCGAGGCGCGGGACGAGCTGACGATTACCTGGCCGGTGGTCGGACGGACTTCGACCTGCCGACCGCGCTACGCGGCGACGATCTGCAACGACGGGTCTGGGACCGGCTGACCACGATCCCCTACGGCGAAACCGTCACCTACGGCGAGCTCGCGGCGGAGCTGGAAGACGGGTCGACGGCCCAGGAGGTGGGAGCGGCCGTCGGTCGCAACCCGCTCTCGATCGTCGTGCCGTGTCACCGGGTGGTCGGAAAGAACGGCAAGTTGACCGGCTACGCGGGCGGGCTGGAACGCAAGAAGTTCCTGCTCGACCTCGAAGAGCCGGCCGAACTGCGCGAGGCGCGGTTGTTCTGATGGCTGCAACGAAATTCCAGAAACGAGTCGAATCCGCGGACTGGGACGCGGTCACCGCCGAGGTCAACGACTTCGGCGGTGCGCTGCTGCCGCAGCTGCTCACCAACAACGAAGCGGCGAAGCTGCGCGGCCTCTATCCCGACGACGGGCTGTTCCGCGCGACCATCGAGATGAGCCGATACCGGTTCGGCGAAGGCGAATACCGCTATTTCGACCGGCCCTATCCCGACCCCATCGAGAACCTCAAGCGCGCTCTGTACCCGCGGCTGCTGCCGATCGCGCGGGATTGGTGGACCAAGTTGGGCAGGCCGACGCCGTGGCCCGACAAGCTCGACGACTGGCTCGACATGTGCCATGCCGCGGGACAGACCAAATCGACGGCGATCCTGTTGAAATACGGGCCGGGCGACTGGAACGCGCTGCATCGAGACCTGTACGGAGACTTGGTGTTTCCCTTGCAGGTCGTGATCAACCTGTCCGAGCCGGGCGTCGACCACACGGGCGGCGAATTTCTGCTGCTCGAGCAGCGGCCGCGGGCCCAGTCTCGCGGCACAGCGACCATGCTGCCGCATGGACACGGCTTCCTGTTCACCACCCGCGAGCGGCCTGTGGAGTCGACCCGCGGTTGGTCGGCAGCCCCTGTCCGGCACGGTGTTTCGGCGGTTCGGTCCGGCGAGCGTTTCACCCTGGGCCTGGTCTTCCACGACGCGACGCATGAAACCCCGTGGCACCGTCGGCGGTCACCGTGGCACGCGGATCTACGGGCGGCTGGACTGCCCGTCGGCGCTACGCGCGATCGCCAAAGGCGGCTATGTGAAGTACCGCGTGTTCTTCGCCGACGAAGCCGCCGCCGTCGCGGCGGGTTACCGACCGTGTGCCCGATGCATGCCCGAGCGCTACCGCGAGTGGAAGGCTACACGCCGACGCATGACGATCACGTTGTCCATCCATGGGATCTGCTGACCCTCTGGACCGACGGCCTGCCGCTCGACCTCCCCGACGCGGACACGCTCGAAGTCGTCGGCGCGAAAGGTTCATAGCGGCGACAACCTCTTCGGCGCTGGGAAATTCGTGCACATGGTCCAGTTTCGACGCCCAAGGCGGCGCCGAACCGTGGTCGACGATGACCAGCAGCCCACCCGGGCGCAATGCGTCCGCGGCGTTGGCGAGGATTCGCGACCGGTCCAGCCGGACGGTGGAATGCAGGAACTGCGCTGACACAAGGTCGAACGTGCCGTCGGGGAAGTCGTCCGACAGATCCTGCTGAACGAACTCGATGCGGTCGGCGACGCCACGAGATTTCGCCGCCTCTGTGGCCCGGCCCAGCGCGGTCTCGGAGATGTCGACCGCGACGACGTCCCAGCCGCGCTCGGCGAGCCACACCGCGTCGCCGCCCTCACCGCAGCCGAGATCAAGCGCTCGTCCTGGCGGCAGATCGGACACCACGTCGGCGAATTGGACGTTGACCCGACCACTCCAGACCCGGTCGCGTTCTCCGTAGTGCTCTTCCCAGTGCGCCTTCGTTTCGTTCATGCTGCCAGCTTGCCGTCGCGGTGGCAGATCTGCCAATCTGATTTGCCATGCAGGCAAAAACGGTGACCGAGAACGATGTCGACCTGCGGGTTCGACGGCGGCTGCGCGAACTGCGCACCCAGCGCGGGCTGACGCTGGAGGACGTGGCCCGCAGCGCGCGCATCGACGTGTCCACGCTCAGCCGCCTCGAATCGGGCAAGCGTCGGCTGGCCCTCGACCATCTCCCCCGCCTCGCCGAAGCGCTGTCGGTCAGCACCGACGAACTGCTGCGGGCACCCGAGGCGCCCGATCCGCGGGTGCGGGGCAGCTCGCACACGCACAACGACATCACGTACTGGCCGCTGACCCGCCAGGGAGCCGCGGGCGGACTTCACGCGTTCAAGACCCTGATCGCCGCCAAACGCCGAAAACCGCCCGCCGAGTTGCCCGTTCACGAGGGCCAGGACTGGACGTATGTGTTGTCCGGCCGAATGCGGCTCATCCTCGGCGACCGCGACTTCGTCATCGAGCCCGGTGAGGCCGTCGAGTTCAGCACGTGGACTCCACACTGGTTCGGGGCCGTCGACGGACCCGTGGAAGCCATCGTGATCTTCGGCATGCACGGCGAGCGCCTGCATCTGCACGAGTGACTACAGATACGACGTTTCGTTCACCAACCGCACCGACGAGGCCCCGTCGGGGTAGAACTCGGCGATGGACAGCGACGCCAGGTCCAGGTGCAACCGGTACAGGATGCCCGGGCCGGCGTCGAGCGCGAGGCGTAGCAGCGTCTTGATGGGTGTCACGTGCGACACCACAAGCACCGTCTCCCCGGCGTGTTCGGTGATGATCCGAGCACGGACCCGACGCACGCGGTCCATGACGCTGTCGAAACTCTCACCGTCCGGCGGGGTGATGCTGGTGTCGCGCAACCACTTTCGGTGTAGCTCCGGGTCACGCTCGGCGGCTTCGGCGAAGGTCAGGCCCTCCCACGCTCCGAAGTCCGTCTCGATGAGGTCGTCGTCGACGGCGACGTCGAGCCCCAGCGCCTTGGCCGCCTTCGCCGCGGTGTCGTAGGCACGTTGCAGCGGTGACGTGATGACCGCCGCGATGCCGCCTCGCTGTCCGAGATGCCGCGCGGCGGCCTCGGCCTGACGGCGCCCAACGTCGGTCAGCGCGGGGTTACCACGGCCGGAATACCGCCGCTGCGTGGACAATTCGGTCTGGCCGTGCCGCAGCAGGAGAAAGCGGGTCGGAGTCCCCCTCGCGCCGGTCCAGCCGACAGGCGAAGCGGGTTTCTCCTCCACGCCTTGGCCGGGTTCTTCGAGTTCGGCCGCGGCATCCATCGCCTCATTGGCCAGCCGGTCGGCGTGCGAATTCTTGGCCCGCGGAATCCAGCCGTAGCTGATCCGGTCGAACTTCGTGGCCACCGCCATCGCCTGCTTGATCAGCGCTTTGAGGTCGGGATGCTTGACCTTCCAGTTGCCGCTCATCTGCTCGATCACGAGCTTCGAGTCCATCCGCACCTCGACCTCGGTGGCGCCCAGCTTGGCCGCTTCCTCGAGGCCCGCGATCAGGCCGCGGTATTCGGCGACGTTGTTGGTGGCGTGCCCGATCGCCTGCTTGCTTTCGGCCAGCACCGTCTCGCGATCGGCGGTCCACACCACAGAGCCGTATCCCGCCGGGCCCGGGTTGCCTCGGGACCCGCCGTCTGCCTCGACGATGACCTTCACTAGCCGCCGTCCTTGACTCGCAACAGAATTGCGCCGCACTCGGGACAGCGCAGCACTTCATCGTCGGCGGCGGCGGAGAATCGGGCGAGCTCGCCGCGGTCGATCTCGATCCGGCACGCTCCGCACCGACGGCCCTGCAGCCGTGCGGCACCCGCGCCACCGTGCGAGCGCTGGCGTTCGTAAGCCTCACCAGATCGGGGTCCAGTCCCGCCGTCAACTCATCGCGCCGCGAGGCACGTTGGTGCCGCGCCTGATCGATCTCTGCGAGCGCGTCGTCCCGCGCCCGCTGTGCCTCTGCCAGCTCGCTCTCCAGGCCGTCGATCTTGACCAGCTCGCCGTCCTGCTGTGTCTGGAGCTCCTCCCGACGTTCCATCACCTCGAGCAACGAGTCCTCGAGGCTGGACTGCCGACGCTCGCAGCGTGTCGAGTTCGTGCTGCAGGTCGGCCAGCTGCTTGGCGCTCACGGCCCCACCTTCCAGCATCGAGCGGTCCCGTTTCTCACGGGCCTGCACCGCTTCGATCTCGGACTCGAACTTCGCGATCTGGGCGTCCAGGTCCTCGAGCGCGAGCCGCAGCGATGCCAGCCTGTCGTTGGCCTCGCGGTGCTCGGCCTGAGTCTGCTCGAAGCGCTGCTGTTCGGTCAGGTGACCGGCTCGGTGCTCGATCCGGCTGAGCTCGGCATCGAGGTCTGCCAGCTCGAGCAGCGAACGCTGTTGCACGACTTCAGCTTTCATAAACCATTTCTCTCGATGTTCCACGGATCGGTGCGGATCGCGGACACCCGCACCGGCAGCGAGTCACCGAAGTGGCCGCGGAGCAGCCCGGCCGCCTGATTGCACCACGGAAACTCGCTAGCCCAGTGTGCGACGTCGATCAGCGCGACGTCGGAGCGCCGCCGGTGTTCATCGGCGGGATGGTGCCGCAGATCGGCGGTCACGTAGGCGTCGACTCCCGCGCCTGCGACGACGTCCAGCAGCGAGTCGCCCGCGCCGCCACACACCGCCACCCGCGACACCTCGGCGTCGTCTTCGCCCGACGCACGTATCCCCCACGACGTGGCGGGCAGCGCGTCGTGCACGCGAGAGACGAACGCCGCCAGCGACTGCGGCGTCGGCAGCGCACCGATGCGGCCCAACCCGACATCGGCGGGAACGGGCGCCAGCGCGATGATGTCGAACGCGGGCTCCTCGTACGGATGCGCGGTCCGCATCGCCGCCAGGACGTGGCCACGCAGCCGGTGCGGGGGCGATGATCTCCATGCGGTCCTCGGCCACCCGTTCGACGGATCCGACGCTGCCGATCGTCGGCGACGCGCCTTCGTGAGGGAGGAACTGTCCGGTGCCGGTGACACCCCAGCTGCAGTGCGAGTAGTCGCCGATGTGCCCGGCGCCCGCGGCGAACATGGCCTCGCGGACCGCATCGGCACTCTCGACGGGGACGTACACCACCCATTTGTCCATGTCCGGGCCGCCGACCGCCGGTGCCAGCACCTCTTGCACGGTCAGCCCGAGCGCGTCGGCAAGCGCATCGGACACCCCAGGTGACGCGGAGTCGGCATTGGTGTGTGCGGTGAACAGCGCCCGCCCGCTGCGGATCAGCCGGTGCAGCAGTGCGCCTTTGGCCGTGTCGGCGGCGACGGTGTCGACGCCACGCAGAAGCAGCGGGTGATGCGCAAGCAGCAGCCCGCGATCGGGCATCTCGTCGACGACGGCCGCGGTGGCGTCGACAGCGATGGTCACGGAGTCGACGTCATCGCCCGGATCGCCGCACACCAGGCCGACCGAGTCCCAATCCTGCGCCAGCACAGGCGGATAGGCCGCCTCCAGCACGTCGATGACGTCGGACAGGGGGACGCTCACCGCAGTACCTCGGCCACCGCGTCGACGAGAACCGCGCCAGTCGGGGCGGACCGCGGCGCGCAGGTACTGCCCGTCCAGTCCGACGAAGGTGTCGCAGCGGCGCACCGCGATTCCTCTTGGCATCCAACCGCTTTCGCATCAACTCGGCGTCGGGCACGCTGAACAGGACGAAGGGCGCGCAACCATCGACGACCGTGCACCCCACCGCGGTCAACCCCGCCACCATCTCGGCGCGCAACCGGGCCAGCCGACGCGCGCCGGCGTCGGCCTCGGCGACCGCCTCCGGCGTGCAGCACGCCGAGATCGCCTCCAGCTGCAGGGTGCCCAACGGCCAATGGGCGCGGCGCGCGGTCAAGCGATCCAGCACGTCCGGTGCGCCGAGCGCATAGCCGACCCGCAGGCCGGCCAGTGCCCACGTCTTCGTCAGGCTGCGCAGCACCACCACGTCGGGCAGCGAGTGGCCGGCCAGGCTCTCGGGCTCGCCGGGAATCGCGTCGGCAAACGCTTCGTCGACGACGACGATGCGACCCGGCCTGCGCAACGCCAGGATCTGGTCTCGGCTGTGGAGCACCGCGGTGGGGTTGGTCGGGTTGCCGACCACCACGAGGTCCGCGTCCTCGGGCACGTCGGCGTCGGCCAGGCCGTACGGCGGGGCCAGCACGACGTGCTCCACCGCCACCCCGGCGGCCGTCAGCGCCGCCTCGGGCTCGGTGAACGAGGGTGCGATCAGAGCCGCCAGTCTCGGCAGGAGGTTGGGCAGCAGCGCGAAGCCCTCGGCCGCGCCTGCGAGCAGCGCCACCTCGTCGCGGCTGCGGCCATGCCTGGTGGCCACGGCCTCGGTCGCCCGCTGCTCGTCGGCCACACTCGGGTACCGCGCCAGGTCCGGCAGGCGCGACGCGAGACGGTCGACCAGCCACGACGGCGGCTCGGCGGCTCGCACGTTGACGGCGAAGTCGAGCATGCCCGGGCCCGCAGCCTGGTCGCCGTGGTAGCGGGCGGCCGCGCGGGTTCGACTTGCCACATCACGACAGTAATGCGCCGTCGGAGACAATGGACGCGTGACGACACTGGATGACACCGTTGCGGCGATCCGGCCGCAGCTGGTGATCTTCGACCTCGATGGCACCCTGACCGACTCGGCGCAGGGCATCGTGTCCAGCTTCCGTCACGCCCTCGGCGAGATCGGCGCCGATGTTGCCCGACGGCGACCTGGCCGGCCGCATCGTCGGCCCACCGATGCACCACACACTGTGCGCAATGGGACTCGGTGATCGATGCCGACGCCGCGATCGCCGCCTATCGCGCCGACTACTCCACCCGCGGCTGGGCTTTGAACAGCGTGTTCGACGGCATCCCACAGCTGCTGGCGGACCTGCGCGCCACCGGGGTGCGGCTGGCGGTGGCCACGTCGAAGGCCGAGCCGACCGCGCGCCGGATCCTCGCGCATTTCGGGCTCGACGCGCACTTCGAGGTCATCGCGGGGGCCAGCCTGGACGGAGCGCGCGCCACCAAGACCGACGTGATGGCGCATGCACTCACCCAGCTCGAACCGTTGCCCGAACGCGTGGTGATGGTCGGCGACCGCGCCCACGACGTCGAGGGCGCCGCCGCCCACGGCATCGACACCGTGGTGGTCGACTGGGGCTACGGGCAGGCCGATTTCGTCGAGCCGGCCGCCGCTTCGGCGGCGACGCACGTGGCAACGGTCGAGGACCTTCGAGGGGTGCTCGGTGTCTGAGCCCCTCCACATCACGTTCATCTGCTCCGGCAACATCTGCCGCTCGCCGATGGCGGAGAAGATGTTCGCCCACCAGATCAGCGAGCGCGGTTTGGCCGACGACGTGCGCGTCACAAGTGCGGGCACCGGCGACTGGCATGCGGGCGAAGGCGCCGACAACCGCGCGAACCGGGTGCTGCGCGGTCATGGCTACCCGACGGAGCACAGGGCTCGGCGGATCAACCAGGACCACCTGTCGGCCGATTTGGTGGTGGCACTGGGCCGCAATCACGAACGGATATTGCGCGAAATGGGTGTCGCGCCGGGCCGGCTGCGGATGCTGCGGTCGTTCGACCCGCGATCGGGTGCGCACGCACTCGACGTCGACGATCCCTACTACGGCACGCATGAGGATTTCGAAGACGTCTACGCCGTCATCGAGGCTGCGCTACCTGGTCTGCACGAGTGGGTCGACGAGCAGTTGGCGGGCCGGGGAATGGCCAGCTGATGAAGCGCTGGGCCTTTCTCTTGCGACCCCAATGGCTGGCGTTGTTCGTCGTCGTCATCGCGTTCGCCTATCTGTGCTTCACCGTCCTTGCGCCGTGGCAGCTCGGCAAGAACACCAAGACATCCCGCGAGAACGGGCAGATCTCCCGCTCGCTTACCGCCGAGCCGGTTCCTGTGACAACTGTTCTGCCACGGCAGAATTCGGCGGCACCCGATGAGCAATGGCAGCGGGTGACGGCCACGGGGCACTACCTTCCCGACGGCCAGGTGCTGGCGCGGCTGCGGGTGGTCGAGGGCGACCCCGCATTCGAGGTGCTGGTGCCGTTCGCCGTGGACGGCGGCCCCACGGTCCTTGTGGACAGGGGATACGTCAAACCTGAGCAAGGCTCGCAGGTGCCTGCCATCGCACCGCCGCCGACGGGCACCGTGACGATCACCGCACGGCTGCGCGACTCCGAACCCGCCGCCGAGGGCAAGGCGCCGTTCCGTGAGGGCGGGGCGCAACAGGTGTATTCCATCAACACCGCGCAGATCGCCACACTGGCCAAGGTTCCGCTGACCGGGTCATATCTGCTGCTGGTCGAGGATCAGCCCGGTGGCCTTGGTGTGATCGGCCTGCCGCATCTCGACGCCGGACCGTTCCTGTCCTACGGCATTCAGTGGATCGCGTTCGGAATCCTGGCGCCAATCGGGTTGGGCTATTTCGTGGTTTCGGAGATCCGCACGCGCCGACGCGAGAGGGCGACCGAGCTGAGTCGAGCGCCCAATGCCCCGCTCACCGCAGAAGAGAAACTCGCCGACCGCTACGGCAAGCGAGGCTGACCACCGCCGTCACCAACACCGCGCTCGCAAGCTGCACTGCCCGCGACAGCCGCACCGCCCGAACGAGATCAGAGACTTGCGGCGCACTCCCGTCGCCCAGCGTGGGCCGGATCTCCAGCTGGTGGGCGTACTGCGTGGGTCCGCCGAGCCGGACGCCCAGCGCACCCGCGAACGCCGCCTCGACGACGCCCGCGTTGGGGCTCGGGTGCCGGACGGCGTCGCGTCGCCAGGCCCGCAGTGCGCCTGCGGGCGACCCGCCGACAACAGGCGCGCAAATCGCCACCAGAACTCCGGTGAAGCGGGCGGCGACGAAGTTCATGGCGTCGTCGAACCGCGCTGCGGCCCAACCGAATCGCTGATACCGAGGTGAGCGGTGGCCGATCATCGCGTCCATGGTGTTGGCACCGCGATACACCAGCAGCGCGGGCACTCCGCCCACCGCGGCCCACAGCAGCGGCGCGACCTGCGCATCGGAGGTGTTCTCCGCCACCGACTCCACCGCCGCCCGGGCCAGACCGTCGGCATCCAACGCGGTCGGGTCGCGTCCGCACAGCGATGGCAGCAGTCGCCTGCCCGCATCGACGTCGTCGCGTGACAACAGTTCCGCCATTCGTGAGCCGGTGCGGGTAAGCGAGGTGCCGCCAAGCACCACAAACGTCACCACCGACGTGATCGCGGCCGTCCATGCCGATCCCCGCCGGGCGGCGGCCCGCTCGCCTACAACCCCAACCACGGCCAAAGCGCCGAGCAGCGCACCCGCGTGAACGGCCCCCGACCGGCGGTCGTCGGCGTAGGTGACCCGTTCGAGGGCGTCGGCGGCGCGGCCGAACAGCGCAACGGGGTGTCCGCGCGCGGGATCGGCCAGCGCCAGGTCGGCCAGGTAGCCGGCCGCAATGCCCGCTGCCCGGCCCCGACACATCGACGCAAACACGCTGCGAGCGTCTCACAAAGTGATGTACTCCAATCATGAGGCTGGGCGCACCGCGGCGGCCGACCCGCGTGGTCGATCTGATCAATCCTGCGGCGGTGCTGGCCCCCGCGGCCAACGTCATCATGCAGTTGTCGTTGCCCGGCGTCGGCTATGGAGTACTGGAAAGCCCTGTGGACAGCGGCAATGTCTACAAGCACCCGTTCAAACGGGCGCGTACCACCGGCACCTACCTCGCCGCGGCCACGCTGGGAACCGAGGCCGATCGTGCGCTGATCCGCGACGAGGTGGACAGGGTGCACGCGCTGGTCCGCTCGAAGAAGTCAAGCCCGTTGTCTTACAACGCATTCGACCCGCGTCTCCAACTGTGGGTGGCCGCCTGCCTCTACCGCTATTTCATCGACCAGCACGAGTTCCTCTACGGGCCGCTCGATGACGAGGCCGCCGACGCGATTTACCGGGACGCCAGCAAGCTGGGCACCACACTGCAAGTCCGGCAGGACATGTGGCCGGCCGACCGCGTTGCGTTCGACGAGTTCTGGAAACGGACGCTCGACGAGCTGAACATCGATCCCCCGGTGCGCGAACATCTGCACGGGGTGGCGGCCATGGCGTTTCTGCCTGCACCGCTGCGGTTGTTGGCCGGCCGCTTCAACCTGTTCGCCACCAAGGGCTTTCTGCCCCCTGAGTTTCGCTCGCACATGAACATGACGTGGTCGGCGACTCAGCAGCGCCACTTCGAGAGGTTATTGACGGCACTACGGATCGCCGACCGGGTCATCCCCCGAGAGGTGTGGATCCTGGGTTACCGAATGTATTTGTGGGACATGCGTGCTCGTGCACGCCGAGGAAAGAGAGTCGTATGGAACAGCGTACTCAACCACGTCGCGGTCACCGTGCGTGACGTCGATGCAAGCGGGCCCTGGTATCAAGCGCTGTTCGGCACGGATCCGGTGCTCGACGAGCACACCGACGCCGGCTTCCGGCACATTGTGTGGGCTTTCGACGACGGCACCATATTCGGCATTCACCAGCATGACCGGCCGCTGGAGGGTGGGCAGTTCTCGGAGTTCCGGGCCGGACTCGACCACGTCGGCTTCGGATGCGCCGACCGTGCAGAACTCGAGACATGGGTCGAAAAGCTGAATGAGCTGGGCGTCGAGCACGGCGGCATCGTCGACGCCCCCTACGGTTCGGGGCTGAGCTTCCGCGATCCCGACGGCATCGCGCTCGAATTCTTCGCACCGCCCGCGGGGTAGCGGAGTTCCGATGACGGAGAACGCCCAGTTCTGCCACGGCTGTGGGTCGCCCGTTGCCCAATCCGAGACACATGCCGCACGCGGGATAGCTTCAGAACTGCACTCGCTGACTGTGTGTCAGGCGGCCGTTGTCGCATGACACCGTGACGTCGTAGAAGGCGCCGGTCGGAATGCCCACGATGTTGATCGGCGTCTCCGCTGTTTCGTTCACGGTGAACGGTCGTAGCGGGTTGACCCCGTCGCCGTAGCTGCAGCCCACGGGAGGATTGTGTTTGTTCAGTGTGATACCCACCCAGGCCTTGGTCCCCAGGAAAGTGGGCGGGTCGTATCGCAGAGTGATCTCACGCTTCGGCTGCTCGCGGAAAATCGCCGGCAAAATCCCGCCAAGTATGGGCGCTTCCATTCTCGGCGGGCCCGACGCGCATACCACCGCAAAATGTTCCTGACTGGCGTTCGCGGCATATGCTGCAAGACTGATGACTTCGCCTACCGAGCTGTCTCGGTTCGGCCCGTAGCCGAACGTCATCACTCCCGTGGTATCCGCCACCACCGCGACACATTTTTGGCCAGCGGGCGTAGGGAGCACCATAACGTCACAGTTGGTGCCGCCGTTTCGATTGCACATGTTTTCCGCCGCCGCCTCGACCATGGCCGGATTCGGTAGGTCCTCTACCCCAGGCACGCTCTTGCACCTAGATGGCGATTGCCGAGTAACTGTTCGGCGCCGTGACCGAGATTGCAGACGCGCCAGCGGCGGATGAGTAGTCGGCTACTCAATCTTGGTGGGCGCGGACGGTATCGAACCGCCGACCGCTGGTGTGTAAAACCAGAGCTCTACCACTGAGCTACGCGCCCGTCGGAGGAAAAATACACGCCGATGACGTGCGACGGGAAATCCGTTGTCAGGTTTTCAGCGCCTTCAAGGCGTCGGTCCAGACCGCCTGATCGCGCGCCTCCCCCGGCTGCTTCATCTCGGAAAACCGGATGATGCCGGCGCGGTCCACGACGAAGGTGCCGCGGTTGGCGATGCCGGCATCGTCGTTGAACACCCCGTAGGCCGCAGCGACCGCGCCGTGCGGCCAGAAGTCCGCCAACACCGGAAAGGTGAAACCGCTCTGCGTGGACCAGACTTTGTGCGTCGGCGGCGGTCCCACCGAGATCGCCAACGTGGCGGTGTCGTCGTTCTCGAATTCCGGCAGATTGTCGCGGATCTCATCCAGCTCGCCCTGGCAGATGCCGGTGAACGCGAGCGGGAAAAACACCAGCAGCACGTTCCTGGCGCCGCGGAAGTCGCCGAGCGTGACCGGCTGACCGTTCTGGTCCTTGAGCGTGAAGTCGGGCGCCTCGGCACCCACGGCCAATGGGCTCACCGGCGCTGCGCCCGGGATTTCGGCTGCACCAGCCTGCTGGCACTCCAGTCGCCGAGGTTGGCCGACGAGGTCTGCATCAGCCCAGCCGTCGGGGCGGATTCGGCGATTTCGGCAGGCAACACATGACCTGGCTTGCCGGTCTTGGGAGTCAGCACCCAGATCACGCCGTCGTCGGCCAGCGGCGTGATGGCGTCCATCAACCGGTCGACCAGGTCGCCGTCGTCGTCGCGCCACCACAGCAACACGACGTCGATCGCCTCGTCGACGTCGTCGTAGAGGATCTCGCCTCCGCACGCCTCCTCGATATCGGCCCGGATGTCGTCATCGACGTCGTCGTCCCAGCCCAGTTCCTGTACAACCTGATCTTTTTGGATGCCCAGCCGTTGGGCGTAGTTCGGGGCGTCTGCCGCCGCGACCACCGTCGGTCCCCCTTCATCTGCTCGTGCGATCCGTATATCGTCGCACGCCGCTGTGCCGCGGCCGACGCCTGGCGTCAAGGTTGGTCAAGATAACGCATCGCATTGGTCCAGCGCGGCGTCCTTCGTGGCGTTGAGGCGGTTGACCGCGGTGTTGAACTCCTCTTCTGCCCCGCGCGTGCTGATCACGCCCGAGACTTCCCGCGCGGCGGCGGTATAGGCCTTCAATGCCTCGCGTAGAGGCTGAGGCACAGGGGGGCGAGAGTCAGCTCCACCCGCCTGACGCTTGCGTCCAGTGCTGAAACGGCTGCGTCCGCCAGATGCGCTTCCTCCTCACTGGTCGTGTTGAAAGCGTCCACGTAGGCGTTGGTCGCGGTGATCGCGTCGACACTGCTGTTCTCCATCGCAAGGCAGGAGTATTGAATCTGGCCCTTGCTGGATGGTGGCGAGGGTGACGTGGTCGAGTTCGAGGCGCTGGCGTGTTTGGTCCACCAGCGTCGTTGCGCATCACAAGGGCGACGGCCGTGACCAGGCCGACGGCGAGGACGACGAGACCTACCACGATCGCCACCATCGGCATGCGTCTCCGACTTGGCGGCGGTTCCGGCTCCGGCGCTGATGTCTCTTCCGATGTCGCCGGCGCCTCTTCTGATGTCCCCGGTGTCTCTTCCGGCGCTTCTGGCGGCTCGTCTGGTTCGTCAGTAGGCGGCATCGCAGCGATCCAACGTCGTGCTCCTCGTGTCGTTCATCTGGCGGATCGCCGCGTTGACCTCATCGGGGCTGTAGTTGCCTGCAATGGCGGTCGCGACGCCCCTAGCGGCGTCGACCCAGGCGGTCATCGCATCCTTCAGCTCCGGGGTCAGCGTGTCGGACACACTGCGGACGACCAGATCGGCGCTCTGGTTGAGCGCGTCGACGGCCAACCCCGCATTGGTTGCTGCGTCGTCGGCTCCGCTCTTGAACGCAACGACGTAGTTATTGACCGCCTTGACCGCGTCGGCGCTGCTGGTGCTCAGCGCTTCGCATGACGTGTGCACCGCCTCGATCGTCTGCGACGCCATGCGCTCGGATTCGCGGGCACTGGACGAAGCGGCCGACGCCTGTATCGACGCCGAAACGGACGATTTGAAGACCGGCGCGTCGCTGGCGTTGACCTTCGGAGTTCCTTCGGTGACCGCGCTACATCCGACGATGATCATGGCGAGGACGGCCAGGCTGCCGATCGCCAGCGCGACGATCCGCGGCTGCAGCGACCTGGTCACCCCTCCCATCCGCACAGTCTGCAGACGTTACCGGTTTGACCGGGCGCTGGGCGGTTCATTCCAGTAGGCACCACCGGCAGTGCGTGTGGTGCACGATAGGTGGACGATAGGGGTTGTCTGAAAGACCTATACCTCCGACCGAGGAGTGGAAGTTGACCACCGAGTTCGCGCGCCAGGACCTGGCCCAAAACTCCGGCACCGCAGCCGAACCCGACCGGGTACGGGTGATCCGTGAAGGCGTCGCGTCCTACCTGCCCGATATCGATCCCGAAGAGACCACCGAATGGCTGGAATCGTTCGACCAACTACTGGAACGACAGGGCCCGGCGCGGGCGCGCTACTTGATGCTGCGACTGCTGGAGCGCGCTGGCGAACAACGCGTGGCCATTCCGTCCCTCACCTCGACCGACTACGTGAACACCATCCCGACCGAACTGGAGCCTTGGTTCCCCGGCGATGAGGAGATCGAGCGCCGCTACCGCGCCTGGATCCGGTGGAACGCTGCGATCATGGTGCACCGGGCCCAACGCCCGGGAGTCGGTGTGGGCGGCCATATTTCGACGTACGCCTCCTCGGCCGCGCTCTACGAGGTGGGCTTCAACCACTTCTTCCGCGGTAAGGCCCATCCCGGCGGCGGCGACCAGATTTACATCCAGGGTCACGCGTCGCCCGGAATCTATGCCCGCGCGTTCCTGGAAGGCCGGCTAACCGCCGACCAGCTCGACGGCTTCCGCCAGGAACACAGCCACCCCGGCGGTGGCATCCCGTCGTATCCGCATCCACGGCTGATGCCGGACTTCTGGGAGTTCCCGACGGTGTCGATGGGCCTGGGCCCGATGAACGCCATTTTCCAGGCCCGGTTCAACCATTATCTGCACGACCGCGGCCTCAAAGACACCTCTGACCAGCATGTATGGGCGTTCCTCGGCGACGGCGAGATGGATGAACCGGAGAGCCGCGGGCTGATCCAGGTGGCGGCAAACGAAGCGCTGGACAACCTCACCTTCGTGATCAACTGCAACCTGCAGCGCCTCGACGGGCCGGTGCGCGGCAACGGAAAGATCATCCAGGAGCTGGAGTCGTTCTTCCGCGGCGCCGGCTGGAACGTCATCAAGGTGGTGTGGGGCCGCGAATGGGACGCCCTGCTGCACGCCGACCGCGACGGCGCGCTGGTGAACCTGATGAACACCACGCCCGACGGCGACTATCAGACGTACAAGGCCAACGACGGCAGCTACGTCCGCGACCACTTCTTCGGCCGTGATCCGCGCACCAAGGCGCTCGTGCAGGACATGTCCGACGCCGACATCTGGAATCTCAAGCGCGGCGGGCACGACTACCGCAAGGTTTACGCCGCCTACCGCGCCGCGACCGAGCACAAGGGCCAGCCGACCGTCATTCTGGCCAAGACCATCAAGGGCTACTCGCTTGGCGCCCACTTCCAGGGCCGCAACGCCACTCATCAGATGAAAAAGCTTGCGCTGGAAGACCTCAAGCAGTTCCGCGATGCCATTCGCATTCCGATCGGCGACGAGGAACTCGACAAGAATCCCTACCTGCCGCCGTACTACCACCCCGGCCCCGACGCACCCGAGATCCGCTACATGCTCGACCGGCGACGCACCCTCGGCGGCTTCGTGCCAGAACGCCGGACCAAGTCGAAGGTGTTGACGCTGCCCGGCCGCGATACCTACAAGGCGCTCAAGAAGGGTTCGGGAAACCAAGAGGTCGCGACGACGATGGCCATGGTCCGCACGTTCAAGGAACTGTTGCGGGACAAGGAGATTGGACCGCGCATCGTGCCGATCATTCCCGACGAGGCCCGCACATTCGGCATGGACTCGTGGTTCCCCAGCCTGAAGATCTACAACCGCAACGGTCAGCTCTACACGGCGGTGGACGCCGAACTGATGCTGGCGTACAAGGAAAGTGAGATCGGCCAGATCCTGCACGAGGGCATCAACGAGGCCGGGTCGACGGCGTCCTTCACCGCGGCGGGCACGTCCTATGCGACCCACAACGAACCCATGATCCCCCTCTACATCTTCTATTCGATGTTCGGATTCCAGCGCACCGGCGACGGACTTTGGGCCGCGGCCGACCAGATGGCCCGCGGGTTCGTGCTCGGCGCAACGGCAGGACGGACGACGCTGGTTGGCGAGGGTCTTCAGCACGCGGACGGCCATTCCCTGCTGCTGGCCGCGACCAATCCGGCGGTGGTGGCCTACGACCCGGCGTTCGCCCACGAGATCGCCTACATCGTCGAAAGCGGGTTGGCCCGCATGTTCGGCGAGAACCCGGAGAACGTCTACTTCTACATCACGATCTACAACGAGCCCTATAAGCAGCCCGCCGAACCGGAGGGGCTGGATGTCGAAGGCCTGCTGCGGGGCATCTACCGGTACCAGCCCGCGCCCGCGCAGAAGTCCAAGCAGGCGCACATCCTGGTGTCGGGAGTGGCGATGCCGGAGGCGCTCCGCGCCGCAGAGCTGCTGGCCGAGGAATGGGACGTGGCGGCGGACGTGTGGTCGGTGACCAGCTGGGGCGAGCTCAACCGCGATGGAGTGGAGATCGAGAAGGAGAAACTGCGCTACCCCGACCGGCCGGCGCGGGTGCCCTACATCAGCCAGGTCCTCGCCGACACCCGCGGCCCGGTCGTTGCCGTTTCGGACTGGATGCGCGCAGTGCCCGAGCAGATCCGGCCGTGGGTGCCCAACACCTACGTCACGCTGGGCACCGACGGCTTCGGGTTCTCCGACACCCGGCCCGCTGCCCGGCGCTATTACAACACCGATGCCGAGTCGGTGGCGGTTGCGGTGCTGGAAGCGCTGGCGCAGGACGGCGAGCTCGACCAGTCGGTCGCCGTTGAGGCCGCCGACAAGTACCAAATCGACGACGTTCTCGCCGCCCCGGAGCAGACCTCGGATCCCGGGGTGGCGTGACGCGCGCACTGTCTTGGAGGAAACTGCCAGAAATTCGGCGTAGCTTTTAGGGGTGACTGACAACCGGTTCGTGCCGCCCGCCTCCACTCTCGAGGTGCTGGAGACGGTCCCCGACTCGGTGCTGCGTCGGTTGAGCCAATACTCGGGGCGCCTCGCCACCCAAGCGGTGCACGCCCTGGAGGAGCGCCTGCCGTTCTTCGCCGAGCTCGAGGCGTCGCAGCGGGCCAGCGTCCAACTGGTGGTGCAGACGGCGGTCGTCAACTTCGTCGAGTGGATGCGAAACCCCAACAGCGACACCGGCTATACGGCGCAAGCCTTCGAAGTGGTGCCGCAGGATCTGCGGCGGCGGATCGCACTGCGGCAGTCCGTGGAGATGGTGCGGGTCACCATGGAGTTCTTCGAGGAAGTGGTGCCTCTGCTGGCCCGCTCCGAGGAGCAGCTGACCGCGTTGACGGCGGGAATCCTGCGGTACAGCCGCGATTTGGCGTTCGCGGCGGCCAGCGCATACGCCGACCAGGCCGAAGCGCGCGGCGCCTGGGACACCAGGATGGAGGCGAACATCGTCGACGCGGTCGTGCGAGGCGACACCGGACCGGAGCTGCAGTCGCAGGCCGCGGCGCTGAACTGGGATGCCACCGCTCCCGCCACCGTCATCGTGGGCATGCCGCAACCCGACCGAATGGATCTGACCAGCGACGACGTCCACGATGTGGTCACCCGTCACGGGCGCGCGGCGCTATCCGACGTGCACGGCCATTGGCTGGTGGCGATCGTGTCGGGGCCGCTGTCGCTGACAGACCGATTCCTCGGCGAAATGCTTGGGGTCTTCGCCGAGGCGCCCGTGGTCATCGGTCCGACCGCACCAACCCTGTCGGCCGCGCACCGGAGTGCTACAGAAGCGATCGCCGGGATGAACGCCGTCGCCGGCTGGACCGGTGCCCCGCGCCCCGTCGCCGCCCGTGAACTTTTGCCCGAGCGTGCCCTGCTTGGCGATGCATCGGCCATTGCCGCACTGGAAACCGAGGTGATGAGGCCGCTTGCCGACGCAGGACCGGCGTTAACCGAGACGTTGGACGCCTATCTGGATTCCGGCGGCGCGATCGAGGCCTGTGCCAGGAGATTGTTCGTTCATCCAAACACCGTGCGCTACCGGCTCAAGCGCATCGCCGACTTCACGGGCCGCGATCCCACCACCCCGCGCGATGCCTACGTTCTCCGGGTGGCCTCGACCGTTGGTCGCCTGACCCGACAAGCGCAGCATTCGAGCACGTCGAACATGCCTGGTGGACAAATAAGAACCACGCCGGGGGGCGCTGACCAGCAGGACCGCGCAGGGTAACAGATTTCGGGGTGATATCGATGGCATAGCATCACATGCCGTTTTGTTGGGTTTCCACAAAAAGATAAGACCAGGTTCATAATCTCTTACACCGCGCAAAGTAGTCTTCACAGTGTTCTCTTAAACACGTGCTCGCATTGCTCGCTCCCGGACAGGGATCGCAGACCCCCGGCATGCTCGCTTCATGGCTAGAGCTGCCCGGTGCGGCTGACCGCATTTCCTCCTGGTCGCAGGCCAGCGGCCTTGACCTGGCGCGCCTGGGCGCCACCGCGACGGCCGAGGAGATCACCGACACTTCGGTGACGCAGCCGCTTGTGGTGGCCGCGACCCTGCTGGCTTGGGAAGAACTGACAAAGCGCGGCCTGCTCGCCGGACGCGACTTCATCGCCGCAGGGCACTCCGTCGGCGAAATCGCCGCCTACGCGATCGCCGGAGTGATCTCCAGCGACGACGCCGTTGCGCTTGCCGCCACCCGCGGCGCCGAGATGGCCAAGGCCTGCGCGACCGAGCCCACCGGCATGTCCGCGGTGCTCGGCGGCGACGAGGCCGAGGTGCTGAGCCGCCTCGAGGACTTGGACCTGGTGCCTGCGAACCGCAATGCTGCCGGACAGATCGTGGCTGCGGGCAGTCTGGCCGCTCTTGGCAAGCTGGCCGAGGATCCCCCGGCGAAGGCGCGGGTCCGCCAGCTCGCCACCGCAGGCGCGTTCCACACGCACTACATGGCGTCGGCCACCGACGGCTACTCCACTGCAGCGCAGAGCGTCGCAACCAGCGAGCCCACCGCGACCCTGCTGTCGAACTCCGACGGGCAGCCCGTCGCCTCGGCCGCTGATGCCATGAGCAAGCTGGTGGCCCAGCTGACCCGGCCGGTGCGCTGGGACCTGTGCACCGAGACGCTCCGGCAATCCAACGTGACAGCGATCGTCGAGTTCCCGCCCGCGGGCACACTCGCAGGCATCGCCAAGCGAGAACTCAAAGGGGTACCGACGAAGGCCGTCAAAACCCCCGCCGACCTGGACGGGCTATCCGAGCTCTAGAGGTCTGATTCCCGGCACCGCCGGGGAAGACAACCGCATATCGAACATCGAAAATAGCTCCGAAGTACGGAGCAAAGTAACAACCCAATTAGAAGGAGCCATAGTGGCCGCCACTCAGGCAGAAATCATCTCCGGTCTCGCCGAGATCATCGAAGAAGTCACCGGCATCGAGCCGTCCGAGGTCACCCCGGAGAAGTCGTTCGTCGACGACCTGGACATCGACTCGCTGTCGATGGTCGAGATCGCCGTCCAGACCGAGGACAAGTACGGCGTGAAGATCCCCGACGAGGACCTCGCGGGCCTGCGCACCGTGGGTGACGTCGTCGCCTACATCCAGAAGCTCGAGGAAGAGAACCCCGAGGCCGCCGCCGCGCTGCGCGAGAAGATCGAAGCGGATCGCGCGTGACCAGGCCTTCCACTGCTAACGGCGGTTTCCCCAGCGTTGTGGTGACCGCCGTCACGGCGACGACATCGATCGCGCCGGACATCGAGAGCACGTGGAAGGGCTTGTTGGCAGGCGAGAGCGGCATCCGCGTCCTCGAGGACGAATTCGTCACCAAATGGGACCTACCCGTGCATATCGGTGGCCACCTGAAGGAGGCCGTCGACGACCACATGGGGCGGCTGGATCTGCGGCGCATGTCGTATGTGCAGCGGATGGCCAAACTGCTCGGTGGCCAGATCTGGGAGACCGCGGGTACACCCGAGGTCGACCCGGACCGCTTCGCTGTTGTCGTTGGCACCGGTCTGGGTGGCGGCGAGAAGATCGTCGAGACCTATGACCTGATGAACGAGGGCGGCCCCCGCAAGGTGTCGCCGCTCGCCGTTCAGATGATCATGCCCAACGGCGCCGCTGCGGTCATCGGCCTGCAGCTTGGGGCCCGCGCAGGCGTCATGACGCCGGTGTCGGCCTGTTCGTCGGGCTCGGAGGCCATCGCGCACGCGTGGCGGCAGATCGTCATGGGCGACGCCGACATCGCCGTCTGCGGTGGTGTCGAGGGCGGCATCGAAGCGCTGCCCATCGCAGCTTTCTCGATGATGCGTGCCATGTCGACCCGCAACGACGACCCCGAGGGCGCTTCTCGTCCGTTCGACAAGGACCGCGACGGGTTTGTGTTCGGCGAAGCAGGGGCACTCATGGTGATCGAAACCGAGGAGCACGCCAAGGCTCGCGGCGCCCAGCCGCTGGCCCGGCTGATGGGTGCAGGCATCACGTCGGACGCCTTCCACATGGTGGCGCCCGACCCCAACGGTCAACGGGCCGGAAAGGCGATGCAGCGTTCGATGGAACTTGCGGGCCTGGATCCCAAGGACATCGAGCACATCAACGCTCACGCCACGGCCACCCCGATCGGTGACACCGCAGAGGCCAATGCCATTCGGGTCGCCGGTGTGGGTCACGCCGCGGTGTATGCGCCGAAGTCGGCGCTCGGCCACTCCATCGGTGCGGTCGGCGCGCTCGAGTCAGTGCTGACAGTGCTGTCGCTGCGTGACGGCGTCATCCCGCCGACACTGAATTACGTGACACCCGATCCGGAGATCGACCTTGACGTCGTCGCGGGCGAGCCCCGGTACGGCGACTACAAGTACGCGATCAACAACTCGTTCGGATTCGGTGGACACAACGTGGCACTCGCCTTCGGAAAGTACTGAGGCGCAGGGGGGAAAGGAACCAACGCAGCGAAATGACAGGGTTGGCTACGGGGAACGGATTCCCCAATGTTGTCGTCACCGGCGTTGCCATGACGACTGCCCTGGCAACCGATGCGGAAGGCACCTGGAGGAAGCTCCTCGACGGACACAGTGGTATCCGCAAGCTCGAGGATCCGTTCGTCGAGGAGTACGACCTTCCGGTTCGCATCGGCGGGCACCTGCTTGAAGAGTTCGACGCCGGCCTGACGCGCGTCGAACTGCGTCGGCTGTCGTACCTGCAGAAAATGTCGACGGTGTTGAGCAGGCGGGTCTGGGAGAACGCGGGTTCGCCCGAGGCCGAACCCAAGCGGTTGATGGTCTCGATCGGCACCGGCATGGGGTCCAGCGAGGAGCTGCTTTTCGCCTACGACGGCATGCGGAAGAAGGGCCTGCGCGCGGTTTCCCCGCTGGCAGTGCAGATGTACATGCCCAATGCGGCCGCGGCAGCGGTCGGGCTGGAACGCAAGGCCAGGGCCGGTATCTACACGCCCATCTCGGCCTGCGCGTCCGGCTCCGAGGCGATCGCGCACGCGTGGCGCAACATCGTGCTCGGGGAGGCCGACATCGCGATCTGCGGTGGTGTCGAGACGAAGATCGAGGCGGTGCCGATCGCAGGATTCGCCCAGATGCGAATCGTGTTGTCCACCACCAACGACGACCCGGCCGGTGCGTGCCGGCCGTTCGACAAGGACCGCAACGGGTTCGTGTTCGGCGAGGCGGGCGCGCTCGTGGTGCTCGAGACCGAGGAGCACGCCAAGGCACGCGGTGCCAACATCATCGCCAGGCTGATGGGCGCCAGCATCACCTCGGACGGATACCACATCGTCGCGCCCGATCCGAATGGTGAGCAGGCCGGGCACGCGATGACCCGCGCCGTCGAGCTCGCCGGTCTGCAGCCCACCGACATCGACCACGTCAACGCGCATGCCACCGGCACCAGCGTCGGCGATGTGGCCGAGGGGAAGGCGATCAACAACGCGATGCGTGGCCACCGGCCGGCGGTATACGCACCAAAGGGCGCGCTCGGACATTCGGTCGGCGCGGTCGGAGCGGTCGAGTCGATTCTGACCATGTTCGCGCTGCGCGACGGCGTCATCCCGCCGACACTCAACCTGAAGAACCTGGACCCGGAGATCGACCTCGACGTCGTCGCCGGCTCGCCGCGACCCGGCAATTACAACTACGCGATCAACAACTCGTTCGGATTCGGTGGGCACAACGTGGCGCTCACCTTCGGGAAGTACTGAGCGCCCGATATATCCGGCCCCTACAGGAGGTTTCGATGACTATCACGGCCCCCGAGGCAGTCGGCGAATCAGTGGATCCCCGTGATCCCCTACTACGTTTGAAGACGTTTTTCGATGACGATTGCAGCCTCGAGTTCCTGCACGAGCGTGACCGCTCCGGCGTGCTCGCCGCCGCAGGCACCGTCAACGGTGTCCGGACCGTCGCGTTCTGCACCGACGGCACCGTCATGGGTGGCGCAATGGGTGTGGAGGGCTGCGCGCACATCGTCAGCGCCTACGACACCGCCATCGAGGAGCAGAGCCCGATCGTCGGCATCTGGCACTCCGGCGGCGCCCGGCTCGCCGAGGGCGTGAAGGCGCTGCACGCGGTCGGCCTCGTGTTCGAGGCGATGATCCGGGCATCGGGCTACATCCCGCAGATCTCGGTAGTCGTCGGCTTCGCCGCGGGCGGCGCCGCTTACGGGCCCGCACTCACCGACGTCATCGTGATGGCACCGGACAGTCGTGTGTTCGTCACCGGCCCCGACATCGTGCGCAGTGTCACCGGCGAGGACGTCGACATGGCGGCGCTCGGCGGCCCGGACACCCACCACAAGAAGTCCGGCGTGTGCCACATCGTCGCCGACGACGAGCTCGATGCGTATGCGCGAGGCCGTCGATTGGTCGGGTTGTTCTGCCAGCAGGGCCATTTCGACCGGACCAAGGCCGAGGCGGGCGACACCGACCTGCACGCGCTGCTGCCCGAGTCGGCCCGCCGCGCCTACGACGTGCACCCGCTCGTCGACGCGCTGCTTGACGAAGACGCACCACTGGAGGAGTTCCAGGCCAAGTGGGCGCCGTCGATGGTCGTCGGCCTCGGCCGGCTTTCCGGACGCACCGTCGGCGTGCTGGCCAACAACCCACTGCGCCTCGGCGGTTGCCTGAACTCCGAAAGCGCCGAGAAGGCAGCACGATTCGTGCGTCTGTGCGATGCGTTCGGAATTCCACTGGTCGTCGTGGTCGACGTGCCCGGGTATCTGCCCGGCGTCGACCAGGAATGGGGCGGCGTGGTGCGCCGCGGCGCCAAGCTGCTGCACGCCTTTGGCGAGGCCACCGTCCCTCGGGTCACGCTGGTGACCCGGAAGATCTACGGCGGTGCGTATATCGCGATGAACTCGCGCTCGCTCAATGCCACAAAGGTGTTCGCATGGCCCGACGCCGAGGTCGCCGTGATGGGCGCGAAGGCCGCCGTCGGCATCCTGCACAAGAGGACGCTGGCCGCCGCGGCCGACGACGAACGCGAGGCACTGCACGAGGAGCTGGCGGCCGAGCACGAGCGGCTCGCGGGCGGGGTGGATGCGGCCATCGAGATCGGCGTGGTCGACGAGAAGATCGACCCGGCGCACACTCGCAGCAAGCTGACCCAGGCACTCGCCGAGGCGCCCGCGCGCCGCGGTCGGCACAAGAACATTCCGCTGTAGGCCAACTCCGCGGCGAGGCAAGCACTCCTCGCGTTACGTAATGTGGGTAGCGGCCCATTGCGTTGGGGGCAATATGCAGGGCCCCGACAGAGGAGTTGAGGTATGCAGATTCACCGAACCACGATCCGCCGTGGACTCGCAGGTATGCTCGCCGCCGGAGCGCTGGCGGGACTTGCCGGGACCATCGCATTGCCGACGGCATCCGCCGACGCCGATTGCACCGTATCCGGGCTGAGCAATGCGATCGGCGATGTCGGGGCGAAGACCGGGGCGTGGTTCGCCGCCCATCCGGCCGCGAACAAGGCCGTCACCGACGCCGGCGGGCAGGGCGGCGGCGCCGAGGCCGCGATCCGCAACTACTTCGTCGCCCATCCGACGGAGTGGGCTGAACTGCAGAGCATCGCGTCTCCGCTGCGTACGCTGCGCCAGCAGTGCGGATCAGATGTGGCACCCGCCGACATCGCGCGGTTGTACGACGCGATGGCCTCATAGCCGTCGGTTCGACGGGCGGGTGAACCCGGCGCTGCTGCGGTGTCGATCACAACGGTGCTGATGTAGGCGGTGGGGTGCGCCCCCGACTGACTCATCCACTCCGCCCCTCCACGCCGGATCGCCGCCGGCGAGTTCCGCGATCTCCGCATCCCAGGTGCCCGATCGGTCCGGCGTTGCGCCGTCAATCGAGGTCTTCGTGAGGGAGTACGTCTGGCCGTTGGACTCCCGTCTCAGCCGCGGCGGGCGCGGCCAACGCAACCGCGAGGACGGCGGCCACCGTGCTCATCGTGGCGAGGCGTCTCATTTGACGGCCTGGCCGATGCCAAGCAGGTTGCCTTCGCTGTCGCGGAACCACGCGCCGCGCTCGCCACGGCCCTTGCTCGGATAGTTGTCGGGTATGTCGACAATGTTGTTCGACATCGGCAGCCCAGCTATGCCGTAATCCTCGAACACCACACCGCGGCGCCGTAATTCGTCCACCTCGGCTTCGATGTCGTCGACGTTGAACGCCATCTGGGTGAACGATCCGTCGGAGAACCCGGCGGATTGGTACAGGCAGAACACGCCCGTCGCGCATTCGTATCTCAGGCCGCCGTCGCGCTCCTCGTTCGGCAACATGCCCAGCTTCTCCGCATACCAGAGTTTGGCGCGCGCCAAATCCTTCGTCGGTATCCGCGTCTCGACGCGTGCGTGGGCCAGACTCATCGGGCACCTCCTGCGAGCACTGCCTCTGCCACAGTCAACACCGCGTCTCGGTCGGAGTCGACCAAACCGATGCGGGTGCGACGGTCGACGATGTCGTCGGCGGTCATCGCGCCCTCATGAGTGACCGCGTATTCGAACTCAGCGCGGATCACGTCGATGCCGTCGGCCACCGGATCGGTGGGCCGGTCGCACGTGGCCGCGGCGATCACGTTCGGCGCCTCCGCACCGAACCGGGCGACCAACGACGACGGCAGGTCAGTGGGAACGCGCAGCGTGGCAACCGGATTGGACGGCGCACCGACGAGCGGCAGGTTGCGTGTGCGGCAAGGACTCGCGGATAGGCCGCGCAGGTTGACGGCCTTGTCGAGCACATCCTCGGCCATGTATCGGTACTCGGTCAGCTTGCCTCCGATCACGCTGATGACGCCCAACGGCGATTCGACGACGGCGTGGTCACGCGACACGTCGGCGGTGCGGCCGGCTCCCGTGTCGATCAACGGCCGCAGCCCGGCATAGGCGCCGATCACGTCCTCACGGCCGAGCTTGACGTCCAGCGCGGTGTTGACGGTGTCAAGAAGGAAGCCGATCTCCTCCGAAGTCGGCTCGGGGACATCGGGTATCGGGCCGGGCGCGTCCTCGTCGGTCAGACCGAGATACACCCGGCCCAGCTGCTCGGGCATCGCGAACACGAAGCGGTTGAGCTCACCGGGGATCGGAATGGTCAGGGCCGCAGTCGGATTACCGAACGACTTGGCGTCGAACACCAGATGCGTGCCACGGCTGGGCCGCAGCTTGATCGAGGTATCGACGTCCCCCGCCCACACACCGCTGGCATTGATCACGGCGCGTGCTTTCGCCACAAAGGACTCGCCGGTCAGCTGGTCGGTCAGACGCACCGCCGTGCCGGTCGCTTCCGACGCCGCGACCCGGGTCAGGACGATTGCGCCGTGCTGCGCGGCGGTCCTGGCGACCGCGGCGACGAGTCGCGCGTCGTCGATCAGCTGTCCGTCATACGCCAGCAGCCCTCCGCTGAGGCCCTCACGCCGCACGGCGGGCACCAAATCGGCGGCCCGGCTCGCGGAGATGCGTCGCGAGCGGGGCAGGGTCGACGCCCGGGTGCCCGCAAAACAGCGCAACATGTCGCCTGCGGCGAATCCGGTGCGCACCAACGCCCGTTCGGGCGTGCCCATCGCGGGCAGCAGCGGTACGAGCTGTGGCATGGCGCTGACAAGGTGAGGGGCATTGCGCGTCATCAGGATTCCCCGTTCGGCGGCGCTGCGCCTGGCGATCCCGACGTTGCCGGTCGCCAGGTAGCGCAACCCGCCGTGCACGAGTTTGGAGCTCCACCTGCTCGTCCCGAACGCGAGATCGTGCTTCTCCACAAGGACCACCGTCAACCCGCGCGATGCGGCGTCAAGGGCGATGCCGGTACCGGTGATTCCGCCGCCGATCACGACGACGTCGAGCACCTGACCGTCAGCCAGCGCCGCCAGCTCGCGGGTGCGGCGAGATGCGTTGAGAGCGGCCGAGTTTGTCATGGTTTGAGGTATCCATTCAGCGAGTGGGCGAGTTCGACAGCGAGGGCGTCGGCGTTCAGGATCGGCTCGACGATCTGTGCGGACTGGATGGTCGACTGGGTGATCAGCAGGCACATGGCGGCGAGCTGGCGCGGGTCACCCGTGCGCACACTGCCGTCGCGCTGGGCCACCCGCAGCTCGGCGGCCACCGCGTCGATGAGGATCTGCTGGCTGGTGCCAAGGCGTTCGGCGATGTACACCATCGCCAGTTCTGGCGCGGAATGAAAAACCGACATGACGACCTCGTCGTGCCGGAGACGTTCGGCGACACCGACAATCCGTTCGACCAATGCTTCACGGCCGGTGCCGCGGGTAGGCAGGTCGCGCAGCACTCCGACGATCCGCGCCGTCAACAGGGCGGCCAGCAGCGCCTTCGTGTCCGGCCATCGGCGGTAGATGGTTGGCCGGCTCACCCCTGCCCTGCGGGCGATCTCGGCGAGCGTAACCCGGTCCACCCCGTAGGCCAGCACGCAGCCCGCGGCGGCATCGAGAATCCGGTCCCCGATGTCCGGCGAAACTTCGTTACTGATTGACAACATATGTAATACTGTAACGCATGACTCGTCCGGATGACCCCAACCGCCCTCCTACCCCCATGAAATGGGACGCCTGGGGCGACCCGCACGCAGCGAAGCCGCTCTCCGATGGGATTCGCGGCCTGCTCGAGCAGGCGCTGGGGGTCGGGGGTGCACCGCTCGCCGAGCTGGAGCCGGCCCAGGTCAAGCTTCGGCCATCCGCGCTGTCACCCGCAGATCGCGACGCGCTGTCCGAGATTGTCGGTGCCGGGTACTGCGGCATCGACGATCGCGCCAGGCTGCTGCGGGCGGGCGGCAAATCCACACTGGACCTGCTGCGACGGCGGGACCCGGGAGTCCAGGATGCGCCGGATGCGGTTCTGCTGCCCGGCGACGAGGACCAGATCGCCGCGATCCTGCGGCTGTGCGAGCAGCGCAGCATCGCCGTCGTGCCGTTCGGCGGCGGCACCAGCGTGGTCGGCGGCCTCGACCCGGTTCGCGGTCAGTTCAAGGCCGTGATCTCGCTCGACCTGCGCAGGCTCGACGAACTGCACTCCCTCGACGAGGTCTCCGGCGAAGCCGAGCTGGGCGCTGGCGTCACCGGGCCGGAGGCCGAACGCCTGCTCGGCGCGCGCGGATTCTCGCTCGGGCACTTCCCGCAGAGCTTCCAGTTCGCGACGATCGGCGGCTTCGCCGCGACACGATCATCCGGGCAGGATTCCGCGGGATACGGCCGATTCAACGACATGGTCCGCGGTCTGCGCGCGGTGACACCGGCGGGCGTGCTCGACCTCGGCAGGGCACCGGAGTCCGCGGCGGGGCCGGACCTGCGCCAGTTGTTGATCGGCTCGGAGGGCGTCTTCGGCATCATCACCCGCGTCCGCGTGCGCGTTCACCCGGCGCCTGCAGCCACCCGCTACGAGGCGTGGTCGTTCCCCGACTTCGCCACCGGCGCCGACGCTCTGCGCGCGGTCGCCCAAACAGGCACGGGCCCAACGGTTCTCCGACTCTCGGACGAAGCCGAGACCGGCGTCAACCTGGCCACCACCGACAACATCGGGGAGAACACCATCACCGGCGGCTGCCTGGCGATCACCGTCTTCGAGGGCACCGAGGCGCACGCAGAAAGCAGACACGCCGAAACCCGCGCACTTCTCGAGGCCAAGGGCGGCACCTCGCTCGGCGAGGCTCCGGCGCACGCATGGGAACACGGCCGCTTCAATGCGCCGTACCTTCGCGACTCGCTGCTGTCCGCGGGAGCGTTGTGCGAGACCCTCGAGACCGCCACCAACTGGTCGAACGTTCCCGCGTTGAAGTCCGCGGTGACCGAGGCCCTGACCACCGCCCTGGCCGAAACCGGCACTCCGGCATTGGTGCTGTGCCACATTTCGCATGTGTATCCCACGGGTGCGTCGCTCTACTTCACCGTCGTGGCCGGGCAGCGGGGCAATCCGATCGAGCAGTGGCGCAAGGCGAAGACCGCCGCGTCGGACGCGATGATGCGCACCGGCGCAACGATCACCCATCATCACGCGGTCGGTGCCGATCACCGGCCATGGATGCGCGATGAGGTGGGCGACCTTGGCGTCCAGGTGCTGCGTGCGGTCAAGGCGACGCTTGATCCGGCCGGAATCCTCAACCCTGGCAAGCTGATTCCGTGACGATCGGTCGGGTCACGATGTTGACCAATCCGGCATCGGGACACGGCAGTGCGCCGCACGCGGCCGAACGGGCCGTCGCCCAGTTACACCAGCGCGGCGTCGACGTCGTCGCCATCGCGGGAACCGACGCCGAGCATGCGCGGCGGCTCGTCGATGGCGCCCTCGACCGAGGCATGGACGCGCTCGTGGTCGTCGGCGGTGACGGCATCATTGCGCTCGCGCTGCAGGTGCTCGCACAGACCGATATACCGCTCGCCATCATCCCTTCGGGAACGGGCAATGACCATGCGCGCGAATTCCGCATCCCCACAAAGAATCCCGAAGCAGCGGCCGACGTCGTTGTCGACGGGGTCGTCGAGACGGTGGACCTGGGCCGCATCATCGGTGCGGATGGAACCGACAGGTGGTTCGGCACCGTGATGGCGGCCGGATTCGACTCGCTGGTCACCGACCGCACCAACCGGATGCGGTGGCCACACGGCCGGATGCGCTACAACGTGGCGATGGTCGCCGAACTGTCCAAGCTGAGACTGTTGCCGTTCCGGTTGTCCTTCGATGGCGAGGAACTCGTCACGGACCTCACCCTCGCCGCGTTCGGGAACACCAAGACCTACGGCGGCGGCATGCGGATCTGTCCGAATGCCGATCCGACCGATGGGCAACTCGACGCGACGATGGTGATGTCGGCGTCGCGCACCCGCCTGATTCGGCTGTTCCCCACCGTGTTCAAGGGCACCCACATCGACCTCGACGAGGTGCGCACTGCGCGGGCCCGCACGATCACCGTCGACTCCCCCGGCATCAACGCATACGCCGACGGCGAGTTCGTCTGCCCGCTGCCTGTCGAGGTGTCGGCGGTCAGCGGCGCGCTGAAAATTCTTGCGCCAGCTGCACACGCGAACTAAGTCCAAGCTTGCTGTACACGTGGCGCAGATGCGACTCCACGGTGCGGGGCGAGATGAACAGCCGTATGGCGATATCTTTATTCGCAAGGCCGTCGCCGACAAGTTTGACCACATCGAGTTCGGTGGGAGTCAGTGACGCCCAACCGCTCTCGGGCCGTCTACGTTCGCCCCGGCCGCGCTTCGCGTAGGCGATCGCTTCGTCTGTGGTCAGTCCGGCGCCTTCCTTCCAGGCGGCGTTGAAGTCGCCCTTGTCCATGGCTTCTCGAAGCGTTGCGACCGCTGCGTCGTACTCGGCGTCAAGAACCTTGAACCTGATTTCGCCCGTGCGTTGCCGGACAGCATCGGCTGCGCCGAAGAGTCGAGCGGCCTCGCGGTTGCTCCCGGAGTTCGCCGCAAGCTCGGCGATGACTTCCAACGTGTTTGGCAGTTCTATGACAGTTCCAGTCTCCGCGCCGATCGTCAGCGCGTCGTAAGCCTCTCGTTCGGCGCGAGCAACATCGCCCCGCGCAATCTCGATTCGTGCGCTCGTTGTCAATGGGACTATCCGGTAGCCCCCGGTCGTAACCGCGAGGACATCGTCGGCCCATCGCCTCGCCGTGGCGAGATCGCCGCATGCCAACGGCGCCAGCGCCCACCATGCGTAGTTAGTACCGGACTGCAGGTGCATGCCGGTGCGCGACTGCGCGGCCTCGTACGCTTGACACGCACCCGTCGCATCCCCGCTTGCGAGACAAGCGACCCCGACCGTTGCATACCCCGTGCCCTCGAAATACCCGCCCAGCTCGGTGGCGTTGGCCAACACCGCGTCGGCACACGCTCGAGCGCCGCTGGCATCCGCCAGATAGGCCTGCGCGTAGCCCTTCAGTATTAGGCCATATGTCGCCAACAATGCATCGTGTGCCGCGCCGGCCTCCGCGATCACCTGGTCATACTGAGCGATTGCACCGGCGAAATCTCCCTCGGCAACGATTGTCCAGCCTTGTATCCAACGGCAGTGCCGCAACGTATACCGGTCTCCAATCCCCTCGGCAACCTGCACCGCTTCCGCGACTGGGACCCGCGCCCCCGCCGCATTGCCGAACATCATTTCAGCCATGGCCTGCCGGGCTAGAGTCTGGCTCAACACCCATGAGTCTCCGAGTTCGCGAGAAAGGCGACACGCCTCATCGAAGTACGCCCGCGAAACGTCTTGATCGTGGCTGGTCATTGAGCCGCACGCAATAAGCGCTCGGATCAACAAGGCCTTGTTGCCGCATTCACGGGCCGTCGCGAGAACCTGCTGGGCCTGGTCAATGTCGCCAGTCACTCCGACCCACGCCAACAGGAGGGCGTTGTCCGCAAAGGCGCGGGCACGAATGACGGGTTCGACGTTCTGCGCCTGCGCCAGGCCGGTCGCGAGCCACGCCAGCCCTTCGCCTATACGTCCCCGTGTCTGCCATAGCGGCTGCAGCGACGAGGCGAGCTCCAACGCCCTGCCAGTGTCACCGATTTCCAGGCTCCAGCCGAATGCGCTTCTGAGGTTGTCGATCTCGCCTTCCATCTGGTCGACGCGCTCCTCATGGCCGCTCCGCGCCGGCGCGTCGAGCAACGTCGCAAGCGACGTGTAATGATCGCGGTGGCGGCCTCGAACATCATCGGCTTCACCGGATTCACCCAACTTCTCCAGCGCGTACTGTCGAACTGTCTCAAGGGAGCGGTAGCGCGTTGTGCCTGAGTTGCTTTCGGCCACAACGAGTGATTTGTCGACGAGTAGGGAAAGCTGGTCCAGAACCTGATAACGCTCCACTTCGGAGCTGCCGGCCACTGCTTGCGCGGCGTCGAGGTCAAACCCGCCAAGGAAGACAGCGAGACGACGGAATAGGGTTCGCTCAGGCTCGGTGAGCAATGCGTGAGACCAGTCCACCGACGCGCGCAAGGTCTGCTGACGACGTACCGCCGTGCGCGCACCGCCCGTCAACAAGCGGAAGCGGTCGTGCAGACTGCCGACGATCTCGCCCAACGACAAGGCTCGCACCCGCGCGGCAGCCAGTTCGATCGCAAGCGGCATGCCGTCAAGCCGGCGACAGATCTCGGTCACAGTCGAAGCGTTGTCGTCGGTCACGTTGAAGTCGGGACGCACCCGGCGGGCGCGATCGGCGAACAACTCGATCGCTTCGTCTGCCAGGGACAGCGACGGCACCAAGAATGTCACCTCACCGGGCACGTTGACCGGCTCGCGGCTCGTCGCCAAAAGCTTCACCACCGGGCAAGTGCCAAGGAGTTCGGTCGCAAAGACTGCAACGGCGTCGAGCAGGTGCTCGCAATTGTCCAGTACAAGCAGCATCTCTCGATCGCCCACCGAACCGACAATTGTTTCGGTCGCCGAGCGGGCAAGCTGATCCGGCAGACCCAACGCCCGGGCCACCGCGACCGGCACCACTTCAGAGTGGGTGACGGGCGCCAGATCCACATACCGCACGCCGTCGTGGAAATCGGCTTCGAACCGGGCCGCAATCTCGACGGCAAGGCGCGTCTTGCCCGCCCCGCCCGCGCCGATCAGCGTGACGAATCGGTTGTCTGTTAGGAGCTTGCGCACATCGGCCATCTGCGCGGCCCGGCCGACGAAGCGAGTCAGCTGCGCGGGAAGGTTATGCATCTCAGAAGTTTTCGAGGTTCGCGGGGGCGGAAATTCATTGCGAATATCGGGATGGCACAGTTGCACTACCCGCTCGGGACGAGCCACCCCTCGTAGCTCGTGACTGCCGAGATCGGCTAGCCGCGACTCTGGCGGAAGGCGGTCGAAGACCATCTCTTCGGTGGCACCGGACATCACGGTCTGGCCGCCGTGGGCCAAATCGCGAATACGTGCGGTTCGATTGATCGTCGGCCCCACGTAGTTTGCCTCGTCGCGAAGCTGGACCTCACCGGTGTGCACGCCGATACGCAGCCGGATCGGCGCCAGCGGTGCACGCTGCAGCTCCAGAGCGCACGCCACCGCGTCGCTGGCTCGGGCGAAAGCGAGCACGAAGCTGTCTCCCTCGCCCTGTTCGACCGGGCGTCCCCCGCCATGGGCTGCCAATAGCTGGGCCAGCGTGCGGTCCAGCAACGCAATCGCGGCGGTCATTTCATCGGGCTGCGTCTCCCACAGCTGCGTCGAGTCCTCGACATCGGCGAGCAGCAGGGTGACCGTTCCTGTCGGCAGATCGCTCACGCCCAGGTCGCTCCAGTTCAACGGCGGCGTCCCCGCCTGTGGTTCGCTCATGCTAGCCAGCATGCGGCGCCCAGGTGCAGCAAAACATCAGCGGAAACGCGGAGATTCCGGGTCCGCTATGCGGAGGTCTGGCTGGTTTAGCCCACGCCGCGGTTGAGCCAGGTCAGCTCGCCGGTGTCCCCGTCGCTGCGATACGCCTCGAGGGCTTCGTCCCATGCGGTGCCGAGCACCGAGTCGAGTTCGGCGGCCAGGGTGTCCGCGCCGGACGCCATCAGCGTCCGCAACCGCATCTCGCCGACCATCACGTCACCGTTGGCGCTCATCGCGCCGGTCCACAACCCGAGCTGCGGGGTGTGGCAGAAGCGGTGGCCGTCCACCCCGGCGCTTGGGTCCTCGGTCACCTCGAACCGCAACACCGACCATGAGCGCAGCGCGTTGGCGAGCTGTGCGCCGGTGCCGACGGGCCCCACCCAGTTGGTGACGGCGCGCAGCTGGCCGGGCATCGCCGGCTGCGGAGTCCAGGTCAGGTTCGCCCTCGACTGGAGGGCCGACGACAGCGCCCACTCGACATGCGGGCACACGGCCGCGGGCGAGGCGTGGATGTAAACCACGCCCGACGTCGAGTCGGCGAACTGGTTTGACGCACGCATCTGCTGCTCCTTCGGCTCCACGAGGGACGTCTTCCCCAACGACCTGGCGGATGAAAATGAGCTGCAGTTGTGTCGTACGTGCCTATTGTGCCTTGTGAGGCCCCTGTTGCGCTAGTCCCCGGGCTATTTGCTGCCGAATTCGGCGATGACGGCGTCCGAGAGCTCGGGCCAGCGGGCGTAGGTCCAGTCGCCGAAGTCGCGGTCGGTCAGCGCGACGAGGGCAAGCCCGCGCTCTGGATCAACCCAGAGAAACGTCCCTGACTGGCCAAAATGCCCGTAATGCGGCCGGAATTGGCCGACCCGGTCCAATGCGGCGACTTGCCGTCACGGATCTCGAAGCCCAGGCCCCAGTCGTTGGGCCGCTGCACCCCGAATCCCGGCAACACGCCGTCCAGCCCCGGGAACTGCACAGCAGTGGCCTCGTCGTGCATCTCGGATGACACCAGCTCGGGTAGCAGCAGGTCAGCAGCGAAGACCGCCAGATCCGCCACGGTCGACGAGGCGCCGATAGCCAGCCGCCTGCGAACCCCCTTCGAGTTCGCTGGACGCCATGCCGAGCGGCTCGAACACCGCCTCGGCCAGGTAGCGACCGAAATCGATGCCCGCCTCCTTCGCCACCGCTTCGGCCGCAACGCCGAAGCCGTAGTTGGAATACACCCGGCGCTTGCCCGGCGGCGATGTCGTCTCGTCGGAGTTCATCGAATAGCCGGATGCGTGCGCCAACAAGTGACGCACCGTGGAGCCCGGTGGACCCGCGGGGGTGTCGAGCTCGACCACACCCTCCTCGATCGCGACCTGCACGGCGCGGGCAACCAACGGTTTCGTCACCGATGCCAGCGCAAAGCGATACGCGGTGTCGCCGTGCTCGGCCAGCACACCCGACGGCCCGACCACGGCCGCCGCGGCGGCCTTCACCGGCCAGTCGGCGATCCCGTCGAGGGCAGACATCGACAGGAGCCTAGTTCGTCCCCCATGCCGAGACGATCGCGGCCACATGACGCGTGTCCGTTCCGCAGCATCCGCCGAGCACCCTCACCGCCGGGAGTTGGTTCTGCAGCGCGGCGTGCTGGGCGCCGAGCTCTGTTGGGTTGCCCTCGTCGAGTTCGGTTGCCTCGTCGAGCTCAGCGTGGCTTTTCGCCGAGGAGTTCGCGCGCAGGCCGACGACCCGTTTGTGCCAGTCCCCACCCTGTTCCAGCGCGCGTGCGAAATGTGTGGGGTGGGCGCAGTTGACCATGAAGTAGGCGGCGCGGGCGTCGGTCGCCGCGTCCACCTGTTCGATCGCCTCGTGCAGCGGCTGGCCCGTCGGGAGCCTGCCGTCGGTTTCCACGGTGAATGAGATCGCGGACGGAATACCCGCCGCTGCAGCGGCTTTCACGATGCCGATGGCTTCCTCCGCATTGGTCATCGTGATCGCGGTGACCTGGTCGGCAGAAGTGTCGGCAAAGGTGCCGATCTGCACGGCGTGGTAACGCTGGGCCTCGTCGGCCGTCATCGCGGCACCCGGGTCGTAGCCGTCGCCGCGCGGGCCGACGCATCCGCTCACCACGGCGGTGATGCCCTCGGCCGCCGCGGCCGTCCCGACCTCCTCTGCCAGCGCCACTGCCGAGCGGTTGGCGGCGTCGAGCTGCTCGAGCGAGTACCCGAGCTGACCGGCCCAGTCTGGATTCGCACGCCATGTCGGCGTTTCCACCACGAAGCCGGCGTTATGTTTGCGCGCGATGTCGAGGTACCCGTCGTAGTAGCGCCGCAGC
The DNA here is from genome assembly GCA_963734385.1 of uncultured Actinomycetota bacterium. Taxonomy (GTDB): domain Bacteria; phylum Actinomycetota; class Actinomycetes; order Mycobacteriales; family Mycobacteriaceae; genus Mycobacterium. The sequence goes on along the minus strand of CAVTHR010000022.1, from coordinate 101,822 downwards.
CGGGCGCGGTGATCGGGGTCGTCGAGCAGCGGGAAGGCCGCAAAGCACGGCAGGTCGATTCCGTCGTGGAAGACCAGCTCCGTCTCCAGACCTCCGTCGGTGACGAACAGGCCGTCGCCGGTGGTCTGCGGCAAGGGCCGTCGCTTGCTCGAGGAGTGCGTGTCGATGGTGGTCATTGAAGTCTCCTGATCGCGTGGTTATGAGTCCTGATTCACGGTAACGCCGCAGGCAATTCGTCATCATCGGGCAAATCATGTGTCTTCGCGGACGGCCACATGGTGCGAATGATGCAGACGTTGAGGCGGATTCAATCCGTCGACCGCAACACGTTGTTGGCATACGCCCATGTCACAGCCGCGGTCCGCGACGAGACGCCGAGCTTGGAGTAGATGTTGGCCAAATGACGCCCGACGGTCTTCTCGCTGATGAAGATCTGATCGGCCACTTCCTTGTTGGTCGCTCCACTGGCGATCCGGGCCAGTATCTCGATCTCCCGCTTCGTCAGGCCACCCCGGGCGGGCAGGCCGGAGGTCCGTGGGGTTTCCAGGCCGAGCTGGTCGTAGATGCTTTGCGCGGTGGCCGCGTGTGCAGCCGCAAGATCGTTGTCCCCCAATGCGCTATGAGCAGTCGCCATCAAGTCGTAGACCTCGGCCGTTTCATAGCGACACTGCTGTGTTCGGTATTCGCGCAGTGCCACGTGCAGCACATCGAGCGCCGGGCCGTGCTCAGCTCGCCGCACCAAGACCGCCCCTCGCGCGTGCGCCGCCCAGGCCTTGAACCCCGGAGTGCCGAAAGCGTCTGCGCCGGTTTCGAGTTCGCGGCAATGCGTCTCGGCCTCATCTACGCTGTCGCGAACAATCGCAACCTCGACCGCGGCGCGCAACAAGCGCATTCGGCCCACCTGGTCCTGCCAAGCCAGCGACGCCTGCAGCGCGGTCCACGCGGCTGCGCTGTCGCCTTGCCGACACAGTAAGAGCGCCTCGCCCGGTTGCGGGTCGACGCCCAGCGAACGCGCCTGAGAGAACGCCGCGAGGGCGCCATCGACATCGCCCCGCAGCCTGCGTATCTCACCGAGTTCGTAGAAGCCCTCGGCGGCCGCGAAGGTGTTGATGTCCTCCAGCTTGCGGCTCGTCGCGAACAATTTGTCCTCGATCTGCCGATAATCGTCGGTCGCGGTCAGCAATTGCAGTCGGTGCATCTCGCACACTCCGCCGTACGGCCACCGCGGCGAAGTTCGTCACACCATCGCTCCATTGACTGCGTCCATGCGCGCATGCGGGGGAGGTCGGCCACTCGGTTGCACTGATGCAGGACGAGGCAGTAGATGTCACCGGCCCATTCGATCGGGATCTCGTCGGTCAGTACTGTCAGCATGGCCTCGTCAAGCAGGCCGAATGCGTCGGCCATCCTCGCCTCGCCGATCGCGGCAAGGGCCTCGACAACCAGACAGAGGGACGACATTGCGGGGGTGTCCAGCCGCACGGACATCTCCCGAAGGGTGCTGACCTGCCGCTGAAGCGCAGCGGAGTCTCCGGCGCACGACGCGATGAAAGCGTCGAGGTAGGCGAGGTAGCCGATGGTCGGGCATTCCGGCGCGTCTTCCAACAGGCGACGTGCCCGGTTCATCCAGCCTTGACCGATGTTGAAATCCCCGCGGGTAAGCCAGGCCAGCGCGACGTCGACCGCCTTCATCGCCGCCGCCGTGGGATCGCTGCGGGAAAGCTGCTTGAAGACCTGCTCGGAGATTCGAACCGATTCCTTGCATCGACCGAGTCGCCATGCGGCGGCCGCGAGGGCGTCGAGGTCGTCGGTGCCAAGGGGGGCGATCTCGCCTGCGCGGGCGAAGGCTTCGTAACTCTCGTGCCAGGCCCGTTGGCCATGCGCGCTTCGCGCCGCCATCAGCAGCGCCGTCTGCGTGTCTGCGCGAGTGCTCGGTTCGATGGGTTGATTGTTATCGGTCAGGCGAGTTCGATCGACCGTTTCGCCAGACCCATCCAGTAGCCGTCGATGACCTGACGGGGTGCTGCTCCGGGTCGCCCGAGGCGCCGAGCGCCACGAACAGCGGCGCGAAGTGCTCGATCGTGGGATGCGCGTACGGCATCCCCGGCGCCGTGTTCCGGAAATCGATGAGCGTGTCGAGATCTCCGGCGGCGAACCGCTCGGCGGCCCAGCCGTCGAACTCGACCGACCATCCCGGCGGGGTGGCCTGCGGCGACGGGTCTTCCAGGAACGGCAGGCCGTGTGTGGTGAATCCGGACCCGATCAGCAGCACACCGTCGTCGCGTAGAGGACGAAGCCGCGCGCCGAGGCGCAGCAGTCGCTGCGGGTCAAGAGTCGGCATCGAAATCTGCAGCACCGGAATTTCGGCGTCGGGATACATGACGGTCAGCGGGACATACGCGCCGTGGTCGAGCCTGCGGTCCTGGTCATGGGCGACGGGCTCGCGATCGGGCATCAACTGTTCGACGGTGGCCGCCAGCTCCGGCGCGCCCGGCGCGTCGTAGGTGACGTCGTAGTAGTGCTCGGGGAATCCCCAGAAGTCGTACGTCAGCGGCGTTTCGGTGGTGGTGGAGCCGATCGTCAGAGGCGCGGCCTCCCAGTGCGCGGAGACAACGAGGATCGCGTTCGGGACCGGAAGTTCGTCGGCCCATGCGGCGAGCTGCGACACCCACAGTTCATCGTCGACCAACGGTGGCGCGCCGTGACTGAGATAGAGGACCGGCATCATGAGTCCAGCGTTCCACTATCGAGTCACGGACGCGTCCCGCCAAGATTTGGACAGCCCATCGTTGTCATGGTCATAGGCGACAGGCTGTGGTTCGGCAGGCGGCGCCGGGTCGACCACGAGGTTGGTTGTGCATCCGGACGCGCCGATGATGCCCCCACCGTTCTTGTCCAGCGCCTGCTTACGGGCCATCTCGATGATGGAATTGGTTGCGGTGGACCATTCTTGGTGGCAACGTCAGGGGTCGGTCCCGACGGACGCGCTCAGCGGCTTGGGCAGGCGCGGCAGCGCCGAACGCCCCGATCACCATTGCAGCCGTGGCGACCAGCAGTGTCGCCGGTTGGTTGATTGTCATGGTCTTCTCTCCTTTGTTGGCGCGACCGCGTTGGGCCGAACGCAATTCCCTCACTTTTTTCTGAGCAAATTCGCGCCGTAACCGTGACCGCGCAGAGGTGCCCCGGGGATGGGCGTTACCGGGCCCTGCTGTCCCCCGCCCCTTTATCGGTTTGCCCGGAGAAATGTCGCTGGCATCTGTCCCTTGTTCGTGAGGCCGAGCCGCGCCAACATGGCCAGCCTCGCCGCACACCAGCAACGCATCGGTCAAAGATCCGGGCATTGCCTGCGCCCTCGTCCGACTGTGCCGCTAGGACAACGGCAGGTTTAAGGTTTGACTCATGGGTCAAACAGTGCGCGGAGTGATCTCACGAAAGAAGGGCGAGCCCGTCGAGGTGGTCGATGTGGTCGTCCCCGATCCGGGACCGGGCGAGGTCGTTGTCGACATCCAAGCCTGCGGCGTCTGCCATACCGACCTGACCTACCGCGAGGGCGGCATCAACGACGAGTACCCGTTCCTGCTCGGCCACGAGGCCGCCGGCCTCGTCGAGTCGGTCGGCGAGGGCGTGACACATGTCGAGCCGGGCGACTTCGTGATCCTGAACTGGCGCGCGGTGTGCGGCGAGTGCCGGGCGTGTAAGCGGGGTCGCCCGCACTTGTGTTTCGACACGTTCAATGCCGCGCAGAAGATGACGCTGACCGACGGCACCGAGCTGACGCCTGCGCTGGGCATCGGCGCGTTCGTCGACAAGACGCTGGTGCACGAGGGCCAGTGCACGAAGGTCGATCCCGAGGCCGACCCGGCAGTGGCCGGACTGCTGGGCTGCGGCGTGATGGCCGGCATCGGCGCGGCGATCAACACCGGCGCGGTCAACCGGGACGACACGGTCGCGGTGATCGGCTGCGGCGGTGTGGGCGACGCCGCGATCGCCGGCGTCCAACCTGGTGGGCGCCAAGCGGATCATCGCGGTCGACACCGACAACAAGAAGCTGGACTGGGCGCGCGATTTCGGCGCCACCCACACCATCAACGCCCTCGAGCTCGATCCGGTGGAGACCATCCAGGACCTCACCGACGGCAACGGCGCCGATGTGGTGATCGACGCCGTCGGCAGCCCGGAGACCTGGAAGCAGGCATTCTACGCCCGTGATCTGGCGGGAACCGTTGTGCTGGTTGGTGTTCCGACGCCGGACATGAAGCTGGAGATGCCGCTGGTCGACTTCTTCTCCCGCGGCGGTTCGCTGAAGTCGTCGTGGTACGGCGACTGCCTGCCCGAGCGCGACTTCCCCACTCTGATCAGCCTGTACCTGCAGGGCCGGCTGCCGCTGGAGAAGTTCGTCTCCGAACGCATCGGCCTCGACGACATCGAGGACGCGTTCCACAAGATGCACGCCGGTGAGGTGCTGCGCTCAGTGGTGGTGTGGAAGTGAACGGCGGCCCGATCCATCGCGTCGTCACCCACGGCACCTTCGAACTCGACGGCGGCAGTTGGGAAGTCGACAACAACATCTGGATCGTCGGCGACGAGAACGACGTCGTGGTGTTCGACGCCGCGCACGACGCGGACCCGATCGTGAAGGCCGTCGGCGGGCGCAACGTGGTGGCGGTGGTGTGCACCCACGGTCACAACGACCACGTGACCGTCGCGCCCGAGCTGGGTGATGCGCTGGACGCGCCGGTGCTGCTGCATCCCGCCGATGACGTGCTGTGGCGAATGACGCATCCGGACAAGGATTTCCGCGCGGTCGGTGATGACGAGACGCTGCGCGTCGCCGGTACCGAGCTGCGTGCCCTGCACACGCCGGGGCACTCGCCGGGCTCGGTGTGCTGGTATGCACCGGAGCTGGGCGCGGTGTTCAGCGGCGACACCCTGTTCGAGGGCGGGCCGGGCGCGACCGGTCGGTCGTACTCCGACTTCCCGACCATCCTGGACTCGATCTCGGGCCGGCTGGGCAAGCTGCCCGGCGACACCGTCGTCTACACCGGCCATGGCGACTCCACCACCATCGGCGACGAAATCGTGCACTACGACGAATGGGTGGCGCGCGGCAACTGAGTCTCGCACGTGCAGCTGACTGCTGTGGCCCGTCAGTCTGTGAGGATCCGGCGTTTCTCGGCCTGGAACTCGTCTTCGGTCAGCGCGCCCGAATCGCGCAGGGCGGCCAGGTTTTTGAGCTGCTCGATCCGGATCCCGTCCGCTGAGGGCGTGTACTGGGTGCCGCGCCGATCGGCGGAGGTACGTTTCGGCTCGGACGTTCAGCAGTTCGTGCGGTGCGACGGGGCCGGCGCCTTCTTGCCCGCCCGGACGGCCCACATGATCGCCGCCGGTCAGCTCGAGAAGGCCGACGACGAACAGCGCCGGCGAACGCCCACGCCAGCCAGCCGTACGAAGCGTCGTGCCCGAACGCCAGTCGCGGGTTGATGTACCCGTTGACCTGGCCGTGGTCGTGATGTCGTAGGTGCCCTCTGCCGGAATCTGCACCACCCACACCCGCATGCGGGCGTCGTTGTTGACGGTGGTTGTCGTCGCCGTAGCTTTCGGTGACCTGTGGGTCCGGCACCCCTTCGGGCGGAATGATCGTCAGTCCCAAGGGCGGGACGGGCAAGCCGCCGCCACTGGGACTGCCGATGATCCGGGTGTGGAAGCTGACCGTCACTTCGCCCGCAGGCAGGTGCAGGCTGCCCGTTCCCGGGATCGGCACCTCGCCGTAGGCGTTGTACTTGTCCAGGACGAACGCGTTCAGCACGATCGTCACGATGAACCCGACGCCGGCGACCACCAATGTCAGGATCGCGGCGATGACGAAAATCCGCGGCGCCGTACCGTCGGCCAGTCATTGCGCGCAGTCTGTCACGCCTCGCTTTGCGCCGCCGCGCCAATCAGCCAAGTGGTCAGCCCGGCGCGCAGGCCCTCGACGAACCGCTGCGCGGGTCGGGAAAACCCATCTCCGCCATCGCCGAGCGCACTGGTTCGGTCGGCACCGAGAACGGATACATGCCCGCCGTCAGCGTCAGCGCGCCCTCGGCGAAGAAAGTCGGAGAAGCCCGCCGGCAGCCACGGCAGTTGGCGGCCGACCAGCTCGGACAGCGCCAAGGTTCTCGCCGTCGCGCGGGCCTTGAAGTCCCTGGCGAAGTCGCGCCGAGATATTGCGCTCCAGCACCCCTGCCATCGATCCGAGCAGCTCGCACAGCAGCGGCCGGGCAACGAGCGAGTCCGCGATCGCCGTCGCGACGCGGATCTCGTTGGTGTAGTTGGGTTTCCGGCTTCGCGGCCGACCGAGACGACGTCCAGCTCGGCTAGCCAGGCCTGCGCATTCCTCGTCCAGGACCTCCAGGAAGACGGCCTCGCGGCTGTCGAAGTAGCGCAGCACGTTGGACTTCGCCAGCCCGACCCGGTCGGACAGTTCCCGCAGGCTGATGTCGCCGACGCCCTTCTCGGTCAGCATCGTCCGGGCGACCTCCAGGATCGCCGTACGCCGAGCCGCCATCTGCTCGGGTCGGCGCGCCCGCTGAAAGCCCGTCCCACGGCTCACAAGATATCAGACCGCTGGGCTCTTGTTATCAGACCACTGGTTCGTTATGGTTCGGTTATCCACCGACAAGGAGTGACCTTCATGGCCCGCAATGACCTCACCGTCACCGTCCCCGACCTGTCCGGAAAGCTCGCCGTCGTCACCGGCGCGAACTCCGGCCTCGGCCTCGGGCTCGCCACCCGACTGTCGGCCGCAGGCGCCGACGTGGTGATGGCCATCCGCAACCGCGCCAAAGGCGAAGCCGCCGTCGAGGAGATCCGCGCCAAGGTGCCCGACGCCAAGCTGACCATCAAGAGCCTCGACCTTTCGTCGCTGGCCAGCGTCGCCGCGCTCGGCGAGGAGCTCAACGCCGAAGGCAGGCCGATCGACATCCTGATCAACAACGCCGGCGTCATGCAGCCGCCCGAACGCCAAACCACGGCCGACGGATTCGAGCTGCAGTTCGGCAGCAACCATCTCGGCCACTTCGCGTTGACCGGCCACCTGCTGCCGTTGCTTCGCGCCGCCGACGACCCCCGTGTCACGTCGCTGAGCAGCTCGGCGGCCCGAATGGGCGGCATCAAATTCGACGACCTGCAATGGGAGAAGCGCTACAACCCGACCCAGGCCTACTCGCAGTCGAAGTCGGCGAACCTGATGTTCGCCTTCGAGTTCGACCGCAGAAGCAAGCGGGCCGACTGGGGAGTCGTGTCCAACGCCGCGCATCCGGGCCTGACCAAGACGAACCTGCAGCTCAGCGGCCCCTCGCAGGGCAGGGACAACCCGACGCTCCTGGAGCGGTTCTACCGGCATCAGCCGGCGGCTGACGCCGTTCGTATGGCAGGAGATCGACGAGGGCATTCTGCCCGCGCTGTATGCGGCGGTGTCGCCCGAAGCCGAGGGCGGCGCCTACTACGGCCCACGCGGCCTGTTCGAATTGGCGGGCGGCGGCGTCACCGCTGCCAAGATCCCCGACCGCGCCAAGAACGAGGCCGACGGCCGCAGGCTCTGGGAACTGTCCGAGCAACTCACCGGGGTGACATACCCGAAGCCGAACTGACCGGTCTGGGCGCCGACGGCGACTACCGTGGTCGCCATGTCCGACGAGGGGTCAGCCGTGCCCGAGTCGAGCGTGGTCGTTCGGCCCGAGCCGATGGACAGCGAGACCTACACCGTCAGCTCGCGGCTGCAGGCCGCCGGATTGCGTCCGGCGATAGCGCTTTTCGAACAGGCCGCCGACGCCGTCCCGCTCCCCCGGCCACCCCAGCCGATCGTCATCGCCGACTACGGCGCATCGACCGGGCACAACTCCCTGCTGCCGATCTCGGCGGCACTCCCGTTGTTACGCAACCGGACCCGGCCCGAACACTCGGTCCTCGTCGTGCACACCGATGTGCCGGACAACAACTTCACCGTGCTGTTCGAAACCCTGGCCGACGATCCGGACTCGCTATCTCCACAAGGATGGCGCGACGTTCGCCTCCGCCGTCGGGCGGTCGTTCTACAGCCAGATCATTCCGTCCAACAGCGTGCATCTGGGTTGGTCGTCGTGGGCGATCCAATGGTTGCGGCGGGTCCCTGCGCCGATCCCCGACCACGTCCAGGTCGCCTACAGCGCCGACGAAGATGTGCGCACGGCCTACGCGAAACAGGCTGCGCACGACTGGCACGAGTTCGTCGCCTTCCGCGGTCGAGAACTGTGTCCCGGCGGCCAACTGGTGGTGCTGACGATGGCCCTCGACGAGGACGGCGAGTTCGGCTACCGCCCGCTGCTCAGCGCGCTTGGTGGACACGCTCTCCGAACTGACCGCCACCGGCCTGCTGACCGAGGACGAAGTGCACCGCATGTGCCTGCCGACAGTGGGACGCCGGGAGGCGGACTTCCTGGCGCCGTTCGCACCGTCGGGCCGATTCGAACGGCTGTCGATCGAACATCTGGAGATCTTCGACGCCGAGGACCGGTTCTGGGCGCAATATCAAGTCGACCATGACGCAACCGCTTTCGGCGCTCTGTGGGCAGCGTTCGTCAGGGCTTCGGTGTTTCCGACGTTGGCGACCGCACTGGCCGGCGGCCGCGTCGACCCTCGGTCGCAGCAGTTCTTCGACCAATTGGAAGCCGGTATCACCGAGCGGCTGGCCGCCGCACCCGAACAGATGCAGATCCCTTTTGCCAGTCTGGTACTAACCAAACAACGGAGGACCAAATGACATCGGCCGACGAGACGCAACTGCGCGCATCCATCGTCAGGCAGTTGTATCGCCGGTCGGGTGCCACGGGGCAGATCCAACTGCCCGCCGTCCCTGGCTTGATCGACGAGTACGCGGCGATGTGCGACACGATCTTTGCCGCTGTCGGCAGGAAGTTCACGGCTGAAGAGCTCGCTCATCTGAAGGCGCTGCTCGCCGATCAGCTGGCGCAGGCGTACGCGGCCTCGCCGCGTTCGATGATCACCATCTCGTACAACGCTCCCTCCAGCCAGCTGCTGAACTACCACATCAAGCCCGAGTGGTGGACCATCGAGGGCGCCTACGAGAACTGGATCGGCATCCGCCAGCCGCCCTTCTTCGGTACCGAGCCGGACGCGCGGGTGCTGTCGCTGGCGAGCGAGGCGACCGATCCCAAGAATTTCCGGGTCCTTGATGTCGGCGCAGGCACTGGGCGCAACGCGCTCGGCCTGGCACGGCGTGGATACGCGGTCGACGCGGTCGAGCTGACGCCCAAGTTCGCCGACATCATCCGCGCGGAGGCCGACCGTGAACTACTCGACGTGCGGGTGATCCAGCGGGACGTCTTCGCGACGCTGGATGACCTGCGGCAGGACTATCAGCTGATCGTGCTCTCCGAAGTGGTTTCCGATTTCCGGACGATGCAGCAGCTGCGCGGCCTGTTCGAACTCGCCGACCATTGCCTGGCCCCCGACGGCCGCTTTCTCTTCAACGCGTTCTTGGCCCATGACGGGTACACACCGGACGACGCCACCCGTGAACTCGGGCAGCAGTCCTACACAAGCATGTTCACTCGCGACGAGATGGCCACCGCGGCGGCGGGTCTACCGCTGACACTGCTGGCCGACGACTCCGTTCACGACTACGAGAAGACGAACCTCCCCGACGGCGCATGGCCGCCGACGAACTGGTATCCGAATTGGACTGCGGGCCAAGACGTCTTCGATCTTCAACGGGAGTACTGCCCGATCGACATGCGCTGGCTGGTTTACGGCCGCATCTCGTAGGCGCCGTCGTAGGCCCTGACCCGCTCCCACACCCGACCGAAGCGTTCCGCGTCGGAGACCGGCTTGCGAATCGCGCCGAGCGCCCAGTCCTGCTGCGCCTGCGTCGAGGTCGGCTTGCCGTGCAGCGCAACGGCATACGTGCTGAAGTCGCGGATCTGGAAGTCGAAGATCTGGTCGACGATGTCGTCGTCGACGCCGGTCAGCGCCGCCTGCTCGAGGATCAGCTGCCCGTAGACGATCAGCGAGAACAGAGTGTCCGACGTTGAGCAGAAAGTCCAGATCCTTCTGCTGATCGGCATCCGGCGCGGCCGTGACGAGCAACTGCTTGAACGCCTGGGCCTGCTCGTAGAACCGCGCCACGTTCGGGATGCTCGCGTGCTTTTCGTATGCCGGTGTCCAGTCGGCGAACTGGACCTTGCCTGCACCGCGCGTCGGTCCCTGCTTCCAGAAGAACACATCGTCGGCGGCGTCGGTTCGGGTCGGGATCTCCGGATAGTCCTTCGGGATTGAGCATGTAGTTCGGCATGAACTTCAGCACCAGGCCGACGTTCACATGCACGGTGCCCTCCAGTCGCGGCAGCGCGCCGATGAGCTGTGCCACCTCGCGGAACATGGTGTTCTTCTCGTATCCCTTGGCGGCGACGACATCGTGCAGCGCCCGCACGATCGTCTCGCCCTCCATCGTGACCTTGGCCTTGGTCACGGGATTGAACAGCAGATAGCGCCGGTCCTCCAGGCTCGCGCTGCGGAGGTAGTCGACCGAACGCTGGCTGAACAGCTTCATCGCCACCAGCCGCGTGTAGGAGTCGACGAAGTTCGCCCTCACATGTGCGAAGTCGGTCACCGGGTTGCCGTAGAGGATCCGGTTCTGCGCGTGCGTGATCGCCTCGTAGAAGGCGTGCTCGACCATCCCGATGGAACACGTACACAGGTTGAACTTGCCGATGTTGACCGTATTGAGCGCCGCCGCAAAGGCTTCCACCCCGGTGTGCAGGATGTCCTCGGCGCGCACCGGGTAGTTCTCCAGCCGGAACGTGCTCACGTAGATCTGCATGTGCACGACGTTGTCGATCAGGTGGTAGTTCTCGTGACGACTGTCGGCGGCGAAGAAGACGTAGGCGTCGTTCCCCTCGATGTCGCCGCGCCGGCCGAACACCGAGACCATGCTCGCGACGTTGCCGTTGCCGATGTAGTACTTCTCCCCCGACGCCCGGTAGAGGATGCCGTTGGCGACGTCCTCCTCGCTCGCCGGGGTGAGCACCATGTCGGTGTTGTAGACGTCGGCGCCGTGTTCGCGCTCCGACAGCCCGAACGCCATCACCTCGCCTGCTTCGAGGTCGTCGGCCGCCTTGAGCTTGGCGTCCTTGTTCTCGCTCTGCCAGATCGGGCCGAGCCCGAGGATGGTGACCTGCTCGGTGTACCAGTACGTCAGCCCGTAGAACCCGAGGATCTCCGACAGCGCCGCGTTGCGGGCGGCGTCCCAGCGCTTGTTCGCCTCCCCGTCAGCGAACTCCGACGGCGTGAGGAACGTCGCGAACAGCTTCTCCCGCTTGACGAAGTCGACGAACTCGGCGGGCCACCTCACCGTCAGGTCGTCGTCGAGCAGCCGCTTTTTGCCCTGATCCTCGAAGAAGTCGATGGTCGCGCGCAGCAGCCGCCGGGTCTCGGCGTCGAACTGCTGCGGGTCGTAGGTGTTCGGATCGAACAGCAGGCCGTCCGTCTGAGTCATGCGGGCAGCCTAGGGCGCGGGAGCGGCGGTGGCTGTATCGGGTCTCGGAACGAACGGCAGACCCGGGATGGTCTCGTAGGGCAGCGTCGGGACGAACCGCGGCGGCGTCGACGGCGACGACGGCGGCTCCGGCGCAGGCGGCGGCGCCTCTGACGTCGGCGGCGGTGGCGGGGGCGCCTCGCTGGTCGGAGGCGGTGGCGGCGGCGCGTCTGCGTGACCGTCTCCGGCGCGCGGGTGATCGTCTGCGTCACGGGCGGCTCCTCCGGCGGGGGCGGCGGCGCCTCGGACGGTGCGGCGGCGGCGTCCGTGCCGGCGCGGGGCGCAGGCCGGTGAGGTCGTCGTGGTGACGGTCGGACGACGGCGACGGCGTGCTCTCGTTGTTGCGCAGCACCAGCCATACCGCCACCGCGGCCGCGGCCAGAACCAGGATCAACCCGCCGATCAGCAGTCCCATCGGGCGCGCCCTGCCGCCTGGTACTCTCGGTCTTCCGGCTCGGCTGAACTGCATCTGGGGGCGGGGCCCGCCCATCGCGTCGGTGTGGCCGCACCGTGGTACTCGTACGGATCGGTTGGGCGGCGACGTCGGGGATGTCGTCGGCCTCAGACCAGGCCAGCGCCTGGAGCCAGCTCGACCCCATGTCCTCCGGGTGGACCTCCGGCGCCATCTGCGTGGCCGCCACGGCGGCGGCCGCCGCCGCGGTCGGCGGAGCGGCCTCGGCCATCGGCGCCGTGCCCTCGTCGATGCCGCCGCGGGCGGCCTGCAGGCCGCCGCCGATCGCCGACGTCAGTTCCGGCTGCGGCAGTGGTGATCACCGGCACACCGAAGTGCTCGGACAGCGTCGTCGTGATCAGCGGCATGCGGGCGCCGCCACCGGCGGAGGCGACGGCGACGAGATCGCCCGACCGGACTCCGTTGCGGTCCAGCGTGTCCTGCAGGACGCCGGCGAAGTCGGCGAGCGGCTGCCTGATCGCATCGTCGAGCTCGTTGCGGGTCAGGCGCACCTCGCTGCGATGCCCGGGCAGCTCGGCGACCAGCGAGGTGGCCGCCGTGGTCGACAACCGTTCCTTGGCGGCCCGGCATTGCCCGCGCAGTCGGCTCAGCGGGCCGATCGCGGATGTGCCCGACACGTCGACCGAGCCCGGCATCGGACAGGCCGTAGAGGACGTGCGTCAGCACAGCCTGGTCGATCAGGTCGCCGGACAACTCGGTGTGCCGGACCGTCGGGCCGACCGGTTGATTGCCGTTGGCGGCGTCGACCAGGGTGATGCTCGTTCCGCTGCCACCGAAGTCGCACAGCGCCACCAGCCCGCTGGTCGGCACGCCGGGATCGTCCCGCAGTGCGGTGAGGGCTGCGGTCGCGTCGGAGACCAGGGCCGCGGTGCGGAACTCGGGCATCTCCGACAAGGCGTCGCGCAGCGCATCGACCGTTGCCGGACGCCAATGCGCCGGGTAGGTCACCGCGACGGGCCCTGCCGGCGCCGCGGCCGTTGGTGACCTCATAAAGCATCGCGCTCAGCGCGTCGGCGAGCAGCACCTCACCGCGATGCGTCGTGCCATCCGACGCCACGATGCCCACCGGATCGCCGACGCGGTCGACGAAGTCGGAGATGACCAGGCCACGCTCGTCGGAATTCAGCCTGGGATTCTCGCTGGGCACGCCCGACCTCGAGCGGCCGGTTCGGGAAAAGGGTCACCACGGCGGACCGCGTCACCGCAGTCCGGCCCACCGCAACCGCCGTCAGGTTGGTCGCGCCAACCGACAGCCCTACCTCATCAGCCATCCGGGATCCAATCTCACGGCCACCCTATCGGTTCCTCAGCGAATCGTGCCCACGCCTGCGATCAGTGGCAAATCCAGTGCGGTCACCCAGCCAGGCGACAGATCGTTGACGGCGGGAACGGCGTTGAGCGCACGCATTCCGGTTGCCAGGCAGCCTGCGGCCGCGGCGTCGCGACCCGAACCGTCGGTGAACCGAAACGCCGTCTCCTGGAAGATGCTTGGCGTGCCCTCGATGTCGACGCGGTAGACGTCGTTCTGGTCGCCCGACGGCCAGTCCGGCGCCGCGTCGTCGCCGATGCGGTTGACGTGCTCCAGCTGGATGCGGGTTTCCCCCTGGTACACGCCGTTGACGGTGAACCGCACCGCGGCGACGTTGCCCGCCGCGATGATGCCCTTTGCCGTCTTGCGCTCGGTGGGTGTCACCCACTTCTCGTACGAAGTGGTGATTTCGTCGAGCATGATCCCCGCCCGTGCGCGATCATCGGAACCGTTGCGCCCCAAGCCAAGACGAGGATGTCGGGCGTCTCGAGGAGTGCCCGGTGCTCCGGCGGCTTGCCGATGCCCATCTCGAAGTCGTAGTCGCCTTCGTAGTTCGTGTAGTCCAGCAACTCCGATGCCCGGACCTTGCGCACCTCAGAGCACAAGCCCATCAACGTCATCGGGAACAAGTCGTTGGCGAATCCGGGGTCGATGCCGGTGGTGAAGCACGAGGCTTCGCCCAGCTCGCATGCCTCGGTGATGGGCGCAATCCAGCTCGGCGGATTCAGGTGCATCGTCGGCCACACCCATGGCGTCATCGCCGTTGAGCAGACGTCGATCCCGGCCCGCAGGAACCGGGTGATCAGTTCGATGTTGTCACCCGCGTGGGCCGCCGTCGGGCCGTAGTGCACGAGCGCGTCGGGCGCCAGCGCTATCAGCGCGTCGACGTCGTCGGTCGCGGTCAAGCCGAGCGGCTCGGGCAGGCCGCAGATCTCGCCGACGTCGCGGCCGACCTTGTCTGGATTGCTCACGCCGACGCCGACGAGTTCGAACAGCGGGTGCTCGACGATCTCCGCGATGACCATCTTGCCGACAAAACCCGTGCCCCACACCACAATTCGTTTGGTCATCCACTGCCTTCCGTTCGCTCCCGTGTGCTCGTGTCGAGCGACTCCCTCAGCCTGCCGATCTCCTCGCGAAGCTGCTCGATCTGGGCGACCGTCGCCGCCTGGTTCGCGGTGTCCTCCTCGGCGACACGCTGCACGATCCACGAGGCCAGCGTTGCGGTGACGATGCCGACCAGACTGATGCCTCCGATCATGAGCGCGACGGCGACGATGCGGCCCTCCGCGGCTGAGCGGCGACAGATCGTTGTAGCCCGTCAGTGACGGTCGAGACCGCCCACCACAACGCGTCACCGAATCCCTTGATGTCGGCGTCAGGATGGTCGCGCTCCATGTCGATGATCGCCAACGACGCTGCGTAGACGATGAGAACGGCGCCGCACACGGTGTAGGCGACCACCTTGCCGCGGATGGTGTGGCCGAGGGCCCGCTGCAGCATGTTGACCACGACCACCAAACTCAGCAGGCGCAGCGGGCGAAGGAACGGCAGCGCGACGATCGCCAAGTCGAACAGGTGCCTGACGAACCAACGGCCGCGCGGATCGGCCAGGTAGAGCCGGGCGAGGTAGTCAGCCACGAACGCCGCGTACAACACCATCAGCGCCGCCCGCAGCACGGCTGCCCCGCGGCCGTCCGGTACCGCGAGCACCTGCACCGAGTAGAGGGCGAGGAACAAGATCGCGACGCCGGCGAGCGGCCACTCCGTGCGGTGCTCGTAGCGGTCGAGCCGTGATTCGGTCATCAAGGCGTGACCTTAACGCGCTTCGCCGTGGTACCTGCGATTAGGGGAATTTTCGCCGCATCGACCGGCTTTACTAGCGGCATGACAAATCTGCAGGGAAGGCGTGCGTTGGTTACCGGCGCATCGCGCGGCATTGGAGCGGGGATTGTGCGGCGACTGGCCGCCGACGGCGCAGCGGTCGCCTTCACGTATGGCCGGTCGGCCGCCGAGGCGGAGAAGCTGGTCGCAGAGGTCGTCGATGACGGCGGCAAAGTGGTCGCGATCCAGGCGGACAGCGCGGATCCCGAGCAGGTTGCGGCGTCGGTCGACGAGGCAGTGGCGCATCTCGGCGGACTGGACATCCTCGTCAACAACGCGGGAGTGGGCTATCTCGGTGACGTCGAGACCTTCCCGCATGGAGGAGTTCGACCGGCTTGTCGCCATCAATGTCCGCGCCGTCTTCGCCGCGATTCAGCGGGCAGTTCCGCACCTGGACTCCAGCGGTCGGATCATCAACATCGGCAGCATCAACGCCGACCGGGTGCCCGGCCCCGGTCTGTCTGTGTACGCGATGACGAAGGCCGCGGTTGCCGGTCTGACGCGTGGGCTGGCCCGCGATCTGGGTCCGCGCGGCATCACCGTGAACAACATTCAAGTCCGGGCCGACGGATACGGACATGAATCCCGACAGTGGCGAATTCGCCGAGGGACTGAAGCAGGTCATGGCGCTCGGACGGTACGGCCAGCCGCGCGACATCGCCAGCGTGGTCAGCTACCTGGCGAGTCTCGAGGCGGCATACGTCACCGGCGCCAACTGGAACGTCGACGGCGGGTTCACCGTTTAGCAGCCGTGTCGCGCTCACCGGCAGAGGCGGTTGCCTGCCGGCTCACACACCAACGGATACTGCTCGACCGGGATCGGCAGCGGCTTGTTGAATGCGAGCGTGAACGGCGTCTTGGTCATGGCGGCAGGCACGCCGCAGCCCGCGTTGTTGGTGGCCGTGAGCGTACCTGCGAGGGAGACATCGTCGAACTCGTAGGTTCTCAATAAGGGTGCCGTGCTGCCGTCCGGGCACTCGAAGCCGTCCGATCGGTTGACGATCATCGTCCACATGCCGCCCGTCAGGCGTGCATCTCCGCCGAAATTCAGGGAGTCCAGCTCGTGGGTGCCTGCCTTTTTCGTCGCGCTCACGACGTGCAGTGTGCAGGCCACCGGCAACTCCAGTGGCACCCGCAGGTCGCCGACCGTTGGCACGCAGATCGGATAAATCGTCCAGGTCGCGGGTGGCACGCCCGGCGCGTTGTAGGTGTACAGCCCCTGCATCGTCTCGGCGGCCGACGAGGGACCCGCCGATCCGAGGCTCACGCCTGCCAGCACGACAGCAATGCCCAGTACACGAGCGATCGTCCGCATGTCCCTCCCTCAGGCCATTGCAAGGAGTATCACAGTGCCGCCCATCGCCAGCAAGCAGCGATTCCGGCCGCTGGAGTGCTTCGCGTCTTCTAGACTCCCGCCATGACCAGGCTGGTGCCGGTACTCGCGCTGTGTGTGGCTGTCACGTTCGGCGCGCTGACGACCGGGTGCGCGAGCACCGTCCAGGGCTCGGCGGTGAAGGCCCAGGGCTCGGTGCCAGCCGACGATGTGCCGCCGCTCGAGGAGTCGGCGCTGGACGACCTGCTGCTCAGCAACCGCGATCTCAACAAGATCGCCGACGCCGAGATGGAGTCGTTCTACGCGACGGAGGAGATGAACGACAACGCCGATCTGGTCTCCGACGCCGACTGTCTCGGCGCGATCTATCCGGGCGAGGACGCCGTCTACGACGAAACTCGCTGGACCGCCGTCCGTGACGAGCTCCTGCTCGATTCCGGCGCCAGTGACGACTCGCACGTCATCGAGCAGACACTCGTTCTGTTCGAAACCCGCGACGAGGCCGTCGCGTTCTTCGAGATGTCCAAGGACACGTGGAAGAAGTGTGCGCAGACCAAAGACATCACCGTCGAGGACGGTCCGTGGGTGCCCGACGCTGTGCAGGACGTCAGCGAGCGAATGATCTCGCAGAAAGCCGAGGTCAGCGGGACTATCTCAGGCATCTGCCAACACGCGCTCGGCGTCGTGTCCAACTTGGTCGTCGAGGGGTTCTCGTGCGACGCCTCAGACAATGAGGAGGCCCAAGAGATCGCCACCCGGATTCTGGAGGATGCGGCCGATCAATAAGCGTGCCCATCTTTGTCGGTTCGTTCGCGCCGCTGGCCGTACTCGCGCTGCTGACCTCATGCGGCACAAGCGGTTCCGGTGAGCCGGCCACGTCGACGTCCGCGGTGTCGACGACGACATCCGGCACTACCGTCGCCGCACCGATGCCGACGCAGGGCCCGCGGACGAAGAACTGGTTCGACCTGGAAGTCGGCGACTGCGTGACCGAGATTCCGGCGATCGATACCGGCGTCGTGACCGCGACAGTCGTCGACTGTTCGACGCAGCACCAGGCGGAGGTCTATCTGCTCGCGCCGTTGGCGGTCGACACGGCCATCGCCGATGTCGCCGAACAAAAATGCGCCGAGGGATTCTCGCCGTACACCGGGCAGTCCATGGACGGCAGCCCCTTCACGGTGACATACCTGATCGACTCCAATCAGGACCGGACGTCGAACAACCCCACCCCGAGCACCGCCATCTGTTTCCTCGAAGCCGCGAACGGCGGGCCACTGACCGAGCCCGCGCGGCGCTGAACCGCCGGCCGCGGCAATTCGTGTCCCAGATGAGGAAACACAATGGCTGCCGTCGCGCTCGCGCTTTACATCGCATTCGGGGTACTGGCCCTCGGAGGGCGGTGCTGGATGCAGCACCGCCGCACGGGTTCGACCGGATATCGGGGTCTGAGCCGTCGGCTCGGCCCGCTCGGGCTTGTGGGCGGCATCTCGTTCATCGTCGCCATGGTGGGTGGGCTGGTTGCTCCCGTGCTCCAACTTCTCCGCGTGGTATCGCCGTTGCGCATCCTCAACCACGGCTGGATCGGCGGCGCAGGCCTCGTGCTCGCGACGTGTGGCCTTGGCGCCACCCTGTACACACAGCTCGACATGGGCGAGTCTTGGCGCGTCGGTGTCGACACCACAGAGACGACGGCGTTGGTTCGGACCGGCACGTTCGGCCTGGTGCGCAACCCGATCTTCACGGCGATGATCGTGTTCACGCTGGGTGAAGCCCTGTTGGCCCCGAATCCCGTTGCGATCGCCGTGTTCCTGATTTTCGTCGCGGCGGTCGAGATATCCGTTCGCAGCGTCGAAGAACCGTACCTGCGGCGGATACACGGCGACGACTACCGCGACTACACGGCCAGAGTGGGGCGATTCGTACCGGGTTTGGGTCTCACTGGACGCTACGACTTGGATCGCACCCGCTGAAAGATGCGATGAACGAAGTTGATCGGCGCAAGGGCCAGCCGCCACGCGACCCCTTGCCATGCCGGTCCCGAGCCGACGAATGTGACCACGGCGCCGCGGGTCCTGCTTGCGCAGCCGGGTATCAACTCAAATGTTGCGTGTGCAACGACTATTCGTCGATCTCTGCGCAGAGTCGGGACCTTGTACGTCTTTCCCGGGTTACTCAGCCTTCCCCGCTGCATCGCCCGGTCGAATCCGTGCCAATGCAGACTTCGCAGGACAGGCGGGATGACTACATTGAGGCTGTGGCCAAGCGCCTCGTCCGCCGAATAGCCTGCAACCTCTGTTACCGCATCATCCCAATGCCTGATGATCCCGTCCCGGTCAACGGTGACCGTCACCCGCTGCTCCTCACGCGTACCCTCCATAGCGTCCATACCTTGAATACGGGATGCACCGGCAGCCAGTTCACATGACGGTGTGGGATCGCATCGCCGCCGCGGTCACGCATCGGCGCTCGTGGGCAGTCGCGCTGCTGATCATCGGCGCCGCCTGCGTCTTCATGGCGCTCGCCGGATCCAACCCGGATGCCGACAAGCCGCCCCTTCAAACGCCGGCATCAGCCGAATCAGCAAGGGCGGCAGAACTATTGAAATCCTTCCCTGGAGGGGATCAGGTGCCGGCGATGCTGGTGGTATCCCGGCACGACGGGTCACCGCTGACGCCAGACGATCTCGCCGCTGTCGCAAGCCCACCACCGATGGTGTCGCCGGACGGCCGCGCGGCAGTCGCGGCGATTCCCATGACGGCGAAGTCCGGATCTGAGCTCAACGAGGCCGTCACCGCGCTGCGAACCTCTGCGAATGCCGGTTTGCCAGCCGGCGTCGAGGTCGAAGTCACCGGCGGCCCTGCGTTCGGCGCCGATATTGGCAACGCCATGTCCAGCGCCAACATCACGCTGCTGGTTGTAACGGCGTCGGTGGTCGCGGTGCTGCTGGTCGTCACCTACCGCTCGCCGATTCTCTGGCTGGTTCCGCTGGCCGTCATCGGGTTTGCTGACGGCTTGTCAACCGCGGTGGGCACCGTGGTTTCGCGCTTCACGGGCCTGACGTTCGACGGTGCCACCGCGGGAATCACCAGCGTGCTCGTCTTCGGTGCAGGCACGAATTACGCACTGCTGCTGATCTCGCGTTATCGAGAGGAACTGACCGGTACCGACGATCACCGTGCCGCCCTGCGTACAGCGGTCAGCCGCGCCGGGCCCGCGATCGTGGCGAGCAACGCGACCGTCGTACTGGCGCTGCTGACCCTCCTTTTCGCGGCCGCGCCTGCCACCCGCAGCCTCGGCGTGCATGCCGCGTGCGGACTGGTGGTCGCGGTGCTGCTCGTTCTGCTTGTGCTGCCGACGTTTCTGAGCCTGTTCGGGACGCGACTCTTCTGGCCCTTCATTCCCCACCAAGGCGGGGCCGCGGCGGTCGCGACCGGTATTTGGCATCGCATCGCCGCGTGGGTTACCTGCCACGCCGGCCGCGTCACCGTCACCTCCGTCGTCGTCTTGGGGCTGATGTGCATCGGGTTGCTCGGCACGCCGATCGGGTTGTCGCAGACCGAACAGTTCCGGGTGAAGGCCGAGTCGGTATCCGGGTATGAGACGCTTTCCGCCCACTTCCCCAGTGGCATGACCGATCCCACGGTCGTGATCGGTGACACCGGCCGTGCCGACGTGATTCGGCAGGCGATTACGACGACGCCCGGGGTAGCCTCGGCCAGCGACGCTGGATCGTCGGCGTCCGGGCTGACTCGATGGTCCGTCATTCTCGGTGCTCCGCCCGCATCTCCGGAAGCATTCAAAACGATTGCCGGGCTGCGGGAATCGGTCACGAATGCCGATCCCGCCGCCGTCGTCGGCGGCCCGGACGCGGCGGCCCTTGACTCCCGCGACGCCGCCGTCCGCGACCGGCAGTTGCTCATCCCGGCCATTCTCGTGCTGGTGTTGATCGTGCTGTATGTCTTACTCCGCGCGGCCCTTGCGCCGCTGGTGTTGGTCGCGGTCATGGTGCTCAGTGCGCTGTCGGCGCTTGGCCTCGGCGGCTGGGCGAGCGTGCACATGCTCGGCATGCCGGCTCTGGACTACACCACCCCGCTGTTCGCATTCCTGTTCCTTGTCGCCCTCGGCGTCGACTACACGATCTTCCTCGTCTCCCGCGCCCGCGAAGAAACCCCGGCGCACGGCACCCGTGAGGGCATCGTGCGCGCGGTGTCGGCGACCGGTCCTGTGATCACCAGCGCGGGAATCGTGCTCGCCGCCGTTTTCTGTGTACTCGCTGTGCTTCCGCTGATAGTGCTCACGCAACTCGGAGTGATTGTCGGACTGGGCATTTTGATCGACACGTTCGTCGTCCGCACCGTGGTGGTCCCAGCACTCTTCACACTGATCGGACCGCGGATCTGGTGGCCGGCACATATCGACGGACCACCGAAGTCGATGAACCGATCAACGTCGTCGTACGTGAACTAAACATGACCGCTCCCCAGCCCGGGGCGGACTCGGATGACGCCATGTGGTCGCCTGCACTTGCACGCGGGCTGATCCGCCACGAGGCGCTGCGCTCACTTCGGCACTGCGACGGCTACACCGACCTACTCGGGCCAGATTTCCCGACGCGACTCACGTTCGCGCAGCGGCTTCGCTTACGCGGGCTCTCGGTGTCGCCCGGGCGGGAGAGGGCCGCCGCTGCCCTGGGTCTCGAGGGCGGCAGGCGGGTTCTCGACGTCTCGTGCGGATCCGGCGATCTCACAAGCTTCTTCGCGAGCAGGCTGACCGGAGACGGCTTCGTCATCGGCGTGGATGACTCGACGCAGATGCTGCAGCGCGCCGCGGACAACAACAGCCACGACCGGGTGGTCTACATGCGTGCCGACACCCTTGGCCTTCCCTTTGACGACGGCGCGTTCGACGCGGTGTGCTGTTTCGGCGCGCTTCATCTGATGCCGGAGCCGCTGGGCGTGCTGCGCGAGATGGTTCGGGTGCTCGCGCCGCTCGGCCGGATCGCGCTACTCACCAGCTACGGCCGCGAGTCCTCGCTGGCGCACAAGGTACTGGCCGTCGGGGCGACCGTGTGCGGGGTGCAGGTTTTCGATCGCACCACAGTTCCCGCGTTCTTCGCGGCGGCCGGACTGACCGGTATCGACCAACAACTGCGCGGCGTCTCCCAGTTTGTCACCGCATACAGGCCGGACCAGGATGCCGCGCTGGATCGTTGGCCGTCTCGATCGAGCTGGTCGGGTGCCGAGCGGAGTTGAGTTGGCCACCGACTACCGCTGGTGCTGGTCGACGTAGACGGTGATGACGTCGGTGAGGGCACGCAGCTCCCGGCTGACGTCGACGGGCCCGGGCACTGACATCTTCGCGACCATGGCGCCCATCAACGTGGTCCAGATGAGATTGCCGACGGCGTCGGCCCGGTCGGGCTCGAGGCCGTCGGCGACGTACCTGCCGAGCCGGGTCAGCGTGGAGAACAGCTCGAGCAGATGCTGCTGGTCGACGTCGGCCCGGTCGGCGCGCGTTGCGATCAGGATTTCAAGAGCCGCAATCGATGTCGGGCTCAGGAACGCGTCGGCGACCGCGTTCACCACCAGCTCAGCGCGGGAATGCCCGGCGGTCGAGCCCAATTCGGGCGCCATTTCATTGAGCGATTCACGAAGCTGGGCAAAACCCTTGTCGACGACCGCCATCAACAGCCCGTCGCGGTCGCCGAAGTGATACTGAATCACTCCCCACGTCACGCCCGCCCGCTCAGTGATGTGTTTGGCGCTGGCAGCGCCGAAACCCTCCTCGATGACACACCGCACCGTCTCGTCGATGACCATGGCGCGGGTGCGGTCGGCACGAAGCTGCTTTCCGTTGACCGGACGGCGCGGCGAGACATGGGGGGCCATGATGGGATTCCAGGTTCTCTTCAGGGGGCGAACGCCGGAGAGACGAAGCGCTGCACCATCTGTCGCTCGACCTCTGCATCCCCGATGGGCCAGTACAACAGCGAAAGCACGACGCGGACAATCCACTGCACTGCCTGCGTGTCGTCGTTTGTCAGTCCGTTCAGTTCGGTCGCGAACCGCGCCACGATCGGAGATTCGGTGAGCCAGGTCCTTTCCTCGGCGCCGCGAATCGAGTTGACCATCGCCTGACCGAGTGGGTCCGACCGGATCTCTTCGAGTGCCACGGTGATCGCGGTGACGATCCGCTGCGACCCGCTCAGGCCATCGACGGCCATCCGCACCACATCGACGATCCGTGAAGCCGCACGGACCATGACAGCGTCGCGGATCTCGGCCTTGCCGCCGGCATGGCGGTAAATCGTCGCGCGCGAGCAGTGAACGCGTTCGGCCAAGGTGTCCACGTCGAACGCCTCGTAGCCGTCGCGGGCGATGACATCGATCGCGGCCGTGAAGATGCGTTCTGCGGCCGCGGTCCGGCGATCACCGCCGACGAGCCAGTCGCTGCGAGCCACGGCTCACTGTCTCACGTTGAGACAGATCTGGCCAGAATTCTCACTCCCGCTGCAGGTCCGGATCAAACCGTGAGACGACGGCTCGTATGGCCCTCGACCTGCATTTTTCGACTTCGGTCCCGACCGTTGACGCAGTCCAACAGGGTCGACCAGCCTTGACGGATGCGGGTGAACGAAGGCCGGCTCGGCCTCGACTTGTTCGACGACCGGTTCGTCCAGGACCCCTACCCGCTGTATGACCGCATGCTGGCCAACGGGCCGATCCATCCGATCGGAGACTCGGGCTTCTACGCGGTGTGCAGCTGGGACGCGGTCAACGACGTGATCGGCCGGCCGGAGGATTTCTCCTCGAACCTCACCGCGACGATGACGTACCAGGACGGAAAAGTGGGTCCGTTCGTGATGGGCGAACTCGGCGGGGACATTCAAGCGCTGGCAACGGCGGACGACCCTGCCCATGCCGCACACCGGAAGTTACTGGTGCCCCAGTTGGCCGCCAAACGTATCAACGAACTGCAGCTGTTCGTCGGTGAAACCGCGGACCGACTGTGGGACGAAGGCGTCCACGACGGCACCATCGAGTGGATGTCGGCGATGGCGAATCGACTGCCGATGATGGTCGTCATGCGACTGATCGGTGTGCCCGATGTCGACATCGACCAGCTGATGCGTTGGGCGTACTCAAGCACCAAAGTCGTCGAAGGACTTGTCGACGACGATCAACTCGCGGCTGCGGGCGTTGCGACTTTGGAACTCGCAAGTTACATCGTCGAACATTTCGACCGAGCTGCCGCCGAACCACGAGACGATCTGCTCAGTGTCGTTGCAACGGCTCGTGCGTCGGGCCAATTGGCGGAATTGACCGCGCTGCCCATGATCATCACGTTGTTCAGCGCGGGCGGCGAGTCCACCGCATCGTTGATCGGGTCAGCGGCCCACATCCTGGCGAGCCGTCCCGACATCCAACGTCAGCTGCGCAAAAACCCCGATCTCTTAGGCGTCTTTCTCGAAGAGGTCTTGCGATATGAGCCGCCGTTCCGTGGCCACTATCGGCACGTGGTCAATGACACCGCCCTGTGCGGCGTACAACTCGAGGCGGGATCCAGGTTGGTGTTGTTGTGGGGCGCAGCCAACAGGGACCCTTCACATTTCGACGACGCAGGCGAGTTTCGGTTGGACCGCCGAGACGGCAAGGGACACATCAGCTTCGGCAGGGGCGCGCACTTCTGCGTCGGTGCCGCGCTCGCGCGCCTTGAAGCCAGGATCGTGATCGGCGAGCTGCTCGAGCGCACATCGCATATCGAGGCGGCCGGTACGGGCCGATGGCTGCCCAGCCTGCTCGTGCGGCGTCTCGAGCGCCTGAAACTCAGTGTCGCCTGACGTTCACAGCTTGAAGCGACCGGCGAACCCGCGCAGGGGCAGGTCCGCGCTCGTCACGAGTCCCGGTGCCGCCGCGACCACCGACTTGATCGCGGCCAGCGCAGGCATGCCCGTCACGGTCATTCCGATGGAGGCGAAATTCGTCAGGGTCCGACAGGTCGACACCGGGCTTCGGGAAGATCATGTGCTTGTTGTAGATGCAGGGATCACCCTTGATCTTGGTGATGTAGCAGCCCTTGATATCCCAGCTCGGATCGGTATGCGGGGTCATCTGCCACTCCAGGTGCGTCTCGACCCTCGGTACTCCGTTCACCATTCCCTGGTACCTGATGTAGTTCCCACCAAGGGACCCCTTCGGAAGCGTGTACCAACCGAGATCGACATCCTTTGTGCAAGAACCCAACTCGTAGCTGAAGGTCACCTCGTCGAGTTGCAGGTCGAAGCAGTCGGCCATCATCAGCACGCTGTCGGCGAAGACCCGCGTGTACTTCTCGAGCTTTCCGGGGATCTCGGGGTCATCGACCGGCTGGCCGTAGCCGACCTCGATCCAGGTCTCCTTGGAGTGGTGACAGGACACGTCGACGGACTCGATGGTGGTGACGTTCTCGATTTCGGCGACGTCCGACGAGCACACCACCCCGAGGATCTGGTTGACACCTGGGTTCATGCCGGTGCCGTAGAAGGTGGCTCCTCCCTTCTCGCACGCCTCTTGCAGGAGCTTCGAGACCGGCTTGCCAGACGGGTGCGGGTGGTTGGTGTCGCGGTGCCAGCCCGTGATCCAGTCCGCGGTCGTCACGATGTTGATGCCGGCTTCCAGCACCTTCACATACAGGTCTTCGTCGGGGAATACGCCGTGGAAGGTGAGCACCTCGGGCTTGGCGGCGATGATCTCGTCGACTGAGCCGGTTGCGATGACGCCGTTGGGTCCGATTCCAACCAGCTCACCGACGTCGCGGCCCACCTTCTCCGGCGAATAGCAGTGCACGCCGACCAACTCGAGGTCGGGCTGATGCGCTATTCGTTTGATCATCTCCGAGCCGACATTGCCCGTGGCCACCTGGAAAACGCGGATCGGTTGTCCGGCAGGAGCATTCATCAATGATCAGCCTTTCTGCAATGCTGCGTAGACCTCGGCGGCACTCCCACCGATACCGTCGGGATAGAACTGCTTGGCCCAGTTGCGAATTGCGGTGAAACCCTCGAACTCGGTGCTGGACAGCGCGGGCGGATCCGAGTAGCGCTGGTGCTGCCAGATGTGGATGTCCTGGGTGAACTGCCGGATCACCTCTTCGCCGAACTCGGCGGCTTTCGCTTCGGCGCGTGGGGTATCTTTGCCCGGTGTGCGGCCGATGTAGACCATGAACCGCACATCCGACGTGCGCTCGTCCACCGGGGTGATGGCCGAGATGGTGCGATTGTCGACCATGCCCCAGCTCTTGGTCACCGCGATACCGAGGCCTCCATTGATGGCCTCCACGCCGCTGCGGACATCCTCGATCTTCTGCTGGTCGTCGCCCTCGAACGTGATGGTGAAGTCGACGTAGGACACCGGCTGGTCGAAGTCGTGCCGGGTGAACACCGGGACGATCGGGGTTTGGTGCACGAACTTGAAATGCGCGAAATCGACCCCGTTCTCGAGGACGTATTGCGGATGCATCTCCAGGCGTCCGCGGAACAGCCGCTGCTGCGGGTAGTACTCGGCCGCAGTGCTGGTGTCGTCGAACCCTGAGAACACATCGGGGACATCGAAGTACGGTTCGCTGCCGCTCGACGTCGTGCCAGATGTATACGGACTCGTTGCGCTCGATGACCGGGTAGGTCCGCATGCGCCGGCCCCGGTTGGGGCGGTTCTCATAGGGAATGCAGACGTTGCGGCCGTCATGGTCCCACTGCCACCCGTGGAAGGGACACTGGATGACCTCGCCCTCGACATGGCCGCCGTGTCCAAGGTGTGCGCCGAGGTGTTCGCAATAGGCATCCATCACCGTCAACCGCCCCGACTGCGCACGCCAGGCGATCATCTCGCGGTCGAAGTACGTCATCCGGTGCACGGCGCCGACCTTGACCTCGTCAGACCACGCGATCTGAAACCAGCCGGTCGGCTTCATCGACAACGGCGGCTTGGCCATGCGGCAAATGATAGAGCATTCAATGTTACGGGTCCGAAGCAAGCCGGGTAATAAGCCGAAGGCCGATGAATCCGGGGTGATGGTGATGACCAAAGCGGCGATGCTGACCGCTTTCGCCGCTGTCGTCTCCATCGTCGTCGCCCTTACCGCCTGCTCAACAGGGGAAAGCGTGGACCTCGGCGGCAATTCATCGGGCCGCCTGGTTGCGGCTATCAAGGGTGAGCCCGACCAGCTCGACCCCAACAAGACGAGCGCCTACTTCTCCTTCGAGGTCCTCGAGAACGTCTATGACACCCTCGTCGAGCCCGACGCGAACCTCCAGATGCGCCCGGCGCTGGCCGAGTCGTGGGACGTCAGCCCGACCAGCGCACCTGGACATTCCATCTCCGCCGCGGCGTCACCTTTCACGACGGCAGCCCGCTGACGGCCGACGACGTCGTCTACACCTACCGGCGCATCATCGACGAAGAGCTCTCGAACGCCGACAAGCTCAGCGCGATCACCGACGTTCGGGCGGCCAATCCATCCACGGTCGTCATCCATCTCAAACAACCGACACCGAACCTCTTGACCAATCTTGGCGGCTTCAAGGGCATGGCGATCGTGCAACGCAAGAACGTCGAAAGCGGTCAGATCGCCACACACCCGATCGGCACCGGTCCGTTCGCCTTCGAGAGCCAGAAGAGCGGCGACTCGATCACGCTGAAGGCAAACCCGAAGTACTGGGGCGGAGCCCCCAAGGTTTCCGGCGTGGTCTTCCGGTTCATTTCCGAGACGTCCGTCGCGCTGTCCGCGCTGCAGGCCGGCGAGATCGATTGGACGGATTCAGTTCCGCCACAGCGCGTCAACCAACTCAAGGACGACGACTCCGTCAACCTTGCCGTCACGCCGAGCAACGACTACTGGTATCTCGCGCTCAACGAGGCCCGCAAGCCGTGGAACGACGTCCGCGTCCGCCAGGCCATCGCCTACGGAATCGACAGGGACGCCATTGTTGCGGCCACCAGTTACGGCACCGCCGCAAAGAATGAACTCGCGATACCCAAAGGCAGCTTCTGGCATACCGATTTCGACAAGTACCGCTACGACATCGAGCAGGCCAAACGCCTGCTGCAGGAGGCGAACGCGTCGCCGAAGAACATGGACATGCTGGTCACCACCGAGTATCCAGAGACGGTCACGGCGGCCCAGATCATCGCCGATAACCTTGCCCCGCTCGGCATCACGGTGAACATCCGTACCGTCGACTTCGCCACCTGGCTGGACGAACAGAACAGTGGCCACTTCGACATGTTGATGATGGGCTGGCTGGGCAATATCGATCCTGACGACTTCTACTACGCGCAGCACCGCACCGACGGCAGCAGCAACGCCCAGAAGTTTTCGAACCCAGAAGTGGACCGGCTGCTGGACGCAGGCCGCGTGCGAGACAAACCAAGACGCCAGGGCCGACATTTATCGCAAGGCCGCGACCATCATCGGCGACGACTGCAGCTACATCTACCTGTACAACCCTTCGGTGATCCAGGCGTGGAGCAAGAACATGTCCGGGTATGAAGCACGCCGCGACAAGGCGATCCGCTTCCGCACCGCGAGCATCACCGAAGGCGGAGCCCAATGACGAGCATCGCGACGAATCCGGTCGTGCGCTTCCTGGCGCGGCGACTGCTCTATTCGGTTGTCGTCTTGATCGGCGTGCTGGTCGTGGTTTTCGCGCTCGTGCACCTGGTGCCTGGCGATCCCGTGCGCATCGCGCTCGGCACCCGCTACACCCCTGAGGCCTACAACGCACTGCGTGCGGCGAGCGGAATGGACCGGCCGCTCATCGAGCAGTTCTTCGGCTACATGGGTTCGGCGCTCACCGGCGACCTCGGCGTGAGTTTCCGCAACGGCGACCCCGTGACCGTCACGCTGCTCGAACGCCTTCCCGCCACCGTCTCGCTCGGTGTGGTCGGGATCGTCATCGCCTTGCTCATCGCGCTGCCCGCAGGCGTCTGGTCCGCACTGCACGAGGGCCGGATCAGCGACGCAATCGTCCGCGTCACAAGCCAATTCGGAGTATCGATACCCGATTTCTGGATGGGGATATCTGCTCATCGCGCTGTTCGCATCCACCCTGCATTGGCTGCCGACGTCCGGATACCGGCCGCTGTTCGACGACCCGGCGGGATGGCTGCGGCACGTCATTCTCCCCGGCCTCACCGTGGGACTCGTCGCCGCAGCCATCATGACTCGCTACATCCGCTCCGCCGTACTGGAAGTGGCCGCAATGGGTTACGTGCGCACGGCGCGGTCCAAGGGGCTGCCTCCGCGGGTGGTCACCATGCGGCACACCGTCCGAAATGCCGCCATCCCGGTGCTGACCATCACCGGTATCCAGCTCGCGACGATCCTCGGCGGAGTCATCGTCGTCGAGGTGGTGTTCGCCTGGCCGGGCCTGGGCCGGCTGGTGTACAACGCGGTAGCGGCCCGCGACTACCCGGTCATCCAGGGAGCGGTGCTGCTCATCGCGGCGCTGTTCCTGCTGATCAACCTGCATCGTCGATGCGCTATATGCGGTGGTGGACCCGAGGATTCGGCTGTCATGACCGAGAACCAGGCCACCGACACCGCACCGGTCGAGGAGCGCACCCGGCTCTCGGCCGTGCGACTCCTGGCAAGCAACCCGGTCACCGTGGGGAGCGCAATCGCCCTCGCCGTGGTGGTGTTCGTCGCGGTCACCGCGCAGTGGATCGCGCCATTCGGAGTCAACGACATCGATGTGCCGAACGCCTTGCGCCCGCCGAGCGGCGAACACTGGTTCGGTACCGACGAGCTCGGCCGCGACATCTTCTCGCGGGTCCTGGTAGCCGTGCAGGCGTCGATGCGCGTGGCCGTGGTGAGTGTGGTGTTCGCCGTCGTGGTCGGCGTGACAATCGGTGTGGTGGCGGGCTATCGGGGTGGCTGGCTCGACACGGTCGTGATGCGGGTCGTCGACGTGATGTTTGCGTTCCCGGTGCTGCTGCTGGCGCTGGCGGTCGTGGCGATCCTTGGCCCGGGTGTGACGACGACCATCCTGGCGATCGGCATCGTGTACACACCGATTTTCGCGCGAGTGGCCCGTGCCAGCACGCTGAGCGTTCGAGTGGAACCGTTCGTCCAGGTGTCCCGCACCATGGGCACCGGCCACCTCTACATGCTCGGGCGACACATCCTGCCCAACATCGCGGGACCGCTGATCGTGCAGACGTCGCTGTCACTCGCCTTCGCGATCCTGTCGGAGGCGGCGCTGTCGTTCCTCGGTCTTGGCATCCAACCGCCGCAGCCCTCGCTGGGCCGAATGATCTTCGACTCCCAGGGCTTCGTCACACTCGCCTGGTGGATGGCGGTGTTCCCCGGCGCCGCGATCGTCGTGATCGTGTTGGCGTTCAACCTACTCGGAGACGGAATGCGCGATGTGCTTGATCCCAAGCAGCGCACCACGATCGAGGCTCGGAGGCGCAGTGGCTGATTCTGTTCTGAGTGTGCGCGACCTCCGGGTGCGCATCGGTCGGCGCGAGATCATCCGCGGCGTGTCCTTCGACGTGGGGCGTGATCAGACACTCGGCATCGTCGGCGAATCCGGTTCCGGCAAGTCGATGACCGTGCTGGCGGCGACCGGGCTGCTTGACGCGCCGGGCGCGGTGGTCAGCGGCACGAGCACGTTGATCGGTCAGGCGGACTCGGCACCGACACAGCTCGTCGGCGCGTCGGCGCGTCTGCTGCGCCAAGTGCACGGCGGCCGCATCGGATTCGTGTTCCAGGACCCAGGCACATCGCTGAACCCGCTGCTGACCGTCGAGCGTCAGATCACCGAATCCCTTGAAGCTCACCGCAACATGAGCAGACAGCAGGCCAAGGGCCGCGCGCTGGAGCTGCTGGAAGCGGTCGGGTTGCCGGACCCGCAGACGCGGCTGAACTCGTACCCCCATCAGCTCTCGGGCGGCCAGCGACAGCGCGTGATGATCGCGATCGCGCTGGCGTGTGACCCCGAATTGCTGATCGCCGATGAACCGACAACATCGCTAGACGTGACGACCCAGGCGCAGATCATCGAACTCGTGCGCGACCTGCAGCGCGATTTCGGCACCGCGGTGGTGTGGATCAGCCACGACCTCGGGGTGATCGGGCAGGTCGCCGACGACGTGACCGTGCTGCAGGACGGAGAGGCTGTCGAGCAGGCGCCGGTCCTCGAAGTGTTCGACAACCCGCAGCAGCCCTACACCCGCGAGCTGTTGAATGCCCGCCCGCTCGTTGGGGCGCCCGGTCCCCCACCTGCGGATTCCGAGGCGCCGGTGTTGCTGCGTGTGGATGGGCTCGACGTGCGGTATCCGGTGACGACGCCGGTCGGCAGGTCGACCGTGCACGCCGTGAAGGATCTGAGCTTTCAGATTCGGCGTGGCACGGCTCTCGGCCTTGTGGGCGAATCCGGTTCGGGCAAGTCGACCGTGGCCGCCGCGCTCACGGGACTGGTCAAGCCCGACGCCGGTACCGCCGCGTTGGACGAGACGGACGTGTTCGGTGTGCGAGGGTCGGCGGAGAAGGCGCTGCGCCGACGCATCAGCCTCGTCTTCCAGGACCCGTTCTCGTCGTTGAACCCCCGCACCAGGGTGGAAGCGGCGATCGGCGAGCCGATTCGGGTCCACCGGCTCGCGAAGGGCAGGCAGGCCCGTCAGCGGCGGGTGGCGGAACTTCTTGAACTCGTCGGACTCTCGGCGTCCTTCGCGTCGCGCTACCCGCATGAACTCTCCGGCGGACAGCGTCAGCGGGTCAGCATCGCCCGCGCGCTGGCCGGCGAACCCGATCTTCTCATCCTCGATGAATCCACTGCGTCGCTGGATGTTTCGGTCCAGGCGCGTGTGCTCGACCTGCTCGCCGATCTGCAACGCGACCTGAATCTGACCTACCTGTTCATCGGGCACGATCTCGCGGTCATCCAGCGCATGAGCCACGACGTGCTCGTCATGCGTGATGGCGAAGCCGTCGAGTACCGGCCCGCGGCTGAGCTGTTCGAATCTCCCGAGCAGGACTACACGCGCGCCCTGCTGGCCGCGGTTCCGCCCGCGCGGCCGCGAGCCGCGCTGTCCGGGTAGGTGATCAAGATGCACGCCAAGAATCCGCCAAGGTGCCAGACCCAGTCTTTACGTGACCGGCAGCGATAGCCGGAACAACGAAAGGGATACACCGATGAACGCACTGAAGACCATGGCGGTGTGGTCGGGCGCCGCTGCGGCCTCGATCGCGTTGGCCGCTCCCGCATATGCCGACGTCGCTCCCGTGAACCAGCCTCTGACCGATGAGGTTCGCGCCGAACTGGTTCAGGCCGGCGCTGTGCTCACCGGTAGGCCCGCTTCGGAGATCGGCGGGCTGCGGGAGGGCGGGACCTATCTCGCGCTCAACCCACAAACCGGCGTTCAATGGGCGGCCGCATCCCTGTACGCGAAGCCCGACCAATATGAGGCCTCCATCAATCTGCAAGACGAGAACAGCTTGATGTTCTTCCACAAGTCGGGCGCACCGGGATCGACATGGGTGCCGATGGCGGTCGGCTTTGGTCCCGTTACCGCGGGGGAAGAGCCCTGCCCAATCCCGGAGTCGGTGCGGGACCTCTGGCAGTGGCCTGACGGCAAGTGCTATCCGCCGCCGCGCTGACTACCAACCCATCGAGCCGGGAACGCCCTTGAACGGTCCCCTGACCCAGCTCGTCACCCATCCGCCGTAGAAGCCACCGGGCTGCGGCACCACGACCTCGCCGTTGACGGTGCAGCGGTCGACGGCGCCTGCCATCACGGCGATGGCGCCCGCGATCGGTTCGAAACCGGGTGTGGGACTCGGGTACGTCCACGCGGCCGCATGCGCGCACCTCGTATCGGCCACCAGGTCGAAATAGCGTTGCCTGGCCTTTCCATTCGCACCACGACGCGCCCGACGTCGGGCGGAGCACACCGTCGGCGAAGCAGTCCCGCGGCAGGTAGTACGTCGGCGGGTGGCTGGTCTCGAGGACCCGCCAACCATGCGTGGTGGACGCGATCGTGCATCCGTCGAGTTCGACGGTGATCGCACCCGCGAATTCCTCCAGCCGCGGCGGACGCGGATAGTCCCACACCGATTCCTGGCCGGGCCGGGGCTTTTCGGGTTCAGGCCACCGACTCACGGTCAGTCCGTCCGGTCGACATCGCCCACCGGATGCCGCCGACGACGGCATTGCCCGCCATTCTGATGACGGTGGCCTCGACCGGCGGAACGTACGGCAGCCACAGCGGTGCGCGCGCCCACGCAGGCAGCATCGCGACCGATGTCGCAGCGAGAACACCGTAGGGTGCGCGCGCAAAGATCGGCAGCGGCGGGGTCAGCAGCAGATACCGGGCGGCGTCGCTGGCCGCCGCTGTCCCGCGCAACTCGGGACGGTATGCGGAGATACGTTGCTGCAGTTCCTGTTCGGTGCGTGGCGGGTCGGGAACCCCGAGCGCTTCGGCGACACGGGCGGCGTCGGCTACGTATTCGTCGCGGCCGGTCTGATCGAGCGGCTCGGCCCCGTAGCGTTGGTGTGCGAGCAGGAAGCTGTCCACCTCGGCGATGTGCACCCACTCCAGCAGATGCGGATCGGATGCGTGATAGGGCGTGCCGTCCGCGGCGACGCCGTGTTACCCGCCGGTGGATTCCGCGCACCTTGTCGACCGCACGCTGCGCGTCGCCTGCCGTGCCGAATGTGGTCACCGCGAGGAAGGTACTGGTGCGCTGTAGCCGACCCCACGGGTCGCCGCGGTAATCGGAGTGCTCGGCGACGCCCGCCATGGCGAGGGGGTGCAGCGACTGAAACAACAGCGCCCGCAGGCCACCGACGAACATCGAGGCGTCGGCATGGACCCGGCGGATCGGGCGGTCCTCAGCGAACCAGCGCGGGCCAGGGGTGTTGTGGATACGAGCCCTGTTGTCCGGACCGTCAGGCCCGGCGACCAGGCCGAACAGTGCCCGGCCCAGCCCGGCGCGCACCCCGGCCAGCTCACTCAACAGGCTCATGCCATTGACGGTACCGCCACGCATGTGTGTGTTTGGATGACCGCGTGGTTATGGGCGACGGCTCATCGGCCGATCTGGACCAGGCGACTGCAGAGTTCGTCGCGGTTCGACGGCGGCTGTTCGGCATCGCCTATCGCATGCTCGGAAGCCGCACCGAAGCCGAGGACATCGTTCAAGAGACCTGGCTGCGATGGCAGAACTATGACCGCAGCAAGGTCGTCGATCCGGCTGCATTCCTGGCGACGACGACCACCCGCCTGTGCCTCAACGCTTTGCAGTCAGCACGCGCGCGGCGCGAAACCTACATCGGCCCATGGCTTCCCGAACCCGTGGACACCAACGCCGATCCCCACCTCGGCGCCGAGCGCGGCGAGGCGCTCGAGATCGCCACCCTGATGCTCCTCGAGCGGCTCCCTCCCACCGAGCGAGCCGCCTATGTCCTGCGTGAGGCGTTCGACTATCCCTATGCGCAGATCGCGGAGGTGCTACAAGTCAAGGAAGACAACGCACGCCAGCTCGTCACCCGTGCCCGCAGGCACATCGCCGACGAGCGACGCGCACCGGTGGATTCGGCCGAACAGAAGCGGCTGCTGGAGGCCCTGGTGGCGGCCGCGCAGCAAGGCGATCTGCAGAGGCTCGAGAAGCTTCTCGCCGACGACGTTGTGAGCTACACAGACGGCAACGGAATGCGCGGGGCAGCGCGGAAACCGGTTCGCGGCAAGACCGTTGTGGCCAAGTTCCTCACCGCCTTTGCGCCGACGTTCTGGCCGGGCACCCAACTCACCTGGATCGAGGCCAATGGCCAAGCGTCCGTTTTGATCTCCCGGGCTGACATCGTCGTCGCGCTGCTGGCGGTCACCGCCTCCGCCGAGGGCATCGACCGACTGATGTGGGTGATGAGTCCCGAGAAGCTGAGCCGAATCTCGACGCCGCTGTAGCCAGCACGTGGCGCAGATCTCATCCGTCTTCCGTCACGAAATGACGCTTTCCGTTGTCTTAGCTGGTGAACCGGCGCAACGGCGCGCCGGCGCAAACCGGAAGGCTCACCATGGAAACCACCAGAAGGCTCGCGTTACTGGCGCTCTCGATCGTCGTCACCGCGGCGATCGTCGTCGCAATGCTGATCGACTCACTCGTGGCCGTCAGCGGCGCGACTTCGGCTCCGGCAGGCCCGAAGTGCGAGGACGCCGTCCACCCAGTGCTTCACACCCTTGAGTTCGTCGACATCGACTGCTGATTCACGGCGGTGGCGAGAATCGCGCCAAGAATCCTCCAAGGCATCCATCGCAGCCTTTGATCGTCAACGAACTAGGCAAGGAAACTGCGATGAAAACCTCCACACTGGTCGCCACGCTGGCGGCAGTTGTAGTCGCCGGGTGCTCGACCCCTACGGGATCGACGGCGGTATATGCCGCGTCGGGCAGCCCCGCCACATCGACTTCGCCTGCGGCGGCACAGCCTGCCGCCATCCCATGGGCACGGGTCGGCCCGGGGTGGATGCTCGCCACCTGGAGCCCGGTTTCCGGTACCAGCCCCGGCGAGGACCAGCCGCCGAACGAGCCAACACGAGATGGGGCGACCACAACGCTCTACCTGGTCGATCCGGCCGGTGGCCGCTATCCGGTCACCACCTTCCCGCCGCCGGGCGACAAGCCGGGCATCGAGCTGGTCGACTGGTCCGGCGACGGCAGCAAGGCCCTTTTCCATTCGGGGTACGGCGAGGATTCGCAGGCCATCGTTGTCGACCTGCATACCGGCATGCAGACCACGTTGGCCGTCGACGGCTACCCCCGCTTCACGCGACCCGACGGCAAGGCCCTGCTGGTGGGGCACACCGGCGACAGCTCCCGGCCCGTGTCGCTCGAGCGCGTCGACCTGGCAGGCAACTCGCAGCTCGAGTACCCGACGGACAAGCTCGAGAGCCCGTTCAACGGGCGGCATCTGTCCACACCCGACGGGACGCGGCTCGTGCTCGGGACCGAGGCAGGCCTTTCGCTGATGGGCAACGACGGAACGGTGGGGGCGACTCTGACGGTCCCGGGTCAGAACGACTGCAGCCCGGTGCGGTGGTGGGACGGCGCGCCCGGTACGACCGTGCTCGCGACGTGCACCAGCAGCGACAGTTTGTACACGTCGAGTCTCTGGCGGGTGCCGGTCGACGGAAGTACGCCGACCGCACTCACCGCGCCGAATAACGGCGAGAACAACGGCAAGGACCTCGGCGACGTGAATGCGTGGCAGCTACCCGCAGGCACGTTCGTCCAGGCCCTTGGTGGTTGCGGCGTGATCTTCCTGGCCAAGCTCAACGCCGACGGAACCACCACGCCGGTGTCGGTGCCGAATGTCGACGAACACAAGAGCGTCGAGGTGATCGGTGTCGACGGCGCGGCGCTCGACCTGCAGGCTCAGGCGGCCTGCGGTGGTGGGCAGTCACTGCTCCGGTACGACCCCGCGACGAATACGTCGACCGTGCTGCTCGGGCCGCCGGTAAACGGTGGCGGCGTCATCGACGCAGTGCCTTACGTCAGATGACCTTCAGGACAGCGCCGATCGCGAGGCCGATCACCAGCAGCGCACCCGCCTGACGGACGTGCAGCCAGGCCAGGGCGGCGTACCACAACGGCCAGACCGGGTAGTCCGGCGGCGGCTCGTCAGGCGGCGGACGGCGGAACCGCGGCCACACCTTCCAGAGCCGCGGCAGCGCGAGGACGACGATCAGCGCGGGCCATGGCATGGCCCCGAACGCGACGGCCACCGCGACCAGCACATAGAACCCGACCATCATCGCCAGCGTCACGACCCGGGCCCGTTCCGTGCCGAGAATCACTGGGAGCGTGCGGATTCCGAGCGGCTGATCGAACGGAATCTTGTCGATGTGCTTGCCCATCAAGACCGTCGTGCACAGCAACCCGTACGGAAGCGACGCCAGCACGACGTCCCAACCGACCGTGCCGACCGCGGAGAAGTAGGTTCCGCAGACCATCAGCGGTCCCCAGACCACGAAGACGTCGGGCTCGCCGAGACCGCGCTTCTTCAACCGCAGTGGAGGGGCGGTATAGGCGACGCTGAGCACGAAGCCCGCGAGGGCGAAGGCGAGCACCGGCCATCCGCGGGCCAGCGTCAGCACCACGAGGATGGCCAGATCGACGAGGTTGACCAGGAAGATCGAGACCACCAACGTCCGGCGGCTGACCAGTCCTGACAGCACGGGATGGGGCGCGTAGAGGGCGCGTGGGTAGCCGGCGCTGTCCGTGCCGACCTGGGTGTCGAACAGGTCGTTCATCAAATTGTTGGCGACGTGGGCCAGCGTGATCCCGACCAGCGAGAGAACGAGCCAGCGCCAATCCAGCCCCGGCTCCCCGACCGCGAGCAGCCCCGCCACCAGGCCGGACACCAGGGTCATCGGCAGCACCGCCGCCCTGGTGACGACGAGCCACCTCGTCACGATGTCAATCGGTGTGTCGGGCGGCGGGTTGGTGGTGCGCAGTGCATACGCCCAGGAAGACACCCGGGAGCGAGACGTGACCTCGGTCATTCCCGAATCGTATGCCCAACCTCGCCGGTCGAGCGACGATCGTCAGAGACAGGTAATAGGGCCTTCAGCCCGTACATGACGGGGAATCGGGGCGCCCCTTCCGGCATCGCCCACCACCCGTTGTCGGTTCGCACCATGAGCGGCCATCGCGGCCATGGCAGAAGGCCGGTCTCGGTGAGGCTTTCGATCGTGAATCCGGCATGCGCGATGGCGGTGACGACTTCGCCCAGGCCGTGTGGCCACTCGTAGTGAACTGTGTCGGCAGCCAGAGCCGGGCCGTCGGTGTAGCTGTGGGTGCTGTCGCGCTCGACGGCTCCCCGCCCCTCGAGGTAGTCGTGGCGGATCACCAGATCGTCGGCGTCTCCCGGCTTTTGGGTGGGGCCGAGCGCGTTGAGTAGCGGGTGAAACTCGGCAACGTACAGGAAGCCGCCGGGTTTGAGCAGGCGCGACACCGTCTGCGCCCATGCGGCCAGATCGGGTAGGTAACACAGCGCACCCTTGCCCGTGTAGACGATGTCGAACCGTTGCGCCCCAAGGGCGTCGACGGCGTCGTATACGTCGGCCTGCACGTACTCGATCGCCAGGCCCGCCCGGCTTGCGATGCGCTGTGCCTCGCGCACAGAGACACTCGAGAAATCCAGCCCGGTGGTGCGCGCTCCCTTGAGCGCAAACGCCATCGTCTCCACGCCGAGGTGGCACTGCAGATGTGCGACCTCGCGTCCGTCGAGCGGCCCGAGGTCGTCGCCATTCGAAGGGAGCGAACCAGCTCATGGGGTCACGGTCGCCGATGCCGTAGAACTCGCTGTCTGCATGGATCGGCGCACGCGCATCCCAATTACGTTCGTTTGCAGTCATTTTCGCCCGCGTCAACTCGTCGAACGTCACTCTCACGTCCCTTCGGCCGGTATGAGACCCACGTTACCGAGCGGACGGCTATCGCCACACCGGCGCGGTCGCGCATTTCGTCCAGCGGGGCGCGCAGAGCGGCTAGGCTGACCCGCCTCGACGACCTAACGTCAGAGCTCATCATGACTTCTGCATCCGAACGCAGCGTCCGCCGGTGGTTCGTCACCGGTGCCGCCAGCGGGATGGGCCGCGCGCTTGTCGAATGTGCGCTGACCGACGGTGATGTTGTCGTCGCCAGCGTGCGAGCGCCCCGAGCACTCAACGACTTACAGAAACGCTTCCCACAGACACTCGAGGTCGAAGTGCTCGATGTGCGCGATCACGCTGCCATCGCCACCACCGTCGAGCAGATCACTCGCCGAGGCGGGGTCGATATTGTCGTGAACAACGCAGGCTACGGCGCAGTCGGGGCCGCTGAGGAGCTGACTGGACAGCGTATCGACGACCAGCTGCAGACGTTGTTGCATGCGCCGATCGCGATCACTCGAGCATTTCTGCCGGTGTTGCGGGAGCGGGGCGGCGGGCACATCATTCAAATATCGAGCGCGGGTGGACAAATGGCGTACCCCGGAGCCAGCGCGTACCACGCCGCCAAGTGGGGGTTGGAGGGTTTCACCGAGTCCGTGGCCCAAGAGGTCGCCGGCTTCGGGATCCGTTTGACCCTCATCGAGCCCGGCGCGATCCGCACGGGGTTCGTTCAAGCGCTGCGGTTCGCTTCTCAGCACACGGCATATCTGGGTGGTCCGGTGGCCGAGTTTCGTCGATACGCCGCCCAGGGAGATGACGTCTCCACCGGGGACCCCGGAAAAGTCGCCTCGATCATCGTCGAGGTGACGAAGATGTCCGAGCCTCCGCTTCGACTCGCCCTTGGCTTGGACGCATACACAGTCATCGACACTGCGCTGCAGGAGCGGGTACGCGAACTCGCCCGGTACCGCGAGTTGAGCTGTTCTATCGCTCTTGCTGACTGACCGCATGCCGGCCAGCCGATTCGGCGGGTTGCGACACGGTCACGGATGCATACCTTTCAGCACATCAGTGATCACATCAGCCCCAGCAATCACTATTGTCACATCTGCTAGTTGCGGACGTCAACGCGACGTCCTGCCCTTGAAAGGTGTGACATGTCGCCGCGTCCTCGAATTGCATCGGTATCGATGGCGTCGGCCGTCGTTATCGGACTCTCTGGAATCGGTGTCGCGCCGCCTGCGTCCGCCGAACCGTGCACGGGTGCCGCCGCCGAGGCGCAGCCGCCGACGGCCCCGAATCGTGGGGCGACCCCGGAACTGCCCGGCCTCAACGGCCCCCCGATCGGGCACAAGCCTCCGAAGGCAAATGATCGCGCGCCGCTACCCAACCTGGGTCGGCTGCCGCGCACGATCCTCAATTCGTTCGTGCCGCAGTCCGCGCGGGTGCAACAGCAAGCGGGTGTGGACACCGCCGCCCGCTCCCCCTGCCCCGAATCCAGACGCGGCACCCGTCGCTCAACCGGCTCCTGCCCCTGCGCCTGCGCCCGCGCCTCCGCCCGGGCCGCCGCCAGGGACATCGCTCGTCGGCTGGGTGACCGGCCCTGAGAGCCCGAACGACACCATCAAACGTTTCGCGATCACCGGGACCGACCTCGGAATCATGTGGGACAACGGCGATCCCGGCAACAGTCAGGTGCTGATGGCGTTCGGCGACACGATACGGCTATTGCAGCGTCCGCGGCCAGCAGTGGCGGTACAACACGCTGTTCCGCACCCAGGACGGTGCCCTGTCCAAGACGGTCAGCGTGCCGGATGGCGTGGTGAACAACAAGTACTCCGGCTCGCCGCTGTGGGCGCCTGGCGCTGTCCAAGCAGATCATCAACAGCATCAAGTGGGCGCCGACGGAGACGGGCATCATCCCGACCGCCGGCATCTCGGTCGGGAGAACCCAGTACGTCAACTTCATGTCCATCAAGAAGCTGGGACAGCCACGGCCGATGGACGACGAACTTCTCGGCGATCGCGGTGTCCCCCGACAACGGCGAGCACTGGGGCGTCTACCCGCAGATCGATCCGCCCGGCCGCGCCGGACAGCGTCGCGGGCGCCCGTACGTTCCGGGCAACGAGAACTTCCAGCGGGGGCATTCCTGAAGCCCGGGCCCGGCGACCCGTACCTCTACTCGTTCGGAACACCTTCCGGCCGCGGCGGTTCGGCGTTCGTGTCGCGCGTCCCCCAGGGCTTGGTGCCGGACCTCAGCAGGTACGAATACTGGAATTCCGGCGCGAACGCCTGGGTGCCGGGCAATCCGGGGGCCGCCACGCCGGTGATCCCAGGCCCGGTGGGCGAAATGTCGGCGCAGTACAACACCTATCTCAAGCAGTACCTGGCGCTGTACTGCAACGGCGCCAACGACGTCGTCGCAAGGACTGCGCCGGCTCCGCAAGGACCGTGGGGCCCAGAGCAATTGCTCGTGCCGTCGAGCGACTTCCCCGGCGGCATCTACGCGCCGTTCCTGCATCCCTGGTCGACGGGCAAAGAGCTGTACTTCAACCTGTCGCTGTGGTCGGCCTACAACGTGATGCTGATGAAGACGGTGCTGCCCTAGCTCGGCACTGATGGCCGAGCATGTGCATGAACGCCGGCAGGAGCAGCATCCGCACCAGTGTGGCGTCCACGAACACCGCCACCACCTCCGGTGTGGGAGTAGTAGATAGCGACCGGCTTGAATCGACTTCGGCTGAGGTGTCGCCGGTGTCGGATCGAGCGGTCGCCGATCGTCGTCTTTATAGACACCCCGAAAGGAGACCTCGTATAACGATGACTGACATAACCCCACTGCATCGCGCGCTCATCGCGCGGGTACTCGACGGCGACGCGAAGGCGCCGCCCGAGCTGCGCCGCGCCGCGTTCGACAACGCCGGCCTGAGTGAACCGATGCTCACGCTGATCGAGAAGGTGGCCTACCACTCCTATGCGGTGACCGACGAGGACGTCGCAGCGGTCCGCGCTGCGGGCCTGAGCGAGGACCAGGTCTTCGAAATCGTGGTGTGCGCTGCCATCGGCCAGGCAGACCGGCAGTACAACAGCGCACTCGCCGCGCTGGCCGCCGCAACCGGCGAAGGGGGAAGCCGGCGATGAGGCTCGAGATACTCGATCGGGGTCATCGCCTTGGCACGAAAGCTCTGCTGGCTGTGATTCGGCTGGTTTCACGTCAGCCGGTGGTCGACGCCGTGAAGCTGGCGTTCTATCGCCGCGAGTTCTATGGAGCCGGCGATCTCACCCACGAGGCCATGCGTGGACCCTCCCCCTGGTCCGTCGGCGATCGGGAACTGATGGCCGCGTTCGTCTCCCAGGCCAATGAATGCCCGTTCTGCGTCCGTGCGCACTCCGCAACATCAACCCTGTGGTACGGCGATCGAGGCGAAGGTCGCCGCCACCCTCGACGATTTGGACACGGCGCCGATCGAGGAGCCGCTGCGGGCGACGCTGCGCATGCTCGGCAAGCTCACACGTGAGCACCGCGTGGATGCCGACGACATTCGAGCCGTGTTGGCCGAAGGCGTGTCCGTCAGCAGATCGAAGACGCATTGGCCGTGTGTCTGGCCTTCAACATCACCGACCGGCTGGCCAACGCGTTCGACTTCGCGATCGCGGGCCCGGACGCCATGACCGCGGGCGCCAAGCACCTGTTGAAACGCGGCTACAAATAGCCGCCGTCACTGCGGGTGGGTAGCGAGATACTCCGCGACCGGGATCGGCGAGGTGGCCAGGTAGCCGACGGGCAGGAGCACTTCCCCTGAGGGCGTGCGGAAGTAGACGTCCCATCGGTAGTAGCCGGCGAATGCTGCGGGGTCGGCCGCCAGCACGGCGGCGTAGTCCTTGATGGCCCGTACGTACAGATCCGAGTTGTTGTAGCGGTAAAGGGCGCGGTCCGGATCGCCGACGAAGCCGTTGGCGGCCAGATAGCGACCAGCCGCCATGATG
This sequence comes from uncultured Actinomycetota bacterium, assembly GCA_963734385.1. Taxonomy (GTDB): domain Bacteria; phylum Actinomycetota; class Actinomycetes; order Mycobacteriales; family Mycobacteriaceae; genus Mycobacterium. Next base: position 59,846 of record CAVTHR010000022.1, on the reverse strand, counting down.
CTGTCGTGCGGCGAGAGGATGTCACCACCTTCGCCGTACGCGGCGAACGTCGACGGCAGGAACTGCATCGGGCCGTGCGCACCGGCGGAGCTCAGGCCGACGATGCGGCCGAAGCGGGATTCGATGAAGTTGATCGCCGCCAGGTAATTCCAGCCGACGCCAGTCGCGCTCTCCGCCTCGCGGTAGTAGCCGTGCAGCTCGTCGGCGGGCGCAGGCGCGTCGATGCGCCATGCGGGCAGCATGTCCTCCGGTGTGACCAGCGCGTCGAGCTGGTGGCGCGCGTCGATATTGAGGTCATAGTCGTCGACGAGGTCCTGCGGAATCCGCTGCCGCGCGATCGCTTCCCACTCGGCATTCCGCGCGAGCGTTCGGTAGGCCACTTGCTGGCGACGCGCCGCATCGGCCAACGCGGGTTCCGGAGACGACGGGTCGCGAAGTGCACGCTCATCGGCGACCAGGTCGTCGGCCATTTGCGCGGGATCCGACGCGAGCCGTGGTGGCGCAGCCGGGAAGGTCGTCGCTACCGGCGAGGGCGCAGCGGTCGACGGTGCCGCCGCCGTGGCGGTCGACGACGCGACGGGCGACGACTTCGTCGGCTCCGCGCAGGCCACGAGCGCGAACGTCATCGCGGCCATGAGCAGTGCCGTGCCGCGACGCATGCTCCTATGTTGACGGAGTTCGGCTGCCTGCAGACCACGTTTGCCTGATCAGCGACGTCTCAGCGTTTGCTATAGCAACTACTACAGCCTGTCTAACTGGAATAAATGGCAAATCAGAAATTAATTCAGCAAACTACGCGTAGCTTCTTTCTCGGTCGGGGATTCGGTCGTCACGCCGTTGTCGTTCTCGTCGCCGACCGCGCCACATCCGATCACTAATGAGAAAGCAAGACCGATGAAGAAGTTGATCATCGCCGCGGCAGCCCTGACGACACTGACGCTGGCCGCACCGGCACAAGCAGACACGTTCGACCCCTACCTACCGAACCCACCGATCTGGTGTCCCGGCAATGGTCCGGGCCTGGCGGGGTCGGGCTACGGCGGTTACTGCGAAGGCAGGACCTTCCCCGACGGCACACGACTGAACGTCTTCCGCCTAGGGATGTTCTGGCAGCCGATCCGGTGCATCGTTCCCGACGGTTCGATGAACCCGCCCCTGGCCGGCCCTGGCGGCTGCGGAGGCCTGTTGGGATAGTGGGGCGGTGCAGGATTCTGCTACCCCCAAAGGATGCGAACCGCGATCCATATCGAGACGCGACGTTCTCAAATGGACGCTGTCCGCACCGGTTCTGGTAAGCCTCGGCGCGCAGGCAGCGACCATTGCGGCTCCCAAGGCGTCGGCCGACAACTCGAAGCTGATCGATTTCGCCGAGAAGTTGGTCCCGGCGGATCAAGTCGCCGCTGCGGGCTATGCAGGCGCATTGGTCTATGTGTCCGAGTTACGGCCGGGCGCCACCTTCGATTTCAAGCCGGTGACGCGCGAGTACGCGGATGCACTGCGCGCATCGGGGCTTCACGTCGTCAGCTGCTACCAGTACGGCAAGCCCGGTTGGCCGACACCGTCGGACTACACCCGTGGGTACGACGGCGGCGTCGCGGACGCGCAGACCGCTCTGCGCCTGCACAGCTGCGGCCGGGGGTCCCGATACGGCACCGATCTTCTTCAGCATCGACGAGGACATCGACGTCGACACCTGGAAAAGCGTTGCGGTCGAGTGGCTTCGAGGGATCAACTCGGTACTGGGCGTGGAGCGCACAGGTGTCTACGGTCACGCAGGCACGTGTGCGTGGGCCATCGACGACGGCGTCATCGGGCACTCGACCACTGCGGGACACCGATGGGCTTGGCAGACCAGGGCGTGGTCGCACGGTGAGCGCGAACCCGCGGCCGTGCTCTACCAGAGTGTCATCGTCACCGCGTCAGACCCGGGTGTCAGCCTGGGAGGCACCCACGTGGACGAGGACGACGTGCTCGCGGCCGATTTCGGGCAATGGGACCTGGCGAGATAGTTCTAGGCGGCCGGAGACACCATCGCGTTGAGAAGGGCGTACGCCACTTCCTTCCCGGTCACCGCGGAGTGTCCGGATATGAAGTTGTCGGCCTGCAGGTTGCTGAGTCGTCTTGGCTCGAACGCGTAGCGTGCCGCCGACGGGCTGAAGTGTGCTGGGAGCAAGTGCTTCTGGTGTCTTGAGGGCACCATTTCGGCCTATCCCGCCGTAGCGGTCGCCGGGACCGCCGATGTCGATCGCGACCTGCTTCGCCAGCCGTGATGCGATGGCATACGCGAGACCAACGGCCTTGTCGTTCTTCGTGTGCGTGACGACGACCGGTCCGTGTATTCGATTGGGAACGGCGCGGAAGAGGCCGTCGGCGCCCTGACCATCCCAATTGTCCGCGAACCCGTAATGGCTGAAGGCTCCTTGCAGAAGAACAAGAGCGTGGACTGGCGCATTCGTGGCGTTCGCCGCTGCGGTCGCGGCGCGGGCGCCAAATGAGTGACCTACGAGGTGAATTCGCCGGCCGTCGCCCTGCAGCTGCTCGAGGAGGGGGGCGATTCCATTCGCGCCGACCTTACCGGCGCGGTCCCGCATGGTGTAGTACGTGGTGGAGATTGAGGAGGTTACGTGCGGCCCGTGTGAAGCCGCCCAAGGAGAATCCGGCGGCGCCGCCCCCGGCTCTTCCCGCCCCCGTCAGCGCACCGGCGCGACCGGCTCGCTCGAATGCGGTGTCGGCGTCGCCCTCAAGCAACGAAGGAGGCGGCGCGTCCTCCCCGCCTTCGATGTCGGCGGGAAGCTGAGCTCTCAACAGATCCAGGTACTCCTGGCGGGCGGTCGCCGATGTGTCCAAGTCGGGAACCAACTCTTGAAGTCGAGCGGCCACGCCTGGGTCGAGGTCGCGATCACCGATCTCGGCGATGAGGGCATCCTTGGCGTCAGCGGCGCCGGCGCCGCCTCCGGCGAGGTCATCGTCGTCGGCCCACTTGACCGAGGGCCACAAGACGCCGACGACCGCGATTTTGCGACCGGCGGCGCCGGGAACCTGACCGCGCACGGCGTCGATGCTGTCGGTCAACCGTTCGTACAGGCTGAGTGCGGCGGGAATGTCGTTGTTCCAGCCGTGCACCAAGACGAGAACGTCGTCAGCTCCTTTGACGACATCACGTGCCGCTTCGAGCTGTGCGAGGTCGTGCACCGAACCATCTGACTCGAGTTCGACTGCCGCAAATGGAAACTTCACCGCCACCTCCTCAAACCGATTGGATTGCCCGCATCACGTCGACCAGGCCTCGGCCCTGAAAGGTTCGTGAACGGCCGATGTCGGTGGCGGCGTCGAGCAGAACACTCTTGACTTCCTCTGGCCGACCCACGAATTCCCGATGCACCGACAGGAACGCGGCCGCAGCCCCCGACACGTGAGGAGCGGCCATCGAGGTTCCGGAATTCTCGACATAGGTGGCGGCGGGAACCAGCGCCTGCGCCTTGGCCAGAAGAACTCCGGCTCCGGCGCTCACCACTCGTTCGCCTGGCGCGACGAGGTCCGGCTTCATCCGGCCGTCGCCAGTCGGTCCCTTTGACGAGAAGTAGGAAACGCCGGTGGAGTGTGGGCTCGTCGACGTCGAACCGACGGTGAGCGCGCGGTCGGCGTTGCCGGGGTCGTTGATCGTCATGTCGAATCCCAGCCGGAACTGTTGCTCCTCTGGATCCAACGCATAGCCGTATCCGGTGTTGCCCGCAGCGGCGACTACGAGGACTCCGCTGCGCACCAGTCGGTCGACTTCGCGGCACACGGGGGTCAGGCCGGTGGCGAACCACGACGGATCGAACGGATATCCCACCGACAGGTTCACACCGTGGACCTTGAGCTCTCGGCCGCCGTGGTTGAGGTCCTGGATGTATTCCAGTGCCTCCAGTAGGGCGGCGAGATCACCCGAGCCGTCGTCGCGAAGCACCTTGCAGGACAGCAGTTTGCAGCGCGGTGCCATACCGCTGATGCGTGGAAGGCGGATCTCGCGAACGGCGCTGTCACCGCGATCGTCGTGGTACCAGGTCGCGGCAATGATTGGCGAAGTCCTCACTCGGCGATCTGTTCACCCGCAAGGATGCCCGCGACATGGGTGCCGTGGCCGGCAGCGTCGTGCAGCGCGTCATCGTCGTTGGTACTGGTAAACGATCGGTGCGGCAAGTCACCGCTCATCCGGACCGAGATTGTCGCGCAGCGTGAAGTGAGCATGCTGGCGTCAATGCCGGAGTCGAGGACAGCCCAGACGATTTCGGTGCCCGTTGCGTTGAACGAACGCTGCGCCGCGTCGCACTTCGTCGTGACGACGGTTCGGTGAATCAGCGCGTTGACCTCAAAGTTGGGCCAGATCCGGTGAATCGCCCACCGCGGGGCACGGACCGTCGCCGGCATTGTCGGAGGTGCTGCTCCCCGCGATTCTGCTCTTCCTGGACGACTTTACGAATCTGACTAACTGAGCAGCGCCGTGAAAACGTAGCTGCGCGAACGGCCGGACCGACGCTCTGGGCGCGACTCTTCTGCAGCAGAGTTTCGACGTCGCGTGCCGGCGCCTTCCACGCCCTCGGGATGTGTAGCGCTGAGCTCGATGACGACGCCGATCCGCTGCCGCGCCGTCGTCCTGGCCATCAGCTCTGTCAGCGGACGCGAGATCATCGAGTCGGCGACAAGATCTGGCGACGTGGGCACCGCTATGGGGTCAGATCGCGCAGGTGTTCCTTCCGGACTAGGCGGAGGCGGACCTTCCGTGCCGCGGCCGTCGGCGACTGCGCCGCGGCGTAGCTGCGTCCGGGCGATACCTCACGCGGCATGGAGAATTCAGACGGGAGGTCGGGTTGCTTGCGCGACTCGTCTGGCGGCTCAGGCATGACGAAACAATCTTCGCACTTGTCGCTCGGACAGACGTGTGTAAACGCTCATTCGGACGGAGCGCCGCCGCGACGGCCGATTATGAGCCGCAAGGTCCCTGCGCTGTAGCAAACTGATTGACACGAAAGCAACGCTGACCCAAAGGGACCACGTCATGATCATCGCCCTCGGCCTCTACCAAGGATTCACCGCGTTGGACGCGATCGGTCCCTATGAGGTACTCACCTATCTGCCCGACGCGGAAATGGTCATCTGCGCCGAGCACACGGGCGTGGTCGACGACCATAACGACCTGGTGCACCTGCGCGTTGACACGACGTTCGCCGATGTGCCGCGTCCGGATGTGCTGCTTGTGCCCGGCGGCCCGATCGCGGGCCAGTACGCCGCGGACGGGCACCCGATCGTCGATTGGATCCGCCAGGCCCACCCGAACACCGCGTGGACGACCTCCGTATGCACCGGCGCACTTCTGCTCGGAGCCGCCGGGCTGCTTGACGGAGTGCCCGCCACCACCCACTGGAGCGCCTACGACGACCTTGCCTCCTACGGCGCCCAACCTACGGAACAACGCGTGGTCACCTCCGGCCGGATCATGACCGGCGCAGGCGTCTCCGCGGGCATAGACCTTGCGCTCACTCTCGCCGCGAAGATCGCCGGACCCGAAGTCGCCCAGACAATTCAGCTCGCGATCGAATACGATCCGCATCCCCCATTCGACGCCGGCGCACCGTCGAAGGCACCAAAACCGATTTACGACATGGCGGTTGCGGCCCTTGGCGACTAACGGCTGAGCTTTACTCGATCTTGACCGTGTGTTGAATCGGCCCCCTGACGATGTCTATGTGACTACGCTTCAAGCGGTGGAGCTGGGGGTTTTAGGGCCTCTCCAGGTCCGGCAGGATGGTGTGCCGGTCGCGATCCCTGGCGCCAAACCGCGTGCCCTCCTCACGATGCTCGGGCTGCACGCCGGTTCGGTGGTGTCCGCCGACACGCTGGTCGAACTGCTTTGGGGCGATGATCCACCGCGCACTGCGGCCAAGGCCCTGCAAACCCATATCTCCGTCTCTGCGTCGCACCCTCGGCGACGGCTTCGTGTTGACCGAAGGAGCGGGCTGGATCGTGGCTGGGGCGGAGGTGGACGCGTCGCGCTACAAGGTCAGCGGCAAGGCAGGGCCGCGAGGCTGCTGCCGCAGGCGACACCAGCCAAGCGGTGGCCCGCTTCGAGGAGGCACTCGCCCTCTGGCGCGGAATCCCCGAACTGCCGGATGGCCAAAAAGGATCATCGGAGAAGACACGGTGGACCGAGGCCCACGCCGCGCTTGTGGAAGATCGGGCGGACGCGATGCTCGCGACGGGCCGTGCAGCGGAGATCATCGGCGAACTCGAAGCCGCCGTTGCCGACGCGCCACTTCGCGAGAGGCGATGGGGCCAACTGATGCTCGCTCTCTACCGCGCGGGCAGGCAAGGCGAAGCTCTTGGCGCTTACCAACGGGCACGGACGCTGCTGGTCGACCAATTGGGCGTCGACCCAGGGCCGGACCTTCGGCGGCTCGAGGCCGCTATCGTCGCCCAGGACGCTGCGTTGGATATGCCTGAGGCACAACATGTCTCGACTGTGACACGTGCCGTGACCTTCCTCCTCACCGATATCGAGGGATCGACCACCGCGTGGGAGGCGGACGCCGACGCCATGGCGGTGGCGCTGGCGCGCCATGACGAGCTCATCGAACATGTCGTGACGTCGCGCGGAGGGCGGCTGATCAAGACGCGCGGAGAAGGCGATGCCACGTTCTCGGTCTTCGATCGACCGTCTGCGGCGGCGGCCGCTGCCATCGAGCTGCAAGATGCGATAACCCACGAGCCGTGGACGCTGCGTGAGCCCATGCGCATCCGCGTGGCATTGCACACCGGTGAGGTCGAGCTTCGCGACGGCGACTACTTCGGCAGGGCTGTCAATCGCGCCGCCCGCCTGCGGTCGCTAGCTGCGCGGCGGCCAGATCCTGTGCTCGGGTGCGACCGCGGAGCTGGTCATCGACTCACTGGCCGACGACGTTGTGCTCGCCGATCTTGGGATGCGCCAACTGCGCAACCTCGCGCGTCCTGAGCATGTTTTCGAGCTCCGGCTCGAAACCGCCGATGACCGTTCTCAGGACGTCACTGACGATGAGCCCATGGAGCGGCCCGAGCTCCCAGCAGTACTCGCAGGCCCCGGGCCGTTCGTCGGCCGCGGCAGCGAGCTGGCGCGGCTTCTCTCCGCGTGGCAGACCGCGCTTGCCGGCGGTATGAGCGCGGTACTGATCGCAGGTGAACCGGGAGTCGGCAAGACGCGCCTGGCCGGTGAATGGTCCATTCAGGCGTATGAGCAGGGAGCGGTCGTGGTCTACGGCCGTTGCGACGAGGACCTCGGCGCGCCCTATCAGCCGTTCGCGGAAGCTCTGCGTTCGCTTGTGCCGTGCCTCGGCACGAGCCGGCTGCGGGAGCTGCGCGGCGTCGAAGCACTGCTTCCCCTTGTTCCGGGGCTGACGGATGTCGTGCCCGATCTGGCCGCGCCGACCCGCGCAGACCCCGACACCGAGCGCTACGCACTCTTCGACGCCGTCGTCGCGCTCTTCGAGATCGCCTCGACCACCGCGCCCGTCGTGCTGATACTCGACGACCTTCACTGGGCCGCCAAGCCGACACTGCTGCTGTTGCGGCATCTCCTGCGCTTCGGCGAGCGCGCCCGCGTGCAGATCGTCGGCACATACCGAAGCACCGATCTCGACCGCTCCCATCCCCTCGCGGCGATGCTCGCCGACCTTCACCGCGACGGCACCGCCAACCGCCTTCAGCTCAGTGGCCTGGACGAGGATGACGTGTCCGCGTACGTCGCGGAGGCAGGCTACGACGACGAAGAGTTGGCTCGGGCACTGGCGTCGGTCACCGGCGGCAACCCGTTCTTCCTCATCGAGGCCCTGCGCCACGTCGACGAAAGCGGCGGCGTGTGGGACCAGAGCACCTTGCCGCAGGGCGTGCGAGAGGCCGTAAGCCGCCGCCTCTCAAGACTTCCCGCCGAGACCAACAAGGCCCTCGCCGCAGCCGCAGTAGTCGGCAGCAGGTTCGCCGTCGACTTGGTGGAGCGCGTGGTCGATGAGGATCTCGTCGACTCGTTCGACGAAGCGTGCAAGGCCGGCATTGTCATCGAAGAGCCCGGAGGTTGCTACCGGTTCAATCACGCCCTCGTCCGACAGTCGTTGCTTGCCGAGCTGCCCTCCGTGCGGCGCATGCGGCTGCACCAGCGCATCGCCACGACAATCGAGAACGAGCCCGGCGCCGACGACGAGCTACTGGCCGAATTGGCACACCACTACTTCGAATGCGCCTGGGCGGGCAACGCGGCCAAGGCCGTCGAGTACTGCAGGCGTGCCGCAGACCAGGCGATGTCTCGTCTGGCCTACGAGGGCGCTGCCGACCTGTACGACCACGCCCTGCATGCTCTCGAGGAGCTCGACGAGGAGCTGCCGGACCGCGACGACCAGACCGCCGAACTGTTGGTCGCGCGCTGCGAGGCTCTGCTGGCCGCAGGTGATGTGGCGTCAGCGGCAGACGCGGTGTCGCAACTGCAAGAAGCGACGCACGACTCTGCGCGTCTCGCGGCGTGGGCGACGTGCTTCGACGGCCAACTGTCAATGCTGAGCCACCCAGAGCAATTGGACGCTGTCGAAACAGCAGTCGGTGCCGCCGCAGACAAGCTTGCTGAACTAGACGATGCCTCAGGTGAAGCCAAGGCTCACACTGTCCGCGCCTCCTGCCTCGCCCGATTGGGACGAATCGGGGATTGTGAGGTCGCATTGGATCATGCCCTCACCGCGGCGCGCCGCGCACGGGAACACCGGCGGGTGAATGCGGTGCTCGCTTGGGCACCACTCGCTGCGCTGTGGGGTCCCAACCCCGTTCCGCGGGCGGGCGGGCGGTGCCTCGACGTGGTGCGACTACTCCGAATCACGACGGATTCGCCCGCCGTCGAGGCAACTTCAACGCGTTGCCAAGCCGTGTTGGAGGCCTTCCGCGGTCGCGCCGCCGCCGCCCGACGGATGATCGAGTCGGCCCGGCGGACAGTCACCGAACTCGGCTTGCGTCACGCGCTACTCGAGGTCGAGCAGTTCGCAGGCATCGTCGAACTCGTCGTCGACGATCCAACTGCCGCCGAGCCGCATCTGCGCAAGGCCTACAACGGCTTTCGTCGCATGGGCCTCGACGCGGACACCGCCGAGACCGCGGCCCTGTTGGGCCGTGTTTGTCTCGCGCTCGACCGAGATACTGAAGCCGACGAATTGTGTTCGGAGAGTGAGCGTCTAGCGGGTCACGCACTGAAGCCGTCGATTGCCTGGCGCTCGCTTCGGGCACAGCTGCTGACCCGCCGCAATGATCACGGGGAGGCCAGGCGGGTCGCCGAGGCCGCGGTCACCCTGGCCGAGCGCACCGACCTCTTGGTCGACCACGGCGACGCTTGCCTTGCACTCGCAACGGTGTTGGACGCCGCCGGCGACACCGCGGGCGCACGGGCCGCGGCCGAGCGGGCAGTCGAGCTCGTACGAACAGAAAGGCGCTGCGGCACTTGCGGAGAAGGCCAGTCTCATCCTCGGCGAGGTGGCGCTCCCCTCTGCCCCGTCTCCACGCGAAGCGCCGATCGTCGAATTGGACAACGCGTGCGTGCGAGCACTCCTCAAGCTGGAAGCCGCCTATCGCAGGCAGGCTTGGGACGAGATCGAGCAGCTGCAGTTCCCACCCGATGTCTTCGTCGAGAGCCGTCGGAAGATGGTCGGCTTCAGCATGGCCGATCTCCGCTCTGGTGAATGGATTCGCGAGGCAATGCGCATTGGCGAATCCGGCGAAGTGCCGCACCGTCAGGAATTTCTCGCCGTGCGAGGCCAGCGCCTGGCTCTGACCCGACTGGAGATACGCACTGAAGACGAGAGCCCTGGGGCACCGCAGGACGAGGTGCTCGCGCTATTCGGCCTAGATGACAAGGGTCGAATTGCGCTGCAGATCTTTTTCGACGTCGAAGACGTGGACGCCGCGATCGCGGAGCTCGACGCCGCACACGCGCGGTTCGAGGAACCACCGGCTCGACCACAGCTCGAGAACGCCGCGAGTCGGGTCGCTGATCAGGTGGACGACTTTGCCACCAGCCACCGTTGGGACGAGCTCGGTGCGCTTTTCGCCGACGACATGCGGGGGGTTGACCGGCGGCGGGGATTCAGCAGTGAGTACAGCGGCCGCGCGACCGCGATCGTGGAATCACAGGCGATCGCCGAGGCCGGTGTTGAGAACATAACGTCACACGTCGTCGCGGTCCGCGGGGAACGGCTCGCGCTCGCTCGCGTCCTAGCTTCAGGCCCAGACGGGCGGCCCAGCTCATACGGTGTCGAGTTACTTCGGATCATCGAGATCGACTCCGCGGACCAGGTAGCAAGGTACGTCACGTTTGACCTAGACGACATCGACGCCGCGTTCGAGGAGCTCGACGCGCGATACCTCGCCGGCGAAGCGGCCGCCTACGCGCACGCGTGGTCAGTCATCTCGCAGGCCTACGCTGCGCTAAACCAGCACGAGATCCCCCCGACGACTTTGGATTGGGTGAATATCGACCACCGACGGATCGTCGCGATAGAGAAAGGGGACGTCAACGAATACCTCGGTGCCGCGTGGGACGCGGCACCGCATACCAGCATGCATATCAAGGTCGTGCATCGGCTGAGCGACATCGGGGCACTTGTCACCTACATGTCGCATGCGACGTCAGAAGAGGGACTTGAGGCCGAATGGGAGGGCCTCAACCTTCTGACGATCGACGGCGATCTCTTCAACCGCGCAGAGATTTTCGACGAAGCAGACATTGACGCCGCCATTGCAAGATTCGAACAGCTCAGCCGACCGACGCGGCGACTTGAAAATGCGGCCAGTCAAGTAGTCGAGCGTTACCTGGCACTCTTCGCGTCCCGCGACTGGGACGCCATGGCGGCGATGCTGGCCGACGACATTTACAACGACGATCGTCGTCGCGTAGTGAACGCCGGGGTCCGGCACGGTCGGGACACCGAAATCGCGAATGTGAAGGTCATCGCCGAAGTCGGGTGCGCAGATATAACGTCGATCGCCATTGCGACCCGGGGGGAGCGCCTCGTCCTCGCTCGTCACCACTTCTCCATGAGCGACTGGCCCGAGGAGTTTCAGAACGAGATGGTCGATGTTGTCGAGATCAACGCCGACAACCAGATCTCATCGCAGGTCATATTCGACGCTGAGGACATCGACGCCGCGTTCGAGGAGCTCGACGCCCGATACCTCGCCGGCGAAGCGGCCGCCTACGCCGACACGTGGTCGGTGATCGCGCGCGCTTTCGCCGCAATGAGTCGGCGCGAGGTCGCAGGCACGACACCGAACTGGGTCAATATTGACCACCGCCGCCGGGCGTTCGCGCCCGGCGACGCGACCGAAACCCTGCTCGCCATGTGGGACCTCGCGCCGAATTTCGCGATGCGTATTGAGACTGTCCATCGGCTGACCGATCTCGGAGCGGTCATCACGAATGCGGCGCATGGAAAATCGCAAGAGGGCTTCGACGCCGAGTGGCGGAGTGTCAATCTATTGACAGTTGAAGGCGACCTGCTCAACCGCTGCGAAATCTTTGACGAGACCGATATCGACGCTGCCATCGCAAGTTTCGACCAGCTCAGCCGACCGATGCGACGGCTGGAGAACGCCGCAAACCGAGTTCTCGAGCGCTACTTTGCGCACTTCACCGCCCGCGAATGGGACGCCATGGCCGAGACACTGGCCGACGACTTTATGACCGACGATCGTCGACGGGTGGTGAACGCCGGCATCCGCCACGGCCGGGATGCCGAAATCACGAACATGCGGGCCTTCGCCGAGATTGGCATCCTGGACATAACGTTGACCGTCATGGCGACCCGCGGGGAGCGCCTCGTTCTCGTTCGTGACTATTTGTCTGTCCGCGACTGGTCGGAGTCCTCCCGTAGCGGTATCAGCGTTATGGAGATCAACGCCGACAACCAGATCTCGGCCCACGTCCTGTTCGACGTCGATAGCATCGACGCCGCTTTCGCCGAACTCGACGCCCGGTATCTCGCGGGCGAAGCGGCACCGTATTCACGCGTTTGGCAGACAGCAATCGACCTACTCGGCGAGGTCAACCGTCATGAGCCGGGGCCGATTATTAAGGGACTAACGTACGCCGATCATCGACGTGTCCCGTTCGGGTCTAGCGACTTCGGGCGTGCGGTCGAGGAGCTGTGGACACTCGTGCCCGACGCCCGCTATCGGGTGACGGCGGTACATGCTCTTGAGGCCCACGGCATCGTCGCCAGCCTCGTCATCGAAGGCGCCGACGCGCACGGGAACGAACTGCAGTGGTCTCGCCTCATTTCGCTTCAAAGCGATGGACCACGGATGGACGTATACGAAGAGGACGACCGCGACATCGCCCTCGCCCGGTTTGAGGAACTGCGCCCGCGGGCGCGGCGGCTGGAGAACGCGGCAAGCCGAGTAACCGAAAGCGTCCAGGCATCGCTCGCGGCCCGCGACTGGGACGCCATTGCCGAGATCCTGGCCGACGACATTTCGGACGACGATCGTCGCCGTGTGGTTAACGCCGGGACCCGACGTGGGCGGCAAGCCGAGGTCGACAACATGCGGGCAGTCGCCGATCTCGGAGCTGCGCTTACCACGTCGGACGTCATTGCGATTCGCGGGGAACGCCTCGCGCTCATGCGTATGCGCCTGTCGATTCGCGACCAGGACACCGGCGCATCCGACACCGAGTCGCTCAACGTCGTGGAGATCGACACCGACGACCGCATCGCCGCAATCGTCACTTTCGAAGTCGACGACGTTGACGCCGCGTTCGAGGAGCTCGACGCCCGATATCTCGCCGGCGAAGCGGCCGCGCACGCGCCCGCGTGGGCGCTCATCGCGCGGGCCTACGCCGGATTCAATCGGGGCGAACACGACCCGACGAGCTTGGTGAACATCGACCACCGCCGGGCGACACGATTAGCGCCCGAATGACCTGACCGCCGCATCCGCGCCCCCATAGGACCTCACGCCGGACTTCCGCGTCCATATCGAGGCTGTCCATCGGCTAAGCAATCGTGGAGCGGTCGTCACCAGTACGTCGTACGGGACCTCGCAAGAGGGCTTTGAAGCCGAATGGAGGGGATCCAACTTCTGGCGGTCGAAGGCGACCAGATCAACCGCATGGAGTTCTTCGACGAAGCAGATATCGACGCCGCGATCGCGAGTTTCGATGAGCTGAACCCGCCGAGGCCGCGGCTGAGAAACGCGGCAAGCCGAGTGGCCGAGCGCATTTGGACATACTTCGCGGCTCGCGACTGGGACGTCGCAGGCGAGACCCTGACCGACGACACATTGGTCGACGATCGTCGGCGAGTCGTAAACGCCGGAATCCGACGCGGGCGGGATGCCGCGCTCGCCGAAATCTCGGACACTCGCCGATCTAGGGGTTGAGGACGTCACGTCAGACGTCATTGCCACCCGCGGCGATCGGCTTGTCCTCAGTCGTGCCCGATATTCGGGCCGCGACCAGCGGTCGGAGGCGTTCCTCACCGCGTTGTCCTGGACATAGTCGAGATCAGTGGCGACGGGCGAGTCGTCGGCTCGCTTGCTGTTCGACCTCGACGACATCGACGCCGCCGTACAAGGACTCGATGCGCGATACCTCGCCGGCGAAGCGGCCGTCCACGCGCACACATGGTCGGTCATCAAAGAGGGCTACACCGCGGCGAACAGGCACGAGCTTCCTGCGTTCACGCCGGACTGGGTGAACGTCGATCACCGACAAGCGAGAGCATTCGCTCCCGGTGAGCTGAGCGCATATATAGACGCCACGTGGGACGTCGCGCCCGACGCGAAGATCTACGTCGAGGCCGTGCATCGGCTGAGCGATCTCGGAGTGGTTGTCACCCAAGTGGGAAGCGGCACTTCGCAACAGGGTTTTGAGGCTGAGTGGCGAGAGGTCGTCCTGTTGACTGTCGACGGCGACCTGCTCAGTCGCTGCGAGATGTTTGACGAGGCAGACATTGACGCTGCAACTGCGAAATTAGATGAGCTCAGCCGGCCCGTGCGTCGACTGGAAAACGCGGCAAGCCGAGCGTCAGCGCGGCTACAGGCATGCTTCGTGGTCCGCGACTGGGTCGGCATCGCAGGGATATTCGCCGACGACATCGTCAGCGATGACCGCCGTCGGGTGGTGAATGCCGGCGTCAGACAGGGTCGCGATGCCGCGATCGCTGAAATTTCGGCGATCGCCGATGTCGGAACTAAGGCCTTTCAGACAGACGTCATTGCGACTCGTGGCGAGCGCCTTGTCCTCGGTCGTACCCGTACGACGGGCGGCGACCAGCGACCCGACGCCTTCCTCACCGAGGTGATCGACATCATCGGGATCGACGCCGACGACCGGATAGTGGCACGCGTCGTTTTCGACCCCGACGACATCGACGCCGCGTTCGAGGAGCTCGATGCCCGATACCTCGCGGGCGAAGCGGCCGATCACGCGCACATATGGTCGGTGATCGCGCAGGGTTATGCGGCGATGAACCGCTACGAGGTTCCTACGTTCACGCCGAACTGGGTGACGGTCGACCACCGCAAAGGGATCTCGTTCACGACCGGCGGCGATCTGGCCGCATATATTGACTCCAGGTGGGACGTCGCGCCTGCACGCGACGATTTACGTAGAGGCCGTGCATCGGCTGAGTGACCGCGGAGCGGTCGACACCCATGCGGCGTAGCGGGACTCTCACAACGAGGGTTTCGAGGCCGAGTGGCGAATGATCGTGCTGCTGACATTGGACAGCGACCTGCAAGCCGCTGCGAGATATTCGACGAGGACCGACATTGATGAAGTGCTCGCGAAATTCGATGAGCTCAGTCGGTCCACGCCGCGGCTGGAAAACGTGGCAACGCGGGTAGACGAGCGCGTCCAGGCTTACTTTGCGGCCCGCGATTGGGACGGCGCTGGCGGAGATATTGGCGGACGACTTCTTCCATTGACGATCGCCGGCGGGTGGTGAACGCCGGGATCCGGCATGGTCGGGATGGCGAAATCGCGAACATTTGCGGGCCGTCGCCGACCTTGGAATCAAGTCCTGTGATGTCTGACGTCATTGCCACCCGTGGGGAGCACCTCGTCCTCAGTCGTACCGTGCGGTACGCGAGCAACCGGAGATTCAAGTCGATGTCCTTGACATTATCGAGATCGACGCCGACGAACGGGTCACGGCGCTCGTCATGTTCGACCTCGACGACCTGGACGCCGCCTTTGAGGAACTTGATGCCCGGTACCTCGCCGGCGAAGCTGCCGCCCACGCGCACACCTGGTCGGTCATCGCCGGCATGTACGCCGGGTTTAGTCGGCACGAACTTCCCGCGACGACGCCGGACTGGGTCAACATCGACCACCGCCGGGCGACAGCGTTCGCGCCCGGTGACGGCATCGCATCCCTGGTAGCCACGTGGGACCTTGCGCCGGACTTCGCCATCCACATCGAGACTGTCCATCGCCTTACGCGACCTCGGAGCAGTCTTCACCTATGCGGCGCATGGGGACTCCCAACAGGGCTTCGACGCCGAATGGCGAAGGGTCAACGTGTTGACGGTCGAAGGCGACCTGATCAACCGCTGCGAAATCTTCGACGAGGCAGACCTCGACGCCGCGATCGCCAGCTTCGATGAGCTGCACGCGCCGACGCGGCGGCTGGAAAACGCGGCAAGCCGGGTGTACGAGCGCCTCCAGGCGCGCTTCGAGGTCCGCGATTGGGCTGCAATCGCGGAGATGCTCGCGGACCTCCATTACAGCGACGATCGCAGGCGTGTAATAAGCGCGGGCATCTGCCACGGTCGGGATGCGGAAATTGCGAGCATGCGGGCAGCCGCTGACCTTGGGGTCACAAGTCTCGCATCAGTCGCCATTGCAACCCGAGGAGATCGCCTCGCGCTCTGCCGTACCCGGGGTGCAAGCGGCGGTCCGGACTCGTTCTACACCGAGGTGCTCCGCATTGTGGAGATCGATGCCGCGGACCGGCTCGTGGGGCGCGTTGTTTTCGACCCCGACGACATTGACGCCGCCTTCGCCGAGCTTGACGCCCGATATCTCGCCGGCGAAGCGGCCGGCCACGCGCACACCTGGTCGGTCATCGCGACGTCCTTCGCTGCGGCCAATCGGCACGAGCTCCCTGCGTTGACGCCGGACTGGGTGAACATCGACCACCGGCGAGCGATCGCGGTCACGCCAGGTGACATGACCGCATACATCCGCGCAACATTGGACGACGCGCCTGGCCTCAGCGTCTACATCGAGTCTGTGCATCGGCTGACTGACCTCGGCGCGGTCGTCACCCAGGCGTCGCACGGGACTTCGCGAGCAGGGCTTCGACGCCGAGTGGCGGATGGTCAACCTTTCGACGGTCGACGGCGACCTGATCAACCGCGGCGAAATCTTCGACGAGGCAGACCTCGACGCCGCGCTCGCCCGCTTCGACGAACTGAACGCGCAGACGCGGCGGCTGGAGAACGCGGCAAGCCGTGCCGTCGAACGCTTCCAGGCCTGCTTCGCGGCCCGCGACTGGGACTCCATGGCGGAGATGGTGGCCGAGGACATGTGCAATGACGACCGTCGTCCGGTGATCAATGCCGGTCTCCGGCGCGGTCGAGATGCCGAAATCGCGAACGTGCGGGCCCTCGCCGACCTCGGTGTAACGAAGACGGAGTTGGCCGTCATTGCGACCCGCGGGGAGCGCCTCACGCTCGGTCGTTTCCTCCTATCGGGCCGCGACAAGTTGCCGGAGGCGTTCCAAACCGAGGTGCTTGGCGTGATCGAAATCGATGCCGACAACCGGATCGCGGCGCGGGTATGGTTCGAGCTCAACGACATCAACGCCGCGTTCGAGGAACTCGACGCCCGATACAGCGCCGGCGAGGCGGCACCGTACGCGCAGACGTGGTCGGTCATCGCGGGAGAAGTCACTGCAGTCAACAGCCGCGAGCTACCCAAGTTGACGCCGGACTGGGTGAATATCGACCACCGGCGAACGATAGCGTTCGCGCCCGGTGAGATGACCGCATACGTCCGCGCAATATTGGACGACGCGCCGACCTAGGGGTCTACATCGAGGCTGTGCATCGGCTGACCAACCTCGGCGCGGTCGTCACCCAGGCGTCGCACGCGACTTCGCACCAGGGCTTCGACGCCGAGTGGCGGATGATCACTCTTCTGACGGTCGACGGCGACCGGATCAACCGCTGCGAAATCTTCGAAGAGGCAGACCTCGACGCCGCGCTGGCGAGGTTCGATGAGCTCAGCCGGCCGGCACCGCTGCTAGAGAACGCGGCAAGCCAAGTGCACCGAGCGCTTGCGGGCGCACTTCGCGGCCCGCGATTGGAACGCCTTGGCGGAGTTTCTGGCCGACGACTTTTGCAGCGACGATCGTCGTCGGGTCGTCAACGCCGGGAGTCCGGCACGGTCCAGACGCCCAGATCGACGAACATGCGGGCGATCGCCGACTGTGGATTACGAACATGACGCCGACTGTTATTGCGATCCGCGGGGAGCGCCTCGCCCTCAGTCGTGTCCGCTTCTCGGACCGCGAGTAACAACCCGGAGGATTTCCGCTCGAGGTGCTCTGCATCATCGAGATCGACGCCGACGAACTGGATCGTCGCAGCGTCTCGTTCGACCTCGACGACATCGACGCCGCCTTCGAGGAACTCGACGCCCGATACCTCGCCGGCGAAGCGGCCGCCCACGCACATACGTGGTCAGTCATTGCGCAGGCTTGCGCCGCACTCAATCGGCACGAATTGCCCGCGACGACACTGGACTGGGTCAACGTCGATCACCGACGACACGCAGCTGTCGACGCCGGGTGATCTGATCGCATACTTCCGTGCCGACGTGGGACCTCACACCGGACGGCAGCATCTACATCGAGGCTGTGCATCGGCTGAGCCAGCTTCGGCGCGGTCGTCACCCATGCGGCGCATGGAACCTCGCAAGAAGGCTTCGAGGCCGAGTGGCGAGCGATCGACCTTTAACGATCGACGGCGACCTGATCAGCCGTTGCGAACTCTTCGACGAAGCAGACCTCGACGCTGCGCTCGCCCGCTTCGACGGGCTGAAGCGCGCAGACGCGTCAGCTCGAAAATGCGGCAAGCCAAGTTTACGAAAGCTTTTGGACCAATTTCGAAGCCCGAGACTGGGACGCACTGGCACAGCTGTTCGCCGACGACATTTCCACTGACGATCGCCGACGGGTCGTGAACGCCGGGGTCCAGCACGGCCGCGATGCCGCAATTGCGAACATGCGATCCCTCGCCGAGATCGAGGCGAACATAACGTCGACCGTCATCGCAACCCGCGGGGTCCGCCTCCTCCTCGCTCGTAACTGTTCATCGAACCGCGACCTGCGGCACGGGGAATTCGGCGCCGAAATGCTCGTCATCATCGAGATCGACGCCGACAACCGGATCGCGGGAGCCGTGATGTTCGACCCCGACGATATCGACGCCGCCTTCGCCGAGCTCGACGCCCGCTACCTCGCCGGAGAAGCTGCGGCCCACGCGCACACGTGGTCGGTCGTCGCAGGGGTCTACTCAGCATTCAACCGGCATGAGCTTCCCGCTACGACGCCGGACTGGGTCAGCATCGACCATCGGTCGCTACTGACGATCGAGCCGGGTGATATGGCCGCATTCATCCGCGCCGTCGTGGACCAACTGCCGAACCTCGACATCCGCATGGAGGCGGTGCATCGGCTGACCGAAGTCGGAGCGGTCGTCACCCATGCCGCGCATGGCATCTCGCCAGAGGGCTTGGACGCCGAGTGGCGCATACTCTTCATCTTCATAGTCGAAGGCGACCTGATCAGCCGCTTCGAAATGTTCGACGAGACCGAACTCGAGGCCGCGCTGGCCCGGTTCGACGACCTCAGCCGCCCGGCAACCTGACCTAGGCCTTATCCATGATTATGAAGATTGAGGGTCCGGTGATCGGCGTCGGACTGCCGCAGGCCGGGCCATCAGAGGTACTGACCATCGTGCCCTGAAGGGTTCCGGCATCGAGTGATAACACTGATGTGCCGGGCGCTGCTGTCCCATTCTTGCAATCGACCGCTTCCGGCCTCTGAACAGTGGCGGTCCACCGGCCGTTCGCCAGATGAGCCTCCCATTTCAGGCCGTTATCACCGACCACATTCGCACAGCCCGACCCACACGGTTTGACTGTCCACATCATCGGAGATGTGCCCGGCGCCATTCCCGGCGCTGTAGCGCCGCTTCGGTCAACGCTGTACAAGCCGCTGAACTCCTCGGCCCAAGCCGGGCCGGCGAAGCCGACTGCCATTGCGCCCACCAGAGCGACCACCGCAGCTGTCCGATCGATTCTCATGCTTCTCCCTTGCCGGGCCAACGCTTGGTCGTTGCAGGCGACGTGCTCATTCTCCGAGAAAGTCGTCCGGCAAGTCGCGGGATCGAGAAGATCCAGCATCCTCGCAGGCAGAAGGGTCACCACCGGCCTAAGCCTCGTCGAGCGCGGCATTGCGCAGTCGCGCGAAACGAGCAATTGGCCCATGAACACTTCGCTTCATTGGACTAACATCGCGGGCCTTTTGCACTTAGCTTGGAACTAGCGAACAACCATGCCGCGGTCCACCGCAGCGCCACCAACATGCAAGGAGATTCATGATGGAAGCTCGGCTCAACTTCTACGAGAACGCGGTCGGCGGCACGTTCGCGAAGTACATCAACTCGGCAGGCAAGGTCGTGACCGACTCGACATTGCCTCGGGCGACGCAGAACCTGGTAAAGATTCGCGCCAGCCAGATCAATGGCTGCAGCTACTGCACCGACATGCATACGAAAGATGCTGCGCACGAAGGTGAAACATCCGTGCGTCTCAACCTCGTGGCGGCGTGGCGGGAAGCGCGGATGTTCACCGACGCTGAGCGTGCCGCGCTGGAGCTGACTGAAGAAGGCACCCGGCTCGCCGACTCATCAGGCGGCGTTTCAGACGATCATGGGCCAACGCCCAGAAGCATTACGATGACGACCAGCTCGCCGCGCTCGTCGGGTTGATTGCTTTGATCAACACGTACAACCGGATGAATGTCATCATCCAGCAGCCTGCCGGGGACTACCAGCCCGGCCAGTGGGGCTGAACCGTGATGGGTGCGCGCCACAGCTTCTACAAAAACGCTACAGGTGCCAAGTTCGCCGCGCAGATCCATGCAGCAGCCACTGTCGTGACCGACTCGACACTGCCTCATTCGACGCAGGAACTTGTTCGGATCCGTGCGAGTCAGATCAACGGCAGCAGCTTCTGCACGGACATCCACTTCGAGGATGCGGCGCGCACGGGTGAGAACCCGTTGCGGCTCAATCTGATTGCGGGGTGGCGGGAAGCGACGGTGTTCACCGATGCCGAGCGTGCCGCTTTGGCGCTGACCGAGCAAGGCACTCGCGTCGGCAGTGCAATCGGCGGTGATTCAGACCACGTCTGGGCGGACGTCCGAAGGCACTACGACGACGATCAAGTGGCAGCGCTCGTATCGCAGATCGCCTTGATCAATACCTTCAATCGGGTCAACGTGATCACCCGTCAAACCGCGGGCAACGACGAACTCATGAAGCTGCACGCGCGTGAGTATCCAATGGGCGCGCTGAACGTCGGCGTTCCCCAGTAATCAAGAGGAACCCGGAGAAATCAATGTCGAGCTATCTGTTCAGCTTTCGCGGCGCACGAGATTCCGTACTGTTGCCCGAGACATTCGATGCGTGGGCCAAGTGGCAATTGCAGTTGGGCCCGCGTCTGAAGGATCGCGGCTACCCAGCGCTCACGGTCGAGACGATCGGCGCCCCGGCAGACGCAACCATGCTCGGTGGGTATTCGGTAATTCGCGCAACCAGCCTCGGCGCTGCAGTCGAACTCGCCCGCGGATGCCCGCACCTGCAGGAAGGTGGAGCCGTCGAGGTCGCTGAACTGGTGAACAACGACGACCCGTTCGACCACTGGCTCGCAGAACATTACGGCCGCTGAGAGCGACCCGCTGTCAGCGGTGTGATGGAGACACCTGCGGAGTCACGAGGAACTTCTCGCCGGTCGCTCGCTTGACGTAAGCGTTGAACGCATCGGGCTGAAGCATGCCGGCGAGTGAAACCTCCCGGGTGTAGGTGCTCGCGAACGTCGTGGTCAGCTCCGCGGCCACGCGGGCCCGGAGCCGATCCGACGGTCTCGGCCCCGGCGTTCTGAAGGAATGGCGTGAGCAGCCACCCTCCAATCCCCCACGCCATGCCGAAGTTCCTGGTGAGTGTGGTCGGACCCGTGTCGAGTCCGCCGTAGATGTACACCTGCTTGTGGACGGTCGACCCATAGCGTGAGTACTCCGCTGCGGTCGAGCTGGCCGCTTCCTCCATGCCACTGAGAATCTGACTTGCCAGCGTTCCCCCACCGGTGGCGTCGAACGCGAGCGTCGCCGACGTCGCCTTGAGAGCCTCGACGAGATCCGTCGCGAACGACGGCGATCCCGAGTTGCAGACATGGATCTGCGCCCAGCGACCTCAGCAGCTCCTCTTGGTCGGGCTTGCGGACGATATTGACAAGCGGCACCCCGTCCTTGATGCAGAGCTTGACGAGCATCTGGCCGAGATTCGACGCCGCAGCCGTGTGCACCAGGCCGGAATGTCCCTCGCGGCGCATGGTTTCCAGCATTCCGAGAGCCGTCAAAGGATTGACGAAGGACGACGCCCCATCCTTCGCCGTCGCCCCCTCGGGCAAGACAAGACAGGCGGAAGCATCAACCACTCGGTACTGCGTGTACATCGCACCGCCCGCGACTCCCACCGTTCTTCCCAGAAGGGCCTGCGCCGCCGGCGACGACCCGCGGCCACGACGGTGCCCGCACCCTCATTGCCCACCGGAAGCGGTTTGTCGACTCGCGCCGAAAGCCCTCCCAGGGCCCCCGCCCCCAACGATGCGGTGACGACGGGGCGCTCCGGCGTGCCCGTCACCGTCGCAGTGGTCATGTCCGCGCCGGCGATGAGCAGGCCCAAGTCTGACGGGTTGATCGGCGAGGCCTCCACGCGTACCAACACCTCATTGGCGGCGGGCGTTGGAACTGGGACGTCGTGCAGTGAGAGCTCCAGCGTGCCCTGCGACGTCACCAACGAACGCAGTTCCAATGCATTATCAGGCAAATCTGCGGTCATGGGTAGCGCCTCATTCCTGTCGTAGCCGGGCTGGTTATCGGGCGGCGTCGCCCCACCGGTATTCGTGGGTGAGCTCGTCGAGCGCGACTTTCGCGTCGGCGGGCAGATCCAGGGTGGCGGCGGCCAGGGTGTCGGTGAGTTGGTCGGGGCGGCTGGCCCCGAGGATCGCTGAGGTGATGGTGGGGTTTGCGAGAACCCAGGCGATGGACAGGGTGGCCAGCGACGTCCCGAGGTCGGACGCGATCTTGGTCAACCGATCGACGGTGTCGAATGCCTTGGTATGCCAGTAGCGTTCGTTGTACAGCTCGGCGAACTGCTGACCGACTTGCGCGGAGAACCGGCCTTCGGTCGGTTTGTCGTCACGCCCGTACTTGCCGCTGAGCAGACCCCCTGCCAGTGGGTTGAAGGGAATGACCGCCATGCCGGTCTCGGCGGCCAGGGGTAGCAGCTCGCGTTCGATCTGCCGGAACAGCAGGTTGTAGCGCGGTTGGACCGACGCGATACGGGTGAGGTGCAGCGTCTCGGTGCGCCCTGCGGCGCGGGCCAGCCGGTAGGCCAGAAAATTCGACACGCCGATGTAGCGGGCCTTCCCGGCGGTGACAATCGCGTCGAGGGCCGCCAGCGTTTCGTCGAGAGGTGTATCGGGGTCGTCGAAGTGGAGTTGGTAGATGTCGACGTAGTCGGTGCCCAGCCGGCGCAGTGAGCCGTCGATGGCGTCCAGAAGATGTTTGCGGGAGCCGCCCTGCTGCCAGCCGGCGGGGCCCATGGGTCCGCCGGCCTTGGTGGCGAGGATGATCTGGTCGCGCTTGCCCTGCAGCCAGCGCCCGACGATCTCCTCGGTGCGTCCCACCGCTGCTCCCATGGGGTAGATGTCGGCGGAATCGATGAAGGTAACGCCTGCCTCCACGGCCATGTCCATGATCTGGTGGGCAACCGTCTCGTCGGCCTGATGACCGAACGTCGCGGTGCCGAGGCACAGTCGCGGGACAGTAAGACCGGTGGCCCCGAATGTCGTGTACTGCACGCTGCCCTCCTCGTGTGGCGTTTCAACTCTGACCCTGCCAACAACGGTGGTGATCGGGCACGTGTTCCTCGCCGGCCGGATGCACAGCCACTTCTACGGTCGCACTAACCGGGCGAGATTCGACGGGTGAGAAAACCAAGTCGATCGTGAAAAATTGCCCCGAAGTGGGGCGGGCGGGGCTCGAACCCGCGACCAACGGATTAGAAAATGGCGATGCGCAAGCGTACTGGTGACATCTCAATCACGTTGAACGGCAAGATAATTACAACGCTGGCGAGTGGCACCATAGTGCATTCCCCGTGATGAACGCTGCAAGCGTCGGAAGCGCAGTGCGGTAGTTGTGTGCTTGGGCAAATGCCTGGGAGCTACGCAAAGCTTCTGCGCATTCGGTCGTTGCTCCGGGGACCTTGTTCCGAAGTTGCGGTTCCCACTCCGACGCCGGCATCCGACTGCGAGACCAACATGGCCGCCAAGGCGACGGGCCGCCCCAGTAGGTGTGCTACCGAGACGACCTGTCTGCGGCGGTCCGGCGGCCCGCGATCCGCTCGCGCGGGGTGCCCGCAGGGTTAGTGCGCAACGGCGTGCGCAGGGCCGTCGGAGCCCGTGACGTACTCGACCCTTTTCACATCGCTGCGCATGCCGAAGCCGGAGATGACCTCGATCACGCCGAGCACGATCAGCCAAACGCCGACCACCAATGTCAACGTCACGACCGAGTCGAACGGGTACGCCAACACCACAACGCCGGCGATGGCGCTGACGATGCCGAAGAAGATCGCCCACCCGCGGCCAGGGATCAGCTTGTCGGCTATCGCAGTGACAAGGGCCGACACGCCGCGGATGATGAATCCGACACCAATCCAAATCGCCAGAAGCAGTACCGCGTATCCCTCGCCAAAGTGCCGAAATGCCAGGATCCCCAGGATCACTGAGGCGACGCCGCTGATGAAGTTCAACAACCTACCGGCCGACGTTGAGACCGGCAGGCTGAACGCCAGTACCACCAGCGCAACGCCAGAGAGCACGAGGTAAGCGCCGAACACTCGCCGACGTCACCAAGATCGACGGGCCCGGCCAGAGCAGTATCACCGCGCCGAGGATGACCGCCAGTAAGCCTGATCACTATCGCTGACGACGAGATCCGATGCAGGAGATGTGAAGCGGGACGGCTTGTTTGATTCATTGTTCGCTCTTTCTCTTTGTGTGCCCGCGGGCACGATGTGTGGATGTGTGTCTTCGCCGATCGGCGCGACCCTGATGACAACCACCATGTTGGCTGGTCATCAGCGCTCGCCTCACCGCATTGGTCACGGCTTTTGTTATGGTGTGACCCAAGCTCGAAGCCTCAGCTGGTTGTCCATGCAGGCTTGCTTGACCCGCGCACCACCAGTACCGGGTCTCGCCAGTAGGGCTTGGTTTCGGAGAACTGCACCGGTGGGGCCAGTCGGACCAGTTCGCCGTAGGGGGTTTGAGCGGTGATGGTGTCTGGCGCCAGGAGTTGGTGCTGCTCGCCGGTGGGCACCGGGGCATCTTTGTCGAGGGTGCCCAGCGACATGAACCACATCGCGCAGCGGGCCAGGTTGACCCGCACATGGTAGCTGCCGCCCTCCTTGGCCCGGCGGATCAGCGCGGCCTGGATGCCCGCGGCGCCGATGTAGCCGGCGATGTAGTCGTTCATCACCTTGGTCGGCGGGAACTTCGGCTGTTCCGGGGTGCCTTCTTCGGTGGTGAACCCGGTGACGCACAGTGCTTCCATGTCCATTCCGCCGCGGTTGGCCCACGGCCCGTCGTGGCTGAAGGCCTTGCCGGAGGCGTAGATGATGCCGGGGCGGCGCGCGGCCAGTTCCTCGGGCGACATCCCCAGGTCGGCAATCTTGCGGCCGCGATAGTTCTCGACGAACACGTCGGCGCCGGCGGCCAGTTCGTAGGCCCGTCGCAGTCCTTCGGGCGCAGCGAGGTCCAGCCACGCCGAGGAGGTGAACCCGGCGCAGGGGTCCTGCATCAGGCCCTCGTTCTCGAACTCCTCGGGGTGGGCGATCTGCAGCACCTCGGCACCGTGCTCGGCCAGCGTGCGCGCCATGACGTTGCCGGCGATCACGTGCGTGGCGGCCAGCACCCGCAGCCCCGACAGCGGGCGCGCCGCCGGTGTGAACGGCTCGGGGTCACTGTCGCCGATCTTGATGATTTCCACCAACGGCTTGTCGGCCAGATACTTGCCCTGAGGGTGGGCTGCCCACTCTTCGGGCGTGCGGACGATGGCGTAGACGACGCCCGCTTCGGCGGCCGCCTTGTCGAGTTCCTCGCTATCCCACTGGGACACGGCCTTGGCGATGCTGTCCTTGTCCGGCGAGCACCCCAGGAACGTGCACATGCGCTCCAGCATGCGCGGGTAGGCCCCCGTCGGCAGGAACAACCGACCGTCCTTGGTCCGGTACAGGTCGAACCCCATTGGGGGGCCACCGACCCAATACGGCAGCTGTAAGGGGTAGCCGTTGATCGTGGGCATGAACTTGTACCCCGGGTTGATGCCGTGGATGGCCTTGCGCAGGTCAAGGGTCAGGTCCTGACCGCGGCCGGTGCGCTGGCGCCAGATATCGGCTATCCCCGCCGCCCCGGCCATGATCGGGATGCCGATGCACGCCCCGAGCCGATGCACGCTCGGGACGATCGGGTCTTCGCCGACGAAGGTGATTTCGCCGCCGGTGTCTTCGGGAGACAGTCCGAGCTCGTGCATCACGCGAGCGGAACTCCGCGTTGATGTCGAAGCCGGTAGAAACCTTGAGCGTGTCTGATGCTGTGCTGGTCATGATGATGCTTCTCCTTTGTGGTAATGGACCGCTGGGCTAGCGAAAGAGCCGAAGCTATTTGTCGATCTAGAAAATGACTGAAATACTTCCCGTGGGTCCGTCACAGCGGTCTTCTGCACCATAATTCGGGACGAATCCGGTGATTTTACCGTCCCGCGCGAGTTTGGATGGATAGTAGGGGACCTCGAATTCAGCGTCGCTGAGAGGCAGCCACGAGATGTCAGTTGGGGACGATCCGGGCAAACTGGGGAAAACGTGAGTTCCAAGTTTGGTGTGGCTGAGATCGATGGCTGGTGTGAAATTTGTCCATATGCCGAGGTCGGATTCTTGATCAACAGCGTATTTGACGAGGTCGTCCTCGACGAACTTCTCAGGTATCTCGGTGCTCCCGGTGAAGTCAGCGGCTCTCGTGGAGTTGGTGATCAGTGAAATATGCGCGTCCCAATAGCCCCCCTCGGCCTCTCGCTGCGCTAGTGCCGCTGCGACCGCCGCAAGCAGGAGGTATGCACCGCTGTAGTCGTTGATGAGCATCGGTGTGTAATGGGGTTCGGGGGATCCTTCAGATTGGGCATGTGTGACGCCGGTAACTGTTTGAGCGATCTGTTCAAAGCCCCTGCGGTTTTCCCATAGGGACCCTCGGGGCGCGAAGGAGACACCTGTGCGGATGAGATTCGGATTGATATTGAATAGGGTGTCGCTGTCAAATCCGAGCCGTTCAAATGCGCCGGGCGCGTGACCGTCGATCAATACATCGGCGGTGGAAAGAAGTTCCTTGAATCGTTGTTTGCCTTCTTGTGACTTCAGATCTAGGCGAATGTTGCGTTTGCCCCAGCTGCCTTCGGTCCAGGTCGGTAGGATGAAGTCGCCGGTAACGGGATTGATATTGATAACGTCCGCGCCGGCCTCGGCGAGAAGCCGGCCACCGATGGGGTTAGCGATGACATTCGTGAGGTCGAGCACGCGCACGCCCGACAACAGACGGGACTTTGATTGACCGAGTTTGCGCGAGTGCGAATTCCCGCGTTTTTCAAATTCGATTATGGGAGTATCTTTTGCGTAGGCGCCAACGGGGTGATCGAGCCATTCCTGCCGGGAGCGCATCCATCCTCCAGGTAGACCCAGCTTGATCATGTCGTCTTCGATCTCCTGGGCATTCTTTTCTTTGATTGCGCGCCGAACCGACTCCACGATCAAAGGACAATCGAGGTAGCGCGAGAACTCCTTCTTAAGTCGAGCTAGGTCGCCGACATAGGAGAACCATTTTCCATCCTTGGTTTCGTAGATTCCGTTATCCGGACCCACTCCCCATGAATCGAAAACGAGATGCTGACCATTCAAATAGCTAGACAACCAATCGTTGTAATGAAGACCTACGAGGCGACGGTCTAAGCGGATGGACTGCGACGGCAGGCCACGTACCTGCCCTAAATGTTCCAGGGCAGACGCCGCGCTTGCGACCACGCCTGTCGCATAGTCGTGCAAGAACAACGGCGAATGAACATACGATGCGCCTTGCGTGACATCAATCTTGGTGGAATCCGTGGTGAACGAGAAGTTTTTTACAACTTCACTGTATGCGCGTTCTTGCACGGGATTTAGTGGTGACATGTCATTTACCTCTTTCCGCAGGTGACGTACTAACTCTGGAAACCCAGAGAACTGAAGGAGCTTCCCGGGTAAGACACGGCTTGTTGTCGTGATGATCATCTGGGTCGCGGGGATGCGTTAACATCCGCAAAGTCCACAGTCCGAGTCCACAGTCAGCCGGTCGAGCGAGTTGCGGTGCCGAGGACCCGATGGTGCACACGCCCGTCAGGGCGGCGTTGGCGAACTCCGTGGGTGACCGGGTCAGTCGGCAAGCATGCGGTTTAGTTGCCCGCGGGACTGGACGTTGAGCTTGGTGAAGACTTTCTGCAGGTGGTATTCCACGGTGCGGGTGCTGATGAACAGTCGCGTGCCGATCTCGGGGTTGGAGTGCCCGTCGCGGGCCATCCGCGCGATGTTGGCTTCCTGTGCGGTCAGTGTCTGGGGGTCGGTGGTAATGGTGCGTTTGCGCCTGGTCTCGCCGGTGGCCTGCAGCTCGCGGCGGCTCCGCTCGACGAAGCCCTCCATGCCCATCTGTTCAAACATGTCGTGGGCAACGTGAAGCTCGGTGCGCGCGTCGGTGTGTCGGCGTTCTCGGCGCAACCATTCGCCGTAGAGCAGGTGCGCCCGCGCCAGATCCGGGCGCAGCCGGGTGCGGCCCAGCCGCTCGATGGACTCCCGGAACAGATCCTCCGCGACGTGTCCCTGGCTGACCAACGCGCGGCACCGGGCCTCTACACCGCGTGCCCAATCGGTACCGCTGGCACTGGTCACATCGGCAAGTACGTCCACAGCTGCGGCCGCGATGTCGGCGCGTCCACAACGCGCCGCCGCCTCGGCCACCTCGATTGAAAAGGGGCACCAATTGAAAGCCGGGAGCAACGATGCTGTCTGACGATGACCCCTGGGCGAATCTGCCGAAGACGAGGTCGGGGTCAGGGTGCTTAACAGTCCCGAATCCTCCGCGGAGCGCAGCGCTGCTTGGTAGTCGCCGATCGCGTTGTTCGCCATCGCGCTCGCGAAAGAGGCCGTCGTCATCCCGAACCATTCTCCGCGCTGACTCAGATCACTGCGCACGGCGTCGATCAGGTCGCTCACTTCGCCGGGTCGGCCCCGCATCGCGGCCACGACAAGGGGCGCGTACGGCGCAAGATTGCTGCCGGTGGCTTCCATTACCGCCTGTAGCTCCTGGTTCAACGCGGCAGCGGCGCCCAGCTCGCCTCCGTAGGCGAGGGTGACCACCTTCAAAGTCAGGGCCGTCGGAAGCTCGCTCAGCGCGCCGAGGCTGCGGGCAAGCTCGACGTAGCGCTCCGCAAGCAGCTGCCAGCGATCGTGGTCCCACACGTACTGGTAGGCCAGCATGCTGACCAGCAGATGCTCGCGCAGCTCGTCCTCGGGCGACATGCCTGTGCCGAACTGTTCCAGCGCTATACGCATGATCGGCGCTCCGGCCGCGTATCCCCGGGTGTAGTGGGCCGCGAAGCCATCAAGCAGGAGGTCGGTTGCGGATGGGGTGCCCGTCGGTGGCGGCGCACCCGCGGCGGCCGCGGCGAGTTCTGCCACGTCTACCGCGTGTCACCTCATCGGTGAACATCGAAGCAGTGATTGCCTGGAGGTAGGTTGTCCTGGCCAGACCGGCGTCGATGGACTCCAGCCGCTGGGCGGCTTTGAGCAGCAGTTGCGGCACGTCACCGGCCCGGATGGTCGCGTACGCCAACTCTGCCTCGATCAGCTCGATGCGGGCCTGCTGAAAGCCGTTGGGCGCCTGGGCATTCGCGATCGACAGCAATTCGCGGGCCGCCTCGAACCCGCCGGCCTGGACCTGAGCCGACGCCGCAGACAGTGCCCGCTCAGCGCGCTTGTGGGGATCCAACGTCAACGCGGTGGCCCGCTGCAGAAACGCCGCCGCCGCAGCCAACCCGCCCCGGGCCTGCGCGCGGCCCGCCGACCCCTCCAACTCCGCCGCCACCTCCTCGTCAGGTCCCGCCGCGGCATGCGCACCATGCCAGGCACGACGATCGGGATCCCGCTGCGCATCAGTGACCTGCGCCAACGCCTCATGCACCCGCCGTCGGTCCTGCAACGACGCCGACGTGTAAACCACCGAACGCACCAGCGGATGCCGAAACAACACCCGGGTGCCGAACTCCACCAGACCATCCTCGACCGCAGGCCCAGCCGCCTCGGCGGCAACGCCCAATCGCGCCGCAGCCCGCCACACCAAACCCGCATCCCCAAGGGGATCAGCCGCCGCGATCAACAACAACCGCCGCGTCGGCTCGGGCAGAATCTCGACCCGTTGCCGAAAACCCTCCGCCACTCCGCCGGGTAGTCGCACCGCAGCAGGTAGCCCGAAACCCCCGGCCCACTGCTGAGTCGTCAACGCCCGCGGCCATTCCAGCAGCGCCAACGGATTACCGCGTGTTTCGGCCACCAGCTGATCGCGCACCCAGCCATTCAGCGGCACGGCCACCTCGGTATCCAGCAGCGCGCGCGCATCCGCTGGGCCCAAACCTTGCACCGAAAGCTGCGACAGGCCCGCCACATCCGACGTCGGCACCCGCGCGGCGAACACCAGCCCAACCGATTCGGCCGCCAGCCGGCGCGCCACAAACCCGAGCACCTGCGCTGAGGCACGATCCAACCACTGCTGATCATCGATGACACACATCAGCGGCTGCTGTTCGGTGGCGTGGGCTAGCAGACCCAGCGTGGCCAGCCCGACCAAAAAACGATCCGGCGCGGGCCCCGAACTAATGCCCAACACGATGCGTAGAGCATCACCCTGCCGTTCAGGCAGATCCTCCAGACCAGCTAGCAGCGGTGCGCATAACTGATGCAAGCCGGCGAACGCCAGCTCCATCTCCGACTCCACGCCCGCGGTCTGTACCACTCGGCACTGTGCGGCCTGCCGAATCAGGTACTGCAGCAGCGCCGACTTGCCCACACCCGCCTCGCCGGAGAGCACCAACGCCCGGCTCTGCCCGGCGCACACCGCCTCCACCAGTCCGTCGAGCTTGCCGCACTCGGCCCGACGATCAACCAGCCTCATCACACCCCGAACCAGCCACTCTGCGCCCACACCGACGGCGTCGGCGCAAACCCTACCTGCGAGCCGGTGAAATACAGACGCTATCGCCGTTTATCCGGTGGCCGATTTTCGTTCTAGATGAAGTGGCCGGAGCGCCTGGATCGCGAGCCGACCCGCAGGTTGATGCGCCGCTGGGCTGCGCGGTGTGCAGGGCGGCAAGCCGGTGCTCACCGCGATCACCGATCCCGACGCCGACCGGCCGGCCGGCTTGGTCAATCGTCAGTTCCGGGCTAGTGCACCGAATCAACTCTGGGACGCTGACATCACCGTCGTGCGGACCTGGCAGGGGTTCTGCTACACCGCGTGCTGCGGCGCTGGCCCCCGTTGTCGTGACCAAGTCACCAAATGACAGCAATCCAGCCGATTGGTTACGTACCGCGCATACGTGGCGATGCCGACGCGCGAGCGTTGGTCTCAAAAGTGGCTCAATTACATTGTTGCCCAATGTAACTCGGCGTAGTTAACTGGTAACAGTGCGTGTTCAACAGATGCGAGTTGCGTTGTTTCTGGGTGTGGAAGTTGTCGGGATCCCGTACTAGCGATGGCCCCAAACCTTCATCGCGGATAGGACGAGTAGGCATGCCAGCATCGGGGATCAGGATGGTGCTGCTGATGAGTCCGAGAAGCAGTCTGCCCGCGCGCCGGCACGAGGCCGCGTGGGGCTCCAGCCGCCGGCGCGACGCCAGGGCCGCTTAGCGTAATCAGTCCAATCGCCACCACAGCTCCGTTCCCGTGCCCCGCTGAGGCGCGTCATCTGTGCGTCTTGGCTGGCTGGTATCGGTGCGCCGCCACTGGTAACCCGCTTCGTCTTCGTAGTCAATGGTGATGCGCAGCTTGTAATTCGGGTCGGTTGTGGTGTAGGCCATCACGGCGTGCTGATTCGGCGGCAGGGTGCGCGGCCATTCGTTGACGAAGTGCACCCACCATCGCGTCTCGTATCGCTTGCTTGAACGCTCGGCGACCAGCCGTGTTCAAATCTGCCCCGCGACATTCTGACAGCGCCGCACGTATGGACCGATCGAAAGCCTGGTCGACGGGCGTGATGCCGGCGACCCGGCTGCAACCATGCGGGACTTCAAAACCGTTGGTGTCTAGAGCCGTAACATCGACGCCAAGGATCGTGGTCACTGCGTTGCTGGCGTTGTCGATTCTGACTGTCCACGACGACTCACCGAGCATCGGCGTTCTGACACACGAGGGCACCACTTTTCGTGCCTGAGCCGCGATACGTTCCTGTTCGGCGCGGCGGAGCGCATCCATCTGCGCCGCGTGGTGTCTGCGTTCTGCGGAAGCCTTCCTGGGCTCGCGGATGGCGGCGATGTACAGCGCGATGAGCACCCCGATAGTCGTTGCGATGCCTGCCGACCGCCTGGATCACCTGAAGCCATAGCCGGCGTCTGATTTGCAGCGATCTGTGGCGCCCATGCGCATTGATGTGACCCACGAACGCCAGAGCGTCATTGGTCATCGGTTGAACCTCCGCCGTCATCGCGGCTGCGTTACGAGACGATCCGCTGCTCGGCCGGACGTGGGTAGTCGTCGTAGAAGCCCGCACCGGACTTGACCCCCAACCGGCCTTGCTCCATGTAGGTACGCAACAGCCGGCGCGGCCCCTCGGGGTACTCGGGGTGCTCGGCGCAGTAGTGCTCTTCGATATCCAGCACGACGTCCAGGCCGACCTGATCCATCATCCGGAAGGGGCCGGCGCGAGCCGGTGTTGAGCTGGAACATCTGGTCGACTTCCTGCGGTGTGGACACGCCTTCGGCGACGACCTCGAGAGACTCCCGCTTCACCGCCGCCCACACCCGGTTGAAGATGAAACCAGTGCTCTCCCTGCGCGCTTCGAACGGGTAGAGCCCGAACTGCGGCAACGTCGCCAGCACGAAGTCGATGACGTCGCGGTCGGTCTTGCCGCAGGACATGACGTCGACGGCATTCTGCTTCGGCGGCATATAGAAGTGAATGTTCAGCACGCGCTCGGGGTGGTGGACCTTGTCCAAGAACATCCGGCTGGCATATGACGACGAATTGCTGGCCAGGATGGCGTCGGCGGGCGCCAGCTCGTCGAGTTGGCCGAACATCTGCTTCTTCAGCTCGAGCCGCTCGGGGATCGCCTCGATGACCAGCCACGCGTCGTGCACCGCCTCGGCGAGGTCAGCCTCGGCCGAAACCTGGCCCGGCACAACACCAGTGAGCTGGTCCGCCAGCGCGGGAAGGTTCTGCGATCACGAAATCGACGCGCGGCGTCGCGTTGCGCTTCGGCGAGGTCATGGATCTTGACCTGCGGCACCGTGTGCGGCGAACATCAGCGCGATGCGCCGTCCGAGCGTGCCGGCGCCGATGACGGCCACCGGCCGGCTTGAGAAGTCGGTTGGAACGTTGAAACTCATCTCTTGCTCCTAATCGTGTTATGCGGCCTTGGCCGCTGAATCGGGTTGGGTGGGTTGCTCGGCGGGCCGTTGAGACGCGGGTCTGCCGCTCGGTGATGGTGAGCTGGCCCCTGCTCATGCGTCAGGAAGGTCGTCGTCCACGAAATGAACGTGGTCACCTTGCTTTTGAACCCGACGAGATAGACCAGGTGCAACAGCAACCACGCCACCCACGCCACGAAGCCGCCCAACTCCAGCGGGCCGACCTTGGCGACCGCTGAGAACCGCGACACCGTGGCCATGGAGCCCTTGTCGAAATAGTGGAACGGCTCGCGGACGGCGCATGGAACGGCTCGGCACGGCGGGCAGGCTCCTTGAGCTCGGCCTTGATGGCGCGCGCCGCGTACTTCGCACCCTGGATCGCGCCCTGCGCCATGCCGGGAACGCCCGGGACCGAAGCCATGTCACCGATGACGAACACGTTCGGATGGCCCGGAACGGTCAAGTCGGGAAACACCTTCACGCGGCCGGCGCGGTCGACCTCTGCACCGGCTTGCTCGGCGATCTGCGCGCCCAGCGGGCTCGCGGACACCCCGGCCGACCACACCTTGCAGGCGGATTCGATCCGGCGTGTGGTGCCGTCGGAGTCCTTGACCGTCAGTCCTTCGCTGTCGACGTCGACGACCCTGGCGCCCGAGCTGTATCTCGACGCCCATCTTCTGCAGCCGCGCCTGCGCCTTGTGCTCCGAGCTTGGCGCCCATCGGCGCCAGCACCGCCGGCCCGGCATCGAGCAGGATCACCCGCGCCTGCGTCGAGTCGATATGGCGGAAGTCCCTTTCAGCGTCTGGGCGGCCAGCTCGGCGATCTGGCCGGCCAATTCGACCCCGGTCGGACCGGCACCGACGACGGTGAACGTCAGCAGCTTCTCCCGGAGGATCGGGATCGCTGGCACCGTTCAGCCAGCTCGAACGCGCCGAGGATGCGCCCACGCACTTCGAGCGCGTCGTCGATCGTCTTCATGCCCGGCGCGAACTCCGCGAAATGGTCGTTGCCGAAATAGGATTGGTCCGGCGCCGGCCGCGACGATCAGGCTGTCGTACGCCGTCTCGATAGCGCTGCCCGAGCAGCTCGGAGACCACGTAGCGCTCGGCCAGGTTGATCTCGACGACGTCGCCGAGCAGCACTTCCGCGTTGCGCTGGTTGCGAAGGATCCGCCGGGTGGCAGGAGCGATCTCGCCCTCGGACAGAATGCCCGTCGCGACTTGGTACAGCAGCGGCTGGAACAGGTGGTGCTGGGTCCGGGCGATCATCGTGACGTCGACCGGCGCATTCTTGAGCGCCTTGGTCGCGGTCAGCCCGCCGAAACCCGAACCGATGACGACGACGCGATGCCTGCTCATGTCTGAGCTCCCGTCGGGTAGCTCGGCGTAGGCGATGCCGGTGAGGTTGCCCTGCAGGGCGCGGATGGGCCGGTGGCCGGATCCGTCCAGGGCGGCCACCCAGATGTTGCCTCCCAGGTCGGTGACGAACATGCGGTCGTGGCCTGGATCCAGTGCGATCCCGATGCCTTCCATCAGGTGGGTCGCCACGATCTCGGGTTCGGCGTGGCCGATGTCGTCCAACGGAGCCCGGTTGACGGTGTTGCCGTTCGGCGGGTCGCCACGGTCGGTCCAGTACAGCATCCGTGTGGTGTGGTCGATTTCGAGGTCGATCGGCTCGGGCAGGTCCTTGAACACCACCTCGATGTCGCTGCGGCGCGCTGCGGATTCGCCTGCGGGAATATCGATCCCGGCCCGCAGAATCCTGCCGAGGCCGGCATCGCTGGGACCCTTCTGAGTCCAGTAGAGATGCCCGCCGACATGGTCGACGGCGACGCCGACGCACCATTTCGTCTCGTCGCGGCGGTCGTCGTCACCCTGCCCGGTCTGCACCAGGGTCTCCACGTTGGACCCGTCGAGGTCGCAGCGCATCACCCGCATGCCTTCGCGGTCGCCCCAGTACAGCTTGCGGTCCGACGGTGTCGAGATGAAGCTGCTTGGGGGTGTAGGTGCCTCCGCTGGGAACGATCGTGGTGCGGTTGCCTCCGTCGAGGTCCACACGTTCGATCGAGCCGTCGTTGACCGGCGGCATGCCCATGTTGGTCCAGTAGATGTGGCCGGCCTCGACATCGACCGCCACACCATCGGGGATGGGGCATCCCGTGACGAGCACCGTCTTGTCGGAGCCGTCGGGGTTGATGGAGAACAGCCGTCCGTCGCCGCTGATTTCGAGCACGAACAGCTTTCCGGTGTGTATTGAGTCATCGTTGTGGTCCTTTCGATCAGAATTGAGTTGGAGCTGAGGCGTGATGCCGACGTTCGGCACGCTCAGTGACGTGACACCAGCACGTAGCCCGCGATGGCGAATGTCGTTGGCATCATTGCCAGCACGCCATACATCACGCTCAGCATCGTCTTCTCCTTAGCTTGTCGCGCACGTGCGATCAGACCGAACAGCATCTCGTCGCGCTGGGCGGCGAGTTCGTCGATCGACTTGCCGTCCGCCTCTTCGAGGACGCCCTTGACGATCTGTTGCTGAAGCTCCGGGGTGAGCTCTGGGTTGCCCAGCCCTGGCCACCCGGCGGCCATGCGCGGCATCAGGGTGTCCATGAAGTGCTGGATACCGCCCTGGCCGCCGCCGAGATGCCACAGCAGGTTGGGACCCATGACGCCCCAGCGCAACCCGGGACCCCACGACACCGCATCGTCGGCGTCGGCGACGTCGAGCACGCCCTGACCGATCAGGTAGACCACCTCTCGGTACAGCGCCGACTGGATGCGGTTGGCGACGTGGCCGGGCAGCTCCTTCTTCAGAAGGATGGGCTTCTTGCCGATCGAGGCGTAGAACGCCATCGCGTCACGGACCGTTTCCGGCGACGTCTTCGTCCCGCCGACGACCTCCACGAGGGGAATGACATGCGGTGGATTGAACGGGTGGCCGATGACGGTCCGCTCAGGACGCCGGCACTGAGCCTGCATTTCGCTCATCGTGATGCCCGACGAGCTCGAGGCGATGATCGCGTCGG
Organism: uncultured Actinomycetota bacterium; assembly: GCA_963734385.1. Lineage (GTDB taxonomy): Bacteria > Actinomycetota > Actinomycetes > Mycobacteriales > Mycobacteriaceae > Mycobacterium. The sequence continues at coordinate 23,735 of CAVTHR010000022.1, read as the reverse complement.
GCGGCGTGGCGTCGTCGATGTCGGCGAACAGCTTGACCTTCAGCTCCGGGCGCTCCGGCGCGTTCTCCTGAACGAAGTCGGCGTCGGCTGAGGGCCGCCGGCAGGTCGGAGGTGAACTTCAGGCGGTCCGGGGAGGCGCCGGGCGCAAGCCCCAGCTTGGTCACCCCCTCCCATGCACCTTCGACGTAGGACCGCAGTGCCGCCTCGGCGCCCGGCGCCGGGTCGGTGGCCGTCACATCGAAGCCCTGGGCGAGATAGTGCGTCGCCCAACTCGCACCGATGGTGCCGGTACCGACAATTGCGATGCGCTGCACTGGCTTTTGCGAACTCATGATTGTTGCTCCTTTGATTCGGTTGGTCGTTAGCGCCCGCGCCAGACGGGTGCACGCTTTTCGGCGAAGGCCAGCGCGCCTTCGTGCGCGTCCTCGGTGTCCAGCAGGCTGTGTGCGTCCTTGGCTTGGCGCTTGAACGCCTCGGCGTCATTGAGGCCCTGCGTTTCTCGCAGGACCTGCTTGACCTTCGCCAGCGCGAGCGGTGCGTTGACGGCGATGCGCTGAGCAAGCTCTTGCGCCGCGGCCAATGCGGCCCCGGACGCGGTCAGCTCACTGATGAGCCCGTACTGGTTGGCATCGACGGCCGAAATCGGCTCGCCGGTGAGCAGCACCTTGAGGGCGACGTGGTAGGGGAGTCGCTGCGGAAGGCGGATGACGCCGCCCTCGCCGGCGATGAGTCCCCGTTTCACCTCGGTCAGCCCGAATTTCGCGGTGTCGCGCCGCGACGATCAGGTCGCAGGCCAGCGCCATTTCGAAGCCACCGCCGAGCGCCCATCCTTCGACCGCCGCGATGAGCGGCTTGCGCACCACGGCTTGGGTGAGCCCGCCGAATCCACGACCGGGAAGGATCGGGGTCTCGCCCGTTGGCGAACGCCTTCAGATCCATGCCCGCGCTGAACGTCCCGCCGGCGCCGGTGAGCACGCCCACCGACAACGTCGGGTCGGCGTCCAGCTCATCCAGTGCGGCCGCCAGTTGGACGGCGACCTCGCGGCTGACGGCGTTCTTCTGTGCCGGGCGGTTGATGGTGATCGTCAGGACACCGTCGTGACGCTCGGTGAGTACCAGCTCCGTCGATACTTCAGTTGTGGTCATTTCGCTGTTCTCCTGTTCTGGCGCAACGGGAATCACTTTCTGCTCCCGTAGCTGGTCGATGTCGTCGGCGCTGAATCCCAGCTGTGCGAGGACTTCGTCGTTGTGCTCTCCGTGCTCGGGTGCGCGCCGGGAAGGCACCCTGGCCAGCCCGCGAAGAGTGATCGGGTTGTTGACCGTGTAGTCCAGGTCCCTGGCGCCCTCGATCGGCACGACGATGTCGGCGGCGCGCAGCTGCGGATCCGCGGCCGCCTCTTCCGGCGTCTGGATGACGCCGTAGGGGATGCGGGCTTGCGTCGAGAACCTCTTTCCAATGCGCCAACGGTTGCGAACTGAATTCGGCGTCCAGCAGATCGGCCAACTCCGCGGCGTGCTGGCCGATGGCCTTGGCGTCGCCGAAGCGCGGATCGGACAACAGGTCCGACCGCCCGATCGCGTTGGCCAATGCCGGCCATGCCGACTGCCTGGCGGCCAGCATGAACCAGCGGCCGTCGCCGCTTTGGTACGCATTGGTCATCGCGTTCACCGGCTTGTTGCGGTCATGCAGCTCGTACGGCTTGCCGCCGGCCAGCGCCGCCGACACCAGTGTTCCGGTCGCCCACACCCCGGTCGCCAGCAGCGACGTGCCGACATTGGCGCCCCGCCCCGTGCGTTCGCGGTGGTACAGCGCGGTCGTGATCGCGGCGTAGATCGCGGTAGCGGTGGTGTAATCGCCGCTGCCCCAAGGCGGAGACGTCGGCGGGGCACCCGCGTCGCGGGTCGAGGCGAGCAGCCCGCTGCGCGACCAGAAGGCGGTCAGGTCGAACCCTGGCAGCCTGGCATCCGGTCCGGCATCGCCGAACCCGGTGATGTCGGCATAGATGACCCGCGGGTTCCAGCCCGACACCTCCTCGTAGCCCAGGTGCAGGGCCTCGCGGGTGCCGTGCGGGAAGTTGGTGATCACCACGTCGGCCCATTCGACGAGACGCTTGAGGATCTCCGTGCCGCCCTCCGACTTCAGGTCGATGGACATGCCGCGCTTGTTGCGATTGGCCAAGTGCCAGCTGTAGTTTCCCGGCGCGGCCGGGCTCGGCGGCACCGAGCTCAGCAGCCGCTGCGGGTCACCCAGGCCCGGGTGGCTCGACCTTGATCACGTCGGCGCCGAAGTCCGACAGCATCGTCGCCGCGGCCGGAGCCGCGATGAAGCTCGCTATCTCAACGACTTTCAGGCCGGAGAACACGGATTGCGTTGTCTGCGTTGTCATGTCATCACCTCTTAAACGAATGCGCTCAGGCCGGTGACCGACTTGCCGACGATCAGCGTCTGCATCTCGCGGGTGCCCTCATAGGAGTAGAGAGCCTCGGAGTCGGCGACGAAGCGGCCGATGTTGTAATCGAGCACAATGCCGTTGCCGCCCAACAACTCCCGCGCCCAGTGCACGGTCTCGCGCATCCGCGACGTGCAGTAGGCCTTCGCCAGCGCGGACTGCTCGTCGCGGTACACCCCTTCGTGCTGCAACTGGGCCAGGCGCACCATCATCCCGGCGCATGCCGTGGCGTTGCCGAGCATCTTGACCAGCAGGTCCTGAACCATCTGGAACTTGCCGATCGGGCGGCCGAACTGCGTCCGCTCCTTCGCGTACTGCAGCGCGATCTCGTAGGCGGCGAACTGGACGCCCACCGCCTGCCACGCCACACCGCTGCGGGTCCGGCGCAGAATCTCCGCGGTGTCCCTGAACGAGTTCGCGTTCTGCAGCCGGTTGGCCTCCGGAACCCGGCATTCGTCGAGCACGATGTCGGCGTTCTGCACGATCCGCAGCGCGAACTTGTTCTCGATCTTCGTCGCGGTGAAACCGGGGGTGCCCTTCTCGACCACGAAGCCCAGCACCCGATTCGTCTCGACGTCGCGGGCCCAGACCACCACCAGGTCGGCGAAGGTGGCGTTACCGATCCAGCGCTTGGCCCCGTTGAGCACCCACTCGTCGCCCTCGCGGCGCGCGGTGGTCTCCATGCCGCCCGCAACGTCGGAGCCGCCGTGCGGCTCGGTCAGCGCGAACGCGCCGATCTTCTCGAAGCGGCTCATCGCCGGCAGCCAACGCCGCTTCTGCTCCTCGGACCCGCAGGTGAGGATGGTGCCCATCGCCAGTCCCGCGTGCACGCCGAAGAACACCGACAGCGACGGGTCGGCATGCGCCATCTCCATCGAGGTGATGCCGGTGAGCAGATTGCTCGGCGCGGGCTCCGACGAATCGGGATCGGCCCAATCCAGCAGGCCCAGCTTCGCGAATCCCTTGACGAGCTCGAACGGGAACTCGGCCCGCGCCCAGTAGTCGTCGACGATCGGCGCAACCTCGGTGCGGAAGAATTCGCGTATCCGGCCGACCTTCTCCCGCTCCGATTCTGACAGCAGCTCCTCGTAGGCGTAGAAATCGGCCGGCAGCAGCCCCGTCTCCAGATAGGGCTGGGGCGTTGGCGGCAACGTCACTTTGACGGTCATGGCGTCCTCTCTTTCAGTGTTTGGTTGAGTTCTCACCGTTGCGGCTGATTCGCCGGTTCGGTCGATCGGCCAGGCCATACATCCACCATGGGCGCACGGCGGATGAGGCGGGTATGCCGCGTTGATCCCTGGTACTGGCAGGGAATAGGCTCACGCACTGGCGGCGAAAGCCAACGCGCTGCGAAAGTCATGGCATCCTCTCTTTCAGTGATTTGGCGAAGCGCGCCGCCGCACGGATGTGCAGTCCGTCGGCGGCACTACCAGATCGCGCCGCAGCAGGCGTAACCGCCCCAGGGGACCCCCTGGTGTACTGCCCTGGTCTCGCCCGGGCGGGTCCCGTGACCCTGCGAGATCTGAGTGTTGGGCGGAAAACCAGGGCATACACGGGCGCGATGTGGGCTGTGGGTGAGGCACGCTCGGCGGCGTGATCAACGAACTTCCCGATCCGGTCCTGACGCAGGTCTACCGCCTCAAGGCGGTGATGGGCCCGCCGCTGGACTTCGGCGATGTCCTGGCTGGTTCCATCGACGGGTCGTGCCGCTGGTAGGCGGGACCTTCACCGGCCCGGAGCTCAATGGCAGCCTGCTTCCAGGCGGCAGCGCCTCGTGGCAGATCGTCTTGCCGGACGGCACGGCCCTGGCCGAGATTCGCTACACACTGCAGACCGACCAGCGGCGCTCTGCTCTACGTGCGATCAAGCGGTGTTCAGGGCAAGGCGCGCGAGGACAGGGACATCGACCCCGCGAGCGCCTTTTCCATGCCGCGACACGCATCGAAACCGCCGCACCGCCCTTGGACTGGCTCAACAAGGGTGTGTTCGTCACCGTCGCCGGCCGTACGGCTGTGAACTTGCTGTATGAGACCTACCTCGTCGGGTGAATACCTCGCGCGCGTGCCTGCCGAGCAGTTTCCTGTGCTCACGGCAGAGACGAGCGTCATACTTTCGTGGTGGCGCGCCGCACGCCGGCCACGGCAGGGGCACTGCTGGGCCGCAACGCCGAGTTCGCTTCGCTTGACCGGCTGCTCGAGGATGCCCGGGCGGGTCGCGGCTCGTGCTGGTGCTGCGCGGCGAGCCCGGAGTCGGCAAATCGGCGCTGCTGGACTACGTAGCCGAGCAGGCGGAGGGGTGTCAGCTCGCCCGAGCCGCGGGCGTGGAATACGAGGCGGAGTTGACGCTCGCCGGCCTGCAGCAGCTGCTCGGAGCGTCGGTACTGCAGCGCTCAGAGCACCTTCCCGGCCCACAGCGCGACGCCCTCAGAGTCGCCCTCGGCATGCAGCAAGGACCGGCGCCGGACCGCTTCCTGGTGGCCCTGGCCACCCTCGGCGTGCTATGCGACATGTCCGAGAACGGAACGCTCGTCTGCCTGATCGATGACGCGCAGTGGCTGGACCGGGCATCGATTCAAGTGCTCGCATTCATTGGCCGACGCCTGGCGGCGGAAAGGTTCGCGCTGGTGTTCGCGGTCCGCGAGCCGAATGCCGTACAGGAACTCGACGGATTGCCCGAGCTTGTCGTCGAAGGTCTTGGCGACCACGACGCGCGCCGCTTGCTGGCGTGGGCTGCGCCCGGACATCTCGACGAGCAGGTGCGTGATCGGATCGTGGCCGAAACGCGAGGCAATCCCTTGGCCTTGTTGGAATTACCGCGAAGTTTGACACCGGCCGAGATGGCAGGCGGGTTCGGCCTTCCAGATGCGCGGACGCTGTCGGGCCGCATCCAGCAGAGCTTCCTGCGGCGCATCGAATCGCTTCCCGAGGACGCGCGAGAGCTGCTGTTGGTTGCGGCTGCCGAACCCGTGGGAGATGTGACCTTGCTGCTGCGCGCGCTGGACATCCTCGGGATTGCTGCCGACAGCATCGTCCCGGCTGAGAACGCGGGGCTCATCGACGTCGGTCCGCGGGTGCACTTTCCGCACCCGTTCGTGCGTTCGGCGGCCTACCGCGCCGCCACCCCCGAGGCGCGCCGCCGCGGTCATGCCGCGCTCGCGGACGCGACCGACCCCGAGACCGACCCCGATCGCCGGGCCTGGCACCGTGCACACGCCACCGCCGCTTCCTGATGAAGCCGTCGCCGTCGAGCTCGAGCGCTGCGCGTCGCGTGCGCAGGCGCGCGCGGGTCCGGAGGCGGCGGCAGCGTTCTTGGAGCGGGCTGTCGAACTGACCCCCGAAATCCGGCGGCGCGGTGAGCGCGCAATCTCCGCCGCGCAGGCCAAATTCGACGCGGGCGCGCTAGCCGCGGCCGAAGGGCTTCTGGCGGTTGCGGCCACCTGCCCGCTCGACGAGCTGGATTGCGCGCGAGTCGATCGGCTGAAGGCCCACATCGCGTTCGCGCGCTCGCGCGGCGGTGACACGCCGGTGCTGCTGAGCGCTGCAGCCCAACGCCTGGAAACGCTCGATCCGCCGTTGGCGCGGCAGACCACCTGGAAGCGCTGTGGGCGGCGGTGCGCAGCGGGCGCTTCGCAAGAGCCCAGGGCGTGATCGACGCGGCAGAGGCGGCGATCGCCCCGATGCGGGGACGCTCATCGCGCACCGTCGACCTGATGCTCGAAGGGCTGACCATGCCGTATGGGGCGCGGCTACACCGCGGCGCTCCCACTGGTGGCGCAGGCGCTGGATGCCTTTCAGCGTGAGGGCCTTCGCCAGGAGAACATCACCTGGTGCTGGCTTGCCTGCCAGCTCGCGATGGACGTGTGGGACGACGGAGCCTGCGAGAACATCGCCAGCGGACTGAGCGCGGTCGCTCGTGAGCGCGGGGCGCTGACCGTTTTGCCGTTCGCGCTCAACTACTCTGCGGCCCATCAGCTGTTCGCGGGCAGGTTCGATGTTGCCGAGCAGCTCGTCGACGAAGCAGACCGCATCACCGCAGCGACCAGTAGCGTGCCGATCGCGGACTTCTCGGTGCTGATCGCGGCGTGGCGCGGCGACAGCGACAAGACTCTTCAGCTGCGCGCGGCGATCATCCCGGACGCGACCTCGCGTGGCGAAGGATTCGCGGTGGAAGCCGCAGAGTGGGCAACGGCAACACTTCACATCGGCAAGGGCGAATACGCCGACGCGGTCGCCGCGGCACAGCGTGCCTACGACCCCGACGGACTGGGATTCAACGTATGGGTGCTTCCTGAGCTCATCGAGGCGGCCGCGCGCAACGGCGATCGTCCATCGCCGAAGCGGCGTTCGAGCAGCTGGCAGAACGGTCTTCCTGAGCAACACCGAATGGGCGCGCGGCATCGAGGCCCGCTCGCGCGCGCTGCTCACCGACGGACAGGACGCCGAGGACCTTTACCGCGAAGCGATCGATCAGCTTGGGCGTTCTCGCGTCATCGTCCACCACGCCCGTGCGCAACTCATCTACGGCGAGTGGCTTCGCCGTGAAAATCGCCGCGTCGATGCGCGTGTCCAGCTCAAAGCGGCCTATGCGGCGTTCGACGCATGGGTGCGCACGCATTCGCCGAGCGCGCCCAACGCGAACTGCTGGCCACCGGCGAGACGGTGCGCAAGCGCACCGCCGACACGAACGATGCCCTCACACCGCAAGAAGCGCAGATCGCCCGCCTGGCTTACGAAGGCCTCACCAACCCCGAGATCGGCCATCAGCTGTTCCTCAGCCACCGCACCGTCGAGTGGCATCTGCGCAAAGTCTTCACCAAGCTGGGCATCAATTCCCGCCGGGAATTGACAAATGCGCTGCGCGGCTTGGACTTTGAGCCCGTACCGCTCTCGTGGCGCGTCAAAGAGGGACGCTTGGGCACGACCGCAAGTCCCGTCTAGGTTTGCTGGACTCCCCGTGCAGAGCACGGCGGACGAAGCATCGTTCAGTGCTCGTCTGACACGGTGTTACCGGTCCTGCGTGGCCGCGCTCGCTGCGTGATGCAGGTACGGCGTGATGTTGCGCATCGCGCGTTCGATGTAGTCTTCCTTTTCGCCGACCGGCGCGACGTAGTGCAGGGCGCTTGCCGCTGCTTCGACGCCTTCCAGGCGGGCGATCATCCAACCCGCGAGGTACGCCGACGAGAGGCAACCGCCGGCCGTCGCGACATTGTCCTTGGCGAAGAACGGTTGATCGAGCACCTCGACGCCGGCCTCCTGGACCCACGGCTTCGATCTCAAGTCGGTGCAGGCGGGGACCCCGTCGAGCAGCCCGAGCTTGGCCAGCACCAGCGTGCCGGAACATTGCGCACCGAGCAGTTGCCGGGACGGATCGAGCTGCAACTGTGCCATCAGCGCCTGATCCGCGACCACTTCGCGGGTCTGCCTGCCGCTGCCGACGATGACCGCGTCTGCGGCGCTGGCTTCGTCAAGCGAGACGTGGGATTCGATGACCACGCCGTTCATCGAACGGACTCGCGGGCTGGGGCTGGCGATCGATACCCGCCAGTCTGCCTTCCGGACTCGGTTGAGAACGCCGAGTGCGATCAGCGAGTCGAGTTCGTTGAAGCCCTCGAAGGTGAGGATGGCGATGTGCATGGTCTTGCCTTCCTGTGGTGCATGCTGTCGGCTAGACGTAGATCCAGAATCCAATACGATCAAATTATTGTCATGCATACAATGGCGGTGTGGTCCGCGCCCGATACAAAGACGTCGTAGACGCGCTGGCGGCCGATATCCGTGCAGGCAAGATCCCGCCGGGCACGCGGTTGCCGACTCATCGCGAGCTCGCCAGCCCGAGAAGGGCTGGCCCTGGTGACCGCGACCCGGGTCTACGCCGAGCTCGCGGCCATGGGCCTTGTCAGCGGCGAAACCGGCCGCGGCACCTTTGTTCGGGAAACCTCCCTGTCGCCTCGCCACGGCATCGACCAGCGTGCGTTCGCCGATGACGTCGTGGATCTGAATTTCAACTATCCATCGGTGCCCGGACAGGCCGACTTGCTGCGAAACGCTTTGCGCGGGCTTGCGTCCTCGGGTGATCTGGAGGCCCTGCTGCGCTACCAATCCCACGGTGGCCGTCCCCATGAGCGGGCCTCGGTGGCACTTCACCTTGAACAGCGCGGACTCACGGTCCCCGCGGATCAGGTGCTGATCGTCAGCGGCGCGCAGCACGGATTGGCCGATCGCGGCGCTGGCGATGCTGCAGCCCGGTGACGTGGTTGCGGTCGATGCGTTGACCTACCCGGGATTCAAGGTGCTCGCCCAGGCACACCGCCTGGAGTTGGTGCCGCTACCCGCAGCGACCGACGGACCAGATTTGGACGCCTTCGCGCAGCTGTGCGTCACGCGGCGGATCCGAGCGATCTACACGATGCCGACGCTGCACAACCCGCTGGGATGGGTCACCTCCGCAGCAGTCCCGTCAACAATTGGTGGCGATCGCCCGCGAGCACGGACTTGCTCATCATCGAGGACGCCGCGTACGCGTACCTGGTGGAACAGCCGCCAACCCCACTGGCAGCGCTTGCGCCGGAGTCGACAATCTACGTCTCCGGGCTATCCAAGAATGTGGCGCACCGGCCTTCGCTTCGGATTCGTTGTAGCCCCAACGCAATTCATCGGAGCACTCGAGCGCGCGATCCGCGCAACGACCTGGAACACACCGGCGCTGATGACCGCGATCGCCACCGGGTGGCTCAACGACGGCACCGTCACTCGCCTGGAAGCCAGAAGCGCGCCGACGCCCGGCGCCGGCAAGCCGTCGCCCGCAACGTTCTCGACGGACTCGATTTCGTCGGACATCCATCGTCGTACTTCCTGTGGCTGCCGCTGCCCGGCGAAGCCCGAGCCGACCAAGTAGCAGCGGCGCTCATGCGCGAAACCGTCTCGGTATCCACAGCCGAACCGTTCGCGACAACCAAGCACCCACCACACGCGATCAGGTTGGCGCTCGGGTCCGTGAACCTCGACGTCCTCGCCGAGTCACTTGGAACGGTGAAACGGGTGATCGACGCCTACACCTATTGATCGGAGCAGGCCCCAAACCGACCGTGGCAAGGAATAGGCTCGAGCGGTGGCGGCGAAAGCCAACGCTCTGGGTGATTTCCTGCGTGCGCGGCGGGACCAGGTCCGTCCCGAGGATGTCGGGCTGGTTCCCGGCGGACAGCGCCGCGCGCCTGGTTTGCGTCGCGAGGAGCTGGCGATGCTTGCCGGCATCAGCGCCGAGTACTACCTGCGACTCGAGCGGGGACGCGCCCAACATCCCTCCCCCCAGATCCTTGATGCGCTCGCGCGGGCGCTACAGCTGGACGCGCAAAGCCACGCGTTATCTACATGACTTGGCCGCCCCGAAAGGAGGGGATACTCCCGAGCCGGAAGTAGCGGCCTATGGATTGGCCGAAGTCATCGATGAGTTGTTGATGCCGGCCATAGTGGTCAACAGGTACCGAGACGTCCTGGCGGCGAATCCGATCGCCCGCGCACTGTCACCAGAGTTCACACCAGGACAAAACTCTCTACGTTGGCGCCTATTCGACCCTGCCGCCCGGCAGTTCTACGTTAATTGGGACGAGGCGACCGGAATCGCGGTAAGCGGGTTACGGGAACTCAGTGGTTCTTGTCCCAGATGATGCTCGCATGAGGGCGTTGATAGCCGAATTGTATGATGCCAGCCCACGTTTCCGCGAACTCTGGGACCGCGCGGAGGTGGGTTACCGATTGGGATTCCACCACATGCGTCATCCTCAAGTCGGCGAACTTTATCTCTACCGCCACCGGCTCAACGCACCGTATCCCGGTGGGGACCACGTGCTCATGTATCGCGCCGAGCCCGGAAGCGATTCCGCCAGAGCGTTGGAGGAATTGCGTTCCCTGTCGAAGCGGGAACTGCACGGCCTCGATCGCTTATAGCCGTTGACGTGCGATGACGCCTTAGGATCGAGCGGTGTCGGCGAAAGCCAACGCGCTAGGTGAATTCCTGCGTGCGCGGCGGGACCAGGTCCGTCCCGAAGACGTCGGGCTCGTTCCCGGCGGACAGCGCCGCGCGCCCGGTTTGCGTCGCGAGGAGCTGGCAATGCTCGCCGGCATCAGCGCCGAGTACTACCTACGACTCGAACGGGGACGCGCCCAAAACCCGTCGCCCCAGATTCTTGATGCCCTCGCGCGCGCCCTGAAGCTGGACCTCAAAGCCACGATGTATCTGCATCAACTGGCGAGCCCGACACTAGCCGCTGGGATCAATCCGTTCTAGAGGTAGCGGCCGAGGGGTTAGACCGGCTGATCGATCAGTGCCCGTTCCCGGCAATCGTGGCCAGTAGATACCAAGACGTCCTGGCTGCGAATCCGATGGCCAGGGCGCTGTCGCCAGGATTCACCCCGGGACAGAACTTCCTCTGCTGGCGCCTTTTAAACCCCGCCGCCCGGGAGCTCTACGTCGATTGGGACGAGGCGACCGAGGCCGCAGTAAGTGGTTTACGGGAACTCGCCGGTGACAATCCACATGACCCTCGCATGCAGAAGTTAATCGCTGAAATGTCCGCGGCCAGCCCACGGTTCCGCGAACTGTGGGCGCGCGCAGATGTGGGTTACCCGTTGGGAATCTTGCACATGCGTCATCCGCGAGTCGGCGACCTCTATCTAAACCGGCACCAGCTCAACGTCCCGCATGTTCTGAACGCCGGTGGGCAGCATCTGCTTCTGTATTACGCCGATCCTGGCAGCGACTCCGCCAGAGCGCTGGAGGAACTCCGGTCCTTGTCGGCCGCCCCCACGGGTTAGCCGATGATATTGCCCGGGTTCGCGGGTCTACGTGAGTATGGAAACCGTGGACCTACCCGTGATGCCACCGTTGGAGCCGATGCTGGCCAAGGCCCAGGCCAAGGTTCCAGCCGAAGCGGGGGTGTGGTCCTATGAGCCGAAATGGGACGGCTTTCGTGCGCTGGTGTTCCGCGACGGCGACAAGGTCGTCGTGCAGTCGCGCAACGGCAAGGAACTCGGCCGCTACTTCCCCGAGCTGGAGCAGGCGCTGCGCGACGAGCTGGCGCCGCGCTGCGTGCTCGACGGCGAGGTGGTCGTGCCGCGGGAGATCGGCGGGCGGATCCGGCTGGACTGGGAGTCGCTGTCGCAGCGCATTCACCCCGCCGCGAGCCGGATCAAGATGCTGGCCGAGCAGACCCCCGCGCATTTCATCGGCTTCGACGCGCTGGCCACCGGCGACACATCGCTGTTGAAGGAGCCGTTCCGGGTCCGCAGGCGAGCGCTGTCCGAACGGCGGTGCAACGAGAAGCAGTGGTGCCACGTCACCCGCACCACCGAGGATCCCGAGCAGGGCGCGCAGTGGCTCGACACGTTCGAGGGCGCAGGCCTGGACGGCGTGATCGCGAAGAGGCTCGACGGGCCCGTATCTGCCGGGCAAGCGGGAGATGGTCAAGGTCAAGCACGCCCGCGACGCCGACTGCGTGGCCATCGGCTACCGCATCCACAAGAGCGGCGAGGGCGTCGGGTCGATCCTGCTCGGGCTGTACCGCGACGACGGCGAACTGCAGATGGTCGGCGGCGCCGCGTCGTTCACCGCCAAGGACCGGCTCAAGCTGCTGGCCGACCTGGAGCCGCTGCGCGAGGGCGACGAAGCCGTCGACGGTGCGCCGAGCCGGTGGAACTCGGCGGCCGACAAGCGCTGGATCCCGGTGCGCCCCGAGAAGGTGTGCGAGGTGGCCTACGACCAGATGGAGGGAAACACCGTGCACGGCCAACGATTTCGGCATGCGGTGAAGTTCGTGCGGTGGCGGCCGGACCGGGATCCGATAGCTGCACCTTCGATCAACTCGACGTGCCGGTGAACTACGACCTCTACGACGTGCTGGAGTCAACGAAATGGCAACGCCCGCAGAAGAACTCGATGTCGACGGCGTCAAGGTCCGGCTGACCAACCCGGACAAGGTGTACTTCCCGAAGCTGGGGTCCGAAGGCACGAAACGCAAGCTCGTCGAGTATTACCTGGCCGTCGCGAGCGGCCCGATGCTGACCGCGTTGCGGGATCGGCCGACGCACCTGCAGCGCTTTCCCGACGGCATCGACGGCGAGGAGATCTATCAGAAGCGGATGCCGCAGAAGCACCCCGACTATCTGGAAACTTGCGTGGTGACGTTCCCGTCCGGCCGAACGGCCGACGCGCTCAAGGTGACTCACCCGTCGGCGATCGTGTGGGCGGCGCAGATGGGCACCATCACGCTGCATCCGTGGCAGGTGCGCTGCCCGGACACCGAGCATCCCGACGAGCTGCGCGTCGATCTGGACCCGCAGCCGGGCACCGGCTTCAAGGAGGCCAGCGCGATCGCGGTCGACGTGCTCAAGCCGCTGCTCGACGAGCTCGGCCTGATCGGCTACCCGAAGACCTCCGGCGGCCGGGGTGTGCACGTGTTCCTGCGGATCAAGACGGACTGGGACTTCATCGCGGTGCGCCGGGCGGGTATCGCGTTGGCCCGCGAGGTCGAGCGCCGGGCGCCGGATGCTGTGACGACATCGTGGTGGAAGGAAGAGCGCGGCAAGCGACTCTTCATCGACTACAACCAGAACGCCCGCGATCGCACCTTCGCGTCGGCGTACTCGGCGCGCAAGACGCCGATCGCGACGGTGTCGACGCCGTTGACGTGGGACGAGCTGCGCGACGCTGATCCCGATGACTACACCATCGCCACCGTGCCGGATTTCGTTGCGGGCCGCGATGATCCGTGGGCCGACATCGATTCGAACCCGCAGTCCCTCGATCCGCTGCTGGAGATGGTCAAGGCCGATGAGGAACGCGGGCTGGGTGATCTGCCGTATCCGCCGAACTACCCGAAGATGCCGGGCGAACCGCCTCGCGTACAGCCCAGCAAGAAGGTGGCAGCGAACTGGGATGACGACGGGAATCCGGTTTGGCCCGGGTCTAGCATGGCAGGTACTCGCCCGATAACCGATGATCCGCCGAGACGCTGGAATCCCTGCGCGCCAGCTTCAACCGTTCCCTTCGGGTGGAGGTGCTTGTCCCGAAAAGAAGTCCCAGACGGTGGTGCGACGACATCGAGCAGCTTCGGCTGGAAATCCTCGAAGGAACCACCCTCCAGTTGAAGCGGGTCCGGCTTCTCGTGTAATACCGACACCGACCTGAGTTCTGCCGAGAGGAAACCGCTCCGCGAGGAGTGGAAGTCGCTCAAAGACACGGGCATTGAGCACGCTCCAATTGGGTTCGTGATGGTCGAAAAGTGCTCGCTGAAGCAGTACCGCGCTTCAATCCCTATCGACGTACCGACGTTAGACGGAGGACGCTTCGCCTAGTCGTGCCCTGCTTTGTTGGTCCGAGTCCTCCGAAATCTCGACGCCGTCTGGTGTACGAGACCGAGCTCCACGGCGAGCTCGTCGCGGCCAACGACCGCAGCGACTACGTCACCACGACCGCCGCTGGCGATCATGTTGTGGCGCAATGGAAGTGGTTACGGACGATAACGAGTTCGAGATCCCAGGTCCCGCTCGCCGACGTGGTCCCTCGCTCTGGAATGACCGAGCCCGACCTGTCGGCTCTGCTGGCCCCCGTCGGCGATGACATGAAGCCCGTGGTCGAGGAATCGAAGCAGTTGCGCGCCCGGCTGGCCAAGACCGGCAACGAGTACGACGAGGGGATCATCGATGGTCGCCGCTGGCGCTCGACCAAGCAGAACGCGCAGGCCAAGCTCCGCGAGATCGACAAGAAGCTGGCCACCCGCAAGGGCGGGGCGGCGCTGGCAAGATCGCCGAGTCATCCGATCCCGCTCAGGCGTTTCGGCGGGCCGACACTGATGGCTCAGCGGGCGGTGATCGACGCGCTGTGCAGGCTGCAGGCCGATCCGCGCATCGAGCACGCCGGTGAGGACGGCGTGACGGATCGCGAGGCACCACAGCACGCAGGCATCACCGGCCTCAGGGTCGTAGTGCGTCAGCTCGCTGACCGCACGGGCCGCCTCGACGAGTGCGGCCTCGTCGTCGAGGTAGGCCAGCGCCACCGGCGCGGTCCGCATCAGCGAGCCGTTGCCCGCGGTGCGGCCAGTGCGTTCGTGCAGCGCCGCCGACTCTGCGCGCGCTGTTGGCGGAGATGCCCGTGCCGGCCTGCCCGGCTGAGCACCGACCGGGTCTGCACGCCAACGTCTTTGGCGTGTTGCGACCACTCATGCCACCGCTGCACGAGGGCGTCGAGCGCCTCTTCGTCACGCAGGTCCGCCCCGGTGGCGGCGACCTCAGCGATCGCGATGGCCATCGAGGTGTCGTCGGTCCATTCGCCGGGCTCCCAGCCGAAGCTCCCGCCGCCCACCATCGCGACCTCGAGTTCCGGGCCGCGGGGCGGGCCGAACTCGTAGGCAGCACCGAGGGCATCACCGGCGGCAGTGCCCAGCAGAACGCCGACAGCCCGGTCAAGTTGTGCGGTGTCAATGTCATGAGGATCTCCTTTCACCCACCGACAGTGGAGCATGAGTGGAAGCTGTCGAATCCTGAAGTCGTGCAAGGTTTCAGCGCCGGGTCACACCTGCGGACCCCCGCCGTGATTGAGCTCCGTCGATACCCCCGCCGAGGTGGGCAGGTCGGTCGATACCCCCGCCGGGGGTGAAGCGGCGTGGCCTGCCCCCGCCGGGGGTTACGCGGCTTCGTCGGCGAGATACCGATACAGGGTCGCTCGGCTGACGCCGAGGTATTTGGCGACATCCCGTGCGGTGTGCCCGTCGGCCTTCATCCGTCGTGCGGTGGCGATGTGGCCGGGGTCGGCGACCTTTCTGCGTCGCCCGAATTTGGTGCCGTTGGCACGGGAGACCGCCCGCTTGAGGGCGGTGCGCTCCTTGATCAACTCCCGCTCGAACTCGGCCATGCTCGCGAGGACTCCGATCACCATGCGCCCCGCTGCGGGGGCGAGAGCGGCGTTCTGCTGATCCAGAGTCTGGGCAACGGCGCTGACCTGCGTGTATCCCACCCGCGTCCCGCTGTTCGAAGCTGATTCCATATCCAAACCCCCTGTCTTATAAGGGTTTAAACAACAATTCCGAGACAGCTATTCCTGAGACTCAAACTTCCGAGACACCTCGACCTGGCGAAATGCGGCAAACCTTTGGAGTTCCGAAGCGAGTGCTTGAGCTCAACCGGTCAGTGCATCGGTTGGATCAGAGTAGCCGCTCGTCAGCCCCAGAAGATGGGGTTGGCTCGTTGGTCGAGGTAGTCGAGCAGGTCCTCGACTCTGGGGCTGGGATCTAGAGGGTCGTAACGGTGGTATTTCAGGTTCCGGTCGCGCCAGTACAGCGTCCATAATCCGGTGGTCTTGGTGTAGTGCAGCCGGGCGATCGGGAATCGGGTCCAGTCGGGGCCGAAGTCCTCGCGCCAGGGCGGTCGGCATTCGCAAATGGTCAGATACCTTGGGGCGACGTCGCATTCGACGCGGACCTCGTCGCGAACGTGTTCGGGAACCTGGCCCGCGCACCAGCGTTGCACGCGGGCAACGTCGAGCTCGGGAAGTCCACCAGCGGCCACCAAGTCATGATCGCAGCCCAGAAACCGCCCCGGCTAGGCAGGCGCAAGAAGCATCGGTTTCGGCTCGGCAGTACCGAACGCCTCGGCCGGAGTGGCCCAGCCAAGGACTCGACGCGGGCGGTGGTTGAGTTTCGCGGCGACGGCGTTGAGCTCGTCCTGGGTGAACGTGGCCAGATCGGCGTTCTTGTGCAGGTATTGGCGCAGCAATCGGTTCGTGTTCTCGTTGGTGCCGCGCTGCCACGGATGGTGCGGGTCGCAGAAGAACACCGGCAGTGCCAGCGCCGCGGTGATCGCCGCATGCTGCGCCATCTCGCTGCCGCGGTCCCAGGTCAACGACCGCCGCAGGTGTGCCGGCAGCCGGCCCATGTGGTCGATCAACGCGGCGGCCACCGCCTCGGCCTTGTTCCCGTCGGGCAGCGCGACGACCATCGCGTAACGGGTGGCGCGGTCGACGAGGGTGGCCACCGCCGATGGGCGCGCTCCGAACACGAGATCACCCTCCCAATGGCCGGCCACCTGCCGGGTGTCGGCCTCGGTCGGCCGCTCCCGGATGGAGACCATGTTCCGGATCTGGCCGCGTCCGTGCGAACGCTTCTTTCCGCGCGGCCGTCGGATCGGACGGTCGCTCCGCAGACAGTGGAACATGCTGGCGTCAAACACTTTCCGCGACGGCATATACAGATCGCGGTAGATCGATTCGTGGGAGATCCGCATCGCCACGTCACCGCGAAACTCCCGCCGCAGCCACTGGGCGATCTGCTGCGGTGACCAATCGTCATCCAGCTTGTCAGCGACCACATCCCGCAACCTAACGTTGGCGGCGAGCTTGCTCGGTTTCGGGCGGCGCGCCCGCTCGAACGCGGCCGCATCGGCGACCACTGCCCGGTACGCATCGCGGCCACCATTGCGGGCAATCTCCCGCGATACCGTCGACGACGGCCGGTCAATGCGCCCGGCGATCGCTCGTGCCGACAGGCCGGCAGCGATCCCGCGTGAGATCTCCTCACGCTCGACCAAGCGTCAGATGACCGAACCTGCGCCGCCGCGGGATCGGCGGAATCCCACCTGATTCACGCAAGTACCGCCGGATCCGCGGCAATGTCTCACCCAGCGTGCGCTCCATCTCGCGAATCGCATCACCACCCCGCCACATCGCCCAAATCAGAGCTTGCTGTTCGACGTCAAACCCAACAGGACCCACACCAACCTCCATCGACACATCATCGGCCTGCAGTGATGCGCTGACTGGTTGAGCTCAAGCCGTCTATTTCGAGACTTCGTTCAGTTCTGTTCGGGCCTGGTCGATTTGGTCGTATGCGTACGTCACCATGGCGGCGGTGGTCATCGTCTCACCCTTGCGGGCGAGCGATTCGTAGGTCTGCTCGCCGAGGACCTCGCGCAGGTGGGTGATCGCAGTATCGATCTCGGGAAAGGCCACAGTAGTGAGGTTGGTGAATCCGAAACCGGCTCGCGCCGACAAGGTGCTTTGTGGTGAAGTAGGCGGGCTGCGCGGCGGAGGGGGCGAAGTCCCACTTCGGCGTTTTGCCTAGCGCTCTATAGGGTGAATGCAAATCGGGACAGAGATCAGCCCCGGCTGCTCGCGGATTGGAGTACGCGGGCCGGGGCTGATCGTGCGGGCCACAGGGGTGTCCGGATTGGTGGCGGCGGCTAACTCCACTGCCTTGCCGGTCCTTCCCTGTGGCCCTACCTCACCAGCGCTGCACAGCCGCCATAAGCCGTAGCCGTGGTGAGGGTGTTCTGGGTGCTACTTCTTCGGCGTGAGCGCCGCCTTGACCGCGTCGCGGACCTTGGCCGCGTTGGCCGCACCAGCCTGGACGTTCTTGCGGTTGGTGTCGCGCGCCTTGAGCAACTGGTTGTTGCGGAACTGCATCAGCGTGCCGTCGGCCTCCGGGCCGTGCGTGCCGCCAGCCTCGGGGGTGTACGAGTCGCCGTTGGTCCCGCCGATCGGCTTGGGCAGCACCTGGGCAGCGGCCTCGATGGCCGGATCGATGGCCCACTGCGGGCCGTCGACGACGTCGCCGAGGATGGCGTTCGCCGTTTTGTCGTCGCCTGCGAGGAACGCCTTGTTCGCCGCCGACAGCGCCTGGATCTGGCCTCCGGGCAGCGAAACGACGCGCTGTGCCGAGATCGTCACCAGCGGGCCCGGCTTCACGCCGACGTACTCGTCATGCGACGCGTTGGCCGCTCCGGCTCCCAGGAAGGACGCGGTGATCGCGCCGCCCAGCAGCCCGGCCACGATGATCTTCTTCATGTGTTTTTCTCCTTTGTCGGGTGGGTGTCTTTCAGTCGGTTGTCAGCAACAATAGGAAATAAACGGCAATCATGTCAATAATACTGCAACAATTGCCGCTGTTATCTGCGTCACGCTGGTGATGAGTGCGTTCATGCCGATTCCCTGCGACGTCGCGGCAGCGGTTTGCCGGACGTAGTCATCGGGGTGCTGTCAGACTGAGATTCACCAACCAGCGGAGACGGGGGACGGCGATGGCGACGGTGTTTGTGGTGACGGCGGGCAGCGGCGACAGCTACCGCATCGAACGGGTCTACCTGGACAGCGACGAGGCGTACGGGTTCGCGCAGGACTACAACGGCATTGCCCCGGTGGAGCCTGTGCACGTGGAGGAATGGCAGGTCGGTGCCCCGCCCGCCGCCTATGACGGCCCGTACTGGCGGGCGGAGTGGTGGGCGCGTATGCCGGTCAGCAAGCGTCGCGGGGCGCTGCGGCACACCGACGAGGGCGAACGGTTCGACGACTTCGCGATCCGCCAGGAATGGTGGTCCGGCGAGGCGCTGCCCGAGGCCACGGTGGTGCGCCGGGAACTGGCCGGGGTGCCGAAGATCGAGGTGGTGGGCCTGTCCAAGGAGAAGGTCGAGGAGATCTTCTGGGACGCGGTCACCCAGGCGGGGCCGAGCTGGCGGGAGTGCCACAGGAAATAATTTCCGCTATGTAGTGCGGCAGACGGAAAGAAACGGGCATGGCGACTCGACATTGCCGCCCTGGTGCGTCATGATCGACTGCATGGACCGACGCGCCCTGGAACGGCTCGGCCACCACGTCGTGAGTCGGCGCGTCGCGCTGGGCTACCGCAACCGCACCGACTTGGCCGACAGCCTGCAGTTCACCGTGCGCACGCTGGCCGACATCGAGCACGGCGTGCGCAAGGCCAGCCCCGGCACCTACGCCATGCTGGAAAACAAGCTGGCCTGGGCACCGGGCAGCATCGACACCATCCTGGCGGGCGGGGAACCCAAGGAACTGGTGGTCAAGCTGCGCCGCACCAGCCCACGACCCGCGATACCCCAGCCCGACCAACCACCGACGCCCTCTCCCGCGCCTCCACCGAGGAGTTGCTGCTGGAGCTGCGACGCCGCATCATCGCCCCCCGCGACAGACGCCACGAGACCTGGGACGACTGGGACGGCCTCGACCCGCACGGCGACTGGCCCGACGAGGGCTAGCCAACGAGACGGAGTAGCCATCATGCCGTT
Organism: uncultured Actinomycetota bacterium; assembly: GCA_963734385.1. Classification (GTDB taxonomy): domain Bacteria; phylum Actinomycetota; class Actinomycetes; order Mycobacteriales; family Mycobacteriaceae; genus Mycobacterium. Next base: position 4,219 of record CAVTHR010000022.1, on the reverse strand, counting down.
GACTGATGGAAGCAACGGAAGCTTGCATGAAATGAAGATCGCCCGGACGCATCCCGGTCGTCACAGGGACATGCTGCTCTGCGCCGACGGTGCCCGATGCGAGACCGGGATCGGGCACCGGGGCACGTACTCAGCGTCGTTCCCGCACTCGACCTAGCAGGAGCCCAGCTTCCGTCAATCCGAGCGGTAGTCGATGACGTAATCGCCTGGGCCAAGCGGGATCGCAGTATGGCTTGAGACCTCTCTTAACCGAATCTCGAAATAGGACGACAGGTGTGACAGTGCAAGTTCGGCGAGCAATGTGCGAGTACCGTAAGACCGGCCTAGTTCCAAGCGCCTGACATTTACGACCCGACGGCAATAAGGTTCATATGACCTCCGCAGGACTTGGGGTCTGGCTGTCGGCGCGCAGGAGGTCTGGGATGCCGAAACTGAACGAGTCAACTATCGCCGCGGCACTGTGGGAGGAACGTCGCAGAGTCAGCGACTCCTTCGGGTTTGAACCGGACGCCAAGAACCCCGGCGATCTAGTTGAGAAGACGCTTACCGCCCTGGACCAGCACCCGCTAAATATGCACACTGACCGCAAAAACGACGAAGTCTTCCGCGGGGCCGCGCTGGCAATCATCAGCAACATGCGCGACTGGTCCGTCTATACGCGCAACCAAGGCAAATCAAATATGCGCTGCACAACTTCAACCCAAAAGAAGTAAGCGAACACGGCGCGGCTGACACCGAATTTGCGAAGAACACTTTGTTTCAGCTGGTCGCAAGACACCGAAACTCGACCCGATCCTCGGCTTACACTTCCGCAATGTTCTCGGAGACGCGCTACGCGCTCAACGGGGACTTGCGCGTCGCCTATCGCGCGTCGCGTGAAGGCCCTCGCGACATCGTGAGCGTCCCGAACTGGTTCACGTGCTGCGAAATCCTGCCGGAGCTACCGTCCATGCAGGGGTGGGTCGAAGCGATGACGTCGCTGGGTCGGCTCATCTTCTTCGACCAGCCGGGCACGGGAGCGTCCGATCCCGTCACGGCGGGCGCGCTGCCGACCTTGGAGCAATGGGCCGACAGCATCACCGCGGTGCTCGACGATCTCGGAAGTAGTGAAGCGGTCCTCCTCGCGGTCGGCATCGGGTTCGCGCCCGCTGCGCTGTTCGCGGCGACACATCCGTCGCGCACCACCGCGCTGGTCGTGCTCGGCGGTTATGCAGATGCGGGCGGCACCCTAATGGTTCAAGACGAACCCCAAGCTGCGATGGTCCGCATGTGGGGCAGCGGGAAGATTCAACGTCTGATGAATCCGGACATGCCGTGGAACGAGGAGATCCGGGCTACGTGGGCTCGGATGGAACGTCTGGCGGCGAGCCCCGCGAACCGTGCTCTCTTGATGCCGCTCATGACGGAACTGGACGTGCGGGCGGTCCTTCCGACAATCCGCGTGCCAACGCTGGTAGTCCACCATGCCGAGAACGCGCTCATCCCGCCCGCGAAGGGCAGGTACATCGCCGAGCACATACCCGACGCGAAATATGTTGAGCTGCCGGGCCGCAACTGGTACCACCAAGTTGAACCGGGATGGCGCGCGTCCTTCCAGGAGGTCGCCGAGTTCCTCACCGGCGAGCAGGCCGACGTGGCCGATGATCGGGTTCTCGCCACGGTGTTGTTCACCGACATCGTGGACTCGACGCGCCGAGCCGCCGAAATCGGCGACCGTGACTGGCACGCCCTGCTCGACGCGCACGACGCCGTCGTGAGGTCCCAGCTCGCCCGCTTTCGGGGCCGCGAGGTGAACACATCGGGAGACGGCTTCCTCGCGATGTTCGACGGCCCGCAGCGAGCGATCCGCTGCGCGATGGCGATCCGCGACGCGGTGCAGGCGCTCGGCATCGAGGTGCGCGCCGGGTTGCACACCGGCGAGTGCGAGGTCCGCGGCGATGACATCGGCGGGATCGCCGTGCACATCGGCGCGCGCGTGAGCGCCCTGGCAGGGCCGAACGACGTGCTCGTGTCCAGCACGCTGCGCGACCTCGTGATCGGGTCAGGACTCGAGTTCGAGGACCGCGGCGCTCACGAGCTCAAGGGCGTGCCAGGCGAGTGGCGTCTCTTCGCCGTCGCTTCTCGGTAGCAGTGGGTTTCGGCGAAACTCATTTCGCCTGTAGTAAGCACTTGTGCAGCCAGTGGTTGCAGCCCAGCGGCTTCACGCAGAATGTTCAGCGCACGCAGGGGATTGTCAGTGGGCAGGACGTGATGCTGCAGTCCCTCGTCGTGATCACGAGTCACAGCCCTGACGATAATGCTGTGGACGACCAGGCCCAGCGGGCAAGGAGGCCGGCACAGCATCAGCGGGTGGTCAATGCGCGTTGGAGCAGGGCGCAGTAGATGGCCAGGGTTGCCTCGGACCGTCGGCGTCATCACGCCCGTCGCAGGCCTACAAGATCCGCGGGAAACCCGGCGAGTTCTCGCCCGATAACTGTGCGCACGGCAGAGCCCGATATGGTGCAAATATGCAGGTAAGCATGGTCAATAGCATTGCGGCACCCCGAAGATGCCGGGCGAACCACCGCGGGTACAGCCGAGCAAGAAGGTGGCGGCGAACTGGGACGACGAGGGCAACCGGGTGAGCCGCGACACCGACCGGAAGAAGCCGTGAACCCTCCGAAGACCGACGCCCGGCGCCATCACGACCCGGAGGTCCGCGGTTTCGCCAGCGACAACTACGCCGGCGTCCACCCGGAGGTGCTCGCCGCCCTGGCCCTGGCCAACGGCGGCCACCAGGTCGCGTACGGCGAGGACGTCTACACCGAGCACCTCCAGCGGATCATCCGCGAGCCACTTCGGCGCCGACCGCCGAGGCGTTCCCGGTCTTCAACGGCACCGGCGCCAACGTCGTCGCGCTCCAGGCGATCACCGACCGCTGGGGCGCGGTGATCTGCGCCGAGAGCGCGCACATCAACGTCGACGAGGGCGGCGCGCCCGAGCGGATCGGCGGGCTCAAGCTGCTCACCGTGCCCACCCCGGACGGCAAGCTCACGCCCGAGCTGATCGACCGGCAGGCCTGGGGCTGGGACGACGAGCACCGCGCGATGCCGCAGGTCGTCTCGATCACCCAGAGCACCGAGCTGGGCACGGTCTACACGCCGGACGAGATCCGCGCGATCTGCGAGCACGCCCACGCGCTCGGCATGAAGGTGCACCTGGACGGCTCCCGGATAGCCAACGCCGCGGCCTCCCTCGACGTGCCGATGCGCGCCGTTCACCAACGCCGTCGGCGTCGACGTGCTGTCGTTCGGCGGCACCAAGAACGGCGCGCTGTTCGGCGAGGCCGTCGTCGTGCTCAACCCGGACGCCGTCCGCCACATGAAGCACCTGCGCAAGCTGTCGATGCAGCTCGCCTCCAAGATGCGCTTCGTGTCGGTGCAGTTGGAGGCCCTGCTGGCCAAGGACCTGTGGCTGCGCAACGCCCGGCACGCCAACGCGATGGCCCAGCGGCTCGCCGACGGGCGTCCGCGACGTGCGACGGCGTGCGAGATCCTCTACCCGGTGCAGGCCAACGCGGTGTTCGCCCGGCTCCCGCACGACGTGAGCGAGCGGCTGCAGAAGCGGTTCCGCTTCTACTTCTGGGACGAGGCCGCCGGCGAGGTCCGCTGGATGTGCGCCTTCGACACCGCCCAGGACGACGTCGACGCGTTCCTCGCGGCGCTCAAGGAGGAGATGGCGCGGCATCCATCAGCCTGAGCCACTCGTCGCTATGGCCGATCCGTGTCCCGATAAAATCGCCCTCCTACTCCCACGACTCGACTGCAGCCAGCTGTTCGCCACGCTCTAGTCTCCGGTGCGCTGCACGCGCGAGTCGAAGTCGCTGTTGAACGGGCAGTCACCGGTGACCGTGTAGTGGCCGCGCCCGGTGAGCAGGGTGATCGGATCCTGTGCCGGCTGGGGCAATGGGTACTGCAGGCTGATCTCGCGGTGGGCGCTACCGCCGTTCTGGCACGCGGAGTCGGCCAACGTGGTCGCGAGAACCCAGTTGTCCGGTGTGAAAACCAACATCTTGTTGTCTTCGGGGTTCTGCCAATAGCTCATGCAGCGCTCGCCACTTCGAAGGCAGTACGACTGAACGTCGAACTCCACTTCGGCGGTGCGGCCGCCTTCGGCGTAGGTGTCTGTCTCCCGGTACTGTCCGTAGAGCGCTTGGGCACGGGGAGGCAGGCGGCGGGCC
>CAVTHR010000021.1:0-15177 GCA_963734385.1 uncultured Actinomycetota bacterium | reverse complement strand
GCTCGCACCGGCATTTTGGCGATCCATTTCCGATGCTTCACGAACATGCGAATTGGCCCGGCGCGCGGCAACCGCCTACCTGCCAGGCACGGCCGTCCACGATACCAGGGCAGAGCACGTGGCTCCAAACCCGTAACCGGACCCCTTACCGCAGGTCAGCGCCTACGGACGGTCAGCGCCGTTGCATGCCGGCCGCGAGCCGCATCACCATGTCACTGAACACCGTATCGGTGTCGACGATGCCGTTCATAACCCCGGTCATTTCCAACAGCACGAATCCGTGCATCGCCGACCAGAACTCCAGCGCCGCGTAGAACGCGTCCTCGCCGTCCAGCCCGTAGGACGCCAGCACCGCGATGACCGGTCCCGCCGCCCCCCGGGTGGCGTCGGTGAACTCGGGGTCGTCGCGGCCGCCGAGCGGCATCCGGGTGAAAGCGGAGTAGCGCCCGGGATGGTGGTGGGCGTAGCTGCGGTAGGCACTGGCCATCGCCATCACGGCGTCATCGCGGGTGCGGCCCTGGCCGACGGTGTTCAACATGTCGATGATGTCGCCGACCACCCGCATCCGCACCGTGCGGCGGAGGTCTTGCAGGCTGTCGACGTGGTTGTACAGCGACGGCCCCTTGGTGCCGAGCTGTGTGGCCAGCGCGTTGATTGTCAGCGCGTCCCAACCCTCGCGATCCAGGAAGGTCAGGGCGGCGTTGACGATGGTGTCCCGGCTCAGCTTGCCGGGCCGTCGACCCGACGACTGGGCTTCAGTCCGGGCTGCCATATGCGAAAACTAACACCTCTAGTTTTTGTTCGGCTCAGTTGACACGGTCCTGACTGAGTTGGGCCAGCTTCTCGGTGATGCCGCACAGATCGGGCAGGGTGGAGGGATTCATCGTCTGGATCGACCAGGTGATGACGTCGCCGCCCTTGGACACGTAGATGCTGCAGGCGTTGTCGTCGAACGCCTTGAAGCCCTTGTTGCCGTCGACGGACAGTTCGGTCAGCGTCCGGCCCGCTTGTTGCTCGAGAGTCCGCTCGGTGTCCATGTCGCTGCCGCGGTACCACCATGTCGAGATGCCCATGCCCGCGCCGAATGAGCCGAGCATCGTGTTCTCCTGCCAGAAACAGCCGGCGTCGCTGTCCACCACCCTGGTGAACGTCGCAGACCCGACGGCCGTGGCGACGTCGGCGTCCGTGACGTTGTTGCACTCCCCGCTTTCAAAGCCGGCTTCGGGGGCAACGGCAGGAGTCTCGATAGGCAGAGGCTGTGCGGGCGTGCCACAGCCGGCAGCCAGCACGGTGACGCCGGCCAGCAGCGCGGCGCAGTATTTCAGCGGCGTGGAACGGGACATGGTCACAGCTCCGCCGACAGCGTGGCCGCGAGCAGCTTCTCGGCGTCTTTGCAGGGATCGACGCCTGCCTTGCCGCGGTCCTGCACCCACCAGCTCAGCACGCCGGGGCCCGCCGCCGCGGTCGCAGCACAGCCAGCGCCATTGGTGTCGCGGCGCGCAAGGAAGGCCTGGTGCCGCTCGATGACCTTCTCGGTGATCTGCGCGCCTCGCTGTTGGGCCAGGCCCCGTTCCCGGTCCAGGTTGCCGGTCTCGAACCAGGAGAAGACGACGTCGATCTGGGCTGAATCGCGCTCCAACACGTACTGGCACACGGCCCCGCTATAGGGGCGCACGACGTTCTCGGCGCCGAGCATTTCCTGGATTGAACTGTCCTCGAGCAGCCCGCATCGGTCGTCGACATAGCCGTAGTTGCGGTCCGGATCGGGCACGGCGGGATGCTCCCGCCGCGCGGTCCCGCTGACGGTCTGCGAACATCCAGCGACGGTCACCACCGCTGTGACCGCCGCGATAGCAACCGCTTTGACACGCAAACGCATTGTGGGACACGGTACCCAGCACAATGCGGTGCCGCGAGTCGTTCCACGACGCTCACCTGCGGACAGAACTGATCAAGACTGATCAAGTACTGCCATGACGTGAGGTCCACGACGTACGCTCTACAGCCATGACCGCTGGGGGTTGGAAAGCATTGAGCCGGTCGTTGGCGGCATGCCTGGTCGCAGTGCCCGCCGCGCTCGCGGTGGGTGTTCCTGACGCCGGGGCCAAGAACGGCGACACGCACATCACCGGGATCGGCATCAATCAGACGCTCGACTGCAACGAGTCGACGCTGATCGTGAACGGCAACGGCAACACCATCACCGCGCTTGGCACGTGCTGGGCCGTGACCCTGCAGGGTTCGTCGAACACGGTCGTCGCCGACAACGTGATCAACGACATCACCGTCTACGGCTCCGATCAGGCCGTGTTCTACAAGAACGGCGAGCCGGTCGTGTGGGACCGCGGCCGGGAACTGGGCATGATGAACAGGATCGACCGCGTTCCGGCGTGATCTCCCTGGCTGTCGTCAAACACAAACGGGAAGCGAGGAGCCATGCGCGCGCATGTGCCCGTATTGATCGGTGTCACCGCGGCAGTCACGGTGATCGGGCTGTCGGGCTGCGGCGCCGACAGCAGCGATACGAATAACCCGACCGCGACCGTAGGGAGCTCGGGCGGTCAGGTCGAGATCGGCAACACCATCAACTACGGCTCGATCGGCACGACGGCCGAGATCGACTGTGCTGACGGCAAATCGATCAATATCGGCGGCAACAACAACAAGCTGACCGTCAAGGGCACGTGCGCGAATGCGAACGTCGGCGGTGCGGACAACACGATCGCCATCGATCGGATCGACAAGGACCTCAGCGTCGTCGGCTTCAACAACACGATCACGTACAAGCAGGGCGATCCGAAGATCAACGACACCGGCTCGGGCAACAAGATCAGTAAGGGCTGACGCCCGGTTTTGGTGTCCATAGCTATGGACACCAAATGTACATTCGATGTACATTGCCATGGACATGAAAGCCCGCAAGTACGACATGGGCGCGCGTGCGCAGGCGAAGACCGCCACCCGCGACGCGATCATCAAGGCCGCCATCGACGCGTTCATGGCCGAGCGGTCGTTCGCGATAACGCTGCCTGCGGTCGCCGCGCGCGCCGATGTGACGGTGAAGACGGTGCTACGCCACTTCGGAAGCCGGGAAACCCTCATCGATGCCGCATGGTCGCAGGCATACGACGAGGTGATGGCCGAACGCACCCCACCTCCCGGTGACCCCGACGCCGCACTGAAAGTGGTTATCGCCCATTACGAACGCATGGGTGAGGTCGTACTCGCGATGCTCTGCAACGAGAACGATCCCCGTGCCGCGCGGATGAACGACACGGGACGGCTCGCACATCGCGAATGGGTGGAGGAAGTCTTCGCGGACCGACTTCCCGAGGCAAGCCGCCCGTCGGTCCCGCCTGATCGACGTCCTCGTCGTCGCTACCGACGTCTACTGCTGGAAACTTCTGCGGCTCGACCGTGGGTTGTCTGTCGAAGACGTCCACGACCGGATGCTGCTGATGACCGATGCCGTGTTGGCCAGTGCCCCAACGCATGACAGTGCAGCGGGAAGGAACGCACCATGAAGATCTTGTTCGCCATGGTCGACGGTGGCGGCAACATTCCACCGCAGCTGGCGGTTGCGCGAGCTCTGCAGGCGCGTGGCGTCGAGGTCCACATCCTCGGTCACCACGGCGTACGCGAACGGGTTGAGGCCGCAGAACTCCCATTCGAATCCTTCACCGAAGAAAGGCATTTCGATCCGACCATTCAACGATCGCTCGCCGCCATCATGTTCGCCTTCACCCGGGTAGCGGCGGACAAGCGGCTTGGTCACTGCGTAGTGGAGGCTGCACGGCGCCACGACGTCGATGCTGTTGTCGTCGACGTGATCCTCGCTGCGGGAATATCCGAGATCGTGACGTCCGGCATCCCGACGGTCGTCTTTGCGCACTGCTTCTATCGAGCGGTACAGGATCTCGCGGCGAGCCCGGTCGGCTGGATGCTCCGACTGCGCGGCACCGACCCGCTGGCCGCGGAGCATCAAGGACTACTGCAAGTTGTCGCCGCGCGCGCCGATCTGGATCCGATGCGTGGATCGCCGACCGTGTGCCATACCGGCGTCGTATGGCAGGGCACACCGCGCGCGGCCGAGCCTGCGCCTGTGCCGCGAATCCTGGTGAGCCTGAGCACGTGTGCGTATGCGGGGCAGCGCCGGATGCTGCAGAACATCCTCGATGCGATAGCGCCGCTAGCCGTCGAGGCAACGGTGACGGTCGGGCCGAGCATTGAGGCGGCAGGATTGCAGGTCCCGCACAACGCATCGATGCACGACTGGCTCGACCATGACGAGGTGCTTGGCACCGCATCGCTGGTGGTAGGACACGGCGGTCACAGCACAGCGATGCGGGCACTGTCGTTCGGAGTGCCGCAGGTGGTCATGCCCGCCAACCCGATGTTCGACCAGAAGGGTGTTGGCGCGGCGCTCGAGCGCGCAGGTGCAGCCATCCTGCTTCCGAAACACGCTGGGCCGAAGCGTATTCGAGCCGCGATCGAGACGGTGCTGCAAAACCCCGCGTACCGCGAGGCAGCGAGTCGACTAGGCGATGACATTCAACGTAGAGACGGGGCCGAGGTGGCCGCCGACGCCATCACCGAGTACGTCAGGAACCGGCAGTTCGTCGAATCTTGAGCTAGGTTCAGGACTTCCTGGAGAGATGGCGCGCGAACGTCGCCCGCGTATGACGCAGTTCTCCGTGTGCCGCCTCAACCAGAAGTCCTGCGACCGAAACCTTCTTGGGCGGCGCTAGCGTGCCCGCCAGCCATTGGGCGCGAGCCTCACGCCGGCGTAGCTTGCCGCTGCTGGTTCGCGGCAGGGTTCCCGGGGCGAGCAACTCGACGTGGGCCGGCCGGATGCCGGTGCGTTCCTCGATCAGCGACGCCACCTCGTCATCCAGTGTTGCGGACGCCTCGGAGGTGGTCTCCACCAGCATTGCCAGCGCCTCGTCGTGCTGTCCTTCCGGAACGAATCCAATGGCCACCGCGCATCCCGTGCGCACGCCGTCCAGCTCGTCGCACACAGACTCGAATTCTTCCGGCGCATGGTTGGCGCCGCGCACGATGATGATGTCCTTGTGCCGCCCACACACGAAAAGCTCGTCCTCATGCACGAATCCGAGGTCGCCCGTCTTCAGCCAGCCGTCGGCCAGAACCTGGTCCGTCAGGTCGGCGCGGCCGAAATAGCCTGCCATGACACTGGGCCCGCGCACGTGGATGTGGCCGACTCGGCCCGCAGACAGCGTCACGCCGTTGTCGTCGCGGATCTCGATCTCCACCCCTGCCAGCGGACGGCCCACGCTCACCAGCTCGTTGCTGCCCGGCTCGAGGACGCCGTCGAGTGCCAGCTTGTTGGCGTCCACGCCCAGCGAGCGGAACGCGGTGCCCGGCGGCTTGAAGGTCAGGCCGAGTGACGCTTCCGCCATCCCATAACACGGCGTCAGTGCCTCGGAGCGAAAGCCCCAGCGCTCGAACCGCTCGATGAACCGCCGCTGCACTTCGGAGCTGATCGCTTCGGCGCCGTTGAGGCAGACGCTCCAGGAGGACAGGTCGACGCCGTCGAGTTCGTCGTCGCGGATTCGCTTGAGGCACAACCCGAACGCAAAGTTCGGCGCCGCCGAGACGGTGCCACTGTGCCGCGAGATGGCGCGCAGCCACATCGCCGGCATCGCGACGAACAGCTCCGGCGGCAACAACACCAGGGGGCCGGGGACATAAAACGACGAGAGAAGATTGCCGATCAAGCCCATGTCGTGGTACAGCGGCAGCCAGGTGACGCCGAGATCCCGCGGTGGGTGATTGGTCACGAACGGCTCGATCGCGGCGAGGTTGGACAGCAGATTCGCATGGGTCAGGGCCACCGGCTTGGGATCGTTGGTGGTGCCCGACGAGAACTGGATCAGTGCGACGGCGTCCGGGGCGACCGTTGTCTCGCCGGAGTCCTTGCCCCCCAAACTGGATGCTGTGACACAGCCCAGGCGTGGAGCCGCCGCTTCGACCGCGAACCCCAGGAGCCTGCGGATGCGATCATCGGTGACCACCATGACCGCTGACACCGCGTTCAGCATCGCGGTCGTCTTGGCGTGGTACTCGTCTAGCTTCCCGAGCCGGAATGGTGGATATAACGGCACCGGGATGGCGCCGGCCAGCAGCACGCCGAAGAAGCTTTCCACGAACTGCGGGGATGTGGGCAGCACGAGCGCGACGCACTCACCCTTCCGCACCCCGCGAGCCATCAGGTCCGCAGCGATCGACAGCGCGCGCTGACGAATCCGCGCCATCGGAACGTCCTGCTCCCGCTCCTTGCGGTCGACGAAGATGAGAGATTCGCGGCTCTGCGCCGCCGCAGCCAGCATGTCGTTGAGCGTCTCGTACTTGGCTGGGATCTCGGGGGCGCCCTTCACGACTGCTCCCGGATCCGGCGGACCACCAACTCCGCGAGATCGCGGATCGTCTTGGGATCTTCGCCGTCGTCTCCATCGAGTTCGATGTCGTACTGCGCCTCGACCCTGACGACGACCGACATGAACTTCAACGAGTCCATGCCTGGGACCTTCAGAACCGACTCCGGCGTGAGGCCGCCGACCTCCACCTCTCGCTGGATGAGGCCGATCAACTCTTGGGTCACGGTTTCGACCGTCGCGGATTCTCCTGTTGGCGTTGACATTACGAATCTCCGGTCGACGGCCGGCCGCCCCACCGGATGGCCGCGGCGGCCGCGAAGTCACCGGCGTGCGCGAACCCGGCCATCATGACGGTGTCCCCCGGCTTGACCTGCCCATCGTCGATCGCCGCGTCGAAGTTGACCGGGATACCGACTGCGAAAAGGTTCCCGCACTCCTGGAAAGTGTCGCGGTGCCGTTCGTGCGGCAGCTCGAGTGCCTCTGACCAGTTGCGAAGGAACAGGCGGTTGGGCTGATTGGTCACGAGTAGATCGAGGTCCTTGGACTTGACGCCGATGCGGTCGCAGACAATGCGCGCCACACGGGGAACCTGCCGGTTGCCCCGCGACATCACCTTGATGATCTTGTTCTCATTGAAGCTGACGTATCCCTCGCCTTCGCCGGCCTGCCACCACTGCCGCGGCGGGTCGGAGGCCAGGGTCATGTCCCCGGCGTGCTCGCCGTAGTACTGGCATTCGATGTCCAGGATCGGCGAGTCGTCCGAGAGTCTCAGCAGACCCACCGCAGCCCCATCGCCGGGTACGGAGGACTGCGCGAGCTTTCGCACCTGCGCCTGTTCGAAAACCTTGCCCGCCGAGTTCTGTGCACAAGCAATCAGTGCGGTCTGTCCCGAACCGGACACCAGTAACTGGCGGGCCAGCTTCATCATCAGGATGAACGCGGCACATCCGCCGTTGTGTACGTCGACGATGTATTCGGGGAAGATGCCGAGCCGATGAGCCACTTCGCCTCCGGCACCGACGAGTGGAAGGTCGGGCATCTGGGAGTGCGTCAGCAGCACGTCGATATCCGCAAGCACTTCGGGCCCATGACGCTTCACCAGCTCTGCGGTCGCCCGCTCAATCATCTCGACGTTCGACTCGTCGATCGAGGCGTGGTGGCGAAAATCGGGCGACCGGAACATCGGGCTGTCCCGAAGGTAGTCGTCCTCGGCATATTCGTCGTAATACGACGCGGGCACCCTGTTCTCGGGCAGATATGTTGCGACGTCGATCAGGCTGACCGTCGGATTCTTCATCCCGAGACACTCCCCTCTACCGGCTTACGCACCTGGCGAGCCGGGCCACGCTGCCCACCCTGCCCCTAGAGACCACGAACCCGAGCGCCGACGGGTTCAGCCGGTAGGACGCCCGGGTGGTGTGATTTGCGTCGCAGGCGACAGTTTCCAGGGCTAGGCGCTGCCCCCGTGCCGTCCTGCGCCTTTGGCGAAGCGCTGCGCGCCCTCCAGTGATTCCGCCGCGACGCGCGACAGGCTGCCGAATTCGAAGTCCATAGCTTCAGCCTCGGTGATCCCCCACTGGTTGAGCTGGGACATGCGATCCGCGCGCATGCATTGCTGCGGGAGGGCGGCCAGTTCCGCGGCGAGTTCCTCAGCCTTCTCCCGCGCCTCACCCTTCGGCACGACGCGGTTGGCCAGACCCATGGTGAGCGCTTCGGCGGCATCGACGCCGCGACCGGTCAGGATCATGTCCATCGCCCGGCTGTGGCCGATCAACCGCGGCAGCCGCACGGTGCCACCGTCGATCAGCGGAACGCCCCAGCGTCGGCAGAAGACACCCATGATGGCGTCCTCCTCCACCACGCGCAGGTCGCACCACAGCGCAAGCTCGAGGCCACCGGCCACCGCGTATCCACTGATGGCCGCGATCACCGGCTTGGACAACACCATCCGGGTCGGCCCCATCGGCCCCGGCCCGGTGCGGTGCGCGGGGTTGACGTCCGGCGTACCGAACGCCTTGAGATCGGCTCCGGCGCAGAACGTTCCGTTGTCGCCCCATAGCACCGCGACAGACGCCGACTCGTCGCGGTCGAACTCGTCGAAGGCGGCGAACAGTTCGGCCGCCGTCGGACCGTTGACGGCGTTGCGCGCCTCGGGCCTGTTCATGATGACCGTGGTGACAGGGCCACTGCGCTCGACTCGCACACTCATCTGTCGCCTCCATCAGTTCGGGCTCGTTTCGTCTGGCCACCAGCTCGGCGGCGAACTCGGCATAGGACTCCCTCAGTGCGACGCCCGGCCAGTCGTCCGGCAGTAACTCGTCGGGCAACACTGGATCGGTGAGCAGGTGGCGGACCGTACTGCGCCGCCACGACGAACCGGCCGGGAATGTCTGTGGCTGTAGTCATGCCGTCGAGCAGTTCCCTACCGGTGCGCGCCCAACCCGGCAGATCCCACAACTGCGCGGCCAGTTCGGCGGGGCTGTCGTCGTAGCCGTGCAGCACCCGCACCCGCGAAAGCACTTCGGGCGGCAGGACGAGCTTCAGGTTGTCGGGCCGAAGCCATACGCCCTCGCGCAGCTCACCGAATCTGTTCTGCTGCAACGTAGTTCGCAACGCAGCACGGGTGCGGGCATCGATGCCGACGGTGATGATCACCAGCGTCGTCCACGTGCCGTCCCACGACCTCAGCTGCGGGTTGATCGCGTCGTCCTGGCGGCGCTGCCGGGCGAGCAGCCGGTCGGACAGCCGATAGCCGTCCTCGGAACGCACCAGGTCCCCCGCGCCGACCATCCGAGTCAGCGCGACGCGCAGCGTGGGTTCCTTGATGTCGAAATCCTCAGTGAGGCGGATCAGTTCGCTCGCGGTGGCCCACGCTGGGTGCGCACCGAGCAGCACGCTCAGCACCACCGAACGCGCCGTCATGCGGCTGAGCGTCCTGCCCATGGATCAGACTCCGGACGTCTTGCGGCCGGCGTCCCCGAAGGGCTCGTCGCGGCTTTTCACGGCCTCGCGGAAGCCGTGGTCGCGCGCTTCGGCGACGAACGCGTGCCCCTCCGGGGTGTGGCGAGCGACGCCGTCGAAGACGGTGCTGACCATCCGGCTGGTGGCGACGCCCTGCTGCAGCAGCGCGGTGTTGAGCGCCAGCTTCGCCATGATGAGCTGGTTGACCGGCATCGCAGCGATGCGCTCGACGAGGCGTTCGGTGCGGCCGTCAAGGTCGGCCGGTTCTGGCGCCTCGACGGCCAATCCCCAGTCCGCCGCCTGCGCGCCGCTGATGCAATCACCAGTGAACAGAAGGCGTTTCGCGCGCTGGTCACCGAGCCGGTGGGCCCAGAGCCCGGCCGCGGGCACGCCCCACACCCGCATCGGCGGGTAGCCGATCTTGGCGTCCGACGCGGCGATCACCTGGTCGGCGTGCAGGGCGATGTCGGTGCCGCCCGCCACGCAATAGCCGTGGATCTTCACCACAGTGGGCTTGTCGCAGTGCATCAGGCTGGAGAAGCCGCGGACGAAGCGGCTCATCATCTGGTAGTCGATCATCGGGTCCCACGGCTGATCGGGCAGATGGTTGATGGCCTGCGTCTTGCCGGACAGCACGGTGTCCGCGTATGGGCTGCCACCGCCGGCAGACGACGAACCCTCGGCGTAAGCGGACAGGTCGAAGCCGGCACAGAACCCTTCGCCGCGGCCCGACACCAGGATGACGTGGACATCGGGATCCAGGTCAGCTCGCTCGACGAGCGCGGAGAGCTCCAGCGGTGTGTCGGCGATGATCGCGTTGCCCTTTTCGGGGCGGTTGAACGTGATTCGCGCAACCCGATCGGTGACCTCGTAGGTCATCGTCTTCAGGTTGTCGAAATCGACCGGCCTTATCGCGTGGGTCATCCCTTGACCAGCGCCCGCTCGAGGATCGGCGCCACATCAAGGCCGGTCGGCATGGTGCCGTACGCGCCGCCCCATTGGCCGCCGAGCCGGGTGGCGAGGAACGCTTCGGCCACGGCAGGGTGTCCGTGCCGCACCAGCAGCGAGCCCTGCAACGCGAGGGTGATGTCCTCGGCGACCTTGCGGGCACGGTACTGGATGGTCTCGAGGTCTTCCAGCTGCGGCTTGAGGCCGTCGACGTGGGCGTCCAGCCGTGGGTCCTGGCCGGCGGTCTTGGCGAGTTCGTCGAACAGCACGTCGATGCATTCGGGCCGAGTTGCCATGGCGCGCAACGTGTCAAGCGCGCTGACGTTGCCCGAACCCTCCCAGATTCCCATCAGTGGGGCCTCCCGGTACAGCCGCGGCATGCCGGACTCCTCGACATAGCCGTTGCCGCCAAGGCATTCCATCGCCTCGGCGGCGTGCGCGGTGGCGCGCTTACACACCCAGTACTTGGCGGCTGCGAGTCCGATGCGGCGCAACAGGATCTCGCGGTCGTCGCCGCGTACCGCCGCGTCGGTGGCTCCGGCCATGCGCATCGCGACGATGGTTGCGGCTTCGGCCTCGACCGCGAGGTCGGCGAGCACGTTGCGCATCAGTGGTTGGTCAATCAGATAGGCGCCGAATACCTTTCGATGCTCGGCGTGGTAAATGGCACGGGTCAGGCCGGTGCGCATGCTTGTCGCGCTGCCCAGCGTGCAGTCAAGCCGGGTGAGGTTGACCATCTCGATGATGGTGGGCACACCTCGGCCTTCCTCGCCGACCAACCACGCGGTGGCACCGTCGTATTCGACCTCCGACGAGGCATTGGCATGGTTGCCGAGCTTGTCCTTGAGGCGCTGCAGGAACATTCGGTTGCGTGTGCCGTCGGGCAGCACCCGGGGCAGGAAGAAGCAGGACAGTCCGCCGGGCGCCTGCGCCAGCACCAGGAACACGTCGCACATCGGCGCCGAGGTGAACCACTTGTGTCCGGTCAGGCTGTAGCTGCCTTCGGCGTTGGGTGTCGCCTGGGTGGTGCCCGCGCGGACGTCGGAGCCGCCCTGCTTCTCGGTCATCGACATGCCCGCCGTAATTCCGGCCTTGGTGCCTGGCACCTTGAGCTCGGGGTCGTAGGTGCGGCTGGTCAGCAGCGGCTCGTACACATCGGCGAGCTCTTTGTTGAAGCGCAGCGCGGGCACGACTGCATAGGTCATCGAGATCGGACAGATGTGGCCGGGCTCGGGCGTCCACACCGACGTCTTGGCGGCGCGGACGACGTGGGCGCCGGGCCGGTCGTCGGCCCATGGCGCGGCATGAAGGCCATGACCGACTGCCACAGTCATCAGCTCGTGGTAGGCGGGGTCGTACTCGACCTCGTCGATGCGATGGCCGTGGCGGTCGTGGGTGTGCAGGACCGGCCGGTTGCGATCGGCCAGCTCGCCCCAGCGTTGCGCCTGCGCGCTGCCGGAAAGCGCGCCGAGCTCGTCGACCTCGTCGAGGCCCCATTCACCGCCCTCGCGAATGAGCGCCTCGGTGAGCACCGGCGAGGATGCGGGGTTGAAGTCCTCTAGAAACGGGACCTGGTTGGTGACGACGTGCGTATCGGCCATACCCGCAATGTTACATTTTCTCTACAGCTGCACAACTGCCGTAAGATCCTGGTTGACAGCCTGTCGCAGAACGGCGCTGCCTACTTGCAGAGGTCGGCGACCTTGGTCCTGCCGTCCTCACCGGCGGTGAGCCGCGCGGCCTGCTGCGGGTCCTCGTTGGTCGCGCCTGCTAGTGCGTTCATCCCGATCTCGTCAAGGTTGTTCGCGAACAATCGAACGGCCTCGGCGAGGTCGGGCGGTGTCTGGTCGTCCAGGCGGCTCAGCAGAAACTCGCCGCCGCCGATCAGTGCCAGCCGCGCGTTGCCCGCCACCGCCGTCTGCGCGATCGGGTCAGGTCCCAGATCGGCGTGCGTCTGAAGCTGAACTGCCTTGCTCACCGTGTCGAATGCGGCACACACCTTCTGCTTCGATTCGGCCGTCGGCTCCACGGTTTTGTCCTTCTGCGGCCATACCATCACCATTGCCCACGCGGCGATTCCGATCGCGGCCAATGCCAGGAAAAGCGAAAGCACCGACACCCATCGGGCCCCTCCCCCTGCCGTATTCGCCGGAGGCCTTGCGTGGGACTGAGGTTGCTCGTGCTCGGTATCCGCCATGCGGGCAATCGTAACGGCGACTTTGCCTGAGCCTTCTACACAATCGGCCCAACACGCGATCGCCGGCCAAATTGATAGGGAAAGACCCGATGCGATCCCCTATTCGCCGGTTGTAGCTTCAAGGTCTCGGGCACACCGAAGGAGCACCTCATGACAAACGGATACGGTTCGTACCGCTGCCTAAGCCCATCGCGGTCATTGATCGGGGGCATCTTCGCCGGAACGCTGATCTCGAGTGCGCTGTTGTCGCCGGCGATCGCATTCGCCACGGAGTTCGATACCGATGACGACGGGCTGACGAACGCCCGCGAAGCGCAATTCGGAACGAAGCCAGACGTCGCCGACACAGACGCAGATGGACTCGGCGACGCTTTCGAAGTGAACAGCAGATTTTCTGATGGCACCAAAGCTGACACCGACGGTGATGGGGACGACGACCTGCAAGAGTTCAGTCTCGGCACCGATCCCCGCAATCCGGGGTGCTTCTCGGGGCCAGGCTCGGTCTGCGGGGCGCTCGTGCCGCCACCGCCCGATCCGCCGGAAGTAGCGCCACCGCCGACCAACGCGATATCGGTCAACTTCGAGAACAGACTGAGCGGGGTGCGGGTAAACGTGAACAGCTCTGCGCCGGTCAAGGCCAACTGCACCTATGACGCGACTGCACCGGACACTCTGATACCGCCGTTCCACAAGAACTTCACCATCGAGCCAAACGGCGGAGCAAGCTTCGACATCCCGGCGCTCCAACTCGGAGTGGAGTACAACACCGTGACCGTTTGCCGCGGGAACGTCAATGGCGCCGACGTCGAACTAGGTCGGAAAGAACTCACAAAGCAGTTCTGAATTCATTGGGTCACGCGTGAGTTCACGGCGGCCAGCGCCGCGTCCGCCGATGCGAAGAACGATCCGATATGCCCTTGGCCGTCGATGATGTCGAGAGTGGCGCCGAGAGCGTCGACGTCGGCGCGCACATGCGGCACGATCCAGTCTTCGGAGCCGACGTAATAGGTTGCGGGGCAATGGATCGTGGCGGGATCGACGAATCGGGTGGGCCGCAGCGAGCCGTCGATGGCCGCCGCCACGGCAAGCGGATCGTTGGTGTCCTGCATCATCTGCTGAAACCCTCGGTCGGCTACACCGAGTGCCTGCCAGACTCGAGGCCAGTCGCCTGCTCCGCAGAGAGCCTGCCAAGCGGTGCGAGCATTCGGCCTGCCTCCTCGTCATGCGCGTTCATTGCGTACGCGGCGACCACGATTCGGTTCACGCGATCGGCATGGCGGCTTGCCAGGTTGCACGCGAGCCAGCCGCCACGCGAGTAACCCCAGACGGTCGCACGGTCCACCCCTTCGGCGTCCAATACCGCGACGATATCGGCGGTCACGCCTGCGGCTTCATATGAATCGGCGTCATGCGGAGTATCACTGGCTCCGTGCCCAAGCGGATCGACGCTGATAACGCGCCAATCGCGGGCGAGGGCCGCCACGTATCCGTAGTCGCGCCAGTGCCTCGCCGCGCATAACGTTCCCGCGACAAGCATCAGCGGCGGCCCGTCTCCGTCCACCGTGTAGTCGATCGCGAAACCGCGTGAGGCTGTCCGCACGCACGGATCACATCACGATTGAGCCGCCACGCTCGGTTGAACCTCCGCCTTCTCCGCTGAGGGTTTTCTCCGACGCGACGTGAACCAATGCATCACGACCATGACAATCGCTGCCAGTGCCCAGCCCAGCAAGATGTCGATGACGAAGTGCTCAGCGGTGTACACCAGCGTGAACGCCATGATGATCACGTAGGCCGCCCAGAGTGGCCGCCAGCGGCGACGCACACGGTTCCAGAGGAACACCGCGATCGCCAGTGTCATCCCGGCGTGGAGAGACGGGACTGCCGCCACCAGATTGACGCTTGCCTGGCCCTGGTCGAGCAGCGCGCTGGCGGTGTGCAGGTTCAGCTTGCCCCACCCGCGGCCGACGATCCGCTCGATCCACGGGTTGGCACCATCCTGGGTGGTCTGCATCGAGCCGAGGAGGCCGCCGTCGGGAACGCCGCGCGGAGACCGGAACATGCAATCCGGGCCGGACGGACCTCCCTCGACATCGGCGGCGGTGCAGCGGGACGCGGCCCACGGCGGCGCGGCGGGCAGCAGTGCGTAGATCACCAGGGCCGTGAACGACAGACCGACGAACAGCTTGACGAACGCCTTCCACTCGTCGCGGTCGCGCAGCCACAGCACGCCCGCCACCACGTAGGGGAGCACGAAGAATGACATGTAGACGGTGCTGAGGACGACTTCCCACCACGGCGGAGACGGCAGCTTGATGTGTTCCTGCAACCAGACCGTCGGCATGACGCCGAAGAACAACCAACGGTCGGCTTCGACCTGCCAGTGCCACATCGTCGGCCGCCCGATGAGGTCGGCCGCCCCCCTGCTGAGGTCGTAGGCGACGAGCACCAATGTGAACGGCAGCCAGTCCCGGATCACGTAGAGCATGCGGCGGCCCTGCCCGATGCTGGCAGCGGCCAAGCCGGTGCAGATGTAGAGCAGCAGCAGTTCCCGGTTAAATGCGAAACCAGAGGTGATCGTCCGGTAGATCACGACTGCGGCCCACACGGTGATCAAGATCCAGCGCAGGATCTTCAGCCATCGACCGCGTGTTGCGACGGGGTCGTCGGGGA
>CAVTHR010000020.1:0-221623 GCA_963734385.1 uncultured Actinomycetota bacterium | reverse complement strand
AGGTACTAACCACCCAAATAAGGTGGTCCACCAATCCCTTTCGAGGGGGCGGGGATTACCGGGCTGCGTGGGACCCTCGGGTTGGTAGTAGTCAAGCGATGGGGTGACGCAGGAAGGTAGCCGTACCAGTCAGTGGTAATACTGGGGCAAACCTGTAGGACGACATCTAGGCAAATCCGGATGTCATGTGTCCTGAGAGGTGATGCATAGCCGAGTGAGGTGAATTCGGTGATCCTATGCTGCCGAGAAAAGCCTCTAGTGAGTACACACACGGCCCGTACCCGAAACCAACACAGGTGGTCAGGTAGAGAATACCGAGGCGTACGAGTGAACTATGGTTAAGGAACTCGGCAAAATGCCCCCGTAACTTCGGGAGAAGGGGGACCCCCCACCGTCATGGCTCTAGCGGCCGGCAGCGGTGGGGGGTGGCACAAACCAGTGAGAAGCGACTGTTTACTAAAAACACAGGTCCGTGCGAAGTCGCAAGACGATGTATACGGACTGACGCCTGCCCGGTGCTGGAAGGTTAAGAGGACCCGTCAACCCTTTCGGGGGTGAAGCGGAGAATTTAAGCCCCAGTAAACGGCGGTGGTAACTATAACCATCCTAAGGTAGCGAAATTCCTTGTCGGGTAAGTTCCGACCTGCACGAATGGCGTAACGACTTCTCAGCTGTCTCAACCATAGACTCGGCGAAATTGCACTACGAGTAAAGATGCTCGTTACGCGCGGCAGGACGAAAAGACCCCGGGACCTTCACTACAACTTGGTATTGGAGTTCGATACGGTTTGTGTAGGATAGGTGGGAGACTAGGAAGCAGTCACGCCAGTGATTGTGGAGTCATCGTTGAAATACCACTCTGATCGTATTGGGCCTCTAACCTCGAACCGTATATCCGGTTCAGGGACAGTGCCTGGTGGGTAGTTTAACTGGGGCGGTTGCCTCCTAAAATGTAACGGAGGCGCCCAAAGGTTCCCTCAACCTGGACGGCAATCAGGTGTTGAGTGTAAGTGCACAAGGGAGCTTGACTGCGAGACATACATGTCAAGCAGGGACGAAAGTCGGGACTAGTGATCCGGCACCCCCGAGTGGAAGGGGTGTCGCTCAACGGATAAAAGGTACCCCGGGGATAACAGGCTGATCTTCCCCAAGAGTCCATATCGACGGGATGGTTTGGCACCTCGATGTCGGCTCGTCGCATCCTGGGGCTGGAGCAGGTCCCAAGGGTTGGGCTGTTCGCCCATTAAAGCGGCACGCGAGCTGGGTTTAGAACGTCGTGAGACAGTTCGGTCTCTATCCGCCGCGCGCGTCAGAAGCTTGAGGAAACCTGTCCCTAGTACGAGAGGACCGGGACGGACGAACCTCTGGTCCACCAGTTGTCCCACCAGGGGCACCGCTGGATAGCCACGTTCGGACAGGATAACCGCTGAAAGCATCTAAGCGGGAAACCCCCTCCAAGACCAGGCTTCTCACCCATCAAGTGGGATAAGGCCCCCCGCAGACCACGGGATCAATAGACCAGACCTATAAACGCAGCAATGCGACAGGGAACTGGCACTAACCGGCCGAAAACTTACACACAACCAAAACCTCGCAACCACACAATCCACAGCAGATCAAACAACTGCACCCCACCACCAAAACCACAAACCTCACTAAACAAGTGAATAAAGTTACGGCGGAAATAGCGACAGGGAAACGCCCGGACCCATCCCGAACCCGGAAGCTAAGCCTGCCAGCGCCGATGATACTACCCAACCCGGGTGGAAAAGTAGGACACCGCCGAACACACATATAGAAATACCCCCCAAGAAATTGGGGGGTATTTCTATTGCCGAATGGTGCCGGCGGTCTCAACTGACCTTGGTCAATTTGAGGGGAAATTCCATTCCGCCACATCCCGTCATTCCGGTAAGCGACGTATTGTCGAAGGTTGTTCTGCACACGATGCCGTCGCCGTCGGCGTCAGACGAGTCGGTCCAGGTATTGCCTTGCAGGCGAAATTCTCTGTCGCCTCCGCGGGTACAGTCCGGACCGCACGCTGTGAAGACCCAAGGAGAGTTGGTCAGGGGAGACGGCGCACCGTCGGGGCTGATAACTTCTGCCGTGTAGGTCCCGCTGAGCGGTTCGGCCGACGCCGGGCTCGCCAGTACGATCGAAGCACCTGCCAATATTGCGGCTACCGCCGCCATCCGCGTGATCGTCATTTCCCCTCCACCTAAGCTAGGTTCGTTTGCTGCCGACCGTTTCGAGAGGGTAACAGCAAACACTCAGCTCGGGTACAGATTGGCGAACAGTGCAGTCCGCGGCCCGTCAGCGGGGAGCCGTATCCTGACACGAGGCTTCGTGGCGAAAGGTTTCAGTGGTCGACAACAGAGCAGGTGGCGAGCGTGCGTCAGTCCCGCGACGGAAATGACCCACGCGGTCCGCAAAAGCGGGGTCAGCGGTCTGCGCCGCGCGCCTCGGGCCCCAACCGTGCCCGTTCCGCACAACCTCGACCGTCGTCGGAGGCGTCATCCGGACAAATCGGGCCGACGCTGTCGCCGGACATCGAAGCCCGGCAACTTTCCCCGGAAGTCCGCCGCGAACTGACCACACTCGATCGCAACACCGCTGATTTCGTCGCGCGCCATCTGGTGGCGGCAGGCGAACGCCTCGACGATGATCCCGCGGCGGCCCTCGAGCATGCCCGAGCCGCAAGGGCCCGCTCGGGCCGGATCGCGGCAGTACGTGAGGCGGTCGGCATCGCGGCGTACCACTGCGGCGACTGGGCGCAGGCCCTCGCCGAGCTGCGAGCCGCCCGCAGGTTGGGCAGCAAGTCCCCGCTGCTGCCGCTGATCGCCGACTGCGAGCGCGGCATCGGCCGTCCCGAGCGGGCGATCGAATTGGCCCGCAGTCCCGAGGCCGCACAGCTCACCGGCGACGACGCCGACGAGCTGCGCATCGTCGCGGCCGGCGCCCGGTCTGACCTAGGACAGACAGACCAGGCGCTTGCCATCCTGTCCACGCCGCAACTCGATCCGACGCGGACCGGCCAAACCGCCGCCCGCCTCTTCTACGCCTACGCTGAAACGTTGCTCGCACTCGGCAGGGAGGAAGAGGCTCTGCAGTGGTTCATCAACGCCGCCGCCGCGGATGTCGAGGGAGTGACGGACGCCGAAGACCGCATCACGGAGCTCGCCTGACGTGACAACTCTTGTGCAAGAACATGATTGCCTACTTCTCGACCTCGACGGCACGGTGTTCCGCGGCCATGAACCCACTCCCGGTGCCGTCGACACACTCGCGGCCGTCACCGCCCGCACGCTGTATGTCACCAACAATGCCTCGCGAGGACCCGGTGAAGTGGCCCAGCACCTTCGGGCGATGGGCTTCACCGCCGCGCCCGACGACGTCGTCACCAGTGCCCAGAGCGCGGCCCACCTGCTGGCCGAACGCCTGCCGTCGGGGGCGTCGGTGCTCATTGTCGGCACCGATTCGCTGGCCGCCGAGATCAAGAACGTAGGCCTGAAACCCGTCCGGTTGTGGTCGGACGACCCGGTTGCCGTCGTGCAGGGTCATTCACCCGAGACCGCGTGGACCGACCTTGCCGAGGCGGCCCTGGCGATCAGGGGCGGTGCGCTGTGGGTGGCGGCAAACGTCGACCGGACGCTCCCGTCCGAACGGGGTCTGCTGCCCGGAAACGGCTCGATGGTCGCAGCGTTGCAGGCGGCCACCGACCGCGAGCCGACAGTCGCGGGAAAGCCGCAGCCGACCCTGTTGACAGATGCATTGTCCCGCGGCACCTTTCGTAATCCGCTGGTAGTGGGTGATCGGCTCGACACCGACATCGCGGGCGCCAACGCCGCAGGCCTGCCCAGTCTGTTGGTGCTCAGCGGAGTCAGCACCGCCCGCGAAACCGTGCGGGCAGTCATCAGCGAGCGGCCCAACTACATCGCCGCCGACCTTCGCTCGCTGTATGACCGCGCCGACCTCCTCCGGGTCGGACCGCACCAGGCTTGGCGCGTCGAGATCGGCGAGGCCGCAGTGACCGTCCACAACACCGGCAGCGAGCCGAGGGACTCGCTGACAGTGGTGCGGGCCACCGCGAACGCGGTGTGGAACTCGAGCCTCAGCGGCCAACCGTTCGCGATCGTCGCAGGCGACTACATCGCCCGAAAGGCACTGGAGCGGTGGTCCCTGCTGACGCCGCCCGATCGACTAGCGTGAACGTCGCAATGAGTACCGAACCCGACGAGATCCGCGCCCGCATCGCGGCATTGCTGGCCGAGTTGCCCGACCTCGACGTGGCCGACGCCGCCGACCTCGACATCGACGGCATCGCCACGCGGTTGGAGGAGGCACACGACCTGTTGGTGCACGCCTTGGAGTCGGTCGAGAAAGGTCCGGCGCCGGAGCCGGAGCCGTCAGAAATGCCGGACGGGTGAGCGCGGGTGACACGGCGTGCTCGCGTTGACGCCGAGCTGGTGCGACGTGGATTGGCGCGCTCGCGGCAGCAGGCCGCAGAGCTGATCGGCGCCGGCCGGGTCAGCATCGACGGCATGCCAGCGGCCAAGCCCGCAACAGCAATCGCTTCGAACGCGAACCTCACCGTTGCTGCAGCCGACCAACGTGCCTGGGTGTCCCGCGGCGCGCACAAGCTCATCGGCGCACTGGACGCCTTCGCCATCTCGGTGTCGGGCGCACGCTGCCTGGATGCCGGAGCGTCAACTGGCGGATTCACCGAGGTCCTGCTGGATCGCGGCGCCCGCGATGTGGTGGCCGTGGACGTCGGATATGGGCAGCTCGCGTGGTCGCTGCGGTCGGATGACCGGGTGACCGTGCTCGAGCGCACCAACGTTCGGGAGCTGACACCGGAGACCATCGGCGGACACGTCGACCTGGTGGTGGCCGACTTGTCGTTCATCTCGTTGGCGACGGTGTTACCGGCTCTGGTTTCGTGCGCGTCGGACGACGCCGATATCGTTCCCATGGTGAAACCACAGTTCGAGGTCGGCAAGGATCGCGTTGGCGCCGGCGGGGTCGTCGCGGACCCGCAGCTGCGCGCAGGTGCCGTGCTCGCCGTCGCGCGGCGGGCCACCGAACTGAATTGGCACACCGTCGACGTCACCGCTAGCCCGCTGCCCGGGCCATCGGGCAACGTCGAATACTTCCTCCGCCTCCGCGCCCGTACCGACACCCGGCTGACCGGCGAGCAGCTCGAGCGGGCCGTAGAGAGCGCCGTCGTCGAAGGGCCTCAGTGATGGCTGAACGCACCATCCTGATGGTGGTACACACCGGTCGCGACGAGGCCACCGAAACGGCCCGCAGAGTAGAGAAAATGCTCGGCCAGAACGGCATTGGCCTAAGGGTGCTCTCGGCCGAGGCGGTCGACCGCGGGCCGGTGCCCCTCACTCCCGACGACGTGCGCCCGGTTGCCGTCGACATCGATGTGGTCGACGCCGATGAGCGTGCGGCCGAGGGCTGTGAGCTCGTGCTCGCCCTCGGCGGTGACGGAACCTTCCTGCGCGCCGCCGAACTTGCGCGCAACGTCGAAATCCCGGTAGTGGGCGTCAATCTGGGCCGGATCGGCTTCCTCGCCGAGGCCGAGGCCGATTCCATCGACACGGTGATCGACCACGTCGTCAAGCGCGACTACCGCGTCGAGGAACGCATGACGCTCGACGTTGTCGTCCGCGTTGACGGCCGGGTCGTCGAACGGGGCTGGGCCTTGAATGAGGCCAGTCTGGAGAAGGGCCCGCGGCTCGGCGTTCTGGGTGCCGTTCTCGAGGTCGACGGCAGACCCGTCTCGGCATTCGGCTGCGACGGCGTGCTTGTTGCAACGCCGACAGGCTCCACAGCGTGGGCGTTCTCCGCGGGTGGCCCGATCGTATGGCCGGATCTGGAGGCAATCCTGGTGGTGCCCAACAACGCTCACGCGCTGTTCGCACGACCGATGGTGACCAGTCCGGACGCTGCCATCGCGATCGAGGTAGAGGCGGACGGTCACGACGCACTGGTGTTCTGTGACGGGCGCCGAGAGATGACGGTGCCCGCGGGCGGCCGGCTCGAGGTGACGCGATGCGGCACACCGCTGAAATGGGTGCGGCTGGACGGCGCCCCCTTCACAGACCGGCTGGTGCGTAAGTTCCGCCTGCCGGTCACGGGCTGGCGCGGACAGTAGTGCTCTCCGAGGTCCGCATCGAGTCGCTGGGCGCGATCAGTACCGCGACCGCCGAGTTCGATCGCGGATTTACGGTGTTGACCGGCGAGACGGGCACCGGAAAAACGATGGTGGTGACCGGACTGCATCTTCTTGGCGGTGCGCGCGCCGACGCCACCCGAATCAGGTCGGGTGCCAACCGCGCCGTTGTCGAAGGCCGCTTCAGCACAACCGAACTCGGTGGTGACGTGGCCGAACAAGTCGATGGCATTCTCGACTCGTCGGGTGCGCAGCGAGACGAGGACGGCAGCGTCATAGCCGCGCGATCGGTCAGCCGCGACGGGCCCTCCCGCGCATACCTCGGCGGCCGCAGTGTGCCGGCAAAGTCGTTGAGCACCTTCACCACTGAGCTGCTCACCCTGCACGGACAGAACGATCAGCTGCGGCTGATGCGTGGCGACGAACAGCGCGCCGCGCTTGACCGATTCGCCGACGTCGTGCCATTGCTGCAGCGGTACCGCACGGTGCGTGAGTCATGGCAGGCCGCCCGGCGCGACCTAGCCGAAAGAACCCAGCGGGCCAGGGAAATGGCGCAGGAGGCGGACCGGCTGAAGTTCGGCCTCGGCGAGATCGATGCGGTCGATCCGCGGCCCGGCGAGGACGATGCACTCGTCGATGACATCCGGCGGATGTCAGAGCTCGATGCCTTGCGGGAAGCTGCGCAGACCGCGCGCTCCGCATTGTCCGGTGCGCTCGATGAGGCGGCCGACGCGGATGCGGCATCGGCTGCCCACGGCGTCGGACAGGCGAAGTCGGTTCTGGAGTCGACCGACGACAATAAGCTGCGGACACTGGGAGAGCGGCTCTCGGAGGCACTGGCGGTGATCGGTGACGTGTCGACTGAACTCGGCGATTACCTGACCGAATTACCCAGCGACGCCAGCACTTTGGAGACGAAGCTGGCGAGGCAGGGCGAGTTGCGGCTGTTGACTCGCAAGTATGCCGCTGACATCGACGGTGTCCTGCGGTGGGCCAGTGAGTCGCGGGAGAGGCTCGCGCTTCTGGATGTATCCGAGGAGACCCTCGCGGGGCTGGAGCGTCAGGTTGCCGACTTGCAGACCGAACTCGTCGCCGCCGCAACCGAACTGAGCAAGGTGCGGACGAAGGCAGCCAAGAGGCTGGCGAAAGCGGTGACGGCGGAGTTGTACGGACTTGCGATGGCCGACGCCGAGTTCACCGTCACGGTGTCCCCGCTGACGGTTCGCGGCGACGATTCCGCACCGATCACGCTGCCGTCGGGAACGACGGTGCATGCTGGATCGGACGGTGCCGACTCGGTGGAGTTCGGCTTCTCCGCGCATCGCGGGACGGATGTGCTTCCGCTCAACAAGAGCGCATCCGGCGGCGAGCTTTCCCGCGTGATGCTTGCGTTGGAGGCCGTCCTCGCCGCGTCGGCCGAAGGAACCACGATGGTTTTCGACGAAGTCGACGCCGGGGTCGGCGGGCGGGCGGCGGTGCAGATCGGGCGGCGGTTGGCGCGGCTCGCGCGCACCCACCAAGTCATCGTGGTCACCCACCTACCGCAAGTAGCGGCGTATGCCGACGTCCACCTCGTCGTCGACAGCACGGGGGCCAAAAAGGCCAGCGGTGTCCGCAGGCTCGACGACGAGGACCGGGTCGCCGAGCTCGCTCGCATGCTGGCCGGACTCGGCGACTCGGACAGCGGGCGGGCTCATGCCCGCGAGCTCCTCAGCGCGGCGCAAGACGACCGCGCGCAGGTCTCCTAGCCTGTGGCGGGTGTGACAAGAGAATACTTCTGAGGCTGGTGTTACGGCGCGCCTCCACCTCTACTTGAGGGTTGCCCGACAGAATCGGCCCATGAAGATGTCTGCGCTGCTATCCCGTACTGCCAGTCCACGGCCGGGCATCACCGGCACGGCCCGGGTGGACCGCGACATCGATCGGCTGCTGCGGCGCGTCGGACCTGGGGACATCGTGGTGATCGACGCGCTGGATCTCGACCGCATAACCGCGGACGCGCTGGTCGAAGCCGAAATCGCCGCCGTGGTGAACGCATCGCCGTCGATCTCCGGCCGATACCCCAACCTGGGTCCCGAAGTGCTGGTGAACAACGGCGTCACCCTGATCGACGAGACCGGCCCAGAGGTGTTCAAACGCGTCAAGGACGGCTCCCGGGTGCGGCTGTACGACGGCGCGGTGTACGCCGGTGACCGACGGCTCGCCCTTGGCACCGAACGGACCGACCACGAGATCCACGATCTGATGCACGAGGCCAAGAGCGGGCTGGTCGCCCACTTGGAGGCTTTCGCGGGTAACACCATCGAGTTCATCCGCAGTGAAAGCCCTCTGCTCATCGACGGCATCGGCATCCCCGATATCGACGTCGATCTCCACCGCCGCCATGTCGTGATCGTGGCGGAGGAGCCCGATGCCGCCGCCGACCTCAAGGCCCTCAAGCCCTTTATCAAGGAGTATCAACCGGTGCTCATCGGCGTCGGCGGCGGCGCGGATGTGCTGCGCAAGGGCGGGTACCGGCCCCAGCTCATCGTCGGCGATCCGGAACGCATCAGCGCCGAGGTGCTGCGCTGCGGCGCGCAAGTGGTGCTGCCTGCCGACGCCGACGGGCACGCCGCCGGGCTCGAGCGCATCCAGGACCTGGGCGTCGCGGCGATGACGTTCCCGGCCGCAGGCTCGGCCGCCGACCTTTCGCTGCTGCTGGCAGATCACCACGGGGCCTCGCTGATCGTCACCGCGGGCCATACAGCCAGCATCGAAGAGTTCTTCGACCGGTCCCGTCAGCACAGCAACCCCTCGACGTTCCTGACCCGGCTCAAGGTGGGCGAGAAGTTGGTGGACGCCAAGGCCGTTGCGACGCTGTACCGAAGCCGGATCTCCGGAGGCGCGATAGCGCTGCTGGTGCTGGCGATGTTGGTCGCCGTCATCGTCGCGCTGTGGGTATCGCGCGCCGACGGCGCGCTGATCGACTGGGTCGTCGACTACTGGAACCGCTTCTCACTGTGGGTCCAGGGCTTGGTCACCTAGGAGCGTGGCGCGGTGATATCTCTACGCACACACGCGATCTCGCTGGCCGCCGTCTTCCTCGCCCTTGCCATAGGGGTGGCCCTTGGCTCCGGGCTGCTGTCCAACACAGTTCTGTCCGGCCTGCGTGACGACAAGCAGGAGTTGCAAAATCAGATCGACGGTCTCACCGACCAGAAGAACGCGCTGAACGAGAAACTAAGCGCTGCGGGTGAATTTGACGCGCAGATGTCTCCGCGGATCCTGCGCGACACCATGGCGGACAAGTCTGTCGTGGTCTTTCGTACGCCCGACGCTCAGGACGACGATGTCGACGCGTTGTCGCGGCATGGTGGAGCAAGCCGGCGGCACGGTGACCGGGACGGTGTCGCTGACCGAAGAGTTCGTCGACGCCAACTCCGCGGAGAAGCTGCTTTCGGTGGTGAACTCGCCGATCGTGCCCGCCGGTGCCCAATTGAGCACCAAATGGGTCGATCAGGGCTCGCAGGCAGGCGACCTCTTCGGCATCACTTTGCTGATCAATCGGGACCCCAAGGCTGCGCCGGTCAACGACGAGCAGCGCGAAACCGTGCTGACCGCGCTGCGTGACACCGGGTTCATCACATACGGAACCGAACGAATCGGCGCGGCCAACACCGCCCTGATCGTCTCGGGCGGCGGCCTCGGCGACGATGCGGGGAACAAAGGTGCCACCGTCGCCCGCTTCGCTGCCGGTCTGGCTCCGCACGGCTCCGGCACCGTCGTCGCGGGCCGAGACGGCTCCGCGTCCGGTACCGCTGCGGTGGCCGTGACGAGGTCCGACGCCGCGTTGGCGGCCGCGGTCAGCACAATCGACGACATCGACGCCGCATCCGGCCGGATCACCACGGTGCTGGCCTTGCAGGACCTGATCAGCGGGGGGCGGCCAGGCCAGTACGGCCTCGGCCAGGGTGCGACGTCGGTAACACTCCCGCAATAACCAGCCGTCGGCGCGTCAGCGACGGCTTGTCGGGGTCGGTGTTAGTGTGGAGTTCCGTGGGTCGGCAGGCCCCAAGCTAGGAATCTTCCTAGATACGTACGCCCTGCCCGTCGTCACGGAGGTTGCTCTTGCCAGCGTTACGCAAGCACCCGCAAACCGCCACCAAGCACCTCTTCGTCACCGGCGGCGTGGTTTCTTCGCTGGGTAAGGGGCTCACCGCTTCCAGCCTCGGGCAGTTGCTGACCGCGCGCGGCCTGCAAGTCACCATGCAGAAGCTCGACCCGTACCTGAACGTCGACCCTGGCACCATGAACCCGTTCCAACACGGCGAGGTCTTCGTCACCGAGGACGGCGCCGAGACCGACCTCGACGTCGGACACTACGAGCGATTCCTTGACCGAAACCTGCCCGGGTGGGCGAATGTGACTACGGGGCAGGTGTATTCGGCGGTGATCGCCAAGGAGCGCCGCGGCGAGTACCTGGGCGACACCGTTCAGGTCATCCCGCACATCACCGATGAGATCAAGAGCCGCATCCTGGCGATGGCGCAGCCCGACGCCGATGGCAACCGGCCGGACGTGGTGATCACCGAGATCGGCGGCACCGTAGGCGACATCGAGTCCCTTCCGTTCCTGGAAGCGGCGCGGCAGGTGCGCCACGAGGTCGGTCGCGAGAACTGCTTCTTCCTGCACTGCTCGTTGGTGCCCTACATGGCGCCGTCGGGTGAGCTCAAAACCAAACCCACCCAGCATTCGGTCGCGGCGCTGCGCAGCATCGGTATCACCCCTGACGCGCTGATCTTGCGCTGCGACCGTGACGTTCCCGAACCGCTCAAGAACAAGATCGCCCTGATGTGCGACGTCGACATCGACGGTGTGATCTCCACCCCGGACGCGCCGTCGATCTACGACATCCCCAAGGTGCTGCACCGCGAGGAACTCGACGCCTACGTGGTGCGCCGCCTGAGCCTGCCGTTCCGCGACGTCGACTGGACGCAATGGAACGACCTTCTTCAGCGGGTGCACGAGCCGCATGAGACAGTGCGGATCGCACTGGTGGGCAAGTACATTGACTTGTCCGATGCGTACCTGTCAGTGGCCGAGGCCCTGCGCGCCGGCGGCTTCAGGCACCGCGCCAAGGTCGAGATGCGGTGGGTGGCATCCGATGACTGCGAGACCGACAGCGGCGCCGCGGCGGTGCTCAGCGACGTGCACGCCGTGCTGATTCCCGGCGGCTTCGGCATTCGGGGAATCGAGGGCAAGATCGGCGCGATCCGCTACGCACGCAAGCGCGGCCTGCCGGTGCTCGGTCTGTGCCTGGGTCTGCAGTGCATCGTGATCGAGGCGGCACGATCGGTAGGGATCACTGAGGCCAACTCCGCCGAGTTCGATCCCAGTACGCCCGATCCCGTGATCTCCACGATGGCCGATCAGCGAGATGCCGTCGCAGGTGAGGCCGATCTCGGTGGCACCATGCGGCTAGGCGCCTATCCTGCTGTTCTCGAGCCGGGATCCATTGTGGCGCAAGCGTACGACGCTACCGAGGTGTCCGAGCGGCACCGACATCGCTATGAGGTCAACAACTCCTACCGCGACCGCATCGCCGAGGGCGGGCTGAGGTTCTCAGGTACCTCGCCCGACGGGCACCTGGTCGAGTTCGTCGAGTACGCCCCCGACGTCCATCCGTTCATGGTCGGCACCCAGGCCCACCCGGAGTTGAAGAGCCGTCCCACCCGGCCGCATCCGCTGTTCGCGGCGTTCATCGGGGCGGCGTTGGACTACAAGGCCGGCGAGCGGCTGCCGGTGGAGATCCCCGAGCAGCGAGCGAACGGTGTCGACCATCAGGACAACGAGGGGCAGCGGCTCCAAGACGACTCCCGGGAAAAAACCGAAGTCCGTGGCTGAACACGATTTCGCGACCGTCGACTCCGAAACCATATACGTCGGAAAGATTTTCGCGCTACGCGCTGACGAGGTGCGTATGCCGGGCGGGAACACTGCCAGGCGCGAAGTCGTCGAGCATTACGGCGCAGTCGCGATCCTGGCAATGGACGACGACGACAGGATCGTCATGGTGTATCAGTACCGCCACCCGGTAGGCAGGCGGTTATGGGAGCTGCCTGCGGGGCTGCTCGATATGGGGGACGAACCGCCGCACCTCACGGCCGCGCGTGAACTGAAGGAGGAGGCCGGGTTGTCCGCGCAGAATTGGCGCGTTCTGGTCGATCTCGTCAGTGCGCCTGGATTCAGCGACGAGGGCGTGCGGGTGTACCTCGCCACCGGCCTGTCCGACGTCGGAAGGCCCGACGCCCACGACGAAGAGGCTGATCTGGTGGTGCAATGGTTTCCGCTCGACGAGGCGGTGCGGATGACGCTGAGTGGCGAGATCGTCAACACCATTGCGGTGAGCGGAATCCTCGCCGCGCAGGTGGTGCGGCAGGACACCGATTCGCTTCGACCGGTCGACGCTGAATGGGTCGATAGGCCAAGGGCTTTCACGCGCCGGAAGGCACACTGATGACGACGTTCCGCCCGGCGCTCGACGACCAGCTCCAGGGCTACCTCGATCACCTGACCATCGAGCGCGGCGTTGCCGCCAACACGTTGAGCTCATATCGGCGGGATCTGCGGCGCTACGCCGAACATCTCACCCAGCGCGGCATCGACGACCTGAGCGAGGTCGCCGAGACCGACGTCAGTGACTTTCTGGCCTCGCTGCGCCGCGGCGACGCGGACGCTGGGACGACCCCGCTGTCGGCGGTGTCGGCGGCCCGCGCACTGATCGCGGTCCGGGGGTTGCACCGCTTCGCCGCCGCCGAAGGACTCACCGAAATCGACGTGGCCCGTGCCGTCAAGCCACCCACGCCGACCAGGCGGCTGCCGAAGAGCCTGACCATCGACGAGGTTCTCGCCCTGCTGGAGGGCGCTGGCGGCGACAGCGAGGCCGACGGCCCGCTGACGCTGAGGAACCGGGCGCTGCTCGAGCTGTTGTATTCGACCGGCGCACGGATCTCCGAGGCGGTCGGGCTCGACATCGACGACGTCGACACCCACGCACGTTCGGTGTTGTTGCGGGGCAAGGGCGGAAAACAGCGGCTGGTGCCGATCGGTCGTCCTGCCGTGACTGCGCTGGACGCCTATCTGGTGCGCGGGCGCCCGGACCTGGCCCGCCGCGGCAAGGGCACACCGGCGATCTTCCTCAACGCCCGCGGTGGCCGGCTGTCACGCCAGAGCGCCTGGCAGGTGCTGCAGGACTCCGCCGAACGGGCAGGCATCACCGCCGCGGTGTCGCCGCACACTCTGCGGCACTCCTTCGCCACCCATCTGCTCGACGGCGGCGCGGACGTCAGGGTGGTACAGGAATTGCTCGGCCATGCGTCGGTCACCACCACGCAGATCTACACGCTCGTCACTGTGCATGCGCTGAGAGAGGTCTGGGCCGGCGCCCATCCGCGAGCGCGGTGAAACAATCCAGTGCGGCAATTCGTTCGAAAGGTCATGCGCGAACACCAAGTCGCGGTGATCGGTGCGGGTCCAGCCGGGATCTCCGTGGCGCTCAGCCTCGGCGATCGGGGTATCCGCCCGCTGCTAATCGATCGCGCCGATGCGGTGGCGTCGTCCTGGCGGACCCGTTACGACATGCTCAGACTCAACACCGGCAGGCCGTTCTCACATCTGCCAAAACGCCGGTACCCCAAGTGGAACTCCGATGTTTCCCAGCCGCGACGACGTGGTCGCTCACCTCGACCGCCATGCCCACGAGGACGGCGTCGAGTTGCGGTTGGACACCGAGGTCGACCGCATCGATCGCGCGCCGGGTGGGTGGCGGCTGAGGGCATCGACGGGCGACATCGACGCCACACAGGTAGTCGTCGCCACGGGAAACCAGCAACGTGCCGGTGATTCCCCGATTACCTGGTGCGCGATACGTTCACCGGCGAGCGGTTGCACTCGTCGGCCTACCGGAACCCGGCGCCGTACGACGGCAAGCGCGTCCTGGTGGTCGGCTCGGGCTCATCGGGGATGGAGATCGCCTACGACCTTGTGACCGGGGGAGCGGCCACGGTCTGGCTGGCGGTCCGCACCCCGCCGAACATCATGCTGCGCTCGCTTCCGCGCGGGCTGCCCGCCGACCCGGTTGCCGTGGCGATGTTTCACACGCCGATCCGGATCGCCGACGCCTTGACCAGGCGCGCGCGCCGCGCAAGCCTGGGCGATCTCAGCGCTTTCGGCCTACCGATCCCCGACGAAGGCCCGTTCTTCCGGTGCGCAGGCGGAGCAAGGTGCCGACGGTGGTGGACATGGAGGTCATCGACGCCGATAAGGGACGGCTCGATCGAGGTGGTCTCCACCGTCGCGCGATTCGACGGCGAAGCCGTGCACCTCGTTGATGGCCGGGCGCTGCAACCGGACACGGTGATCTACGCGACCGGGTACCGCACCGGGCTCGAGCCGCTGGCCGGTCACCTCGGCCTCGTCAACGACCGCGGAGCGCCGGTGGCCACCGGCCTGACACCCGCGGCCAAAGGCTTGCGATTCGTCGGCTTCACCGCGCGGCCGGAGTTCATCGGATCCGTCGCGAGACAGTCTCGCCGGGTGGCCGGGCGGATTGCCAAGGAACTCACAGCCGCGGACGCGCGGGTGGGGTAACAATTCGGCGCGCGGAGGTGTTGGACGCCAGCGTGAGCGAGCACGAGATAGCCATCATCGGCGCGGGACCGGCAGGTGTCTCGGCAGCGGTGAGCCTCAGGGACCGCGGCTCCGGCCGCTGCTGATCGACAAAGCACCGGATGTGGCCGCGTCGTGGCGCAGTCGCTATGACCGGCTCAAGCTGAACACCGGCCGTCAGTTCTCCCACCTGCCCGGTCGGCGCTACCCCAAGGGCACGCCGGTCTTCCCGACCCGCGACCAAGTCGTCGAGCACCTCGATCGGCATGCGCGCGAGGACGGCGTCGACCTGCGCCTGTATACCGCCGTCGAGCGAATCGATCCGGTGGCACGAGGCTGGCGGCTCACCACCTCGACCGGCGACATCGACGCCCGCCAGGTCATCGTCGCCACAGGGCACCAGAACATCCCGGTTGTTCCCGACCTGCTTGGCAGCTTCACCGGCGAGACGCTGCATTCCTCCGAGTACCGCAACGCCAAGCCGTTCGAGGGGATGCGCGTGCTCGTCATCGGGACCGGAGCGTCAGGTATGGAGATCGCTCACGACCTCACCACCGGCGATGTTGCCAAGGTGTATCTGTCGGTGCGGACGCCGCCGAACATCCTGCGGCGTTCCGGCCCCGCCGGGCTGCCAGGCGATATCCTCGCGGTCCCGCTTTATCATTTGCCGCCGCGCCTTGCTGACCGCATCGCCAATACGGTGCGGCGCAAGATCTTCGGAGATCTCAGCGAGTATGGCCTGCCGATTCCGGTGGAGGGGCCATTCACACGCGCGCACCGCTCGGACGTCGCGCCCACTCTCGTCGACCCCGAGGTCATTGACGCCGTCAGGAACGGGGCGATCGAGGTTGTGGGTCCGCCGACCGAGTTCGAGGGAAACACTGCGGTGCTCGCCGACGGCCGCCGGCTCACCATCGACGCCGTGGTGTGCGCGACCGGGTACCGGCCCGGGCTCGAGCGGTTTGTCGGCCATCTCGGTGTGCTCACACCCGATGGATCGCCGATCGCGGCGGCGCCGGCCGCGGCGGCCGACGGCTTGTACTTTCACGGGATAGTTTCGCGACCCGCGCTGATCGGCTACGTCGGCAAGCAGTCCCGCCGGCTGGCCAAGCGCATCGCCGAGGAACTGTCAGCCGCCTAGAAACTCCGACTCCAGCACCAGGTCGGGGAGCAGCGTCTGGTACTCGACGTGAGTCTTGTGCTCGACGGTGTTCCACAGCTTGCCCTGCTGCTCGCGCATGTACTGCGCGGTACTTGGGGGCGCCGGGAATACCGACGTTGTCGGCGACGGCGATGGACCCCCTGTGCAGCCAGCCGTGGTCGAGGATGGTCTGCAGGTCCGACAGGTAGACGGTCTTTTCGTGGTCGATGAACAGCAGATCGACCGTTTCGGTGCCGACACCGTGCTCGTTGGCCAGCGCATCGAGCGTCCGGCCGCCATCTGCGATGGTCCCGACGACGCAGGTGATTCGGTCGTCGACGCCGGCGTGCGCCCAAATCCGACGCGCCACCTCGGCATTGGCCCCCGAAAGCTCGACGGTGAGCACTTTGGTCTCCGGTGCGGCCGCAGCGATCCGCAGCGCGCTGTAGCCGCAGTAGGTGCCGAGCTCCAGCGCCACTTTTGGGTTGGCCCGGCGCACGGCGGCGTCGAGCAGCGCGCCCTTCTCGTCGCCGACGTTCACCAGCATGGACTTTTCCTTGGCGAACCTGTCGATGGTGGCCAGCACGTCGTCGGGGTCGCCGCGGCGCGCGTTGGCTTCCACGTACGTCGCGCAGGCCTCCTCCCGGCCGTCGCCGATCTGACCCGTCCTGACGAAGCGGGGCATACCCACCGCGAGGCGCCACACCGACGAACGAAGGAACGGCAGACGCCGCGTCAGGCTCATGGCGGCCAGCCTAGGCCGGTGGCCGGGGTGAACGGGCTCACACGTTGCCCGCGGGTCTGCCCGTCCCCAGCCCGGCGTCCCCGTTAAACTTGCCCGGATGTTCGCCATGCCTCTGCGTTGCCCGACCACCGACGGTGGGGCATGACCGCATGACCGCCCGAAGGCGAGCGCGAGTGAGGATCGCAGCGCAGCGAGGACCGGTGGGCCCACGCCCGCAGGGCAGGGGACGAGCGGGAGCCGAGACATGACCGAGGATGGCAGCGGCGCCGACCCACCCCCGCAGGCCGGCCTGACCGGTCGTCCGGCTCGGACGATTCCCGATCCCAAGCCCAAGAACGTGCACGGGCCCGCCAAGGTCATCGCGATGTGCAACCAGAAGGGCGGCGTCGGCAAGACCACTTCGACGATCAACCTCGGCGCCAGCCTCGCCGGCTATGGCCGACGGGTGTTGCTGGTCGACCTGGATCCGCAGGGCGCGCTCTCGGCCGGTCTCGGGGTTCCGCACTACGAGCTCGACCACACCATCCACAACCTTCTGATCGAGCCGCGGGTGTCCATGGACGAGGTCCTCATCCACACTCGTGTCAAGAACATGGACCTGGTGCCGAGCAACATCGACCTGTCGGCGGCGGAGATCCAGTTGGTCAACGAAGTCGGCCGGGAGCAGTCGCTGGCCCGCGCGCTGCATCCCGTGCTGGACCGCTACGACTATGTGCTGATCGACTGCCAGCCGTCACTTGGCCTGCTCACCGTCAACGGGCTGGCCTGCTCGGACGGTGTGATCATCCCGACCGAGTGCGAGTACTTCTCGCTGCGCGGGCTGGCGTTGCTGACCGACACCGTCGACAAAGTGCACGACCGGCTGAACCCCAAGCTGAACATCAGTGGCATCCTGATCACCCGTTATGACCCACGCACCGTCAACGCCCGCGAAGTCATGGCCCGCGTCATGGAGCGGTTCGGGGACCTGGTATTCGACACCGTGATCACCCGCACGGTGCGCTTCCCGGAAACCAGCGTCGCGGGCGAGCCGATCACCACATGGGCGCCGAAATCCGGTGGCGCCCAGGCATATCGATCGTTGGCCCGCGAGGTCATCGACCGGTTCGGTTCGTGAACACCGAAACACAGCCGACGGAGTCGCAGCAGACAGGCTTCCGGGTTCGACTGAGCAATTTCGAGGGTCCGTTCGACCTGCTGTTGCAGCTGATCTTCGCGCACCGCCTCGACGTCACCGAGGTGGCGCTGCACCAGGTGACCGATGACTTCATCGCCTACACCAAGGTGATCGGCCCTCAGATGGAGCTGGACGAGACCACCGCGTTTCTGGTCATCGCGGCGACCCTGCTGGACCTCAAGGCCGCGCGCCTGCTGCCGGCGGGCGAGATCCACGACGAGGAAGACCTGGCGCTGCTGGAGGTGCGCGACCTGCTGTTCGCCCGCCTGCTGCAGTACCGGGCGTTCAAGCACGTCGCGGAGATGTTCGCCGAGCTCGAAGCCGCCGCCCTGCGCAGCTATCCGCGCGCGGTATCGCTGGAGGACCGCTACGAAGACCTGCTGCCCGAGGTGATGCTGGGCGTCGACGCTCAGCTGTTCGCCGAGATCGCGGCGAGCGCGTTCACACCTCGGCCGGTGCCGGTGGTGGCCACCGAGCATCTGCACGAGTTCATGGTTTCGGTGCCCGAACAGGCCGAGCAGCTGCTGGCCGAGCTGCAACGCCGCGGGCACGGCCAGTGGGCCACGTTCTCGGAGCTGGTCGCCGACTGCCGGGAGCCGATCCTGATCGTGGGCAGATTCCTGGCGCTGCTCGAACTGTATCGAGCCC
Source organism: uncultured Actinomycetota bacterium (assembly GCA_963734385.1). GTDB lineage: Bacteria > Actinomycetota > Actinomycetes > Mycobacteriales > Mycobacteriaceae > Mycobacterium. Next base: position 203,085 of record CAVTHR010000020.1, on the reverse strand, counting down.
GAGCGGTAGCATTTGATCAATCAGAACCGCTTGGTGTGCTCCAGATTTCGTGGACCGGAGATCAGCCATCCAGCGACGAAATCCAGGCCACTGAGACGTTGGAAGAGCCAGACGATGACTGACGAATTTCCCGAGCCGGTGAACGGCGGCACCGTTGACCCGGTGACTGACGAATTTCCCGAGCCGGTGAATGGCGACATCCCGGATCTCGATCTGGGCATCGAGGTTGCCACGCCGCCGGAATTGGAGGACTCCGAGCTCGGTGCGGTGCTGGAAGCACTCCTGCTGGTGGTGGATACCCCGGTGACCGTCGACGCGTTGGCCGCGGCGATCCAGCAGCCGGCCTACCGGGTGGCTGCAAAACTGCAGCTGATGGCCGAGGAACTCTCCACGCGCGAGAGCGGTATCGATCTGCGTGATGCGGGCGGCGGGTGGCGCATGTACACCAGGGCGCAGTACGCGCCGTATGTGGAGCGTCTGCTGCTCGACGGCGCCCGCTCCAAGCTGACCCGCGCGGCATTGGAAACGTTGGCGGTGGTGGCCTACCGTCAACCGGTGACGCGGGCGCGAGTGAGCGCGGTGCGCGGGGTGAACGTGGACGCGGTGATGCGAACGCTGCTGGCCCGAGGGCTGATCACCGAGGCCGGAACGGACTCGGATACCGGCGCCATCACCTTCGCGACCACCGAGATGTTCCTGGAGCGACTCGGATTGTCTTCGTTGACAGACCTTCCTGATATCGCACCGCTGCTTCCGGACGTCGATGTCATCGATGATTTGAGCGAAACGCTCGGCGACGAACCGCGTTTCGTGAAACTCAGCAAGCGTCCCGCGGACGGCGAGCGGCAAGCATCCTTCGACGTGGACACGGACTGAAATGGCCGACCCGGAGGGCGTGCGGCTGCAGAAAGTGTTGTCGCAGGCCGGAATCGCGTCGCGGCGCGTCGCCGAGAGGATGATCGTCGACGGGCGCGTCGATGTCGACGGCCATGTGGTGACCGAACTCGGCACCCGGGTTGACCCCGACGTGTCGGTGATCCGGGTGGACGGCGCGCGGGTGATGCTCGACGACACCCTGGTGCACCTGGCGCTGAACAAGCCACGCGGCATGCACTCGACCATGTCCGACGACCGCGGCAGGCCGTGCATCGGCGATGTGGTCGAGCACCGAGTCCGAGGCAACAAGAAGCTCTTTCACGTCGGACGCCTCGACGCCGACACCGAAGGCCTGATGCTGTTGACCAACGACGGCGAGCTGGCCCACCGGCTGATGCACCCGTCCTTCGAGGTGCCGAAGACATATGTGGCGACGGTGACCGGCTCGGTGCCGCGTGGCCTCGGCCGCAAGCTGCGGGATGGCATCGAGTTAGATGACGGCCCAGCGCACGCCGACGACTTCGCGGTTGTTGATGCGGTGCCCGGCAAGACGCTGGTGCGTGTGACGCTGCACGAGGGCCGGAAGCGAATCGTCCGAAGAATGCTCGCAGCAGTGGGGTTTCCGGTGGAGGAGTTGGTGCGCACCGACATCGGGGCGGTTTCGCTGGGTAATCAACGTCCCGGCAGCCTACGGGCTTTGGGCCGCGACGAGATCGGTGCACTGTACAAGGCTGTGGGCCTATGACCGACGCGCTGGCGATCGCGATCGACGGCCCGGCCGGGACCGGAAAGTCTTCGGTATCAAGAGGTTTGGCGCGCACATTGGGTGCACGCTATCTGGACACCGGGGCGATGTACCGGATCGTCACGCTTGCGGTACTGCGAGCGGGCGCTGACCTCAGCGATACGCCGGAGATCGAGAAAGCGGCCGCGGACGTACCTCTGTCGGTCGGCTACGACCCGGACGAGGATCGCGCTTATCTTGACGGAGAGGATGTTTCGGCCGAGATCCGCGCCGATGCGGTTACCAAGGCGGTCTCCGCGGTATCGGCGGTTCCCGCCGTGCGGGCCCGTCTGGTGGGATTGCAGCGGGAACTGGCCGAAGGCCGCGGCAGCGTCGTCGTCGAGGGACGAGACATCGGAACCGTCGTGCTGCCGGATGCGGACGTCAAGATTTTCCTGACGGCGTCGGCCGAAGAGCGGGCGCGTCGGCGCAACGATCAGAACGTCGCCAGCGGCCTTGGCGACGACTACGAAGGGGTGCTGGCCGACGTGCAGCGCCGTGACCACCTCGACTCGACCCGAGCAGTATCGCCGCTACGTGCCGCCGATGATGCGGTGGTGGTCGACACCAGCGACATGTCTGAGCCCGAGGTGATCGCTCACCTGATGGCGCTCGTCCAGCAGCGTGCGGGGGCACGGCGATGACGGATACCGACGGCACGTGGGTCGACGAAAGCGACTGGGGGCTGGCCGACTCGGAGATCGGCGAGGACAGCGAGGGTGATGCAGAAGCGTCCGGTCCGCCACCCGTGGTCGCCGTCGTCGGGCGCCCGAACGTCGGCAAGTCAACGTTGGTAAACCGTATTCTCGGTCGCCGCGAGGCAGTGGTGCAGGACGTTCCCGGCGTGACACGTGACCGCGTTTCCTACGACGCGAACTGGGTCGGCCGACGGTTCCTCATCCAGGACACCGGCGGCTGGGAACCCGACGCCAAGGGCCTGCAACAGTTGGTGGCCGAGCAGGCGTCGGTGGCGATGCGAACCGCGGACGCGATCGTCCTGGTGGTCGACGCCGTGGTGGGCGCGACGGCGGGCGACGAGGCGGCGGCACGCATGCTGCGCCGGTCCGGCAAGCCAGTGTTCCTGGCGGCCAACAAGGTCGACACCGAACGCGGTGAGGCCGACGCCGCAGCGTTGTGGTCGCTGGGGTTGGGGCAGCCGCACCCGATCAGTGCGATGCACGGGCGGGGAGTGGCCGACCTGCTCGACCAGGTCGTCGCGGCGCTGCCGGCGGTGTCCGAAGCCGGCGTCAGGGGCGGAGGGCCACGGCGGGTGGCGCTGGTGGGCAAGCCGAACGTCGGCAAGAGTTCGCTGCTGAACAAGCTCGCAGGCGACGAGCGGGCGGTGGTACACGACGTAGCGGGAACCACTGTCGATCCCGTGGACTCGATGATCGAATTGGGCGGCAGGACTTGGCGTTTCGTCGATACCGCGGGCTGCGCCGCAAGGTCGGCCAGGCCAGCGGGCACGAGTTCTACGCCTCGGTGCGCACGCGCGGCGCCATCGATGCCGCCGAGGTGGTCATCGTGCTGATCGACGGCTCGCAGCCGCTCACCGAGCAGGACCAGCGGGTGCTGTCGATGGTGATCGAGGCCGGCCGGGCGCTGGTGCTGGCGTTCAACAAGTGGGACCTCGTCGACGAGGACCGGCGCTACGATCTCGGACGCGAAATCGAACGCGAGCTGGCGCAGGTGCAGTGGGCGCCGCGGGTGAACATCTCGGCGAAGACCGGGCGGGCGGTGCAGAAGCTGGTGCCCGCGCTGGAGACGTCGCTGGAGTCGTGGGACGCGCGGATCTCGACGGGCCGGCTGAACACGTTCCTCAAGGAGGTGGTGGCCGCGACGCCGCCGCCGGTGCGCGGCGGCAAGCAGCCCAGGATCCTGTTCGCCACCCAGGCGACCACGCGGCCGCCGACGTTCGTGCTGTTCACCACGGGCTTCCTGGAAGCCGGCTATCGCCGGTTCCTGGAGCGGCGGCTGCGTGAGACGTTCGGGTTCGAGGGCAGCCCCATCCGCATCAACGTACGGGTCCGGGAAAAGCGGGGCGCGCGCACGATCTCGATAAGTTCGGCCATGTGCCCGTCATCGACATGGTCCTCATCGCGTTGGCGGGTGTCGCGGCCGGAGCGATCAACGCTCTCGTCGGGTCGGGCACACTCGTCACGTTCCCGACGCTGGTGACGCTGGGCTATCCGCCCGTGGCCTCCACGATGTCCAACGCGATCGGACTGGTCGCGGGCGGCGTCTCGGGGACCTGGGGATACCGGCGCGAGCTACGCGGCCAGTGGCACCGGCTGCGCTGGCAGATACCGGCCTCGTTCGTCGGCGCCCTTGTCGGCGCGTGGCTGCTGCTGCACCTGCCCGAGAAGGTCTTCACCGAAGTGGTGCCGGTGCTGTTGATCGCGGCGCTGATCCTGGTGGTGATCGGCCCGAGGATTCAGGACTGGGCGCGGCGGCGGGCCGAGGCGGCAGGCCAATCAGCCGAGCACGTGTCGCCGCGGCCGGATGGCGGCACTGGTGGTCGGCACCTTCGCCGTCGGTATCTACGGCGGCTACTTCACCGCGGCGCAGGGCATCCTGCTGATCGGCGTGATGGGTGCGCTGCTGCCCGAGGACATGCAGCGGATGAACGCGCGCGAAGAACCTGCTGTCGCTGATGGTCAATGTCGTTGCGGCGGTGGCCTACATAACTCGTCGCGTTCGACCGGATCAGCTGGCTGGCAGCGGGGTTGATCGCGCTGGGCTCGCTCATCGGCGGGTTCCTCGGCGCGCACTACGGCCGCCGGCTGTCCCCGAATGCGCTGCGCGCGTTCATCGTCGTGGTCGGCCTGATCGGCGCTGTATCGACTGCTGACCTTATAGCGACGGGCACGGCGGTGTTTCGGGGTTGGGATTGCGACGTCGCGCTGCGGTAGGCTTTCGTGCTGCTGCTGCCGGTGGTCCCGGCGGCACCGGGGCTGTGGCGCAGTTTGGTAGCGCACTTGACTGGGGGTCAAGTGGTCGCAGGTTCAAATCCTGTCAGCCCGACCAGAGTTCGAGCAGGTCAAGGCGGTTTCGGAGAAAAACGGAGCCGCCTTTTTGCTACCTACCAGGGGTATGTACAGCAACGCGTACAGCAACAACTTGGAATTAGCCAAGCCCAAGCTGGTCAGCCAGACCATCGACGGCGGCTCGCGTAGTGTCATCACTGGTATGCCCGTAGATGTCGCCGGTGATCGCGATTCCCGGCGGAGCCGACTCAACAGCGAGCATAGCTGCTGGTACTCCATCGGTAGATGGACATCTCCACCCGGTTAGCGCACGTTGCACCCTGATATATCCCAATTTAGGATATTTGCTCAGGGGGGCTTGGTCGGCCGGCTATGCGACGGGTGCAGACCGAACAAGCGAAGTTGGCAACTCCCGTTCTGGCCGCGGCTTTTCGTCTTCGGTAGCAGGAAAGTGCTTCCGCGTCCGTTTCAGGCGGAAGGGGGATATCCGTGGCGCAGTTCGTAGCAAGCGGGCGAGCACGAGTCGTTGCACCCGGTGACGATCATTTCGGGCAGACCGGCGTGATCGATCCGCTCTACGACGAAGAGGATGCCTACGTCTTCCTCAAGTTCGAAGGCGAGCCGGATACCCTCGCCTTTCGCCGCGACGAGGTCGTGCCAGTCCTGTCCGTGACAGCGGCGAAGTCGACTTCGGAGCTGCCCAGGTCAGTACCAGCGACGGTGCCGAAGGCTCTCCCAACGTCGCCGCCTAAACACCCCAAGTCCGTGCCGTCACGTCCGCCCAATGCACCAGCCAGCCCGGTGCCTGCGGTCTCCCGCCCCGCACCGAAAGCCATCGAGTATTGGCGCGGCCTCAAAAGGATGGGGCGAATCGCGGTCGTGGCCGTTCCCGTGGTCGCCCTCGTCGGCATCATCGCAGCGGTCTCAGCGCTTGGCTCCAATGACGAAGGGTCCTATCAGGCCGACGACCAGCACCACATGTTCGTCGAAATGTTGGACAAACAGTACGGGATCATTATCGATAGCGACGCCGCTGTCGACATGGGCAGGGCCGCGTGCGAAGCGCCGACAACAGGCGTGGGCCTCTACAACACACAGCGGGCACTACAGCAGCGCTACCCCGACAACAGCCTGAACACCGTCGCCACTGTCATGAGCGCGAGCAGTGCTCGCGTACTGCCCAGAGCGGTTGCCGTAGGGCACTCAGGCTGTCGCCGCCGTTCGCAGTTCGACGAACGGGCCCTTCATCTGGCTTGTAGGCGGGGCCTTACGTAGCTAACACATATTCGGCATGACACCGCTACACGGAGTAACCCATTGGCGGCTCAGTGCCGTACCTGTACGCCATGTCGATCACTGCCTCCATCCACTCGCGCCGCTGACCGTCGGCAGCTTGCGGTATGTGAGGGAGTAACGCCCAGAGTTCGAGAAATAATAATGCTGCGGCCATCGTCATTGTTTCAGCGATGCGAGATTCCTCGTGTCACCGGAATCGTTTGGCTGCAGCATTTGCCGAGAGTCACCCTCGCGACGTTCTTGACCTGGCCCTGCCTCCAGCGGTCGGCCACTGCTAGTGGGGGCGTCACTCTTCCACCTCTCGCAGCAGGTCGAGAATCTTGGCGACCTGCTTCTCAAGGTCGGCGTCGATCTCGGCGAGCGGCCGGGGGGGATGTACTTGTAGAATTGGCGGGTGAACGGGATCTCGTAGCCCACCTTGGTCTTCTTCGTGTCGATCCAGGCGTCGGGGAGATGCGGGCGGACCTCCGTCTCGAAGTAGGACGAATCGTCGCTGCCCGGCCAGCGTCACCATCGGTGTTGTCGCCGTAGACGAACGCGACGTTTTCGTTATCCCGGCGCTTCGTGTCCGGTTTCGGGTTGCCTTTCGGTCGGTCACTGGTTGCGTCTTCGTCGATCAGGGCCTTTCGACGGTGATCGTCCAGTAGGCGAAGTCGTTGGCGGTGAACACCTTCGAGCGCAACGATGCCAGAGGTTGCACGCGTGCGCACTCCCGCTGCGGAGGCGTCCCCCTTGTCGCACGCATCGGTGACCCCCGCGGGCTGACCTCGACTTCAAAACCATCACCGAAGCTGCTCACCGGAGGGTTGCGCTGGAGGTCGAACCCTCAACGAGGTAGCTGATCCAGGATTCTTCGACTGGCTCGTCGAGCGCAGCTACGCACATGAGAGTGAGCGTGGGAGCCTTCAGGAGTGGGTAAAATAGCAAGCCATCTCGCATCCAGACACATATTCGACTTTCGGGCATCCAGGTCCTTAGAAGCTGGCCGTATGCGGACGCATTCGCAGAGGATCATAAGAGCACGTCTCGTTCCGAGTTCGCGAGGCGATTGATCGGATGTTGTCGGCCCTCGACGAGCTGAAGCTCAACCAAATTCGGCCAAGTTAGCCTCTTTACAACAGTTGGACGATGGCACTAGATCAGCGCGGTCCCGGCAGCTCTGCGGTGTCGTTTCGCTTAGACCAGTTCCTCAGCCTGAGAGTAGGTTTCGTCAATGGCATGTCGTATTAGTGAGCTCGTGCTCGGTTGCCGCGACCCTGAGGTGCTCGCGCGGTTCTGGTGCGAGGTTCTGGATTTTGATGTGCTCGGTCGCGAGGAAGACGGCTCGGTGGAGATCGGGCCGCGCGAAGGATTCGGCGGTGCGCAGCCGACGATAATCCTCAGTCGCAGGGATGAGCCAGAGCAGGGGAAATCCCGGCTGCACATCGACGTCAACGCCACCGACCGCGATCAGGACGCCGAGCTCGAACGCCTTCTGAAGCTGGGTGCACGCCCGGCCGACATCGGCCAGACAGGGCAGGAGCAATGGCATGTCCTGGCCGACCCCGAAGGCAATGAGTTCTGCCTGCTCAAGACCCGCCTCGATCCACTCTGATGCAGCCCGTGAATTGAGCTGAAAAGTGCTGTAGTGGGAGTCGAATTCGGGGAACCGTGCTCGTGTTGAACGACATGCCGGTGGCGCGGTTAGTCTCGGCGATCGACCACTGCGACCACAGCGATGAGGGTGTCGGTGAGTTCCTCGGCGGTTGTGTGCCATTTGTCGGTGCTGAGGAGGCCACTCGATTCGAGGCCGGCGGCGCCGTGCGCTCCGGTCAGGAGTACGGCCGCGCAGCGCTGGGCGTCTTCTTCGCCGACGAGCTGCGGCCACGATGGCGAGGAACTCGTCGCACATCCGTTGTGCGGCACGGGCCACTGCGGACGGATCTCCTGCCGGTGTACTGAACATCAATTGGTACAGGTACGGGCTGCTCGGGTGCAAGCCGTTAACACGCAGGCCGTGTCGTCCACCAAGTCGGGCCTGCCCGCTGACGTCGCGGCCAAGGTGATTGCCAAGGCAGTGACGGCGCGCAAGCCGCGCACTCGCTACACCGTTGGCCGCGACGCCGCACTCATCACCGCTTGGCGCGATTCCTGCCCGACCGGGCACTTGATTACGTCCTTGCGGCCGCGCTGCGTCGCCACCTTCCCGTGGGCTGACCAGAAACGGCTGACGGGGCGCCTGCGGCAACAACGTGACATAGATCGGCCCGCCACCTGGAGATTTGGCGGCGGGCCGAGGAAGCTACGTGGACCTAGTTCTTGAATGCGTCCTTGATCTTCTCGCCGGCATCCTTCAAGTTCGACTTCGCTTGGTCGACCTTGCCCTCGTTCTCAGTGCTCTTGTCGCCCGTGACCTTGCCTGCAGCTTCTTTGGCTTTACCGCCCAAATCGTCGATCTTGTTGCTGGCCTTGTCTCCTGCGCCCATGGTCGTTCCCTTCGTCAAATGGGGTGTGCTCGAAGTCGAGCCCCTGTACTGGGGGGTACATCCCGGCGGCCATCCGAAACTCCTCGCGGCTGTGAGTTGGCTCAAAGCCCTGCTCTTCAGAGTTGGACGTGGCCGACGTTCCGGCTTTGATGGAGTTGTGCCTGAGATGAATCGCCGCAACATGATGTTGATGACGGGGTTTGGCCTGGTGGCGCCCTCGATCACCGTCCCAGAGGCCCGTGCAATTGCCGCTGCAACCGCCGGCCGCGCCGCCAGCAGGCAGACTACATCTTCCAGGACGACTTCGACGGCCCGGCGGGTTCAGCCCCCGATGCATCGAAGTGGGAGCCGGCCCTGGACGCGAGTCGCATGGAGGACCCGACGTTCTGGGAGCTACCCGAGAACGTCGGCCAGTACCGAGACGACCGCCGAAACTCTATTCGTCGACGGCAAGTCCAACCTCGTTCTCCGCGCCGCGAAGGACGGCAAGACCTATTACAGCGGCAAGGTCTTCGGGAAATTCCGGGGCGGCATCGGCCACACCTGGGAAGCCCGGATCAAGCTGAACTGCCTTACCCCGGGTTGTTGGCCCGCCTGGTACATGGCCAACAACAGCCCGGACAACGGTGGCGAAGTCGACCTCATGGAGTGGTACGGCAACGGCAACTGGGCCGCGGGAACCGCCGTCCACGCGAAGTTGAACGGCGGAGAACACGTCAGCCACGGGATCACGGTGGACAGCGGGTGGCACACATGGCGCGTCCAGTGGGATGAGGCCGGCATGCGCTTCTGGAAGGACTACGTCGACGGCGCGCAGCCGTACTTCGACGTTCCGGCGAGTTCCCTGCCGGACTGGCAGTTCAACGACCCCGGCTATCAGATGTTTCCGATCTTGGGTCTTGCTGTCGCGGGGTCCGGTGGTGGCGATCCCGGACCGGGAACCTATCCGGCGGACATGCTCGTCGACTGGGTCCGCGTCTGGTAGCGATCAGCCCTGCGGCGCGGCGCGCATAGAATCGAGGAAGTAGGTCTCGTTCCCGGTCGGGTAACGGCCGCCGTCGGTGGCGATGTGGACGTGGTCGAAGTGGTTGGCGGTTTCGTTGCCGTAGTCCGCAGTCCAACTCGGTGCGCCGACGCCGGGGTAGAAACCTTGCCTCCAGATCACGTGGAGTACGCCCCATCGTTTCGCATTCGCCAGTGCCAGCCCGGCGATCTGGTTACGAGTTCGATGCCATTCCGCAGGTCTTCGCACACGTGTAGCCCCGGCTGCCACCGTGTCCGCCTGCTCCTCCCATGGCATGTAGATGTTCAAGCGTGGCCAGCTCGTCGAGGAAGGCGTCGCGAGGCTCAGCCGAGGCCGCAACAGGCGCGGCGGCGATGCGCGGCCACAGGCCAGCGCGAACGCGGCGGACCCCGCGTCAGACGTTTCAGTGCCATTGGGGTGTCCTTTCATGTTGGCGGACGTGCGCGTTACTCATCCGGACGGAACCCCGCACCAGCGGTCATCCAGCGACCATCAGCAACCTATGAGCAGCAATGGCCGAGGAAATATCGGGTGTTTCCCTACAGATTCGGGCGACGCGGCGCGTAGGACTACTCATCCGCTGCGCTCCGATCGCCCGGCATGCTGGACATCATGCCGCTCACCAAGACGATCCCCGACGCGCGCACGGTAGCCGCAGACACCCCGCCCGACCGCGACCGCGCCGTCGACGTCGCGCGGCTCGCCGCACTGGTCGTCGTGATGTTCGGGCACTGCGCCCTGCTTCTCGCCACCATCGACACCAGCGGGCTGTGGATCGGCAACCTGCTCGGCGAACTGCCCGCGATCGCGCCCGTCACCTGGGTCGTGCAGGTGATGCCGCTGTTCTTCCTTGCCGGCGGCGCCGCGGGCGCATACGGCTGGCGCGAAGGCACGCAGTGGGGCACTTGGCTGTTCACCCGGGCGCAGCGACTGTGCAGGCCGGTGTTCTGGTACCTCGCGTTCTGGATGCTCGGCCTCGTTGTGGCGCGGTTGGTGCTCGGCGCGGAGTCCGCCGATGCGATTGGGCGCGAATCCGTGGCACTGCTCTGGTTCCTCGGCGTCTATTTCGTGGTGCTCGCGTTCGTCCCGGCACTGACCCGGCTGCAAACCGGCCGCGCTGTCGCCGTCGTCGTCGCGTCCCTGCTCGCGGTGGCCGCGGCCTTCGACGGCCATTCGGTTCGCCGTCGGCACGCCGATGGCGGGCGTGGCCAACTTCGTCATCGTGTGGCTGATCCCCGTCGTCATCGGCGTGGCCTACGCGCGCCGACTGATCGGTCCGCGGGCCGCACTCGCCGCTGCCGCATCAGCGTTCGCCGCCCAAGTGCTGCTGGCCGTGTTCGGGCCGTACGAAGTCTCCCTCGTCGTGACCGGCATCGAGCAGACGTCCAATGTGTCGCCGCCGACGCTGTTGCTCGCGCTGCACTGCACGTGGATGTCGTGCGTATTCGTCGCCGCCGCGGGTCCGGTGCGCCGATGGGCGGCGCGACCCCGTGTCTGGCAGGTCGTCGCGGTAGGCAACGGGGGAGCGATGACGCTCTACCTCTGGCATATCCCGGCGATCGCGGTTGCCACCTTTACGTTGAACGCTTTCGGCCTCGACGCGTATGACGTTGACGCGCCGGACTTTTGGGCGCACCTTGCGCTGCGGGCACTGGTCTTCGCCATCGTGATGGGATTGGCGTTCTTGCTGCTGTCACCGCTGGAGCACCGCTCGCTGCCGTGGTGGGACGCTCCGGTGCGGGCAACCGGTGGCCGATCGATCGCCGCTGGTGCGCTGATATGCCTCGCGGGCGTGGCACTGGTGCTGCTCGCCAAGAACGGCATGTACGGAATCAGCGGCTGGACGATGCTCGGATTCTTTGTGGCTGCCGCTGTCGGCCGCGCGTGTGAGCGCCACCGCGAGCGAAGAAATCGCAGTAGGCCACTACTCGATACACGCTCATCCACCGGGACTGAGGACGTCCGCTGAGCTCCACCTGCAACACCCTGGCCACAGTCGAGTCACATTCGTGTCGCACTCGACCTGGGCGGGATGCCCCGCGTGATGGGACGAATTAAGCTCCGGTCCAGTGGCCGTTTACGCGTGAAGCGGCGACGTCGGTTCGACGAGCGTGGGGGCCCAACGGTTGCGAACGATATTGGGACTGTCGAAGACGTCGACCAGCATTGGATGGGTTCTGGTCGACGCACAAGACGTCGCCGGTGACCCACTCGACTACGACGTTTTCGACCTAACCGATTCCAGCCCCGCCGAGCCGGCCGCTACGGCGCGCCGCGTGCGTGACATCGCGATCGCGACGGACTTCACGATTGACCGTGTTCGCGTGACCTCGAGCGACCACCTCGACGTGGATCTACACAACAGATTGACGGAAGCCGGTTTCGACCACGTTGTGGCGGTCCCGTTGACGACTGCAACCGAGGCGTGGGCGTGGGGGCTCGGTCACGAGAAGACTGCGATGTGCATACTCGACGGCGGATCGGCCGCGCTGTCGACGATCAACACCCGTAACGGCGCAATCAAGACGACTACCACCAAATGGCATGACACGTCTCGCCTGATCGGCTGGCTGACAAGCGCTTTCGGCCGGAATGGCTCGCAGCCCGAGAGCCTCTACCTGATCGGCTCCCGTTCCGAGCTCGACGCAATCGCCGGTCCACTCGACGACGGCCTGTGCATGCCGGTTGTCGCCACCCATGACGCACAGCTGGCCCTCGCCCGCGGTGCGGCCCTATCCGGAATGAAGCACTTCAAGGGCACCGCGACCGAAGGCCCGTCCCGATTCGCGTCGCATGCGAGAACGCTCGCCGCTGTGGCCGCAGTCGTGGTCGCCTCTCTGCTCGCACTGTCCGCCGCGGGCAGTCCAATGTCTCTGGTGCAGAACAAACCTCAGCAGCAGGCAACTCCGTCCTCACCAAGGGCCGCAGTTCCTGCCACACCGGTGGTCTTTCCTCCGCCGCCAGCCGGAAGAACCTCTGCCGGTGGCCGTTCCCGAGCCTGCCGAAAACACCACCGTCGCAACGGAAGCCGCCACCGTTCCGGTGCCGGACACCGTTCCTGTCACGCCGCCAGTAGAGCACCTTCCCGAAGGGCAGCCCGTTCAACACATGCCGGACGCGCAGCCGGTCGCACCCGGGCCTGTCGCTCCGCTACCCGCGGATCCGGTACCGCCTCCGCCGGATCCCCTCGCAGGAGTGCTCTTCAGCGGCTTACCGTGAGCTACAGCCGAGCCGCCGCGAAAGTCGCGGCCTCGCCGACCATCCCGTTTACCGGATACAGCGCGTGCGCGAACGACGGCCCCCCGCCGGGGGTTCCGTCGCAGATCGTGTCGCCGGATGCGCACAACTGGGTGGTCTTCGCCGCGTAGGCCGGCCCGATCGCGATCGGCGGAGCGCCGTACTGCCCCATCCACGCATCCGACGGCTTTCCGAAGAGAGCGACCGCGGCGACATGGTCGGCCACCGCCGGCGGCAGCGGAGCGGGTACCAGCCCGGCGGGTACCCCCGGCGGAACCTCAGCCGACGTGACGAAACCCGCCACCGCCGCGCCTTGCGAATAGCCGCCCAGCACCATCCGGGTGTTGGGACAGTTCGTCGACGTGGACTCGACGTGAGCACCCGCATCCCTGATCCCCTCAACGACGGTGGCCGCGAACGCCATCGGATCGTTGAAGTTGCTGGAGGCCGGGTAGTTGACCGGATACACAGCGACGGACTTGCCGCCGGCCTCCGTACGCAGCGCGTCCACGAACGCCTGTCCCACCCCACCGACGCCGGGTGGCTCGCCGGTGCCGCGGGCGAAGATCACCTCGACGTCCGGGCACGGCTCGGCGGATGCGGAAGGGACGGGCATGGTCAGCAGGGCCGCCCCCAAGGTCAATGCCGCCACGCCGAAGAGACGGCCGGTGCGGCGTGCGCTCAGATGAGTCATGCGCAGGGGATACCCAGGCCAGCCACGTTATATCCGGCTTGCGGCGAAGGCAGCGGCGTCGTTGACCATTCCCGTCTGGACATACGCGCCGTGGGCCCGCATGTCCCAGCCGCCCTGGAAGCAGATCGGATCGTTCGGTACGCACATCTCGATGCTCTTGGCCGCGTAGAGCGGGCCGATCGAGGGCAACGGGCCTGCGGACAGGCTGTCGGCGAATGTGCTCCTCGCCCCGCCGAACTCGGCGGTCGCCGCGACGTTGTCGGCGACGTCGGGTGGCATATACGTGGTCGCCAGGTCGACCACCGCTGCGCCCTGCGAGTACCCGCCGAGCACCATTCTGGTGTTCGGACAGCTCGCCGCCATCGACTGAACGTGGGCACTCATGTCGTCGCTGCCGGCGGGCGTGCTGCTGGCGAAGTCGTTGCTGGCCGGGTAATTGACCGCGTACACGCCGACCGAACGCCCGCCGGCCTGCGAACGCAGCGAGTCGACGAATGCCTGTCCGATCCCGCCGACACCGGGTGGCTCGGTGGTGCCGCGGGCGAACACGATCTCAACATCGGGGCATGGCGCGGCGCCGGCAGTGGGAACTTGGATCAAGGCGAGGGGCAGTGCTCCGGCCGTCGCCACGACCGCACCGAGGATGCGGGCGAGCCGGCCTGCGCTCTTTGTGTTCATGCTGGTTTGTCGCGCGACGTCCCGAAGATGTGACACACACCACCGGTCAGAGGCCGCGACCCTCGCGCCTGCGGTCGTTGAAGAACCGTCGTACCCGATCTGACGTGCGCGATTCCTGGCCGCGGCTGCCCAGCACCATCAAGACCCCGATCACCACGGCGACCAGCAATGCCGCTAATCCGGCTATCGCGGTAACAACTGTCGTGACCCCCATGTTTGTTGCGTACCCACACGTCAGGCGAATACCGCTTCCTATGGCTCATATCACGATGTTTCGGTCGACCGTCGAGTGGAAACGAGACTGTTAGTCTCGCTGCAGATTGCCCATCTTCGCCACGACCAGAGGAGTCAGGTCGATGACCGAATCCGCCGTTCGGTCCGATCCCCGCGCTGACGGTTCATTCGCCGGAGGATCGAAGGTGCGACGGGGATGGACCCTGGTCGTCGCCTGCGCAGGCGTTTCGCTCGTCATCGCGTCGATGGTCGCGCTCAACACCGCGTTGGCCGATATCGCGGTTGCGACTTCGGCCACGCAGACCCAGCTGACCTGGATCGTCGACAGCTACACGCTCCTGCTTGCGTGCCTGCTGCTGCCCGCGGGTGCGATCGGGGACCGTTACGGTCGGCGAACCGCGCTGTTGGTCGGCCTGGCGATTTTCGCGGTCGCGTCGTTCGCGCCGCTGATCTTCGACAGTCCGGTGCAGATCATCACGGCCCGAGCGCTGGCAGGCGCAGGCGCAGCGTTCGTGATGCCGGCGACGTTGTCGTTGCTCACGGTGGTGTATCCGGCGGAAGCGCGCACGAAAGCGGTCGGCATCTGGGCGGGTGTCGCAGGGTCAGGCGGCGTCTTCGGCCTGATCGGCACCGGTCTGCTACTGCGATTCTTCGAATGGCGGTCGATCTTCTGGGCCCTCGCCGTTGTCGGTGTGCTGCTGTTCGCGCTGACGCTGACGATCGCCGAGTCGCGCGAAGACGACGCCCCACCGCTGGACTGGCCGGGTGCGGTGACGATCGGCGCGGCGGTCGCGGTCTTCGTGTTCGGCATTCTCGAGGCGCCGGCCAACGGATGGACCGACCCGCGTGTGTACGGCTGCATGGCGGTGGGCGTGGTTCTCGCGGTGGTGTTCGGGGTCATCGAATTGCGGCGCAGGCAACCCCTGCTCGATGTCCGGCTCTTTCTCGATCCGTACTTCGGCACCGGCGCCGCCGCGATCACGATGGTGTTCCTCGGCACGTTTGCGCTCTTCTATCTCGTCACCCAGTACGTCCAGCAGGTCATGGGCTACACCCCGTTGGCGACCGCGATCGCCCTGGCTCCGCTGGCCGTGCCGCTGCTCACCTTCTCGCTGCTGTCGTCGTGGTACCTGCCGAAATTCGGACTGCGCGCAGTGGTGTTCGCGAGCATGGTCTTGGTGTCAGTCGGGTTCCTGTGTATGTGTACGCTCCGGATCGACTCATCGTATGTAGACGTCCTGTGGCCGCTGCTGGTCATCAGCTCGGGTTTCGGATTGTGCACGGCGCCAACGACATCGGCGATCATGACGGCGGCGCCCAACGAGAAGCAAGGCGTTGCGTCCGCGGTCAATGACGCCACCAGGGAAATCGGCGGCGCACTCGGTATCGCTATGGCCGGATCGATCCTGGCAGGCAGCTACAGCAGCCACGTCGCATCGGGGCTGACGGCGTTTCCGGAACCCGTCCGCGGTCCCGCCTCCGATTCATTGGCGCAGGCCCTCGCGGCAGCCGGTCGGCTTGGCCCTCAGGGAGAACAACTCGCCGAGATCAGCAAGACCGCGTTCGTGGAGGCCAACAACTCTTCGTATGTCGTGATGGCTGCGATTGTCGGTGCCGCCGCGTTGATCATCCCGCTGTTTGCCCCTGGTCGTGACGGCCAGCAGTTGCGCGCGGTCCGGCGGCTGCGAGAGCGCGCCAAATCTAGCGCGGCGTGAGCCGGAACACCGGGATCGTCCGGCCGACCCCGGCGGTTTTGGTCCGGTAATCGCCGAATCCCGGGTAGTGCCCTTCGGCGAGTCCGTAGAGGCGCGCGTACTCCTGCGGGTCGGTGACTTCGGTGGCGCGGAATGCTTCGTCGCCCAGTTCGCAGTCGGGATGCGCGACGAGGTTGTGGTACCACTGCGGGTGCTTGTCGCCGCCGTAGTTGGAGGCGATGACGACGACATCGCTCCCGTCGTGAAAGTAGGCGATCTGTGCCTCGCGGAGCTGGCCGCTCTTGGCGCCGGTCGTCTTCAGCGTCGCTGAAGGCACGGTGAACATTCCCCAGCTCACTCGGCCCTTGCTGATCCGTCCGAGCCACGGATCGGTTTTCGGCGCGAGGTGTCTGGCAATGAATTGACCCGCCCTCGACCGCGCGGTCTTGTTGAGAGCGCGCGCGACTGCCGAGCGCGGGCGTGTCGGGTCGACATGACGCAATGGCACAAGAAGACCTTAAGGCCCGGCGAGGTGCCGGTACGCTACCCCCTGAAGCGCACATCGGAGGGGACGAAGCATGAAGCTCTTGGCAGTACTGGCACTGGCTTGCGGATTCACCGCCGCCCCGCTGATCGGGGCCGGCTCCGCGGCCGCGATTCCGGACACGTGCGATGGCGCGGACTGTGTGCCGTATGTGGACCGCAACATCGTGCCAACGGATCCGTGCGTGTTCGCGTCTCGGCACCCGTTCGGCATGGATGCGACGGGTAACACCTTCGCCTGCAACGCCTCGAACGCGTGGACGCCGGTGGCCCCGCTGGTCGGAATACGGACGTTGCGGGCGCCGTGCGACGAGAAGGTGCCCGGTGTCGCTCAGTCACCCAACGGCCAGCCCCTTTCCTGCCAGGGTCAGGCGTGGACCTCGTATTTCGACGTGCTCTATTACAGCTGACCGGCCGCGCATCGACCGGTAGCGCGGTCAACGTCGACCACTGGGAGTAGATATCCCGGTCTCAGCCGCCGTTGCTGACCGGGTTCGACGACAGCGTGATGATCTGGCCGTTCTTCCACACGCACCACCGCCCGCCCCAACCGGTGGTCCACACCACGGGCTCACCCAGCCAGAATTCCGCGGGCTTGCGCGGTGCCCATGTCGGCACCGGGTCGCCAACGGCGGCCCACGGCGGATTCGGCGGCGGGGGAGGATCGGCGCTCGCCGGACCAGCGCCCAGAATGGCCGCAGCCAGTCCGCCAGCGACCGCGACTGCAGCCAGGCTGGCGCCTGCTGAATGTCACGTCCAGTCCCAGACTGTCGGATCGTTCGGCGGGTAGTTCATGCAGACGTCGGTGCCATGGGCGGCCACGCCCTTGTTGTTGAAGAACAGCTTCGCCCAGTTGCCCCAGTGCGTTGCCATCTGCTCGTAGTAGACGTTGGTCGCGGTGTCCTCCGAGTACTGCCGCCGCCCCGCATAGTCCAGCGAGAAGAACCAGTAGATGCGGTCGCGGGCAGCATCCTGAACGTCGACAGGCCTGTTGTGGTAGTCGATCATGTAGCGCTGGTAGTAGATCGGGTCGGTGTCACGCGTGGCCGCCATGTACTGGTCGACCGTGCAGGTGGTCTTGAGTATCCGGTTCGGGATCGGATAGTCGTCGGTCGCGTCGGCCGACGCGAGGGCTCGGAATCGTCAGCGCAACGACGCTCAGCGCTGAGACTGCGAAACCAGCTTTACCCAACATCTCTGCCTCCCTTTGCTATTGCTCCGCCGCCAGCGGCGGACCTGCTGGTGCACGGCGGCTGATCCGCTGCCGGAACCCCCGCCGCTTGTTGAAGCACGGACATCTTGTCGGGGCAGTACGTCCGCAGCGCGGCGCCAAGGAACTGGTACGCCTGCTCGGTCGTGCTGTCTTTGTGCAGCTGATTGAGGACGAACTTGGCCGACGCGTTGGCGTCTTTATCGAGGTTGTTGTACAACCGCTTGCACGCGATCTTGCCGATCCATGCGTTGTAGTCCTTCTCGCCGTAGATGCCGTAGATGTGCAGCTCGTTGTAGAAGTCGGTGTCGGGGTCGGCATGGGCGGGTGCCGCCAGGAGATGCGCGGGCAGCGTTAACGCCATCGCCGTCAAGACGGTCGAAGCGATCCGTTTCGCCTTCATGATCACCTATCTTATTGGGCCAGTGGGGCTTTCATCGCTTGCGTGACGGCCGGGTGCAGCGCCGACCGTTTCGTCCTCAGGTTTGGGTGAGGGCCACGGTTCCGGAACCGGCCGCTGGCGCACTCGCTGGGGCCACCAGAACCAAGGCCCGAGCAGCGCGGCGATCGACGGCGTCATGAACGACCGGATGATCAAAGTGTCGAACAACAGACCGAGACCGATGGTCGTGCCCACCTGACCGACCACTCGGAGATCGCTGACCACCATCGACATCATGGTGAAAGCGAACACCAACCCGGCCGACGTCACCACCGAACCGCTGCCACCCATCGATCTGATGATGCCAGTGTTGATACCCGCATGGATCTCCTCCTTGAACCGGGAGACAAGGAGCAGGTTGTAGTCGGATCCCACCGCCAACAGGATGATGACCGACATCGCGATGATCATCCAATGCAGATGCATGCCGAGGATGTACTGCCATATCAGCACCGACAAGCCGAACGATGTGCCCAGCGACAGCAGCACAGTCCCGACGATCACGGCGGCAGCCACCACCGCGCGAGTAAGGATGAGCATGATGATGAAGATCAGGCACAGCGACGCGATCCCGGCGATCAGCAGGTCGAAGTTCGAACCCTCCTGCATGTCCTTATAGGTGGACGCGGTACCGGCCAGGTAGATTTTCGAGCCCTCCAGCGGTGTGCCCTTGATGGCCTCGAACGCCGCGTTCCTGATCTGATCGATGTGCGAAATGCCCTCAGGCGTAGCGGGATCATTTTCATGCGAGATGATGAACCGGATCGCCTTGCCGTCCGGTGAAACGAACATCTTCAGCCCGCGCTGGAAGTCGGGATTGTCGAACACCTCGGGAGGCAGATAGAACGAGTCGTCGTTCTTGGACGCGTCGAACGCCTGGCCCATCGCAGTCGAGTTCTCCTGCAGGGCCTTCATCTGATCCTGCTGACCCTTCTGGCTCTGGTACATGGTCAGCGTGATGTTCTTCATGTTCTTCATCGTCTCGATCATCGACGGCATGATCGCGACGAGTTGCGGCATCAACTTGTCCAGCTTCTCCAGCTCGGGCACCAGTTGCTGGACGTCATCGGTCAGCACGTCGATGCCGTCGAGGGTGTCGAAGATGGCCCGTATCGAATGGCAGACCGGGATGTCGTAGCAGTGCGGTTCCCAGTACAAATAGTTGCGGATCGGCCGGAAGAAGTCGTCGAAATCTGCGATGTTGTCCCGGACTTCGCCGATGTCGACGGCCATGTTCTTCGTCTTCTCGACCATGGCGTGCGTGGTGTCCGCCATCTGCTGAGTCAGGCTCTGCATCCGCGTCATCGTGTCGATGGTCGTTTGCATGTCGTTGGCCTGGGTCAGCATGTTCGCCATGACCTTGTCCATGTAGTCCTGGTTCATCTGCTGGGTGGTGCCCTGCATGCTGATCTGGAACGGAATGGACGTGTGTTCGATCGGCGTGCCGAGCGGTCTGGTGATGGTCTGCACGCGACCGATACCGGGAATGTGGAAGACCGCCTTGGCAATTCGGTCGACGACGAGCATGTCAGCTGAGTTGCGCACGTCGTGGTTCGTCTCTACGAGAAGCATCTCCGGGTTCATCCGCGCCTGCGGGAAATGGCGATCTGCGGCCTGGTATCCGACGTTGGCCGGGATGTCTTGCGGCAGGAACTCCCGGTCGTTGTAACTCGGCACGTAACCGGGGAGCGCAAGGAGGCCGACAAGCGAAAGCGCGATGGTGGACACCAGAATCGCTCCAGGCCACCTCACCACAGCGGCACCGATCTTGCGCCAGCCGCGCTCCTGCATCTTCCGCTTCGGATCGAAGAGTCCGAATCGACTGCAGATGGTCAGTAGTGCCGGTGCCATGGTCAGCGCGGCGACGACCGCGACGAGCATGCCGATGGCCAACGGAATGCCCAGGCTCTGGAAGTACGGCAGCCGCGTGAAGTGCAGGCAGAAGGTGGCGCCCGCGATGGTCAGGCCGGACCCCAGGATGACGTGCGCGGTGCCGTGATACATGGTGTAGAACGCGGTTTCGCGGTCCTCGCCGCTATTTCGTGCCTCGTGGTATCGGCCGACGAGGAAGATCGCGTAGTCCGTCCCCGCGGCGATCGCCAGTGTGGTGAGCAGGTTGACGGCGAACGTCGACAAGCCGATCAGCTCGTAATAGCCAAGTGTCGCTACGATTCCGCGGGCGGCGGCCAGTTCGAAGAACATCATCACGAGGACGAGCAGCACCGTCACGATCGAGCGGTAGACGAACAGCAGCATCACGAAGATCACGCAGATGGTGATCATGGTGATCAGCTTGATGCTCGAGTCACCAGCCGTGTGCTGGTCGCTTGTCAATGCGGCGGGCCCGGTGACATACGCCTTCAAACCCGGCGGCGGCGTGGAGCTGGCGACGATGTCGCGGACGGCCGCGACCGACTCGTTCGCGATGGTCTCGCCCTGGTTTCCCCTCAGGTAGAGCTGAACGTAGGCGGCCTTGTTGTCGGCGCTCTGCGATCCTGCCGCGGTCAGCGGATCACCCCAGAAGTCCTGGATGTGCTCGACGTGCTCTTTGTCTGCCTCGAGCTTGTCGATCAGGCCGTCGTAGTACTTGTGGGCTTCATCGCCGAGCGGCTGATCACTCTCCAGGACAATCATCACCGAGCTGTTGGAGTCGAACTCCTGGAAGTCCTTGCCGATGCGCTGCATCGCCTGCATCGACGGTGCGTCAGTGGGCGCCAACGACACCGCGTGTGCCTCGCCGACCACTTCCAGCTGCGGCGCAATGACGTTCACCAGCACCACGAGCGCGAGCCAGCCCAGCAGGATCGGCACCGAGAAGAGCCGGATGAACCGCGGGATCATCGGATGCGCGCCGACATGGGTGTTGCTCATGCGGACTTCACCAGGCAGAAGGTCTGCGCGTTCAATCCGGTTGTCGTCCTCTCATCCTTGACGACATCATCGACTGTGATGCGGCAGGTGATGCTGTCACCGTCGCCTTGCGCGACGATGTTCGGACTGGCGGCCGGGGCAGTCGTCGTCAAATCGAGTGACCATGGCAGCGAGGCGTTCTCCGCCTTCTGCGGCTGAGCGTCCAGGTCCAGGTAGTTGATGGTGGCGACCGTTCCCGTGCCGAAGATCTCGTAGCGCACCCTTTTCGGGTTGAACGGCGCCGGGTCGTTGACCAGGCCGGCGCCGGGCCTGGTGAGCTCGGTTTTACCGAAGACGGCACGCAGCCTGTCGACCATGAAGAACCCGAGCAAAACCACCGCGATGATGAGCAGCGGAACCCAGGCGCGCCTGATCACCTTCAGCACTGGTAGCCTCGCCGCCCGCACGCCAGGGTGACGATTTCCACCCGACCCATTCCACCTCTCCCTTACGATGTTGGCCTCTGCTTAACTTAGCCCATATAACTTCTGTTGGCGCAACAGGCTAGCGCAAATGTTCGCCGCCCTAGCCACCACGGGCCGAGGGTGACGGCACGCCCCACCACCGACCTGGCGAATCCGCCGAAATCCACCACATGTCGTCGTAATGTCCGGCGTGGGTCGGGTATGGGCCAAGGGGAGGCAGCAATGGCCTTCGTCCAAAAAGTGGCCGGTGGCTGGCGTCGCCGGTTAACCCTCGCGACATTCGTCGCCGCGGTCTTGCCTGGGCTTTGCGGTGTCGCCGGTGGGATGCCGACGGCGGTGGCCTTCTCGAATGTAGCGGTCGAACAACTCAGCGTGCCGTCGTCGTCGATGGACCGCGACATCCGCGTGGAGTTCCTCGACGGCGGCCAGGGCGCGCACGCTCTCTATCTGCTGGACAGCATGGAAGCTGGCGACGACTTCAACGGCTGGGACATCAACACCGCAGCCTTCGACTGGTACCGGGGCTCCGGGATATCGGTGGTCATGCCCGTCGGTGGCAAGTCGAGCTTCTACAGCGACTGGTACGGGCCGGCACAGGGCAACGGCGGAACGTACACCTACAAGTGGGAGACGTTCTTGACCCAGGAGCTGCCTGCATACCTGGCCGCGTACAAGAACGTGCCGCAGACGGGTAACGCCATCGTCGGGTTCTCGATGGGCGGCTCGTCAGCGCTGGTGCTGGCCGCCCACCATCCGGCTCAGTTCATCTACGCCGGATCCGTGTCGGGGTTTCTGAACCTCTCGGCGGACCCTGGGCAGGTCGGTATCGCGATGATGTGGAACGGGGGCTTCAGTCGCGAGGCGATGTGGGGTCCGCCGGGCGACCCGGCCTGGGCCCGCAACGATCCCACCGTGCAAGCCGGCCGGCTGGCCGCCAACGGCACCCGCCTGTGGATCTACTGCGGCAACGGCACGCCGACCGATCCGGCTTTGGCCAGCCCGAACGCGCCCATCGGCGGGCTCGGCTTCCTGGAGGGAATGGCGATCGACTCCAACCGCACGTTCACTGACACCTACATCGCCGCAGGCGGAAACAACGCGACGTTCAACTTCCCCGGCGGCATCCACAGCTGGGGTTACGCGGGTCAGCAACTGCAGCAGATGAAACCGGACATCCAGCGGACACTCGGCGCCACGCCCGCCGTGTAACTACGACAACCGTTCCCGCAGTGCGCGTTTGAGCACTTTGCCGTAGCTGTTCTTCGGTAACTCGTCGACGAACTCGTACCGCTTGGGCCGCTTGAACCTCGCGATGCGGTCGAGCAGGTGCGCATCCAGTTCCGCGGGGTCGACGGCGCCCACGATGAACGCCACCACGATCTCGCCCCACTCCTCGTCCTTGGCGCCGACCACCCCGGCCTCCACAACGGAGGGGTGTCCGAGAAGTGCCTCCTCGACTTCGCGTGGGTAGATGTTGCTGCCGCCGCTGATCACCACGTCCTTCGACCGGTCGCGCAGCGTCAGGAAGCCGCGCTCGTCGAACGAACCCATGTCGCCGGTGTGCAGCCAGCCGTCCTGCAGAGTGGCGGCGGTCGCCTCGGGATTCTTCCAATAGCCCGACATCACGACGTCGCCTCGGCAGACGATCTCACCGATCTGGTCGATGCGCGGCGTGACTTCCATCGGCACACAGCACCGCCACATCGACGCCGGAGCGGGCATACCCGACCGACCCGAGAACGGCGTCGTCTGCATCGAGGTGGTCGGCGCGGCGCAGGCCCGTGATCGTCATGGGCGCCTCACCCTGGCCGTAGAGCTGGATGAAGATCGGCCCGAACGCGGCCATCGCCTTCTTCAGGCTGTCGACATACATCGGGCCGCCGCCGTAGACCACAGTGCGCAGGTTGCGCGGGCACGATCGGCCGGTCTGCACCAGACGCTGGACCATCGTCGGGGCGAGGAACGCGCTGCAGCCCGGGTGGTGCTCGCAGAGATCGAGGAACTCGTCAGGCTCGAATGCCCCCGACTCCGGTATCACCTGTCGGGCCGCGCGCAGCACGTACGGCGGGATATAGAGACCCGAACCATGCGACATCGGTGCTCCATGCACCAGGCTGCAGTCCTCGTCGGGCGAATCGAAATCCGCGAGGTGGGCGACCGTCATCGCCATCAGGTTGCGGTGCGACAGCATCGCTCCCTTCGACCGGCCGGTGGTGCCGCTGGTGTAGAACAGCCACGCCAACTCGGCCGCGCTCGGTGGATGGCGCCGTCGCGGGCTCGGCGGCCAGCCTCGTTGCGTATGCCGCGCTGCCGACGACCTCGATCGGGACATCGGTAACCGGACCGAGTTCTGCGGCAATCTTCGGCGAGACGAAAACCAGTGCGGCACCGGCGTCGTCGAGGATCTGCTGCATCTCCCGTGGGTGCAGTTTGTAGTTGATGGGCAGGTACACGCATTCCGCGGCCCATACGCCGAACATCAGCTCGATGATCTCCGGGCGGTTCTCGCTGGCGACGGCGACGCGGGCACCCGGACCCAGCTCGCGCAGCGAGCCGGCCAGCCGCAGCGCCCGGTCCCGCAGCTCGCCCCATGTGCACAGCTGTCGCTCACCGTGATACACCGCGCCGCGGTCGGCGAAGCGAGCAGCGGCCTGGTCGAGGAGGACGAACAGGTTCAACGGGCGACCCATTCCGAGTTCAGCGCGAAGTCTGAAAGGTACTTCGTCGAACTCCAGCCGCCGTCGACGACGATCGTCTGCCCGTTGATGAAGCCGGCACCTTCGGAGCAGAGGAACGCCACGGTGCTGGCGATGTCGTCGATCTTGCCCAGCCGCTGGTGCGGTGTCATCTCGGTGTTGATCTTCCGGAACCGCTCGTCCTCGAGGCGCTGGGCGACCATCGGTGTGAGCGTCACGCCCGGTGCTACTGCGTTACAACGGATTCCCTGCGGCCCGTACTGGCAGGCGATGTGCATGGTCAGTGATGTCATGCCACCCTTTGCCGCGGAGTACGCGCCGCCACGCAAGCCGCCGACGACTGCGAATGTCGATGTCACGTTGATGATCGCCGAACCGGGCTGCATGTGCGGGATCACGTCGCGGGCCAGCCGGAACGGCGCGCGCAACATCAAGCCGAGAAAGTAATCCAGCGACTCGTCATCGGTTTCGTGCAGCGGCTTGGGGCTGCCGACCCCCGCGTTGTTGATCAGGAAGTCGATGTGGCCCCACCGCTGCACGGCGAGGTCGACGATGCGTTTCGGCGCGTCGTCGGCGGTGAGGTCGACGGCGAGCGTCGCCACCCGGTCGGCATCGTTGATCGCCTTCTCCAGGTCGGCGAGTCTGTCCTCGTCCCGCCCTGTGCCAAGGACCGCCATGCCCATCTCCGCCAGCTTGGTCGCGCAGCCGAAGCCGATGCCGCTGCTTGCGCCCGTCACGATCGCTACCTGCATGTCACCCATCCGCCTTCATCAACGTCGACCGGATCTGATGCTTCAGCACTTTGCCCGCATCGTTCTTGGGCAAGCTGTCCCAGATGACCACTTGCTCAGGCACTTTGAATTTCGCAACACCGTAGTCGGCAAGGAAGTTGCGTAGGCTCTCGACGTCGGGGCCGGGCGAGGCCTTGGGCACGATGACGGCACATGCCCGCTCTCCCGTCCTGGCGTCGGGTAGGCCCACGATGGAGATCTCGACGATGTCGGGATGCCCGCCGAGAATGTCCTCGATCTCCTTCGGGGCGATGTTCTCGCCACTGCGGATGATGATGTCTTTGGCCCGGCCGGTCACGACCAGGTAGTCGTCATCGACCCACCGCGCGAGATCGCCGGTGCGGAAGTAACCTTCGTCGTCGAATGACTCCCGCTCGTCGTCCGGATTGCGATAACCGACCAGCATCTGGGGCCCGCGGGCATGGATCTCGCCCGACCCCGACGGTGCGGCGTCGTGAGCGACAAGCTTGATGTCCGCGATGCCGGCGCGCCCGTCGGTGTCTGCCGCGTGGTCCGCGATCGGTGGGGGAGCCGACGGTGGTGACGGGTACCTCCGTCGAGCCGTACACGCGTGTCACGACCGCGTGATCGAAATATGCACTCGCCCTGCGGATCAGTGACGGCGGCACCGACGCGCCGCCGCAGATGAACACCTTCAGGCTGGGCAACCGGGTATCGGCGCGTTCGGCCGCGGCGAGAAGTCCTTCGAGGAACGGCGTCGCGCCTGCCATGTGGGTGCAGCGCTGGGCGTCGATGATCGTCACGGCCTCATCGGGGTCCCAGCGATCCATCAGCACTGCGGTCGTACCCAGAAGCAGCGGGCATTCGAATGCGTAGATCGATCCGCCGATGTGCGCGATCGGTGATGGCACCAGGAACTTGTCGCCGGGCTCGATGAACCAGTGGTCGCGAAGCTGATAGATCAGCGCATGGATCGAGTTATGGCTGTGCAGCACGCCTTTCGGGCGACCGGTCGTGCCCGACGTGTAGAGGATCATCTGCACCGCGTCCGAGGCAATGACCGGCAACTGGTGAACGCCGGGAGGACGCTGCTCGAGCAGGGACGAGTACGCGGTGTGACCGGCTGGCTCGCCGCGCACCACGACGACCTCGGGGGCAGAAGTCAGCTCACCGGTGACGCGGTCCATCATGGCGAGATAGTCGTGCTGCCGAAACTCCTTCGGCACGAAGATGATCTGGCTGTCCACATCGTCGAGGATGAACAGCAGCTCACGGTCGCGAAGGGACGGCAGGATGGGGTTGACCGCCATCCCCGCCATCGTGGCGCCGAGATAGACGACGGCGGCTTCGTGCCAGTTCGGCAGCATGAACGACACGACGCTGCCTGTCGGCATTCGCGACAACAGTGCCTGTGCCAGTCCATCGGCCTTGGCTGTACAGCGACTGACAGTCCAGGCGGACATCGCCGTCGACGAGTGCCATCCGCTGCGGCGTCAGCCGCGCGGCTTCGAGGAGCGAATCGGCCAGTGTCGGCATGTCATTAGCCTCGGACCCGCCGCATGGTCATCGAGTGGCGGAAGCGGGACGCCGGATGGGTGTTGATCGTGACCTGCGCAATCTCTCCGTCCGAGGTCTTGTAGGTGCGCTGCACCTCGAGCGCGGGCGACCCCCGCTCGATCTTGAGGCCGTCGGCGAGCGCGGGGGCGATCAATACGGCGGCGATCTCCTGGTGCACCTCGACAATGCTCACGCCGAACAGGTCCTCGATCAGGGGGAAAATCGGGCCGGTGTGGCGCTGCAGGAGCCTGCCGACCGCGGCGAATGCGCGGTTTATGTAGTACTCCGTTCGGCACAGCGGGAATTCGGCGCCTTCGGACTCCCGGAAGCCGCGGACGGCCAGCCACTCTTCACCACTCTTGAGGCCGCTGCGCGCGGCGGCGTCGTCGTCGAGGTTGAGCATGTTGATCGATTCGATGGCGAACCGGGCTTCGGTGGCGAAGGCCACCAGGTCGTTGATCGACATGACGTCGTAGGAGTCCGATGTCGATCGCGGTACCACGAGGGTGCCGGTTCGCGGCCGGGACGAGACGAGGTTGTCCTCACGCAGCCTGCGCAGCGCCTCGCGCACGGTGTATCGACTGACCGAGAACCGTTCACACAGTTCGTGTTCGGTGGGCAACTGGGACCCGACGGGGTAGACGCCGTCCACGATGTCCTTGCGCAGCGCCCGCGCCACCTGAATGTAGCGATGGTCGGCTGGTGTGGTTTCTGTCATTCGTGCCACCCGTCAGGACCTGCGACGCAATGCCAGCACGCTGCCGTCCGCGTCGGCCGAAACATACAGCGAGCCATCCGGTCCCGCCGCTATGCCTGCGAACGGGCCCTGCGGCCCGGAGAACGGCGGCATGCCCTTGAGCGGCTTGGGCTCGACTCCTGGCGGGGCGCCGACCGGTAGCCCCGAGGCGATGGTGTTGCGCGCCTTGCTGTTCAGGTCGAACGCGATGACTTCTTTGGCGCCGGCGTCGACGACGTACAGCTGTCCGTCCCGCACCAGGATGCCTTGGGGCCGCTGCAGTCCGTCCACCACGACCTCGGAGCCGCCGCCGGTCAGTTTCACCACCCGGCCCGCACCCGATTCAGCGACCAGCGGTGCGCCGTCCTGGCCGAACGCGACGCCGACGGCTCCTGCAGCCCCGAGGCCAGCGTCTCGACGTTGCCCGACCGCAGGGCGTGGACTCGCCCGGTGCCGAGCTCGGCGAACACGATCACCTGGCCCGGCCCGATCGCGATGCCGTAGAGCTGATCGAAGTCGGCTGCGAGATAGTCGGTTTCGTTCGCCGAAGGCCGGTACCGGGCCACCTGTCCGCCGGATGTGGTGACGATGAATTCGCCGGGGCCCGCCGGGGCGAGGCCGCGAAGGAATCCGGGATATCCCGGCGAGAACAGCATCGCCACCGTCTGCAGCGCGCCATCGGGCCCCACGACGTAGAAGGAGGTGCCGTCGGCGACATAAACCTGTCCGTCATCGCCGACCGCGAGATCGAGCGGCCAGTTCAATCCTCCTGGCAGCGCTGTTCGGGTCTCGCCTTCGCCGAGGATCTCGGTGATCTCGCCGGTGAAGTTGGACACGAACAGCCGGCCGTCGACCAGGGCAAGGTTGTCGAGGCCGGGACTCAGCTGAGCGAGCAAGGTCTGCTCACCGCTGCGCGGATCGATGCGGAGCACCTGCCCGCTGGCGACCTGGGTGGAGACGATGTAGCCGTCGGAGTCGAACTTCACCGAGTCGGGCACGCCGAGGTCGCCC
The DNA here is from genome assembly GCA_963734385.1 of uncultured Actinomycetota bacterium. GTDB lineage: Bacteria > Actinomycetota > Actinomycetes > Mycobacteriales > Mycobacteriaceae > Mycobacterium. Next base: position 174,834 of record CAVTHR010000020.1, on the reverse strand, counting down.
GCAACACGCTGTGGTTCACCGCCTTCGGGATCGATTCGCCATATTTCGTTGGCCGTCATCAGCGGGTAGTACAACAACCCGTCCGGGCCGACCTCCATTGCGTTGGGCGACGGCAGATTCTCCAGAAGGATCCGCGGCTCACCGCCGTTCAAGTCGAGCTCCATCAGTCGCCCGCCCTCGCGACATTCGTTGACGAACAGTCGACCCCTGTGCACGGTGATGCCGTTCGCGCATGGCAGGTCGTCGCGCAGCACGCGCGCTCGGCCGTCCGTGTCGAGAGCGCTCACCCGGCCGTCCATCACCTCCGTGGCGTACATGTTGCCTGCGGGATCGAACGCGACGTCGTCGGGCGCGATGATGTCGCCCCCCTTGGCGCTGATGGTGTCGAGCTCACCGGTTGCGACGTCGAGCGCGCTGATCTGGCTGCCCGTCACCTGCGCGATATAGAGCCGCCCGTCCGGACCGGTCCGCAGACCCGTTGGCACCGAACAACCGGCTCGGCGGAGTGAGCCGTTCCAGCCGCCAACCCTCGGCGACATTCGGGTTGGCAGCGAGGTAGCGGGCGTCGGTGCGCGACGTGCTCATGGCCTCGGACGTTATCAAGCTCCATTAGTCCAGACAATAGCCGCGTCGACGTCGCACTCGGGCCTTGACGACCGGATTACCGCTGCGGAATAGTGTTCTGCAATATGCAGAGCACCATATGTTGTCCGGACAATTAGCGTATGTCCGATCTGTTGAATCTAACCGGCCGCATCGTTGTGGTGTCCGGCGCGGGCGGCGGCGGCATCGGCACGACAGTGACCCGGATGGCCGCAGAGGCGGGCGCGACAGTCGTCGCGGTGAGCCGATCCAAGGAGAATCTCGACGAGCACATCGCGCCGCTGGGCGCCGACGGCCTCTCGGTGATCCCGGTGGCGGCCGACGCATCCACGGACGAAGGCATCGGCGCCGTCATCGACCAGGTTCGTGGCATCGACGGCGACCTCTACGGGCTGGTGAACGTCGCGGGCGGTGCGGAACCGTCCACCTGGATGCCGTCGACCAGGGTGACCCGGGACGACTGGCGCGCGTTGTTCACCGCGAACCTCGAGACCGCGTTCTTCATGAGCCAGGCGGTGGCGGCAGAGATCAGGCGGAACAACAATCCGGGGTCGATCGTCTCGATCTCGTCGATCAGCGGCATGAACACCGCCCCGTTTCACATTGCCTACGGGACCGCCAAGGCGGCGGTGGTGGCGATGACGCGCACGATGGCGGTCGAGATTGGCGCAGGACAACATCCGGGTCAATGCGGTGGCGCCCGGCGTGACGGCGACGGCGGCGTCCCTCACTTACACCGGCGAGGATCCCGAACGTGACCGCCAGGCCATCGCGATGGGACGACGCGGCACACCGGAGGAGCAGGCCGGCGCCATCCTGTTCCTGCTGTCCGACCTGTCGAGCTACATCACCGGCCAGACGCTTCTTGTCGACGGCGGCCTGAACCTGAAATGGACCCACCTCGGCGCCGATAACACCTCGCTGTTTCTCAAAGACGAATCCTTCCGGGCGGCAATTAGGAGGATGGAATGACCGACACCGAAAGCGCAGTTGATTCGGCTGCGGCTGAAGAACTTTCCGAGCCGACGACCATCGGCGTGGACGCGTACGTCTCGGAGGACTACGCCCGCGCCGAGCGGGACAAGCTGTGGCGCAAGGTATGGCAGCAGGTGGGCCGTGTCGAGGAGATCCCGGAAGTCGGCGGCTACCTCACCTACGACATCCTCGACGACTCGATCATCGTCGTGCGCAGCGGACCGAACGAGTTCAAGGCTCATCACAACGTCTGCATGCACCGCGGCAGGCGGCTCGTCGACACCCCGGAGGGCGCCAAGAACGCATGTGGCCGCGCACGCAAGTCGTTCGTCTGCGGATTCCACGGCTGGACGTACGGCCTGGACGGCGCTTGCACCCACATCCGTGAGCAGGACGACTGGAAGGGCGCGCTGACGCCGCAGAACACCCATCTCGCACCGGTTCAGGTGGACACCTGGGGTGGCTGGCTGTTCATCAACATGGACCCCGACTGCGAGCCGCTGGCCGACTATCTGTTTCCCGCCGCGAAGATCCTCGACCCGTTCGGGTTGGAGAACATGCGCTACAAGTGGCGCAAGTGGCTGAACTTCGACTGCAACTGGAAGGTCGCGATGGAGGCCTTCAACGAGACCTACCACGTGTTCACCACGCACCCTGAGTTCAACAAGTTCGGCGAGTTCAAGGGCTGGGCGAAGGCGCAGGGCAGGCACAGCAACATCGGCTACGACGCGCCGAAGGGTCTGGACGAGACCAAGTCCAAGATCCGGCTCGGCACAGGCGATCCGCGCATCTCCACCGCGGAGATGCAGGTGTACACGATGGAGGAGACCAACGCCACCACCACTCAGACGCTGGTGAACGCCGCGAAGCGGCTGGTGGACGAGTTGCCAGAGGGCACACCCGCGGACAAGGTGCTCGAGCACTGGCTGACCTCCGCGCGTCGCGACGACGAGGCCCGCGGCGTCGTCTGGCCGACCATCCCCGCCGACATCCTCGGCCAGAGTGGGACCGCGTGGCAGGTCTTCCCGAACTTCCAGATCGGCCAGGGCCTGACCAGCGCTCTGTGCTACGGCGCGCGTCCCCACCCGAGCTACGACCCCAACAAGTGCATCTTCGAGGTCGCGGTGTTCGAGCTGTACCCGAAAGATCAAGAGCCGCAGACGGAATGGCAGTACACCCCGGTAGGCGACCCCGAACTGGCTGTCAGTCCTTCCGCAGGACTTCTCGAACATGGCCGCGGTGCAGCAGGGCATGAAGTCGCTCGGCTTCCCCGGCACCAAGCCCAACCCGTACCGCGAACGCAGCACCGTCAACCTGCACACCCAGCTGGCCAAGTACATGGGCACCGGCGAACCACAGGAGCTTTGAGAATCAAGATGACCTTGTTTGACACGTGCGGACCGACGCAGACGCCGGATGACATCGACATCGATGCGCTGCGCGAGAAGTACTCGCAGGAGCGGGAGAAGCGGCTACGGCCCGAGGGGGCGCAGCAGTACCTGGAACTCAAGGACGACTTCGCGGAGTTCGCGGAAGTCGATCCGCATACGCCGGTCACACCTCGCACTCCGATCAACGAGGACGTCGAGGTGGCGGTTCTCGGCGGTGGCATCGCGGGCCTGTTGGCGGGCGCGTACCTCAAGAAGGCCGGCGTCGACGACGTGCACGTCATCGAGATGGGTGGCGACTTCGGTGGCGTCTGGTACTGGAACCGTTTCCCCGGAATCCAATGCGACAACGATGCGTACTGCTACATCCCGATGCTCGAAGAACTCGACTCCATACCGTCGAAGAAATTCGCCGACGGTGCCGAGATCTTCGAGCACTGCAGGCGGATCGGCAAGCATTTCGGGCTCTACGACGGTGCCATCTTCTCCACCCAGGTGCGCACGGTGCGATGGGACGAGGCCATCAAGCGCTGGCGGTTGGCCACCAACCGTGGCGATGACATCAGGGCTCGGTTCGTGGTCATGACGCAGGGCTCGTACAACCGGCCCAAGCTGCCCGGCATCCCTGGTATCAGGGACTTCAAGGGGCACATCTTCCACTCGGCACGTTGGGACTACGACTACACCGGCGGCGATGCGAACGGTGGGCTGCACAAGTTGGCCGACAAGCGCGTCGCGCTGGTCGGAACGGGCGCGACAGGCGTGCAGCTGGTTCCGCATCTCGGTCGAGACGCTAAGCATCTGTACGTCTTTCAGCGAACCCCGTCGTCGGTGGACATGCGCGGCAACGAGCCGACGGATCCGCAGTGGGCGGCTTCGTTGCAGCCCGGCTGGCAGGAGGAGCGCAAGCTCAACTTCCACCGCTGGTCCCCGTTCGGCGACGGGGTGATCTTCGATGCTGAGGACCAAGTCTGCGATTTCTGGACTGAGCTTGGCCGCAACCTGACCGCGCGGGTCGCCGCGTCCGAGGATCCGACGTCGCTGAGCCTCGAGCAGATCATGGCGATGCGCGAAGAAGAACAGTTCAAGGTCATGGAGCGGCTCCGGCGGCGCGTCGAAGCCACCGTCGAAGACTCGCAGACCGCGGAGGCGCTCAAGCCGTACTACCGACTTCATGTGTAAGCGACCCGTGCAGCAGTGACGAATATCTGCCGACGTTCAATCGCCCCAACGTCACCCTCGTCGATGTGTCGGAATCCAAAGGCGTGGAGAGGCTCACCGAGAAAGGGCATCGTTGCGGGCGGCGTCGAGTATGAGGTCGACTGCGTGATCTTCGCGAGCGGCTTCGAGATCTCGACCGAGATCAGCCGCCGGTATGCGATGGAGGCCATCGAAGGCCGTGACGGGCTCTCCCTGTTCGACCACTGGCGGGATGGCTACAAGTCACTGCACGGGATGACCAGCCGTGGATTTCCGAACCAGTTCCATACGGGGTTCATCCAGGGTGGGGTGTCCGCCAACACGACGGCGATGTTCGAGCAGCAGGCCGAGCACATCGCCTACATCATCTCCGAGGCGGTGAAGCGAAAGGCGACGACCGTCGAGCCGAGCAAGGAGGCTCAAGAAGGCTGGGGAAGCACCATCAAGGAATTGGCGGTCGACACTTCGGCGTTCGACCTCTCCTGCACGCCGGGCTATTACAACAACGAGGGCAGCGGGTTCGGCGAAGGGATCAGGTCGTTCCTCGGGGATTACTTCATGGCAGGTTTCTACGTGTTCGACGACCTGCTCAAGGAGTGGCGCGACAAGGGCGACCTGAACGGCCTCGAGCTCGGAACGTGAATGCCTGAACTGAGATTCGACGATCGGGTCGCCGTCGTCACCGGTGGCGGCCGGGGGCTTGGGCCGACTACGCGCTCCTGCTGGCGTCGCGGGGGCGAAGGTCGTCGTGAACGACCCCGGCGGCAGCCTGACGGGCGACGGCATCGACGGCGCCCCAGCGCACGACGTCGTCGATGAGATCACCGCCGCAGGCGGCGAAGCAGTCGCGTGCACCGACTCCGTGGCGACGGCCGACGGGGGTGAGGCGATCATCAACGCCGCGCTCGACCGTTACGGCCGCATCGACATCCTGATCCACAACGCGGGAAATGTTCGGCGGGCCTCGCTGAAGGAGATGTCCTACGACGACTTCGAGGCCGTCGTGGACGTTCACCTGCGCGGTGCCTTTCATGTTGTCCGCCCGGCGTTTCCGCGGATGTGCGAAGCCGGCTATGGGCGCATCGTGCTGACCTCGTCGATCGGCGGCCTGTACGGGAACCACGAAGTCGCGAACTATGCGGTCGCGAAGGCGGGCGTGATCGGCCTGTCCAACGTAGCCGCGATGGAGGGCGCCGCTGAGGGTGTGAAGAGCAACGTCATCGTGCCCGCCGCCGTGACCAGAATGGCTGACGGAATCGACACGTCGGCCTATCCGCCGATGGGCCCGGAACTGGTGGCACCTGTCGTGGGTTGGCTGGCGCACGAATCTTGTTCCATCACAGGGGAGATCCTCGTCGCGCTCGCAGGCCGGGTGGCCAGGGCGGTCGTCGCGGAAACGCCTGGCGTGTACCGACCGTCGTGGTCGATGGCGCGACGTGGCGGAGCATATGGCGGCGATCCGCGACACGTCCGAGCCGGTTGTCTTCCCTGTGGTGCCCGACGGCCATGGTGACCACATCCGCTACAGCTTCGGCATGGCAGCCCAAGGAGCCGTCCGTGGATAGTCAGGGCCCGTTGAAGGGCGTGCGCGTCGTCGACCTCACCGCGATGGTGATGGGCCCGTACTGCACCCAGATCATGGCCGACATGGGCGCCGACGTGATCAAGGTCGAGCCGCCCGAGGGCGACAACACCCGCTACATCTCGATCGGACCGGCGCCAGGGATGAGCGGTGTCTACGTCAACGTGAACCGGGGCAAGCGCGCCGTCGTATTGAACCTGCGGTCCGAGGAGGGGAAGACCGCTCTCCGGGCGCTGATCGGGACGGCCGATGTGTTCATCCACTCGATGCGGTCAAAGGCGGTCACCAAGCTCGGCTTCGGCTACGACGACGTCGCCGCGATCAACCCGTCGATCGTTTACACGAACTGCTACGGATACGGCAGGCGCGGACCGAACCGCGACCTGCCCGCCTACGACGACACCATCCAGGCCGAATGCGGGCTGCCCGCCGTGCAGAAGCAGCTGACGGGCGAAGCCAACTACGTGGGCACGATCATTGCCGACAAGGTCGCAGGCCTGACCGCGCTGTATGCCACGATGATGGCGTTGTTCCACCGCGAGCGCACCGGTGAGGGCCAAGAGGTAGAGGTCAGCATGTTCGAGACGATGGCGTCGTTCATGCTCGTCGAACACGCCAACGGCGCCATGTTCGACCCTCCGCTGGGCCCTGCGGTCTATCCCCGCACCGTGGCGCCCAATCGGAAGCCGTATCGCACCAGCGACGGCTACATCGCGGCGCTGATCTACAACGACAAGCACTGGAACGCCTTCGTCAACGCGGTCCGTCCGGCGTGGGCCACCGAGTTGTACGCCACTCTCGAACTACGGGCCAACGACATCGACAAGGTCTACGGTCTGGTGGCCGAAACGATGCAGGAGCGCACGACCGACGAGTGGATGGCGCTGTTCCGCGAGCTGGAAATCCCTGCGGCGCCGCTGAACACGCCCGACGCACTGTTCGACCATCCGCACCTGAACGCGGTCGGCTTGTTCGAAACGGTGGAAACCCCGTACGGACCGGTGCGTATGCCCGGTGTGCCGACCTGGTTCTCCCGTACGCCTGGACGGATCGCGGGCCCCACCCGCGAACTGGGTGCCGACACCGAAGAGTGCTCAACGAGCTGGGACTGGGCTCGGCCGACATCGAGCCAGCAGTTGGCTCGGGATAGGAACGCCTGTGGACTTCGAGATGGGGCCTGAGGCAGCGGAGCTTCGACGCCAGCTGCGCGACCTGGTCAACACCCATGTGCCGGAAGGCTTTCTGGGTGCGTTCACCGACAATCCCGCCGACCTCGAAACGGCCCAGCAGTTCTGCCGGACGCTGGCCGAACGAGAATCTGTTATGCCTGTCGTGGCCGGAGGAGTTCGGTGGCGGTGGGGCCTCGGTATGGGAGCAGACCGTGGTCCGCGAGGAGATGTGGGCCCATCACGAACCGCGCGGTGCCCAGTACATGGGCGTCAACTGGGTCGGTCCGATCATCATGCGGCACGGCACCGAAGAGCAGCAGCGCACACACCTGCCGCCCATCGCGCGCGGCGAAGTCATCTGGTGCCAGGGCTTCTCCGAACCTGAGGCGGGTTCTGACCTCGCGTCGCTGCGGACCACCGCACGCCAGACGGCGATGGCTGGCTGGTCAGCGGCCAGAAGATCTGGACCTCCTACGCGACCATGGCGCAGTGGTGCTTCCTGCTCGCGCGCACCCACAAGGGGGAGAAGAAGCAGCAGGGTCTGACGATCTTCCTTGTGCCGATGGATGATCCGGCGATCCAGGTCAGACCGATCCGCTGCATGATGGGCCCGCACCACCTCAACGAGGTGTTCTTCGACGACCTGCGGGTCACCCGGGCCGACGTGCTCGGCGAGGTCGACCAGGGTGGTCCATCGTCCAGGACGTGATGTCCTTCGAGCGCGTGGGTATCGCCCGGTACGCGCGCTGTGAGCGGCTGCTCGCAGCGGCCCCGTCGGTGCTCGGCGACCGGTGGGAGGAACTGCCCGCGGAGTTGCGCGGCCGCTGGGTGCGCATGCTGACGCATTGCCGCCGGGCCCGCCTGCTCGCCTATCGCGTTGTGTCGCTGCAGAGTAGCGGGCGCATCCAGCCCGGCGACGCCGCCGCGTACCGGATCGCCGTGACGAAACTGGATCAGGACAGCGCCGAAGTGCTGATGGACATCGCTGCCGAGGTGTCGCCCGACGATCCGGGCGGCCGCTGGTTCCTCGGCGAGGCCGAGGACCACTGGAAGTACTCGCAGGCCTCCACCGTTTCCTCCGGCAGTATCGAGATGCAGCGCATCCTGCTGTCCCGAGCCTTGCTGCTGCGCGGCGGAAAGGCATCATGAGAAGATGATCCTCGATCTCAGCGACGACGCCAAAGAATTTGGCCGGCAGGCACTTCGGGCGTTCGAGGCCGCAGGCGGTGACCAGCTCGTGCAGCAGGCCGAAGCGAAGTCCGAAACCCGCGACACACTCGTCGGCCCAGTGCTCAACGAGCTCGGGGCCTGGGAGCTCGACGCCCGCACCGACGCCGACGGGCTGGAAGCCGCCGCGGCACTGTGCCGCAGTGCGGGTTACTGGGCGTTGCCCTACCCGGTCGCCGAGCGGCTGGCCCGGCCGGTGGACCTCGACGTCGACGGGCTCGTCGTGGTCGGCGGGAACCGTCCGGCGGCTGCGATCGCGCGGCGTCGAGACCACGCTGGGCGGCAGTCACATTGGCCGGCGTCCGAAGCGCGGTCGTCGGCCGCGGTGTCACCGGTCGCCGGCATTCGTCACCGATCTCGAGCTTTCGGAGACCGACCGCGACGGCACGAAGCGACGTGGCGCTCGGGCTCGTGCTGCCGTGCTGGACGCTGCTCGGCATGCTCGATCGCGCCGTCGAGCTCACCATCGCGCATGTCAGCCTGCGCAAGCAGTTCGGCCAGCCGCTGTCGCCGTTTCAGGGAGTGCAGTTCCAGCTCACCGACGCCGAAGTCGAACGCAGCGGACTGGAGATTCTCGCCAAGTACGCGCTGTGGAGCGTTGGCACCGGTAAGGACGAAGCTCTCGAAGACGCGCTCGCGCTGCGGATGTCGGCCATCGAGGCGGCAGAGGCGGTCTTCCGGGTGTGCCATCAGCTGCACGGCGCGGTCGGGTTCTGCGACGAGACCACATTGTCCTGGCTGTCTCGCTACAGCCAGCCGATGCGGCGACTACCGCTCGGGTTGTCCGCGACCCGCGACGCACTGACCCGCCGGGTGGGCGGTGACGGACTCGCGGGGTTGTACGCATGACAGCCGATATCGACGACTTCCGGACAGCCATCCGTGCGGACCTGGTGTGAAGAGCACATCCCGGCCAACTGGCGGGCGGCGCAAACCGGGGTCAGCGACGAGGAATTCGTCCGCTTTCAGAAGGCGTGGTTCGCCGAATTGCATGCGCGCCGGCTTCGCGGTACCGCACTGGCCAGCGCGAGTGGGGCGGCGGCATGCCGGTCGCCGAGCAGATCGTGCTGTACCAGGAGCTGGCCGCCCACGATGCGCCCCGACTCGTGCTCGCGTTCGTCGGCATCCATCACGCCGCGTCGACCCTGCTCGCCGCCGGGCACCGACGAGCAGCGCCGCAGGCATCTGCCCGCCATCCTCGACGGCGAGATCTGGGTTCAGGGATTCTCCGAACCCGAAGCCGGATCGGATCTGGCGAGCCTGCGGACCACGGCGCGCCGGGACGGCGACGGCTACGTCGTCAACGGGCAGAAGCTGTGGGCCAGCGGCGGCATGCACGCCGACTGGTGCCTGCTGCTGGCCCGCACCGACCCGGATGCCCCGAAGCGCAAGGGCATTTCGTATTTCCTGCTGGACATGACGACTCCCGGGGTCGAGGTGCGGCCGATCCGCAACGCCGTCGGCGACTCGCACTTCTGCGAAATCTTCCTCAACGACGTTCAGATTCCCGCCGGCAATCTCGTCGGCGCGGAGAACGCCGGCTGGCAGGTGGCCCAGGCGACGCTGGGCGCCGAACGCGGCATGACGATGCTGGAACTCGCCGAACGCCTCGGCAACGCGGGCTTCCGCTGGCTCGTGCAGTCCTGTCCCACCGACGACCCGATCGTCGCCGACCGGCTGGCGGAGTTCGAGACCGAGATCACGGGCCTGCGCGGGCTATGCCGCCGAGCTCGTGGAGAACACCGAGGCCGGCACTGCGGGCCCAGCCGACGCGTCGGTCGTCAAGCTGTACTACAGCGAGCTGCTGCAGCGCATGACCGATTTCGGCGCCGAGATCGGCGGACTGCCTGCGCACACCGACCTCGTCAAATCGGCATCCAGCGGCTGGGAGTCCGGCTCGTGGGTGCTGGATTTCATCGGCTCCTGGGAATGGACGATCCCCGGCGGATCGAGCGAGATCCAACGGACGATCATCGCCGAACGCGGTCTCGGACTGCCGCGCGAGCCGAGCGTGGTCTGATGGCGGCCGAGTTCGAGGAGTTCCACGCAGAGCTGAGGACGGTGGCGGGCGACCTGCTCGCCAAGGACCGCGCAATCGAGTGGCCGGCGCTCGTCGACGCCGGGTGGGTCGGCTTGGAGGTGCCCGAGGAGTTCGGCGGAGCCGGCGCGACATTTGCCGAGGTGGCTGTCGTCTGCGAGGAGATGGGGCGCGCCGCCAGCGCCAACAGCTACCTCGGCAGCGCGGTACTGGCGGCCGGCGCCTTGAATGCGTTGCAGCCAAGCGACACTCGCGACAGATTGCTCGCCGATGTCGCGTCCGGCGCCGTCGGCTGGCCGTCGCTGTCGGATCGTCGGAGTTCGTGCCTGACGCCGAAGGCGCCGATCGGGTTCTGGTGGTCACTGACGATGGCGTCGCCGATGCGCGCCGTGACCGTGACACCGCAACCGGTGCTCGATGAAACGCGCCGCCTGGCGACGGTGTCGGCCGAAGGCATTGAGGCGTCGGAGATCCTCCGCTTCGACGGCGATCCCAATCCGCCGCCCGCGGCCTGCTCGACCGCGCAGCGACCGCGGTCGCATGCGACAGCCTGGGCATGTGCCGAGGCGATGCTTTCCGCGACTGTGTCCTACGCGAAGGTGCGCCAGCAGTTCGGCCGTCCCATCGGGTCGTTTCAGGCCGTGAAGCACGCGTGCGCCGACATGCTGGTGAAGATCTCGGTGTCGCGCCAGCTGGTCGGCGCGGCCGTCGGGGCCATCGCTGAGGACCGCCCCGATGCCGGTGCCGCGGTCGCGATGGCCAAGTCCTACGCCAGCAGCAGCGGCCGTCGACGTCGTCGGCAAGGCCATGCAGCTACACGGCGGCATCGGATACACGTGGGAGAGCGGCATCCACATCTACCTCAAGCGCGCCGCGCTGAACCGTTCACTGTTCGGATCACCTGCGGATCACCGCAGACAACTGGCTCGACGCTATCTGTAAAGGAATCAAGGAGTTTCACATGGGCGTACCCGTTTACAAACGCATTCTCGACCTCTTCGAGGCCGAGGGCGTCAACACGCTGTTCGGCATTCCCGACCCCAACTTCGTGCACATGTTCGCCGAAGCCGACGCGCGGGGCTGGTCCGTCGTCGCGCCGCACCACGAGCTGAGCGCCGGGTTCATGGCGGAGGCGGCGTCGCGCATGACGGGCAAGCCGGGCCTGTGCATCGGCACGCTGGGCCCCGGCGTGGCCAACATCTCCGGCGCGATGATGTGTGCACTGGTGGAGAACTCGCCGGTGATCTTCCTCGGCGGTCAGCGGGCCCGCATCACCGAGCGCCGAGTGCGCCGCGGCCGCATCCAATTCGTGCAGCAGGAAGGCCTTTTCACGCCATCGGTGAAGTACAGCAGCTCGATCGAGTATGCCGACCAAACCGACGAGATCGTCCGTGAGGCGATCCGGCGCGCCATGTCCGGGACACCGGGCCCTTCCTATATCGAGTTCCCGTCCCACGTGATCCTCGAGGAGCTCGACGTGCCTGAAGCGCTGCCACCGAGCCGCTATCGGCTCGTCAATCAGGGTGCGGGTGCACGCGAAGTCGCCGAGGCCACGAAGTTGATCCGCGAGGCCAAGAGCCCAATCCTGTTGGTGGGCCACGGAGTCCACACATCGCGCACCGGTGCGCCGGTGAAGGAACTCGCCGACCTGATGGCCTGCCCGGTGATCCAGACCTCGGGCGGCACGTCGTTCATCCCTGGGCTCGAGGACCGCACCTTCGCCTACGGATTCTCGCCCGGCGGCCGTCGAAGCGGTGGTGAAGTCCGACCTGTGTGTGGCACTGGGCACAGAGCTGGGGGAGCCGAGCCACTACGGCAGGACCAGGCACTGGGCGGACAACGATGCCAACCGCAAATGGGTGATGGTCGAGCAGGATCCGGTCGCGATCGGCGTGAACCGGCCGATCGACGTTCCCCTTGTCGGCGACCTCCGAGGTGTGGTGCCGCAGCTGGTCGAAGCCCTCCGGGATACACCGCGGCAACCTTCCGCCGACCTCGGACCGGTGGATCAAGGAGGATGCCGAGGAGCTGGCCCAGCTCGCGGAGAACGCCCCGACCGGTAGGACGCCGGTGCACCCGGCCCGCTTCGTGGTCGAGGCCACCAAGGCGTTCCCGAAGGACGGCATCATGGTGCGCGACGGGGGCGCGACCGTCATCTTCCAGTGGACCTATTCACAGGCGAAGCCGCGCGACGTGATCTGGAACCAGAACTTCGGTCACCTGGGCACAGGACTGCCGTATGCGGTCGGCGCATCGGTCGCCGAGGGGCGCAAGCGGCCTGTCATGTTGCTGACCAGCGACTCCGCGTTCCTGTTCCACATCGCCGAACTCGAGACCGCGGCGCAGAGAGAACCTGCCCCTGGTCTGCGTGGTTGGTGTCGACCATCAGTGGGGATTGGAGGTCGGCGTCTACAAGCGCACGTTCGAGCAGCCGTCGCCGCAGCCGGGCGTGCACTGGAGCAAGGACGTGCGCTTCGACAAGATCGCAGAGGGCTTCGGCTGTCACGGCGAGTACGTCGAGAAGGAAGACGAGATGGGGCCGGCCATCGAGCGGGCCTTCGCCAGCGGCAAGACGGCTGTCGTGCACGTCTGCATCGACCCGAAGGCGAACTCGGAGGAGATGCCGAAATACGACGAATTCAGGACATGGTATGCAGAAGGCACCCAGTAGCGTCGCGGTCGGACCGCGCAGAATTTTAGGATGACTGTCATGCGTGAATATCTGAAGTTCTACATCGACGGCCAGTGGGTCGACCCGACGGAGCCGAAGACGCTCGACGTCGACAACCCGACCACCGAGCAGGTGTCGGGCAAGATCGCGATCGGCACCGCGGCCGACGTCGACAAGGCGGTCAAGGCGGCGCGCAAGGCGTTCGCGACGTGGTCGGTCAGCACCCGCGAAGAGCGGCTGGACCTGCTGCAGGCGATCGCCGCGGAGTACCAGAAGCGTTCTGGCGATCTCGCCGACGCGGTGCACGAGGAGATGGGTGCGCCGCCCTCGTTGGCGGCCGGCCCGCAGGTGATGATGGGGATCGGCCACCTGATGGGCACCATCGACGCGCTGAAGAACTTCTCCTTCGAGGAGCAGCGCGGGGCGACGCTGATCCTCAAGGAGCCGATCGGCGTCTGCGGCCTGATCACGCCGTGGAACTGGCCCATCAACCAGATCGCATGCAAGGTGTTCCCGGCGCTGGCCACGGGCTGCACGATGGTGCTGAAGCCGTCGGAGGTGGCTCCGTATTCGGGACAGATCTTCACCGAGGTGATGGATTCGGCGGGAGTGCCCGCCGGGGTCTACAACATGGTCTTCGGCGACGGCGCCGGTGTCGGCGCGGCGATTTCCAGCCATCCCGACATCGACCTGGTGTCCTTCACCGGCTCGACCCGCGCAGGCGTCGACGTCGCGAAGAACGCGGCTGCCACGGTGAAGCGCGTGACCCAGGAGCTCGGCGGCAAGAGCCCGAATATCGTCATCGGCGACGAGAAGTTCACCGAGAGCGTCACCGCGGGCGTGGCCACCATGATGGTCAACTCCGGCCAGAGCTGTAATGCGCCGTCGCGCATGCTCGTTCCCCGGGACCGCATCGCGGAAGCGGCCGAGATCGCGCGCGGTGTGGCCGAAGCCGTGGCGGTCGGCGACCCCGACGACAAGAGGGCGATCGGCCCGGTGGCGTCCAAGGTTCAGTTCGACAAGGTGCAGGGGCTGATCCAGAAGGGCATCGACGAGGGCGCGACGGTGGCGGTCGGCGGACCGGGACGGCCGGACGGACTCGACACCGGTTACTACGTCAAGCCGACCGTGTTCTCGGATGTCACCAACGACATGACGATCGCCCGCGAAGAGATCTTCGGCCCGGTGCTGTGCATCCTGCCCTACGACGATCTCGATCAGGCTGTCGACATCGCGAACGACACGGATTACGGTCTGGCGGGCTATGTTTCGGCCGCAGACCTGGATGCCGCCCGCGAGCTGGCGCGCCGGATCCGGGCCGGGCAGGTCGCCATCAACCACGCCTTCGACCTGAACACCCCCTTTGGTGGCTACAAGCGCAGCGGGAACGGGCGCGAGTGGAGCGAGTTCGGTTTCGAGGAGTACCTGGAGATCAAGGGCACGCTGGGATACGCGCCCGAGAAGGCCTAGCGGCTAGGAGGTTTTACGCCTGCGCGGCGCGGTGCACCGCGTTGATGATGCCCTGATATCCGGTGCACCGGCAGAAGTTGCCGGACAGTCCTTCGCGGATCTCCTCGTCGGTGGGCTCTGGGTTGTCGCGCAGCAGTGCGGTGATCGACGTGACGAATCCCGGTGTGCAGAAGCCGCATTGCAGTCCGTGGCATTCCCGCAGCGCGGACTGCACGGGCGACAGCTCGCCGTCGTCACCCGCGATACCTTCGACGGTGGTCACCTCCTGGCCGTCCACTTGCACGGCGAAGACCAGGCACGAGCGCACCGCCTGACCGTCCAGCAGCACCGTGCACGCGCCGCAGGCACCGTGCTCACAGCCGAGGTGGGTGCCGGTCAGTCCGCACTTCTCGCGCAGGAAGTCCGCGAGCGTCAGCCGCGGTTCGACCACGCTTCGTTGCGGGCGGCCGTTGACGGTCATCTCGATCGGTTGCTCATGCATGGATCGCCTCCGTCCCTGACGTTTCGGCCTCGCGGACCGCTGCGATCCATGCCCGGGCCACCATCGCGGCTCCCACTCGGGCTCGGTAGTCCGCCGAGCCCTGCAGGTCGGCGGGAATGTCGGAGAGCCCGCTCATCGCGAGCCTGCCGACCTCATCGGCGGTGACCGCGGCGACGGGCTGGCCGATCGACGGCGGTCCTCGGCGACCGAACCCCGCAGCGGCGTCGAGCCGAGGCCGAGCAGTCCGATTCCGCAGCGGGCCACTCGGTCGTCTTCATCGAGCTCCACCGCGACAGTGGCGCCCGCGATGGCGAAATCACCGTGGCGACGGGCGAATTCCTCGACCGCGAACCCCGATCGGCCGCCCCAGACCGGGAACCGCACCCCGGTCAGGATCTCGTCGGGCGCCAACGACGTCTCCCACAGGCCGGTGAAGAACTCGGCCGCCGCGGATCTCCCTGCGCCCTCGAGACGATGTCGCTTCCATCGTCGCATCGAGGGCGAGCGCCACCGCGGCGTACTCGGCGGCGGGGTCGGCGTGCGCGATCGCACCACCGAGCGTGCCCCGGTCCGGATCTGGAAGTGGCCGATGTAGGGCGTCGACAGCGTCAACAGCGGCACCGATTCGGCGACCTCGTCGTCCATGCCGACCAGAGCGTGCGGTGTGCCTGCGCCGACGAAGACTGTCGCCGTCACGGAGTTCGACGTTCTTCAATTCGTCGACTCGGGATATGTCGATGAGGTTTTCGAAGTACGTCAGCCGCATTGCGAGCATCGGCACCAGGCTTTGCCCGCCGGCGAGGATCTTGGCGTCCTCACCGAACTCGCCGAGCATCTGCACGGCCTCTGCGACCGTGCCGGGCCGGTGGTAGGCGAATGCGGCCGCGCTTCATGAACAGCAGCCGCGCCAGGGCCGCCTGCAGCTCGTCGGCCAGCTCCGCGGCCGGGTGCGCAGGCTTGCGCCTGCCCAGCAGGAATCCGACCGCCGCACCCGCGGCCACCGCGGCAAGAACCGGGGCGATCCGCTTGGCCATCGGCGCCGCAACGACTTTCAACAGATCAACGGAATCGCCGGCATCGGCCGTAGCGGCAGCCGGGATGGCGGCGCTCGCCGCCGGCGCGGACGGCGCGGAGCCACCGAGCAGATCAGCCTCCAGGTTCCTGGCGAACTGGCCGATCAGGTTCGTCGACACGTCGGCGAGCACTCCGCGGCCGAACTGCGCGGCCTTGCCCGAGATGGTGAGGTCGGTCGTGATCGAAACGTGGGTTGCCTCGCCTTCGTCCTTCAGCTGGGCTGTCACGAGTGCCGCGGCGTTGCCGCTGCCCCGCGTCTCCTTTCCACTGGCCTTGATCACCACCCGCTGTGCGGCCGCGTCCTTCTCCTGGAATGTGGCATCGCCCTTATAGGACACCGTGATCGGGCCGACCTTCACCTTCACCGCGCCGGTGAAGTCGTCGCCGTCGACGGACAGCAGTTGGGCCCCTGGGATGCACGGCGCAACTCGCTCGACGTCGGTGAGCACCTCCCACGTCTTGGCTGCAGGCACCGCGACCCGGAATTCGTTGTTCAGCTCCACGCCTAGCGGTCCTTTCCTGGTGCGCCCGTCTCGGCTTGCTCGATTAGTTCGACGATCGCCGCGGGGCTCGCAGGAAGGCGCGTGAGCGTCACACCCAGCGGAGCCAGCGCGTCGTTGATGGCGTTGATGACCGCGGGAGTCGACCCGATGGCACCGCCTTCACCGCAGCCCTTGTATCCGCCGACGCCGGGACCGGGGATCTCGACGTGTCCATACTCGATCGGCGGGACTTCGGTGGCCGTTGGCACCAGGTAGTCGACGAATGTCGAGGACAGTGGGTTGCCTGCGTCGTCGTAGACCATGTTCTCCAGCAGGGCGCCGCCGATGCCCTGCACGGTGCCGCCTGCGATCTGGCCTTCCACCACGTTCGGGTTGATCATCGGGCCGACGTCCTCGCTGACGATGTAGCGGGTAAGGCTGACGTGGCCGGTCTGCACGTCGACCTCGCAGGTGCACGCGTGCGTGGCGTTGGCCCAGTGGATCATTGTCTGCGAGGTGAAGCGCGCGGTGGCCTCCAGCGTGGCCGCCATGCCGGGCGGCAGCTGGGAGGGCTCGTAATACGAGCGGTAGGCCAGGTCGGCGAAGGTCACATACTTGTCGTGATCGTCGCGGACGCTGGCCCGTGAGCTGCCCAGCTCGATGTCGGCCTCGTCGACCTCAAGCCGGTGCGCCGCCATCGCGACGATCTGCTTGCGCAATATGGTGCCCGCCTCGTTGACGGCGCCCGCCGTCATCGGACCGCTGCGGCTGCCCTGCGTGCCTGCGCCGTACGGCGTCACCGCGGTGTCGCCCTGGATCGTCGAAACGTCGGAGATGTCGGCGCCCAGCGCGTCGGCGGTCAGCTGGACCACCGTGGTCTCGATGCTGTTGCCGGTCGATCCGCCGTTCACGTAGACGTTGATCTTGCCGGTCGGCTCCATGCGGATCGTCGCGCCCTCGGTGCCAAGGTGGCCGGTGGCCGCACCCGTCGGCTCGATATACGCCGAGAACCCGAGGCCGATGTAGCGCCCCTTCTCGAGCGCATCCTTCTGTTCCTTGCGGAAGCCCTCGTGGTCGAGGATCTTCACGGCCTGCTCGAACGTGTCCGCCGGCGCGACGTGCTCGTAGGGCATGCCGTTGGGATTGAAGTAGGGCATCTCATCGCCGCGCAGGATGTTGCGGCGGCGCAGTTCCACGGGATCCATGTCCATTTTCCGCGCCGCGATATCGAGAAGTATTTCGCGCGTGAGGGTTTCGTACTGCCACGGTCCGCGGTAGGCCGCCAGCCCCGCGGTGTTCGAGAACACCGTTTTGTAGTTGAAGCTGGACTTCGGCACCCGGTACGGGCCGGGAAAGAACATGCCGATCGCCGCGGTGGTCAGCACCGGATACGGCGTCGGATACGCGCCGATGTCCTGGACGAAGTCGATATCGGCGGCCAGGATGTTGCCGTCCTCGTCAAAAGCCATCCGGACGTCCCCGTCGACGTGACGCGCCTGGCCCGCCGACATCAGGTTCTCGCGCCGGTCCTCGATCCACTTCAGCGCGCCGGGTACCTTCCTGGCGGCCAGCATGATGCACATGTCTTCGCGCATCGGGACGACCTTCTGACCGAACCCGCCACCGGTGTCGCGCATGATCACCCGGACGTTTTGTGCAGGGATCCCGAGCAGCCGCGCGGCGAATGCGCGCAGTTCGTGGGGTGTCTGCGTCGATGCCCACATCGTGAGTTCGCGCGAGGATGCCTCCCACTCGACGACCAGGCCCCGCGTTTCTATCGGGACCGGTGCGTAGATCTGCTGGTAGACATGCGCCGATGCGACATGCGCGGCCGACGAGAAGGTTTCCTCGTCGGGGGCGCTCCACCCATTCCGCCCGCGATGTTGTCGGGATAGGCGTCGTGCACCACGACGTCGGAGTTGACGGCCTTGGTGAAGTCGGCCACGGCGGGCAGAGGCTCGTAATCGACGTCGACCAACTCGACCGCATCCTCGGCGAGGTAGCGCGTGTCGGCGATGACGAGTGCGACCGGGTCACCGACGAACTTCGCCTCGCCTTCGGCCAGTGGCGGCCGTGGCGTGTCGGCGATGTCCTTGCCTGCGACCGCGTGCCACGCCTCCTTCACATCCGGGTTCAGATCCTCGGCCACCAACACGGCGTGCACGCCCGGCAGAGCGAGCGCACCGGAAGCATCGATGGCTTTGATGCGGGCCTTGGCGAAGGGGCTGCGCACAAAGCACGCGTGCAGCATCCCCGGGCGGATACGTCATCGACGAACGTGCCATGGCCGGTCAGAAGGCGGGTGTCCTCCACCCGCGGGACCCGCGTACCCGCGTAACGGGTTGCGACGGCTTCCCGCGGCGATGAGGTCATGGCGAAGGCTCCAATCCGTCGTCGACAGGGCCGCTACGACACGCTGCTAAGCAGGTGCCCAGCGAGCTTACCGGATACGTGATTCTCCTTATTGAGCATATGGCATTCTCCGGCGAGGCCGGGCGGATTAGATTGTCCACCGTGAGCCGGTGGATCACGCGGGTGGAGCGCACGCTCGCCGAGCACGTGCCTGGCCCACCCGACGACGTCCGTGACTTCTACACCGACCTGAACAACATCAAGCTCGTGCATCCCTTGGTGATTACCGTCCGCACCGTCGACCGCAGCGAGACGGCCGACGGTTATGTGCAGACCTACCGGGTCGGCGACCGGATCCCGTTAGGGCCGCTGCGCTTGCGGACGACGTATGTTGCGCGGCTGTATGTCCCGGTCACCGGCGACGTGTTGTCAGAGGCCCGCCAGTTCCCCCGCGTGCGGCTGACCAGCACGGTGGCCTTCGAGCCCGCCGGGACGGGCACCCGCGTCGTCGAGCAGATTCGGATAGAAGCGCCGCGGCCGCTGGCCTCGGTGACCACTCGCAAGGCGGTCGAGGCGCACACCGAAATGCTCGCCGGTATCCGGCGGAACTTCGAACTCGGATCGAACTAGTCGGCTATGTCGGGAAGAAGCCGTTGCCGGTGAGGAACCCGGGCTGCCAGCCCTGCTCGCCAAGGCACAGCATCGGACGCCCGTCGGGCGCCTGCGCGGCCGCCTGATCCGCCGGGCACGGCGAGCCGATTTCCTGTACGCCGAACAATGGAGGCGAAGCCACCCAGAATCCCGTGTACACCGGCGGCCACTGGTTCGGGATCCAGTGGCATTGCAGCGGCTCACCGCCCGGGCCCCGTCCGAACGTGTTTATCTCGAAGTTGTCGCAGGGCCCGGCCATGTGCGCGTCGTAGTTCATGAAGGGCACGTCGGTTGCGTAGCGACCCGGCTTGTCGAAGTACAGGTTGTCGTTCGGCTCGCCCATGGCCACAGGTGCACTACCGAGAGCGGCACACGCCGCGGCGGCCGCGATGACTAGGTTGCGAAACATGTCCCCACCTTGGGTTTTGTGATCGGGCCCCACTGTGGCCCGATGGCCCTCGCCAAATCCTAACGGTCGGCCCCTAGAAGGGCGTCATGTTTGAGTGCGACGGCGCCCGGAGACTGGGCCGAGGCCCGCAGGGGCAGGAAGACAACCGAGCTTCCAGAAGCGTTGCCGGCCGCCGCGCCCGGCGGACATGAGACGGTAGACGCCTATGGATGACTACGAGTACCTGTCCTACGAGGAATTCGGCCGGCGGTTCTATGAGATCGCGGTGACAGAGGAGCGCGTCGGGGGCGCAATCGCCACGATCGCGGGTGACGAGTTCGAGATGGGACCGATGGGGCAGGGGCCCGGCGGGATCGCAAAGGTCACCGCCAAGGTGCGAATCCAGGAGCCGCGGGTCACCCGGTCCAACGGCGAGCTGATCACGTTCGCGATTCGCATCCCGCTGGAGATCGACATGGTGATCGACCTGCGGATCGACAAGCCGAAGTTCATGGTGTTCGGCGAGATCTCGTTGAGCGCCACCGCACGCGCCGCCGAGCCACTTCTGCTCATCCTCGACGTCCAGAAGCCGCGGCCCTCGGACATCGCCATCCATGTCACGTCGAAATCCCTTCGGGGAGAGCTGTTGCGGATCGTCGCGGGTGTCGACGCCGAGATCCGGCGGTTCATCTCCGCGCACGTGGCAGGGGAGATCGACAGCCCCGAATCGGTGAAGGCGAAAGTCATCGATGTCGCCGACCGTCTGGACGCCGCCTGGACCGGCGTGTAGCGCGCTACTTCTGCAGGGTGAACTGGACGACGTCGACCTGGCGGTCGCGGAACATCTTCGCGCAGCCGGTGAGGTAGCGCATGTAGCGCTCGTATACCTCTTCGGACTGGATGGCGATCGCTTCGTCCTTTTTCGCCTCCAGCGCCGCGGCCCAGATGTCCAGCGTGCGGGCGTAGTGCGGCTGCAGCGCCTGTTTGCGCGTCAAGGTGAACCCGCCTTCTGCGGCGCGCTCCTCGACCATCGGCACCGACGGCAACCGTCCGCCGGGGAAGATCTCGGTCATGATGAACTTGATGAAGCGCGCCAGCTCGAACGTCAGCGGAAAGCCGAGTTCCTTTGCACGCGCGGGGTTCTCACCGACAATGGTGTGCAGCAGCATGACACCGCCTTTCGGCAGCGCGCCGTAGGCCATCTTGAAGAAGTCGGGGTAGCGCTCGTGACCGAAATGCTCGAACGCACCGATGGAGACGATCCGGTCGACAGGCTCCTCGAACTGCTCCCAGCCCTGCAGCAACACCCGCTTGGTGCGCGGGCTGTCCAGTTCGTCGAAGGTCTTCTGGACGTGGGCGGCCTGGTTTTTCGACAGCGTCAGGCCGACGACGTTGACGTCATAGCGTCTCGATGGCCCGCCGCATCGTGGCGCCCCAGCCGCAGCCGATGTCCAGCAGCGTCATGCCGGGCTGCAGCCCGAGCTTGCCAAGCGCCAGATCGATCTTGGCGATCTGCGCTTCTTCCAGCGTCATGTCGTCGCGCTCGAAGTAGGCACAGCTGTAGGTCCGCGTCGGATCCAAGAACAACGCGAAGAAGTCGTCACTCAGGTCGTAGTGTGCCTGGACATCCTCGAAATGCGGCTTCAGCCCGCCGCGGGTCTCGGGTGATTTCGGCATCGTGCCAGCCTAGTTGACGTGCCTGTTAGCCCCTAATCGGTTCGTACCCTACGATGCTGCAGGTGCACAGACTCACGAGGCCCGTTGGCGCAATGGCCGATGTTTGCCGGGCTGATCGCAGCCGCTCGGTGCTGGCGGCGCCTGCTCAGGCCGATCCGAGCAGCGACGCGTTCCTCAACGCGGTGACCAACGCCGGGCTCGGCAGGCAACACCGATCCGGCAAATGTGGTCGCGCTGGGACAGTCCGTGTGCCCGATGTTGTCCGATCCGGGCCAGAACGCCGCCGATGTCGCGGCGAAGGTCGCCGATACCACCGGCATGTCGCTCGGGGGAGCCAACATGTTCACCGGGCTTGCCATTTCGTTCCTGTGCCCGAAGGTGGTGGAGTCGATCGGGGCAGGCGAATCGCCGATTCCGCTCGGGCTCCTCGGTTTCTAACCGACCAGGCTTTCCAGCTTCGGACGCTTCGGCTCACGGCCGTCGCCGCTGGACTCGCCGCGGGCATGATGCCACATCCACGGGGCGAGCATGTTCTTCGTCCACAGCAATTGCGAGTAGATGCGGGCTTGCACCGTCGATCCGCCTACCGCCGGATCGGCCCGCGCCCAATCATGGTTACTGCCAGGCAGATTGAGAGCCTCGGCTGCCGCGGCAGCGAACAGAATGTGCCCTTTCGTCGACCCGTGGACGCGGTCGTCGCTCCACGTGGCCGGCTGGGTCATCGACGGTGCGCTCGCACAGGTCGACGAGCCTGAACCCGTGGCGGTCGGCCGCCGTGACGATGGCCTCGTTCGTCCGCAGTACACGTGAAGCGAGAACCCTGCCGATCGGCACGATGCGTCCGATGTCGGGGAACGTCGTGGTCACCACGGTCGCACCGGATTCGGCGAGCCGCTGGTTCAGCAAGTCCAGATCGGCGAGTGCGCGATCGAAAAGTAATCCCGGCCGGGTGATGTCGTTCATGCCCGACGCAGACGGTGACCAAATCGGGCCGCATCGCAACGCCTGCGGCAGTTGGTCGTCGAGCACGTCGCGGATCCGGCGGCCGCGGATGGCGAGATTGGCGTACTGCAGGCCGGGATGCAGTGCGTCGAGCATCGCGGCCAGCCGATCGGCGAAGCCCGACGATTCCGTCGGAATCGTCTCCGTCCCACAGTCCCTCGGTTTGGCTGTCACCCATTGCGACGTAGCGGGTGTACAGCCGTCAGACATGAGCGTGACTCTAGCGGCGCAGAGCGAGTTCGACCTGTGATGCGCGCGCGCGTGCCGTCGGTGCTGGCGATCAGCCGAGTTGAGCGAGGTCCCTTTTCGCGCTGCGCTCGACAAACAGCGGGACGTACTCCCGTAAGGGGCGGCCTTCGATCCTGGCGTGGTTTTCCTGGACGACCGAGACAACTGTTTGGGGCGACACCGTCGGATACCTACGCCACAGGTTCAGGTCTTACCCGCGGCCGAGCCGGGTCAGGTTGAGAGGCCGTCCTACCGCGCTGAGCTGACTGATGACATCCTCCAAGCGCCGGCGCGGCACCTTGATGCGCCATTCCGGCAGGGAGCCGGACAGGCACAACAGGTCCGGCGCGAAGCCGATTTCCGTGAGCTGGAGACCATGGGGCAGTTCCGGCAGATGCACCGGGTAGGCAGGCGTGCGCTCCGGCAGCCGCAGCCGCTTGCCCCCCAGCACCAGCCCCCGCGGCTTCAGCCGCAGCGTCGATCCGTCCAGGTTCGCGTCGACCTCGAGATGGCCAAGCCCCGGCCGACGCGCGAGGCGCAGCCGCGCGACGCCGTCGGGACCGATCTCGCCCGACAAGCCGCGGCGCCACAAGCCGGAACCAGTCGTCGAGGGTGTCAGCGGGCAGTTCCAGGGACAGCTCGACGGGCGCGGCCACCAGTACCGGTGGCGCGCTCGGCCGGAGGTAGACGTTGTGTAGCACGACGGTTGCGCTGTCCAATTTGTTGTCGTCCCAACGGATGTCGCGCGCGGCGAGCCGGACGTCATTGAGTTGGCCGACGGACAGCCCGCGGACATCGAGCCGGGAATCGAACTCCGTGACGGTCAGTGTGATGTCGCCCTCGTCGAGCCGGACCGCAGCGTGCGTCCGACGACCAGGCGGCGAAGTGTCACGAACAGCGTCCGGTAGGCGACGGCGGCACCGCTGTTGACCGGCGCGACGGCCGCGGTCGACCACAAGCCGGCCAGCATGTCGAGCGGACGGAACGGGTCCCATCGGCCTGTCATGGTGTGAAGCTGTTCAACAGTGCCCGCATCGACTTGGCCACCGCGTGTCGCGTCTTCACGGGGTTGGGCGAGTTCGCGATCAGCATCGCGCCACGGGTCAGGGCGCCCAGCAGCAGCCTGGTCGCGGTTTCCGGGTCGTCGATCTGGATCGTCCCGGCCTTCGCGGCTTCCGTCAGCGAGTGCACGATCACCGCGTAGGCGTACTGCTCGTCGAGCTCGGTGTATCGGGCCAGGCCGAGGACCGCGGGTCCGTCCAGCACCAGGATCCGCTGAACATCGGGCTGCAGCACCCCGTCGAGAAAGGCGTCGAAGCCAAGCGCGAGCTCGTCCAGCCCGTCCTTCGCGCCCATGGCCGCCTCGGTGGACGCCGCCATCATCTCCATGTGCGCGTCACGAAGACCGCCTCGAAAAGCGCTGTCTTGGTGGGGAAGTGGTGATACAGCGCCCCAGTCGTCACTCGCGCCTCGCGAGCGAGGTCCTCGACCGATGTGCCGCGGAAGCCGTTCTCGCCGAAGAGCCTGCGGCCCGCGGCCACCAGTGCGGCGCGGGTCTGGGCGACCTGCTCGGCACGCAACGACGACGGTTGCTCCGAAGGCGCCGAACCCGGCATGGCTCTCACTTTTCTCGTCGGTGGGACCAGCCTACCCTATTGACATAGTGTCATTATGTGAAATAGTTGCCCTATGACTTCCGCTACGCTTACGACCCACCGGATCCCGCCGAAGACACTCGCAACGCGCACGACGCGACACGCAGCGCTCTCCGTGAAGCGGCAGGCAGATCCGCCGAACTTCTCCGTCGGGTGGACGACGGGGCAGCGCCCGTGCCCGGGCTGACCTGGACCGCCGCGGAGACGGCGGCCCACATGATCGGCGAGCTTCGCGACTATGCGCAGGCATTGACTCGACACACCAACGGCTATATGACACATGCCAACCGGCCGCCGGAGTCGCCATCGGAGATGAGCGCCATGGTCAATGCCCGCCAACTCGAACGAACTCCCGGAACGCGACATGCGCCGGCTCGCCGACATGCTCGAGGAAGCGGCAGTGACGTACCTGGCGGCGGCCGCCACGGCAGACGAGGCCGCCGCGATCCCGACGGCCAACGGCCTTGTGCTCAGCCCCTCGACGATGACCAGCCTGCTCCTCGGGGAACAGGTCATCCACGGGCTGGATATCGCACGAGCGGCCAGGACGCGATGGGACATCAGGCCGCGCGATGCGCTGATGGTCATCCCCGGCGCGTTGACCGTCGCGCCGCACTACCTCCGGCGCTCCGCTCTCACCGTGCGGGCGAGCTTCGAACTGCGCATTCGTGGCGCCAACGGATACCGCATGGCCGTCGACCACGGCACCGCCGTCGTCACCGCTGCGGGGGAGAAGTCCGACTGCGTCATCACCGCGGACCCCGTCGCGTTCTTGCTGCTGGGCTTCGGCCGCACCTCGCAGTGGTCACCGATCATTCGGGGCAAGCTGCGCGCAGGCGGTAGAAAGCCATGGTTGGCAATGAAGTTCGCCACGCTGCTGACCAGCCCATAGGAATCCGCCCGTAATTTGGGGTCGATGACGTCGGTCGTAATCGTCGGCAGCGGCTTCACCGGGTTCGAATGCGCGCGCCGACTCTCCCGCCTGCTCAGCAAGCACAACGCATCAGTTGACATCTCGATCATCTCGCCCGTCGACTACATGCTCTACACGCCGTTGTTGCCCGATGTCGCCGGTGGGCTGGTCGACGCCCGGTTCGTCACCGTCCCGCTTGGCGAACACGCTGCACGGTGTGCGCGCCGTGCGTGGCCGGGTGGACAGTGTCGACTTCGACGCGCACACCGTCACCTACACCGACCCCGAAAAGCGCTCGCGCAGCATGACGTGGGACCGGTTGGTGCTGACCCCGGGTTCGGTCACCCGGCTGTTCGACATCCCGGGATTGGCCGAGTATGCGCGGGGCCTGAAGTCGACGGCTGAAGCGGTATATCTCCGCGACCACCTGCTAGAACAGCTCGAGTTGGCCAATATCGATGACGATGCGGACCGTATTCAGGCCCGGCGCACGGTAGTCGTCGTCGGCGCCTCGTACTCGGGCACCGAGCTCGTTGTGCAGCTACGGGCGCTGGCGGACACGGCTGCCCAGCAGATGGGGTTCGATGCAGGCGACGTGAAGTTCGTCCTGCTTGACATGGCCGAACAGGTGATGCCCGAGGTGGGAGAGAAGCTGGGCGAGAGCGTCAAGCGGGTGCTACACCAACGCGGCGTCGACGTGCGCCTCGGCCTGACCCTCAAGGAAGTGCATGCTGATTACGTTGTGCTCAGCGATGATTCGCGGATCAACACGCATACCGTCGCGTGGGTGACCGGAGTGACCGGCGCGCCGTTGATCGAGAAGCTCGGGCTGCCCACCGAGCGTGGCCGGCTGAAGGTGCAGGCCGACCTGCAGGTGCCCGGCCACCCCGATGTGTTCTCGGCCGGTGACGCCGCGGGGGTGCCCGACCTGACGCAACCCGGCAAGATCACGCCACCGACCGCGCAGCACGCGATTCGGCAGGGAAAGGTGTTGGGGCGCAACGTCGCCGCCAGCCTCGGCTATGGCACGAAGAAGGACTACCGGCATAGGAACATGGGGTTGGTGGTCGACCTCGGCCCGCACTACGCGGTCGCCAACCCGCTGAACATTCACCTATCCGGCTACGCCGCGAAGTTTGTGACCCGGATGTATCACCTGTACGCCATGCCGCGCTTCGTCAATCGGTGGGCGGTGTCGCTGTCGTATCTGACCGACGTGTTCTTCGACCGCTCCGTCGTCTCGGTCGGACTGTCCTCCCAGGATGACGCTCGCTTCTCCACCAGCGAAGGCATTCCGCTGCCGAAGGCCGACTGACTCTTGAAAGCCGCACCCGTATTCGCGAGCGTGCGTGAACTGCCGAGATTCATCGGCGCGTTGGCCGCAGACACGCACGCTCGCGGTGCTTACGCATGAAAAGCCGGCCGCGCAGTCGCAGATAGTGTGAAAGGCCGCGGATCGGGAACCCCCGGTTGCATGGCCACTTATCGCGTGCTGAATCCGAAGGGCGACGTCGTCGACTCCAAGGACATCGAAAGCGCGGACGACGCGCATGCCTGGTTCGTCGATGCGAAAGCGGACAACAGTGAGCTCGGCTGGCGGATGGAAGTCAAGGCCGACGACTGGGCACTGGGCGTTCTTCGATGACACGGAAGGCGACCGGAAGTAATCACTCCTCGCCGGTGACGTACCACTTCCCGATCGGCGGTGCGGTCATGTTCATCCCGCGATCGTCAGCGTGACGTTGTTCAGCGATACGGCGACATCGGTAGGCATGATGTCAACGAAGGTGGGTTGGTCTCGCACCGCTTCTCCACTCGCGATGATGTGGCCGGGAATGTTTCCTGCACACGGGAAGTTGCTGCACCGCAGCCAGAACCCCGGCGGGCTCAGGTAGGGATACATGCTCGGCGACTGGTCGACGCGGTATCTTCCCGGCGGGATGCTTGCGGTCGCCCAGCCTTCCGGCGGACGGTCGCCGACACCGAAGACGCCGTTGCTGCCATAGGTCACCGGATCGGCGTGTGCCGGTGCGGCGACGCTCAGACCCACCAGCAGCAGTGCGCCTGCCACCAGCCCGGACATTGTGCGGTTCACCGTCTCACCAGACCCGTACGTAATCGATGAGCATTTCCGGCGACCCGAGGCCGAAGTTCGGATCGCCGCCGCCAGGGCCGCCGACGGCGAGGCTGAACATGGTGTACAGCAGGTAGCCCGGGTCGTTGAACGGCCATGCCCCGTCGATGGGGCCCGCAGGAACCGAGAAATACGGCGGCCCGGCGAAATTGTCCATCCAGAACTTGAAGCCCTTCTCGTCCCATCGGCACCGGTAGGTGTGCCACTCGCCGTCGACCGGCCACCTGTACGAATTCCAGGTCTTGCCGTCGGATCTGGCGTGGACGGTGCTTCCTGGCGCCCATTCGCCGTTCCCGTACCACTCGACGACGTCGACTTCACCATCGGGCAGCGGCCCGCGTCCGTCCGTCGTCGGCTCGATGTTCACCAGCCAGAATGCGGGCCAACAACCGGGAACGAGGGGCAGCTTGATTCGGGATTCCCAGGTGTGGTTGATGCCGATCTTGATCTTGCTGTCGACCCGGCCGGTGAAATACGTGTTGCCCTCCTGCGTCGCCCGCAGCACCAGATTGCCGTTGCCGTCGAGGGACACGTTGCGGCGATCGTCGCGATACAGGCCCAAAACCGGCGGTGTGACGGGCTCGTTCCAGTTGACCACCGTCCAGTTCCCCAAGTTGGGCGCCGCGCCGGCTGGGCCGTCGAAGTCGTCGGCGAGCAGGTAGCTGTCTGGAGCGGCCTCCGGCGGCGGTGCCCCCGGATCGAGCGGTGGGTCCGGCAGCGGGTCGGCTGCTGCCAGCGGAGCGGGGACCGCGGCCGCCAGTGCGGCTACCCCCGTCATCAACATCATGCTGCGACGATTCAACTCGGGCACAAGACGACCCTACCGCCGGGTAAGAATGGATTTAACTAGGCTCGGACTCGATGCCGAAACTTAGCGCGGGCCTCCTGCTCTACCGGGTCAACGACGGGGCCGTCGAGGTGCTGATCGGTCATCCGGGCGGTCCGTTCTGGGCGAAGAAGGACGACGGAGCGTGGTCGATCCCGAAGGGGGAGTACGGCGAGGGTGACGATCCGTGGGTCGCCGCCCGCCGCGAGTTCGAAGAGGAGCTCGGTAAGCCTGCGCCCGACGGCCCCCGCATCGACTTTCCACCGCTGAAGCAGCCGAGCGGAAAAGTCATCACCGCCTACGCGGTGCGGGGAGACCTCGATCTGACGGGCACCGTCAGCAACACCTTCACACTCGAATGGCCGAAGGGATCGGGAAACGTCAGGGAGTACCCGGAGATCGACCGGGTGGACTGGTTCTCCGTGCATTCGGCGCGGTCGAAGCTTCTGAAGGGTCAGCGGCCGCTTCTCGATCAGTTGATGGGTGCGATCGAAGACGCCGGATCGGCCGCGTCTCAATAGCATTGATCGTCAGTGACCGCCCGTGGATGCGCCAGCCGGATCTTGTCCGCAGGTACTCGTCGTCGTACCGCAGGTGCCAGACCAGGTCGGTGATTTCGTCTTTCTTGACGCTCCAATGGTGAGCGACGCAGGTGATGCGGCCCAGCGCGTAGTCGGCGTCGGATCCCGGTGCATACACCTCCCCGACGATCGCGTGCTCTGTGCGTGCGACGCCCGCCAGCGCGGCCATTGCCGCGCGGACACCGTCGCGGCCCTGGCTACGGCGAACGGGTTCAAGCGATCGCGGTGGATCGGGCAGGCGCAATTCGGCTGTGTCGGTGAATAATTCGACGACATCGTCGAAGCGGCGGTCATCGACCGCGGCGGCGTAGATATGGACAAGGTCGGTCAGTGCCAACCGGTCCGCGATGGCGAGGGTCATGTGGCGGTCAATTGCCGCCTTCGTTGCTGGCGCGAATGGCCTCGCGGCATTCCCTCCGGGTCTTGCCCGTCTCCTGCATGCAGACCCGCACCGGCGTCTCCTCCTCCACGGGCAGCGGCTCGTCGGTGACTTCGGTGGTGACCGTGACCGTCGGCGGAGGAATCTCGCCCTGGTTCGTCGACCAGATGGAGGCGCCGGTGGACTGCAGGGTGGAGCAGTAGACGGTGTTGCCGTTGGCCGTGACGGCGGTGCTGCCGACCGGCGAGCAGTTGGCTCCGACGACCGCGCCCGCAGGCGCCGCCGACACCGAGGTGGTGACCGTCGTCGGCGCAGATGCAGGCGGCGATGGCGGCGCCTCGGCCCTCGGAGAAGTGGCGGGCGGGGATGGCGGCGCGGTGTAGTCGTCGTTCAGCAGCTTCTCGATCTCGCGGAACTGGATCAGCACGAGGGCGATCGCCACCAGCAGGAGCGCAGCCAGGATCGCGGGAACGATGACGGACGGACGCATCAGCCTGCGTTGCGGCGCTTCGTGCCTTCCCGCGCCGCGGGCTCTGGCAAGGGGGATCGAGGCTTCGGTCCGCTCGAGATCGTCCTCCGGCTGGACCCCGAGTCGGTGCGCCAGTGCCCGCGCGAAATCCATGCAACTGATGAACCGGTCCTTGGGGTCTTTCGAGAGGGCCTTGCCAAGCACGGGATCGAGCGCGGACAACTCGGGACGACGGTCGGAAAGGGCGGGCGGCGACGCGGTCAGGTGCTGGCTGATGACCACCGTCGGGTTGGAATGGTGAAACGGCGGCGTGCCGGACAGTAGGTGAAACGCCGTCGCTGCCAATGCATACTGATCGGCGCGACCGTCGAGATCCTCGCCCATCAGCTGTTCCGGCGCGGCGTAGAACACCGTACCGACCGTCATGTTCGTCGCGGTCAGGTTGCTGGAGTCGTCAACCCGACGAGCAATACCGAAGTCTCCCAGCAGAATTCGCTGTTCGCCAACCTCCGAATCCGTCAACATGATGTTGGCGGGCTTGACGTCGCGGTGAAGCAGACCCTGTTGGTGCGCATAGTCGAGGGCCTCGGCGACACCGGTGACGATCTGGAACACCTCCTCTTTCGGCATCCCTTTCGGATAGCGCTCACGAATCAGTTCGGCGGCGTCCGTCCCGTCGACGTAGTCCATGGAGATCCAGATCTGGCCACCGACGTCACCCCGGTCGTGGACCCCGATGATGTGCGGATGCCACAGCGTCGCGGCGATGTCCGCCTCGCGGTTGAACCGCTGCCGGTACTCGTCGTCTGCACACACGTCCGACGGCAGCACTTTGAGTGCGTCGCGCCGGGGCAGCCGGGGGTGCTCGGCCAGGTACACCTCGCCCATGCCACCAGTGCCCAATAGCCGCACGATGGTGTAACCGGCGAAGGTCTGACCAGCGGCCAATGGCATGGGCGAATCCTACAGACGGCTCAGAGATCCAGGACGAGATGCTCCGCGTCGGACCGGGAGATGCACACCAGCATCATGCCGCTGTCGCGCTCCGGGTCGGTCAACAGCGTGTCGCGATGGTCGACGGCACCCTCCAGAACCTTCGTCCTGCACGTGCCGCAGAATCCTTGTTGGCACGAATAAGGTGCCGCGATGCCCGAGCGACGCAGCGCTGTCAACAGAGTCTCGTCTGCTCCGACGACCACTTCCTGTCCAGTCGACGCGATCGATACCGAGAACTCGCTGCCGTCAACGACCGGCGCCGCGGCGAATCGTTCGAAATGCAGCTCGACGTCGTCGCGTCCGGCCAGCTGCGCGCGGATTGCGGTCAGCATCGGCGCGGGGCCGCAGGCGTACACCGTTGTGCCGTCGGGGCACTCACCGAGAAGTTCGGCCGCGGTCGGCAGGCCGCCGACGTCGTCAGTGCGGATCTCGACGCGGTCGCCGTAGCGCATGACTTCTTCGATGAACGGCAGGCTGTCACGGCTGCGACCCGCGTACACCATCGACCAGTCGACACCGAGGTTTTCGGCGAGGCCGAGCATCGGAAGGATGGGCGTTATCCCGATGCCGCCCGCAATGAACCGGAACCGCTGGGCCGGTGACCCATAGCCGGGCACAGTCAACGGGAAGGCGTTGCGCGGGCCGTGCGTCGTCACTGCGGCGCCGACGGGCAGCCCGTCGTGCACCTCGATGGATCCGCCGCCGCCGTCGACTATCCGCCGCACCGCGATCCGGTAGGTGTCGGTGTCGTCGGGGTCTCCGCACAGCGAGTACTGGCGCAGCCGCCCGCTTGGCAGGTGAATGTCGAGGTGTGCGCCCGGGTGCCAGCGTGGCAGCTGTTGGCCATCGGCCGCCGTCATCGTCACCGCCACCACGTCCTGGTCGTGTGCCACCACCTGGCGGTCGACCACGGTCAACGCGATGGTCCGGTCCGGCGCAACGGGTGGGTTCATCTTCCTGATGGCGCCGGAGATCGCCCAGAGTCCCCCGACGGCGGCGTCCGCGAGGCTCAGCGAGGGGTCATGCCGAACCCGGCCAGAGACGCTGGGCGGCGTCTGGCGGAACCGGTCGAGCAGTCCCATCAATTGTGCGCCGCACGCGCGCGGGGGAGCTGGCGAGGTAGGCGACTGCTTGCGCGGTCGAACCCATCTTCTCCGGCGAGTATCCGGGCCGGAAGTACATCGCCGTATTGGAGCCGAACAGCTTGCGGTACTTGGGCAGCAGTCCGAGCTTCGAGTCCCGCATCCGCAGCCGGTTGAACCGCCACCAACCGATGTCGGTGGTCGGGTCGGCCTTGACCAGAAACCACGCCGTGCGCTGGAAGAGCACGAAGATCGCCACCACCGACATCATCATGGCGCGGATCCGGTCGATATAGCTGTCGTGAAAGTAGACCGCGACATCGTGGGCAACGTTGCGGTGCTCGACTTCTTCGCTTCCGTGCCACCGGAACAGGTCGACCATCGTCGGATCGGCGTTGTGGTCGTCCCATGCGCAGTTGAGGGCGAAGTCGCCCATCACCGCGGTGTAGTGCTCGATCGCGGCGATGACCCACAGCCGGTCGCAGAGATGATTGAGCCTGCGCTTCGGGTCGGTGGATGTCGTTGGCGCGAGCATTTTGCAGAACACATACTCGATCTGGTCGAGCATCGGCTTGGGATCGATGCCGTTGACGACCATGTACTCGTGCAGCATCTGCTCGTGGACGTCGGCGTGGGTGGCTTCCTGGCCGATAAAGCCGCGCATGTCGTCGGCGAGCTTGGGATCCTTCACCAGCGGCAGCGCCTCGTTGAATGTGTCGACGAACCAGCGCTCCGCCGCCGGCAGCACGACGTTGAGCAGGCTGACGACATTCGAGGCGACCGGATGTCCCGGGATCCAGTCCAGCGGGATGTCGGCCACGTCGAAGTGCACCTTGCGGGCCTGGATCTGAACCGGCCCTGGATCGACTTCGTTCTCGAAACGGCGTGGTCGCAGCATTGCGGCCCCCTCCCCGGAGTGTGCAGGGGTTGAGTTTACGGGGTTTAGGTGGGAACGCAGGTTTCAGATATGCTTGGCCGCTCTGTCAATATGACCGACATGGCGGGCGCGGGGGACATTTTCAATTGGGCCCGGCAACAGGTCGCGACGCGGGTGCCGAAAGCCGACCTCGACCAGCGCGATCCGGACTACATCCGCGAGCAGTTGCCGGGGCTCTGGCTGCTGGCGTCTCTGTACTTCCGGGCCGACGTCCGTGGCCTCGACCGCATTCCAGCCGACGGGCCGGTGCTTTTGGTCGGCAATCACAGCGGCGGCAACCTTCCCCCGGACACCTTTGTTTTCACGCTGGCCTTCTGCTCCTACTTCGGCGTCGAGCGGCCGTTCTACCAACTCGCGCACAACCTCGTCGTCTCGATGCCTGGGCTGGGATCGCTGCGAAAGTTCGGCACCGTCGCCGCCAACCACGACAACGCCACACTTGCGCTGCAGTCCGGCGGGGCCCTGCTGGTGTACCCGGGCGGTGACTACGAGGTGTTCCGGCCGTCCTGGAAGCGCCACGAGGTCGACTTCGGCGGCCGCAAGGGTTACGTGAAGCTCGCTCGAGAGGCCGGTGTGCCGATCGTGCCGATCGCCAGCATCGGCGGCCAGGAGGCTGCGCTCTTCCTCGACCGTGGCCAGTGGCTGGCCAAGCTGCTGAGGGTCGACAAGATGGCCCGGCTGAAGAGCGTGCCCATTCTGTTGGCGCCGCCGTGGGGCCTGGCCGTCAGCGACATGGTGCCGCGACTGCCGCTGCCGACGAAGATCGCGATCGAGGTGCAGGACCCGATCGACGCCGCCGACATCGCCGCCAGCGACGACGACGTCATCAACGACAAGGTCCTCAACAGCCTTCAGGGCGGGGTGGACCGGCTGGCCGCCGAACGACGCTTCCCGGTGATCGGCTGATGGACCGATGAGGCTTCAACGGCGAGTGGAGATCGATGCCGACCGCGATGCGGTGTGGAAACGCGTCAGCGACCCGGCGTCCTATCCGGACTTCATGGCGAATCTCGAGCGGTGGGACACCGTGACCGAGGGACCCGCAGGCGTCGGCTCCCGATACACCGGGCACTGGAAGATCGGTTCGGTGCCGATCGGCGGCGTTATCGAGGTGGTCGAGTTCGACGAAGGGCGCGACCTGGCCTGGATCGGCATCACCGGAATCACGCAGCGCGGCCGGTTCCGGCTGCGCGACGGCGCCGAAGGCCGGACCCGGGTTACCTTCCGGATGGCCTATGAGGCCCCTGGCGGCATTCTCGGGGTGGTCGCCGACTGGGTGGCGGCGCGTCAGGTCGGCAGGACCATGACGCAGACGCTCAAGAACCTCCGAAGCCTCGCCGAGGCCTAACCTGCCGGTGCCGGTGCGGCGGGTGCGGGTGCGGCGGGTGCCTGGCCGATCGGGATCTGTGGCGGCCTTATCGTATTCCCGCCGACGGAGCCCGGACTGCCGGTGCTGCCCTGTTCGGCCATCGTCTCGGCCGCTTCCTGGGTGCAGTCGAGGTTCAGCATCATCTTTTTACCGGCGGGCTTCTGGCTGGTCACCATGCACGCCTGCTGGGGCAGCGCGCTTCCGACCGCCCCGCCGAAGCCGGTGCTCACGCCCATGCCGTGCAGGATCTTCACGGCTTTCGCGTACGGTTCGCCGATCACGTTCATCTGGTTCGGATCCGCCGGCTGCGAACTCGCCAGCCCAGCGCTGACCAGGCAGATCGAACCCACGGCGACTGCGCCCGCTCCCAGCGCAACAAGCTTCTTCACGTGACGTCTCCCTAAGTCGGTGCGCTGCGAACATATCGCAGCCGTGACAAATGTGAAACCGGTGACAAGGCGCTGCGCGTTACACCGGCGGGTTCACCGAGGTGTGAACGGCTTCGGCAAGCGCGTTGGCGCGCGGGTCCGAGAAAATGTCCTCGACCAGTAGTCGATGCCCGTCAGGGCCGCCGAGCGGAACGCGCCAGTTCGGGTATTCGTCGGTCGTGCCTGGCTGATTCTGGGTGCGCATCTCGCCAACCGCGTCGGCCAGCGAAAGGCTGATCAGCCGCGACGGAGTCCGGCCCAGATATCGGTACAGCGCGAGGACCGTCTCGTCGACACCGGGTTTGTCACCCAGCAGGCCCACCCGGCGCAACTCGTCGACCCAGGCTGCCTG
Organism: uncultured Actinomycetota bacterium; assembly: GCA_963734385.1. Taxonomy (GTDB): domain Bacteria; phylum Actinomycetota; class Actinomycetes; order Mycobacteriales; family Mycobacteriaceae; genus Mycobacterium. The sequence continues at coordinate 140,055 of CAVTHR010000020.1, read as the reverse complement.
CTCGGCGCGGTCGTCGGCCAGTTCCTCGTCCACCGGACGGGTCAGAAGGCCCAGCTCGTCGCGTAGTCGTACGTGTTCACCGGCCAGGTAGCCGGCTGTCGGCGGCAGATCGTGTGTGGTGACCGACGACAGGCAGTGTTCGCGCCACCGCGGCGCCGGTAGGGGGCCGCCGTCGCCGTCGCGGTCGAGTTCGAACCAGAGGATCGACGTGCCGAGCAACCCGCGCTGCGCCAGATAGTCCCGTACCCATGGCTCCACAGTGCCGAGGTCCTCGCCGACCACCACCGCCCCGGTCCGGTGCGCCTCCAGCGCGAGAATGCCGATCATCGCCTCGTGGTCGTAGCGGACGTAGGTGCCTTCGGTCGGCGGCGCGCCCTTGGGGATCCACCACAGCCGGAACAGTCCGATGATGTGGTCGACGCGAATGCCGCCCGCGTGCCGTAACACGGCGTTGACCATCGCCCGAAAGGGTTCGTAGCCCTGTTCGATGAGCTGGTCGGGTCGCCACGGCGGTTGCGACCAGTCCTGCCCGAGCTGGTTGAACTCGTCCGGCGGCGCGCCTGCGGTGACGCCGAGCGCGAGCACATCCTGCATCGCCCACGCGTCGGCCCCATTCGGGTCCACGCCGACGGCGAGGTCGTGCATGATGCCGAGTTCCATGCCGCTCCGCACTGCCGTCGACTGGGCACCGGCCAGCTGGTCGTCGAGCTGCCACTGCAACCATCGGTGAAAGTCGACGGTTTCGGCGTGCTTGGCGGCGAATTCGGTGACCGCGGGGCTTGCCGGGCTGGCGAACTTCTTCGGCCAGCGATGCCAATCCGGTCCGTGCCGCTCCGCCAGCGCGCACCAGATGGCGAAGTCGTCGAGACTGCGCCCTTCGCGTTCCCGATACGCCGCGTACGCCAGCTCGCGCCCGGCGGATCGCCCGATCTCGTACACGACTTCCAGTGCGTCCCGCTTGGCTTCCCATGCCGTGTTGCGGTCGATCAGGTCGGCTCGCTGTGCGGCGTCGTGGAGCTCGAGTCGCGCCTTGCGGATCCGGCCGCGGTTCCGCACGTCGGCGAACTCGGGTATCGCCTCGACGCGCAGATACAGAGGATTGACGTAGCGTCGCGACGTGGGCAAGTAGGGCGACGGCTCCATCGGGGCAGTCGGGGCGGCCGCGTGCAACGGGTTGACCAAGATGAATCCGGCGCCGTGCCTCGCGCCGGACCACACCGCGAGGTCCGTCAGGTCCGTCAAATCGCCTACTCCCCAGGACCCTTCGGATTGCACACTGTAGAGCTGGGTGGCCAGGCCCCAAGTCCGCTTGGCGCCCAGCCGCGGCGGCAGGTCGAGCGATGCCGGGGCGACGATCAGCGGCGTGCTGTCCTCGATCGACCCGGTCTGGATATGAAGCCGGTGATAGCCGATGGGCAGATCGCCGGGCAGCTGGAAGGTGGCTTCACCGACGAGCCGGTCACCGAAATCGTATGGGGGAGTATGATTTTCCAGTTGACGCAGGCCGGCGCGAACGCTGCCGTCCTCGAGCCGGATCCACAGGCCGACCGGGTCGCCGTGTGTGACATGTACCCAGAACGACGACTCGGTGTCGGCCCTGCCGATGATGGTTGCGGCCAGCGTGCGACTCCAGTAGTCGCGGTCATGCGCGGCGAGCGCGGTCGTCCGCTCCTCCTCGGTGGCGGCAGGCACACCGAGCGATGCCAACACGGCGACCAACGTCGTTTCCGGCACCTCGACGTGGTGGCCCGTCCAGTCCATGTACTCGGTGGCGACCTTGTGCCGACGGGCCAGTTCACCTAGGGACGGCGGAGTGTCAACCATGCGGTTATCTTGCCCGGTCAACCCCGGAGTCAACCCACATCACGGATGAGCAGGTCGTCCCAGGTGTCACGGCGAACCACCAAGCGCGCCTTGCCGCCGGAAGCGAACACCACCGGAACCCGTCGGGCTCCGTTGTACTGGTTGGACATCGTGTAGCAGTAGGCACCGGTAACCGGCACCGCAAGCAGGTCGCCGACCGCAGGGTCGCGCAGCGCAATCCCGTCGACGAGCTGGTCGCCGGATTCGCAGTGCCGCCCGACCACGCTGACTGTCTCGCCGCCGCCGCCGACCCGGTCGACCATCGTCGCCTCGAACCGCTGCCCGGTCAGCGACACCTCGAGGTTGTCGCCCATGCCGCCGTCGACCGCGACGTGGGTGACGACTCCGCGCTTGATCGTCGTGACGCGGTACACCGTGCAGGCGTTGGTCGCGACCATGCTGCGGCCCGGCTCGACGATGATGCGGCAGCCGTCGGGCAGAAGCGCGCGCGCCTGCGTCACCATCGCTTCGGCGTAGTCGTCGACGGTGGGCGGATGCTCGTCGTAGGTGTAGCGCACGCCGAGACCGCCGCCGAGGTCGTAGGTCTCGAACGTGCCGAGCTTGGCGATCGGTTCGACGGCGGCGGCCAGCTGCTCGACGTTGAGCAACTGTGAGCCGACATGGGTGTGCACGCCGTCGAGCTGCAACACCGAGCTGCTGCTCGACCCGGGCGATCGCGTCCCGCGCGTCATCGGGCATCAGGCCGAATTTGGAGCCGGCATGCCCGGTCGCCTGCGAGGCGTGCGTGGCGGCTTCGACCCCTGGGATGACCCGGACCAGGCAGCGCTGCCGGTGTCCGTGCGGCACGATGCGTTCCAGCCGGTCGATGTCGTCGAAGTTGTCGATGACCACCAGTCCGAGGCCGTGCTTGACCGCCAGCTCGAGCTCCTCGTCGGTCTTGGCATTGCCGTGCAAGACGAGCCGGTCCGGATCGGCGCCCGCCTTGATGGCGGTGAGGATCTCGCCGCCGCCCGCCACATCGAGATGCAGGCCCTCTTCGACCATCACCCGCTGAACCGCGGTGCATGGGAACGACTTCGACGCGAACGCCAGATCGCTGCGGGGCCAGCGGCTGCGGAACGCGTCGAGATAGCTTCGCGCCCGGTCTCGGAGCGCGTCCTCGTCGACGACGATGGCCGGAGTACCGAACTCGTCGGCGACGTCGTCGAGCCGGCACCCGCCCACCATGAGGGTGCCGTCTCCATCGGTCTCGATGCCCGGCGGGAACAAGTCCAAGCAGATCTTCTGCGGTCGGCGCGGCAGTCATCGCCTCAGCGTGCCACGCCTGCCGACCTGCGGGGTGCGACTCGTCGGTAACGTCGATGCTCATGGCGCTTGGACGGTTCGACCCCGTCGGCGCCTCGGTGCAGAACCGGCGGGCCAGGGTGGCAGTCGCCGCGTTGTTCCTGACCAACGGGGCGCTGTTCGCCAACCTGCTGCCGCGCTACCCCGAGATCAAGGCCGACCTGGCGCTGTCCAACGCGGCCTACGGTGTGGCGATTGCGGCGTTCTCGGGCGGCGCCCTGGTCGCCGGGTTGGCGGCAGGGGCGCTCATTCGGCGGTTCCGGTCGGACCGCGTGGCTGTGGCAAGCAGCATCGGTATCGCGGTGTTCGTGATCATCGCCGCGCTGGCGCCTTCGGCCGCCACCCTGGCGGCGGCGCTTTTCATCGCAGGTGCGGCCGATGCCGTCACCGACGTCGCGCAGAACGCTCAGGCCCTGCGGCTGCAGCGAAACTACGGACGGTCGATCATCAACTCGTCCCACGCGGTGTGGTCGGTCGGCGCCGTCCTCGGCGGCGGGATGGGCGCGGCCGCCATCGCGTTGCATGTGCCGCGCACAACGCATTTGGCGACATCGGCGGTGGTGTTCAGCGTGGTGGTGCTGGCCGCATATCCGTTCCTTCTGCACGGCCCCGACCATGACGATCACTCGGCGCGAACTGTCGGCAATCAACGCGGGGGATTGACTGTGTACGCGACGCTGACCGCGCTGGTGCTCATCGCGATCGCCGGCGCGGTCGTCGAAGATGCCGGAAGCTCCTGGGCGACACTGTATTTGCAGACCAGCCTGGAAGCACCTGGCGCGATCGCAGCGTTCGGCTACATCGCGATGGTCGGCTTCCAGTTCGTCGGGCGACTGCTCGGCGACCGCCTCGTCGACCGGTTCGGCGAGCGTGCGGTGGCAAGGGCAGGCGGGCTCATCGCCGCGGCGGGCATGGGCGCGGCGCTCGCGTTTCCCAGCGTTCCCGGCACCATCGCGGGGTTCGCAGCCGCCGGCTTCGGAGTGGCCACGCTGGTGCCTGCGGCCATGCATGGCGCCGATCAGCTGCCAGGACTTCGCGCGGGTACCGGGCTGACGGCGGTGGCCTGGTTGATGCGGGTGGGGTTTGTGTCGTCGCCGCCGGTCGTCGGGCTGATCGCAGACGCGACCAGCCTGCGGGTCGGGCTGCTGGTGATGCCTGCCGCGGGACTGACCGTGATCCTGCTGGCGGTGGCGCTCAGCCCGCGGCGCCAGCCATCTCGATAGTCAGTACCCCCGCGATGATCAGCGCGATACCCAGTCCCATCAACCAGGTCAGCGGTTCGTCGAACAGGAACCTCGCTGCGACCGCCACCAGCGCCACACCGCATGCGGTCCACACGCCGTACGCGATGCCGACGTGCATGCCCAGCGCCAGCGTCAACCACAGCAGGTAGAACGACACCAGGTAGCCGGCGGTCACCGGGATGATCCAGACCCGCTTGCGGAAGCCTTCTGACGCACGAAGTGCGATCGTCCCGATCACTTCGAAGACGATGGCGCCCAGCAGCGCCGCCCACATCACGGCGCGGCCTCATCGGTGTGCCTGGACCCCAGTTCGACCAGCAGAACCCCGACGATGATCAGCCCGATGCCGACCATGATCGGCCAGGTGAAGGGGTCGCCGAAGATCGCGGCAGCCAGTACTGCCGTACCCACGGTGCCCAGCGCGCCCCAGATCCCGTAGGCGACGCCGATCGACAGACCGGCGCGAAGCACCATCGTCAGCAACACGAAGGCCCCGGCATAGCCTGCGACAACCACGATCAGCCATGCCGAATCGTCTTGCGAGGCACGCAAAGACAACGTGGCCGCCACCTCAACGACGATTGCCGCGCCAAGTAAGGCCCATTTGCGCACGGCTTACAAGCTAACCGACGACCCGCTCCACCATCGGCGTGAGGACCTCGTATGCGAACCGGCGGAGTTCGGCGTCGTCACCGAAGTCGGGGTCGCTCGGCGGCATCGAGATGTAGGTGAAGAACAGCCGGGCGAACACGTCGGCGACCCAGCGCACCTGTTGCGACGGTATGCCGGGCTCGTCACCGTGAATGTAGTTGGCGATGAAGGCCGACCCCATCGTCAGCAGCTCGACGGAATCGGCGATCGGCGCGGGCTCGACCTGCCCGGCCCTGCGCAGCATCGGGTGTTCACGGGCGAACGACACCGCGGCGATGAACGCGGCGGCCACCCCCTCGTTGGGATCCTCGACTGTCTCGATGGCGTCGGCGACCGCGGCGAGGAAGCGCTGGGTCTCCCGGCGCACCAGGGCCTCGACGAGATCGTCACGGCGCGGGTACCTGCGATAGGCCGTCATTCTCGACACCCCGGCCCGGCGAACGACGTCCTCGACCGTGATGCGCTGCAGCCCAACAGAAGCGGCCTCCGTCAGCGCGGCGTCAAGTATGCGCTGACTGGTGCGGTCTGCCGCCACATCGATCCGGCCGCCGATGCCGGCGCCGCCGACCACCTCGATGAGCTGTGCGTCGATCACGACACCGCGACCTCGGGTCGGACCACGCCCGCGGCCCGGTCCTGGGCCAGCTGGAGATAGCGCGGAGTGCCGAACGCCCAACGCAGTCGCTGCGCATCGAGTCGCAGCATCGGGCCCATCATCGCGCGCGTCGCCGCGGGCGGCCGGTCGAAGCCGATCAGCTCCTGCGCCCATCGCGGTGCCCTGCTCATGCCCGCATAGATCGCGAACCGGTGCAGCCCGCGGTCGAGCCGATCGGGCAGGTCCGGGAAGAACGGTGACGTCATGAGGAAGTCGACGAATTCGCGGGTCTGGGCGTTGACGCAGAGCCGCGGCCGCATGGATTCGACATAGTCGTCGAGCTCGGCGGCCGACGTGGGCACCCATTCGGCGCCGCCCATCCTGCCGATCACCGCCTGTTCTGACAGATACCGGTCCTTTTCATGTTGGGACAGCGGCCGTTTCGTGTCCTCAAACACCTGCAGAATCATCCAGGGGATGCAGGTATGCACCCATGCGATCAGCTCCGGATCCAGCGCGCGATAAGCAACGCCGTCGGGACGGGTGCCGTTGACGAACGAGTGGATGTGTTTGACGCGCTCGATCACCGCGGTGGCCGCCTCGGTGTTGCCGAACGTCGTGGCCAGTACGTAGCCGAGCGTGGCGCGGGCCCGCTGGAAGGGGTCCTCGCGGTAGTTCGACAGGTCCTGGACGCCCGCGACGACGGACGGGTGCAGGATCTCCAGCACGATGGCGGGCAGTCCGGCCTGAGACACAGAGGCGAGGTCCGCGTTGATCTCCCACGACATGCTGCCCGGGCCGATCAACCCCGGGTCACCAGGCGGGCCGCCGTAGACATCCGGGTCGTCGTGGCGGCCTGCGCCCTTCTCGAAGTCGGCGATTGTCCAGCGACGAAGTGCATTCATCCGTTGATCCTCTTGGTATGAGTGTTACAGATACCCTCTCAGATATACCATTCCGTGTCGCATCTCACGATGTCAACGGGTATCGGCCGGTAATCTGGATGTTGATGTCGATCGACAACACCCTGGTAGAAACCCTCAGCGGACCGGTCCGCGGGCGCGACGAGGGGCAGGTCATTGCGTGGAAGGGCGTGCGGTACGCCGCGCCCCCGATCGGCGACCTGAGGTGGCGGGCGCCAGAGCCTCCAACACCGTGGACGACCGTCGCCGACGCCACCCGGTACGGCTCGGTCTGCCCGCAGCCCGTCGACCCACGGATCCCGATCGACCTCGGCGCACCGCAGGGCGAGGACTGCCTCACCCTCAACGTCTGGGCGTCATCGGACACCGCGGCGGGCGATCGAAAGCCTGTGATGGTGTGGGTGCACGGCGGGGCCTACATCCTCGGGTCGGCCAGCCAGCCGCTCTATGACGGCCGCGTGCTGGCAGGCGGCGGCGAGGTGGTTGTCGTCACGGTGAACTATCGGCTCGGCGCGTTGGGATTTCTGGACCTGTCCGAGTTCGACAGCCCGCGGCGCCGGTTCGACTCCAATGTCGGGCTGCGCGACGTGCTGGCCGCGCTGCGCTGGGTGCGAGACAACATCGCCGCGTTCGGCGGAGATCCGGACCGCGTCACCCTGTTCGGCGAATCGGCAGGCGCGGGCATCATCACCACGCTGCTGACGAGCCCGGCGGCCGAAGGGCTGTTCTCCGCCGCGATCGCGCAGAGCTCGCCTGCCACATCGGTCTACGACATCAGCCGGGCGAACGGCATCACCCGCCGGGTCCTCGACAAGTTGGGCATGTCCCCATCCGACATCGACAAGCTGCCAGACGTTCCGGTCGACAGGATCGTCAGCCGCCTCCACCGAGGTGTTCTACGACGTGCCCGTGCGCAATCCCGGCATGCTGGCGTTCGCGCCGCTCGTCGACGGCGACCTGGTGCCCGACTACCCGGTCAAGCTGACTCGCGAGGGCCGCTCCCATCCGGTTCCGCTGATCATCGGCACCAACAAGCACGAGGCAGCGCTGTTCAAGTGGATGAAGTCACCGCTGATGCCGATCACGCCGGAAGCGATCAACGCGATGTTCACCGAACTCGCTGCAGAGCAGCCGACCCTGCCGCTGCCCGACCGAAGACAAGTTGGGCACCGCGTATGCGGGTCTGCGCGGCAAGGCCCGCGGGATGGGCGTCGCACGAGATGTCGGCTTCCGGATGCCTTCGGTGTGGCTGGCCGAGGGCCACAGCACGGTGGCACCGGTCTATCTGTACCGCTTCGACTTCGCCACACCGATGTTGCGGCTGCTGCGTATCGCCGCCGCCCATGCCACCGAATTGCCCTTTGTCTGGGGCAATCTCGTCACCGGCCCCAAGGACCCGACATTCAAGCTGGGCGGCCTGAAGACTGGCCGGGTGGTGTCGGAGCGGGTCCGCGCCCGCTGGGTGAATTTCGCCACACAGGGCAAACCGGTCGGTCTGCCTGGCGAGCCGGAGTGGCTGCCCTTCCAGGAGCCCGACCGCACCTCGCTGCTCATCGGCAAGCAGGACACGGTCGTCAGCGACATCGACGGGGATATTCGCGCCACCTGGGGCAGCGAGGTACTCAACTTCCGGTAGCCGTGTCGGGCCTCGCTAGAATTGCCGCGGAGGTGTCGCTGTGGACTGGGCAAAAGCATGGGAGCACGTGCTGCCGCCGTTGATGCACGACCCTGTCACGTTCGCGGTGCCGTTCTTCCTGATCTTTCTGATCATCGAGTGGATGGCGGCGCGCAAACTCGCCCACACCGAATCCGAGCGCGCGCCGTCCGGCGCCTACCTGAGGCCCGACGCGTGGGCGAGCATCTGGATGGGCATCGTGTCCGTCGGCACCAGTGCCGTGATGAACGGCATCGCGCTGTTCGGCTACGCGGCGCTCTACGTCTACGTCGCGCCGTGGCAACTGCCCGCCACCGCCTGGTACACGTGGGTGATCGCCATCGTCGGCGTCGATTTCCTCTATTACTGGTATCACCGGATGGCCCACCGGGTCCGGCTGTTCTGGGCGACGCACCAGGCGCACCACTCCAGCCAGTACTTCAACTTCGCGACCGCGCTGCGGCAGAAGTGGAACATCAGCGGCGACGTGGTACTGCGCGCTCTGCTTCCGCTGTTCGGCGTGCCGCCGTGGATCGTCTTCGCCAGCTTCTCCATCAACCTGATCTACCAGTACTGGATTCATACCGAGCGCATCGGAAAGCTCTGGCGGCCAATTGAATTCGTCTTCAACACGCCATCGCACCACCGGGTGCACCACGGCATGGACGAGATCTACCTCGACAGGAACTACGGTGGCATCCTGATCATCTGGGACAGGTTGTTCGGTAGCTTCCAGCCCGAAGAGTTCCGGCCGCACTACGGCCTGACAAAGCAGGTGGACACCTACAACGTGTGGACGCTGCAGACTCACGAATACGTCGCGATCGCACGTGACGTCCGCACGGCCGGACGGTGGCGAGACCGGCTTGGCTACATCTTCGGCCCTCCGGGCTGGGCGCCGGGCACAGTCCGTTCAGCCCGACATCCCGGCGCCGATTACCGTGTCCAAGGCCTCCTGAACGCCGGCACACGGCCTTCGATGGCGTCGGTAACCCATTGCAGCACAGCCTGATTCGCTTCTTCCCTGGCCATGTTCGAGCCATCGATGACGCTGACATGCCATTCGTCTGTGGGAATGCCGGTCATCCGTGACCATCGCATCTCCTGCCAGCCGCCGACGCTCAACACGTGCGGCATATGACGCGGATCGCGGGCATGGCGTCGCATCCAGTCCGCGAACGCAACATGGCGGGGGAGCAGCTCCTCGGGGTCTCGGCGGCGGCGCAGCCGTTCCCGCTGAGCGTCTTCGTCGACGTCGAGCAGGCAGGCGGCGATGTCGATCAACGGGGCCGACGGCGCGGCCACCACCTCGCCGGGCGCGACCGGGTCGCCCGCCAGCAGGAGGTGCCGGCCCTGGCCGTCGAGCTCCTTTGCGCGAAGCACGGCCCGCTCGGCCATCCGCTGCCGCCACTCGAGGGTCGGGGTGTCGGGGAGCACGTCGAGGTCGCAGAGCTCGACGGCGGTGACCGCGGGCTCGAGGTCCGCGGCGATCGCCTCCCGAACCGAGGACTTCCCTGCGCCGCTCGCGCCGGATACCAGTAGCAGCACATCGTCCATCATCGCGGTGTCGGCAACCGATTTAATGCCGCGGTCGATGCCTACCCCGTAGTGTCCGCGGTGTGCAGACGGTATTCGATTCCCACGTCGACCCTGAGCTGATCGAACGTTCGCTGGCGGCAAGCGTCTTCGACTCGATGTGGCTGGACATACCGCGGCCGCAATACCCGACGCTCTCGGGCCAGGTCACCGCCGACCTGCTCGTGGTGGGGGCGGGCTACACAGGGCTGTGGACGGCATTGCATGCTGCACAGCGCAATCCGGGCCAGCGAATCGTGCTCGTCGACGCCGAACGGGTGGGCTGGGCGGCCTCCGGCCGCAACGGCGGCTTCGTCGACGCCAGCATCACCCACGGGCTGGCCAACGGAAAGTCGCGATGGCCCAACGAGATCGACAAGCTGCAGGCCATGGGACGGGACAACCTGGACGGCATGCAAGCCGACATCGAGCGGCTCCGGCTCGATGTGGACTGGCAGCGCACCGGAATGCTGGCGGTGGCGACGGAACCACATCAGGTGACCTGGTTGCAAGAAGCGGCAGAGGACGGCGAGGGACGGTACCTACCGCAGAGTGAGGTTCGTGGCGAGGTCGCGTCGCCGACCTATCTGGCGGGGCTGTTCAGCCGCGACACGTTGGCGATCGTCCATCCCGCCAAGTTGGCGCTGGAGCTCGCCCGCGCCTGCGAGGAAGCGGGTGTGCAGATCTTCGAGCGGACGAACGTCACATCGATGGACAGCTCTGGCGCGGCCCTTCGCTTCCGGGCTGGAAGCGGAACCATCACCACCGAGCGCGCCGTGCTGGCCACCAACGTCTTCCCGAGCCTGATACGACGGAATCGGCTCTACACCGTGCCGGTCTACGACTATGTGCTGGCCACCGAGCCGCTGACCGACGCACAACTCGATCGTGTCGGTTGGACGAATCGGCAGGGAATCGGCGACGGCGCCAACCAATTTCACTATTACCGGCTGTCGACCGACAACCGCATCGTGTGGGGCGGCTACGACGCTGTCTACTACTTCGGACGGAAGGTGAAGCCCGCCTACGAGGACCGGCCTGCCACCTATCGCCGGCTCGCCCAGCATTTCTTCATCACCTTTCCGCAGCTCGATGACGTCCGCTTCAGCCATCGCTGGGCCGGGGCCATCGACACCAACACCCGGTTCTGCGCACACTGGGGGCTCGCCCGCGAGGGCCGCGTCGCCTACGTCAACGGCTTCACCGGGCTCGGCGTCGGCGCGGCGAGATTCGCCGCCGATGTCTGCCTCGATTTGCTCGACGGTCGGCCGACGGAGCGCACCGAACTGGAAATGGTCCGCAAGCGCCCGTTGCCGTTTCCACCTGAGCCGCTGGCCAGCATCGGCATCCAGGCGACGCGGTGGTCGCTCGACCGCGCCGACCACTCGGCCGGAAGGCGCAATGTGTTGCTACGCACGCTGGATGCGCTCGGTCTCGGCTTCGATTCCTGAACGTCCACTGGCCGTTTGCAAGACGTTTCGATTGGGCCGATCCGAACCGCACACACGCACACCCACGATCAGTAAGCTCACGCGCGTTGGGTACGGGGAAAGAAAGGGGCAACGCTGTGACAGACAGGCTCGCCAAGGGCGAGAAGCTTCAACGTGGTGAATCACTGACGTCAAAAAACGGGGCATACACACTGACCCTGCAGGACGACGGCAATCTGGTGCTGGGCTCGCAGGGCGAGGCCGTGTGGGCGACGGGCACCAACGGCCAGGATGCCGAGCGCCTCGAGGTGCAAACGGACGGTAACTGTGTGCTTTACACGTCGGAGAAGCCGATCTGGCACACGGATACCAAGGGCGCCAAGGACGTTCGGCTGATACTCCAGGACGATCGCAATCTGGTGCTGTACGGGTTCGACGGGGTCGCGTGGGCGTCGGCGCACCAATACCGACGAGGCGCCGCCGCCGCCGACGATCGGAGAAGGAGCAGCCCCGGAGGTGGCTCCGGCCGCGGCGGAGGAACCGATACCGGCTGCCGAAGCGCCGGCCCCACCGCCTCCTCCGCCACCCCCGCCACCGCCTCCCGCTCCGCGGACGTACACGGTGGTGTCGGGCGACACGCTGTGGGCGATCTCGGAGCGCTTCTACGGCGACGGCAGCAAGTACCAGCAGATCGCCAACGCCAGTGGCATCAGCAACCCTGACCTGATTCATCCGGGACAGGTGCTGACAATTCCGTAGCAGAATCGCCGAAAGCCAGCCCGGGTCGAATGGCCCGGGCTGGCTTGCTGCGTGCACCTTCGCCGGTAGGGTGGTAGCCCACTGACCCCAACGAATCGGAGATAACAGTGCGCCGACACTGGTTGCGCTCGCTGACGGCATTGGCCGTGCCGCTACTTGCGCTGACCATTCCCGCCGCGCCGGCGCAGGCGACTCCCGGCGTGCTCGTGTACCCGGGAATGGAGATTCATCAAGGCACGAGTGTGTGCACGCTTGGGTTTGTCGACCCAGTCGCGCGCACGGGTTTCACCGCCGGTCACTGCCGCGGCGACGGGGCCGTCGTCGACAAGGACGGCAACCCCATCGGCACCTTGGCCGGGTTCCGCGACAACACCCCGGACGGCGCCACTGTCGCCACCGACCACATGATCTCCGACTGGGAGGCGATCGGTCTCGCCCCGGACGTCGAGCTGAACAACATTCTGCCCGGCGGCCGTGTCCTCGTCTCCGATCCGGGCATCGTCCCGACACCGGGTCTTCCGGTGTGCCACTTCGGTGTGATCACGGGGGAGAGTTGCGGCACCGTCGAAGCGGTCAACAACGGCTGGTTCACGATGGCCAATGGCGTGGTGAGCCAGAAGGGTGACTCGGGCGGCCCGGTTTTTGTCGTCACCCCCGACGGCAGGGCCGCGATCATCGGCATGTTCAACAGCACCTGGGGTAACTACCCTGCAGCGGTGTCGTGGCAGACCGCCAGCCAGCAGGTGCGCGAAGACGTCGTTTCGTCCGCGTCCGGGCTAGCACCGCCGGGCTGACGGGCGCCGGTGACTTTGGTAAAGTCTTGACTTATATAAGTCAGGACTTTTAACATTGGGTGGTGCACGCTTTTGATGTGCTGGGCGATCCGGTCCGCAGGCGCATCCTCGAATTGCTCGCCGATGGCGAGCTGACAGCAGGCGCCATCAGCGCCGCCATTCAGGACGAGTTCGCGATAAGCCAGCCAGCAGTGTCGCAACACCTGAAGGTACTGCGGGACAACGGCTTTGCCTCGGTGCGGCCCGATGGTCAGCGGCGACTGTATGCAGTGGACGGCACGGCATTGCGCGACGTCGACGAGTGGCTCGGCGCATTCCGCCGCTTCTGGACTCCGCACCTGGACGCGTTGGCCACCGAAATCGCGCGCGGCAAGCGCCAACGACGAAGGAGGACAACATGATTGACGTCACCCATCAGATCAACGCCGTGCGTCGCTCGGTGGGCAGCAGGACGCTCGAGGCGGGAGAGGCGCGCGTCGTCACGATCAGCCAGGGGTACGACACCGATGCCGCTGATCTCTGGGACGCTTGCACCAACATCGAGCGAATTCCCCGATGGTTCCTGCCGATCAGCGGCGAGCTTCGGCTCGGCGGCCACTATCAGCTGGAAGGCAATGCCAACGGCACGATCCTGACCTGTGACCCGCCGCGCGAGTTCACCGCGACCTGGGAGTGCGGCGACGACGTCAGCTGGATCGAAGTGCGGATCACCGGCGAGGGCTCGCACCGGTCGCGGTTCGAACTGCAACACATCGCACACGTCGACGACCACTGGGAGCAATTCGGCCCCGGCGCCGTCGGCATGGGCTACGACGGCGCCCTTGTCGGTCTCACGATCCATCTGTCGACCGGTCAGGCCGTCGACCCGTCGTTCGGTCAACAGTGGATGGCCTCCGACGACGGCCGCCGATTCACGAAAGAGTCCGGCGAGGCGTGGTATGAGGCCAACATCGCCAGCGGCGCCGACCCGGAATGGGCACGGTCCGCCGCCGATCGCTGCATTTCCGCCTACCTGGGCGAAAACTAGAACACGTTCTAGCCAGGCGGCCGTGCCGGAGATATTCTCGATGCGATGCATGCCCAGACACCTGTCCAGATCGCATGGGTGACGAAGGACCTCGACGCCACTGAGAATGCGCTGACCGCGCTGTTGGGTGCCAAGAAGTGGATCCGCGTGCCCGACGTGCATTTCGGCCCCGACACGTGCACCTACCGGGGGCGGCCCGCCGACTTCGTCGCGCACATCTCGTTCTCCTATGCCGGCGACACCCAGCTCGAGCTGATCGCGCCCGTCAGGGGCGAGAGCGTCTACACCGAGTTTCTCGATCGGGCGGGTCCTGGACTGCATCACATCTGTGTGGAGGTCGATGACGTCGATCAAGCGGTCAGCGCTGTGTCCGTCCACACGGAGGTGGTGCAGCGGGGCGTCATGCCCGGCGGAATGGAGTTCGCCTACGTCACCGCCGAGGCGGCCGGAGTGCCCTACATCGAGATCGCGCACATCTCGCCCGAGATCCGTGCGTTCTTCGACTACGTGAAGCAGGAGCAGCAGTGAGTACTGAGATCCCCGAAACCGTCGACGCCGCAGGCGTGACGAGTTGGTCCGACGAGGTCGACGTCGTCGTGGTCGGCTTCGGCATCGCAGGCGGTTCCGCCGCGGTCAGCGCCGCGGCCGCCGGCGCCCGGGTTCTGGTGCTGGAGAAGGCGGCCGCCGCGGGCGGCACCAGCTCGATGGCGGGCGGCCACTTCTATCTCGGCGGCGGAACGGCGGTGCAGAAGGCGACCGGCCACGACGACAACGCCGACGAGATGTACAAGTATCTGGTCGCCGTGTCGCCGGACCCGGACCACGAGAAGATCCGCGCATACTGCGACGGCAGCGTCGAACACTTCAACTGGTTGGAGGACTTGGGTTTTCAGTTCGAGCGCACCTTCTACCCGGGAAAGATCGTCGTCCCACCGGGCACCGAGGGGTTGTCGTACACGGGCAACGAGAAAGTGTTTCCCTTCACCGAGAAGGCGAAGCCCGCGCCGCGGGGTCACTCCGTGCCGGTTCCCGGTGAGCTCGGCGGCGCCGCAATGGTCATCGATCTCTTGGTCAAGCGCGCCGACGAACTCGGCGTGCAGATTCGCTATGAAACCGGAGTGACGAATATCATCGTCGACGACGGTGCGGTCGTCGGCGCCCAATGGAAGCACTTCAGCGAAACCGGTGCGATCAAGGCCAAGTCGGTCATCATCGCCGCCGGCGGTTTCGTGATGAACCCCGAGATGGTTGCCGAGCACACACCCGCGCTGGGGCAGAAGCGGCGGACCAAGCACCACGGCATGGCGGAGCCCTACATTCTGGGCAACCCCAACGACGACGGATTGGGCATCCGGTTGGGTGTCTCGGCGGGCGGCGTTGCCAAGAACCTCGACGGGTTGTTCATCACGGCCGCCGCATACCCGCCGGAGATCTTGCTCACGGGCATCATCGTCAACAACCAGGGCGACAGGTTCGTCGCCGAGGACTCCTATCACTCACGTACGTCGGCCTTCGTGCTGGAGCAGCCGGACCAGACCGCCTACCTCATCGTCGACGAGGCGCACATGCAGATGCCCGAGATGCCACTGATCCGGTTCATCGACGGCTGGGAGACCGTCGAGGAGATGGAAGCCGCGTTGGGCATTCCCGAGGGCAAGCTGCTCGCAACCCTCGACCGGTACAACGAGAACGCGGCGCGTGGCGAGGATCCCGACTTCCGCAAGCAACCGGAATATGTTGCGCCCCAGACCAAAGGACCGTGGGCCGCATTCGACATGTCGTTGGGCCGGGCCATGTACTCCGGATTCACCATGGGCGGACTCGATGTCTCCATCGACGGAGAGGTGCTTCGGGAGGACGGTAGCGTCGTCTCCGGTCTGTACGCCGCAGGCGCCTGCGCCTCGAACATCGCTCAGGACGGCAAGGGCTACGCCAGCGGTACCCAGTTGGGCGAAGGCTCCTTCTTCGGCCGCCGTGCAGGAACGCACGCCGCCGAAGTGGCCAGGCCTCACACCGGTTCGTAGAAGGCGGTGTCGTACCGGCCGTAGAGTTCTGCCCATTCCTGGTGATCCGGAGGGGCCCCGGTGCGCTCGATGATTTCCGCGAGTTGGCGGAAGTATTCGGCGAAGCGGGCAGGCGCGAATGTGCCGACGATACGGCCGAGGTCTCCTCCTGCGTTGCGGAAGGTGTGGGGCCTGCCGCGCGGGACATACAGGAACGCACCGGGTTCGGCGGTGACCCGTTCGACGCCGAAGGTGAATTCGTAGGTGCCCTCGACGACGTAGAACGTCTCGTCATGGCCGTGATGGATGTGCTGCGGAGGGCCGGTGACGCCCGGCTGGGAGACATACTCGTAGAAAGTCAGCGCATCGGACGTGTCGGCACCGTCGACCTTGAGCCGCATCATGCTGTCGCCCAAGAACTTCAGTCGCTCGCCACCGTCTCGCTCAAGCAATAAGTAGGACCCGATCGGAATGGTGTTGTCGATACTCATAAGGCGAGTATTCGGGCGGCGCCCCGATGAGCACATCCCCGAACTCGGCCAACCTCGACCCTCAGCGATTGGCGCTGGCGTTGATGATCGCGGCAAGCTCGATGCGGGTGACGCCGAGCTTGGTGTAGATCCGCTTGAGGTGCGACTCCACCGTGTGCCTCGACAGATGTAGTGATTCCGCGGTCGCCGGGTTGCCCATACCCTTTGCGACGCATTCGGCAACGCGCAGTTCCGCCGGTGTCAGCGAGCTCAGTGAGTCACCGACCACACCGGCCTGGCGTCGGATTCCATCTGTGTGGTGCGTTGTACCGACCAAAAACTGTTCGACCTCGCGTAGAACGGCGGTCGCGTCACCCACGTAAGGAAGGTGGTCGTCACCCTCGACGACGACGAGGCGGGAGTCCGGGATCGCGGCGGCAAGGTGCTCGCCATTGCAGGCCGGCACGAAGCGGTCGCCGCGACGGTGCAACACAAGCGTCGGCGCCTTTACCTGGGGCATGACGGAGCGAGCGTCGTTGCCGATGTTGGCTTGGAAGAGTGCCAGTGCAGCGCCGGGGGTGGCCGCCATCCGCTCGAACCGGGCCATACCGTGGCGCGCGCGGTCGGCCTGACGATGCCGCCACAGGGAAGGCGCAAGGTGCTCCAGTGAGTCACCAGTGCCCCAACGTTTTTCGATCACATCCTTTAGCCAGCGGATCCGCGGCTCCGCCTCGTAGCCGCATGGGAAGTCCGGGCTGCCAGTGACCTTGCCTGCGTGGCTGGCAAACAAGACCAGCTTGTCAACGCGCTCCGGGTACTTCGCGGCGAAGATAGCCGCCATCGTTCCACCCTCCGAGTACCCGAAGATGGATGCTCGCTGCACCTCCGCGGCGTCCATTACAGCGCGGATGTCGTCCATCCGCTGGTCCAGTGACATCGACTCAATTGCGCGATCGGACAGGCCGGTGCCGCGTTTGTCGAAACGAATCAGCTTGGTGAACGACGCCAACGACTCGTAGAACTGCCGGGACAGGCCGTTCTCGAGTTCGACCTCGAGGTGTGAGACCCAGCCCGGGATGTAGACCAAGTCGACAGGCCCTTCGCCCATGACCTGGAACGCGACGTGGTACTCGCCGCTCACCGCGTACCGTGTCTCTGCCACAGTCAGCAAACTACACCGGCAGCGGTTCCTCGCCGACCCGTCCGAGCCGCCACCCGCCGTCGCCGAGCAACTCGAGCCGTCGATCGTGGTGCTGCTCGAGTGTGGGGCGGTGGCTGACGCTGACCACGATGCAGTCCGGCAGCTGGGTGCGCAACGCGCGGTACAGCGCGAACTCCTGGCCTTCGTCGAGCGCGGAGGTCGACTCGTCGAGGAAGACCACCTTCGGTTCCCCAAGCAGCACCCGGGCAAATGAAATCCGTTGTTGCTCACCGGGCGAGAGCACTTTGGCCCAGTCGGCGACCTCGTCAAGCCGGCCGCCAAGGTGCCCGAGTGACACCGTGTCGAGCGCGGACCGGATCGCGTCGTCGGAATACGCTCCCACCTCAGCCGGATAGGAAATCGCTGCGCGCAGATTACCGAGCGGCACATACGGGAGCTGAGACAGGAACATGGTGTCGTCCTCCGGGCTGCGCAGTGTGCCCGACGTGAAGGGCCAGAGCTGAGCCAGGCTGCGCAGCAGGGTGGTCTTGCCGCTGCCCGATGTACCGGTGATGACCAACGAATCGCCCGGGTCGAGCCGGACATCGAGAGGATCGATCAGCCGCGTCCCTGCTGGCGTCCGCACCTCGACATCATCGAGCTCAAGTGAGCCGTCGGTGCTCGGAACGGCGGTCAATGACGGTAGCTCCCTTGCGGTTTCGTTGGCCATGACCAACCCTTCGAGGCGGATTATCGCCGCGCGGTAGCCCGCGAACGCGTCGTACACCGAACGAAACCACGACAGCGAGTTCTGCACCTGGGTGAATGCACTTGCTGACTGCGTGGCGTCGCCATATGAGATCGCTCCGGCGAATACCCGCGGCGCCTGGATGACCAACGGCAGCGGCTCGACGATCTGATTCATCGACCTGTTCCAGCCGAGGAAGGCGATGCTACGGCGGACGAAGGCCCGGTAGTTCGCGATGATGGCCGCGAACCTGGTCATCAACTCGCCTCGCTCGGCGCGTCCCCCGCGATACAGGCCGATGGCCTCGCCCGCGTCGCGAAGTCGGATCAACGCATAGCGGAACGCGGCGTTGGTGAGCTCGTTGCGGAAGGACAAGCGGATCAGCGGCCGACCGATCCAGAACGCGATGATCGTCGTGACGATCACGTACACGAACACCATCCAGAACAGCGCCTTCGGCATCGTGACACCGAAGAGCGTGAGTGGTCCGGCCAGACCCCACAGGATCGGGATGAACTCGACCGCCGACACCATCGAGAAAATCGTTCCGAACAACAGCGTTTGGGCCGTGTTGACGGTCGGGGTATTGGTTTCGGGGCCGGTGCCCGTGGTGAAGATGTCGATGTCCTGCTGAATGCGCTGATCCGCATTGTCGATCGGATTGTCGATGAACCGTCCCTTGTAATAGGCGTCGCCGTCGAGCCAGTCACCGGTCAGCCGCTGCGTCAGCCACACCCGCCAGCGGATGATGAACCGCTGCATCAGGTAAGTGTCGAGCAGGGTACGAAGGAGGTCCGCGACGATAAGCCCGATCAACACCCACAACGAGAAGAAGAAGCCGCTCTTCGCAACCTCCTGCGCGGTCCCTTCGCTTGCGAACGCGGCCTGGAGCGAGGAGAACTGGTCGTTGGACTGGTAGCTGAACAACACGAGCAGGCGTACGTCGATCATCACCGAGAGAAGCAGCACACCAAGCCATCCCCACACCGGGACGCTCTGGCGGCCAGTGAAATAGTCACCCGTGATGCGCCAGAACTGCTTGCCCCACACGGTGTACCTGGCGAGCAGGATACATACCACCACCGTGCATACCGCCGCGATCGCCCAGGCCTTCGCCACCCACAACGCTGACGCAATGAGCTCGTCGCCCCAATTCAGGGACGACGTAAACGTTTCCATGCCGGGAAGCTACCCCGGCAATCGTCACACCGGCGCGGGTTCTTTCTCCTCGCCTTGCACCCGGCCGAACCGCCACCCGCCGTCGCCGAGCAGCTCGAGTTCGTGCGTGTGGTGTTGCTCGACCGTCTTGCGGTGGCTGACGCTGACCAGGATGGTGTCCGGTAGCTCGGTCCGAACCAGGTTGTAGACCAAAAACTCCAGTCCTTCGTCGAGCGCGGACGAGGCCTCGTCGAGGAACACTGCCTTCGGTTTGGTCTGCAGGACCCGGGCGAACGCGATCCGCTGCTGCTCGCCGGGGGAAAGCACCTTGGCCCAGTCCTGTACCTCGTCGAGTCGGTCGACGAGATGGGGGAGCGCCACCTTCTCCAGCGTGCGCCTAAGCGTCTGGTCGTCGACGTCGCCTTCTTCCATCGGGTAGCTCACCACGGCCCGCAGGTTGCCCAGCGGTACGTACGGCATCTGGGAAAGGAACATCGTCTCGTTCGGGCCACACGGGCGGGTCAGCGTGCCGGTGGTGAACGGCCACAGCTCGGCGAGGCTGCGCAGCAGCGTGGTCTTGCCGACACCCGATTCTCCGGTGACCACCAATGTGTCGCCGACCTCGAGGCGCAAGTCGAGTGGGTTGATGAGTTGCTTGCCGTCGGGCGTGCGGACCTCGACGGCGGTGAGCTGAACCGTGCCGTCCACGCACGGCGTCGTCGTGATCTCAGGAAGCGCCCTGCCCTCTTCGTTGGCGGTAACCAGACCGTGGAGGCGAATGATCGCGGCGCGGTAACCGGCGAACGAGTCGTACACGTTGCGGAAGAACGACAGCCCCTGCTCGATGTTGCCGAACGCCGACGCCGTTTGGCTCATGGCACCGAGGGTGATCTCGCCGGAGAAGAACCGGGGGAATTGGAACAAATACGGTGGCACCACGATGATCTGATCCATCGACAGGTTCCAGCCGTAGAACCCCATCATCCGGTTGATCCACCGCTTGTAGTTGGAGACGACCGGCGCGAACAGTTTGCGCAACCCGGTCCGCTCGGCCATTTCGCCGCGGTAGAACGCGACGGCTTCCGACGCATCGCGCAGTCGCACCAGCGCGTAACGGAAGGCGGCGTTGAACTTCTCGTTCCTGAAGGACAGCCAGATGATCGGCCTGCCGATCCAGAACGCGAAGGCGGACGCGAAGAGCACGTAGATGATCAGGATCCAGAACATGGCCTTGGGAAGGGCGTAGTTCACGATCGGAAGCGTGAGCGTGCCCGAAAGGCTCCACAGGATCGCGGTGAACGAAATCATCGAGGCGACGGCATTGACCGAGCCGAACAGCAGCGTGGCGGTCGAGGTGTTGTTCGGTGTGTTTGGCGAGCCGCTGACGCCGGCGGTGAAGATGTCGATGTCGTATTGGATGCGCTGGTCGGGGTTGTCGATCGTGTCGTCGATGAACCGGCCGCGGTAGTACGCCTTCCCATCGAGCCAGTCGCCGGTGAGCCGGTCGGTCAGCCAGACGCGCCAGGCCAGCATGAACCGCTGCGCCATGAACAGGTCCAGCATGATCCGTGCGACGTGCAGGACCGCCAGGACCGAGAAGACGATCATCGAGAAGAAGAAGCCATTCTTGCCGGAGTGTCCTCACGGCGTCGTCGCTACTGCCCAGGCCAGCCGCCACCACCTGGAAGCTGGTCATCATGTCGTTGCCCTGGAATGTGAAGAGCACGGAGAGCCGAACGCCGACGATCACCGAAAGCAGGATCGCCGCCAGCCACAGCCACACCTTGGCGCTCTCGGGACCCTTGAAGTAGTCGCCGGTGATTCGCCAGAACTGACTACCCCAAACGGTGTACCTGGCAAGCAGGACACAGATCAGCAGCGCGGCGATCGCTGCGATCACCCATGCCTGGCCGATCCATTTGAGCGAGGCCAGAAGCTCATGGCCCCAGTCAAGGGTCGGAGTGAACATTCCCTCTTCCACTCCGGCAAGGTACCTCGACAACCTGCCGCCGGTTGCCCAGAGGTCTTAATTGCTCGTGGTCAGCGGGTCCAGCCGCCACTCACCACCACCGACGAGCTCCAGCTGACGACCGTGGAACTGCTCGACGGTGGCGCGGTGACTCACGCTGACCAGAATGGTGTCGGGAAGCTCGGCCCGGACCAGCTCGTAGAGCGTTAGCTCCAGGCCCTCGTCGAGCGCCGAGGTCGACTCGTCGAGGAAGGCCGCACGCGGCTTGGTCAACAGGACGCGGGCGAAGGCGATCCTCTGCTGTTCGCCGACCGACAGCACCTTCGCCCAGTCACCGACGTCGTTCAGCCGGATGGCCAGGTGCGGCAGGGCCACCTTGATCAGCGCCTGCTGGATCTCCCTGTCGCCGACCGCGCCTTCCTCGTTCGGGTACGACACGACGGCGCGGAGGTCGCCGAGGGGCAGGTAGGGCAGTTGAGGCACGAACATCGCCGCCTGTCTGCCGTACGGCAGGCGCACGCTTCCCGACACGAACGGCCAGAGCCCGGCCAGACTTTCCAGAAGAACGGTTTTGCCGATCCCTGACGGTCCGCTGACTAACATCGTTTCGCCCGGGTCGAGGGTGAAGTCAAGGGCCCGCACGAGATTCGCGCCTTCGGGGGTTCGAACTTCGACACCTTCGACCGTCAATGTGCCGTCGGCTGAATCTGCCGTCGTCACCTGGGTGAAGGTGCGAGCCCGTGCATTCTCCTCGACAAGCCCGTCGAGCCGGATCAACGCGGCGCGATAGCTTGCGAATTCGTTGTATGCCTCGCGGAAGAACGACAGCGCGCCGTGGATTGTGGCGAACGCGGCGGCCGACTGAATGACGTCGCCAGTCGATATCCTGCCCGCGAAGAGCCGTGGTGCCTGCACGACGAAGGGCAGCGGGTTGATCGCCTGGCTCACCGTCAGATTCCAGCCGGTGAATCGCAACATCCTGTTCAGCCAACCGCCGTAGTTCGACATCACGTCTGAGAGCCTGCCGTTGAGCAGTCGGCGTTCGACATTCTCACCGCGGTACAACCCGATGGCTGCGCCCGCATCCCGCACCCGCACCAGCGCATAGCGGAACCCGGCGTTGCGAAGTTCATTGAGGTAGCTCAGCCGGATGAGCGGCCTGCCGATGACGAACGCGATGATCGTCGCGGCCAATACGTAGACGATGACGATCCAGAACAGGGCGCGGGGCAGCGTCAAGCCGCCCAGTGTCAGCGGTCCGGACAGACGCCAGAGGATCCCGCCGAACGCGATCACCGACAGCACGGCCCCGACGGCGCCGAACAACAACGTGTGCGCCGAGGTGTATTCCGGATTGTTGGGCTGCCCACCGACGCCCGTGGTGACGATGTCGATGTCCTGTTGGATGCGTTGGTCCGGATTGTCGTTGGGTCGCCGGAAGAACTGTCGGCGGTAGTAAGCAAAATCATCGAGCCAGTCGTCAATGAAGTTGACACTCAACCAGATTCGCCATCTCATTATGAATCGCTGCGTCAGGTACATGTCCAGAAGGCCAACGACGACATGCACCACCGCAAGGACGAGAAAGATGCCGATGGTGACCCAGAAACCGTGGATACCGGAGTCGGTCACCTCGCTTCGATCGGCCGAAAGGCCTTGAAGGACCACCTGCAGCGACGTGAAGACGTCGTTGGTGTAGTAGCTGATCAAGACGGCGATGCGTACCGAGATGATCGTCGACAACAGCAGCAGCGCCAAGAACACCCACACCACCAGGCTGTGCCTGCCGGTGAAGTAGCCACCGGTGATGCGCCAGAACTGACGACCCCATTCGGTCAACCGTCCGATCAGGACCAGGACGACGATCAGGCACGGCGCGGTGATCGCGAATGCCGCCAAAATCCAGACGGTGGAATTGACGAGTTCGTGGCTCCAGTCGATCGCCGACCTGAACGTCCCGGTGTTCATCCTGCGGCGAAGCTACCGCAGCACCGGCACCGTTGTGGTCGACACGCTTGCGGCGAACGTCAGACGGAGGTGGTCTGACAGCTCGTCGGTTTCGATGCCGGATGCGGCGAGGGACAGATAGCCGTCCGGACGCACGACGTATGCCGACGGCCCCGATGCGGAGTACATCCGGGCGAATGCGCCCTCACTGTCGCGAACGAGGGGCAGAATCGTGGCATCCACAGCTGCGCTCGGCGCCGCGATCAGATAGACGTCGAGGTGGCCGCGGGCAGCAGCGACAGCCGCCGCGGCAGCGCGCTCGAACCGCGCGACATCGACGTCGGCGGCGTCCTCGCCTGCGTACAGCAACAGCGTGTGCTCGCGCCTGCCCAGCAGAGAGAAAAGGCGCGAAGGGCCGCTGACCGATGCGCGGGTCAGCCCGGTCGCGTCCGGTGCGCGACCACCCGCGCCGTCGGCCACGATCGGGCTGTCGTCATAGGAGATCAGAAGCTGCGCTTCTCGACGGATCACGAAGTCGGGGTCGGTCGAGTCGGCGCCGATGCCTTCCCGCGCGCTGCGCACGGTGCGGCCGACCACCTCCTCGCCGACAGGCCTGCGCTCGGCATCGTAGGTGTCCAGCAGCCCCGCAGCGCCGTCACCGCCCAGCGCAAGAGCCAACTTCCACGCCAAGTTGTTGGCGTCCTGAATGCCGGTGTTCATGCCCTGCGCGCCGGTCGGCGGATGAATGTGCGCAGCATCGCCCGCGACGAACACCCGGCCCTGCCCGTAGGCGTCGACGATGCGGTGGCTGATCCGAAACACCGACGCCCACCGCAGATTTCGCGCAGTGGTCGGCTCGGGCGCCAGCCGATCCAGCACCGCCTGGATATGCGGTAGTTCCGGTTTGCGCTCGCCCTCGAAACCGTGAGCGACCCCACCGGCGGTAGGTGTGCTGCTCAGTTCGTCGGGCACCAGCATCGACATGCGGTAGCGGCCGCGGCCCGGCAATGGGATGCACACCAACAGGTCGTCGGTCGTGCCATCGGTCTGGTGCATTGACCGGATGCCGTAGCCGCGCGGCATCGACCAGTCCACCTCGACGTCGCCCAGCATGTACTGCTCTTCGAAGGCCGCACCTTCGAACGTCAGCCCCAGCGCCTTGCGGATGGTGCTGTGCGCGCCGTCGGCGCCGACGAGGTAGGACGCACGCAGGGTCTGCGGACCGCCTTCGCCGTCCAGCGTCGCGGTGACCCCGTCCGCGTCCTGCTCGAATGCGGTGATCCTGACGCCGCGCTCGACCTGCACGCCGTGCATTGCCAGCTCCTCGCGCAGGATCCGCTCGGTGGCGTACTGCGGGATCGCGATGAAGCCGAACGGGATGTCGGCGGGTGTGGCGAATTCGATCTTGGCGACCATCTCGCCGTTCACGTAGACGAACTGGCCATACATCGCGATTGATGCATCCAGCATCCGCCGCAGCACCCCCATGCCTTCGAACACCTCGAGCGTGCGGGGTTGCACACCAACGGCTTTGGCGTACTGCGGGGGATCGGGGATGGGGTCGACGATCCTGATGTCGATTCCGCGGCGGGCCAGTTCGATGGCGGCCGTGAGACCGATCGGGCCTGCGCCCGCGATGAGCACGTCAGTTGCAACCATGGGTGTGATTATGCTGCGGCCATGAGCATCGATGCTTCCCTGGACAGCAAGATCGGCGCAGGACACCTGATCGCCCGCCGGCTACGAGCCAGCGGTATCGACACCGTCTTCACGCTCTCCGGCGGACACCTGTTCTCGATCTACGACGGTTGCCGCGCCGAGGGCGTCCGGCTGATCGACACCAGACACGAGCAGACGGCGGCCTTCGCCGCAGAGGGCTGGTCGAAGGTGACCCGCGTGCCCGGCGTCGCCGCGCTGACCGCGGGTCCGGGCGTGACGAACGGGATGAGTGCCATGGCCGCCGCTGCGCAGAACCAGTCGCCGCTGCTCGTGCTCGGCGGCCGGGCGCCTGCGCTGCGCTGGGGGCAGGGCTCACTGCAGGAAATCGACCATGTGCCGTTCGTGGCGCCACTCACCCGGTTCGCGGCCACCGCGGGGTCGGCCGACGCGGTCGGCGGGCTGATCGACGACGCGCTGCGGGCGACTGTTGGTGCGGCAGGGACGCCGACAGGTGTCGCGTTCGTCGACTTTCCAATGGATCACGTCTTCGGTGAGGCCCACGATGCAGGCGAACCGGGTGCGCTGGCCGCCTTGCCCGCGCCGGTTCAGCCCGACGGCGATGCGCTCGCCACTGCGGCCGGCTCTGCTCGCCGACGCGCAGCGACCGGTGATCATGGCGGGCACCAACGTCTGGTGGGGCCACGCGGAGACCGCACTTCTGGCCATGGCCGAGGCGCTGCGCATCCCGGTGTTGATGAACGGTATGGCGCGCGGAACCGTGCCCGCCGACCACGAGCTGGCGTTTTCCCGTGCCCGGTCGAAGGCGTTGAAGGAGGCCGACGTTGCCCTGGTGATCGGCGTGCCGATGGACTTCCGGCTGGGGTTCGGCGGCGTGTTCGGCGAGCAGACGCGGCTCGTCGTGGCCGATCGCGTCCCGCCGGAGCGGCCGCATCCCCGCGCGGTCGCCGCCGAACTCTACGGCGACCTGACGACGATCCTTTCGGCGCTCGCCGGCGAACGAACCGCGGACCACGAGGCCTGGATCGGCGACCTGCGGGCCGTCGAGTCCGCAGGCCGGGCCGCCGAGCAAGCAGAGCTGACTGACGACCGCAGCCCGCTGCATCCGATGCGGGTGTACGCCGAGCTGAAGCCGCTGCTGGACCGCGACGCCATCGTCGTCATCGACGCCGGGGACTTCGGCTCCTACGCCGGGCGGGTCATCGACAGCTATGTACCCGGCGCGTGGCTGGACAGCGGCCCGTTCGGCTGCCTGGGTTCCGGCCCCGGGTATGCACTGGCCGCCAAGCTGGCCCGCCCGGACCGGCAGGTGGTCCTGCTGCAGGGCGACGGCGCTTTCGGATTCAGCGGGATGGAGTGGGATACGTTGGTACGCCACGGTGTTCACGTGGTGTCGGTGATCGGCAACAACGGGATCTGGGCGCTGGAAAAGCACCCCATGGAACTCTTGTACGGCTATTCGGTGGTGGCCGAGCTGCGACCGGAGACTCGCTACGACGAGGTGGTCAAAGCGCTCGGCGGACACGGTGAGCTTGTGTCGACAGCCGCCGAGCTGCGGCCGGCACTGGAACGGGCCTTCGCCTCGGGACTGCCTTCGGTGGTGAATACGCTCACCGACCCGCAGGTTGCTTACCCGCGGCGGTCGAATCTGGCTTGATTGCAAGGAAATTCGTGAAGGTTCGGCTGCATCGGTACCCTGACGAGTTCCGCGAGGTCGCGGAGCCGCTGTACGGGCGTGACCCTGTCGCGAACACGATCGAGCTCACCGTGCTGAGGGCAGGCAACTTCGGCGAGGACGCCCTTCTGCTCAGCGTGTGGGCCGCCGGTGCGCCAGTCGGTGCGGCGCTGCAGACACCGCCGTACCCGTTGGCGTGCAATGGACTGCCTGCCGAGGTTCACCACCCGGTGGCGACGGAGCTGGTGCGGATGCGCCCGGATCTGAATGGCGTTCGCGGCAGGCGCGACCTTGCGATGGCCTTCGCCGACACATGGCACACGATGACCCGGCGCGCAGGCACCGTCGCGATGGAGGAAAAGCTCTACCGCCTGGGGACGTTGCGGCCACCGGTCGGCGTCTCCGGTATGCACCGCGAGGCCATCCGCACCGACCGCGCGCTGCTTGTCGATTGGATAGAGCTGTTCTTCGTCGAGACGTTCAGCCATCAACGCGACGACGCCGCGGGCGAGCGGTTCGTCGACAACGCAGGCAGCGGGGGCGACCGGTTCGTTCTGTGGGAAGACAACGGCACGCCGGTCAGCATGGCGATGCTGCGGGCGCCAGCGGCCGGTGTGTCACGCATCGGGCCCGTCTTCACGCCGCGAGGTTCGCGCGGGCGAGGCTACGGCTCGGCCGTGACCGCAGCAGCGGCCCATCTGGCACGGCTCGACGGTGTCGATGACGTCGTGTTGTTCGCTGATCTGGCCAACCCGACGTCCAACGCCATCTATCAGCGCATCGGGTTCGAAGCGGTCGCCGATTCGGTGCGGGTGGAGTTCTCTTCGTCGCCCGACTGAGCCTGCGCCACCACCCGGCGGCGCCGTTTCACCCGCCTGCGATACAGCCACGTGCTGACGCCGGTGATCAAGAGCAGCAGGGGCGCCAGACCCAGCACGAACCACAGCGCCCGCCAGTACCCGTTGACCGCGGTGCCGTAGTGCAGCGCCGGTTGCGCCCACTGGTCGGCGATCGCATTGGACACCGTCGGCGATGGGCCGAGGAAAACCCGTACGTTCCCTGCGTCGTAGGCGTCGACACCGACCGAGCGGTTGCCCTCGTACACCGCGTTGTGTGCCCACAGGTTCGGTCCGCCGTCGAGCAGGTCGATCGAGTAGAACTCGCCATCCTCCGAGGGCAATCCGACCCAGGTGACCTGCGCTTCCGGAAAGCGCTCCACCGCGGATTGCATCGCCATGTCCAAAGTGATCGGCGGACCGGGATTCGCGGAAGCCTCCATGGTGTAGTTGTCCTCGGGCGGCGACTCCCCGCCGGTCACCGAATCCCACACGTCGCGGAATCCGGGGACCTCGAAGTTCAACCCGGTCAGGCCCCACACCAACAGCGGCACCAGCGCGACGATCCCGATCACGTTGTGCAGGTCGAAGTCGCGCGCGAACCGGCCCTTATCCCATCGAAGGCGCAGTGCGTTACGCCACCTGCGCAGTCCCGGCCACCAGATGAACGGCGCGGTGACGGCCAGCAGCACCAATGTCAGCCCAGCGATTGCGAGAAGAACTGCGCCCCAAGTCATCTCCTCGAACGGCGCCAGGCCCGACACCGGTGCCGGGGAAGACAGCCACGGGATGTATCCGGCGAAGCCTTCACACGTGAGGGCGCAGTCATGCAGGTTCTCGAGGAAGCCGACCGCTCCGCCGTAGAGGTTCCCCTTTCCGTTCAGCGCACCGGTTCCCGCGTCAACGAAATACGTCATCTCGCTCTCGATTCCCGTAAGCATGAAAACCCCGTCCTTGAGCGCTATTTCGGCCGGATCGAACTCGGGGTCCACCGCCACCGACGGAGTCGATGGCAGCAGTGAAGCCGACGGGGCGCTCGGCCGACGTGGTTCGGAAGAGCTCGGCGTTGCCCGCGCGAAGTAGCTCTGGTGCGTACACCACAAGGGCTCCGCTGGTGCTGACGACCACGAGGAGCAGCCCGAAAGTGAGGGCGGTCCATCGGTGGCACCACACGAGCAACCGCTTGGCCCGGATCAGGCGCGCAGGAGAGCTGTTTAGCCACGGGCCGCGACATTAGCATTGCCTACCCTTAGTTGCACGGGCAGGAACCACGTCCCACTGTGCGCTGAGGTCGCACTCGCGGGGCCGCGTACCGTAGCTCTCGTGGCGAAGACGAAAACCCGCACCTCAGGCCGTGTCAGCAACCGCTTCTGGAAACTGCTCGGCGCGAGCACGGAGAGGGACCAGGTCCAATCGCTGGCACGGGTGCGTGCCTCCGAGGAGTTCGACGAGAAGGCCGCCGCCCTCGATGAGGAGCAGCTACGCAAGGCGACGCAGCTGCTGAACCTCAAGGATCTCGACGAGTCGAAAGACATTCCGCAGTTCCTCGCGATCGCCCGCGAGGCCTCCGAACGCACCACCACACTGCGGCCGTTCGACGTTCAGCTGCTCGGCGCCCTGCGGATGCTGGCCGGCGACGTGATCGAGATGGCCACCGGCGAGGGCAAGACGCTGTCCGGCGCGATCGCGGCGGCGGGCTACGCGCTCGCGGGCAGGCACGTGCACGTCGTCACCATCAATGACTACCTGGCCCGACGCGACGCCGAATGGATGGGCCCGCTGCTGGAAGCGATGGGGCTGACGGTCGGCTGGGTCACCGCGGAGTCGACCGCCGATGAGCGCCGAGCCGCCTACAAGTGCGACATCACCTACGCGTCGGTCAACGAAATCGGCTTCGACGTCCTGCGCGACCAGCTCGTCACCGACGTCGACGACCTCGTCTCGCCGAACCCCGACGTCGCGCTGATCGACGAGGCCGACTCGGTGCTCGTCGATGAGGCACTGGTGCCGCTGGTGCTGGCAGGCACCTCGCACCGGGAGACGCCGAAGCTCGAGATCATCCGGTTGGTCGGCGAATTGATCGCAGGCGAGGACTACGACACCGACGCGGACGGCCGCAACGTCCACCTCACCGAGGCGGGCGCGCAGAAGCTGGAAGCCAAACTCGGCGGCATCGACCTGTACTCCGAAGAGCACGTCGGCGGCACCCTGACCGAAGTGAATGTCGCACTGCACGCCCACGTCCTGCTGCACCGCGATGTGCACTACATCGTCCGCGACGACGCGGTTCATCTGATCAACGCGAGCCGAGGCCGCATCGCCCAGCTGCAGCGCTGGCCCGACGGCCTTCAGGCTGCCGTCGAGGCCAAGGAGGGCATCGAAACCACCGAGACCGGCGAGGTGCTTGACACCATCACCGTGCAGGCGCTGATCAACCGATATCCGACCGTGTGCGGGATGACCGGCACCGCGCTGGCCGCGGGCGAGCAGCTGCGCCAGTTCTACCGGCTCGGGGTGTCCCCAATACCGCCCAATGCTCCCAACATTCGCGAGGACGAGGCGGACCGCGTCTACATCACCGCAGCGGCCAAGACCGACGGCATCGTCGACCACGTCGCCGAAATGCACAAGACCAAGCAGCCGATTCTGGTGGGAACCCGCGACGTGGCCGAGTCAGAGGAGCTGCACGAGAAGCTCGTCAAGGCCGGGGTGCCTGCGGTCGTGCTGAACGCCAAGAACGACGCCGAGGAAGCCGAAGTCATCGCCGAGGCGGGCAAGCTGGGCTCGGTCACGGTGTCCACGCAGATGGCAGGACGCGGCACCGATATCCGCTTGGGCGGCTCCGACGAGGCCGATCACGACGAGGTCGCCGAGCTCGGCGGCCTGCACGTGGTCGGTACGGGGCGCCACCACACCGAACGGCTGGACAGCCAACTGCGCGGCCGAGCAGGCCGCCAGGGTGACCCCGGTTCGTCCGTGTTCTTCTCCAGCTGGGAAGACGACGTAGTCCGTTCGCACCTCGAGCCCGAGAAGTTGAACAAGCTGCCCACCGAAACCGACGAGGACGGCCGCATCGTGGAGAAGAAGGCTGCCAGCCTCCTCGATCACGCACAGCGCATCGCAGAGGGCCGGTTGCTCTCGGTGCACGCCAACACGTGGCAGTTCAACGAACTGATCGCGCAGCAGCGCGCCATCCTGGTCGAGCGTCGAAATACGTTGCTGCGCACGCCAACTGCCCGCGAAGAACTGGAAAAGCGGTCGTCGGAACGCTACGAGGAGTTGTCCGGGACGCTGAGCGAGGAGCAGCTGGAGCGGATCTGCAGACAGATCATGCTCTATCACCTTGACCGCGGCTGGGCCGACCACCTCGCTTACCTCTCCGACATCCGGGAAAGCATCCACCTGCGCTCGCTGGGCCACCAGAAGCCGATCGACGAGTTCCACCGGATGGCGGTCGATGCGTTCGGTTCGCTGGCCGCAGACGCGATCGAGGCCGCACAGCAGACCTTCGAGACTGCCAACGTGCTCGAGGAGGAGCAGGGGCTCGACCTGTCGAAGCTGGCCCGGCCGACGTCGACGTGGACGTACATGGTGCACGACAATCCGCTCGCGGAGGACTCCATGTCAGCACTGAGCATGCCGGGTATTACGCGCTAGGTTTATCGCATGAACCGCGCGCAGGGGGAGCGTGACCGCGTGGTGACGGTGCCCAACGCGCTGTCTGTGCTGCGCCTGATCCTGGTTCCGGTCTTCCTGTACCTGCTGCTGGTGGCGCACGCCAACGGTTGGGCGGTGGGCGTGCTCATGTTCAGCGGCTTCTCGGACTGGGCCGACGGCAAGATCGCCCGCCTCGTGGACAACCAGTCGTCGCGGCTCGGTGCGCTGCTCGACCCCTTGGTCGACCGGATCTACATGATCGCGGTTCCGCTTGCCTTCGGCGTCGCAGGCATCGTGCCGTGGTGGCTCATCCTCACCCTGGTCGGTCGGGATGCGGTGCTGGCAGCCACACTTCCCGTGGTGCGAAGCCGCGGCCTGTCCGCGCTCCCCGTCAGCTACATCGGCAAAGGCGCGACGTTCGCGCTGATGTCGGCGTTCCCACTGATCCTGCTCGGCCAGTGGGATGCATTGTGGAGCCGCGTCATCCTTGCGTGTGGCTGGGCGTTCCTGATCTGGGGGCTGGCGCTGTATCTGTGGTCGGGGGTGCTGTACCTCATCCAAGTCGGAATGGTCATCCGGGACATGCCGAAGGCGACCTCCCGTGGTTGAGCCTGGCAGAGCACTCGGGGGGTATGACCCGGATGCCGGACGCAACACACACCAGGCCGATGCCCCGACACTGATCCCGGTGCCGTCACTGTTGCGGTCGCTGTTGTCCGATCACCTCGACCCCGGCTACGCGGCAGCGGCGGCCGAACGCCGCGCCCGTCCTAGGGGCCGGCTCGCCACCGCGTGCTGGCAGGTGGTTGCCGCCCTCGCGATCGCGACGGTATTCGCGTTCGCCGTCGCAGCGGCGCAGGCAACGGCTCCCGGTGTGCGGGAGACCCAACAGGTCCTGTCGGGCAGCGTGCGATCCGCGGAGGACACCACGAATTCCGCGACGGCGCGCCGCAATGCGCTTGCCGCGGAGCTGGACGCCGAACGGCGCAGCCGCCTCGAGGGCGACGAGCGCGGGCGGCAGCTGCTTGGCAGCCTCGACGGGGCGAACTTCTCGGCGGCAGCCACGCCGGTGATCGGTCCGGGTCTGACGGTGACGATCACCGATCCAGGCGTGTCGAACGACCTCAGCGACGTCTCCAAGGAGCGAGTCGAAGGCAGCCGCCAGGTCATCCTGGACCGCGATCTGCAGTTGGTGGTCAACTCGCTGTGGGTCAGCGGCGCCGAGGCGGTTTCGGTCGGCGGAGTGCGGATCGGCCCGAACGTCACCATCCGGCAGGCGGGCGGCGGAATCCTGGTCGACAATCAACCGATCAGCAGTCCCTATGTGATTCTCGCGGTCGGCCCACCGCACGGCATGCAGGATGTGTTCGACCGCAGCCCCGGTCTGCAGCGGCTTCGGCTGTTGGAGTCCTCGTACGGCGTCGGGGTGACCGTCAGCGCAGGCGACAACTTGACCGTTCCCGCCGGTTCGGTGCGAGATGTCAACTTCGCCAAGGGAATCGGAGACAAATGATCGGAATCGCCGCACTTGTCGTCGGCATCGTGCTTGGACTGTTCTTTCATCCCAGCGTGCCCGAGTTCATCGAGCCGTACCTGCCGATCGCGGTGGTCGCCGCGCTCGACGCGGTGTTCGGCGGGCTGCGGGCATACCTGGAACGGATCTTCGACTCGAAGGTCTTCGTGGTGTCGTTCGTGTTCAACGTCCTGGTCGCCGCGCTGATCGTCTATGTCGGCGACCAACTCGGCGTCGGCACGCAGTTGTCCACCGCGATCATCGTGGTCCTCGGTATTCGAATATTCGGCAACGCCGCGGCCCTGCGGCGCAGGCTCTTTGGCGCTTGACGCACGATGAGCGAGTCCGACACCCCGGACACCGCCGGACAGCACGAGGCCGATGATCAACACGGCCGTCACGAACTTGCGCCCGACGAACCGGCGCCGCAGATCGGCGATCTGCAGTCAGGCGGGGTTGCCGGGGTCGCGCGTCGCGGACGGTCGCAGATCGTGTTCGGGGCGCTCGGCGTACTGCTGTGCGTGCTGTTGGGCCTCGCGATCGTCACCCAGGTCAGACAGAACGAGTCCGGCGATTCGCTGGAGACGGCACGACCTGCCGACCTGCTGGTGCTGTTGGACTCGCTGCAGCAGCGAGAAGCCGCGCTGAACACCGAGGTAGCCGACCTGCAGCGGACGCTGGCGTCGCTGCAGGCGTCCGGCAGGAAGCGATCAGGCCGCGATAGAGAATGCCCAGGCTCGGCTGGCTGCGCTGTCGATCCTCATCGGGACCGTGCCCGCGACGGGCCCGGGGCTGACGATGACCATCGAGGACACCGCCATCGGGCTGGCGCCCGAGACCATGCTCGACGTGATCAACGAGCTGCGGAATGCCGGCGCCGAGGCGATCGAGGTGCGGGGAGGCCAGGGCGACCCGAAAATCTCGGTGCGGGTCGGGGTGGACACCTGGGTCGGCGGCACTGCTGGCGCGCTGGTGATCGACGGCCAGACGCTCAACCCTCCGTATACCGTTGTGGCCATTGGCGATCCGCCGACGTTGGCCGCGGCGATGAACATCCCGGGTGGCGCGATGGACAGCGTCGAACGGGTCGGCGGCAAGATGGATGTACAGCAATCAGACCGGGTCGATGTGACCGCCTTGCGGCAACCGAAAGCCCGCCAATACGCTCAGCCCGTGAAGTGAGCCCTACCTGCGAAGAGGAGCGCCGTGAGCGAAACCCCTGCCGACCTGTACTACACCTCCGAACACGAGTGGGTGCAGCGCGTCGGCGACGACACCGTAAGGATCGGGATCACCGATTTCGCCCAGTCGTCGCTCGGCGACGTGGTGTTCGTGCAACTGCCGGATACCGGCACCGACGTCACCGCGGGCGATTCATTCGGTGAGGTGGAGTCGACGAAGTCGGTGTCCGACCTGTATTCGCCGGTGACTGCGAAAGTCGTTGCGGTCAACGGTGATCTGGAGGGCAGCCCCCAGCTGGTGAACTCCGACCCCTACGGCGAGGGCTGGCTGATCGAGCTGAAGGCCGATGCCGACTCGCTGGCCAAGGAGCTCGAAGGCCTTCTTGACGCGGACGGCTACCAGGCGCTGGTGACCGATTGAGATGTTGTTAGGGTGCCAGCGATCGGTTTCGGCGTCCGACCGCGCGAGGTCTTCAAGTTGATCCGGCGGGGGTGGACCCAACGACGACCGCAGCGCGGTACGGTCGACGTGAGACGAATAACGGCTGGAGAGGGGACCCACCGCGGGCCCGGCCAGATATCGCCACAGCAGCCAGTGAGGAGCAGCGGGTGACGGAAAAGGACCAGAATTCTGGCGCAGACCAGACGTCTGACGATCTAACCGTGGAGACGACATCGGTATTCCGCGCCGACTTCCTCAACGAACTGGACGCCCCTGCGGCGGCGGGGGCCGAGGGGGCGGTCTCGGGGGTCGAGGGCCTGCCGGTGGGATCGGCGTTGCTCGTCGTCAAACGCGGTCCCAACGCCGGGTCACGCTTCCTGCTCGATCAGCCCACCACGTCAGCCGGGCGACATCCCGACAGCGACATCTTCCTCGATGACGTGACCGTGAGCCGTCGGCACGCAGAGTTCCGGCTGGAGAGCGGCGAGTTCCAGGTCGTCGACGTGGGCAGTCTCAACGGCACGTACGTCAACAGGGAGCCCGTCGACTCGGCGGTACTGGCGAACGGCGACGAGGTCCAGATCGGCAAATTCCGCCTGGTGTTCCTGACCGGCCCCAAGACAGACGACGACAGCGGCCCGGGCACCTAGTGGCCGCGATGAGCGCTCGCTACAAAGAGCTGATGACACAGCCCGGCATCCACTCTCCGCCGACCGGGATGTCGATCGGGGCGGTGCTCGACTCGCTGCGACCCGACTTCCCTGATGTGACCATCTCCAAGATCCGCTTCCTGGAAGCCGAGGGACTGGTGACACCGGAGCGGACGGCGTCGGGATACCGGCGGTTCACCGCGTACGACTGCGCTCGCCTGCGCTTCATTCTGACCGCCCAGCGGGATCAGTACCTGCCGTTGAAGGTGATCAAGGCCCAGCTGGACGCTCAGCCCGACGGCGAGCTGCCGCGCACCGGATCCGCTTACGGGGTACCGCGTTTGGTGCCCGTCTCGGGCGAGCCGGGCGCTTCGGAGGAATTCGATGCTGCCGTGGCGCCCACCCAGGTACGCCTCAGCCGCGAAGATTTACTGGTGCGCTCAGGGGTGGACGACGAGCTGATCACCGACCTGGTCAAGGCCGGCGTGATCACGACCGGCCCCGCCGGATTCTTCGACGACCATTCGGTCGTCATCGCCCAGTGCGCGCGTGCGCTCGCCGATTACGGGGTGGAGCCTCGCCACCTGCGGGCGTTTCGGTCGGCGGCCGACCGGCAGTCCGATCTGATCGCACAGATCGCCGGGCCGGTGGTCAAGGCAGGCAAGGCAGGCGCGCGGGATCGCGCCGACGACTTGGCCCGGGAGGTGGCGGCGCTGGCGATCACGTTGCACACGTCATTGATCAAGTCGGCCGTGCGCGACGTTCTGGATAGGTGAGGATTAGACTCGTCGTATTGGCTTCAGCGGTGCGGAGGGCAGACACAGATGGGTGAGGTTCGTGTGGTCGGCATTCGCGTGGAGCAGCCACAAAACCAGCCAGTTCTACTGCTGCGGGAATCCAACGGCGATCGCTATCTGCCAATCTGGATCGGCCAGTCGGAGGCGGCGGCGATCGCGCTCGAGCAGCAGGGTGTCGAGCCTGCCCGCCCGTTGACCCACGACTTGATCCGAGATCTCATTGCGGCGCTTGGTCATTCGCTGAAAGAAGTGCGGATCGTCGACCTCCAGGAAGGTACCTTCTACGCCGATCTGATTTTCGATCGCGACATCAAGGTGTCGGCCCGGCCGTCAGACTCAGTGGCCATCGCGCTGCGCGTCGGTGTGCCGATCTACGTCGAGGAAGCGGTGCTGGCCGAGGCCGGGCTGTTGATTCCCGACGAGAACGACGACGAGGCTGCAGGCGCGGTGCGCGAGGACGAGGTGGAGAAGTTCAAGGAGTTCCTGGACAGCGTGTCGCCCGACGACTTCAAGGCAACCTGACCCGACCGCGAACATCACGGATGCGTCTCAACTCACCCTTTCGGCTCGACACGCGGCGCGGGTTTCCAAGAACCGTGAATCGGGCAGCCATACTTTGATGACCACGACGAGCAGTCACGGGTCGTCGGGGAGCGTATGCTCGACACATTCGGGCTTTGGCAAACGTGCCGCGGTGCAGGTCACAGACGCGAGTTCGATCGGCGAGAGGATTCGATAGTGGGAGACACGCCACGTCAAGAGCAGCTGGACCTGTCGTCGAACGATCCTGCTGCCGAGCAGTCAGCCCCGACTCCCAGCGAACCCGTACAGGCCGGGCTTTTCCCGGATGACTCGGTGCCGGACGAGCTGGTTGGCTATCGGGGGCCGAGCGCTTGCCAGATCGCAGGCATCACCTACCGCCAGTTGGACTACTGGGCCAGAACTTCGCTCGTCGTGCCGTCGATCCGGAGCGCCGCAGGGTCGGGCAGCCAGCGGCTGTATTCGTTCAAGGACATCCTGGTCCTCAAGATCGTGAAGCGGCTGCTGGACACCGGTATCTCGCTGCACAACATCCGTGTCGCGGTCGACCACCTGCGCCAGCGCGGCGTTCGCGATCTGGCCAACATCACGCTGTTCTCCGACGGCACCACCGTCTACGAGTGCACATCGGCCGAGGAAGTCGTTGACCTCCTGCAGGGCGGTCAGGGTGTGTTCGGCATCGCCGTTTCCGGCGCGATGCGCGAGCTGACCGGCGCCATCGCCGACTTCCCTGGCGAGCGGGCCGACGGCGGCGAGTCGATCAGCGCGCCGGAGGACGAGCTCGCGTCCCGGCGCAAGCATCGCGACCGCAAGATCGGCTGAGATCCCCCATCCAGCGGCCTGCCGGTAGAATCGGCGGCGCATCGCCCCTGTGCGGGAGAGTTCCGTGACGGCCAGTTACGGACGCCGAAGGAGCAACACCTCTCCGTCAACCTCTCAGGCACCAGGACC
Source organism: uncultured Actinomycetota bacterium (assembly GCA_963734385.1). GTDB lineage: Bacteria > Actinomycetota > Actinomycetes > Mycobacteriales > Mycobacteriaceae > Mycobacterium. The sequence goes on along the minus strand of CAVTHR010000020.1, from coordinate 102,880 downwards.
GCGCAGGGCCCCGAATGCCTCTGGAGCGCCCACGTCCGGGTCGACGACTGAGGGAGAGGAAACCCAGCGGGTTTCCTGCCCTTTACGCGTCAGGAGATAGATGTTCTCCCACGATCAACCGAACTTTGCAGACCGCCACATCGGACCGGACGCCGATGCCGTCGCCACCATGCTCAAGACGATCGGTGTCGGGTCGCTCGACGAACTCGCCGACAAGGCCCTTCCCGCAGGCATTCTCGACGCGCTGTCCGCCGACGGCGTGGCACCCGGTCTCGACCAGCTGCCCCAGGCCGCCACGGAGGAGCAGGCGCTTGCAGAGTTGCGCGCGCTCGCCGATGCCAACACCGTCGCGGTGTCGATGATCGGTCAGGGTTACTACGACACGCTGACGCCGCCGGTGCTGCGGCGCAACATCCTCGAGAACCCGGCCTGGTACACGGCGTACACCCCGTACCAGCCGGAGATCAGCCAGGGCCGGCTTGAGGCGCTGCTGAACTTCCAGACCATGGTCGCCGACCTGACCGGCCTCGAGGTGGCCAACGCGTCGATGCTCGACGAGGGCACCGCCGCCGCCGAGGCGATGACGCTGATGCACCGCGCGGTGCGCGGTGGGGCGAACCGGCTGGCCGTCGACCGCGATGTGTATGAGCAGACCGCCGCGGTGCTGGCGACCAGGGCCCAACCGCTTGGCATCGAGATCGTCACCGCCGACCTCCGCCACGGCCTGCCCGACGGCGAGTTCTTCGGGGTCATCACTCAGCTGCCCGGTGCCGGTGGGGAAGTGGTCGACTGGACCGAGGTGGTGACCCAGGCCCATGAGCGGGGTGCGCTGGTGGCGATCGGCGCGGACCTGCTGGCGCTGACGCTGATCACCCCACCCGGCGACATCGGCGCAGACGTGGCGTTCGGCAGCACTCAACGTTTCGGTGTGCCAATGGGATTCGGGGGACCGCATGCCGGCTACCTGGCCGTGCACACCAATCATGCGCGCCAGCTGCCTGGCCGGCTGGTCGGAGTCTCGATGGACGCCGACGGCTCACCCGCTTATCGGCTCGCCCTGCAGACTCGCGAGCAGCACATCCGCCGTGACAAGGCCACCAGCAACATCTGCACCGCGCAGGTTCTGCTGGCGGTGATCGCCGCGATGTACGCGAGTTACCACGGCGCGGACGGCCTGGTCGGGATCGCCCGCCGGGTGCACGACCGTGCCCGCACACTGGCGGCCGGGTTGTCAGCGGCAGGAATCGACGTCGTGCACGACCGCTTCTTCGACACGGTGCTGGCCAGGGTGCCCGGTCGGGCCCGGCATGTGCGCGACGAGGCCAAGTCGCGCGGAATCAACGTATGGCTCGTCGACGATGACCACGTCTCCGTGTCATGTGACGAGGCCACCAGCCCCGAGCACGTCGACGGCGTGCTGGCGGCTTTCGGAGCCACCGCGGCGGGAGACTTCGACGGCCCCGACATAGCCGCAAGAACGTCGGAGTTCCTGACCCATCCCGCGTTCACCCGGTACCGCACCGAGACCGAGATGATGCGGTACCTGCGGTCCTTGGCCGACAAGGATATCGCGTTGGACCGCAGCATGATTCCGCTCGGCTCCTGCACCATGAAGCTCAATGCCGCAGCGGAGATGGAGCCGATCAGCTGGCCGGAGTTCGCCCGCCAGCATCCGTTCGCGCCGCACTCCGACACCCCGGGCCTGCGCAAGCTGATCGGCGACCTGGAGTCCTGGCTGTCGCAGCTGACCGGATACGACGCGGTGTCGCTGCAACCCAACGCAGGCTCGCAGGGCGAGTACGCGGGCCTGCTGGCGATCCGCGCCTACCACACCGAACGCGGCGAACCCGACCGCGACGTGTGTTTGATCCCGTCGAGCGCGCACGGCACCAACGCGGCATCGGCGGCGTTGGCGGGCATGCGGGTCGTGGTGGTGGCATGCCGGGCCAACGGCGACGTCGACCTCGACGATTTGCGCGCCAAGGTCGCCGAACACGCGGATCGGTTGGCCGCCTTGATGATTACGTATCCGTCCACACACGGCGTGTACGAGCACGACATCGCCGACATCTGCGCGGCGGTGCACGACGTCGGCGGCCAGGTATACGTCGACGGCGCGAACCTCAATGCGCTCGTCGGGCTGGCGCGGCCAGGGGAGTTCGGCGGCGACGTCAGCCATCTGAACCTGCACAAGACGTTCTGCATCCCGCACGGCGGCGGCGGGCCCGGCGTCGGCCCGGTCGCGGTGCGGTCACACCTGCAGCCGTATCTGCCTGGCCACCCGCTGGCCGACGAACTATCCGACGAACACACGGTGTCGTCGGCGCCGTACGGGTCGGCCTCGATCCTGCCGATCACGTGGGCCTACATCAGGATGATGGGCGCGGACGGGCTGCGCGCGGCCTCGCTGACCGCGATCGCGTCGGCCAACTACATCGCCCGTCGTCTGGACGAGCACTATCCGGTGCTCTACACCGGCGAGAACGGCATGGTCGCCCACGAGTGCATCCTCGACCTGCGCCCGATCACCAAGTCAACCGGCGTCACCGTCGACGATGTCGCCAAGCGGTTGGCGGACTACGGTTTTCATGCGCCGACGATGAGTTTCCCGGTGGCGGGCACGCTGATGGTCGAGCCGACGGAAAGCGAGAGCCTGGCCGAGGTGGACGCGTTCTGTGACGCCATGATCGCCATCCGCGTCGAGATCGACCAGGTCGGCGCGGGCACATGGCCGGCTGAGGACAATCCGCTGCGCGGAGCACCGCACACAGCGGAGAGCCTGCTCGTCGCCGACTGGCAGCATCCGTACAGCCGCGAGCAGGCGGCATATCCGCTTGGCAAGGACTTCCGGCCCAAGGTTTGGCCGCCGGTGCGGCGCATCGACGGCGCGTATGGTGACCGTAACCTGATGTGTTCGTGCCCACCGGTGGAGGCGTTCGCCTGATGTCTCGAGTCGCCATCGGCGCCGCAGCGATCGTCACCGGCTGGTGCCTGTCGGCGGGCACGGCTGCGGCAGACCCTGCGCCGCCACCTCCGCCGCCTGGACCGAAAACGACGATCGACGGCAACGGCACGTACACGGTGGGAACCGACATCGTCCCGGGCAATTATGCGTCCGCGGGTCCCGTCGAGGGTGGCGTCTGCTACTGGAAACGGGTCAACGACAGCGGCCTCGTCGACAACGCGATGACCAAGAAGCCACAGGTCGTAGCGATCGACCCGACCGATACCGCGTTCACCACGACCGACTGCCAGCAGTGGCAGAAGACCGATGCCACACCACCACCTCCTGCTGGTCCTGGGGAGCTGCTTGGTCAGCTGGGTGCCTTCATCGGTAAAGGCATCCTGACGGGCGGCGGTTGATACCGTCGGTTGCGTGATGCCACCGAGCGTGGCCGAATGGCGGGACGGTGGCCGACATGTGACCACGAACGCCGGCTCGGTCTTCGTGTGCTCCGCCGAGGGTGACGGCCCGACAATACATCGCTCATCTGCTGATCTCTTATCTCGACGAACGGGTGGAGAACGCCTCGAGATGGCATGGTGCGGTGCGTGATTGGCCGAAACCCCTGGCGTTCCTGTGGGGAATACAGGACCCGGTAGCGACCACCAATGTGCCAGGCTGCGACGCGACGGTCTGCCGGCGAGCTGCGTAACCCGAGGGCGCGCTACGTCTGCTCGGCCTGCCGCGCTAGCTCAGGGCCGTGGTGATCGCCGACGCCAGATCGGGGGACGTCGACGTCGACAGGTTCTGATAGTTGCCGCCGCTGGTCTGGGCGATCGCTTCCCATGTCGCGCGGTCGGAGTCGGCGCCGAAGTCGATCACGTTGATGGCGATCGGTTTGGCCGAGTCGAAGCTACGACGCACGTAATCCTGCAGGCCGCTGCCGTCGAGGCTCTGGTCGGTGTGGGGGCCCGCAGTGATGACTAGAAGCGAATTCGTTTGTCCCTGACGGAATTTGGCAAGCGCGTCGTCGTAGACCATGCGTAGCGTCGTGAACGAAACCGCTCCGCCGCCTGACGCGGTCTGGTCGTCCAGCGCCGCGGTCAACGCGGCCGTGCGCGGTTTGCCGTCGACAGGATCCGACAGCGGGCCCGTCGACACCTCGGAGCGTCCCTCGACCCCGTCGAAGGTCCACAACCCGACCGTCGAGGTGGGCGGCATCGCTTGCAGCCGCGCGCTCAGCGCCGCCGCCACGTTGGCGAGCCGGGTCTTGCCGCCCTCCTGAGTGTTCATCGACTGGTCGAGCATGATCGAGACGGCCGGGTTGCCGACCGGTGCGGTCAGCGAGTTGGCCAGCGTCGCCCGCATCGCGGTGTCGCCCACCGACAGCGGAGCCGACACCGGCGCGAAGTTCGTCACGTCACTCTTCGGCGTCTCGCCGCCGTCGGTGCGGAAACCGAGCTTGGCCAGCTCGGCGAGTTGTTCTGGCTTACGCAGGAATCGGGCGAACTCGCTGGCGGCGGTCACCTGCTCCTGCGACAGCCATGTCCCGCTGAGCAGAACCGTCGGGTAGTCGGCCATCGCGGTCGGTCCTGGGGGAAGCCAGGACGCCACGACGTTCTTGGCGTCGGGAAGCGAGGTCCCGCGTTGGTACAGCTGCTGCTCGGTGGTCACGACTGCGTGGACCGGCGCTGCCGCGGGATCTTTGCTGTTCAGCAGCGCGTCCATCGCCGTGGATGACTTGTTGTCGGCCAGCTTGGGTTGGCCCGACACCAGCTGGTTCACCGCGCCCGAGCCGGCGCTCGGCGCCGCACCGGCCGGAGCCGACGCAGCCGCCACCGCCTCGGCCGCCAGGTACGAGGCGTCGCTGTCGCCGCTGAGTGGAAGCGCCAGCCGCAACGAGCCCCAGCCGGGCAGATTGAGACCGTTCAGGCTATTGGGATTGCTCTGCAGGCCCGGCAGAGTTTCCCACTTCTGTTGTGCAAGGGCGGCTTTGAGCTGCGGGCGGATGGCGAGCACAACCGGGGAGCTGACCAGTGAGCGGCTGTCGCTGACGGTCTGCTCTCCGGCCACCGCCTCGAGGCGGGCTTGTGAGACGGAGCTGCCGGGTATCCACAGCGCCGGGCGCCCCCCGAGTTCCGCGGGCCAGTCGCTGATGAAGCCGTTGACCACCTGATCGGATTCGGCGGGCTTGACGTCGATGGCGACACAAGCGTCGCCGACGGGGTTGGCCGTCTCGTTGAATTTCTTGCCCAGCTTCGTGATCGGGTCGGCGATGGACGGATCGGCGACGACGGCGACCGCCTGTTGCCCGTCGACGCAGCGCGCGGACGCCACGCTTGACCGGCTGGAAAGGGCGTCACCGAAGAAACGCCACAGGATGAAGGCGGCCACCACCACCACGACGGCGACCAGCGCACCGATGACACCCCAGCTGACCCCTCGCCGACCCGTTTGGATGGCGCGGTGGCTGCCGGTCCATTCACCGCCCTCCCACTCGCCGGAGTGCTGCGCGCGCGGCGTGCGCGGCGGTGGCGGGGATCCGGCGGCGAAGGATTCATGCTCGGGCTCTTCCGGCTCGCGATGGCCCGGTTGTAGATAGTCGGGCACACCGGAGTCGTCCGTCTCGGGGTACTCGGACGCGTACTCGTCGTCGTAGTCCGAGTCGTATTCGGTCTCGTACTCCGTTTCATACTCGGACCCCGCGTACTCAGGCTCCTGGTACCGGGGTTCGTCGTATCGGGGTCGCCGATAGGCCGGTTCGTCGTATTCGGCCTCGAACTCGGTGCGGGCGGGATAGCCAGGTTCCGGAGGGCCCGACTGGTAGTCCGCGTACCCACCATCGGGGTACGGCGGCACCTGCGGCTGCTTCGGAATCAATTCGGTCGCATCGTCGGCGCCCTCGGGGGACGGCCGGAGGACTCCTCTGGGTCGGGAATGCTGTGCCTACCCACTCCTGCGCCTGCGTCCTCTCCGTCTGCCGATCATTGCTGGCGATCGCCAGCCACGCCGAAGTCTATCCACTGTGCGAAAGCTGCCGGTCAGCTGCTGTTGCTGGCGGGGTTCGCGGCCTTGAACTCCCGCCTGCGCCGATGAAGGATCGGCTCGGTGTAGCCGTTCGGCTGCTTCGCGCCGGACAGGATCAACTCCTGCGCAGCCGCAAACGCGATGCTCGCGTCCGGGTCAGGCGCCATCGGCCGGAACTCCGGGTCACTCTCGTTCTGCTTGTCGACAACCGCGGCCATGCGCCGCAGGCTCGCCTTGACGTCATCCTCGGTGATCACGCCGTGCCGCAGCCAGTTGGCCAGCAACTGGCTGGAGATGCGCAGGGTGGCGCGGTCCTCCATCAAGGCGACGTCGTGAATGTCGGGCACCTTCGAGCAGCCGACACCGGCATCGATCCAGCGCACGACGTAACCCAGGATCGACTGGCAGTTGTTGTCGACCTCCTCGCGGATCTCCTCGGGCGCCCATGCGAGCTCCTTGCCCAGCGGGATGGTGAGCAGCTCGTCGATCGTGGTCCTGGTCTTGCCCTCGAGCCCCTTCTGCACCTCGAACACGTCCACCTCGTGGTAGTGCATGGCGTGCAGGGTGGCCGCAGTCGGCGACGGCACCCACGCGGTGGTGGCGCCCGCCTTCGGCTGGCCGATCTTCTGCTCGACCATGTCGGCCATCAGCTCGGTCATCGCCCACATGCCCTTGCCGATCTGGGCCTTGCCCGTGAAGCCGGTGGCCAGGCCCGCGTCGACGTTGGCGTCCTCGTAGGCCTTGATCCACGTGGTGCCCTTCATCGCACCCTTGCGGATCATCGGACCGGCCTCCATCGACGTGTGGATTTCGTCGCCGGTGCGGTCGAGGAAGCCGGTGTTGATGAACACCACCCGGTCGGCAGCGGCCTTGATGCACGCCTTCAGGTTGAGCGTGGTGCGGCGCTCCTCGTCCATGATGCCGACCTTGATGGTCGCAGGCGGCAGGCCGAGAACATCCTCGACGCCCGCGAACAGCTCGGCGGTGAACGCCACCTCGTCCGGCCCGTGCATCTTGGGCTTGACGATGTAGATCGAGCCGGTGCGGCTGTTGACCAGCGGCCCGTTGGCATCTCCGGCCTTCAGGCCGTGCACGGCGATCAGGCTGGTGAAGATCGCGTCCTGGATGCCCTCGTATACCTCGTTACCGTCCGCGTCGACGATCGCGTCGTTGGTCATCAGATGTCCGACGTTGCGGACGAACATGAGGCTGCGACCGGGCAGTGTCAGCTCGCCGCCGTCGGGCGTTTTATAGGTGCGGTCCTGCTCCAGGACGCGGGAGAACGTCTTGCCGCCCTTGCTCACGTCCTCGGCGAGGTCACCCTTGTTCAGCCCCAGCCAGTTGCGGTAGCCGAGCACCTTGTCGTCGGCATCGACGGCGGCCACCGAGTCCTCGAAGTCCACGATCGTGGTGACGGCCGACTCGAGCACGACGTCCTTGATGCCGGCCTGATCGGTCGAGCCGACGGGCGATTCCGGGTCGATCAGGATCTCGAGGTGCAGGCCGTTGTTGACCAGCAACACAGACCAGTTTGGCGAGCCGAGCTCACCGGTGTAGCCGGCGAACTTGTCCGGGTCGGCCAGCCCGACGGAGCCGTCTGCGGTCGCCACCTCCAGACGGCCGTCATCGACACTCAATCCCGTCGCGTCGGCCCACGAACCGGCTTCCAGCGGCACGGCCTCGTCGAGGAACCCGCGGGCATATGCGATGACCTTGTCACCGCGCACCTTGTTGTACTCGGAGGTCTTCTCCGCGCCGTCCGCCTCCGGTATGACGTCGGTGCCGTACAGCGCGTCGTACAGCGACCCCCATCGGGCGTTGGCTGCGTTGAGCGCGAACCGCGCGTTGAGGACCGGCACCACCAGCTGGGGTCCTGCGGTCGTGGTGATCTCGTCGTCGACACCGGAGGTGGTGATGGTGAAGTCATCGGGCTCAGGCCGCAGGTAACCGATTTCGGTGAGGAACTGCTTGTAGGCCTCGGGGTCGATCGGCTCGATGACCCGCTGACGGTGCCATTTGTCGATTTGGGCCTGCAGTTCGTCGCGGCGGGCCAGCAGATCCTGGTTCTTCGGGGTCAGATCGGCGACGACCTTGTCGACGCCCGACCAGAACGTGTCGGGATCGATGTCGGTACCCGGCAGCGCCTCGTTGTTGACGAAGTCGTACAACGACTGGGCGACGCGCAGATTTCCTACCGTCACGCGATCGGTCATATTGTTCCTCCCTCGGCTGTGAGGCGCCGCATGGCGCACTGCCGTTGGTCCAGTTTACCCGCGGGTAGCAGGGCTAATCGCCCACGGCCGCCGGTGGGGGAAGTGGAACTGGTCTCAGCCGACCGCCGCCAACAATCGGTCGCATCGGTCGGCGACCGCGGCCCGCAGGGGCGCCGCCCGCGCGGCGATGTCCCGCTGCGCACGGACGTAGTCGGCACCGGCCCTCGGAGCACTCGATGGCGATCGGCTCGAACCCGTAGCCGGTGAGGTCGTAGGGGCTGGCGCGCATGTCGAGCTCGCGGGCATCGGCTGCCAGCTCCAGGCAGTCCGCCAGCAAATGCGACTCGATCAACGGCCCCAGTTTGTAGCACCATTTGTATAAGTCCATGTTCGCGTGCAAACAGCCCGGCTGTTCCCAGCCGGACTGGTCGTCGCGCGTCGGGCTGCCGGCGTTGCGCACTTGCGGCCGGCTCGGTGAAGAACCGGAATGCATCGAAGTGACTGCAACGCAACGGCATTGACTCCACCACCGCGTCGGTTGCGACGGCCCCGAGCCGCAGCGGCACACGTTCGTGACGAACCGTCGGCGCCCCGTACACCATCGCCCACTCGTGCAGGCCAAAACAATTCAGCTGCGCCTGTCGGTTCGCGGTGGCTGCCAACAGTTCCGAGATGAATCGCACGGTGCCGACGCGGTCGCGCAGATGCTGCTCGGTCACAGTCACGCCTTCGGGATGGGGGCCGTACCCCGTGCGGCCCAGGTAACGGCGGCTGCCCGGACCGCCGAGCACCACGCCGAAGCCGGGATGCCAGACCCGCAGCTGGCGCGGTCGCAGGCTGTAGTAGCGAAACAGGAAATCCCATACCGGATGGGCTTCGCCGGCCTGCGCGCGCCGCAGGTGCGGCGCAACGAACTTCTCGATGCGGTCTCGGTAGGCCCGCTCACGCGCGGTCCATTCGGACTCGGCCAGTACCGAGTCAGGCACCTTGTGTCCGATGCCGTACGGCCCCGACCAGATCCTCGACCAGGTCCTCCAGCGCCACCATTGCCGTGACGCTGCCGTCGTCAGCGGTCACCAAGGCCAGGTGGCTGTTGCTGCGCCGCAGCCGCGACAAGGCGTCGGGCAGTGGCAATGAAGCGGATACCTGTGGCAGTGGCCGAACCATCGAGCGGTCGACGACGGCGTCGGCGTCATTCACCAACTGCAGCACGTCCTTGATGTGCACGTAGCCGATGAACCGCTCCGTCGGTGCCGCTGACCGGGAATCGCGAGTAGCCGCTTTCGTCCAGCGCCTGCTGGATCGCCAGGAGGGTGGGTCCCGCGCCGTCGTTCGCCGCGGCTACCGCGTGCACCTCGCTCAGCGGTATCGCCACGTCAGCGACGACCCGGTTGCGAATCTGCAGAGCGCGCGACAACCGGTTGTGCTCCTCGGGATCGAGCAGTCCCTCCGACAGCGACTCGGCGATCATCTCGGAGAGCTCGACGCTCGAAACCGTGTTCTCCAGTTCGGTTTTGGCCTGGATCCCCACCGTCGCGAAGCGCGATGTGAGCACACCAGTCGTAGAAGGCGATGACGGGTCTCGCCATGCGAACCCAGAGCAGATAGGGCGGGACCAGCAGCATGGCCGCTGATTCCGGGCCTGCGATCGCGATGTTCTTGGGCACCATCTCGCCGAGCAGCACGTGCAACACCACGACGATCGTGATCGCGATGATGAACGCCACGGTGTGCAGCACCGCATCGGGTACCCCGACGAGGTCGAACAGCGGTTGCAGCAGGTGGGCGACCGCCGGTTCGCCGACGCGGCCGAGCAGGATCGAGCAGATCGTGATGCCCAGCTGCGCACCCGCCAGCATCACCGACAGGTTCTGCCCTGCGCGGATCACCGTGACCGCGCTGCGCTTGCCCTGTTCGGCGAGGGCTTCGAGGCGGTCGCGGCGCGCCGATATCAGCGCGAACTCCGCACCGACGAAGAACGCGTTCGCCGCGAGCAGCAGGACGGTCAGCAGCACTCCGAAGATGTCGCCGCCCATCAGCGATCACCCTCCGCCGACTCGTATTCGCCGCGGCGACCCAGCTTGGTCAGCTCGAGCAGATCGATGCGCCTGCCGTCCATCCGCACGACGGTGGCCTGCCAGCGCACCGGGTCGTCCAGCGGACCGTCGGGGTCGAACGCCGTCAGCTCCACCGACTCGCCGAGCTTGGGGATGTGGCCGAGCTCCTGCATGACCAGTCCGCCGATGGTCTCGTATTCGCCCTCGGGTCCGCGGAATCCGGTGTTCTCGGCCACCTCGTCGATGCGCAATAGCCCAGAAACCCGCCAGCTGTCGCGGCTCATCCGCAACACATCGGGGGTGACGTCGTCGTGCTCGTCGCGGACGTCGCCCACGATCTCCTCGATCAGATCTTCCATCGTCACCATGCCCGCGGTCCCGCCGTACTCGTCGACCACCAGCACGGTCTGCAGGGAGCTCGCCCGGACCTGGGCCATCACGTCGTCCCCGTCGAGGGTGGATGGCACCACAGGCACTGACTTGGCCAGCCCGGCGAGGCCGGTTCGCGCCCGGTCGTCGGGCGGCATCTCGAATACCTGTTTGACGTGGACCAGTCCGATCGTCTCGTCGAGGTCGCCTTCCACGATCGGGAACCGGGAGAAGCCGGTCTCCATCGCCATCACCACCAGGTCGGCGACGGTGTCGTCGGCCTCGAGCGCCTCGATCTTGGACCGTGGCGTCATCAACTCCTCTGCCGTTCGCGAACCGAACTGCAGCGAGCGATCCACGAGAGCCGCCGTGGTCGGATCGAGGGCACCGCGACGCGCCGAGTTGCGGACCAGCGAGCCGAGCTCCTGCGGAGACCTGGCCGATCTCAGCTCCTCGGCGGGTTCGATGCCGAGCCTGCGCAGAATCCAGTTGGCGGTGCCGTTCGTCAACTTGATCACCGGGGTGAACAGCATCGAGAAAAGCACCTGCGGCCCGGCCACCATACGTGCGGTTTCCAGTGGCTTGGCCACCGCCAGGTACTGCGCAATCAACTCACCGAAGACCATCGAGACCGACGTGGCGACCAGTAGGGCGACCGCCAGCGCCAGGCCGTCTGCGACGTCTCTTGGCAATGACAGCGCCTCGAAGGGCGGCTGCAACAGCCGGGCGAACAGAGGCTCGGCGAGATAGCCGGTGATCAGCGTGGTCAGGGATATGCCGACCTGCGCACCGGACAGCTGGAACGACAGCGTGCGGTGGGCCCGCTGGACCAGCTTGTCGCGTCTGCCGCCGGTGCGGGCGTTGGCGTCCACCGTGCTGCGCTCCAGGGACGTCAGTGAGAACTCGGCAGCCACGAACACCGCGGTGCCCACCGTCAGAGCCACGAAGGCCGACAGCGCCAGCAGGGTAAAGGTGACGCTCATCGCGTCCTCGGTGAAGCGCCGCCGGGCCGCGCGCCCGGCCGACTAGAAGAGGGTTCGGCGTCGGCTTCTGCCGACAGCCGCTCGGCCCGGAAGCCCAAGGCCTCAACGGGTGCCTGCGGCACGGGTTGCCTTTCTGTGGGGGGCGTGATGAATCCCCTATGTTAGCCGGTCGGACCGGGTCTGCTGAGCTACCAGCCCGTGGGCAGCGGATGGCCCTCGGCGAACCCCGCGCCGACTGCACGCCGAGCACGACCCGCTCGTGTAGCTCGGCGAGGTTCGCGGCCCCTACGTATGTGCAGGTGCTGCGCACGCCCGAAGTGATGTGATCGAGCAGGTCCTCCACACCGCCACGAGTTGGGTCGAGGCCCATCCGTGACGCCGAGATGCCCTCCTCGAACAACGCCTTACGCGCCCGGTCGAACTGGCTGTCGCCTGCGGTCCTCGCCGCGACCGCGCGCTTGGACGCCATACCGTAGCTTTCCTTGTAGGGCTGGTCCTCGCGGTCGCGCATCAGGTCTCCCGGCGACTCGTAGGTGCCCGCGAACCACGACCCGATCATCACGTTCGACGCTCCAGCCGCCAGCGCCAGCGCGACGTCGCGCGGATAGCGGACACCACCGTCGGCCCACACGTGTGCGCCGAGTTGCCTTGCCGCGTCGGCGCATTCGACGACGGCGGAGAACTGCGGGCGACCGACGCCGGTCATCATTCTTGTGGTGCACATAGCGCCGGGCCCGACACCGACCTTGACGATGGACGCGCCCGCGCTGATCAGGTCTCGGGTGCCTTCTGCGGACACCACGTTGCCCGCGGCCACCGGCACGGAAAGATCGAGCGATGACACCGCCTTGATTGCGTCGAGCATCTTGACCTGATGGCCATGCGCGGTGTCGACGACAAGCAGGTCGATGCCGGCCTCGACGAGGCTGCGGGCCTTGGCGCCGACGTCGCCGTTGATGCCGATCGCCGCCGCGATCCGCAGCCGGCCATGGTTGTCGACGGCGGGGGTGTAGATCCCGGCCCGGATCGCCCCGGTGCGGCTGAGCACGCCGGCCAGGGTGCCGTCCGCGTCGGTCATCACCGCCACCTCGACCGGCGGCGTGTTCGAGCAGGTCGAAGACCTTACGAGGATCGGTGCCCACCGGAGCGGTGACGAAATCGGTGACGGCCACGTCACGCACCCTGCGCGAACCGGTCCACGCCGACGCAGTTGGCCTCGGTGACCAGGCCGATGGGCCTGCCCTCGAAGACCACCACCGCGGCGCCGTGGGCCCTCTTGTGGATCAGCGCCAGCGCGTCGGACACCGAGTCGTCGGGGATCAGCGTCACCGGGGTGTCGACCACCAGATCCCGGCTCTTGACGAAGTCGACCGTGTCTTTCACCACCGAGATCGGAAGGTCCTGCGGCAGAACCACAATGCCGCCGCGGCGGGCCACCGTCTCGGCCATCCGGCGCCCGGCCACCGCGGTCATGTTGGCCACGACGACGGGGATGGTGGTGCCCGACCCGTCCGATGTCGACAGGTCGACGTCGAACCGCGACGCCACGTTCGACCGGCCCGGGACGATGAAGACGTCGTTGTAGGTCAGGTCATACGGTGGCGATTGGCCGTCAAGAAATCTCATTTGACACTCAGTCTAGTTTTTCGCCGAAACTGCGGTGAGATCGCGTTGCGGCCCAATTTCGCGATCTGCCGGCAGTCTCACGCTCAGACGGGTACTTCGGTGCGATCCCCGCTCCACAGCGTGTGGAACTTCTCGCTCGGATCGGCGTCGATGCGGCCGTAGGTGTGCGCGCCGAAGAAGTCCCGAAGGCCCTGGGTCAGGGCGGCGGGCAGCCGCTCCGTGCGCAGCGCGTCGTAGTACGACAGGGCCGAGCTGAACCCGGGGATGGGGATGCCGAGCTGGGTGGCGGCCACGACGACGCGGCGCCAGCTGTCGATCGCCGACTCGATCGCGCTGCGGAAGTAGGACGCCACGATCAGACTCGGCAAGTCGGGATCCTCGTCGAACGCCTCCTTGATCCGGTTGAGGAACTTCGCCCGGATGATGCAGCCGCCGCGCCAGATTGTGGCGAGGTCGCCCGGGGTGATGCCCCAGTCGTACTCGGCGCTTCCCGCCTGGATCTGGTTGAAGCCCTGCGCGTAGGCGATGATCTTCGAGGCATACAGCGCCTGGCGCACGTCCTCGGTGAATTTCTCGGCGTCGCTGGGCTTTTCGCCGAGGTCGCCCGATGCCAGGCCCGTGGTGGCCTTCCGTTGTGTGACCGAGCCGGACAGCGCGCGGGCGAACACAGCCTCGGCGATGCCGGTCACCGGCACACCGAGGTCGAGGGCGGATTTCACCGTCCAGCGGCCGGTGCCCTTCTGCTCGGCCTCGTCCAGGATGACGTCGACGAGCGGCTTTCCGGTCTTGGCGTCGTTCTGACGCAGCACCTTTGCGGTGATCTCGACCAGGAAGCTGTCGAGGTCGCCCTTGTTCCACTCGTCGAAGACATCGGCGATCTCACCGGCCGACTTGCCGAGCCCGTCGCGCAGGAGCTGGTATGCCTCGCCGATGAGTTGCATGTCCGAGTACTCGATGCCGTTGTGCACCATTTTCACGAAATGCCCTGCGCCGTCGGGGCCGATGTGGGTGCAGCACGGCACACCGTCGACGTGCGCGGAGATCTCTTCGAGCAGCGGACCCAGCGACTTGTAGGACTCGGCCGGCCCGCCCGGCATGATCGACGGGCCGTTCAGCGCACCCTCCTCGCCGCCGGAGATGCCCGCGCCGACGAAGTGCAGACCACGCTCCCGCATAGCCTTCTCGCGGCGAATCGTGTCGGTGTACAACGCGTTTCCGCCGTCGATGATGATGTCGCCTTCCTCCATGGCGTCGGCGAGCTCGTTGATGACGGCGTCGGTCGGGTCGCCGGCCTTGACCATGATCAGCACCCGGCGGGGCTTCTCCAGTGCGGCAAGGAATTCCGGAATGGTCTCGCTGCGGACGAACTTGCCCTCGGAGCCGTGTTCGGACGAGCAGCGCGTCGGTCTTGGCGATCGACCGGTTGTGCAGCGCCACCGTGTAGCCGTGGTGCGCGAAGTTGCGGGCGATGTTGGACCCCATCACGGCCAGGCCGGTGACCCCGATCTGAGCGGTGCCGGCGGTGGACGATTCAGACGAGCTCATTCGGGCAGCCTTTCGTTTTTTTGTTGTGCAGAACGGCTTTACTACAGGTAAGCGCCTACGCGATGAACAAGCGGTGCAATTCAGTTAGCCACGGCACCGCCAGCGCGACGGTGGGCACAACGAGCACCGCGGCCGCGGCGAGATAGGCGGTCACCGCCAGCATCAGGCTGTTGCCCCTGCCGCCAAGACGGCGGACCCGCAACACCGTGGTCGGCCCGCCCGCGGCCAGCGCGCCCGAGGGCGTGCGGCCCGCCGCACACGTGACCAAGGCGCGGGCCAGGGGAGTGGGACCGGCGGCGCGGACGGCGGCGTCGTCGGCGAGCATTTCGATCAGCAGTCGGACGGCATCAAGCGCGCTGGCGCTGCGGACGAATCGCGGGAATGCCGCGTGCACCGCGATGAACATCTCGAGCACGAGGTCGTGGCGGGCACGCAGATGGGCGCGCTCGTGGGACAGGATGGCCGCGATCTCGTTGTCCGCCAACGTGGTCAGCGTGCCCTCGCTGACCACGACGCGGCTGCGCACACCGGGTAGGCAGTACGCCAGTGGCTCCTCCACATCGAGAATGCGCAACCCGTCCCCAGCTTGCGCGTGGGCCCAACTCCGCGACTTGCCCACCAGGTCGACCACCATGCGATGGTGCGCCCGGCGGCGTCGCGTCGCGATCGCGACCTGCAACACGGCGACCGTCAGCCTGGCGCCGACCAGCAGCGTGAGCGCGAAGACCAGGACGTAGGCGATCCACAGCGGCCAGCCGAGGACCTCGATCTCGCTCGTGATGGTCGCCGTCGGCCTGCCGTCAAGGCCAGGTACGAACAGCCGGCTCGCTATCGCGATGCCAGCGCTGAACGCCGAGAGGACCGCCGCAAGTGCGATGGCCTGCCACAGCACGATTGCCGCCCGCGGTGCCCGGATCGGCCATGTCGCACGTGCGAGCAAGGCCGGAATGGGACCGACCAGAAGCAGCGCGACGAGTGTGAAGGCCAGGGCGGACACGCTGTCAGTCTCCCTCAGGGAGAGCCCGGACCGCCACCGGATGGAGGCATTTGGTGCTTGGTTTCCAGCTCGGCGAGTGCGCGCCGCAGTGCGGCCGCCTCATCAGCGCCGACTCGTTCGACGAAGTGCACGAGGGCGGCCTCCCGGCCACCAGAGTCCGCGGCCTGGTCGAGCGCATCGACCATCAGCCCCGCGACAAGCTCGTCACGGCCGTGCGTCGGCGCGTAACGGTGTGCCCGGTCGTCGCGGTGCTGCACCACGAGATTCTTCTTCGCGAGCCGCTGAAGCACCGTCATGATCGTGGTGTACGCGAGGTCGCGCTGAGCCGACAGCGCCTCATGTACCTGGCGCACGGTTTGGGGCTCGCGCGACGACCACAGGTGGTCCATCACAGCGCGTTCCAGATCCCCTAGACGCGTCAACTTGGCCATGTTCTGTTCATCTCCAAAAGAGCGATTCGTCAAGGGTACTACGGAGTTACTACCGAGCGTCGTATCCGAAGCGGAGTATCCGCGTCTCCGGTTCGGCACGCCGCATCGGTACCGCTCATAGCCCCTTCCGGCACGTGCTTGTGAGTCCAGTCACAGGTGGTAGCCCTACTCCGCAGCGTGACTATAGTAAGGCTAACCTAAGTTACCGGGAGGTGTCATGACCGTCGTGGTCGACGACCCGCTGATCGCGGGGATGGCAATTGCGCGGACGCTGCCGCTGCACGAATCCAGCCGGCGACTGCGCGGGCTCTATCCGGAGTGCCCCCGCGTGTATGGCGTCGCGGTGATGTCCGATCTGACCCGGCGGCGGTGGTGGCCTCTCCTGGACGCGTCGACGACCGACCGGCTGCGGGAGATGTTCGAAATCGGCGTGCTGGAGATGGGCAGTCCGGTGGCCGCCGCCCAGCAACTCGCGGCCACCCTGTCCCATGTCGTCGTTGGGCGGGTGATCCCACTTGTCGTGCTGGAGGGCCGGGCGTGGGACACCGGCCTGGAGAACCTGTGGGTGCACGTTGACTCCGAGGGCGCGATCGACTGGGTCGGTGTGGTCGACCCGACGCTGCGGGCGCTGCCCGACGACCCCTTCTTCGGCGGCCGCGCCGACGCGGGCGCCGCGCATTACGCCCGCGACGGAATGGTGCGGCTGCCCAGCGAGGCGGCGCTGACCACCTGGGTCGCCCACCGCAGTCACCGCGCCCTTGAACCGTTGTTCGCCAACCTCTTCGGCATCAGCGGCGGGGCGATCTCGATGGCGTCGATGTGGCACATCGTCGGGGCCGCCGTGGTGGGCGCTGCCACGCATGTTCCGCTGTTGGCCAGGTCCAGCGAGCTGACCAGCATGCGGCGGGCGCAGGCAGTACTCGACGCATTGGTCGGTTTCGGGCTGCCCGTGCGCGGCGGGACCAGGCCGCGAGAAGGGAAGGGCTTGCTAAATTAGGGCAGCCTTGCCTATCCTGATATCAGTTCCACCCGGACCGCGCCGGAGTCCTGAGGGCTGCAGAGACCCCCGGTCCACTCGAGGGCGGGTCCCGCGCTAACAGTGCGGGGCCCGCCCATCACTTTCACGGGTGATTCAGGGCTTGTCTATGTCGCCACCGCTTTTCGCCCAGTCGGCGAAGCCGCCCATGTTGTACACCTCGTCGTAGCCCATATCCTTGAGCGCCTGGCCGGACAGCGCCGCGCGACCGCCCGCCGCGCAGTACAGGATCACGGGCTTGTCCTTGGCGAAACTCTTCTCGTAGTACGGCGAATCGGGGTCGGCCCTGAATTCGACCATTCCGCGCGGTATGTGCACCGCACCTGCGACCTTGCCGCTCTGCTCGACCTCGACGGCGTCACGCACGTCGACGACCAGGGCGCCATCGGCGATCATCTGCTTGCGCCTGCTCCGGCGTGACCTTCGGCACGACGGCGTTGGCGGCTTCGACTAATTCCTTGAGACTTTTGGCCATGCTCGACGGTAACGCGAGGCCAGGTGCGAGCGTAGGGGCTTCACCGTGTAGACACATGGGCGTGTCAACTGCGCCACCACCCGATATCGACAGGGGATTCGACAGCGAAATCGGCCTGAAATTCGTCGAGGTCACACCCGACGGCGGAAGCGCCGAACTGAAGATCCACGACAAGCTGCTGCAGCCATGGGGCATCATGCACGGCGGTGTCTACTGCTCGATCGTCGAAAGCCTCGCCAGCGTCTCCGGCCATGTCTGGCTGTCAGAGAACGGCGGCGGCACCGTCGTCGGCGTCAACAACAACACCGACTTCCTGCGCGCCATCTCTTCGGGCACGCTGACCGCCGTGTCGACACCTATACATCGAGGTAGGCGTCAGCAGCTGTGGCTGATCACGATCACTGACGACAACGACCGCATGGTCGCGCGCGGTCAGGTGCGGCTGCAGAACATCCAGCCCGACTAGCGCCCGACCCGCGTGCGCTGCGGACTGGCGCGACCCGTGGCAGCATCCCGCACTATGCGTCTGACCCCGCACGAACAGGATCGGCTGCTGATCTCCTATGCGGCCGATCTCGCCCGGCGCAGGCGGGAGCGCGGACTGCGCCTGAATCACCCCGAAGCCGTCGCCGTACTCACCGACCACCTGCTCGAGGGTGCCAGGGACGGACGAACCGTCGCCGAGCTGATGGTGAGCGGGCGCGAGGTGCTCGACCGCGAAGACGTCATGGAAGGCGTCCCCGAGATGCTGCACGACGTGCAGGTGGAAGCGACGTTCCCGGACGGCACGAAACTCGTCACCGTGCACCACCCGATCGCGTAGGCCAATGATCCCCGGCGAAATCATCTACGGCTCAGGCGACGTCAGATCAACGAAGCGCGCACCCCGGATCGTGCTCGACGTCACCAATACCGGCGACCGCCCCGTCCAGGTGGGCAGCCACGTGCACATCGCCGCAGGCCAACGCCGCGCTGTCTTTCGACCGCGACGCCGCCCACGGACACCGGTTCGACGTCCCGGCAGGCACCGCGGTGCGCTTTGAACCCGGTGTCGCCCAGCGTGTCTCATTGGTGCCGCTGGGCGGGCGCCGCGAGGTGCACGGGCTGACCCTGGACCCGCCGGGCCGGCTGGACGCGCCATGACCGACCTGACTCGGGAAAGGTACGCCGCGCTGTTCGGGCCCACGACCGGCGACCGGATCCGGCTGGCCGACACCGATCTGTTCATCGAGATCACCGAAGACCGCAGCGGAGGGCCGGGGCGAGCGGGCGACGAGGCGGTGTTCGGCGGCGGCAAGGTACTGCGCGAGTCGATGGGCCAGTGTCGGGCCAGCCGCGGCGAAGGCTGCCCGGACACCGTCATCACCGGCGTGGTGATCCTCGATCACTGGGGAATCATCAAGGCCGACATCGGAATACACGATGGACGCATCATCGCGATCGGCAAGGCAGGCAACCCCGACACCATGGACGGAGTCGATCCCGACCTGGTGGTCGGGCCCGTCCACGGAGATCATCGCGGGTAACGGGCGCATCGTCACCGCGGGCGCCATCGACTGCCACGTGCACTTGATCTGCCCGCAGATCATGGACGAGGCGCTCGGCGGCGGCATCACCACCATCGTCGGCGGTGGCACCGGACCGGCCGAGGGGAGCAAGGCCACCACCGTGACCCCGGGCGCGTGGCATCTGGCCCGGATGCTGGAGGCACTGGACGGCTGGCCGATGAACGTCGCGCTGCTCGGCAAGGGCAACACCGTCAGCGCGGAATGCTTGTGGGAGCAATTGCGCGGCGGCGCATCGGGTTTCAAGCTGCACGAGGACTGGGGCTCGACACCCGCGGCGATCAACGCGTGCCTGACCGTCGCCGATGCGTCAGGTGTCCAGGTTGCGCTGCACACCGACACGCTGAACGAGATGCCGGCTTCGTCGAGGACACCCTCGGCGCGATCGCAGGCCGCTCCATCCACGCCTACCACACCGAGGGCGCCGGCGGTGGGCACGCGCCCGACATCATCACCATCGCCGGCGAAGGGCACGTACTGCCGAGCTCGACCAATCCGACCCGGCCGCACACCGTGAACACCCTCGACGAGCATCTCGACATGCTGATGGTGTGCCATCACCTGAACCCCAGCGTCCCAGAGGATCTCGCGTTCGCCGAGAGCCGGATCCGGCCGTCCACCATCGCCGCGGAGGACCTGCTGCACGACATCGGCGCCATCTCGATGATCGGCAGCGACGCCCAGGCGATGGGCCGCATCGGCGAGGTCGTGCTGCGCACATGGCAGACCGCCCACGTGATGAAGCGTCGCCGCGGCGCACTGGCACGGCGACGGCGCCGCGGACAACAACCGGGCCCGCCGCTACGTCGCGAAGTACACGATCTGCCCGGCGATCGCGCACGGGCTCGACCACGAGATCGGCTCGGTCGAGGTCGGCAAGCTGGCCGACCTGGTGCTGTGGGAGCCCGCGTTCTTCGGGGTCCGCCCGCACGCCGTGCTCAAGGGCGGCATGATCGCCTGGGCCGCGATGGGTGATGCGAACGCGTCCATCCCGACGCCGCAGCCGGTTCTGCCGCGGCCGATGTTCGGGGCCGCACCGGCCGCCGCAGCCGCGACGTCGGTGCATTTCGTGTCGCCGCAGGCGATCGAGGACGGCCTCGCCGATCGGCTGGCGGTCAACCGCGCTCTGGTGCCGGTCGCCGACGTGCGCGAGGTCGGCAAGGCCGATATGCCGCTCAACGACGCAATGCCGCGCATCGAAGTGGAGCCCGATACGTTCACGGTGCGCATCGACGGCGAGGTCTGGCAGGAGCAGCCCGCCGCCGAACTGCCCATGGCGCAGACGATATTTCCTGTTCTGATGACCAGCTTGACGACGCTGCTCGCACTGGCCGATTCCCGGCTGCCGACCGGCGGCCACGTGCATTCCGGCGGCGTCGAGGAGGCGGTGACCAGCGGCCTGGTCGTCGACCTTGAAACGCTGCGGGCGTTCCTGCGTCGCCGCATCGGCACCCAGGGGCTGGTGACCGCGTCGATCGCTGCGGCTGTGCATGCGGGTTGGCTCACCGTCGCCGCTGCCGATCGCGAAACCGATGCCCGCACACCGGCTCCCGCCGCACGGCAGGCGTCTCGCGCACAGGGGCGTGGCCTGGTCCGGCTCGCGCGCCGGGTATGGCCCGAAGCGCGACTGGCAGGCGCTGGGCGCCACGCCACACCTTGCTGTTGCCGCGGGTGCCGTCGGTGCGGCGAGTGGCATGACAGCCGAGCACACCGCGCTTTGCCTCGCCTACACCACGATGACCGGCTCGGCGACCGCCGCGCAACGGCTGCTGGCGCTCGATCCCGGCGACGTCGCGGCGCTGACGTTCGAGCTGGCGGAACTGTGCGACCAGACCGCCGATCTAGGCCGGCAAAGAACTCGCCGACCTGTCCGACCCTCTGCTCGACGTGCTGGCCCAGCGCCACAGCCGAACGCGAGCGCCCACTGTTCGCCTCCTGAAAGGGCAAAGAAGCCACATGCCACCGCATTTCATCGACGGCGAGCCGCATGGCCATCACCGACCGGCCGAAGCGGGTGCGGACGGCCGGGCGAGCCGTTGCGAATCGGCGTCGGTGGCCCCGTCGGATCCGGCAAGACCGCGCTGGTTGCGGCGCTGTGCCGCCAGTTGCGCGACGAACTGTCGCTGGCTGTGCTGACCAACGACATCTACACCACCGAGGACGCCGACTTCCTGCGCAGGCATGCGGTGCTGGCCGACGAACGGATCGCCGCGGTGCAGACCGGGGGATGCCCACACACGGCGATCCGCGACGACATCACCGCCAACCTCGACGCCATCGAGGATCTGATCGCCGCTCATGACGGACTCGACTTGATCCTGGTCGAGTCCGGCGGCGACAACCTGACCGCCACCTTTTCCTCCGGACTGGTCGACGTGCAGATTTTCGTCGTCGACGTCGCCGGCGGCGACAAGGTGCCGCGCAAGGGCGGGCCCGGGGTGACCTTTCGGACCTGCTGGTGGTCAACAAGACCGACCTGGCGCCGATGGTCGGCGCCGATCTCGAGGTGATGCGTCGAGACGCGGCGGCGGTGCGCGGCGAGCGCCCGACGGTGTTGATCTCGCTGACCGACGACCCATCGGCCGGGCCCGTGCAGTCGTGGGTGCGCGATCAGCTGCGGGTGCCGGTCTGATGCACTCAGATGTCCTGATCGTCGCCCGGCCCGACCGGCGGCCGCGGATCGAGTGCGTGGGCGGTGTCACCGCGCGCTCCACCGAGGCCGAAACCGTGCATCTCGTGTCGGCGGCGGCCACTCCGCTGGGCGGCGACGCCGATCGCGGTGCGGGTGATCGTCGAGCCGGGCGCGAAGCTGCGCCTGCGCAGCGCCGCGGCAACGGTGACGCTGCCCGGCCGCAGCACCGTCGAATCGACCTCACACTGGCACCTCGAGGTCGCCGGTGACCTCGACCTCGATCCTCAACCCACCGTTGTCGCCGGCGGCTCGCGCCATGCGTCATCGATTCGGCTGTCGGTCACCGGGCCGGTCGGGTCAGGCTGCGGGAACGGGTACAGATCGGCAGAACCAATGAACGACAGGGGTTTTGGACGGGATCGCTGCACGCCGACGTCGACGGCGCGCCGTTACTGCGGCACCGCATCGAGCTTGGCTCCGGATCGCTGGCGCACGACGAACTGGGCGCACCGCTGGCTTGGTGAGCGAACTGCGTTACCCGGACATCGCCTCCGACGCGATGGGCACGGTGCTCACGCTGGCCGCAGGCGGTTGCTTGGCCACCTGGCAGGGCGACCGGCTGGGCTAGCAGCTGAGCCGCTCGCTCGCCGCCTTCTCGGCTCGCTCGACCGCGCGCCGCGATCTCCTCGAGTTCCTCGATGCGGGTGCGGGCGTAGGCCTGCTGCTCGGTGATATAGAGATTTCCGCGAGCGCGGCCGAGGAACGTCACCGTCCATGACAGCAGCGTGGCGATCTTGCGCCGGAATCCGACCAGGTAGACCAGGTGCAGCACCAGCCACGCCAGCCATGCGATGAAACCGCCGAACTCGAGCGGGCCGATCTGGGCCACCGCGGAGAATCGCGACACCGTCGCCATCGACCCTTTATCGAAGTACTCGAACGGCTCGCGTTCCAGTGGGTTGGCGCCCCTGATTTCGGATTTGATCGCGGTCGCGACATACTTTGCACCCTGGATCGCGCCCTGCGCCATGCCAGGCACACCGTCGACGGCGGCCATGTCGCCGATGACGAACACGTTCGGATATCCAGGAATCGACAAGTCCGGCAACACCTTTACCCGTCCGGCCCTGTCGACCTCGGCGGTCGACTGGTCGGCGATCGCTTGCCGAGAGGGCTGGCCGACACACCTGCTGACCACACCTTGGTTGCGCATTCGATACGGCGAGTGGTGCCGTCGGAATCCTTGACCGTGATGCCGTTGCGGTCCACGTCGGTGACCATCGCGTTGAGCTGGATCTCGACGCCCATCTTCTCCAGCCGCGCCTGCGCCTTCTTGCCGAGCTTCTCGCCCATCGGCGGCAGCACCGCGGGTGCGGCGTCGAGCAGGATCACCCGTGCCTTGGTGGAATCGATGTGGCGAAACGCGCCCTTGAGAGTGTGATCGGCGAGCTCGGCGATCTGCCCGGCCATTTCCACGCCGGTCGGACCGGCGCCGACGACGGTGAAGGTCAACAGCTTTTCCCGTCGTGCCGGATCGCTTGACCGCTCGGCCTGCTCGAACGCACCGAGGATGCGACCGCGCAACTCCAGCGCGTCGTCGATCGACTTCATGCCTGGCGCGAACTCGGCGAAATGGTCGTTGCCGAAGTACGACTGCCCGGCACCCGCGGCGACGATCAATGTGTCGTACGGGGTGATATAGGTGTGACCGAGCAGTTTCGACCGGACAGATTTCTTCACCAAGTCGACGTGAGTGGCTTCACCCAGTAGTACCTGGGCATTCTTCTGCTTGCGCAGGATCATCCGGGTGGGCGGGGCGATATCACCCGAGGAGATGATGCCCGTCGCCACCTGATACAGCAGCGGCTGGAACAGGTGGTGCGTGGTCTTCGCGATGATCTTGATGTCGACGTCGGCTCGTTTGAGCGCCTTGGCGGCAGTCAACCCGCCGAATCCCGACCCAATGATGACGACCTTGTGCCGGTCAGACGGGGTAGCTCCGGGGTGGCTCATCAGCTGCTCCTGGATCAACGTCGTCACGTCTAGTACAGCGTCTACCGTAGTCGTCCACGTCCCTTGCGGAACGGACAACTCCGTGAGATTTGCCACGTCGGGCAGGTTTAACCCTCCAGGACCGCCTTCAGCGCCTTGCCCGACGGCGGTGATCACACCGGGCTGATATCCCTGGAGGTGGGTCGGCATGTTGATGATCACGCCGTCGATGCCCGCATCGAGCACGTTCGTCTTGATCTGTTCGGCGACCTGGTCGGCGCTCCCTGCGACCATCCGCTGTTTCATCGCGTCGGGGACCGCGTCGGGCGTGACATTCTCGTCGACCATGGCCGTGAGCAACGTGCTGGTCTCGAGGCTGGCCGGATCCCGGCCGACCTCCTCGCAAGCGAGTTCTTGACGGCCACCTTGCCTGCTAGCTGGTCGAAGCCGGCCATGATGTTCAGGTGGTCGAAGTGGCGCGCGGCGAGTGGGATCGTCTTCTTCTCGCCGCTACCGCCGATCATCAGCGGAATGTGATCGCGGAAGCGGGGATTGGCCATTGCCTCGTGTCGTTCGGTAGTACTTGCCGGAGAACGTCGGGCGTTCGCCTTTGAGCATCGGCAGGATTATGTCGAGCGCCTCGTAGAGCTTGTTGAACCTGTCGGTGAAAGTGCCGAACTCGAAGCCGAGCTGGTCGTGTTCGAGTTCGAACCAGCCGGTGCCGATGCCGAGGATGGCCCGGCCCTGACTCATCACGTCGAGTGTCGTGATCGCCTTGGCCAGCAGGGTGGGATTGCGATACGTGTTTCCCGTCACGAGGGTGCCCAGCTGGACGTTTTCGGTCGCGTTCGCGAGGCCGCCGAGCGCCGTGTAGGCCTCCAGCATCGGCTCCTCGGGACTACCCAACACCGGCAGTTGGTAGAAGTGGTCCATCACGAAGACGGCATCGAATCCGGCGGCGTCGGCCTCCTGCGCCTGCGCGACGACGGTGGGGTAAAGCTCGGCAACGCCAGTGCCGTAGGAGAAATTGGGAATCTGATATCCGAGTTTGATCGTCACGATCTTCCACGTAACCACAACTAACCGGAACCCTCACCCCGTTTAGCTTCGGGCGAACGCGGGAATATCAACCCACTTGAGCGAGCGCACCGTTGCTGACGTGCAGCGTCTGCCCGGTGATGTGCCGGGCGGCCGGCGTGCTGAGAAACAGTGCGAGCCGGGCGATCTCGGCGGCGACGGGAGCCGCGCTGCCAAGGCCGGCGTAGCCCTCTTGCGCACTGCGGCCGGAGGCGACGGCGTTGACGGTGATGCCGCGGGTGCCGAAGTGAGAAGCCTGCCCCTCGGTCCAGTTCGACACGGCCGCCTTGATCGCCGCGTCGGCGCTGCCCTCGCGCGGGTTCTCGGGGACGACGTTGATGATCGTTCCGCCCGAGCGCAGGTGGTCGCCGACGACCTGGACCGTCAACGCTGTCGAGAGCATCGTCGCGTCCAGTGCGTTGCGCCAGGCCGCAGCATGGTCGGCCAGCGTGAAGGTGCGCGGGTCGCCCGCCTCCCACGCCGGCGCGGGCACGTGCACGATGGTGTCCAGGTGGTGCGGAAACAGGCCGCGGGCGTCTTCGAGGCTGGCGGGGTCGGTGTTGTCGCACACGATGGCGTCGACGTCGAGTTCCTTGGCGGCAACCTCGAGGTCGTCGCGGCGGGCGCCGGTGATCACCACTCTGTGGCCCGCGTCGCGGAAGCTCTCCGCGATCGTTCGGCCCATATCGGTGTCGCCGCCGGTGACCAGCACCTCCATCGCCATGACCTCCTGTTAGCGCGGGATCTCCGCGCGTCGTGGCGGCGATCCGTCGACGATGTTACTGGACGGTAGCTATTCGGCGAAACCAGACGCGCCTATCGGCTGCAACGCGTTCTCCACCTGCGATGCTTTGGTGACCTAGGGTTTGGAATGTGACGAAATCTCGCTCGATCACCGTCTTCGCGGCGGCAATCTTGTCCGAGGCAGGTTTCGCCAAGCCTTGACGACCGCGCCCGCGCTGCCGCGCTGGATCTACCTCCCCGCCGCGATCGGGGCGCTGTTCGTGCTGCTGCCGCTGGTCGCGGTGATCGCCAAGGTGGACTGGCCTCAGTTCTGGACGCTGATCACCAGTGGGTCTTCGCGGGCCGCACTCGTGTTGAGTCTCAAGACGGCGACCGCCAGCACGCTGCTGTGCGTGCTGTTCGGGGTGCCGATGGCGCTCGTGCTGGCCCGCAACGACGGCCGCACGGTCCAGCTTGTTCGCCCACTGCTGCTGCTGCCGCTCGTACTGCCACCCGTGGTCGGCGGCATCGCGCTGCTGTACGCATTCGGCCGCCTGGGGTTGATCGGCCAGTATCTCGACGCCGCGGGTATCCGAATCGCGTTCACGACGACGGCGGTGGTGTTGGCGCAAACCTTTGTATCACTGCCGTTTCTGGTGATCGCGCTCGAAGGAGCGGCGCGCACCGCCGGCCGTGACTACGACGTGGTGGCGGCGACACTCGGTGCCCGGCCGACGACAGTGTGGTGGCGGGTGTCGTTGCCATTGCTCGTCCCGGGCCTGGTGTCGGGAGCGGTGCTGGCGTTCGCCCGATCGCTGGGCGAGTTCGGGGCGACGCTGACATTCGCAGGCTCCCGCCAGGGTGTCACCCGTACCTTGCCGCTGGAGATCTACCTGCAACGCGAAACCGACGCCGACGCCGCCGTGGCGTTGTCGGTTCTGTTGGTTGTGGTCGCCGCCGTCGTCGTGCTCGGCCTCGGCGCCCGCAGGCTGCGCACGGGAGCCGCGATGGCAGGTAATGCAGCATGACCGACGTGTATGTGCGCGCGGCCGTCGGCGATCGCGGCGTCGACGTCGAATTCGCCATCGCCGCAGGCGAAGTGCTCGCCATCCTGGGTCCGAACGGTGCAGGCAAGTCGACGGCGCTGCACGTGATCGCCGGCCTGGTGCGGCCCGACAGCGGCGTCGTGCGGCTCGGAGACCGGGTCCTCACCGACACGACGACGGGCGTGTTCGTGCCCACCCATGCCCGCCGGGTCGGCCTGCTTCTGCAGGAGGCGCTGCTGTTTCCCCACATGAGTGCCGCAGCCAACGTTGCGTTCGCGCCGCGCAGCGGGCACCGCAAGCGGCCTCGTCGCGAGGCGCGCACGGTCGCGGCCGAATGGTTGGCCCAGGTCGATGCCGCCGAATTGGGCGACCGGATGCCGCGGCAGCTGTCGGGTGGCCAGGCTCAGCGCGTTGCCCTTGCGCGTGCACTCGCTGCGGATCCCGATGTGTTGCTGCTCGACGAACCGCTCGCCGGTCTCGACGTCGCCTCCGCCACCGCGATGCGAAAGTTGTTGCGCAACACACTGAACCGTGATGGGCGATCCGCCGTGATGATCACACACGACCTGCTCGACGTGCTGACGCTTGCCGACCGCGTGCTGATCCTGGAGCACGGCAAGGTCGTTGAAACGGGCTCGACGACATCGGTGTTGGCCGCACCCCGCAGCCAGTTCGGAGCGCGGTTCGCCGGGGTGAACCTTGTCGGCGGCACCGCGGGGCGCGACGGCGCGCTCAACACCGAGTGGGGCGCCGCCTGGCACGGCAACCCAGCGCCGGATCTGGTGGTTGGGCAGCCCGCTGTGGCGGTGTTCCCGCCCGCCGCCGTCGCCGTGTACCGGGACAAACCGCACGGTAGCCCACGGAACACGCTCGAGGTCACGGTGGCCGAGCTGGACAGCATCGGACCCGCCATTCGCGTGCGCACCGACGAGCAACCCGACGGCGCGCCCGGCCTGGCTGCCGACATCACCGCCGAGTCCGCTGCCGAGCTTCGGCTGGCGCCGGGGGAGCGTGTTTACTTCTCGGTCAAGGCGCAGGAGATCACGGTTCACCCGGCGCCGTAACGGCGTACGGCCGCGTCTCGATCTACTGAACGAAGCTCGCGCACACCACGCGAGAAGCTTGTCGTGCCAGCAATTCTCGCCGACGACGCTAGCAGACGATATACGTCTGTCAGCAATCTCACAGTTAAGCACTCTAAGACCGACTCACACTTGCGTCACGGCGGTAACACTGTAGTTTCGTCTGCATGGATGAGCCGGACGCGATCCCTGTACACCGCAAGCGCCGCGCGAAGACGCTGGCGATGGCAACGCTGACCGGTGCCACGGTGGTGGCTCTCGCGCTGCCTTCTGTTGCCCAGGCCGACCCGGAGGTGCCGTCTCCGGTGCCGAACCCGCCGCCGCCGTCGGGCAACACGTTCCTCGAGGGGCTACCACCCGATCCAAACGCCCCACCGCCGGCTGGGGTGCCCGCACCTGCACCCGCCGATCCCAACGCGCCACCGCCGGCTGTCGCCGATCCCAACGCGGTGCCGCCGGCTGCCGCCGATCCGAACGCCCCGGCGCCCGCACCCGCACCTGAGCCCGGCCGCGTCGACAACGCCGCAGGTGGTTTCAGCTACGTGGTGCCCGGCGGGTGGAAGGTTTCGGACGCCACGCAGTTGTCCTATGGCCAGGCGCTGCTGACGAAAGCCCAGCCCGAAGGCACCACCACGCAGCAGGGCGCGCAGCCTCCGAACGACACCAGCGTCCTGCTCGGCAGGCTCGACATGAAGCTGTTCGCAGGCGCAGAAGCCGACAACGCCAAGGCCGCAGCCCGGTTGGCCTCCGATATGGGCGAGTTCTTCATGCCGTTCCCTGGGACACGGATCAACCAGGAGAACGGAGCGCTCACTGCGGCGGACATGCCCGGCGCCTTCTCCTCCTATGAGGTCAAGTTCACCGACACGAACAAGCCGAACGGCCAGATCTGGGCCGGTGTGGTCGGCAATGCCACACCGACCGTGGCGCCCGGCACGCCATTGACTCCGCGCGGCCAGCGCAACGAGCGGTGGTTTGTGGTCTGGCTGGGCTCAGCCAACAACCCGGTCGACAAGGGCGCCGCCGCTACGCTCGCCCAGTCCATCCGGCAGTGGAGCCCTCCCGCCGCGCCGCCGCCCGACCCGAACGCGCCCGCTCCGGCGGATCCCAATGCGCCACCGCCGGATCCGAACGCACCGCCGCCCGCGAACAACGCGCCGCCTGGGCGGCCACCTGTGGGTGTCGGTGTCCCGGTCGACCCGGCTAACGCGCCGGGAATGCTGCCTGCGGGCTGACGACCAAACGAAAAGCGGCCGACCCACATCGGGTCGGCCGCTTTCGTTTACGCGCATTTTTGATCTTGTTCGTGTCCAATACGACGGTTGAATCGTTACGCTTCGGGCGTATACCGGAATCTGGCCCAGCGGCCGCGTTGGGCGGCGACAGGTAGGAGAATCTGGTGGAGGTCATTGCAGCGGGTTTTGCTCCGCCGACTGCCGT
The DNA here is from genome assembly GCA_963734385.1 of uncultured Actinomycetota bacterium. Classification (GTDB taxonomy): domain Bacteria; phylum Actinomycetota; class Actinomycetes; order Mycobacteriales; family Mycobacteriaceae; genus Mycobacterium. The sequence goes on along the minus strand of CAVTHR010000020.1, from coordinate 73,620 downwards.
GAGCTGGGTGGCGTACATCATCATTGGAGCCATCGCCGGATGGATCGCCGGAAAGATCGTGAAGGGTAGCGGTTCCGGCATTCTGATGAACATCCTGATCGGGATCGTCGGCGGTTTCATCGGCGGCGGTCTCCTTCAGTGGCTGGGTGTCAACGTCGAGGAAGGCAGGCGGTGGTTCACCTTCTTTGTCTCGCTGCTCGGCGCGGTGATCCTGCTCTGGGTCGTCGGACTCTTTCGTAAGGCAAGGACCTAGACCGCGGTAACCCGTTGGCATACGGCCGGATTCGACGGCCGTATGCCTTTCGCGTCATCATGGGATCATGACCGCAGGCAAGTCGATGAGCGCCTGGCAGGTCCGCACGCCGGGTCCGATGGGTACGCATCCGCTCGAGCGCGTGACGGTGCCCATGCCGTCGCCCGCGCCGGGAGAACTCCTCGTCGCCGTGCGGGCATGCGGTGTGTGCCGCACGGATCTGCACGTCACCGAAGGTGATCTGCCAGTTCACCGGCCGAACGTGATACCGGGACATGAGGTCGTCGGCGAGGTCGTTGCGTTGGGCCCAGACACCGGCGGCGAGTTCGGGGTCGGTGACCGCGTCGGTATCGCGTGGCTGCGACATACCTGTGGACAGTGCAAGTTCTGCGTCGGCGGCCACGAGAACCTCTGCCCGCAGTCGCGCTACACCGGGTGGGATGCCGACGGCGGGTACGCCGAATTCACCACGGTTCCAGCCGCTTTCGCCTACCCATTGCCGAAGGGCTACTCCGATAACGAGATCGCCCCGTTGTTGTGCGCTGGGATCATCGGCTACCGCTCACTCCTGCGTGCCGATCTGCCTGCCGGTGGGCGGTTGGGTATCTACGGTTTCGGCGGCAGCGCGCACATCACCGCTCAGGTCGCGCTTGCACAGGGCGCCGAGCTGCATGTGATGACACGTGGTGCGGCCGCCCGCGAATTGGCGCTGGCGCTGGGTGCGGTGTCGGCACAGGGCGCATACGATCGCCCGCCCGTGCGGTTGGACGCCGCGATCCTTTTCGCGCCGGTCGGCGATCTGGTCCCGCCCGCCCTAGAGGCGCTGGACCGCGGCGGCACGCTCGCGGTCGCGGGCATCTATCTCACCGATATCCAGGCGCTGAACTATGAGCAGCACTTGTTCTTCGAGCGCAGGCTGCTCTCGGTGACGTCCAACACCCGCGACGATGCTCGTGAGTTTCTCGCGTTCGCCGGCCGCCACCGCATCGCGGTCACCACACCGGAGTATCCGGTCGGCCGTGCCGATGACGCTCTCACCGATCTCGGCGCGGGGCGCATATCGGGCGCTGCGGTATTGCGCATGTAGCGGACTTGGTCTACAGCGCCGCGAGCGCCGCGCCCAGCCGACCCTCGAGGTCCCCGCGGCCGTAGCGGTACATCGGCCCGGCCCCGTCTGACAGCAACAGTCGCAGTCGCGCGACGCCTCGCGCGGTGACCGGCCGCGGTGAGTGCAGCCGCAGGGTGACTTCGTCGATCCGGTCCTCGGCGGCGACGATGTTGGGCACGTTCAGCTCCACGCGCGAAGACACCAGGGCGCTCCGGTTGCGGGCGTCGTTGACCGAGCGGCGCAACGAATGGGCGATGGCCTCCCGTTCCTCGACCGATGTCAGCCGCTCCGCGTGGACCGCGAGTGGACTCCCTGCGGGCGCGGGGACGCCCACCGCGAGCATCCGGTCGAACTTGGCTGCCAGCAGGCGAGCCATCACCCGCGTGCCGTACGGCACCCGAGGAGTCTCGTCACCGCGTACCGCGTCCTGGATCTGAGTCGTTGAAAGAAATCCGAGCGGAATCCTGTTCTCACTCATGTCTCTTGTCCTCTTTCCAATCCGATCGTGTCAATTCTGTGACCAACAACGACGCTACACCGGTCACGCATGACTAGTCAAATTGATTTACCGGTCACGCAGGCTTACACTGAATTCATGACCTCGCCCCGTGTGCACTGGATCGGCGATGCCGAGTCCAAGCCGGCGCCCGGGCCACTGAGGCGCATTCAGTCACTGGTCAACACTGTCGAACTGCCCGAAGGGCCGGACCGGCTCGCCGACCCGGCCGACGCGCAGCCCTGGCTGGTGGCCAACGGCCTGTTGGCGCCCAACGCCGAATTACGGCCCGCCGACCTCGACTTCGTCCGCGGCGTCCGGGAAGGTCTGCGCGCGATGCTCGTGCACAACGCGGGCGGCCCTGCGCCAACCGCAGAAGCGTTCGCGCCGCTGCGCGAGGTCACCACCGACGGCACGGCGCGCGCCGACTTCGACGAGCACGGCGAGGTGCTGCTCTCCGCCACCGGCGAATCGGTGTCCGCCCGGCTCATCGAACTGGTGCTGATCATCCGCGACGCTCAGCGCGACGGCACCTGGGCACGGCTCAAGGCGTGCGGAAACGACGAGTGTCAGTGGGCGTTTTACGACCGCTCCCGCAACCACGGCGGGACGTGGTGCACGATGTCCTCGTGCGGCAACATGCTCAAGAACCGTGAGTTTCGCGCGCGCAAGCGCGACCTCCGGTCAGGTGGATAGGTGCCACACGACGGCCGCCGCCAGCGCGCCCAGTCCGTTCAATGACCAGTGCAGCGCAATCGGCGCCAGCAGGCTGCCGCTGCGGCGGCGTAGCCAGGTGAACACAAATCCGGCCGCCGCGGTGGCCGCGACCGCCAGCACCACACCGGCAACCGTGCCGAGCAGGCCGCCACCGAATATCCGGGTGAACCCGACATTGCTGCTGGTCAAACCGAACGACGTGGCGATGTGCCAAAGACCGAACAGCAGCGAACCAGCCGCGGCGACGCCGCGGAAGCCCCACGCCCGGGTCAGCGCGCCGTGCAGGACACCACGAAAAGCCAGCTCTTCGGGGATGACGGTCTGCAGAGGAATGATGATCATCGACGCGATCAACGCCCCCGACAGGGTGGCGTAGTTGTTGTTCATGAACATCGGCCTGGTCCATGGCAGTAGCGCCCCGATCGCGATGACCGACATCACGACGGCCACCGCGGCGACCGCGTAGCCGGCCCCCGATTTCCAGTGCTCGCGGCTAAGACCGAGCTCCACCCAGCCAAGGCCGCGCGACCGGACCAGGATGACCAGCCCGATGGCGGCGGCGGGCACGGTCGCGATACCGGCCCACGGCGTCGTGAAATGCGCGAGGAGATTGGTCATCGCCAGCACCACCACAACCACCGCGATATCGATGTACGTGCGGAAATGGTGCAGCGCGGAGAGCTGCCCGACCAGCGGGTGGGGGTGCGGGGCCACCGCTGCTAACTCGGACATTGCATTCGAGTATACGTGTGGGATCGGTCACTCTCGGTGGCCCAATCGCAGGTCACCGGCACTACCCTGACGATCGTGCTGCTGGCGGAGATGCGGGTGTTGGACCTGTGTGACGGCGATGCCGACGCGGTCACCCGCGTGTTCGCCGATCTCGGCGCCGACGTTCTGAAGATCGAGCCGCCAGGCGGAAGCGCCGGCCGATCCGCCCCGCCGGCCGTGGCCGGTGTCGGTGTCGGGTTCGCGTTGAACAACGCCAACAAGCGCAGTGCGGTGCTCGATCCGGCCGATGCCGCGGATCGAGAACGGTTCATCGAACTGGCCGCGACCGCCGACATCGTCGTGGACAGCGGCAATCCCGGTCATGCCGCCGCATACAACACGTCGTGTGCGGAGCTGTCGCAGCGCCATCCGCACCTTGTCACGATGTCGGTCACCGACTTCGGTGTCGACGGCCCACGACGTTCTGGCAGGCCACCGACCCCGTGTTCTATGCACTGTCGACGGCGTTGTCACGATCCGGGCCAACCGCGGGGCGTCCGGTGCTGCCGCCGAACGGCATCGCCTCGGCCACCGCTGCGGTGCAGGCTGCATGGGGCGCACTGGCCGCTTACTTTCACCGGTTGCGTTACGGCACCGGCGATTACATCGACTTCTCCCGTTTCGAAGCCGTCGTGCAGTCGCTCGATCCACCGTTCGGGTCCGAGGGGCAGGCCGCCGTCGGGCAGAAACGGTCCGGCGAGCTGTGGCGGGGCAGGCCCCGAAATCAGAACATCTATCCGATATTCCCGTGCCGGGACGGCCACGTCAGAATCTGCCTGCTGTCGGCGCGGCAATGGCGCGGGATGCGGTCGTGGCTGGGGGAGCCGGAGCAGTTCGCCGATCCGAAGTTCGAAACGATCGCGGCCCGTTACGGCGCCTCGACTGAGATCAACGTGCTGATCGCCGAGTTGTTCGCGACGCAGACGATGGACGAGCTGGTGACTGCGGGCCAGTCGCGAGGGGTGCCGATCGCCGCAGTGCTCAGCCCCGCAGAAACGCTGAGCTCCGAGCACTTTCGTTCTGTCGGCGCGCTGACGCAGGCCACGATCGCACCCGGCGTGGACGTCACGGTACCGGTCGGCGCGTCCGTCGTCGACGACCGCCATATGGGCTTCGATGCGGCCGGCGCCTTCGGTCGGTGCAGACGAAGCAGCTTGGAGCACAACGCGACCCGGACTTCCGGCCGCTTCGGACTCGATGACCACAAACCGGCCGTTCGACGGCCTGCGAATTCTGGATCTGGGCGTGATCGTGGCGGGTGGCGAACTCGGACGGCTGTTCGGCGACCTCGGCGCGGAGGTCATCAAGATCGAGAGCGCGACCTATCCGGACGGTCTGCGTCAGACGCCGCCGGGACAGGTGATGAGCAGATCGTGGGCGTTGACCCATCGCAACGAATACGCGCTCGGCCTTGACTTGCGCAGCTCCCAGGGCGCAGACATCTTCTCCCGCTTGGTTGCAGGCGCTGACGCGGTGTTCGCCAACTTCAAGCCGGGAACCCTTGCATCCCTGGGCTTTCCGTATGCGAAGTTGAAACAACTCAATCCCCGGATCGTCCTGGCCGAAAGCAGTGCGTTCGGTGCGACTGGCCCGTGGAGTGCCAGGATGGGCTATGGCCCTCTGGTCCGGGCCACCACCGGCGTCACCAGGCTGTGGACCTCTGAGGATCGACTCCGGGCTTCTACGACGCAACGACGATTTTCCCCGACCACGTCGTCGCGCGAATCACCGCGATCGCCGCGCTGGCATCGTTGATTGGTCGCGAGCGCGCCGCGGCCGGTGCGCACGTGCACATTTCGCAGGCGGAGGCGGCAGTCAACCAGCTCGCCGCCCGATATGTGACCGATGCCGCAAGGACCGCGAACCTGCCGGTCGCCGATGATCCCGCCATGCACACCGTCTATCCGTGTGCGGGGGAGGATGAATGGTGCGTGATCTCGCTGCGAAACGCGTCGGATCGCGAGGCGATTGGCAGCCGCCATGGGCCGATCCGGGCTGCCCGACAGCCGTGCTGAACTCGTCGACGCGGTGTCCGCGTGGACATCGCGAATCGACAACAACACCGTCGCCGACAAGCTTCAGCGCGCCGGTGTGCCCGCCGCACCGATGAACCGCGCGGTCGACGTCCTGGCCGATCCCGTACTGCAGCACCGGAACTTGTTCACCGACATGGTGCATCCGCTGTTCGACCACCCGATGCCCACCGAGACCAGTCCCGCGCTCTACACCCACATCCCGCGGGCCGAACTGCGGCCTGCGCCGATGCCCGGCGAGCACACCCGCGAGCTCTGCCAGAAGCTGCTGGCCCTCGACACAGAAGAGATCGACCGCCTGATCGCCGAAGGCGTGTTGTTCACCTCCGACGCCCCGAGGACTCGATGATGACAACACCCCGGACACCGGTGCTGGTGGGCTACGGCCAGGTCAACCAGCATGACGAGGACCCAACCGTCGAACCGATCGATCTGATGGCGGCGGCGGCGCGTGCGGCCGCCGACCCAAGGGTGCTCGAGGCCGTCGACTCGATACGCGTCGTCAACATCCTGTCGTGGCGCTACCGTGATCCGGGCCGCCTGCTCGCGCAGCGCATCCGTGCCGACGACTCGTCCACGCGTTATACGGGCGTGGGCGGCAACGTACCGCAGACGCTGGTCAACCAGGCCTGTCTGGATATTCAGTCCGGACGCGCGGACCTCGTCCTCATCGCGGGCGCCGAAACCTTCCGCACCCGAACACGACTGCGCAACCGCGGCATCAAGCCGGACTGGACGAGTGAAGGCGAATCGGTACCGTTCGCCGAGGGAGCGAACGAAGGCGAGCCGCTCGTAGGGCCTGCGGAGACCCGCATCGAACTCAACCGGGCCCCGTATTTCTATGCCATGTTCGAGCAGGCTCTGCGGATCGACGCGGGTGAAGCGCCCGAGGCCCACCGCAGCCGCATCGGCGAACTGTGGTCGCAGTTCAGCGCAGTGGCGGAGGGCAACCCGCACGCCTGGAGCCGAAAGGCGTTGTCGGCGGAAGAGATCTGGCAGCCGAGCGCCGACAACCGGATGATCAGCTGGCCCTATACCAAGCTGATGAACTCCAACAACATGGTCGATCAGGGCGCAGTGATCATCCTGGCGGCAGCGGAGAAGGCTACCCACCTCCAGATCCCGACCGACCGTTGGGTTTTCCCGTATGCAGGCACCGACGCACACGACACGTACGCGATCGGTGAGCGCGCGGAGCTGCACCGTTCGCCTGCCATCAGGATCGCAGGCCGCCGCGTGCTCGAACTTGCCGATGCCGGCCTCGATGACATCGACATAGTCGATCTCTATTCATGCTTCCCGTCGGCGGTCCAGGTGGCAGCGGCCGAGCTGGCCTCAGAGGCGATGACCGACCGCTGACAGTCACCGGCGGCCTCAGCTTCGCGGGCGGCCCGTGGAACAACTACGTCACCCACTCGATCGCCACGATGGCCGAACGGCTGGCAGGTAAGCCCGGTCAGCGCGGCCTGATCACCGCCAACGGCGGATGGCTGACCAAGCACAGCTTCGGCGTATACGGGTCTGAACCGCCCAAGCACGAGTTCCGTTGGGAAGATGTTCAATCCGTGGTCGATGCCGAACCGACGAGATCCTCAGAGGTGGAGTGGACCGGCGTCGGCACCGTCGAAGCCTGGACGACGCCGTTCGACCGCAACGGATCTCCGGAGAAGGCATTCGTGGCGGTCCGCACCCCCGACGACTCACGAACACTTGCGGTGATCACCGACGTGGCCGAAGCCGAAGAGACCGTGCGCGAGGACATCGCGGGCGCGAAGGTTGCGGTCCATGCCGACGGCACCGCCAACCTCAAGTAAGGGATCCGAGCGGCTGCTGCGGGTCGGCGAGCTTGTCCGGGTCGACCGGCGTATGCGACCGGATAAGCGATTTGACGTCGTCGAGCACGTCCCAGACATTGACGTTCATGCCTGCCAGTACCCGGTTCTCTCCGTCGAGCCAGAACACCACGAACTCGCGGCCGTCGACGTCACCTCGGAATACCGCCCGCTCGTATTGCGGCGCGTAACCGACGTACTCCATGCCCAGGTCGTATTGGTCGGTGAAAAAGTATGGCAACTCGGCGTATTCGGTCGGGTTGCCCAGCATGCCCGCGACCGCAGCCGCGGGCTGCTTGAGCGCATTCGCCCAGTGCTCGGTGCGGATCCGGGTCCCGAACAGTGGATGCTGCGCCGACGCGATGTCACCGACTGCGAAGATGTCGGGATCACTGGTTTGCAGCGTCGAGTCGACGAGCACGCCGCCGTCGGGCCCCATCGTCAGGCCCGCCCGCACGGCCAGGTCGGTGTTGGGTGCCGCACCAACGGCGACCAGGACGGCGCCGGCGTCGACGGTGGTTCCGTCACCGAGACGCAGACCGGTTGCGGCGCCGTCGGTGGTGGTGATCTCCTGCACGGTTGTGCCGAGTCGCAGGTCCACCCCATGGTCGCGGTGCAGCTTGGCGAACACCTCGGCAGCCTCCCGTCCAAGAGCGCCGAGCAAGGGTAGTTCGGCCGCCTCGACAACGGTCACATTCGTGCCGCGTTGCCGAGCATCGGCGGCCACCTCGAGACCGATCCAGCCGCCGCCAACGATCGCCACCGAGGCCCCCTCGGTCAGGACGGCGCTGAGTGCGTCAGAATCGTCGACCGTGCGGAGGTAGTGCACACGGTCGGCACCGGCGCCGGGAATCGGCGGCCTGCGCGGCGCCGAACCGGTGGCCAGCAGCAGCTTGTCGTAGTGAAGTGTGGTGCCGTCGGGTAACTCGACGAGATGGCCGCGGGAGTCAACTGCCGTTACCGCAGTGCTGAGGCGCAGGTCGACCCGGTTGTCGCGGTACCAGTCGGCGGGATGCGGCGTGAACTCGTCGAGCTTCTTCTTGCCGGCCAGGTATTCCTTCGACAGTGGCGGCCGCTCGTACGGCAGGTGTTGTTCGGTGGCGAAGAGCATGACTTCACCGTCAAAGTCGTTCTCGCGCAATGCCTCAGCTGCCTTCGCTCCGGCAAGCCCACCGCCGACGATGACGAAAGTTTCCGATTTAGGCGCCATGACCCGACGCTACGCCGCGGGTTATGGCGCGTCGACGGGCACTTCGCTGTACTGCGGCTGGAATCCGTCCGCGCTGAACGTGAAGCCCTTGCCGCTTTGCTCGCTGAGGCAGGACACACCCGTTGCTTCCTGCACATTGCACCGGAACCGTGCGGCGATCAGGGTCCTGTTGAGCGGCAGGACAGTTGCCGGGCCCGGAACGAGCGTGAACCCCGGTTGCTTGAGCGCCATGAACTGGGTGTCGCCCTCCGGCTCGATGACGATCGCGTTGGGCGTGGTTTCCTCGCCCGTGGCGTCGGGCACCGTGTCCGGTGCGCCTGCGATGTTCAAGGCGCCGCCCGACGACTGGCACCCCGCCATGTCACGCGGCAATATCGCGCACTGCCACCGGCCGCTGGGCGTGGTGAAGTAATAGGCGGCCTGGTCGTTCGGATGCGCAACGAAGTCGAAGGCATTGGCCAGGTGGGAATTGTTCGTCGGCGGCAGTTCCGGCGTGACAGCGGTGTCGGCCGGCATGGTCGGCCGCGGTTCGTCGGTGTTCACCACGCGCACGCCCGAACAGGCTGTGAGCGCCAAGAGCGCCGCTGAGATCAGAGTTACGAAACGCATTGCGGTCAATAGCGTGCCGGAACCTGATTTCGGCGCATCAACCGGGGGTCACCAGCTCCCTGAGCCTGCGGGCATTGCGCACGGCATGCCCGCCGAGGTCGTTGTTGAAGTACACGACGACCCGCTTGCCTTCCTCGTGCCACGCCATGAAGCGGTCGGCCCACTGCCGAAGGTCGTCGTCGGAGTAGGAGCCGGTGTACAGCGAAGCCGGCTCTGGCCCGTGCATTCGGACGTAGACCAGCTCGCTGGTCGCGCGCGGCACACACACCAGCCCCGCACCGCTCATCACCACATAGGTGGCATGGTGACGTTCCAGCAGCGAGAACACGGCGGGATCGTTCCACGATGGATGGCGCAACTCCATCGCCACCGGAATCGACCGCGGCATGAGGCCGAGGAACTTCTCCAGCCGAGCGTCGTCGCGCTCCAACTCGGGGTGCAATTGGACCAGTAGCGCCTCAGCCCGGTCACCGAGGGCTTTCCAGCATCTCTGGAATCGCTCCACCCAGGGCTCCGGCGACTTCAGCCGTCGGAAATGGGTCAGCCCGCGATGCGCCTTGACCGCCATGGTGAAACCGTCGGGAAGGCGCTGCCGCCAGCCCGTGAATGTGGCGTCGCGCGGCCACCGGTAGAAGCTGGCGTTGAGCTCGACGGTGTCGAACTCGTCGACATAGCGGGCCAGCCGCTTCGACACCGGGGTCTTGGGCGGATACAGGACGCGGGCCCAATGGTCGTAGGACCAGCCCGATGTGCCGATCCGGATCACTTCGGCGGCAATGTCTTGGCGTAGTCGACTCCGCGGCTGACCCAGGACTGCAGTTGGCGCTTGGTCTTGACGCCCTCGACAGCAACCCGCAGCCAACCGCGAGTCTCGCGACCGGCCATCACCATGGGTTCGACGTGATCGCGCGCCACCAGCTTGTCGGTCTCGTCCGGCGGCACCCGAACCATCAGCCCACCACGTCCGCTGGCCGCCACCGACATGTTGCCGTTGATCAGAAACGCCAGCCCGCCGAACATCCGCTTCTCCTCGACGCCCTTCTCGGGGGCGACAAGCTCGCGGATGCGGTTGGCCAGGTCCTCGTCGTACGCCATACGACGACGGTAGCGCTGCCGCGCCGACACTAAGCGGCGCTGGTAGCCAGCGACTCGACCGGTTCCAATGCAAGGGCGACGATGTCGGCGACGTCGGTCATCGGCCGCACCTCCAGCGCCTCGAGCACCTCGGCCGGGACGTCGTCCAGGTCGGGTTCGTTGCGCTGCGGGATGAAGACCGTTGACAGGCCGGCACGCTGGGCAGCCAGCAGCTTCTGCTTGACACCGCCGATCGGCAGCACCCGACCGTTCAGCGTCACCTCGCCGGTCATGCCGACGTCGGAGCGCACCTGCCGTCCTGTGGCCATCGACACCAGCGCGGTGACCATGGTGACACCCGCGGACGGCCCGTCCTTGGGCACCGCACCCGCGGGCACGTGCACGTGGATCTTGCGGTCAAGCGCCGCCAGGTCGACGCCGAGCTGTTCGGCATGCGAACGGACATAGGACAGCGCGATCTGCGCGGACTCCTTCATCACGTCGCCGAGCTGGCCGGTGAGTTGAAGGCCCGGCTCACCGTCGTTGGCGTTCGCCTCGATGTAGAGGACGTCGCCGCCGAGACCGGTAACCGCAAGGCCAGTCGCGACGCCCGGCACCGCTGTGCGCTCCTCCGATTCCGGAGTGAACCGTGGACGGCCAAGGTAGCCAACGAGATCCGGCTCATCGATCGTCAGCGCGCTGTCATCGTCAGCGAGCTTGGTGGTCGCCTTGCGCAGCGCCTTGGCGAGCAGCCGTTCGAACTGGCGCACACCCGGTTCGCGGGTGTAGTCGGCCGCGATCTTGCGCAGCGCGGCTTCGGTGACCGTGACCTCTTCGGCCGTCAGCGCCGCCCGGTCCCGCTGCCGGGGCAGCAGGAAGTCGCGGGCGATGGCGACCTTGTCGTCCTCGGTGTAGCCGTCGATCTGGACCAGCTCCATCCGGTCCAGCAGCGCCGAAGGGATGTTCTCGATGACGTTGGCCGTCGCCAGGAACACCACATCGGACAGGTCAAGGTCCAGGTCGAGGTAGTGGTCGCGGAACGTGTGGTTCTGCGCCGGGTCGAGCACCTCGAGGAGTGCCGCGCTCGGGTCGCCGCGGTAGTCCGAGCCGACCTTGTCGATCTCGTCCAGCAGCACCACGGGGTTCATCGATCCGGCCTCGCCGATGGCACGCACGAGCCGGCCCGGCAGCGCACCGACATAGGTGCGCCGGTGACCGCGGATCTCGGCCTCGTCGCGAACGCCGCCGAGTGCGACGCGAACGAACTTGCGGCCCAGTGCGCGAGCGACGGACTCGCCGAGCGACGTCTTGCCGACCCCGGGGGGACCGGCGAGCGCCATCACCGCACCGGAGCCGCGGCCGCCGACGACGGCCATGCCGCGCTGGGCGCGCCGGGCGCGCACCGCCAGGTATTCGACGATGCGGTCCTTGACGTCATCCAGCCCGTGATGGTCGGCGTCGAGGATTTCCCTTGCGGCCCTCAGATCGGTGGAGTCCTCGGTCGTGACGTTCCAGGGCAGGTCGAGCACGGTGTCCAGCCAGGTGCGGATCCACCCGCCCTCCGGACTCTGCTCGCTCGAGCGCTCCAGCTTGTCGACCTCGCGCAGCGCGGCCTCCCGAACCTTCTCGGGCAGGTCTGCGGCCTCGACGCGGGCCCGGTAGTCATCGGAACCGTCAGGCTCGCCCTCGCCGAGTTCCTTGCGGATGGCCGCGAGTTGCTGACGCAGCAGGAACTCCTTCTGCGTCTTCTCCATGCCGTCACGCACGTCTTCGGCGATCTTGTCGTTGACCTCGACCTCGGCGAGGTGGTCGCTGGTCCAGTCGATCAGCGCGCGCAGCCGCTCGCCGACATCCGGCGTCTCCAGCAGCTGCCGCTTCTGCACGTCGGTCAGATACGACGCGTATCCGGCGGTGTCGGCCAGTTGCGACGGGTCGGTCAGCTTGTTGACGAAGTCGATGATCTGCCAGGCTTCGCGCCGCTGCAGCATCGCCAGCAGCAGCTTCTTGTACTCGGCGGCCAGCGCGACGGTCGCCTCGGTTGCCGGGTCTTCTTCAATGACCTCGGTCACCTCGACCCACAGCGCCGCACCGGGACCGGTCGTGCCGGTGCCGATGTGGGCACGCCGCTCGCCGCGGATCACCGCGGCCGCGCCACCGCTGCCCGCGATACGGCCGACCTGCACGATCGACGCGAGCACACCGTAGGTGGGGTAGCGGTCGTCGAGCCGCGGGGCGATCAGTAGTTTTCCGCTGTCGCTGGCCTGCGCGGCGTCTACCGCAGTGCGGGCGGCGTCGTCGAGCTCGATCGGCACCACCATTCCCGGCAGCACGATCGGCTCGCTGACGAACAACACCGGCACTGAGATTGCATCAGGCATTCGATCCTCCAAAGTTCAGCCTGTTGCGCTCAACCCTGGGATGCGCTCCTTTGTTCCCACCGCGCGTGGGCCCGGTGTCCGACCAGGAATGTGGCCGCCATCAGCAGCGCGACCGTCGCCCATGAGATGGCCGAGGTCACACCGTTCGCGACGTCTACCGATACCCGGGAGATGACGACCAGCCGCACCGCGACCTCGAGCAAGAGACCGACACCCCACATCGCCGAGAGCAGAATGTGGACCCGGCGGGCGTACTGCCCGGCGCCGGGTTCGGGCTCGTCGTCTTCGGGCTGGAAACGTTCGCGCGACCACCTGCGTCAGCGGAGTGCCGATGACGCAACTGCCGAGGAAGATCAGGCCGCCGATCGCCGTTGACCATCGTGTTGCCCGCCAGGATCAGCTTGGGGTCCGGTGGTGGCCACGTGCGACGGCGAGACTCAGCCCGAAGGTCAGCACACAGATAGCCCGCGAACGGGTCCAGCCTGCGGGCCTTGACAGCGTCGTGGGTGACCTTCAGGCCGGATACCACGGTCGCGGTGAGCAGCGCGACGTACTCGGAGACGCCGAGGGCGCGCAGCCCGTAGTAGCCGACAAGTGGAGGAGCGACGTCGAGAAGGACGATGCGCATTGCTGCGCTACGCGATTGGGTTGGCGCGCGAGTGGCTTTCGCTCACTGCGACCACCCTAGGTCGCGCCACTTACCGTCCGCTGTGGGGGCTACCCACAGCAGTGAGCCTGCCGCCGGGGTAGCGACAGGCTCACTGGAGAAAGGTGCTGTTACGCGGAGGTGGGGGACGCGCCCAGCACCCGCTGGAGGTCGGGCTTCATCTGCTCGAGCTGCTGTCCCCAGTAGCCCCAGCTATGAGTCCCGTTCGGCGGGAAGTTGAACACCCCGTTCTGCCCGCCCGCGGCCACGTAGTTGTCCCGGAAGGTTTCGTTGGTCCGCAGCGTGAAGCCCTCGAGGAACTGCGCCGCCATCAGGTTGCCGCCCGAGGCATCCGTGTCGAGATCCGCAGGCGTTCCGTTGCCGCAGTAGATCCAGATCCGGGTGTTGTTGGCGACCAGCTGACCGATGTTGACCATCGGGTCATTGCGCTTCCAGGCGGGATCCGACGACGGGCCCCACATGCTTTCCGCGTTGTAGCCGCCCGCGTCGTTCATCGCGAGACCGATCAGCATCGGCCACCAACCCTCGGATGGATTGAGGAAGCCCGACAGCGACGCCGCGTAGATGAACTTCTGCGGGTAATAGATCGAGTAGGTCAGCGCCGTGCTGCCGCCCATCGAGATGCCGACAACGGCGTTGCCGTTCTGCGACACACCCTGGTTGGCCTCCAAATAGGCAGGCAGCTCCTGCGTCAGGAACGTCTCCCACTTGTAGGTGTAGTCCTGACCGTTGCCCTCAGACGGCTTGTACCAGTCGGTGTAGAAGCTCGACTGGCCGCCGACCGGCATGACGGTCGAGAGCCCGGAGCCGTAATACCACTCGAACGCCGGGGTTTCGATGTCCCAGCCGTTGTAGTCGTCCTGCGCCCGCAGGCCGTCGAGCAGATACACCGCGTGCGGTCCGCCGCCCTGGAACTGCACCCGGATGTCGCGGTTCATCGACTGGGAGAACACGTCCAGGTACTCGACGGGCAGTCCCGGGCGGGAGAAGGCCCCCGCGGTCGCCGACCCCCCGGCGAAACCGATCAGCCCCGGCAGAGCCGCCGCCACGAAGGCGCTCACCACCAGCCGGCGCAGCCATTTACCTCGAAACTTCTCTCTCAACTTCATCACGGCAACAACCCACCTTTCCTCGTACATGCCACAAGCGATTGCCGTCGCTTTGCGTGCGCTAGTGAAACATCCTGCCACATCCGTCACACGCGTACCAACACGGGATTCGCGATATCGCGAATGGCTAACGATTGCGACTCGGCGCGGACTCGGCGCCGTATGCCGTCTGACCTGGAGAAACGGCGTGCTGGGGTGGCGCGCGGGCTGCGCTTCTGGCGACCCGCTGAGCCGGTACAGCTGGGTGACGTGGCGCGGCGTCAGCTCCTCCAGACACGTCACGCCCAGCAGCCGCATGGTGCGGCGACCTGCTCGGACAGGATCTCGATGGCGCGGTCCACGCCGGCCTCGCCGCCCGCCATCAGGCCGTAGAGATAGGCCCGCCCGACGAGCGTGAACCGCGCGCCGAGCGCGATGGCGGCGACGATGTCGGCGCCGGACATGATGCCGGTGTCAAGCACGATCTCGGTGTCACTCGCCGACTTCGCGCGCGACGCTCGGCAGCAGATGGAACGGCACCGGCGCGCGGTCGAGCTGCCGGCCGCCGTGATTGGACAGCACGATGCCGTCCACGCCGAGATCGACCACCGCCTTGGCGTCCTCCAGCGTCTGGATTCCCTTGACCACCAACTTGTTCGGCCACTGCGACTTGATCCAGGCCAGGTCGTCGAATGTCACGGTGGGGTCGAACATGGTGTCCAGGTATTCGGCCACGGTGCCGGGCCAGCGGTCCAGCGACGCGAACGACAGCGGCTCGGTGGTCAGCAGGTCGAACCACCAGCGCGGGTGGGCACCGCGTCCAGCACGGTGCGCAATGTCAGCGCCGGCGGGATGGACATGCCGTTGCGGGTGTCGCGCAGCCGCGCCCCTGCGACCGGAACGTCGACGGTGACCAGCATCGTGTCGAACCCTGCCGCGGCGGCGCGTTCGACCAGCGCCATCGACCGCTCGCGGTCCTTCCACATGTACAGCTGAAACCAGTTGCGGCCGTCGGGTTCGCGGCCTTGACCTCCTCGATCGATCTGGTGCCCAGCGTCGACAACGCAGAACGGGATGCCGGCCCGGGCCGCCGCATGTGCACCGGCGATCTCGCCCTCGGTTTGCATCAGCCGGGTGAAACCCGTCGGCGCGATCCCGAACGGCAGCGCCACGCGGTCGCCGAGAACATCCCAGCCGGTGTCCACGTCGGCGACGTCTCGCAGGATCGTCGGGTGAAACTCGATGTCGCGGAACGCCTGCCGCGCCCTGGCCAGCGACAGTTCCTCTTCGGCGGCGCCGTCGGTGTAGTCGAACGCGGCTTTCGGCGTGCGCCGCTTGGCGATTCGGCGCAGGTCGTCGATCGTCAGCGCGGCGTCGAGCCGGCGCTTGGTCGCATTCAGCTGCGGCTTCTTGAACTGGATCAGCGGAGCCAGGTCGCGCGGTCTCGGTATCCGGCGGTCCATCGGCCCCCCTAATCGTGCCGCCGCCGCCAATCGCGCGGCGCACATCGGCCCGCCGGTCTTCGATCGATCGCCCGATGTCCTGCAGCAGCACGGGCTTTCGGGCGACGAGTTCCTCGATGTGGTCACGCTCGAGCTGCAGCACGGTGACCTCGTCGAGGGCGTAGGCGGATGCCGAGACCGGCTCGCGGGTCAGCGCGGTCTGGCCGAGGAAGTCGCCCTCCTCCAGGGTCCGCACCGGTATGACGGAGCCGTCGTCGCCGTTGGCCACCAGCCGGACCCTGCCGTTGACGATGAAGGTCATCCGCTTGGGCACCTGGCCGGCGAACTGGATGTACTCGTCGGCACCGTAACGGGTGAGCGCGCGTGGGGGAGCAGTTCCTCCTGTTCGGCCTGGTCAGCCGCAGGGTGGGCGCGATGATCGCCAGCGACGCTTCATCCGCTCGGCGGTGGCGAATTCGTCTTCCGCCTCGTCGAGATGGAGTCCGGCGCGCCGTGACGCGTACCAAACCCAGCGCATGAACGTCACTTTGGCCGCGAAGTCGTCGGCGGGCGTGCGCACCGGTATCGAGGTGGTGTACTTCAGCCCGCCCGCGGCGAAACTCGACGGCGCGGCATCGGGACGCAGTTGCGGTAGCGAAGCCGCGACGCGGTTCAGCATTCGGCACACGTCATCGGGCGGATCGTCCACCGAGAACACCGTCGCGACAGAAAGCGAGTGACTACCGGGCGGCCTGCTGAAGTTCGTGAACGACGCGGCCGCCAGTACCGAGTTCGGCATGATCTGGAGCCCGCTGCCGGTGTCGATATGCGTTGCGCGCCAGTTGACCTCGACCACGCGCCCGCGTGCCGTCGGCGTTTCGATCCAGTCGCCGATCTGAAACGGCTGCTCGAACAGTACGAGAAGGCCGGAGATGATCTGGCCGACCGAGTTCTGGAGCGCCAGTCCGAGCACGATCGACGAGATGCCGAGCGCGGTGAACAGGCCGCCGACGTTGGCCCCCCAGATGTAGGCCAGGATCAGCGCGACTCCGACGGCGATCAACGCGAACCGTGCGACGTCGAGAAAGATCGTCGGAATGCGCTTGCGCCAGGTGCCTTCCGGTGCGCCCTGGAACACGGTCGCATTCAGACCGGACAGCAGCAGGACGAGGACGACGACGAAAAACACCGTCGACACGATGCGCACCGGGGTCGCCTCGCCGGAGATCTGGATGGCCCCGACCAGGAGCAGCAGCAGCGCGCCGAGCGGCAGGATGTAGGTGCGCAGCAAGTGAACCGGCCGCACCAGAAAGCTGTTCCTGCGCCGCAACGCGTTCTGCAGTTCGGTGAGCATGACGAGCGCAATGGGGAAGCCAACGGCCACCCCGACGGCCCAGTAGAACCACGGTGCATCGAGTGCGCTGGTCACGGCGCGCGCTCCGTCAATCGCCAGATCGGCTCCGCGTCAGCCTCGCCGCTGACCTCGCCGGCCGGGCTGAAGTCACGGGTGTCCCGCATGACGTCGTACACGCGTGACGTGACATAGATGCCCGGCTGCGGTGAGCCGCTCTGCACCTGATAGGCCACGTTGACCGCCGACCCCCACATGTCGTATGCCAGGGTCGAGCGTCCGACCAGCCCGCTGGTGACGGTGCCCGTGTCGATGCCCGCGCGCAGATTCAGATCGTTGCCGGTCTCGACGTTGAATCGCTCGATGACACGCTGCATTTCGATCGCGAAGTCGACGGTGCGGCGGACGTTGTCGAGCCGCGGAACGCTCATTCCGCAGCTGGCAAGGTAACCGTTGTGCAGGGTACGGACCTGCTCGACACCGAGATTCTCTGCGGCGGCGTCGAATTGGCGGGTCAGCCTGTTGACGATCGCCAGCAACTCGTCCGAGCTCAGCTCGGAGGTCAGCTCGTCGAGACCGATGATGTCGGCGTAGACCACTGTGACGTTCTGGTGATCCTGGGCGATCGTCTCCTCGCCCTCGCGGTAGCGCTGCACCACGGGCTCCGGCATCAGTGACAGCAGCAGTCGGTCGTTCTCCCGACGCTGCTCGGCGATCAACTCCTCCTTGATGGCGAGGTTGCGGCTCATGTCGTTGAATGCCACGGTCAGATCGCCGAATTCGTCGCGGGACTGCACCGGCAGCGTCACCTTGTAGTCGCCGGAGCTGATCTGTTGAGCGCCGGCCTCGAGCCGGCGGATCGGCCGCACGAACAACCGCGCGAGCAGCATCGCGGCGAGACAGACCACGAAGATGATCACGGCGGTGGACAGCACCAGCGTGCGGGTGAACGCCGAGACCGGCGCGAAGGCCTCCGAGGTGTCGATCTTGGCGACCACCGACCAGTTCAGACCCGGCAGATCGACCGGCGCATAGGCCTGCAGCGACTCGTGACCGAGATAGTCGTCTTCGATCAGCGTGCCGCGTCTGGCCCCGTTGCGCGAGCCGGGTCGCCTCGGTCTCGACAGGCTGCACCAGCGTGGTGCCACCCTGGCGGATCGACTCCTCGGCAACGTCGGGCGGCGTGCCCGCTTCGATCACATCGCGTTTGAACTTTTCGGGGTCCTCGAGGAACACCCGCGAATCGGATCGCATCAGACCGTCGGGGCCGACGAGGAACGTCTCGCCGGTCTTACCCATCCCCGCCTCTTCCCACTGCTTGTCGGCCGTCATCAGCCGGTTGATCTTCGAGATCGGGAACTGCAGCGCCAGTACGCCTTCGACGCGGCCCTGCGACCCGACCGGTGACACCATCCACGCGGTCGGTTCGTCGGCGGGCTGGTACTCGCCGAAGTCGGTGACCCCGACGTAGTCGACGGCGTTGGACGCCAGTGCCTTCTCGTAGGCGTCGCGCAGCTCGCCCTCGCGGTACGGGCCGGTGAGGATGTTGGTGCCGAGGTCGACGCCCTTGTACGCGCTGTAGACGACGTTGCCCCGGGTGTCCAGCAGCAGCGCATCCTCGAACTCGAAGCGCTTGACGATCTCGCGGAAGAAGTCGTTGAACCTGGCGTTGGCGGCCGACCATGCGCTGCCATCACGGGCGTCGTCGAACGCGATCGCTTTGTCCCAGTCGTCGAACGGCGCGGTGTAGTACGCCTGCAGGTACTTCTGCGCGTTGGAAGTCGGCAGCAGTGCATTGGGGTCGACGCGGTTGCCGGTCTGGTCGTCCTCGGCCTTGGCGAACTGCGCGTTGTAGTAGTCGACGATCGACTGCCATTGCGCGGGGTTGATCGTGGCGTCGTTGAGTTGGTCGAACGCGGGTGTGAACGCCTCGATCGCCTCGGTGGCCGTCGCTCCGCGGGTGTAAATG
Organism: uncultured Actinomycetota bacterium; assembly: GCA_963734385.1. Classification (GTDB taxonomy): domain Bacteria; phylum Actinomycetota; class Actinomycetes; order Mycobacteriales; family Mycobacteriaceae; genus Mycobacterium. The sequence goes on along the minus strand of CAVTHR010000020.1, from coordinate 54,622 downwards.
ACGAGCGAATCCTTGAGGTCGGCAAACTGCGACTCCAATTGGCGCGATTGCGACGCCCGAATCTCGGTCAGCCGGTCGAATACCGACGCCCGCAAAGACGACCGCCCGGACTGGTAGCCGATGAACCCGACGACGGCGGCGGACAGAACGCTCGTCACCAGCAGCATCGCCAGCAGTTTGGACTGGATGCTGATCCGGGACAGCACGCGCCGTCGCAGGCTTCTGGGCCTCGGCGCCGGCTCGGGTGGTGGCGGGCTATCTGTTTCGGTGGTATCCGTCGTGGACGTCATTTGAAACCCGAACACTAGCTTGCGAAACTTGCCGACGAAATGGATGTGGGCAAATCGTTGTCAGCGGGCCAACCGGACCCATTCGACCTTCAACGCTTCGTCGACGCACAGGAACGGATTTACGACACCGTCGTCGACGAATTGGCTGCCGGCGCGAAAGCGAAGCCACTGGATGTGGTTCGTGTTTCCGCAACTGCGCGGCCTCGGCAACAGCCCGACCGCGGTCAGGTTCGGCATCTCGTCCGCCGACGAGGCCCGCGCCTACCTCGCGCACGAGCTGCTCGGATCCCGGCTGCGGGAGTGCGCGAGGTTGGTGGCCCGGATCGACGGCCGCTCGGCCGAGGAGATCTTCGGCTGGCCCGACGACATGAAGCTGCGGTCGTCGATGACGCTGTTCGCCCGCGCGACGGACGACAACGCCGACTTCGTCGCGGTGCTGGAGAAGTTCTACGGCGGCGAGGAGGACCCGGCGACGCTGGCGCGGCTGTCGTGAGGTCAGGTCGGCGCGATGATCAGCCAGCCGTGCGGCTCGATCTCGGCCTGCGACACGCGTCCTGCGGTGGCGCGCCCGAACCCGGCGACGATCCGTCCGCTGCCGAAACCGAATTCGCTCAGCGACAGCGCCATCGGCGCGTCGTCGACGTTGAGGGCGACCAGCAGCGCGTCCGAGTCGCAGCGGGTCTGGTAGACGTACTGGCGTGTTGGTCAGCTCCAGCGCGCGATGTTCTGGCGGTGTGCAACCACGGATGGCGTCGGCGCAACCCGATCAAGTACTGATGCAGCCGGAAGATGTCCTGGCCGCTGTTCGTCGACACCCATTAGGGGAGAGGTGAATTCGGGCCGCACCGCGTCGTCGCCGCCGACCCGCTCCTCCTTGATGCCGCGGTAGGCCGACTCGTCTCCCGCGTACACGCTCGGCGTGCCGCCGATCGTGAGCAGGATGACGAGCGCGTGTTCGAGATGCCGGGTGTTCTCCAGCTTGCTGGCGATCCGCGTGACGTCGTGGTTGCCGATGAACGTCATCGGGACGAAGACGTCGAGGAACTCGTTGTGCCGCTGCAGCGCCTGGTCGAGCTCGTGGAAATTGCCGTCGTTGAGGCTGCTCCAGATCGCCTTCCACAGTTCGTACTGGGTGACCGAGTCGAACCCCGCATCGCTGACGTGCGCCGAGTAGTCGCCGTGGATGACCTCGCCGACGAACCATGCGTCGCCGAACTCTTCGCGGACCCGCGGCAGCACCTGCGCCCAGAACCGGTCGGGAACGGCGTAAGCGGCGTCGAGGCGCCATCCGTCGGCGCCGCGGCGCAGCCAGTGCTTCATCACGTCGACGGTGTAGTCGACGACGTCGGGGTTGTCGTGGTTGAGCGCGATCAGCTCGCCGTGGCCCTCGAACGTCTCGAAGTCGTTGCCGGTGCGGCGGAACCATGCGGTGTCGTGCCCGGCGACGGCGTCGCGGTAGCGGGGGAAGTCGGTGCCGACATGGTTGAAGACGCCGTCGAGCAGGACGCGCAGACCGCGCCGGTGCGCCTCGGCGACCAGTTGCGTCGAAGTCGCCGTCGTCGCCGAGCCGTGGATCGATCCGGTAGTGGTCGGTGGTGTCGTAGCCGTGCGTGCGGGAGTCGAATATCGGGCCGAGCGCGATACCCGACGCGCCGAGTTCGATGGCGTGGTCGAACCATTCGATGATCCGGCGCAGCCGGTGCTCGTCGGCGGTCGGCGGCGGATCGGCGGGAAACGCGCCGACGAAGCCGAGCGGATAGACGTGCCACCAGATCGCGTGCTCGACCCATCCCGGTTCACTCATGGCCGGAACTTCGCTTCGTACAGCGCCTTCATCGGATCGGCGAACTCGGGCGCAGGCCCGTCCACGACGACGCCGGGGCCACGATGGTGATCGGCAGGGCCGCCACCGGTGGCGGCGGCGCGCCCCACTCGGCGAGCCACTGGGTCAGCTGCGCGCTCGACGTGGCGTACACGATGCGGCCAAGGCCGACCCAGGCGTGCCCGGCCGCGCACATCGGGCAGTGCTCGCCGGACGTGTAGACGGTCGCCTCTGCGCGCTCGGCCGGTGTCAGGTTGGCCACCGCCCACCGCGCGATCGCGAATTCCGGGTGCCGCGTGGGGTCGCCGTCGTTGACCCGGTTGCGATCTTCGAACAGTGTCCTGCCGTCGCCGTCGACCAGTATCGAGCCGAACGGCTCGTCGCCGTCGTCGAGCGCCTGCGTGCGAGTTCGACGCAACGACCGAGGCGGTCGAGGTCGTCGTCGCTGATGGCCACAGGCGGTGAGTTTACGCAGCCGGCCGTGCCGGACGCGGGTGAAATTCTTATAGCGCCCGGCGACCCGAGTGCCCGTAACGTCGTCACGTATGTCTGATCACGACGCGGCGCATCCGGCAACCGCTGTGTGGCGGCCGACAGGTACTGGCTGACGCCGTCGTGCGCTACCAGATAGCCGACTCTGGACCGCGCAATCGAGTTCTACACAAGCCAGCTCGGGTTCTGCCTCGAACAGCGCGCCGGGACCGGTCGCGATCGTTTCGCGCGGAGCGCTGAATCTCCTGCTGAGCGGGCCTTACGAGCTCGGGATCGCGACCGATGGCCACGGCCAAAGCCAGGAGCCCGGCGGTGGAACCGGATCGTGCTTTACGTCGACGATCTCGAAGCAGATGGTCAGCCGCACTCCGCAGCGCCGGTGTGACATTCCGCAACGACGTCATGGTCGGCCCCGGCGGCAAGCAGGTCCAGATCACCGACCCGGACGGCAATCCGATCGAGCTGCACGAAGCGCCGGCCTGAGGGTCAGTGCTCGGCTCCGCGACCTCGAGCCGGCATGCACAGGACGCCACGATCGGTACGTCCGCTCGGCGCCCATCAGATCGAGCTGCTGGCCGATGATCGCGGCCTCGGCGGTGCGGCCGAGCCGCTGCAGGCATTCGTGATAGCCGTGCAGGCTCCACACGTTGTCGGGGTGCTGGCACGCTCGGCTCAGCGTGGGATCCAGTCCGAGGTCGGCGGCATACACCTCGGCGGCCTCCTCGACACGGCCCTGCTCGAGTAGCAGCGCACCGTAGGCGTGCCGGGTCGGTTGCATCCATCCCCACGGCTCGTCGTAGGGGAGTGCGTCGTCGAGTTCGATGGCACGTCTCAGGTGCGCGAACGCGTTGTCGAATTGCCCTTCACGGTAGGCGATTTCACCGTCGAGCATCTCGGCGGCGATGGCCAGGATGTCCCGCGCGGTGTTGTTGAACAGGTATCGGGTGTCCGGTATGCGGTCGTAGGCCGCGGCGAACGCCTCCCGCTCGGCGTGCGCCTGTGGCAGCTGGCCCCTTGGCGGCGTGCGCGACGCCGCGGCCGTAGTGAATCGTGGCGGCGGTCGTGCAGTACAGGTCGAGGTCGTCGGGCACCGGCTCGGCGATCAGCTCGTCCCACCTGCCGAACCGGACCAGCACATGAATCCGCAGCGGCACGAACGCTTCCAGCCAGTCCGCCATCGGTGGCGACTCGATGGCGAGCAGCTCCGGGGTGAGCTGACCGGCGAGCTCGTCGGCGGCCTGCAAGCGCGATTGCCGAGTTTCCTTCGAACATCGCGGAATAGACCACGAAGTGCAGATTGTGCGCGCGGTAGAGCGAGTAGAAGTTCAGCGGCCCCTCGCGGTCGACGAACAGCCGATCAGCCTGCACCGCAGTCAGATTCGACACCACCGAGTTTCGGTAGTCGCCGCACAGCACGTCGATATGGCTTGCCATGTGCTGCAGGTGGCCCGCGTCGGGCACCAGGCCGCGCAGCAGGTCTGCGGCGGGCAGTGCGTCCTGCGGCGTGCCGACATCTCCATGGTGTGCAGGTACAGATGCAGCACGCCGGGGTGTTCGCGGCCCGCCGGGGTGGCCAGCGCATCGTCGAGGATCCGCTTGGCCTCCACCACCCGCGATCCGGCGCGGGTTCGCCGGTTCTGGTGTCCCACAGCGCCCACGCCGTGACGTTGACCAGCGCGTCGGCGGCCAGCGCCTGCACGTCGACGTCGTCGGGATACGCCTCGGCGAGCTCGCCATCGCGTCGGCGTAGCGGCGTGCCCGGCCGGCAACGCTCGGTGTCATCTGGGTCTCGGTGGGGAAGCGGGCCTGCAGCGCCTCGATCAGCCCGTGTTCGGTTGCCGAGGCGCGCGCCGTTGCCGGCAAGCCCGAGTTCCATCCGGGCACGGGCCAGCGAGGCGGCCAGGTCGACCGGGTCGAACGCCTCCCAGGCCTTGTTGTAGTTGGGGCCGATCGAGTAGGCGATGCCCCAGCGGGCGATCGCCAGATCCGGGTCCAGTTCGAGGGCGCGCTCGAAGCAGCGGATCGCCTCGTCGTGGTTGAACGCGTACGCCCACACCAGCCCGCGGTCGAACCACATCTGCGCCTGCGGCGACGGCGTCTCAATCGGCCGGTGATAGGACCCCAGGTCGTAGTACGGCTCGGTCTCGCCCGGCGAAACGTTCATACAGGGCACGATAATTCACCCGCGATGCGGTGGCGAGGACCGCGAGCAGACATCCGGCCGCACCCCATATCGCCAGCGTCACGAGCGGCGTCTGGCGCCGTTGCCGCCGAAGTACGCGACGCTGCGCAGCAGTGCGACCCCCGAACCCTGCGGGACGATCCCGCTGAAGGTGGAGTAGAAGCCCGACAGCAGCGGCCTGCCGACAGGACCTGCGGCCGCGGCGTTGCCGATACCACCAGGAATAGCGTCAGCGCCATCGAGGCGACCGTGCCGAACGCCGCGGCGACCCCGGTGACAGCGCCGCCGACGGCCATCGCGTAGAGCCACAGCGCGCCGAACACCTGCCAGGTGTGACCGGTCAAGGCACCGAGAATCGCGTCGACGTAAACGGTCACGGCGGCGGCCAGCAGGGCCGAGTAGCCGGCCAGCGTCATGGTGCGCAGCGCAAGCGTCACCGGCTTGCGCACCTGCCCATGATGCGGCCGAACAGCGTCGCGCCCACCGAGCGCCGATCGAGATGAAGATGATCGCGTAGAACTCGACGGTGCCGGACGGATCGCCCGCCGACGTCGGCGCGACGTCCTCCACGGTGGCGGTCAGCCCGGCCTTGGCAGCGATGGTTGCGGCCGACCGTCTCGGCGGCGGTGGCGACGCTTTTGCCACCGCCGCCTGCGGTGTAGATCTTCATCTCGCCGCCCGGCGCGACAACGAACGCCGCATCGGTCCTGCGTTCATGTACCTGCTGGCGGGCAGCGGCGTCGTCACCAACTTCGGTGACCGCCAACGAATCTTGGCTGCGGATGCCCTCGACGAGCTGCTCGGGGCCGGCTACCGCGACCGTCATGTGATGCAGCGTCGGATTTGCGAACGCGCCTGAGTAGCTTGCGATCATCGCGATGACGAAGGAGGTGAGGCCGACCATCGCGAGCACCATGGTGCGGATCGCGGCGCGATCTCGCGCCGGATGCCGTTCGGGGGCGCTGTGCTTAGCCCATGTTGGGAGACCTTTCGAATCGTGCGAAGGCCGAGCAGTGCGTTGACGGTTTCCAGTGCCGCGGTGACCCTGCCGCGCAGATCGGTCGCAGTCCGGGTCCTCCATCCAGGACCGCAGCACCTCCATGAACCCGCCGACGAGAAACCGGCTGACCGCTTCCGGCGTGAGGCTGGCGACGGCGGTGACGGCGGGCATGCCCGCCGCGGCGATCTCGTCACAGGCGGGGGCAGCAGTTCGGCGCGGAAGGCCGTGACCACACGCTGCGTGACCGCGCTCGGCACGATGTTGCGGTACATCGCGCGATGGTCGGCGGCGAAGTCGAAGAGCGCCAGGATGCGGGCGCCGGGGTCCCGGCCGAGATCCACGGTCGCCGACGCGAAGGCGGCGGTGAATGCAGTATGCGACGGCGTCGTCGCGGTCCGGAAGTGTCGGTAGAAGACCTGACGACTGACCTCGGCGCGGGTGACGATGTCGCCGACCGTCAGCTGGTCGACCGGATGCTCGTGTGCCAATTCGAACGCGGCGTCCCGGAGACGGCCGCGGACCCGTTCGGCGCGGGGATCGACACTGTTGGTGCGTGCTGCCACATTCGCAGCGTAGATCGAGTTCGTAGACAACTGACTACGAAAGATTAGGTAATCTAAGACACCTTTCTGACCAGCTGTGACGGCCGCGACGTCAGATGGTGTGCAGCACGGCGGTCGCCACCGCCAATGCGACGCCGATCACTGCCGGGACCATGTCCGCGACGCGATCGGAGGCGCGCAGGTGGAACGCAACAGCCCCGATGGACAGCAGGGCGAGCCCGATCGCCGCGGCGATCCCGATCGGCGCCCACAACAGACCCGACCAGCACCCCGGCGACACCGGCGAGCTCGAGCGCGCCGATCAACCGCCACTGGACCGGCTGACACCCCGAGGTGGTCACGGATCGCCAGGGACTTGGCGACGCCGAGCAGTTTGATGCTCGAGGAGAAGGTGAAGAGCGCCGCGAGCAGCAGCGTGACGATTACGGTGGCGGGGTCCACCACCGCAGACTACGGCCGGCGCGCACGCGAGGAGCCAAAAAAATGATCCGCTGCGTTCGCCTTTGGACGGGACAGGACGGTAACTCGCACTTCCGCGACGGCAGGCTCGACGTCGAGCCGGGCCGCAACAACGACCTGCTGTCGACCGCGATGTCCGCGACGCATGTCACGGTCGAAGAAACCGCGGGCGGGGGATCGTTGGCCTGGCACACCGCCCCGGTCCGCCAACTCGTCGTCACCCTGTCCGGCACATTGCTCTTCACCACCCGCGACGGTGAGGAGTTCACGCTGCGGCCCGGCGATGTGCTGCTGGCCGAGGACACCGCTGGGTGCGGACACCAGTGGCGGCTGGAGGGCACCGACCCGTGGCGGCGGATGTACGTCGTCCTCGCGCCGGGCACCGATGTTCCGTTCGTGTCGGAATGAGCAGGAACGCAGGGAGTCCCGTCGTTCGTTGTCCGCGGGTGCCTTCAGACGTGTCGACGTTGCCTTCTATGTCCGATCAGGCCGAGCGCCTGATCTCCCTGCGGGTCCACCAGCATGTGGGTCTGTCCGCTGACCGGTTACGGAAGGCCGTGCGCCGGCTCAGTGGGCATGGCGATCTGCTCGTCGTACACCCGCACCTCGCACCGGCTTCGGTGCTCGCCCCCGCACTCAACATCAACGGCAGGCAAGGATTCGTCGTTGCGGACATGACCGATGTCGACGAGTTCGCGGCCATCCCCTCGATCGAGTTGCCTGAATCACCCGTTTATCTGTTGCGCGACATCGACCGCGGCGATGCGATGACGAATTGGAGCCCGGACGAGGCGCTGCCCGCCATCGAGGAATCGGGCCGAACGCCGCTCACCGTGACCGAGGGACTGCACTGGCTCCTGCAGCGACCCGAGGCGCTGGAGCGTGGGCACTGCTTCATGACGATCGGGTCCAGGCGTCGCAAGCCGGACGGCAGCCTTGGCGCGCGTACGCCTGCGTTGTGGTTCAGCAACGGCACCGGGCGGGACGGCGCCGCAAACCGAGACGCACCGAAGGTCGGCTGGTGCTGGGCCGGAAACCGGCACACCTGGCTGGGCTTCGCGTCGGCTGCCTGCCGGGATTCGACACCAGAATAGAAACATGTTCTAGTTCTTCAGTGCTCGAGTACACCCACATTGGGGACCTGACTTCCGAAGAGGTCGACCGGCTGCGCGCCGTCTACCAACCACTCGCCGATTCGGTCCGTGAGCTGGTCGACGCGACGATTCGTACCGAGGTCGACGCAGACGAAGTAGCCGCGATCAAGGCCGAAATCGACTCGGCTACCGCGCGGCTGCGGGCAAAGCAGCTCGACGGCCCCTTCGGGGTGCGGTACACCACAGGCGGAGACCGGATGGCGTGGGGAAACCCCGTCATCGGAGTGCGAAACCCGATCGCGCCGCCCCTGGTGATCGAGCGCGACGCATCAGGAGCGGCGTTCACCGACTTCGTCATGGGAGCGCCCTACGAAGGCCCGCCCGGTTACGTACACGGGGGAGTGTCGGCGCTGGTGCTCGATCACGTCCTCGGTGAGGCGGCGAGCGACGGGGAAATTCCACGCTTCACCGGCACCATCACCCTGCGGTATCTGCGCACCACGCAGCTGGGCCGGTTGCACGCCGAGGCCCACATCGATCGCACCGAGGGCGTCAAGACCTACGTCGTCGGCCATCTCTCCGACGAAGACGGCATCACCGTCGAGGCCGAGGGCGTCTTCATCACGCCCAGGTGGGCCCGCGACTAGCGGAGCGATCAAGGCGCCGCGACGTCGCGGGTGTCGTCGGCGATGCCGGCAAGGCTGCGGGTGATCGCGCCGACTTCTGCGACGAGAACGCGTGCCGCGCCGTCCTCGGATGCGATCTGTGCCGCAGCGTCACGCAACAGCTGGTCTGCGCCGGCCAACTGCACCGTGTCGATGCTCCACGGTGTGGCCGGGGTCGGCGGATCGCCGCGCAACACCTCGACGTAATCGTCCACGGCCAAGACGAACTCGCGGCCGAGTTCCGCGGACGGATGCGGCGGCAGGCTGCGCTCCAGCGCCGTGCACGAGCTGGTGACCGCGTTGAGCGCCGCGCGAAACGACCTCATCCACCGTCTCAACTCCCGAGACTCCACGCGGGTCGCCCCGGCGGCGGCCTCAAATGCCGCACGCGCCCGGAACGCCCGCTGCCACGCAGCCGACAGCGCCTCGGACGGATGATCAAGGTCGTGCACAAACGCTTTGATGACCGTTGCGGCATAGTCGATCTCGGTCTTCAGCAGTTCACCCGCCCGCTGCCGCAGACGGATCAGGGCATCGTCGGGCACCACCACATGCGCGAGCACCGCAAGCGCACCGCCGATCACCGTCGCGAACAGCAGGTCGGTCACCGAGATTGAAGCACCGCTGATGGCAAGCAGGAACACGATCGTCGCCGCGAACGCCGCCATCACCGCGATGTACCCGAACACCGAAACCGCGTACGTGACGCCGAGAAACAGCACGGCAACGACCGCGGCGGCCAAACCGCTGGGTTGCCAGACCAGTGTCACCGCAGAGGCGACTACGACGCCGGCGCAGATGCCCGCGACCCGGCCGACGCACCGGGTGTACGTGTGGGCCGTCTCCGGGTCGCGTCACGAGCAGCACCGTCAGCGGAATCCAGTGGCCCTGCGGCACGTCCGCGAAGCGTGCGCATCGCCGGTTCCCACCGCGGCAGCACCGGCGAGCCGGACAGCGTGGCGCGATATCGGCGACGTCAGTTTCAGATGCCGGTATGCGACATCGAACCCGGCCTTCAGCGCGCCGATCCAGTCGGGGAGATGACGCCGCCCGAAGCGCAACGCGTCAGCCCGATGTAGTTGTCGTGAAAGACGTTGCGCCACCGATACTTCCGAAACAGTTACCGCGCCGACCGCGGCATCAAGTCTTCTCAGCGCATATTCCGCATCACGTCGCGCTGTGCGACTCTGCACGGCGATCGCCGCGAGCATTTCCGCGGCCGCCGGCAACACGTCACGGATGTCGTCCTGTCCCGCGGCCTTGCCGCGGAAGACCATCAACGTCTTGGCGATCTGTTCGGGCAGCGCGTGCCAGTCCCGGTACGCGGACGTGCGACGGCCTGACTGGGTCTCGTTGGTGCTGAACGCTTCCTTCAGCTCCATGAGCTGCGCCGGGTCGACCTGCGCATCGGGGTCGGTGGCCAGCAGGCGCGCGTCCGCGCTCAACGAGCGGTACACCTTCGTCAGCGCTTCGCGCTCGAGCCGCCAGCGCCGTGGTGGCCACACGGCGATGAGGGCGGCCTGTGTCAGACCTGCGACGACGGCGAGAAGGGCGGACGCCACCGCGGCCAGGGCAGGCTGCGGCTGTTGGATGACGAGCAGCACACCCGCCGCCCCCGCTATCAGCCCGGCGGGCGCCCCGACCGCCCACTGCATGCCCGCGAAGAAACACCACAGCGCCACCACGACGACGAACACGACGCTGTAGGCCGCGCTGAGCCCGCCGGCCAACGCCGCGACCCCCAGCTCCACAGAGACGCCGAGAACGATCGGTATTCGGCCGAGTGGGTTGTCCTGCAGCGCGATGGCGCCCGCGATCGCGCCCGCGGCCGCCGTGGACGTCGCCGCTCCCGCCGGACCCCACAGGAGTGCGGCCGTCGCCAGCACCAGCACGCCGAGCAGGCTGCGGGCGACCGCGCCGTTGCCCGGCAGGTTCACCCTTAGGGCATCGACTGCCCGTCTGCCGTCGATCACCTGCCTATTCTCACTCCAACAAGGTCACCGAACGGTGGAGTACGCGCGTCGAATTGTGCCCGACTACGCGGTTGACCGGGCACGGACGTCTTTCATTCGCGCGGAGATCGAGCTCGTGCAGTGCGCGGGTCGGTACGACTCCAACCGAAAACTATGCGCTCGAAAATTGCGGTGCAGTCAAATCCTATGCGGCACAGTGCATGACCCGAATCGCGACCTTCGATTCGACTGTATTAGCAGGGCTAATAGGATACAGTCAGCTCATCGGGTCAGGTGGGGAGGTGCCGATGGCCGACAATGCTGTCGAGCTCGACGGCGTTGTTGGAATTCGTCCGCCGCTCCGGCGCCCGATGAATTCGCCTGATGACATTTTCCGATGGTTCTTGAGAAGCGTTACCCGCGTCTTCCCCGCTGTCGGCACCAGCCCCGTCGCTTCGCCTCGGCGAGCGCCGACAAAGCGTCACCTGCTCACGGTGTCCGAAACGAAGGGAGCTTTCATGAGCACTGCAGCTGAGCGTGCGGCTCAACTCGATCTGGTAGCCCGGCTGAAGTCGGCGTATCCCGAGCTTCCGGACGCACCGACTCCTGACATGCTCGACCACGAACGCATCACCGCCTACCTCAAGCCCGTTCACGACGTGGGCGGTGAGCCAGACGCGCCGATGAAGTACGAGAACAAGCAGTATGAGCTCTGGGAGCACATGACCTACGTGATCTGCGAGGTCCTCGGGTGGCGCGGCATCTGGCTGTCGGAGGAACGACGACGGATCGGCAATGTCGATGTCGGTCGGGCTGAATATCTGGGGCTGCCGTACTACGGCCGCTGGCTGATCGCGGTCGCGCGCGTACTGGTGGAAAAACACCACATTGGACTGACCGAGTTGAGCGAGCGGATGGCCGAGGTCCAGGAGCGCTACGCGGACGGGCTCGACGGTAAGAACCTGGAGGCCAAGCCGAAGTCCGAAGGCGACGGCTCGCAAGTCAAGCGCAACGAACATGCCGAGGAAGCGAACGGCAAGGGCGATCCGCAGTGTTATGCCGGCCAGGCCGATAAGGCGAAGTTCCAGGTCGGCGACCCGGTGGTGGTGCGCGAACTTCCGGTTATCTTCTACACCCGCACCCCGGAGTACGTGCGCGGCGCGAAGGGCGAAATCGAAGCGGTCGCTTATGAAAGCCCGGCTGCCGAGGACGAGACGTGGGACCGTCCCGCGAAGCCGGAGTGGTTCTACGTCGTGAAGTTCAACATGGCCGACCTGTGGTACGGCTACACAGGAACGGCCGACGACGTGATATCCACCGAGATTCCCGAACACTGGCTGCAAGCGGCCAAATAGGCTGCCCGGAAAGGAATTTGCATGGCTGACCACGATCACGATCACGATCACGATCACGAACGCACCGTCGCGCCAATGGTCGACGAAATAACCGACTTCGAAGTCTTGGAGATCGCTCTGCGCGAGCTGTGCATCGAGAAGGGCATCTTCACTGCCGAGGAACACCGCCTCATGACTGAATTTGCCGAGCAGATCGGCCCCACGCCCGCCGCCCATCTAGTGGCCAAGGCGTGGCTGGATCCGGAATTCAAGAAACTCGCCCTCGCCGAACCGATGACGGCGAGCAAGGAGGTCGGTGTCGATTGGCTGCACCCCACGGGGTGGGGCACACCGAGCGACTTCACCGCATTCCAGATCCTTGCGGACACCCCAACGGTGCACAACGTGATCGTCTGCGCGTTGTGCTCGTGCTACCCGCGACCGATCCTCGGCAACTCACCCGAGTGGTACCGGACACCCAATTACCGTCGGCGCCTGGTCCGCTGGCCGCGGCAGGTGCTGGCCGAGTTCGGGCTCTACCTGCCGGACGAAATCACGGTCCATGTGCAGGATTCCAACCAGAAGCACCGGTTCATGGTGATGCCCCTGCGGCCCGAGGGCACCGAGGACTGGACCGAGGATCAGCTGGTGGAGATCATTACGCGCGACTGCCTCATCGGGGTGGCGCTGCCGAAGGCGGGTGTCACCACCAACATGATCACCGACACCCGCAAGGCGATTCACCCGGGAAACGCCGGATGACCGCTGCGGACGGCTCAGGCGCGATCGAGATCGACGCCCTGAAGAACATCGTGGAACGCAATCAAGTCTGGTCGCGGATGGCCGAAAAGTGGGGCGTCGAAAACCCCGTGCCGCCGTGGAAGACCAGCTTGGACGGCATGTGCGACGCGCTCGACCGGGCGGCTTGCGACGCCGAAATCCCGAATTTCAAAGAGCGCCGCGATGAGGAGGACACCCTGTCGGCGACGACGTATTCGAACCTGCCCTACCCGGAGAATCAGCTGGTTTCACTGGCGCATTCGCTGGTGGCGCGCGGCATCATCGACGAAGCGGAACTCAGGCAACGGCTCGCCAGTGTCCGCGAAAGGTTGGAGGCCTAACTCCGCGTTGCACGGCTGTAGGTTCGCATCGTGGAGAAAGTCATCATCACGCTCAGGGCAACCGAGGCCGACGACACCTGGTGCGCCAGGCTGCGCGCCCATGTCGCGGCGAACCTGCTCGACACCGGCCTACCTGGCCTGGCGATCAATGTCCGCGATGCAGAGGTGCGCGACTCGCTGATGACGTTGACGACGATGGACCCGCCGGTGGCGGCGTTCGTCAGCGTGTGGACGCAGCAATCGTATGGCGACCAGGTGCGCGCCGCGACGTCGCTGCTGGAGAAGGAGTGCGACGAGGTCGCTGCCTACCTCGTTACGGAATCGGTGCCGTTGCCGCCGCCGAAGACGGTGCCCGGTCAGCGCACGGCGGGATTGGCCAACGTCGCGCTGCTACGTCGGCCCGCCGATCTCGATGAATCAACGTGGCTGTCGCGCTGGCACGTCGACCACACGCCGGTGGCGATCGAGACCCAGGCGACGTTCGGATACACGCAGAACGCGGTCGTGCGAGCGTTGACCCCCGGAGCGGCGCCCCTCTCGGCGATCGTCGAGGAACTCTTTCCCGCGGAGGCGATATCCGACCTGCACGCGTTTTTCGGCGCGGCCGATGACGACGACCTGCGCAACCGGATGGAGCGCATGGTCGCCAGCACCGCGGCCTTCGGGGCCAATCAGAACGTCGACACGGTGCCCACAAGTCGCTACGTGTACCGAAATCCATTCGACGAGGGAAGGCAGAAGACGCCGCGATGACGATTCTGCGGATCGGCGACGACAACCGGGTGCGGACCCTCACCCTGAACCGGCCCGAGGCCCTCAATGCCTTCAACGAAGCACTCTACGAGGCGACAGCGGACGCGATCCGGGCAGCGGCCGCCGATCCCGAGGTGGCAGTCGTGCTGCTCACCGGCAACGGCAGGGCGTTCAGCGCAGGAAACGACCTCAAAGAGATGCAGGCGCGCATCACCGATCCATCTCTTTCGAACACTGGCAGCCACTTCACCGTGATGATCGACGCGCTCGCGGACTTTCCCAAGCCACTGATCTGCGCGGTCAATGGGCTCGGAGTCGGCATCGGCACTACCGTTCTCGGCTACGCGGACCTGGTGTTCATGTCGTCGGATGCGCGGTTGAAGTGCCCGTTCACCAGCCTCGGCGTCGCGCCTGAGGCGGCGTCGTCATATCTGTTGCCGCAGTTGATCGGCAGACAGAACGCGGCATGGCTGCTGATGTCCTCGGAGTGGGTGACCGCCGAAGAGGCACTCCGAATGGGGTTGGTGTGGAGAGTCTGTGAACCCGACGACCTGCTGCCCGAGGCACGTCGGCACGCCGAAATCCTTGCAGCCCGGCCGATTCCGAGTCTGATGGCGGTCAAGCAGACCATCGCAGCGCCTTCCCGGTCGGGGATCGAGGCAGCCACCGAACGCGAGAACGCTCATTTCGCCGAGTTGATGGGTGCCGCCGCCAATGCCGACGCGCTTGCCGAATTCACGGACAAGCGGGGGAGGCCGAGTTCCTGACGTGGGCACCCGTCCAGCGGCTGACGCGATTCCCGCGCTGCTCGAACCGATCATCCGCGAGCGCGTTCCCGGCGCAGGCACGGCCCGCATTGGCAATTGGCGCAGCACAGAGCGCGGCTTCTCTACCGAAACCTTTCTGTTCGATGTGGAGACACTCGATGGTTCGGGCACACCAACCACATTGAAGCGGTTGGTTTTTCGCCGACCACCGCAGGTCAGCCTCTTTCCGGATTACGACCTGCTGCGTCAGGTTCTCGTGATGAACCGATTGCAGGCGACTGCGATCGCTGTGCCAACGGTGTGCTGGCTGGACCGCGGCGACGACGCGCTTGGCACGCCGTACTACGTCATGGAGCAGGTGCCGTCGGTCGGCAGTCCTGGCGAGTTTCCGCCGTACCACGCGGCGGGCCTGTTCTTCGACGCATCACCGCGGCAGCGAGCCACCATGTGGTGGGGCTGTGTGCAGGCCATCGCCGACGTCCACGCGCTGGACTGGACCGAGCTGAACCTCGACAAACTGCTGATGCCGGACCGGGGGAGCCATCCGCTCGAGCAGGCGGTCCACTACTACTCCGACGCTTTGCAGTGGGCCTCGTCGGGTCGACCTCGAGCCGAGCTGGCCTCGGCCGCGGAATGGTTGCGAGACAACATCTATGAACCCGAGCACCTCAGCCTGTGTTGGGGTGACAGCCGGCTGTCCAACATCCTGTACGGCCCTCGGTTCGAGGTCGCAGCGGTGGTCGACTGGGAGATCGCCTACATCGGCGATCACGAGGCGGATCTGGCCTGGCTACTGTTCACCGACTGGGGCCTCTCGGAGTATCAGGGCCTGCCGAGGCTGGACGGAACCCCGGGCCGCGACGAAACCATCGAGCGCTATAAACAGCTCACCGGGTTGCCGGTGCGCAACCTCGTCTACAACGAGGTGCTCGCTGCCGTCGCATTGGCCTGCCCGGTGACGCGGCTGGAAACCAGGTTTCGCGAAGACGGTCTGCTCACCGACGATGTCGACCTGGTCGGGTTTTGCGTCGAAAGGATCCGCCAGCTGCTCGGTTAGCGACTGGCCGCCGACCGGGTGCCGTTGTTGGCGAAATGCGCTTCGATGATCGCCCGCACGGTGCGCCTGCACCGGCCACATTCGGAGCCCGCGCCGCAGGCGTTGGCCACTTCCTTCGACGTGGACGCGCCGTTGGCAACAGCGTCGTTCACCACGTGGCTGGTGACTCCGATGCAGAGGCAGACGAACATCTCTCGACCGTCAGCTTTCGTCGATGCTCATGAGATGGGCGAACTTGCCGACGAACTGCGTTGGATAGGGACCGAGCCCCGAATTCGACATCCACTCCGCGGCGGCGTCGGGATGATCGATCCAGTGCCGCGCGCTGATCTCGTTGTCGATCTCCTGCAGGATCATCACTTCCTGCCCGTCGTCGAGGGCGCGGTAAACCCAGATCTTCCGGACACCTCCGCGCTCGAACCGGTCCAACCCGTCGTGCACCTTTTCCATCAGCTCTGACACGTCGTCAACCGATGACATGACGCCGACCACGATCCGTCCGACATGCTCTTCCGACGAGGGCGCGTCCAGGTCGATCTTCTCGACCACCTGGCCGCCGAATATCGGCGGGATGTCGTCGAGACCGGCGATATCGAACCACTCGAATACCGCAGGGGAGCGGATGACGTCACGAATCGAGCGTGCGTGCCGAATTCCGATTGTCACCAGCACTCTGCCCGGTTCCCAAATCGACGTGTAGAGAACGACATGATGCGCACCGATTGATGCCAAATTGTCGCGATGACGTTTGAGCCAGTTCCACATTCTTTCGACGTCGTCGACACGGAAGTCGCAGGCGAGAATCAGTGAGTGCAAATTGCTCTCACTCATCGTTATCCTTCGTTCCGCTGCGCTCGCAAGCATGTTAGCGCAGTCTAACCTTAGTTAGGCCAGGCAGTCCAGCGGCCCCGGTCCATCTTCGTACCTCGCTCCGAAGTTCGTTGTCGCAACGCGTGAAACACGCCACGCACACTGCAGAAGTGGCAGCAGTCATGCCTGACCTGCACTAGATTGGATCCCGTCAAGACAGCCCACTGACCTCACCACCGCACGGTGCCTAGGAGCCAGCATGCAAGGGGACCCCGACGTTCTAAAGTTGCTCAACGAGCAGTTGACGAGCGAACTCACGGCTATCAACCAGTACTTTCTGCATGCCAAAATGCAGGAAAATTGGGGATTCACCGAATTGGCGTCCCATACGCGTGCGGAGTCTTTCGATGAAATGCGGCACGCCGAGACAATCACCGACCGCATTCTGCTTCTCGAGGGGTTGCCGAATTATCAACGGCTCTTTTCCCTGCGGGTCGGTCAGACTGTACGCGAGCAATTCGAAGCCGATCTCGCGATCGAATACGAAGTAGTGGCCAGATTGAGGCCCGGCATCATCATGTGCCGCGAGAAGGAAGACGCGACCTCCGCGAACATCTTCGAGATGATCCTCGCCGACGAGGAGAACCACATCGACTACCTCGAGACTCAGCTCGAGCTGATGGGCAAGCTGGGCGAGGAGCTCTACCTGGCGCAGTGCGTATCGAGGCCGCCCGGCAGCACTGCCACCCCGTAGTCCCGCGACGTCGTCCCGCGAGAGTGCGTGTCTGAACCCGACACGCCGCTGAATTTCAGGATTTCACGCTCGCTCGCCGGGAATCCAGCCGTCGTTCCGCGTAACGTTTCATAGCCTATCTAACGATATGGCTGATGAGTCCGACGGAAAGGCAGGTATGACGTCCACAACAGCGACGGCGACTCCGTGGACCCGGAGTCCAGCAGCGCCGGCATCAGCCCGCATCGCCGCAACCTCATCTTCGTTGCGGTGCTGCTCGGCATGCTGCTGGCCGCGCTTGGATCAGACCATCGTGGCCACCGCGCTGCCGACCGTCGTCGCCGACCTCGGTGGAGCCGGCCACCAATCCTGGGTCGTCACAAGCTATCTGCTGGCCTCGACGATCGCCACGGCGGTCGTCGGCAAGCTCGGCGACCTGTTCGGACGGAAGACGGTCTTCCAGGCGGCAGTGCTGTTCTTCCTCGCCGGCTCGGTGCTGTGCGGGTTGAGCGGATCGATGACGATGCTGGTGGCATCGCGGGCGCTGCAGGGCATCGGTGGCGGCGCGCTCATGGTGACGGCCATGGCCGTGATCGGCGAGGTCATCCCGCTGCGCGAACGTGGCCGCTACCAGGGCGCGCTCGGAGCGGTGTTCGGCGTCACCACCGTCATCGGACCGTTGCTCGGCGGCTTCTTCACCGACCACCTCACCTGGCGGTGGGCGTTCTGGATCAACATCCCGGTCGCGATAGTGGTGCTGTTGGTGGCGGGCACGGCGATCCCGGCGCTCGCCAAGGCGGCGACCCGACCGGTCATCGACTATGCGGGCATCCTGTTCGTCGGCCTCGGCGCCTCCGGGCTCACCCTGGCCACCAGTTGGGGCGGCGGCGAGTACGCGTGGACCTCCCCGGTGATCATCGGCTTGTTCGTCGCCTCCGCCGCGGCGCTCGCCGCCTTCGTCTGGGTCGAATCCCGTGCAGCCGAGCCGATTCTGCCGATCCGGCTGTTCGCCAGCCCGGTTTTCACGGTGTGCTGCATCCTCGGCTTCATCGTCGGGTTCGCGATGCTCGGGGCGCTGACATTCCTTCCGACGTTCATGCAGTTCGTCGACGGCGTCTCCGCGACGACATCGGGGCTGCGCACCTTGCCGATGGTGGCGGGCATGCTCATCACGTCGATCGGCAGCGGCAACATCGTCGGGCGCACCGGCAGGTACAAGGTGTTTCCCGTCGCTGGCACGGCGATCATGGCGGTCGCGTTCTTCCTGCTGTCGACGATGAATTCCGCCACACCGACCTGGCAGCAGTCCGTCTACTTGTTCGTGCTCGGCTCCGGGATCGGGCTGTGCATGCAGGTGCTCGTACTCGTCGTGCAGAACACCGCCAGCTTCTCCGATCTCGGCGTTGCGACGTCGGGCGTCACCTTCTTCCGCACCATCGGAAGCTCGTTCGGCGCAGCGATTTTCGGATCGTTGTTCGCCAACTTCCTTGCCGGCCGGATAGGGCCCGCGCTCGTTGCGAGCGGAGCACCGCCCCGTGCGGCTGAGTCACCGCAGGCGCTGCACACACTGTCGCCGGAAATGGCGGCGCCGATCGTCGACGCCTACGCCGACTCGCTCGGCACGGTGTTCCTGTGCGCGGTCCCGGTCGCGATCGTCGGATTCGTCGTCTCACTCTTCCTCAAGGAGATTCCGCTTCGCGAGATGGACGCGGTGTCGGCCACCGACCTCGGCGAGGGATTCGGCATGCCAAGCACGGAGTCACCGGAGAAGATCCTCGAGGTGGCCATCAGCCGGCTGATGCGGAACACGCCGGAGATCCGTCTGCGCAGCATCGCCGGGCAGGCAGGCTGCGAGCCCGACATCGCCCTACTGTGGGCGCTGATTCAGATATACCGCCAGAGCCAGGTGTTCGGCTCGGCTCGGCTGACCGATATCGCGGAGCGCCTGCGGGTGCCGAGCGAGGTCATCGAGTCGACATACGACCGGCTGATCGAACGGGGCTACGCACTACGGACCGGCGACCAACTCTGGCTCACCCAGTCGGGTGCCCGCCAAGTCGACTGCGCCTCGGCCGCCCTCGTCAGTCGGATCGTCGACAAGCTCGCGACATCACCCACATTCGAGGGCAGGCCCGACCGTCAGCAGGTCGAGGCGGCCCTCGAGCGGATCGCCCACCGGGTACTTGTGCAGCGCGACTGGGATGACGACCGGGTACCCGCAACCTCCGCTAAGTGATCCACCTGCGGTTTCATCGACATTTCTAGAACGTGTTCCACTTTTGTCGCGCTCGGCGTACGATTTCCGCCATGAGCCGCATTGGAGACTTCGCCGACGACGACGCCGCTGCCTGGGCGGTGAAATCACCCGACATCGGAGCCGGCATGCTCGCCTTCACCAACGCGGTTTACAAGAAGAACCGGCTCCCGATGCGAGTGCGGGAGCTGGCCCGGATGGTCATCGCGCTCAACAACGAATGCGTGGTGTGCCAGAACACCCGCGACTCGGAAGCGACCGCGGCGGGAGTCGACGAAGACCTCTACGACCACGCGGCCGAATGGCAGACGTGGCCCGGGTACAGCGCGCAGGAGCGGATCGCGGCCGAGTTCGCAGAACGATTCGCCGGCGACCACACCGCGCTGCGCGACGACGAGGACTTCTGGAACCGCGCCGGCGAGCACTTCAGCGATGAACTGCTCGCCGACCTGGCGCTGTCGTGTGCGATGTGGCTGGGCATGGGCCGGATGCTGCGAACGCTGGATATCGGCCAAACCTGCAAGATCACTTTGTAGGTCTCGGCAACACAGCGGCAGAATGGCTGCATGGCAGCCAAACCCCTCGCCGCAGCGGCTATCGCCCAATTCGAGTCCGACGGGGTGGCCACACTCATCGGCACCGTCGTCAACGCCGCCGGGCTGACACATGCGAAGACCATTCCGCTCCGGAAGATGGGCGCGTTCGCCGACCCAGGGCTCGGCGCCAGTCCGGTCTGGCACGTGTTCACCATCGACCAGACCGGCATCGCGTTCGGCGACGCGCTCGGCGTGGTCGGGGATCAGCGAATCCGAATCGACCTGGGTGCCCTGCGGATTCTGGGCGACGGATTGGCTTGGGCGCCAGGCGCTTTCTTCGACCAAGACGGGCAACCCGACCCGTACTGCAGTCGCGGGACACTTGACCGCATCGAACGCCGGCTGGCCGACGCCGGAATCGGCGCGCTCGTCGGTCATGAGATGGAGTTTGTGCTCGTCGGGCCCGACGGCAGTCGGCTGCCCGCTCACCTGTGGGCCCAATACGGCCTTGCCGGGGTGCTCGAATTCGAGGGGTTCGTCCGAGACGTCACCAATGCGGCGACGAGTTCGGGTGTTTCCATCGAGCAGTTCCACCCCGAGTACGGGATCAACCAGTTCGAGATCTCGCTGAGCCCCCAACCTCCGATCGCGGCGGCGGATCAGCTGCTGCTGATGAGGATCATCGTCGGCAGGGTCGCCAGACAACACGGCATCCGGGTCAGCTTGTCGCCGGTGCCCTTCGCCGGCAGCGTTGGTTCGGGTGCACACCAACATTTTTCACTACAGAGAGGCGATACACCGCTGTTCTCCGGCGGGCCCGGTGCACGTGGAATGACGCCGGAGGGGGAGTGCGCGGTGGCGGGCCTGGTGGCCGGTCTAGCAGAGGCAGAGGGGGTGCTGTGCGGTTCCATCCTCTCGGGTCTGCGGATTCAGCCAGGACACTGGTCGGGCGCGTACGTCTGCTGGGGCACCGAAAACCGCGAGGCCGCAGTGCGATTCCTGGTCGGAGGAAGCAGCAACCCGCTGGGCGCGAATGTCGAGGTGAAGGTCATCGATCCATCGGCAAACCCGTACTTCGCGTCGGCGACGATTCTCGGGCTCGCGCTCGAAGGCATCGAGCAGAAGCTGACCCTTCCGGCGGAGACCACCGTCGATCCGTCGACTCTGACCGACAAGCAGCGCGCCGCCGCCGGCATCACCGTGTTGCCGACGAGTCAGGCCGAGGCCATCGACGCACTCGATGGCTCCGCCCGGATACGGGCCATACTTGGCGACCCCGCGGTCGATGCGGTCGTGGCGGTCCGCCGCTACGAGCAGGAGACATACGGAAAACTCGCCGACGAAGAGCTCGCCGACAAGTTCCGCATGGCCTGGAGCGTGTAGGAACCGTCCTCAGACCAGGCCCGTGGCGTCGAACACCCACGACGTGTCGACATACGCGAAGCCTTCCGTGAACGTTTGCGGCGCCTGGGACATCAACGTGTCGAAGTCCGAGTAATCCTTCCAAAGGTGATCTTGCCGCCCTCCACGCGATGCACCGAGACGAACGCCAGCCGCGGTTCGCCGCTGGGCCAGCCCCATTTCGGATGCTCGTACATCACGTCGACACCGTTGTCACCATCAGGCCATCGTGGTTCACGTACGACGCCAACGGCTCGAGTCCGATCTTGAGCCGTGTGACGATGTTCTCTGGACCGCGGGCCGAGACGGCAGGCCCACCGACATGTCGACGTAGATGCAATCGTCGGACAGATACGTCTTGACGGATTCCCAGTCGCGGTCGGACAGCGCCTTCCACATACCGAGGACGAGTTCACGAATGGTCGCATCGGAAGTCACTCGGCCAACCTACGTCCACCCGTCGGGTTGTCGACCGTCGATGTCGGTGAAGCCGTACTCGCGCGCCAGATCGGCGGACGTCACCGAGCCCTGGTTCCACCGCGCCCGGTCCTTGTCGGCGGCGATCGCGGCGATGCCCCTACCGACGTATCGCGGCGACTCCGACTCGGCGAATCCCGGCGGCGCGGTCGGCAGCCCGCCACCTCGGTCGGGGTCGAGGGCCGTATGCCAGTCGGCCTCCGTGATTCCGTAGTTGTCGAGCATCATCTCCGAACGCAGCCACCCCGGTGTCACCGCGACCGCCGTGGCGGCGTACCGCTCCAGTTCATGGCCGTGCGCGAACGCCAGCCGATTCACCGCGGTCTTGGCGAGGTCGTAGAACACCGACAGCCGGAAGTTCTCGTCGTTGTACTGCTTCGTACCGTCGGTGACCTCCACGAGCACACCGCCCGGCCGCTCGATCAACAGCGGGTGCAGGCAATGCGACGTGATCAGGTGGGTGTCGATGCCGAGCCGGAGGATCCGCAGGCCGTCGTCCAGATCGTGCTCCCAGATCGGCCTGTTCCACGTCGGCGGCGGCCCCTTGAGAACCTCGGCGCCCCAGATGTCGTTGACGAGGATGTCGATGGCCCCGTAGTCACCGCGAATCCGGTGCGCGAGCGCGCGCACCTCTCCGGCGTCGAGGTGGTCGACCTGAATCGCAACCCCCTCGCCGCCGAGCTCGTCGACCAGCGCGGCGGTCTCTTCGATCGTCTCGGGACGGTCGTAGTCGGACTTGTCATTGCCCGACATTGCGCTGCGACCCGTGCACACCACCGTTGCGCCCGCCTCGCCAAGGCCCGCGGCGATGCCCCGGCCCGCTCCGCGGGTCGCGCCTGCGACCACGGCCACTCGCCCACGAAGAGCATTACCATCCGGTGTCCAGTCCATTGAGGCCAGTATTGCGCGTCAGATGATCCCGATACCGCAGTTCTGCATCCTGGCGCATACTCGCGAAGGTGACTCCTCTACAGCGATACATCGCAGAAGAAATCGCCACCGATCATGTCGACGGACTGTTGTCGCGACGCGAGGCGCTGCGACGGTTGGCTCTGCTCGGAGTGGGCACCGCCGCGGCGACCGCGCTGATCGCAGCGTGCAGTGAGAACAAGCCGGTGAGCGAGGCACCGGCCACGTCGACCGAGCCCGCCACCGAAAGCGCGCCCCCGCCGGGATCGGATAAGGCACTGTCCACCGCACCCATCACCTGGCCGGGGCCGCAGGGTGAGCTGCAGGCCGCGTGGGCGGAGGCACCCGACGCGCGCGGCGGTGTGCTGGTCATCCACGAGAACAAGGGACTGAACGACTGGGTCCGCTCGGTCGCGGGCAGGTTCGCGGGCATCGGTTATTCGGCGCTGGCCATCGATCTGCTTTCGGCGCAGGGCGGGACGGCGAAGTTCGCCGACCCCGCACAGGCCACGGCCGCGCTGGGCAACATTGCGCCCGACCAACTGGTCGCCGACCTCAAGTCGGGCGTCGGTGAGTTGCAGCGGCGCGTGCCGGGCAAGAAGATCGCGGCCGTCGGCTTCTGCATGGGCGGGGGACTGGTCTGGCGGCTGCTGGCCGCGGGTACGCCGGAGCTGGCGGCGGCCGTTCCCTTCTACGGCTCGGCACCGGACAACCCTGATTTCGCGGGCTCCAAGGATGTTGCGGTGCTGGGGTTTTACGGTTCACTCGATGAGCGGGTGAACAAGACCGAGCCGACCGCAAAGGCCGCGCTGGAGAAGGCCGGGCTGGTACATGAGTTGGTGACAGAGCCGGACGCGAACCACGCGTTCTTCAACGACACCAACGCTGAGCGCTACAACGCGACGGCCGCCGACGACGCGTGGCGCCGAGTGCAGGACTGGTTCGGCCGCTACGTGGTCTGACGTCAGGCGTGGGTGCCCGCAGCCGCACATGCCATCTGCACGTTCTGCGCGTCGGTGTTGAGGTCCGTCGCCTTCGCGTTGACCGGGTCGACCGGGGCGCGAACGCCCACCAGGACCATGAGCTTGGTCGCGTTGACCGACCACGACTGCATCGGCATCGCGATGTCGGGCTGCAGACCCGGGGTCGTAGACGCCGTCATCGCCGCCGACGCCGCTTGCCGCAGCGCCGTCCTGCCGGTCACGTTGGTACTCGTGTTCCAGTCCGGGCCCATACTCGGATCGGCGAGGGCGTCGGCGAAGTCGGAATAGTTACTGGAGGCGTAGTCGAGCGCAGCGGCGAACTGAGAACAGGCCGATGCGGCCGGATCGCCGCCGTCGCCCGCCATCGGATCAGCGGGAGGCAGTCCAGGATCGGCTTCAGGCATTGCAGGAGCAGGTGCAGGCGCCTGGTCGTCGGGTTCGGCGGAAGCGGTGGTAGCGACGGCCAGGCCGATGCCGACCGCCATCACTGACGCCGCCAGCATGCGCTCACAGGCGCGGGATGACCTCATTGGTGTTCCTCCGGGCGAAAGATATTGATGCGTCGAATGATTGATTGGGCGCATGTCGCAACACCGAACCACATCCCAACCTCAGATGCCCACAAGTCATCCATCGGGTGTCTTGAAGCTGTGAGCGCAAAGCCACTCTGACGGTTGGTGCCAGAGTGACGAGCCCACAGACGGCTCCCAGTCCGCCGATGCCTATTCGAAAAGCTCTTGGGGGCAACTGTTGTCAGTCCCGTTAGGGATTGGACACCCGGCCAATCAATCATTCGACGGGAATGTTCCCCTCCAGAATTACGCACGAGAGGCGCCACCACATCATGTCCAATCGTTACGCCACGCTGGCTGTTTGCATGCTGATCTCGGTCGGCGCGGCGCCACTCGCGAGCGCAGAACCTGCCGCGGAGCCTGCGCCTGCGCCTGCGCCACCGGCCTCCGAGCCGCCGAACGGGCCTGTCCCGTCCTCGTCGCCCGGCGTCTTGAGCACCCCGGACGGCTGGACATTGACGGTTACCGGGACCCAGGAGTCCATGGAGGCGGTCGCACCGCTGACGACGGCGTTGTCATCGCGCGAGTACCTGGTGGACGGCACGTTCACCGGGACGATCAAGGGCTCGGGTGGCACCAAGCTGGGCGGCGGAACGCTCGAGGCCGGATATCAGATCGGCTGTGGGATCGTCGGTGGCCCAGTCGAATTGACAGGTGGTGTTGGCCTCACCCCGACACTGGCCATCCCGGGCCTCGGCGGTACCAACCAATTCGGCGGAACCCTGGTAAGTGGCCAGATCAAGATTGGTCTCAAGCCTGGCACGGTGAACATCGTTCCGGTGGACAAGAAG
Organism: uncultured Actinomycetota bacterium; assembly: GCA_963734385.1. Classification (GTDB taxonomy): domain Bacteria; phylum Actinomycetota; class Actinomycetes; order Mycobacteriales; family Mycobacteriaceae; genus Mycobacterium. Next base: position 29,605 of record CAVTHR010000020.1, on the reverse strand, counting down.
TCATTCAAGGGCACAGATACGCGAGTCACGATCACCGGCTTCCGCGTCAAGGTGGACGGCTGCGTCGGTCAGTCGTTCATTCGGTCGTACGCGACGCTGACCAGCTCGACGGACAACACCGACGATGTCATCACCTACATGGGTGTCACCAAAGCCGTTTGATGCCAGCCAGTTCGTAATCCAACCGACCATTCCACGAGAGGCGCCACCACACCATGTTCAATCGTTTCGCGACACTGGCTGCAGTTTGCATGCTGGCCCCTTTGGGCTCGGCGCCGCTTGCTCTCGCAGACCCGCCACCGCCTGCGGATCCGGCGCAGCCGGCCGCCGACGCCGGCCCCCCGCCGGACACCGGAGTCGTCGGATCCGAAGTACCAGGCATCGCGAACTCCCCTGACGGCTGGACGTTGGAGGTGTCAGCGAAGGATGAGACGCAGCTCGCGATCCCGCCGCTGACGACCGCGCTGTCGTCACGCGAATACCTCGCGGGCGGCACCTTCACCGGCGTGGTGAAGGGTTCCGGATCGACCAAGCTGACGGGCGGCGTGCTGGAGGCCGGATACCAGATCGGCTGCGGCATCTCGCTGAACACCGTGAAGCTGAATGGTTCGGTCGGCCTTGGCATCACGACAACCGCGTTCGGAGCCGTCCCCACCGGATTGTCGTTCCCGATCCAGGGCCAGATCGAGGTTCACCCTCAGCCGGGCGAGGTCATCAACGTCTCGGTGGACAAGAAGTCGTTCAAGCAGGCGCCTGCCCGGGTGACGCTCCGAGACGTCCACATCAAGATCGACGGCTGCGTCGGCCAGTCATTCCTGCGGTCCTACGCGGTGCTGACCAGCTCGACAACGGACACCGATGACGTCGTCGCCTACTACGGCGTGGTGAAGGTCGTTTGATGAAGATCGCCGTCGCCGGCCTGCTCGCAGCCGGCGCGGTGGTCGCTTCACAGGCGATCGCCGCGGCGGACCCCCCACCCCCGGAGATACCGGCCGATCCGGCAGCACCCACACCGCCTGCGCCGAATGGGATCCCGCCACTGGCGGACCTCACCTCGCCGTTGGCCCAGAGCGGGGGCTCGCCTACGGAACTCAGCGGTGGCCTACCGGCCAATCCGTTCACCGGTAACCCCGACAACGCGTACTTCCTGGCGCAGAACCCGGTCCCCGAGGCCTCGGGCGGCGCAGGCGTTGGGACGCCGCCGAATCTGTCTGCCTTCAACAACGCATGGCTCCTGCCACAGAACCTGGCGCCGGCGGCGCCGGGCGAGGGGCAGGTCTACGACGTGCCGCCCGGCGAAGAGAACGCGAATATCACCCCCGTCGATCCCTTCAGGCGGATGCATCACATGCACGTGGACGGGTATCTGAAGGGCGGCCTACTCGGCCAGCTGCCGCAGCAACAGCTGGGTGAGCCGCTGCCGGGTACGGCGCCCCCGCCTGGGACGGCGACACCGCCGGGACTGGTGCAGTTCCTGCCGGACCCGGCGCAGGCCGACCCACCGCCACCGCCCGCCGGCTGACGACGAAGGTTGTTCACGAGGCGTTAAGACACCGGTCGAAGACGCGTCGATGATGGCACAGACGTGCCAGTTCTCATTCAAGTCATGCGCGTAGTTCAGGTCGCCAACTTCTACGGGCCCCGCTCCGGCGGCCTGAGAACGGCCGTCGACCGCCTTGGTGCGGAATACTACGCCGCCGGCCATCAGGTCTTCCTCATCGTTCCGGGCCAGCAAGCCGATTGGGTCCAACTCCCGACGGGGGTCACCCGGATCTCGCTTCCCGCCAGACTGATTCCGTTCACTGGCGGTTACCGCGCAGTGTTGCCACGGCGGGTCACCACGCTGCTCGAGGGCCTTGCTCCGGACGCCATCGAGGTGTCCGATCGACTCACGCTCCGGTCACTGGGCAGTTGGGGCAGGCGCCATGAGGTCGCAACGGTGATGATCTCGCACGAACGCCTGGATCGTCTTGTCGGACAGATACTTCCGAATCGCGTTGCGCGCACCGTCGCAGACTTCGCGAACCGCAGGACCGCCGCGAGTTACGACGCCGTGGTGTGCACGACGGCATTCGCCCGTGCGGAATTCGACAGGATTCACGCGCCGAACGTGCTGACCGTGCCGCTCGGTGTGGATCTCGATCAATTTCATCCCCGCAGGCATTCCGAACTCGTGCGGCAGCGGTGGGCACACCGTGAACAAATCCTGCTGGTGCACTGCGGGCGCCTCTCTGTGGAGAAACATGCGCACCGGAGCATCGACACCGTTGGCGCGCTGCGTCATTCGGGTGTGGACGCACGGCTCGTGGTAGTCGGGGAGGGACCGATGCGAGCGCGGCTGGAGCGCCAGGCCGCCCGGTTGCCGGTCGACTTCACCGGGTACATCGGATGCCGCGACACCGTCGCGACCATCCTGGCGTCCGCCGATGTGGCGCTCGCGCCGGGGCCGCATGAGACATTCGGTCTCGCCGCACTGGAGGCATTGGCCTGCGGCACGCCCGCCGTCGTATCGCGAACCTCGGCACTCGCCGAAATTCTCACCACCGACAGCGGCGCGACGGCCGATAACGATCCGCGTGCGATCGCCAACGCCGTGTCATCGATCATCGGCAGACCGGAGGCACTTGCGGCGCATCAATGCCCGCAGGCGCGCCGAACAGTTCACTTGGCCGCGCGCAGCGGCAGGCATGCTCGGGGCATTGGGCGCGGTGTAGGCAAGCGCTCGGCCGAGGCGCTACGTTTGCCACGTGGTGGGTACGACAGGCGGCCAAGTGGACACCGAGCGAGCGAGGACCCTGTGGTTCGCGCTGCTCCTGACGCTGGCCAACGGCTTCCTCGATGCGCACACCTATCTCGCTCGCGGCCACGTGTTCGCCAACGTGCAGACGGCGAACGTCATCTTCTCCGCGATCCATGTGTCCGAGCGGCAGTTCTATTCGGCGCTGGCCCATGTGTGGCCGTTGCTGGCTTTCATTGCGGGCATGCTGCTGGCATCGCACATCAAGTCCGGGCGGATGGAACAACTCGTCCCGCACTCGCTGCGCTGGACGATGGGTGTGCAGGCTGTCGTTCTCGCAATCATCGGTTTCGTTCCAGCCACGGTGGACCACACCGTAGTCACGGTGCCGATCTCGTTCCTTGCCGCGGTGCAGATCGGGCTGTTCCGCAGTGTGGGCGACCTGGCGTACCTGCCCGTCGCCACGACCGGCAACCTGATGCGATTCATGGAATCCGCCTACGACAGTTTCGTGGAGAAGCGGTCGGAAGCACGTCGGGCGGTCCTGGTCTACGGCACGCTGATCATGGCGTTCGCCGGCGGGGCACTGGCCGGCGCCGTCGCCACTGACGCCTGGGGTGTGCACGCGATCTGGCTGCCCGCGGGATTCCTCGCAGTCACGCTGTGCTTGTTCATCGTCGATGAGCGCAAGTGACCAACCTTCGAGCCACGGTAATCCGATTCAACTGAACCGAATTGAGTCGATAATCGTGTCGCGACTAGGACAAAAGTTAGGGGACAGAATGAAGAAGATCTGTATGTTCTTGGCGGCCACGGCCCTCGTGGCGGCGGTCGTCACCGCGTGCGGCGGATCCGACAGCACAAGCCAAACAACGGACACCGCAACCGCAGCCGGCACCGCAACCTCGAGCGAGGCAGCGACAGGCGCGAACAGCCCGACGGCAACGGCTGGCGCGACGATCACCATCGCAAACATGGCATTCGGTGAGCCGCTCACAGTCGCTCCTGGCGCAGAGATCAACATCACGAACAACGACACCGTCGAGCATTCCGTCACGTCGGACACCGCGGGCGCCTTCGATCAGGATGTCGACGGTAACGAAAAGGCGACACTGACGGCGCCGAGCCAGCCGGGCGAATACCCGTTCCACTGCAGCTATCACCCGAACATGAATGGCACGCTGATCGTCAAGTAGCGGAGTTTAGATGGGGGCGCCCGCGGGCATCCCCGGTCGATGGCTAATCGGCCCGCAGTTCTGTTCGACATCGACGGCACCCTGGTCGACTCCAACTATCTGCACATTCACGCGTGGTGCCGGGCCTTTCACGAGTCGGCCTCGCGGTCGAGTCGTGGCGGATCCACCGCTCGATCGGTATGGATGGGTCACGGCTGATCGAGGAGTTGTCGGGCGGCGCCGCGGACGACGTGCAACAGCGGGCCAAAGACCTACATCTGCAGTACTACATGGAGTCTTCGGCGTTATTGCGACAACTGCCCGGTGCGCGTGCACTGCTGGAGCAGGTCCGCACGCTGGGTCTGCAGGTGGTGCTGGCGAGCTCGGCCAGTGAAGACGAGTTGTCGTTGTCACGCCGCGTGCTCGACAGCGACGACCTCGTCTCCGCCATGACCTCCTCGAAGGACGTCGACACCGCCAAGCCCGAGCCGACCATCATCGAGGTCGCGCTGGATCGGGCAGGAGTCGATGCCGACCACGCTGTCTTCATCGGCGACGCGGTTTGGGACGTCGTGGCCTGCGGTCGCGCAGGCGTGCCCGCCATCGGGGTGCTCAGCGGCGGAGTTTCGCGCGAGGAACTCGAAAAAGCGGGCGCTGAACCGTTTTCGACAATCCTCGAGACCTGTGCGAGCACATCGACGACACCAGGATCGCCGCGTTGAGCGGGCGGTCGATCAGCTAGCGGGGCGTCCAGGCGACGGGCAGCCGCTTGATGCCGTGGATGAAGGCAGAATGCAGCCGGGCCGGCTCCTCGGTCGCCGCGACGTCGGGCAGCTGCCGATGCAGCTCTTCGAACGCGACGGTGATCTCGCGACGGGCGAGGTTGGCGCCGAGGCAGAAGTGCGCGCCGCCGCCGCCGAAGCCGACGTGCGGGTTGGGGTTGCGGCGAACGTCGAAGGTCCACGGATCGGCGAACTTCGACTCGTCGCGGTTGGCCGAGCCGTACCACAGCGTGACCTTGTCGCCCGCGGCCATCGTGACGCCGCCCAGCTCGACGTCGCGGGTGGCGGTCCGGCGCATGTATGCCACCGGCGACGCCCAACGCACGATCTCCTCGACCGCCGTCGGCGCGACCTCGTCGTAGTCGGTCCACCATTCGTCGCGCTGCTCCGGGTAGCGGGTCAACGCCAGCACACCGTGGCTGATCGCGTTGCGGGTGGTCTCGTTGCCCGCGACGACCAGCAGGATGAAGAACGAGGCGACCTCGGCGGAGGTGAGCCGCTCGCCGTCGAGTTCGGCCTGCACCAGGCTCGTGGTCAGGTCGTCGCCGGGATTGCCCCTGCGGTCGTCGGCCAGCGCGGTGGCGTACGCGCCGATGTCCATGGCGACACCGAAGAACTCGTCGAAGTCCGTGGCGATGTCGGGGTCGCCGAAGCCCAGAATGACGTTGGTCCAGTGGAAGATCCGCTGGTGGTCCTCCTCGGGGATGCCCATCATGTCGCAGATGATCTGCAGCGGCAGCGGGCCGGCCAGGTCCGCGACGATCTCGCCCTTGCCGTCGGGATGGTTGTTCACCATCGCAGCGACCAGCCGGCGTGCCCGGTCACGAACCGAATCCTCGATGAGCGCGAGCACGCGCGGGGTGAATGCGCTGCGGACGATGTTTCGCAGGCGCGTGTGTCGCGGTCGTCCATCGCGATCATCGAGCCGAAGTACTCGGCCAGCTCCGGCGTCTGGTCGCCGATCGTGATGCCTGCCGCGGAGCTGAAGATTTCGGGATGGCGACTGGCGTAGAAGACGTCGTCGTAGCGGGTCAGCGCCCAGTGGCCGGCACCGGGGTGAACTCCTCGCCGACGGAGGACTCGTGGAACGACACCGGCGCCTCGCGGCGCAGGGTGGCGAACGCGCCGTCACGCACGTCGTCGTCGAGGCCCCAGAACTCCCAAGATCCCAGGTCGATGTCGGACAGCGGCACAGTGGGGGGACGGCGCCGTTCACCCTGGTCGCGATACCCACGCCGCGAGTCTACGGGCGGCCCTCGTGCCCCGATCGGCCACTGCTGCGCCGCTTCTCCTTCATCTCGGCCTCGAAGACGTGCCGCGCCCCCTGCTGCAGTTCCTCGCGGACGCGCCGTTCGTGGTCGCGGAAGACGTGACCAGTAGCTGTCGTCGAACTCCTCGACGACCTGAAACGTCCAGCGCCCGTAGAGCACATTGCGCCCCACCAGCTCACCCTCAAGCCGGTCGGCGATGTCGTCGTGTCCTGCGGCGCGCAGTTTGTCGCACGCTTCACCCAGGAGCAGGTCGGCGTGGCCCATGAGCTGATGAAACGAGTACAGGTGGCCGCGCGCGCGTTCGACGAACTCCAACGCTTCGGACACCGAACCGGTGGCTTCGACCGTCGCGTCATTCACCCCGTCCGGGCGTCTGCCCAAGTCGGCGTCGGAATCCGCTGACTCGCTCACCGGGTCGAGATACCCCGCTTCGCCTGCAGGCAATCGCCTGCGTCCGGCGAGCGGGCGTGGTAGCACTTCAGTGGTGCGCAACCCACATGCCGGCCAACCCTTTACGACGTCCGACGACGAGATCGCCGCGGCGCTGCTGGACGTCAGCATTCCGACGCTGATGCTGTCGCTGGTGCACATGTCCGGCGACCCCGAGTTGATCCGCGGCGAACTGAAGCCGGCGGGCCTGTTCCTCAACGAGGTGCAGGGCTACATGTCCGAAGAGGACAAGGCCGCCGTCCGCAAGATCGCGCTCGACGTCATCTCCGACTACCGCGACCGCGGATGCCCCGAGCCCGAGCCGATCGGCGCCGAGCTGCTGCACGAGATGATGCAGTGGCTGGTGTGCGAGCCGGTGCCCGACGAGTACGTCCCGATGCTGCTCGAGGAGATGGAGCTCGACGGCCGCGACGCCACGGCTCGGGCCGGCGCCGGCGGGCTGAACGCGACGACTTTCCCGTCGTCGTCATCGGATGCGGCGAGTCGGGACTGCTGGCGGGAATCCGGCTGAAGGAAGCCGGCATCCCGTTCACCATCATCGAGAAGAACGCCGGCGTCGGCGGCACCTGGTACCAGAACACCTACCCCGGCGCGCGGGTCGACGTCCCCAACCACTTCTACTGCTACAGCTTCGAGCCGACCGACCAGTGGACGCACTTCTTCGCCGAACAGCCCGAGCTGCAGGCGTATTTCGAGCGCGTGATGGACAAGCACGACATCCGCCGCCACGTGCTGTGGGAGACCGAGGTCACCGAGGCGTCATGGGACGACGCGACCGCGACCTGGACGGTGCGCGCCCGCGACCGCACGGGAGCGACGACGAACTGTCGGCGCGCGCGGTGATCACCGCGGTGGGCCAGCTCGACCGGCCGCACATACCCGACGATCGAAGGGCAGCAGGACTTCGCCGGACCGGCATTCCACTCCAGCGCGTGGGACCACTCCGTCGACCTGCGCGGCAAGCGGGTCGCGATGATCGGCGCGGGCGCCAGCGGCTTTCAGATCGCGCCGACGATCGCGCCGGATGTCGAGCACCTCACCGTGTTTCAGCGCACCGCGCAGTGGATGTTCCCGAATCCCGAGTTATCACGACAAGGTCGGCCCCGGTGTGCAGTGGGCGCTGCGGCATCTGCCGTTCTACGGCCGCTGGTACCGCTTCCTGCTGTTCTGGCCGTGGTGCGACAAGGGGCTCGACGTGGCGCGCGTCGACCCGGACTACCCGGATCAGCAGAAGGCGATCAACGAGATCAGCGAAGTCACCCGGATCATGTTCACCGACTGGATCATCAGTCAGGTCGGCGACGATCCCGAGCTGCAGGCGAAGGTGGTGCCGGACTATCCGGCGACCGGCAAGCGCACGCTGCAGGACAACGGCAGCTGGCTGAAGACGCTGACGCGCGACAACGTCGAGCTGGTCCGGACCGGTATCGACCGCATCGAAGCCGGACGCCGTCGTCACCGAGGACGGCACACGCTATCCGGCCGATGTCATCGTGTACGCCACCGGATTCGAGCACACCAAGCTGTTGTGGCCCATGACCATTCGCGGCCGAGGCGGGGAAGTCCTCAGCGAGCGCTGGGGTGAGCGGCCGTCGGCCTATCTCGGCATCACGATTCCCGACTACCCGAACTTCTTCTGCATGAACGGCCCCGGCACCTGGCTGGCCAGCGGCGGCAGCCTGATCTTCCACTCCGAGTGCCAGATGCGTTACATCACACAATGTCTGGAACTGCTCATCGCCGGCGGCCACCGACGATGGAACCGACTGCCGAGAAGACGGCGGACTGGCATGAACGCAGCCAGGCCGAGATGCGCAAGATGGTGTGGTCACAGCCCACGATCAAGCACTCGTACTTCAAGAACAGCTTCGGCGAGGTGCACACGCTGAGCCCGTGGCGACTCGTCGACTACTGGGCGTGGACCCGCGAGCCGGATCCCGACGACTTCGTCATATCCGATAGCAGCCAGTTCCCAGTTCATGTTCTTGGCGAACGCCCGCGCGTCGTCGGAGATGGTGCCGAGCTCATGGCTGCGCTGGATGTACCCCTGCACCATCATCAGGAAGTTCATCGGGTTGTACGCGTCCTCCTCGTAGCTCCACTTGCCGTCGCCCGCGTACTCGAGCACGGTGATGACCGCCGCCCCGTGGACGCTGCCGTCGCCGGGATCCTTCATGGTGTTGATGTTCTTGAAGATGACCCAGCCCTTGTCGTCGTCGATCGAGTACCACTCCACGGGTAGGACGGCATCTCGCTGCCGGGGAACATGTTCATCGTCGATACGATCCACTCGCGGATGTTCTCGCGGCCGCTCCATGTTGCCCATGGCGTGCTCGACGTACTTCGCGTCCTCGGTGAAATGGTCGGCGTAACTGGACCAGTCCCACGTCTTGCCGACCTCGACGACGGCTTCCTGGTACCGACGCCAGCGCTCGAGTTCCTCGCGTGACCATTGACCCATCGGAGACTCCTTCGGCTGCTGGGCCCCGGCGTAGCGCAGGACTGAGAACGCCAACCTGTTCTACCAAACGCCGAGGCCGGTGGAGCCGAATCAGGACACGGTCAACGTGCGCTCGCGCGGCCAGATGAAGTCCCACGATTGCCGTTGCCCGGTCAGCAAGTACGCGTGCATGTCTTCACCGATGTCAGCGACCCCCCGCGACGTGTCGAAGTAGGGCCGGAGCGAGCCGGGGTCGCGCCCGACGAACAGCATGGTGTCGCGCCCGGCCGGCGGCGGAGCGAAATACCCGTAGCTTCGGCTGAGGCTGTAGGCCTCCGGCAACCGGTAGCGGTCGGAGTAGCCGTCGAGATAGGCGGCGACGATGTAGGACTCGCCGACGATCGCGGTGTGTTCTTGCTCCTCGACGGGTAGCGCCTGGTACATATCGGCGGTGCGCCGCGCGATCTTCTCGCCGACGTCTGACCGCGTCAGCGAGACCGAGAGGACCAGTGCGCCGACGGCGAGCGCCGCGCTCGACGCGACGGCGACCCGGGCCGGCCATCGTCGGCCGTACCCGCCTCGCGGCGGCGCTGCAGTCCCATGCTCCTGCCGCGACCAGCGGCGCATAAAGGCCCGCGAGGTAGTACGGACGGCCCGCGGTCACCACGAACACCGCGTACAGCACGACGAAAGTGACCGCGACAAAACGGTATTCACGAAGTTCGTCGTCGCGAAACAGCCTCCACAGGCCATAGCCGCGAACCGACGCCCAGCACGCCCGCGTACAGGATCAGCTGGACCGCGATGCCCGGACGGCCGCCGTACAGCGCCTCGGCCTCGCCGGCCACCACAGGCGCCATCCGGAGTTGTGGCCACCCGTGGGTCTGCTGCCACACCAGCGTGGGGAGGCGATCAGGGCCGCAATAACGGCACCCGCCCACAGCATCGGCCGGCGTATCAGCTCGCGGGGCCCGACCGCGGTAGCCGCGGCAACCAGTACCAGCACAGCAGCAGCACCTGGAATTTCGTCATCGCTGCGATGCCTGCGACGGCCCGATGGCAAGGAGCAGCCGGTCGTCGCGCAGCCGCACCCACCGGATCACCAGCCACGCCAGCAGCAGCCATTGCGCGGGCTCCAGGGAATACGGAGTCAACCAGTGACCGGCCAACGTGACCCATAGACCGGTCGCCTGCGCGGCCGCGGTGAAAGCCTGTGCGCGGCGGTCACATCCGATCTCGCGGGCGATGAGACGCGGCGAACACGACTGCGCAGCCGGTCGCCATGGCGGCGGGCAGGGCCAGCGCCAGTTGCGACCCCGGCGCCACCGATCCATCAAGGCGGCCAGCGCCGGCGCCAGCGGTGGCTGATCCGCCGATCCCCAGTCGAGGTGGTAGCGGCCGATGGCCAGCATGTACACCTCGTCGAACCAGTACCCGCGGCCCAATGTGCTTGCGGCGCTGTGCAGAACGGAGACGAGGAGCGCCAGCGGAACAACAACGCCGGTGGCGAATGGAGCGATGTGACGATCGGCTGACGTGTCGGTTGCGGCAGTAGGTCACGTACCGCCACGATACTGTCGAGCCGATGGGCCCTCCGTCCTCGACCCTCAGGTACGCGCAGAGCTCGCTTCGCTGGTTGCAGCCTGGTGGGAAAGTCCGAGCCGGCTCCGATCGGCGATCGTAGAGGGCCCGCCGGATCAACGGTCACCGGATGATGGACCCACGTCGCGGCCACCAGTCAGCACCCCCAGATAGGGGGTCGAGGACACGAGCAGTTTTCACTTACCGCAAGCGGACGGCGCAGCGCTCGACGCTCATCTGGTACCGGCCGTCGCGGCCGGAGCAGCCCGGCAGCGCGGCACTATACTGCACGGCGGCGGCATGATCTATGGGCCTCGAGCACATCGGTCGCGCTGTTCGGTCTACCGTGTTGCGGACTACGTCGCGAGTCGGGCGTGCCGATGCTGGTCGTCGACTACCGCGTCGCGCCGAGCACCCGTTCCCACGCCCGTCGAGGACTGCTATGCCGCGCTGTCTGGCTTGCCGACCAGGCGACGGCACTGGGTTTCGACCCGGCCCGCATCGCGGTGATGGGCGACAGTGCCGGCGGCGGCCTTGCGGCCGGTGTTGCCTATGGCGCGCGACCGCGGCGGCCCGGCCGTGGCCCGGCAGCTCCTGATCTACGCGATCCTCGACGACCGGACTCGACGCCGGATAGGCGCCTGATGCGGTTCTTAGCCTGGACCTCGACGACAACCTCACCGGCTGGGGTGCGCTGCTCGGCGACAAGGCAGGCGGTGTCGACGTCTCGCCGTACGCCGCAGCCGACGCGCGCCCACCGCCTGACCGGACTGCGGCGTACGGCGAGACGTCGACACCGCCTGCCTCGTCGCCGAGCAGCGCACCCCAGCCGGTGAGGTTGTCGTCGTAGGTCCAGGCCAGGAACCGCTCCAGCTGCGGATCCGGGTCGACGGTGCGGTCGTCGAGCATCGGGTAGATCAGCAGCTGCTGCGCCACGGCCGGGCCGCCTCGGTCGCGCGCCATCAGGCACACTCCCGCCGCGAGGCCGCCGCCGGCGCTTCGCCCATCACCGCGAACCGCGCCGGGTCGAAACCGAGCGCCGTCGCCTGGTCTGCCAGCCACGTCAGCGCGGTATAGCAGTCCTCGACCGGCGTCGGGTGCGGATGCTCGGGTGCAACGCGGTAGTCGACGACCAGCATCGGCACGCCCGACCCGGCGACGTATTTCCGCACGGCGAGATCGTACATCGGACCGACGTGCTCGAGGCCATAGATCATGCCGCCGCCGTGGAGGTACAGCGCCGCGCTGCCGGGCCTGTCTCCCCTCGATGGCCGATACCAGATGGCGTCCAGCGCTGCGCCGTCGCTTGCGGTAACTGAAAACTGCTCGGTCTCGACCCCCTGCTGGGGGTGTGCGGCTGGCCGCGACGTGGTCCATCATCCGGTGACCGTTGATCCGGCGGGCCTTACGTCGCCGATCGGAGCCGACTCGGACCTCCCACGGCTGCGACCAGCGAAGTGAGCTCTGCGCGTACCTGAGGGTCGAGACCGAGGCCCATCGGCCGACAGTATCGTGGCGGCACGTGACATACGCCGCAACCGAAAGCTCGACCGATCGTCACGTCGTTCCATTCGCCACTGGCGTGGTGGCTTCTTTGGCTGTTCTGGTCGCCGTGCTGCACAGCGCGGCAAGCACATTGGGCCACGGGTACTGGTTCGACGAGATGTACATGCTGGCCATCGGCCGCTACCACCTCGATTGGGGATCGGCGGATCAGCCACCCTTGGCGCCGGCGCTGGCGGCCTTGATGGACTCGGTGGCGCCGGGTTCGGAACTGATGCTGTCGCTGCCCGCTGCCATGGCGACCGGCTGCGCAGTCGTGCTCGCCGCGCTGATCGCCCGTGAGATCGGATGTGACCGCCGCGCACAGGGTTTCACCGCGGCTGCGCAGGCGACCGGACTATGGGCCACGCTGGCCGGTCACTGGTTGACGCCATATTCCCTGGAGCCGGCGCAATGGCTGCTCTTGGTGTGGCTGCTCATCCGATGGGTGCGGCTGCGCGACGACCGGCTGCTTCTGGCCCTCGGCGTCGTCGCAGGTGTGGCGGCGATGACGAAGTTCCAGGTGCTGCTGTTGGTCTCGTACTGCTCGCCGCGGCGACTGCAGTCGGCCCGCGCGAGCTGTTACGCCGGCCGATGCTGTGGGCGGGCGCCGTCATCGCGGCCGCTATCGCCTCCCCGACGCTGGTGTGGCAGCAGATGCACGGTGGCCGCAACTCCGGATGGCCCCTGTGGTGGCCGGCGAGGCCGAGGTGCTGTACGGCGGGCGCCCTGGCATCGCTGTGCAGCTGATCCTGTACGCGGGCGTGCTGGGCGTCGACTGCTCGGGCTATTGGCCTGTGGAGGCTGTTTCGAGTCGGCGAACTCCGTGAATATCGTTTTATCGCGGTCACTTTCGTCGTGCTCTACCTGCTGTTCGTGGTGACCGCAGGACGTCCGTACTACCTCGCCGGTCTGTACGCGCCGCTGGCCGCCGCTGGAGCACTGGGACTGCAGCGGCGCCGCGAGGCGGGCCACGGCCGACGCTGGCCGGCCTGGATCGCCGTGGCGTCGAGTGCGGCGCTGGCCGCAGGCGACACTGGTCCTTTCCGTCTCGCTCACCCGGTCCGATGTCGGCGAGCAGATCGCGCGGCGCACCGCCGACACCTACCACGCGCTACCCGTCGAGCAGCGAGAGCACACCGCGATACTCGGCGAGTCCTACATCGTCGCCGCATACCTGGACGGCTACTCCGACCGCTACCAGTTGCCCGAGGCGTTCAGCCTCAGTCGCAGCTACGGGTATTTCGCCCCGCCGCCGGCCCAGCTCGACACCATGCTGTTCGTCGGGCGCGACCCCGGGCCGCTCCTGCGTTACTTCGACACGTCGCGGGTGGTCGCTGACATCGGCGACGACATGCACGCGTATGTGCTGACCGGGCGACGACAATCGTGGGAATCCATCTGGTCCCGTGAGCGCACCTTGACCGTGTCCTGATTCGGCCCCGTCGCGAACTCGGCGTTTGGTAGAACAGATTCGGCGTTCTCAGTCCCCTGCGCTACGCGCGTGGGCCCAGCGAGCCGAAGGAGTCTGGCGATGGGTCAATGGTCACGTGAGGAACTCGAGGCCGCCTGGCGTCGGTACCAGGAATCCGTCGTCGATGTCGGCAAAACGTGGGACTGGTCCGGTTACGCCGACCACTTCACCGAAGACGCGAAGTACATCGAGCACGCCCTGGGCAACATGGAGGGCCGCGAGAACATCCGCGAATGGATCGTGTCGACGATGAACACCTTCCCCGGCAGTGAGATGCCGACCTACCCGGTGGAGTGGTACTCGATCGACGCCGACAAGGGTTGGGTCATCTTCAAGAACATCAACACCATGAGGGATCCTGGCGACGGCAGTGTGCACGGGGCGGGGGTCATCACGGTGCTCCACTACGCGGGCGACGGCAAGTGGAGCTTTGAGGAAGACGCCTACAACCCGATGAACTTCATGATGATGCTGCAGGGGTACATCCAGCGTAGTCATGAACTCGGCACCATCTCCGACGATGCGCGGGCGTTCGCCAAGAACATGAACTGGGAACTCGGCTAAGAGCCGCTTCGCGCGTTCATCGACGAAGTCGTCGGGATCCGGCTCGCGCGTCCAGGTCCAGTAGTCGACGAGGCGCCACGGGCTGAGCGTGTGCACCTCGCCGAAGCTGTTCTTGAAATACGAGTGCTTGATCGTGGGCTGAGACCACACCATCGTGCGCATCTCGGCCTGGCTGCGTTCGTGCCAGTCCGTCGTCTTCTCGACAGTCGGTTCCATCGTCGTGTGCCCGCCTGAGATGAGCAGTTCCAGACATTGGGTGATGTAACGCATCTGGCACTCGGAGTGGAAGATCAGGCTGCCGCCGCTCACCAGCCAGGTGCCAGGCCCGTTCATGCAGAAGAAGTTCGGATAGTCGGGAATCGTGATGCCCAGATAGGCCGACGGCCGCTCGCCCCAGCGCTCGCTGAGGACTTCGGAGTTTCGGCCGCGAATGGTCATGGGCCACAACAGCTTGGTGTGCTCGAACCCGGTGGCGTAGACGATGACGTCGGCTGGATAACGTGTGCCGTCCTCGGTGACGACTGCGTCCGCTTCGATGCGGCCGATCCCGGTCCGGACGAGTTCGACGTTCTCGCGCGTCAGCGTCTTCAGCCAGCTGCCGTTGTCCTGCAGTGTGCGCTTGCCGGTCGCCGGATAGTCCGGCACCACCTTCGCCTGTAGCTCGGGGTCATCGCCCACCTGACTGACGATCCAGTCGGTGAACATGATCCGGGTGACCTCGCTGATCTCGTTGATCGCCTTCTGCTGATCCGGATAATCCGGGTCGACGCGCGCCACGTCGAGTCCTTTGTCGCACCACGGCCAGAACAGCAGAAAGCGGTACCAGCGGCCGTAGAAAGGCAGATGGCGGAGCGCCCACTGCACACCGGGACCGACTTTGTCGTGGTAACTGGGATTGGGGAACATCCACTGCGCGGTGCGTTGAAACACGGTGAGGCGCTCGACATCCGGTGCGATCGTCGGTGCGATCTGAAAGCCGCTGGCCCCCGCGCCGATCATGGCGACCCGCTTGCCGTTGAGGTCAACGGAGTGATCCCACGCGCTGGAGTGGAATGTCGGTCCGGCGAAATCCTGCTGTCCTTCGATCGTTGGGATGTGCGCCCGGTCGAGCTGCCCCACCGCGGTGATCACCGCACGCGCCGACAGTTCTGCCGTCGTTCCGCTGCGGTCGCGGGCGCGAACCGTCCACGTGGCGGTCGCGTCGTCCCAGGACGCCTCGGTCACCTCGGTCTCCCACATCACATGGCGGCGGATGTCGTGCTTGTCCATCACGCGCTCGAAATACGCTTGCAGTTCGGGCTGTTCGGCGAAGAAGTGCGTCCACTGATCGGTCGGCTCGAAGCTGTAGCAGTAAAAGTGGTTGGGTACGTCGACCCGTGCGCCGGGGTAGGTGTTCTGGTACCAGGTGCCGCCGACGCCTGCGTTCTTCTCGACGATGGTGAACGGGATGCCGGCCTCCTTGAGCCGGATCCCCGCCAGCAGTCCCGACTCACCGCATCCGATGACGACGACGGGGAAGTCGTCGGCGTTGCCTGCCGGCGGCACGAGCCGGGCGTCGCGGCCGTCGAGCTCCATCTCCTCGAGCAGCATCGGCACGTACTCCTCGGGCACCGGTTCGCACACCAGCCACCGCATCATCTCGTGCACCAGTTCGGCACCGATCGGTTCGGGGTCGGGGCAGCCGCGGTCGCGGTAGTCGGCGATGACGTCCAGCGCGATCTTACGGACGGCGGCCTTGTCCTCTTCGGACATGAAACCCTGCACCTCGTTCAGGAACAGGCCGGCTGGCTTCAGTTCGCCCCGGATCAACTCGGGGTCGCCGGACATGTGCACCAGCGACAGCATCAGCGTCGGAATGCTGACGTCGAGCAGCGCCTCGGCGATCTCGTCGTCCGACGTCGTAAACGGTTGGCCGGCATGTGAGTTACGCACCACTGAAGTGCTATCACGCGCGGCTTGCCGGACGCAGGCGATTGCCGGGAGGCGAAGTGGGGTATCTCGACCCGGTGAGTGAGGCTGCGGAATCGGGCGCCGATCTTGGGCGCCGCCCGCACGGGGCGAGTGACGAGACGGTCGAGGCTGCCGGGTCGGTGTCCGAGGCGTTGGAGTTCGTCGAGCGTGCGCGCGGCCATCTGTACTCCTTTCATCAGCTGATGGGCCACGCCGACCTGCTGTTGGGTGAGGCGTGCGACAAACTGCGCGCCGCAGGTCACGACGGAATCGCCGACCGGCTGGAATGTGATCTGGTCGGGCGCAACGTGCTGTACGGGCGCTGGACGTTCCAGGTCGTCGAGGAGTTCGACGACAACTACTGGTCACGCTTCCGCGACCACGAGCGACGCGTCCGTGAGGAACTGCAGCAGGGGGCGCGGCACGTTTTCGAGGCCGAGATGAAGGAGAAGCGTCGAAGCAGTGGCCGATCGGGGCACGAGGGTCGCCCGTAGACTCACGGCGTGGGTATCGCGACAAGGGTGAACGGCGCCGTTCCCCCCACTGTGCCGCTGTCCGACATCGACCTGGGATCTTGGGAGTTCTGGGGCCTCGACGACGACGTGCGTGATGGCACGTTCGCCACCCTGCGCCGCGAGGCCCCCGTGTCCTTCCACGAGTCCTTCGTTGGCGAGGAGTTCACCCCTTGTGCCGGTCACTGGGTGCTCACCAGCTACGACGACGTCTTCTACGCCAGTCGCCATCCAGAAATCTTCAGCTCCGCGGCCGGAATCACCATCGGCGACCAGACGCCGGAACTGGCCGAGTACTTCGGCTCGATGATCGCGATGGACGATCCGCGACACACGCGCCTGCGCAACATCGTCCGCAGTGCATTCACGCCGCGGGTGCTTGCGCTCATCGAGGATTCGGTGCGCGACCGGGCCCGGCGGCTCGTCGCCGCGATGGTGAACAACAATCCCGACGGCAAGGGCGAGATCGTCGCGGACCTGGCCGGACCGCTGCCGCTGCAGATCATCTGCGACATGATGGGCATCCCCGAGGAGGACCACCAGCGGGTCTTCCACTGGACGAACGTCATTCTGGGTTTCGGCGATCCCGACATCGCCACGGACTTCGACGAGTTCTTCGGTGTCGCAATGGACATCGGCGCATACGCCAAAGCACTGGCCGACGACCGCAGGAGCAGTCCCGGCGACGACCTGACCACGAGCCTGGTGCAGGCCGAACTCGACGGTGAGCGGCTGACATCCAGCGAGGTCGCGTCGTTCTTCATCCTTCTGGTCGTCGCGGGCAACGAGACCACGCGCAATGCGATCAGCCACGGTGTGCTGGCGCTGAGCCGCTACCCGGAGCAGCGCGACGACTGGTGGACCAACTACGACGAGGTGGCGCCGACGGCGGTCGAGGAGATCGTGCGCTGGGCGTCCCCCGTCGCATACATGCGCCGGACCGCCACCCGCGACATCGAGTTGGGCGGCGCCAAGATGGCCGAGGGCGACAAGGTCACGCTGTGGTACGGGTCGGCCAACCGTGACGAGTCGAAATTCGCCGACCCATGGACCTTCGACGTTCGTCGCCACCCCAATCCGCACGTCGGCTTCGGCGGCGGCGGCGCGCATTTCTGCCTTGGCGCCAACCTCGCGCGTCGTGAGATCACCGTCGCGTTCGAAGAACTGCACCGGCAGCTGCCCGACCTCACCGCGACGGAAGAGCCGGATCGGCTGCATTCCGCCTTCATCCACGGCATCAAGCGGCTGCCCGTCGCCTGGACGCCCGCTAGCTGATCGACCGCCCGCTCAACGCGGCGATCCTGGTGCCGTCGATGTGGTCGCACAGGTCACGCGGATTGTCGAAAACGGCTTCAGCGCCCGCTTTTTCGAGTTCCTCGCGCGATACTCCGCCGCTGAGCAACCCGATGACGGGCACGCCTGCGCGACCGCAGGCGATGACATCCCAAACCGCGTCACCGATGAAGACAGCGTGGTCGGCATCGACTCCTGCCCGATCCAACGCGACCTCGATGATGGTCGGCTCGGGCTTGGCAGTGTCGACGTCCTTTGAGGAGGTCACGGCGGCGACGAGGTCGTCGCTGTCGAGCACGCGGCGTGACAACGACAACTCGTCTTCACTGGCCGAGCTCGCCAGCACCACCTGCAGACCAAGCTTGCAGACCTGCTCCAGCAGTGCACGCGCACCGGGCAGTTGTCGCAATAACGCCGAAGACTCCATGTAGTACTGCAGATGTAGGTCTTCGGCGCGCTGTTGCACGTCGTCCGCGGCGCCGCCCGACAACTCCTCGATGAGCCGTGACCCATCCATACCGATCGAGCGGTGGATCCGCCACGACTCGACCGCGAGGCCGACGTCGTGAAATGCCCGGCTCCACGCGTAAATGTGCAGATAGTTGGAGTCGACCAGGGTGCCGTCGATGTCGAAAAGAACTGCGGGCCGATCAGCCATCGACCGGGGATGCCCGCGGACGCCCCCATCTAAACGCCGCTACTTGACGATCAGCGTGCCCTTCATGTTCGGGTGATAGCTGCAGTGGAACGGGTACTCGCCCGGCTGGCTCGGCGCCGTCAGTGTCGCCTTTTCGTTACCGTCGACATCCTGGTCGAAGGCGCCCGCGGTGTCCGACGTGACGGAATGCTCGACGGTGTCGTTGTTCGTGATGTTGATCTCTGCGCCAGGAGCGACTGTGAGTGGCTCACCGAATGCCATGTTCGCGATGGTGATCGTCGCGCCAGCCGTTGCCGTCGGGCTGTTCTCGCCTGTCGCTGCCTCGCTCGAGGTTGCGGTGCCGGCTGCGGTTGCGGTGTCCGTTGTTTGGCTTGTGCTGTCTGATCCGCCGCACGCGGTGACGACCGCCGCCACAAGGGTCGATGGCCGCCAAGAACATACAGATCTTCTTCATTCTGTCCCCTAACTTTTTGTCCTAGTCGCGACACGATTATCGACTCAATTCGGTTCAGTTGAATCGGATTACCGTGGCTCGAAGGTTGGTCACTTGCGCTCATCGACGATGAACAAGCACAGCGTGACTGCGAGGAATCCCGCGGGCAGCCAGATCGCGTGCACACCCCAGGCGTCAGTGGCGACGGCGCCGGCCAGTGCCCCGCCGGCGAACGCCATGATCAGGGTGCCGTAGACCAGGACCGCCCGACGTGCTTCCGACCGCTTCTCCACGAAACTGTCGTAGGCGGATTCCATGAATCGCATCAGGTTGCCGGTCGTGGCGACGGGCAGGTACGCCAGGTCGCCCACACTGCGGAACAGCCCGATCTGCACCGCGGCAAGGAACGAGATCGGCACCGTGACAACGGTGTGGTCCACCGTGGCGGGAACGAAACCGATGATTGCGAGCGCGACGGCCTGCACACCCATCGTCCAGCGCAGCGAGTGCGGGACGAGCTGTTCCATCCGCCCGGACTTGATGTGCGATGCCAGCAGCATGCCCGCTATGAACGCCAGCAGCGGCCACACATGGGCCAGCGCCGAATAGAACTGCCGCTCGGACACATGGATCGCGGAGAAGATGACGTTCGCCGTCTGCACGTTGGCGAACACGTGGCCGCGAGCGAGATAGGTGTGCGCATCGAGGAAGCCGTTGGCCAGCGTCAGGAGCAGCGCGAACCACAGGGTCCTCGCACGCTCGGTGTCCACTTGGCCGCCTGTCGTACCCACCACGTGGCAAACGTAGCGCCTCGGCCGAGCGCTTGCCTACACCGCGCCCAGTGCCCCGAGCATGCCTGCCGCTGCGCGCGGCCAGGTGAACTGTTCGGCGCGCTTGCGGGCATTGATGCGCCGCAAGGCCTCCGGTCTGCCGATGATCGATGACACGGCGTCGGCGATCGCACGCGGATCGTTATCGGCCGTCGCGCCGCTGTCGGTGGTGAGAATCTCGGCGAGTGCCGAGGTTCGCGATACGACGGCGGGTGTACCGCAGGCCAATGCCTCGAGTGCGGCGAGACCGAATGTCTCGTGCGGCCCCGGCGCGAGCGCCACATCGGCGGAGGCCAGGATGGACGCGACGGTGTCGCGGCATCCGATGTACCCGGTGAAGTCGATCGGCAACCGGGCGGCCTGGCGCTCCAACCGCGCCCGCATCGGTCCCTCCCCGACCACCACGAGCCGTGCGTCCACGCCCGAATGACGCAGCGCGCCAACGGTGTCGATGCTCCGGTGCGCATGTTTCTCCACAGACAGGCGCCCGCAGTGCACCAGCAGTATTTGTTCACGGTGTGCCCACCGCTGCCGCACGACTTCGGAATGCCTGCGGGGATGAAACTGGTCGAGATCCACACCGAGCGGCACGGTCAGCACGTTCGGCGCGTGAATCCTGTCGAACTCCGCCCGGGCGAACGCCGTTGTGCACACCACGGCGTCGTAATTCGCGGCGGTACGGCGGTTCGCGAAATCTGCGACGGTGCGCGCAACGCGACCCGGAAGTATCTGTCCGACAAGACGATCCAGGCGTTCGTGCGAGATCATCACCGTTGCGACCTCATGGCGCCTGCCCCAACTGCCCAGTGACCGGAGCGTGAGTCGATCGGACACCTCGATGGCGTCCGGGGCAAGGTCTTCGAGAAGCGTGGTGACCCGCCTTGGCAACACTGCGCGGTAACCGCCGGTGAACGGAATCAGCCTGGCGGGAAGTGAGATCCGGGTAACGCCCGTCGACAGCAGCACCCAATCGGCGTGGTGGCCTGGAACGATGAGGAAGACCTGATGGCCGGCGGCGCAGTATTCCGCACCAAGGCGGTCGACGGCCGTTCTCAGGCCGCCCGAGCGGGGCCCGTAGAAATTCGCGACCTGAACTACGCGCATGACTTGAATGAGATCTGGCACGTCTGTGCCATCATCGACGCCTCTTCGACCGGTGTCTTAACGCCTCGTGAACAACCTTCGCCGTCAGCCGGCGGGTGGTGGCGGTTCGTCAGCCTGCGCCGGGTCGGGCAGGAACTGCACCAGTCCCGGCGGTGTCGCCGTCCCAGGCGGGGGCGCCGTACCCGGCAGGGGCTCGCCCAGCTGCTGCTGCGGCAGCTGGCCGAGGAGGCCGCCCTTCAGATACCCATCCACGTGCATGTGATGCATCCGTCTGAAGGGGTCGATGGGGGTGATATTCGCGTTTTCTTCGCCGGGCGGCACGTCGTAGACCTGCCCTTCGCCCGGCGCCGCAGGCGCCAGGTTCTGTGGCAGGAGCCATGCGTTGTTGAAGGCGGACAGATTCGGCGGCGTCCCAACGCCTGCGCCGCCCGAGGCCTCGGGGACCGGGTTCTGCGCCAGGAAGTACGCGTTGTCGGGGTTGCCGGTGAACGGATTGGCCGGCAGGCCACCGCTGAGTCCCGTTGGTGAGCCTCCGCTCTGGGCCAACGGTGAGGTGAGGTCCGCCAGTGGCGGGATCCCATTCGGTGCGGGCGGTGTGGGTGCCGCCGGATCCGCCGGCACCTCCGGGGGTGGGGGGTCCGCCCCGGCGATCGCCTGTGAAGCGACAACCGCGCCTGCTGCGAGCAGGCCGGCGACGGCGATCTTCATCAAACGACCTTCACCACGCCGTAGTAGGCGACGACGTCATCGGTGTCCGTCGTCGAGCTGGTCAGCACCGCGTAGGACCGCAGGAATGACTGGCCGACGCAGCCGTCGATCTTGATGTGGACGTCTCGAAGCGTGACCCGGGCAGGCGCCTGCTTGAACGACTTCTTGTCCACCGAGACGTTGATGACCTCGCCCGGCTGAGGGTGAACCTCGATCTGGCCCTGGATCGGGAACGACAATCCGGTGGGGACGGCTCCAAATGCCGTGGTCGTGATGCCAAGGCCGACCGAACCATTCAGCTTCACAGTGTTCAGCGAGATGCCGCAGCCGATCTGGTATCCGGCCTCCAGCACGCCGCCCGTCAGCTTGGTCGATCCGGAACCCTTCACCACGCCGGTGAAGGTGCCGCCCGCGAGGTATTCGCGTGACGACAGCGCGGTGGTCAGCGGCGGGATCGCGAGCTGCGTCTCATCCTTCGCTGACACCTCCAACGTCCAGCCGTCAGGGGAGTTCGCGATGCCTGGTACTTCGGATCCGACGACTCCGGTGTCAGGCGGGGGGCCGGCGTCGGCGGCCGGCTGCGCCGGATCCGCAGGCGGTGGCGGGTCTGCGAGAGCAAGCGGCGCCGAGCCCAACGGGGCCAGCATGCAAACTGCAGCCAGTGTCGCGAAACGATTGAACATGGTGTGGTGGCGCCTCTCGTGGATTGGTCGTCTGGATTACGAACTGGCTTGCATCAAACAGCTTTGGTGACACCCATGTAGGTAATGACATCGTCGGTGTTGTCCGTCGAGCTGGTCAGCGTCGCGTACGACCGAATGAACGACTGACCGACGCAGCCGTCGACCTTGACGCGGAAGCCGGTGATCGTGACTCGCGTATCTGTGCCCTTGAATGACTTCTTGTCCACCGGAACGATGTTCACCGTGCCGGGCTTGAGACCAATCTTGATCTGGCCACTGACCAGGGTTCCGCCGAATTGGTTGGTACCGCCAAGGCCCGGGATGGCCAGTGTCGGGGTGAGGCCGACGCCACCTGTCAATTCGACTGGGCCACCGACGATCCCACAGCCGATCTGATATCCGGCCTCGAGCGTTCCGCCGCCCAGCTTGGTGCCGCCCGAGCCCTTGATCGTCCCGGTGAACGTGCCGTCCACCAGGTACTCGCGCGATGACAACGCCGTCGTCAGCGGTGCGACCGCCTCCATGGACTCCTGGGTCCCGGTAACCGTCAATGTCCAGCCGTCCGGGGTGCTCAAGACGCCGGGCGACGAGGACGGGACAGGCCCGTTCGGCGGCTCGGAGGCCGGCGGCGCAGGCGCAGGCGCAGGCTCCGCGGCAGGTTCTGCGCTCGCGAGTGGCGCCGTGCCGACCGAGATCAGCATGCAAACAGCCAGCGTGGCGTAACGATTAGACATGATGTGGTGGCGCCTCTCGTGCGTCATTCTGGAGGGGAACATTCCCGTCGAATGATTGATTGGCTGGGTGTCCAATCCCTAACGAGACCGACAACAGTTGCCCCCAAGTGCTTTTCGAATAGGCGTCGGCAGGCTGGGAGCCGTCTGTGGGCTCATCACTCTGGCAACAACTGCCAGAGTGGCTTTGCGCTCACAGCTTCAAGACACCCAATGGATGACTTGTGGGCATCTGAGGTTGGGATGTGGTTCGGTGCTGCGACATGCGCCCAATCAATCATTCGACGCATCAATATCTTTCGCCCGGAGGCACACCAATGAGGTCATCCCACACCCGTGAGCGCATGCTGGCGGCGTCAGTGATGGCGGTCGGCATCGGCCTCGCCGTGGCTACCACCGCTTCCGCCGAACCCAACGGCCCGGAACCTGCACCGCCGCCGCCTCCTGCAATGCCTGCAGCCGATCCTGGACTGCCTCCCGCTGATCCGATGGCGGGCGACGGCGGCGATCCGGCCGCGTCGGCCTGTTCTCAGTTCGCCGCTGCGCTCGACTACGCCTCCAGTAACTATTCCGACTTCGCCGACGCACTCGCCGACCCGAGCATGGGCCCGGACTGGAACACGAGTACCAACGTGACCGGCAGGACGGCGCTGCGGCAAGCGGCGTCGGCGGCGATGATGGCGTCGACGACCCCGGGTCTGCAGCCCGAGATCGCGATGCCGATGCAGTCGTGGTCGGTCAACGCGACCAAGCTCATGGTCCTGGTGGGCGTTCGCGCCCCGGTCGACCCGGTCAACGCGAAGGCGACCGACCTGAACACCGACGCGCAGAACGTGCAGATGGCGTGTGCGGCTGCGGGCACTCACGCCTGACGTCAGACCACGTAGCGGCCGAACCAGTCCTGCACTCGGCGCCACGCGTCGTCGGCGGCCGTCGCGTTGTAGCGCTCAGCGTTGGTGTCGTTGAAGAACGCGTGGTTCGCGTCCGGCTCCGTCACCAACTCATGTACCAGGCCGGCCTTCTCCAGCGCCGCCTTTACGGTCGGCTCGGTCTTGTTCACCCGCTCATCCAGTGAACCGTAAAACCCCAGCACCGCAACATCCTTGGAGCCCGCAAAATCAGGGTTGTCCGGTGCCGGGCCGTAGAAGGGAACGGCCGCCGCCAGCTCGGGCGTACCCGCGGCGAGCAGCCGCCAGACCAGTCCCCCGCCCATGCAGAAGCCGGCGGCCGCGATCTTCTTGTCCGGCACGCGCCGCTGCAACTCACCGACGCCCGACTTGAGGTCCGCGACGAGTTGCTCGGGCGCAATGTTGCCCAGCGCCGCCGTGGCCTGTGCGGGGTCGGCGAACTTCGCGGTCCCGCCCTGCGCCGAAAGCAGATCGATGGCCAGCGCCGAATACCCGATGCCCGCGAACCTGCCCGCGACCGAGCGGACCCAGTCGTTCAGTCCTTTGTTCTCGTGGATGACCAGCACACCGCCGCGCGCGTCGGGTGCCTCCGCCCACGCGGCCTGCAGCTCACCCTGCGGCCCAGGCCAGGTGATGGGTGCGGTGGACAGTGCCTTATCCGATCCCGGCGGGGGCGCGCTTTCGGTGGCAGGCTCTGTCGACGTGGCCGGTGCCTCGCTCACTGGCTTGTTCTCACTGCACGCTGCGATCAGCGCGGTCGCCGCGGCGGTGCCCACTCCGAGCAGCGCCAACCGTCGCAGCGCCTCGCGTCGCGACAACAGCCCGTCGACATGATCGGTGGCGATTTCTTCTGCGATGTATCGCTGTAGGGGAGTCACCTTCGCGAGTATGCGCCAGGATGCAGAACTGCGGTAGCGGGATCATCTGACGCGCAATACTGGCCTCAATGGACTGGACACCGGACGGTAATGCTCTTCGTGGGCGAGTGGCCGTGGTCGCAGGCGCGACCCGCGGAGCGGGCCGGGGCATCGCCGCGGGCCTTGGCGAGGCGGGCGCAACGGTGGTGTGCACGGGTCGCAGCGCAATGTCGGGCAATGAGAAATCCGACTACGACCGTCCCGAGACGATCGAGGAGACTGCTGCGCTGGTCGACGAGCTCGGCGGCGAGGGGGTCGCGATTCAGGTCGACCACCTCGACGCCGGAGAGGTGCGCGCGCTCGCGCACCGGATTCGCGGCGACTACGGCGCCATCGACATCCTGGTCAACGACATCTGGGGCGCCGAAGTTCTCAAAGGGCCGCCGCCCACGTGGAACAGGCCGATCTGGGAGCACGATCTGGACGACGGCCTGCGGATCCTCCGGCTGGGCATCGACACGCACCTGATCACGTCGCATTGCCTGCATCCGCTGTTGATCGAGCGGCCGGGCGGCGTGCTCGTGGAGGTCACCGACGGCACGAAGCAGTACAACGACGAGAACTTCCGGCTGTCGGTGTTTTACGACC
Organism: uncultured Actinomycetota bacterium; assembly: GCA_963734385.1. Lineage (GTDB taxonomy): Bacteria > Actinomycetota > Actinomycetes > Mycobacteriales > Mycobacteriaceae > Mycobacterium. The sequence continues at coordinate 4,274 of CAVTHR010000020.1, read as the reverse complement.
TCGCCAAGACCGCGGTGAATCGGCTCGCGTTCGCGCACGGCCACGAACTGGAGCGGTACGGCGCCACGGCGGTCGCGGTGACACCGGGGTGGCTGCGTTCGGAGATGATGCTCGACAACTACGGGATCACCGAGGCCGACTGGCATACGGCCCTCGACGCCAACCGAGGTGACGGCCTGCCAACTGCGCCGCCGGGATTCGCCGAGTCGGAGTCGCCGCGATACGTCGGTAGGGGCATCGCCGCGATCGCAGCCGACAAGGACCGGGCGCGATGGAATCAGGGCTCGGTGACCTCCGCCGATCTGGCGCGCGAGTACGGCTTCACCGACATCGACGGTCGACAACCCGACGGCTGGACGTAGGTTGATCCAGTGACTTCCGATGCGAGCATTCGTGAAATCGTCCTCGGGATGTGGAAGGCGCTGTCCGACCGCGACTGGGACTCGCTAAAAAAATTCCTGTCCGATGATTGCATCTACCTCGACATGCCCGTGGGTCCGACAGCGGCGGCTCGGGGCCCTGAGGACATCGTCAAGCGGCTCAAGATCGGGCTCGAGCCGCTGGCGTCCTACGAGAACTTCGACGGCGTGATGGTCGACAACGGTACCGACGTGATGTACGAGCATCACGAGGAATGGCACTGGCCCACAGGCGAATCGGCGACCTTGAGGTTCGTCACCGTCCATAGGGTGGAGAACGGCAAGATCAGTTTGTGGAAGGACTACTGGGACATGGGAGCGCTGGCCAACCACGCCCCGCCGAGCTGGCTGGAAGACCTCGCGAAGGCCGACATGTCGTGGGTTTTCGACGCCACCGATCTGGTCTGAGGTCGGTTCACACGCTCCAGGCCATGCGGAACTTCTCGGCGAGCTCTTCCTCGGCGAGTTCTCCATATGTCTCCTGCTCGTAGCGGCGCACGGCCACCATCGCGTCGACGGCCGGATCACCCAGAATGCCGCGTATCCGGGCGGAGCCATCGAGCGCGTCGATGGCCTCGGCCTGACTGGTCGGCAACACGGTGATGCCTGCGTCGGCGCGCTGCTTGTCGGTCAGAGTCGACGGATCGACGGTGGTCTCCTTCGGCAGGGTCAGCTTCTGCTCGATGCCGTCGAGCGCGAGCCCGAGGATCGTCGCCGACGCGAAGTACGGGTTCGCCGATGGATCGATGACCTTCACCTCGACGTTCGCGCCTAGCGGATTGCTGCTTCCGCCGGCCAGGAATCGCACTGCGGCCTCGCGGTTTTCGGTGCCCCAGCAGACATAGGCGCCCGACCAGTGTCCTGGCTGAATCCGCAGGCCCGAGAGGATGGAACCGCACAGCACCCCCTCTGCCTCTGCTAGACCGGCCACCAGGCCCGCCACCGCGCACTCCCCCTCCGGCGTCATTCCACGTGCACCGGGTCCGCCGGAGAACAGCGGTGTATCGCCTTTCTGTAGTGAAAAATGTTGGTGTGCACCCGAACCAACGCTGCCGGCGAACGGCACCGGCGACAAGCTGACCCGGATGCCGTGTTGTCTGGCGACCCTGCCGACGATGATCCTCATCAGCAGCAGCTGATCCGCCGCGGCGATCGGAGACTGTGGGGTTAGAGAGATCTCGAACTGGTTGATCCCGTACTCGGGGTGGAACTGCTCGATGGAAACACCCGAACTGGTCGCCGCATTGGTGACGTCTCGGACGAACCCCTCGAATTCGAGCACCCCTGCAAGGCCGTATTGGGCCCACAGATGAGCGGGCAGCCGACTGCCGTCGGGCCCGACGAGCACAAACTCCATCTCATGACCGACGAGCGCGCCGATTCCGGCCTCAGCCAGCCGGCGTTCGATGCGGTCAAGTGTCCCGCGACTGCAGTAGGGGTTCGGGTTGCCCGTCTTGGTCGAAGAAAGCCCCTGGCGCCCAAGCCAATCCGTCGCCGAGAATCCGCAGGGCACCCAGGTCGATGCGGATGCGCTGATCCCCGACCACGCCGAGGGCGTCGCCGAACGCGATACCGGTTTGGTCGATGGTGAACACGTGCCAGACCGGACTGGCGCCCAGTCCGGGGTCGGCGAACGCACCCATCTTCCGCAGCGGAATGGTCTTGGCATGTGTCAGCCCGGCGGCGTTGACAACCGTTCCGATGAGTGTGGCGACCCCGTCGGACTCGAGTTGGGCGATAGCCGCTGCGGCGAGGGGTTTGGCTGCCATGGCGCCATTCTGCCGCTGTGTTGCCGAGACCTACAAAGTGATCTTGCAGGCTTGGCCGATATCCAGTGTCCGCAGCATCCGCCCCATGCCCAGCCACATCGCACACGACAGCGCCAGGTCGGTCGAGCAGTTCATCGCTGAAGTGCTCGCCGGCGCGGTTCCAGAAGTCTTCGTCATCGCGAAACGCCGGTGTGGTCGCCGGCGAATCGTTCTGCGAACTCGGCCGCGATCCGCTCCTGCGCGCTGTACCCGGGCCACGTCCGCCATTCGGCGGCGTGGTCGTAGAGGTCTTCGTCGACGCCTGCTGCGATTCCCTCAGAGTCGCGGGTGTTCTGGCACACCACGCATTCGTTGTCGAGTGCGATGACCATCCGGGCCAACTCCCGGACCCGCATCGGCAGCCGGTTCTTCTTGTAAACCGCGTTGGTGAAGCCGGCATCCGGCTCCGATGTCGGGAGATTTGACCGCCCAGGCAGCGGCGTCGTCATCAGCGAAATCTCCGATTCGGCTCATGCCGGAATCGTACGCCGAGCACGACAAAAGTGGAACACGTTCTAGAAATGCTGTGAAACCCCAGTTAGGTCACTTGCCGAAGGCGCGGCACCCGGTCGTCGACCCAGTCGCGCTGCACCAGCACCCGATGGGCGATCCGCTCCAGCGCCGCCTCCACCTGTCGCGGTCCGGCCGGCCCTCGAACGTGGGCGATGTCGCGAGTCTGTCGACGATCCGGCTCACGAGCGCGGTCGAGGCGCAGTCGACTTGGCGGGCACCCGACTGGGTCAGCCAGAGTTGGTCACCGGTCCGCAGTGCGTAGCCCCGTTCGATCAGCCGGTCGAATGTCGACTCGATGACCTCGCCGGCACCCGAAGGCGTTCGGCGATATCGGTCAGCCGCGCCGACCCGAAACCTGGCTCTGGCGGTATATCTGAATCAGCGCCCACAGCAGGGCGATGTCCGATTCGCAGCCTGCCTGCCCGGCGATGCTGCGCAGACGGATCTCCGGCGTGTTCCGCATCAGCCGGCCGATCGCCACCTCGAGGATCTTCTCGGGCGACTCCGAGCTTGGCATGCCGAATCCCTCGCCGAGGTCGGTCGCCGAGACCGCTTCCATCTCGCGAAGCGGCACCTCCTTGAGGAACAGTGAGACGACGAACCCGACGATCGCGACCGGGACCGCGCACAGGAACACCTTGCCGAGCGAGTCGGCGTAGGCGTCGACGATCGGCGCCGCCATCTCCGGCGACAATGTGTGCAGCGTCTGGGGTGACTAGCGGCGCGAGGTGGTGCACCGCCGCAACCAGCGCAGGCCCTATTCGTCCGGCCAGGAAGTTGGCGAACAACGACCCGAAAATCGCTGCGCCGAAAGAGCTTCCGATGGTCCGGAAGAAGGTGACGCCCGACGTCGCAACGCCGAGATCGGCGAAGCTGGCGGTGTTCTGCACGACGAGTACGAGCACCTGCATGCACAGCCCGATCCCGGAGCCGAGCACGAACAGTACACCAACTGCTGCCAGGTCGGTGTGGCGGAATTCATCGTCGACAGCAGGAAGAACGCGACCGCCATGATCGCCGTGCCTGCGACGGAAAACACCTTGTACCTGCCGCTGCGCCCGACGATGTTGCCGCTGCCGATCGACGTGATGAGCATGCCCGCCACCATCGGCAAGGTGCGCAGCCCCGATGTCGTCGCGGATACGCCGTCGACGAACTGCATGAACGTCGGAAGGAATGTCAGCGCACCGAGCATCGCGAACCCGACGATGAAACCGAGGATGCAGCACACCGTGAAGACCGGGCTGGCGAACAGCCGGATGGGCAGAATCGGCTCGGCTGCACGGAATTCGACCCGACGAAGACGGCGAGCGCCGCGGCGGAGGCGACGAACAAGCCGATGATCACCGGGGAAGTCCACGCGTACTCGCCGCCGCCCCAGCTGGTGGCCAGAGTGAGCCCGGAGGCGCCGAGGCCGACGAACAGGATGCCCGCATAGTCGATGACCGGTCGGGTCGCCGCCTTGGCGAGCGACGGAATAGCCGCGCCCGCCACCAACAACACCACTATCGCGACCGGGATATTGATCCAGAAC
>CAVTHR010000019.1:0-84003 GCA_963734385.1 uncultured Actinomycetota bacterium | reverse complement strand
GCTGACGGGTGCCGACAGTGACGGCGCAGGGTCGATCCGTCGCCAATCGATGAGCTCCTGCGGGATTTCACGCAGGAATCGCGACTCGGGATTGAGCATCGGCTGACCCCACGACGACCGGACCTTGGCCCGGCTCAGGTAAAGCCGTTGGCGCGCACGGGTTATGCCGACGTAGGCCAGTCGCCGTTCCTCCGATAGTTCGGTGGGATCGCCGAGCGCCCGCATATGCGGAAACATGCCGTCTTCCCAGCCGGTCACGAAAACCACAGGGAACTCAAGACCCTTGGCGGTGTGCAGTGTCATCATCGTCACCACACCGGCACCGTGCTCGGGCAGCTCGTCGGCATCGGCGACCAACGACACCCGTTCCAGGAATGCGGCCAGTACGCCGGTGTCGGGTACGTCTTCGTCGTCCAGGTCGGTCCCCAGCGCCTCGGCGTTGGCCAGGTCGGCACTGAATTCGTGTGCGACGCTGACCAATTCGTTCAGGTTGTCCAGCCGCGCCAGATCTTGCGGATCGTTGGATGCCTCCAGCTCGCCGCGATAGCCGGTGCGGTCCAGCACCGCCTCCACCAGCTCCCCCAGCTCACCGTCGAGGCGCCCACGCAGCTCATCCAGCAGCTCGACGAAGCCCGTGATGCATTTCTCCGCGCGGGTGTTCAGCATCGGCACCTTGCCCTCAGCGGCGGCCTGCAGTGCGTCGTTGAAGCTCGCGCCGGTGTTCTCGGCATAGACCGCGACGCACGCCTCGGCCCGGTCGCCGATACCGCGCCGCGGGGTGTTGAGGATGCGCCGCATGCTCACCGAATCACCGGGGTTGTCCAGCACCCTCAGGTAGGCGACGATGTCGCGGATCTCCTTGCGTTCGTAAAAGCGAACGCCGCCAACGACTTTGTACGGAATACCGGCCCGGATGAATACCTCTTCCAGGGCGCGCGACGAATTGTTCGTCCGGTAGAACACCGCAACGTCGTTGTAGGTGATGTCGCCGCGGTCGGCGAGCGCGTCGATCTCCTCCGCGACGAACCGGGCCTCGTCGTGCTCGTTGTCGGCGACGTAGCCGACGATGAGTTCGCCCTCGCCCGCATCGGTCCACAGCCGCTTCTCGCGGCGGCCCGCGTTGCGCGAGATCACGGAGTTGGCCGCCGACAGGATGTTCTGCGTCGAGCGGTAGTTCTGCTCGAGCAAAATCGTTGTGGCATTGGGGTAGTCGCGTTCGAAGTCTTCGATATTGCGGATCGTCGCCCCGCGGAACGCGTAGATCGACTGGTCGGCGTCGCCCACAACGCACAGCTCGGCGGGCGCGATCCCGTCAACGGTTGTCTCAGTGCCGACGAGTTCGCGCACCAGCGCGTACTGGGCGTGGTTGGTGTCCTGATACTCGTCGACGAGGATGTGCCGGAACCGTCGCCGGTAGTACTGGGCGATCTGCGGAAAGGCTTGCAGCACAGCGACTGTCTCGCCGATGAGGTCGTCGAAATCCAGCGCGTTGGCGGTGCGCAGCCGGCGCTGGTACTCGGCGAAGACCTCGGCGATGATGCGGGCGAGCTCCTCCTCGGCCTCTGACGCCTCGGCCGCCGCCTGCTCCGGACCGATCAGCTCGTTCTTCAGATTCGAAATCCCGTTGGACAGCAATCGCGGCGAGTACCGCTTGGTGTCCAGACCCATGTCCTTGCCGATCATCAGCAGCAGCCGTCGTGAATCGTCGGCGTCGTAGATCGAGAAGTTGGAGTTCAGGCCCGGCAGCAGCGACGCCTGGTTGCGCAGGATGCGGACGCAGGTGGAGTGGAACGTCGACACCCACATCGACCGGGCCCGGGGCCCGACCAGCTGCACCACCCGCTCGCGCATCTCGGCCGCGGCCTTGTTGGTGAACGTGATGGCCAGCACCTGTCCGACGCCGACGTCGCGGGCGGCCAGCAGGTAGGCGATCCGCCGGGTCAGCACGGCCGTCTTGCCCGAGCCCGCGCCTGCGACGATCAGCAGCGGGGAACCCTCATGCAGCACCGCCTGGCGCTGCTGCGGGTTGAGCCCTTCGAGAAGCTGGTCAGCCGGTGAGTCGGTCACGTGCACACTCATGTCTGTCCCAACTTACCGCCGAGATGGGACATTCTTTGCGCTGGCGGCGGCCGAGATGGCACACTTATTTCGTGCTCATCAAGCAGCGTCGATTTTTCTACGGGTACCGGCCAGCGGTGCCCGTGGTCTAGCTGCTTCCCAGAGCCCCGCGGTCCGCTTCCGGATCCGGGGCTCGTCTCTTGTGTGAGGCCCGATACCGGATGGGACCACAACCCCCACACAATGAGGAGCCCGAAATGTCTATCGAAACAGAGCCCATGCCCGACATCGATGATCTGCGCCAGGAGATCGACAAGCTCGACGCCGAGATCCTGGCCGCCGTCCAGCGTCGCACCGAGGTATCCAGGATCATCGGCAAGGCCAGGATGGCCTCCGGCGGCACCCGTCTGGTGCACAGCCGCGAGATGAAGGTCATCGAGCGCTACAGCGAGCTGGGCCCCGAGGGCAAAGACCTCGCCATGCTGCTGCTGCGCCTGGGCCGCGGCCGCCTCGGCCACTGAGTTTTCGCGATTTCGGCGCGCTGGCGTGCGCTGAGCGTCGATGAGCGCGCCGAAATCGCTATTTGCGGAGCGCGTCCTCCAGCCACGGTGTCAGCCACTTCACAGCTTCCGGAGTGGGGTGCAGACCGTCCATGCGCATCTTGATGCCGTCGACCTTGTTCGCGTAATAGCCGTCGGGACACAGCTTCTCGTTGAGGTCGAGCACCGTCGCGTTTTTTCGCTGTCCGACAACGCGGCGCAACAACGTGTTCCATGCGTCGACGCGGTCAGGTTCATCCTCCGGATAAAGCGACCCGTCCGGCTGTTCACCACGCCGGTTGTAGGGAGTCGTCGTCACCACCACGCGCGCGCCCGTCGACCCCAGGATGTCCAGCGCCCGGCGCAGCTCACCGCCGACGTATCCGTCGAAGGCCGGATCGCCGACGTGGGTCCAATGCCCCTCGTTGACCCGATCGACGGTCTCCCAGCGCCCGATGATCAGCAGCACGACGTCGGGCTTGGCGTGGCTGATCCGCTGGGCCCACCTGGCAGGCCAGCTCTCGCATTCGGGCTTCTGCGTGAGGGTCTCGCCGGTCGACCGATACGGCCCGCCGCGTGCGATGCCACAGCCGATGGTGGTGAAGTCGATGAATTTGAACCCCGGTGTCGGCGGCAGATAGCGCATCATGGTCCACGCCATCGAGTCACCGAAAACGGCCACGGAACGGGTACCGGGCGCCAGTCGCGCTGTTCCCCCGGTTTCCACCGGCACTTCGGGGTGCACGGCGGCGGCGAGGACGTCGGGGCCCTGAGGGCCGTCGCCGCCGGATTTGATGCCGACCGGCACGACGAGCATCGTGGCGACGGCCGCGGTCGCCAGCGTCGCGGTAGCGAGCCGTAATTGCGGAACGTGGGTGGGCCGCCAGCGTCGGATGGGCTGCTCGATCAGCCACCAGGACATCGCCGCCAACGCCACCGTCGCGGTGGCCCGAATCGCGAAGAGCGGCATGCCAGTCAAGCCGGTTCGTTCGCCGTTGAGCGCAAGGAAGATCGGCCAGTGCCAGAGATAGACGCCGTAGGAGATCATGCCCAGCCACACCAGCGGCGGAAGCGCCAGCACACGGGCGACGAGCCCGCGTTGCTCCAACGCCACCGGCGCGACGATGAACACCGCCGCGACCGCGACGACGATCAGCAGGCCGCGCCGGAACTCCGGCGCACTGCCCGTCGCGAAGTGCGCCACCACCGCAAGCATCGTCAGGCCGATGACCGGGAGTAGCTGCGCGATCCAGCGGCCCCACCGCGACCGAATCTGGGCGCCATAGCGAGCCAGCGACGACCAGTCCCGCACCAGCAGAGCCGCCGCCGCCGCGCCGACCAATAGCGCCTGCACGCGGGTGTCGGTGCCGAAGTAGACGCGGTTCAGCGACCCGTCGGACACCAGACGGCATGCCGCGATCGCCGAGGCCACCGCCCCGGCGGCCGCGAGGCCGAATACCGCAAACCGGACCGTGCGCAGCGCGGGCCGGTCAGGCCGCCGCCGGGTCAGCCAGGCAAGCAGCGCCGCGATGACCACCAGCACCAGCGGCCACACCACGTAGTACTGCTCCTCCACCGCGAGCGACCAGGTGTGCTGCAAAGGCGACGGCGTGTCGCCCTGCGTGAAGTAGTCGGTGCGGCGGAATACGAAGACCCAGTTGGCAACCCAGAAGAACGCGGCGACAGCGTCGTCGCGCACCGCTGCGATGGCCTCGGACGGATACAGCTCGCGCAGTACGACCACCGCCATCACCATGACGATCAGCGCGGGCAGCAGCCGTCGGGCGCGACGGACCCAGAACCCGGGCAGGTCGATGCCGCCGGTGCGGCCGAGCTCGTCGAGCAGCAGCGAGGTGATCAGGAATCCGCTCAACACGAAGAACACGTCGACGCCGATGAATCCGCCGGGGACACCGGGGATGCCGCCGTGGTCGGCCAGCACCAATGCGACGGCCACCGCACGGATGCCGTCCAGCGCCGGAATGCCGTTGCCGCGCCGAGGTCGAGGAGACGCCCGCGGGGCACCCCGGTCGACGACGCGCTCGGGCGGCGCGACCCATCGGTGGCCACTCACCGGTGGAATCTTTCCTGCGCGAGCAGACGCAAAATCGCATTAGCGACGGCGTGTCGATGCGATTCTGCGTCTGCTCGGCCTACTTGGTGAGCGCTATGTACTTCGTCTCGAGGTATTCCTCGATGCCCTCGGTGCCGCCCTCGCGGCCGAAGCCGGATTCCTTGACGCCGCCGAACGGCGCTGCAGGATCGGAGATCACCCCGCGGTTGACGCCGACCATGCCGGACTCGAGGCCCTCGGCCACTCGCAGCGCGCGGTCGAGGTCGCGGGTGTAGATGTAGGCGGCCAGCCCGAATTCGGTGTCGTTTGCGGCGGCAAGGCCCTCCTCTTCGGTCTCGAAGCCGGTGATCGGGGCCACCGGGCCGAAGACCTCCTCTTTGAGGATGCGCGCGTCGGCGGGCACATCGGCCAGCACCGTGGCGGGATAGAAGTTCCCAGGGCCGCCAGGCGCGACTCCGCCGACCGCGACCGTCGCGCCGCGCGACACCGCATCGGACACCAGGTCGGAGACGGTGGCCACCTGCTTGGCGTTGATCAGCGGGCCCAGCGTCGACGAATCGTCCACGCCCTTGCCCAGGGTGAACTCGCTCATCCGCTTGACCAGCTTCTCGGTGAACTCCTCGCGCACGGAATTGGCGACGTGGAAGCGGTTGGCCGCGGTGCAGGCTTCCCCGCCGTTGCGCATCTTGGCCAGAATCGCGCCGTCGACGGCAGCGTCGACGTCGGCGTCCTCGAAGACCACGAACGGAGCGTTGCCGCCCAGCTCCATCGACTGCCGTAGCAGCTTGTCCGACGCCTGCTTGGCCAGCGAGATACCCACGCCCGTGGAACCGGTGAAGGTCAGCTTGCGCAGCCGCCCGTCGTCGATCAGCGCGGTGGTGACCTCACGCGGGTGGTTGGTGGGCAGCACCGACAGCACGCCCTTGGGCAGGCCCGCCTCGTCCATCAGCTTGGCCAGCAGCAGCATGGTCAACGGTGTCTCCTGGGCCGGCTTGACGATCATCGTGCAGCCCGCCGCCACTGCGGGGCCGATCTTGCGGGTGCCCATCGCCAGCGGGAAGTTCCACGGGGTGATCGCATAGCACGGCCCGACCGGCGACTTCGTGACGATGATGCGGCCGGTGCCTGCGGGGCTCGCGGTGTAGCGGCCGTCGATGCGCACGGCCTCCTCGGAGAACCAGCGGAAGAACTCGGCGCCGTATGTGACCTCGCCCATGCTCTCGCGCAGCACCTTGCCCATCTCCAGCGTCATCAGCGTCGCGACGTCCTCGGCGCGTTCGGTGATCTTCTCGAACACCGCACGCAGCACCTCACCGCGCTTCCGTGGCGGGGTGGCCGCCCACTCGGCCTGCGCCTCACAGGCCGCGTCGAGCGCTGCGATCGCGTCCTCGGGGGTGGCGTTGGCGACGGAGGTCAGGACCGAGTCGTCGGAGGGGTCGAGCACGTCGAATGTCGACGATCCTTCACGTTCCTCACCGCCGATCCAGATGCCGGTGGGAACTGACTTCAGCAGCGCGGTGGTATCCATAACTCCTCTCTTACACCTTTGGTCACTTAGCCGCATTAGGGTCGAAGAATGACCGCCGAAGCACAGCAGATCTCCGACATCTCGGCCAGTCCAGCATGGCAGGCCCTGCAGCGGCATCACGACCAGATCCGCGACAAACACATCCGCGAGCTCTTCGACGAGGATCCCGCGCGGGGCACCGAACTGGCGTTGACGGTCGGCGACCTCTACATCGACTACAGCAAGCACCGGATCACCCGGGAGACTGCTGAACTGCTGATCGATCTCGCCCGGACCGCCCACCTGGAACAACACCGCGACGCGATGTTCTCCGGTGTGCACATCAACACCTCCGAGGACCGCGCCGTGCTGCACACCGCCCTGCGGCAGCCGCGGGGAGTCGAGCTGACCGTCGACGGCCAGGACGTCGTGACCGATGTGCACGAGGTGCTGGACCGGATGGGCGAGTTCACCGACCGGCTGCGCAGCGGTGAGTGGACCGGAGCGACGGGCGAGCGAATCACCACCGTGATCAACATCGGCATCGGTGGCTCCGATCTCGGACCGGTGATGGTGTACAGCGCACTGCGCCATTACGCCGACGCGGGCATCTCATGCCGGTTCGTGTCCAACGTCGATCCCGCCGACCTGGTGGCGAAACTCGACGGACTCGACCCTGCCTCAACGCTTTTCATCGTCGCGTCGAAGACGTTCTCGACGCTGGAGACGCTGACGAACGCGACCGCTGCGCGGCGCTGGCTCACCGACGCGCTTGGCGACGCCGCCGTGTCGAAGCACTTCGTCGCGGTGTCGACCAACAAGAAGCTTGTCGACGACTTCGGCATCAACACAGACAACATGTTCGGCTTCTGGGACTGGGTCGGCGGCCGCTACTCGGTGGACTCGGCGATCGGCCTCTCGGTGATGGCGGCCATCGGCAAGGAGCGGTTCGCCGAGTTCCTGGCCGGCTTCCACATCGTCGACGAGCACTTCCGGACCGCGCCCCTGGAGGCGAATGCGCCTGCGCTGCTTGGGCTTATCGGCGTCTGGTACAACAACTTCTTCGGCGCGCAGTCGCGGGCGGTATTGCCATATTCCAACGACATGGCCCGCTTCGCGGCCTATCTGCAGCAGCTGACGATGGAGTCGAACGGCAAGTCCGTGCGCGCCGACGGATCACCGGTCACCACCGGCACCGGCGAAATCTTCTGGGGCGAACCGGGGACCAACGGTCAGCATGCGTTCTACCAACTACTGCACCAAGGCACGCAATTGATCCCCGCCGACTTCATCGGGTTCAGCCAACCGACCGATGACCTGGCCACCGCCGACGGCACCGGCAGCATGCACGACCTGTTGATGAGCAACTTCTTCGCCCAGACGCAGGTGCTGGCGTTCGGCAAGACCGCTCAGGAGATCGCCGCGGAGGGCACACCACCAGAGGTGGTGCCGCACAAGGTGATGCCGGGAAATCGGCCGTCGACGTCGATCCTCGGCACCCAGCTGACGCCGTCGGCGATCGGCCAGTTGATCGCGCTCTACGAGCATCAGGTGTTCACCGAAGGCACCATCTGGGGCATCGACTCGTTCGACCAGTGGGGTGTCGAGTTGGGTAAGACGCAGGCGAAGGCGCTGCTGCCGGTCATCACCGGCGATGCAGCGCCTCCGAAGCAGTCGGACAGCTCGACCGATGCACTCGTCCGGCACTACCGCACGGAGCGCGGCCAGCAGTCAGCCGTAGAGCGCGGTCGCAGCTGTCCTCGGTGTCCTGGTCGCGCTTGGTCCAGCCCAGGATCATCGCGGGCGTGCAGGCGCCGATCGTTAGAGTCGTCAGCGCCATCAGGCCGCCTGCGTAGGCCATTGCGGTGTCTCGCCATCGGTGATGACGGCTCCGAAGATCAGATAGAAGATCGGCAGCAGCATCAGGTTCTGCGTCACCGTCAGCCCGATCGATCGCGCGCTGTTGCGCTGCTGCATTCGAACTCGTCGAGCGCGCCCAGCGGTGCGTCGCCCTGACGGCCCGAGACGATCTGCAGCACTATCCACAGCGGGAAGTAGACCAGCCATGCGGGCAACCACAGCAACGGTGCCCACCGAATTCCGAAGGCACACAGCACACTAATGCCTGCCATGTAGACGAACGTCAACGCCAATGCGCCGACCAGCATGCGCCGGCGCCGCTGTGTCCGCCAGCCGGGCAGCGCGTTCGAATACTTGCGTTCGTTCTTGAGGAACCGCCGGGTACGGAAGTCCTGATATCGGTCTATGAGGGTCTCATGGTTCAGCGTCATCGCCATCGCCTCCTTGCGCTCGATCGTTTCGGCCATAGAGCTCGGCGGACAGGGGCACGAACACGGTGCGCGAGAAGACCGCCTCGACGGGCAGCCCGAACACGTCGCAGATCCGGAACGCCAAGTCGAGGCTCGGGTAGTGATCGCCTCGCTCCAGCGCTCCGACCGTCTGCGGGTTGACGTTGATCAACGCCGCGAGCTCGGCCCGAGTCATCCGCCGCTCGGCGCGCAGCACGCCGATGCGGTTATGAATGGGAAGTGTTTCCCCACGTCTCACCGGACTCATACAACGTATTGTTATGAAAACCCAACGACTTGTCAAGCGGTGGCAGCCGGCATCCTCGGCGTCCAGTTAGCGCGCGGTTCAGCTAGGGCGCGGGGATGCTGATGCAGCCCACGTTGGGCAAGCAAGTGCTCGCACCGCCACGATCCGCGGCGCCGGTCGGCCCGTTCCAGAAGCCACCGCTGGCCCCGCCCCCGTCGGCGGAACCGAAGAGGCCGTAGGGAATCCCTCCGGTCGCACCGGCGCGGTCGGCCGTGCCGCTGGGGCCGTAGGGAATGTTGATATCGGCACCGCCGCCGTTGATGTTTGCTATGTCCGAGCACGCTGAGCCGTCGGCGTTCACGCACGGCGGAGGAGGTGGTGGGTCGGCGTACACAGCCGGAGCTACGCAGATCGCAGCAGCCGCAGTACCGGCGAACAGTACGGGTGTCAGTCGCGCAATTTTCGCCATCATGATCTTGGTCTACCACGATTCAGACAAGCGCGACAGCAGCGTCTACTCGACGCCACTGCCGCGCTTGTCTGCTAGGTATTCGGTTGTGAGACTACAGGTTTGCCAGAGTTATCCGACAGAACGGCAGCCGTAGATCGGGACACAGCCGTGGGCTCCGTCAGGTCCGGCTACACCCCACACACCGCCGGGCACGCTACCTCCGGCGGTGCCGGCGTTGCCATCAGCGCCGCCCTGGACCGGCCCTGGAATCTGGCCGGAGGCGCCGTCGGGACCTACGACCTCGCAGGCCGTGCCGTCGGGATTCACGCACGGTGGCGGATCAGCAGCGGCGATCGGTGCGAGCGCGATGGTCGATGCCGCAGCGCCCGCGAACAATATGGACGTCATTGCTTTCTTCAGTGTCGCGTTCATGTAATTGGGCTACCCGCGTGCCCAAAGTGCTTAAACCTTGAGATTGGCTAAGCAAAAGGTTTGGTGAGCCTGGGAGGCAACACCTTTAACAGCTGCACCAGCGGCGCCCAGGGCCACCGTGGTATCGACCGCGCGACCGGATTCCCGCTCGATGGCGTCGACCATCTTCTTGGTGCCCGTCTCGTTGTCGACCATCAGCATCGTCGACGACGACCTGGCCGTCATCTCGGACTCGATGTAGCCGGGCTCGAGCACGGTGACCTTGATCGGGCCGTTGGCGTACTCGGCGCGCAGCGATTCGCCCAGCGACGACACCCCGGCCTTGCTGGCGGCGTAGGCGGTCTTGATGCCGGGCACGCCCTTGTTGCCGAGCACCGACGAGATCAGCACCAGATGGCCGCCGCCGGTTTTCTTGAACATCTCGATTGCGGTCTCGATTTGGACCAGCGCAGCGACGAGATTGGTCTCGATGGTCTGCTTGTTGGCGTACAGCTTTCCCGAGCCCAGCGGGGCGCCCTTGCCGATGCCTGCGTTGACGATGACGCGGTCGATGCCGCCGAGCTGGTCCTCCAGTTCGGCGAACACCTTCGGCACCTGTTCGTGATCGTTGACGTCGAGCGCCGCAACGGCCACGGTGATGCCGGGGTACCGCTCGGTCAGCTCGGCCTTGAGCTCGTCGAGGCGATCGATGCGACGGGCGCACAGCGCGAGGTCGCGGCCCTTGGCGGCGAATGTGCGGGCCATGCCCGCGCCAAGGCCCGAGCTGGCACCGGTGATCAGGATCTTCTGCCGAGTCACCCGGACAGCCTAAGCATGATGGGTACATGAGCCGTAATCGAAGTGCACTACTGCTGGTGGCCGGAGTGATCTTGGCTGGGCACTGTCGCCTGCCCGCGACCGCCGGCGCTGAACCCGTCAACCCGCTGTACCGACTCGTGGACACCGCCGCGCAACGGCTGGCCACCGCCGATCCGGTGGCGGCGTCCAAGTGGATCAACGGCGGCCCCATCACCGACACCGCAAGGGCCAACGACGTGCTCGACGCCGTCGGCGCCGACGCCACCGCGCACGGCGTCGACCCGCAATACGTGCGAACGGTCTTCACCGACCAGATCGGCGCCACCGAGGGCGTCGAGTACTCGCTGTTCGGTCAGTGGAAGTTGAATCCGGCCACCGCGCCCGCGACCGCACCTGATCTGTCGGCGTCACGGTCCGAGATCGACGGGTTCAACAAGACGATGGTCGATGAGATTGCGCTGCAATGGAGTTCACTGCACAGCCCGACCTGCTTCTCCCAGCTCAACGACACCATCGACGTCGTCGCAACCGCACGGCAACTCGACCCGCTCTATCGGCAGGCGTTGGGGTCGGCGACTCGGTCCTACTGCCAACTCACTTGAGCAGCCGCGACAGCCGCCGGTCCGCCAGCACCTTGCCACCGGTCTGGCAGGTCGCGCAGTACTGAAACGACTTGTCGGCGAACGACACTTCGCGCACGGTGTCACCGCATACCGGGCACGGCAGCCCAGTTCGCGCGTGCACCCGCAGCCCCGACCGCTTCTCGCCCTTCAGCGTCGCCGCCTGCTGGCCGACCGACCGCGACACCGCGTCGGTGAGCACGGAGATCATCGCGTCGTGCAACGCCGCCAGCTGCGCGTCGGTCAGCTTGCTCGCCGTCGCGAACGGCGACAGCTTCGCTACGTGCAGGATCTCGTCGCTGTAGGCGTTGCCGACTCCTGCGATCACCTTCTGGTCGGTGATGACGGTTTTGATCCGGCCGCTCTGCCCGGCCAGCACGCCGGCCAGACCCTCGGCCGTCAACTCCAACGCGTCCGGCCCGAGCGCCGCGATACCCGGAACCTTCGCCGGATCGTCGACCAGCCATACCGCCAGCCGCTTCTGGGTGCCCGCCTCGGTCAGGTCGAATCCCGGTGCGGCACCTGGTGTTCCGAGGTGGACCCGCAGCGCGATGGGCCCCTTACCCGGCTTGAGCGGCGCCGCGGCCAGCTGGTCGGACCAGCGCAGCCAGCCCGCCCTGGATAGATGGGTGATCAGATGAAGGTCACCGACCTGCAGGCCGAGATACTTGGCCCACCGGTTGGCGCCGGTGACCTCCTGGCCGTACAGCGCGGTGATCGGCGGGTCGAACGTCTTCAGTACGGACAATGCGGATACGTCGACGCGTCCGACGGTGAGGCCGACGGCGTGCCGACGGAGGTGGTCGGCCAGGGCCTCGACCTCGGGCAGTTCGGGCATGAATCCAGTGTGCCCGTCAGGCGCGGGTGACGCGTTGGGTGTCCCTCACGATCAGCGACAGCGCCCAGCTGACGATCGACAGCACGATCGCCGCCCAGATCGCCGTCCACCAGAAGTCGTCGATGTAGAGACCCCAGTGCGTGGTGTTCTCGGTGATCCACGAGGTGATCCAGAGCATCAGCGCATTGATCACGATGTGGAAGAGGCCCGAGCGTGAGGATGTACAGCGGAATCGAGATCAACTGCACGATCGGCTTGATGATCGCGTTGACCAGCCCGAAGATCACCGCGACGACCAAGATGATCCCGATCCTCTGCAGGGTTGTGTCGCCGCCGACGAAGTCCACCCCGGAAACGACCAGGGTAACTATCCATAAAGCGAATCCAGTCAGTGCTGCACGCAGCAGAAACGCCATCATGGCGCTGATCCTGCCATGCCCGCGACTAGCCCGGGCCGTCATCAACACTGTGTCGTTTGTTGCGGCAAAGTACGAGTAATCGCCGCAACAAACGCAACAGTTGGTCGGTGAGTAAGGGCCGCTACGGGCTGCGCAACAGATAGGTGTCCATGATCCAGCCGTGGCGGGCCCGCGCCTCGGCACGAAGCTTCGCGATGTCTTCCCCGACCTCGCCGACGGTGCCCGACACCAGCAGTTCCTCCGGAGTGCCGAGGTAGGCGCCCCACCAGATGCGGGTTTCCGGCGGGCAGGACCGGAACGAGCAGTCACCGTCGAGCATCACCACCGCGCTGCCGTCGAACCCGTCGGTCAGCCAGCCGCCTGCCGGTGGTGATCAGCACGGGTTCACCGATGTCGTTGAGCGGTATGCGATGTCGGGCCGTCAATGCCTGGATCGCGGTGATGCCGGGGATGACGTCGTATTCGATGTCGACGTGCTGCGCCACCGCTTCGAGGATCCGCAGCGTGCTGTCATACAGCGACGGGTCGCCCCACGCCAGAAATGCGCCGACCCCGTCCGGTGCGAGTTCACGTTCGATGGCGTCGGCCCAGACCGTGGCCCGCGCTGCGTGCCAGTCAGCGACGGCCTGTCGATAGTCGCCGTCCTTGGCGCGCGGCGGGTCCGCCACCTCCACGAACCGGTAGCCCGGCTCGCGGATGAACCGTTCGCAGATCTGTCGACGCAGTGCCACCAGGTCGCTTTTCGTCTCGCCCTTGTCCATCGCGAAGAACACCTGCGTGTCGTTGAGCGCACGAACTGCCTCCGCCGTCACATAATCGGGATTGCCCGCCCCGATACCGATGACGTGGATGCGACGAGTCACGCCCGCGAGTATGCGCTAGCGGTCTCCGCCCTTGGTGCGGCGGAGTTCCTCGGCACGTTTGACGTCCTTCTCCTCCGCCTTCTCGTTCTTGTCGAGGACGCGGGTGTCGCGCGGGGGTAACTGAATGTCGTGCTCGGCGGGCAGCCCGGCCTGCAGCTGACGGCCGCGTTCGAGTTCAGCGTCCAGTTCGGCACCGAACAGCAACGCCAGGTTCGTGATCCACAGCCACAGCAGGAACACGATCACCCCGGCGAGCGCACCATAGGTCTTGTTGTAGCTCCCGAAGTTGGCGACATAGAAACCGAACAGCACCGACGCCACGATCCACATGAGGATCGCAAAGGCTGCACCGATGCTGATCCACCGGAATCTCGGCTGCTTGACGTTGGGCGTCGCGTAGTAGAGCACTGCGACGGCAAGGATGACGCAGACGAGAATCACCGGCCACTTCGCGATGTTCCACGCGGTCACGGCGACCGACCCTGCGCCGATCGCGTTGCCGATGGCCTCGGCGACCGGTCCACTTACCGCGAGCATGAAGGCGACTGTCGCGGCCAGAAGGAGGCCGGCCAGGGTGAGCACCAGCTGCAGCGGACGCAATTTCCAGACCGGCCGGCCCTCGTCGATCTCGTAGATGCGGTTCATTGCTCGCCCGAACGCACCGATGTAGCCCGAAGCCGACCACAACGCACCGAGCGCGCCGGTGATCAAGGCGACGCCGGCAGATGGTGATTGAACCAACTGCTCCAGGGGCTGACGCAATAGATTCATTGCGTCGCTCGGCACGACGCCCGCCGCCGTCTCGAGCACCGCGTCGACGGTCCGGCCTCCCTGGCCGAAGACGCCAAGCAGAGACACCAGCACCAGCAATGCAGGAAACAACGACAGCACCGCGTAATAGGTGAGTGCCGCCGCGAGGTCGGTGCACTGATCCTGCTGGAACTCCCGCGCGGTCTTGCGCAAAACGAAGAGCAGCGACGGCCTGGTGAGATCGGTTGGCGAGTCCGGTTTCCGCGGGTCGTCGGGATCGGGTGGGCGGCTCTCACGAGTCTGCTTGGTGGCCATACCGCCCGTTACCCGCTGACGCTTCCGTAAAACAGCGACCGTTACCAAGAAGTATCCGGTACCGCTGGTATTGACAACTTTCGGCTGGCATCCTTACCTTGGAGACACCAGCTCTATAGAGGGAGTCGCGGATGACCGCCTCGATGAGGCAGCAGCCAGCACCCACCCGCCAGGAGTTCGCCGAGCGTCTGCTCAAGGGGTCGGTGAAGAAGTCCTACGCGCCCGTCGTCGACATCGACTGGGATGCGCCCTTGGACCCCGACAAGTTCTTCCTGCCGCCGAAGTGCGTCTCGCTGTACGACACCCCGATGTGGGACGAGATGACCCGCGAGCAGCAGATCGAGCTGTCCCGGCAGGAGCTCGTGAACACGCTCTCGGCCGGTATCTGGTTCGAGAACATCCTGAACCAGGCGCTGCTGCGCAAGATCATGCACCAGGATCCGACGGCGCGCTCCACGCATTACGAGCTGACAGAGCTCGGCGACGAAACCCGCCACATGGTGATGTTCGGCAAGGCGATCGAACACGTCGGCGCGAAGCCGGTGGTGCCGCGGTGGCGGCAGCGCGTCATCATCAACGCGTTGCCGTTGGGCTTCAAGGGATCTGTGCTCTGGGTGGCAGCGCTGATCGGCGAGGAGATCTTCGACTCGTTGCAACGGCAGATGATGGACGACGACGAACTACAGCCGATGGTGCAGCGGCTGATGCGGATTCACGTCACCGAAGAAGCGCGGCATATCCAGTTCGCCCGCGACGGCCTGCGGAAGCGGACACCCAACATGGGCAGGCTCACCCGGTTGTGGGTGTCCAACGTCAACGGTCTCGGTGGGATGTTCTTCCGCTTCCTGTTCACCAACCGGGTTCCGTACCACCGCGTCGGGCTCGACGCGAACCGCGCGCGGCACCTCGCCCGCACCAGCCCGCATCGTCACGAGGTTCAGGCCACCGGCTTCGCCCCGCTGGCCGCGTTCCTGGAGGAGGTCGGCCTGATGGGGCCGATTGCGCGCCGGCTGTGGCGGCGCACCGGCTTTCTGCCGCGATGACAGAAGGCTGCTACGACGTCGTCGTCGTGGGGGTCGACCGCGCCGAGCACCGACTCGCCAATGCGGGCATCACCAACATCGCGGTCATGGACGACTGCGATCTCGGCGGGGCTGCGTTCGACGAAGCCACCGCGACCTGGATCCTGCCCACCTGCCGCGCACGGATCGTCGTCACGAACCAAATCCGTTCCGGCCGAGAGAATGTGGTGCCTTACCTCGGGGTGGCCATGCACGGCGTACCCAACTATTTCACCGTCACCGATGATGACGCTGTCGCCGATGCGCGGCTGGACTACATCGCCGAACTGCTTCAAGCTCATGCAGCGCACCGGCAGCACGCGCATCGAGGTTCTGTTCAGCACCCAGCGCGTCGTTCCACAACCGCAGGGCCGACGAACCCGACCCGCCGGACCCGTCGTACTGGCGCCGGATGCTGGAGTTGGCGCCCTCGTCTTTCGACCTCAGCTCACACATCGCCGTCGACGTCGACCTCTACGACGGCCCTGCGACGATCCGCATCGGCGACGACGAACACCAGGTGCGGGTGCGGCTGTCCGGCCGTCTCGAGCCCATCGACGGCCGATACCACTGGCAGGGCACCATTTTCGACGCGCTGCCCGACAATGTGCTCACTCAGTCTCAACCGGTGACCTTGACGATCGGCGACCGGGCAGCCGAGGGCCGAATCACCGAGCGCACGCCGCAGCGCAGGTACTCGGTGGCCGGCGTCGGCGCTCCGCCCTACGCCCTCGACGACGTCGAGGTCGTCGTACCAAACCGATAGCGCAGCGCGGCGGCCAGCAGGCCGACCGCGAACACGGCACCGACGATCCCGGACACCAACAGCGGCAGGCGACCGTCGGCCCCCCAGAGAAAGCCAGCCCACAAACCGGCCGCCAACACCGCGAAACCGCTGGCGCCCTGGAACACACCCTGTGCGCTGCCCTGCTGATCGGATCCGACCAGCGACGAAATCCACGCCTTGCCAACGCCGTCGGTGCATCCGGTGAACAATCCGTAGACACCGATCAGGACCCACGCCGCGACCGCATTGGTGGTCAGACCCAGCCCGATGTAGCCGACCGCGAAGAAGACCAGGCCGATGCCGAACACCGCAGCCCTCGGGATGCGGTCGGCCAGCAGCCCCGCCGGATAGCTCGACACCGCGTACACCAAGTTGTATCCGACATAGGCCAGGATGACCTCGACGACGGAGAAGCCGATCTCGTTGAGCCGCAACAGCAACAAAGCGTCTGGGAAGTTGACGATGCCGAAAGCGACCAGAACCAGCGTCACCCGCCAATACCGGTGTGGTAGATCCCGCACGTGCGCGAAAATGGGCGCCCGCTGCGTGCGCACTGCCCGCCGCGTCTCGCGCACCAGGAACACCAGAGCCACGCTCAGCACCGCAGGAACGACGGCCACCCAGAGCAGCGGCGCGATCTGGTGGTCGAGCAGTTCGTAGCCGACGAGGCCGAGCAGCGGACCGACTACGGCGCCGAAGGTGTCCATCGCCCGGTGGAAGCCGAACACCCGGCCGCGGGCGGCGCCGTCGATGTCCTCGACGAGCAACGCGTCGCGCGGCGCGCCGCGAATTCCCTTGCCGAGCCGGTCCACAACCCGCCCGGCCAGCACACCGGGCCAGCCCGTGGCGGCGGCGACGATGACCTTGCCGAGCGCGGCCATGCCATAGCCCGAAGCAATCAATGGCCTGCGCGCGAAGCGGTCGCTGAGCGGACCGGCCGCGAGTTTGGTCAGCGACGCCGCACCCTCAGCGGCGCCCTCCACCGCACCGACGACCGCCACCGGCGCGCCCAGCACCGAGGTGAGGTAGATGGGGAGCAGCGGGTACAGCAGCTCGCTTGCGGTGTCCTGCAGAAACGAGACGGCCGAGAGCACCCGCACATTGCGGGTCAGCCAACTGCGCACCTGCTACATCATGCCCCGGCTACGACGGGTCCTCACTCGTGAGCGCCCGATACCCGTGCGCTTCGGCCCGGGCGAACGCCGCACGAACAAGCCCGACAATCAACCCTTGCACGGCCGCGGCGAGGAAGGCCTCCCGCGTGGATCGCGACAGGTCCTGCGGCTCCGGCGGCTCTTCGTCGGACGGGTTCAGGCGCTGCCAGATCTCGGTGAAGATTTTTCCGGCAATCAAGCCGCCTGCGACGCTGGTAGCGATTGAGAGCGGCTTGTAAATGGCTTTCGACGCGTTCATCGCCCCGACGTTCCCACCCGAGTCGTGCGTCAAACGTCCTACTAGAACACGTTCTAGTATTTAGGCATGCGGTTCACCTACGCGGAGGCGATGACGGACCCGGCGTACTACATCCCGTTGGCCAAAGCGGCCGAGGACGCGGGGTACCACGCCATGACGGTCGCCGACAGCGTCGCCTATCCGTTCGAGTCGGATGCGAAGTATCCGTACACCCCCGACGGGAACCGCGAGTTCCTCGATGGCAAGGCGTTCGTCGAGGCATTCGTCCTTGCCGGTGCGCTGTGCGCGGTCACTACGACGCTGCGGTTCAACTTCTTCGTGCTGAAGCTGCCGATCCGGCCGCCGGCCCTGGTGGCCAAGCAGGCCGGGCTCGCTGGCGGCGGTCTTCGGCAACCGCCTCGGCCTCGGCGTCGGCACCAGCCCGTGGCCGGAGGACTACGAGGTGATGGGCGTCCCATTCGCCAAGCGCGGCAAGCGAATGGACGAGTGCATCGAGATCATCAGGGGCCTGACGTCGGGTGACTACTTCGAGTTTCACGGCGAGTTCTACGACATCCCCAAGACCAGGATGACGCCGGCGCCGTCCGAGCCGATCCCGATCCTCATCGGCGGGCATGCCGAGGCGGCGTTGCGCAGGGCGGCCCGCTGCGACGGCTGGATGCACGGCGGCAGCGGCCGCAAGGAACTCGACCGGCTCATCACGAGGCTCGACGAGATTCGCGACGAAGAGGGCCGCACCGGACCCTTCGAGATTCACGTCATGTCCGTCGACGCGTACACGCCGGACGGCATCAAGCGCCTGGAGGACAAGGGCGTTACGGACGCGATCGTCGGCTTCCGAAATCCCTACATCATGGGCAGCGACACAGAACCGCTGGAGACCAAGATCCGCAACCTCGAGTCGTTCGCCGAAAAGGTCATTTCAAAGGTGTGATCATGACCCGCGCGTGGGTAACCAAAGGTCAATGGGACATGCCTGCACGTTGACCGTCACCGCTGATGCGGTCGACGGCGCGACCGTGCTCACCCCCGACGGCGTTCTGGATTCCTCGACCTATCGATCGTTGCGGGACTCTGTCATCGAAGCGGCCCTCGAAGAGCCAAGGGCAGTCATCGTCGACGTCGGTCGACTGACGGTTCCCGCAGAGACAGCGTGGACGGTGTTCACGAGCGCGCGCTGGCATATCGGCGTGTGGCCCAACACGCCGATCCTGCTCGTGTGCGGGCAGCCAGAACGCGGATCGGCACTTCGCCGAAGCGGGATCACGCGGCGGGTGCCGGTTTGTCAGACGATCGACGCGGCGCTCGCGACCCTGCCTCGCTGCGGCGCCGACCGCCACCGGGCCAGGGCCGGTCTACCCGCCGACATGTCCAGCCTCGGCCAGTCGCGCGAGCTGGTGGAGCAGTGGCTGACGGCTTGGGCGCAAACCGAACTGATTCCCGTCACGCCAGGTGATCATCACCGCGTTGGTCGAGAACGTCTTGAAGCACACAAACAGCAGGCCCGAAATTCGACTCGAATCCGAAGGCGCGGCAGTCACGGTTGCGGTCGAGGATTCCGAGCCCCGCACAGGCCAGCATCCGTGAAACACCTGCAGGCGCCGACGAACCATGGGGGCTGCGGCTGGTGAATGCGCTCTGCCGCCAGTGGGGAAACGCGCCGACTCTGTCGGGCAAGACAGTGTGGGCGGTGGTCGGCCCGGAGAATCGGCTCTAGCGCGAGCGAACCGTCAGGCTTGGCAGGCTCTGTTCCGGAGATAGGCTTGACGAAATGGGGCTCAGCGACGCGACCCTGCTGCTGGCATCCGAACCGCCCGGACTACTGCCTGCACGCCAGCAGATGGCGGTCTCGTTGGGCTGGCACATCATCCTCGCGTGTTTCGGCGTCGCCTTTCCGACCGTCATCTACGTGATGCACCGGCGCGGCATCGTCCGCAACGACCCGGTGGCGCTCGGGCTGGCCAAGCGGTGGGGCAAGGTCTCGGCGGTGCTGTTCGCCATCGGCGCGGTGTCCGGCACCGTGCTCAGCTTCGAGATGGGGCTGCTGTGGCCGGGCCTGATGGGGCGCTTCGGCGACGTGCTCGGCCTGCCTTTCGCCTTCGAGGGATTGTCGTTCTTCGTCGAGGCGATCTTCCTCGGCATCTACCTGTACGGCTGGGACCGCATGCCGCCGCGGCGGCATCTCGCGATGCTCATCCCGATGGGCATCTCCGGCATCGTGGGCACCTTCTGTGTGGTTTCGGTCAACGCCTGGATGAACAATCCGACCGGTTTCGCGATCCGTGGAGGAGCCGTCACCGACGTCAACCCGTGGCGGGCGATGTTCAACGACGGTGTGTGGCTGCAGTTCCTGCATATGTGGCTGGCCGCGTTCATGGTCGTCGGCTTCGTGGTCTCGGGGGTATACGCCGCAGGTCTGCTGCGTGGCCGCAACGACGCGCACCACCGCCTGGGCTTCACCGTGCCGTTTGTCTTCGGGACGGTGGCCGCGGTGGCCCAGCCGCTCGTCGGTCACGTGCTGGGCATGCGGATCCACGACACGCAACCGGCCAAGCTCGCCGCGTTCGAACTCGCCGAGACCACCGAGGGCCCGGCCCCGTTTCGGTTGGGCGGAGTGCTGATCGATGGCGAGGTGCACGGGGTGGTGGAGATTCCCCGGCTGGGGTCGATCATCGCGCGCAACTCGCTGGATGCGCCTGTGCCTGGGCTGGATACGGTGCCCAAGGCGGATTGGCCGCCGGTCAACATCACCCACCTGGCGTTCCAGTCGATGGTCGTCATCGGCACGTTGCTCGCCGCCGCGGTGGTGTTGTTCTGGCTGTTCCGCTGGCGGGGGCATGATCTGCTGGAAAACCGTTGGTTCCTTCGGTTTTCGGTGATCGGCGGCCCGCTGGCGGTTCTGACCATGGAACTCGGCTGGGTCGCCACCGAGGTGGGCCGTCAACCGTGGACGGTGTGGCAGATACTGCGCACCACCGACGCCGCCAGCACGAACCCCGGGCTGTGGTGGAGCTACGTCGGCGTGCTCGTCATCTATCTCGGCATGACGATCGGGGCCGTCGTCGTACTGCGGTCCATGGCTCGTCGGTGGCGCACCGGCGAAACGGACCTGCCCAGCCCGTATGGACCTCCGCACGAGGAGCCGGTGCGATGACGCTGGCGGCGGTCGTGGCGATGGCGATGTTCCTCGGCGTCGTCGTGTATGCGTTGTTCGCAGGCGCCGACTTCGGTTCGGGCTTCTATGACCTCACCGCCGGAGCCGGGGAGCGCGGGGGTGAAGTGCGAACCCTCATCGACACCAGCATCGGTCCGGTGTGGGAAGCCAACCACGTGTGGCTGATCTACATCCTCGTCATGTGGTGGACCGGCTTTCCCGGCACCTTCGCCGCAGCAACGACGACGCTATTGATACCGCTGAGCCTTGCGCTGGCGGGAATTGTGTTGCGCGGTGCTAGCTTTGCGTTCCGCAAGTACGCCGAGACGTACGCCCAGGCGCGGCTGTTCGGCGCGACCTTCGCCGCGTCGTCGTTGATCACTCCATTCTTTCTCGGTGCGGCGGCAGGGGCGATCGCCTCCGGCCGGGTGCCCGCGGACGGCTACGGCGACCTCATCGGGTCATGGACCAATCCGACGTCATTGGTGGGTGGTTGCCTGGCGGTGACGACGTGCGTCTTCCTGGCCGGGGTGTTCCTCACCGCCGACGCCGCCCGTGCGGGTAGCACGGACCTTGCCGAGCGTATGCGCGCACGCACCCTCGCCGTCGGTGTCATCACCGGCATCGTGGTCTTCGCGGGTCTCTACCCCGTCGCACACGATGCGCCAACGCTCAGCCACGGACTGCGCACCGCCGCGTCCCCATTGCTGGTTCTCGCCGCCGTCGCCGGAGTGGCGACGCTGGTGTTGCTCTATCGCCGAAGATTCTCGCCGGCAAGGGTTTCCGCGGTGATCGCCGTTGGCTCGGTGGTCGCGGGATGGGGCGTGGGCCAGTACCCGTGGCTGCTGGTCGACGAGGTCACCATCAACGATGCCGCGGGCGCGGACTCGACTTTGATCGGCCTGCTCGTCGTGGTGGGGCTGGCAGGCATCATCGTGCTACCCGCGTTGGCCTACCTGTTCCGACTCACCCAGCAGTGGACCCGCGTCTGAACTTCGGCCTCTTGGCGTTGGCGTCCAGCGTCTCATCTATCACGCGTGGGCTCAACACGTGATCGAGAACCATGGTTGCACTACCGATGACGCCAGACTGGTCGCCAAAGGTGGACGGCACGACTTGGAGCACGCGGGTCGCGAGCGCGGTTGCGTTGCCGTACAACGTCTCCCGCAGGCCGGCGACGAAAATGTCGTAGGCCTTCGCCATGTCGCCTGCGACAACCAGCAACGCGGGATTGAGCAGATTCACCGCGGCGGCGAGGACTTCGCCGACGTGGCGGCCGCTGTCCCGGATCATCCGGCGGGCTTCGGCGTCGCCGCCGTTGGCCAACTCCACGACATCACGGATGTGGCCGACCGAGCGGCCCTGTTGCGCCAGCGCCCGAACCAGCGCCCAGCCACCGGCGACCGCTTCCAGGCAGCCCGTGTCTCCGCAGCGGCAGGGCAGCCCTGTTGCGGCAGGCGTCTTGTTGTGACCGAACTCCCCCGCCGCTTGAACAGCGCCACGCTGTAGCGAACCCCCGGCGATGATGCCGGCTCCGAGACCCGTCGAGGCCTTGACGACAAGTACATCGTCGACGACCTGTCGGTCGCCCCGTCGCTCAGCCAGCGCAATGACATTGGCGTCGTTGTCGAGGATGACGGGCGCATCGGTCAACTCAGCGAAATACGGCGCCAGCGGTACCCCGTCCCAGCCGCTCATGATCGGCGAGTCGAGGCTGCAGCCGCGATGCTGGTCGACCGTCCCTGGCAGGCACAGCCCGACACCGTGGATGCGAGCATTGCGGTGATCGTCGAGGAGGACATCGAGCCTCTTGACCACGTCGGGCATCAGCTCGTCGGGACCGATGCCGATCTCCTGGTCGATATCACCTGCGGCCAGGATCTCGCCGGCGAGGTTGCACACCGCCAGCCGGGTCCGGCTGCGCCCGATCGCGGCGGCGAGCACGACCCCGGCGTCGGCGTTCAACGCCAGCTGTGCGGCGGGACGGCCACCGGTGGACGGTGCTTGTTCACGTTCGGTGATCAGACCCTGATCCGCCAGTGCAGCCACCCGGGCCGCCACGGCGGTGCGGGACAGCCTCGTCAGTTCACCGAGCTCGGCGCGTGTCGTAGCGCCCTTGCGCACGGATGAGGCCGTAGATATCGCCAGCCGAGGTGGCCGGTGAAGTTCGGGAAAAGGCCATGTCATCGATTCCAATAGGGTCGATCGGGTTCGTCGTCCAATCGTAACCTGCCTCACTTTTGCCGTCAAAATGCCTAAGTCGGTTTGCTCGACTAGCGAAAGTCTCGTTACCGTGGCCAACGTCCGACCACAGGAAGGTCCAACGTTTGTGACCATCTCGCTTGATCGCCCCTTGACGCCCGTCTCCGTCGTCGCGCCCGCGCCATCGGTGCGGTGGCTGGCAGTGTTGGCGCTCGCCTTCGGCGGGTTCGGCATCGGAACCACCGAGTTCGTCGCAATGGGACTGCTTCCGGACATCGCGTCCAGTTTCGCCATCTCCGAACCGACTGCCGGACACGTCATTTCGGCGTACGCGCTCGGTGTCGTCGTCGGCGCTCCGCTGATCGCCGCGCTCACCGCCCGGATGCCGCGAAAGACGGTGCTGTTGGGGCTGATGGCTGTGTTCACACTCAGCAATCTGGCCAGCATGTTCGCCCCGTCGTACGGGATGCTGATCGCCGCGCGCTTCGTCGCAGGCCTACCCCATGGGGCGTTCTTCGGCGTCGCCGCGCTGGTGGCCTCCTTCCTGATGGGACCGCGGAACCGAGCCAAAGCCGTGGCGCACGTGATGACGGGGTTGACCGTCGCGACCGTCGTCGGTGTGCCGATGGCCTCCTGGCTCGGCCAGGCCCTTGGCTGGCGCAGCGCATTCGGTCTGGTCGTCGCCGTCGGAGTGGTGACACTGACCGCGATCGCATTCTGGCTCCCACCGCTGCGGTCGATGCACGTGACCAGTCCGCTGACCGAGCTCGGCGCGCTCAAAAGGGTGCAGGTGTGGTTGGCGATGCTGGTCGGCATGATCGGATTCGGTGGCATGTTCGCCGTGTACACCTACATCAGCACGACGATGACCGATGTCGCAGGGATGCCCCGGGCGCTGGTTCCGTTGGCACTCATGGTCTTCGGCCTCGGCATGGTGGTAGGAAACCTACTCGGCGGCAAGATGGCGGACGTTTCGGTGGTTCGTGGTCTGTACGTGTCGATGAGCGCCCTTGGCGTCGCATTGACAGTTTTTGTGGTGGCCTCGCACAACCCGTGGACGGCTCTGCTGGTGTTGTTCGCCATCGGCGCCGCCGGCTCGGCGATGGGGCCGGCACTGCAGATCCGGCTGATGGACGTCGCGTACGACGCCAGGACGTTGGCGGCGTCCCTCAATCACTCCGCACTGAACATGGCCAACGCGATCGGCGCTTTGGTCGGCGGGCTCGTCATCGCGGCCGGATACGGCTACACCGCACCCGCGGCCGCAGGCGCGCTGCTCTCCGCCGCAGGAATTCTCGTCCTCACCGGCTCATTGGCCTTGCAGCGACGGACCGCCACCCCGACCGTGTGACGGGTAGGCGTGGATCAGCGCGCTGCCCAGCTTCGGTACCTCGTGGATCAGCTCGTGCTCGGCGTCGTGGGCGAGCCGGTGCGCCTCGTCCAGGCTGGTGCCGGGTTCGACGTCCAATTCGGCGTCGGCATGCAGGCGGTGACCGATCCAGCGCATCCGCACGCTGCGCACAGCCCTGACCCCCGGCCGCGACGCCAAGACGGCTTCGGCGGTCTCGACGAGTTCCGGATCGACGCCATCCAGCAAGCGCCGGAACACATCTCGGGCGGCGGTGCGCAGTACAGACAGGATCGCCACGGTGATCAACAGCCCGACGATCGGGTCGGCCAGCGGGAACCCGAGCGCGACGCCGCCCGCGCTGAGCAACACCGCCAAGGACGTGAAGCCGTCGGTGCGGGCGTGCAGGCCATCGGCAACCAGTGCGGCAGAACCGATTCGGCGACCGACGCGAATCCGGTACAGCGCCACCAACTCGTTTCCGATGAAGCCGACCAGACCGGCGGCGGCCACCCAGCCCACGTGTTGAATCTGCACCGGGTGTATCAGCCGCATCACTGCCTCGTACCCGGCGACGACCGCCGACAGGGCGATCATCGCGACCACGAAGAGCCCTGCGAGGTCCTCGGCGCGGCCGAACCCGTAGGTATATCGCCGCGTCGCCGCCCGCGTGCCGAGCGCGAACGCGATCCACAACGGCACGGCGGTCAATGCGTCGGAGAAGTTGTGAATGGTGTCCGCCGCCAACGCAACCGAGCCGGAGAGCACCACGATGACGGCCTGCACCAGTGCGGTCACACCGAGCGCGGCCAGGCTGATCTTGACCGCGCGGATTCCGATCGCGCTGGACTCGAGCGCGCCGTCGACGCTGTCGGCGGCGTCGTGGCTGTGCGGAACGAGAGCGTGCGCCACTACCGGCCTGACCTTCCGCGCGGTCAGCGGC
Organism: uncultured Actinomycetota bacterium; assembly: GCA_963734385.1. Lineage (GTDB taxonomy): Bacteria > Actinomycetota > Actinomycetes > Mycobacteriales > Mycobacteriaceae > Mycobacterium. Next base: position 58,875 of record CAVTHR010000019.1, on the reverse strand, counting down.
GCCACGTCGCCGCGGTGGTGGGCGGGGACGCCAGGTCCGGCGTGCTCGGCGTTGAACACCGCGTCGTTGACGAGTTGGCGGACGTGCTCGTTCTCGATGCTGTAGAAGATCGTCGTGCCCGCCCTGCGGGTGCTGACCAGCCGGGCCATCCGCAGCTTGGCCAGGTGCTGCGAGACGGACGGCGCAGGCTTGCCGACGAACTCGGCGAGCTCGTTGACTGACAGTTCGCGGTCGACCAGCGCCCACAGCACCTGCACCCGGGTGGGGTCGGCCAGCATCCGGAAGACCTCGACGATCAGGCCCACCTGGTCGTCGTCGATGCGAGGCCGATCTGCACTATCTGCATTCATACGTAGATAATAGATGATGCAGTTACCGATCTTGAAGGTGCTGCGCCTTCTACCGTGAGCACATGCTCATGTCCCGGAAATTGCTCTGCGCCGCCTACGCCGTTATCGCGCTTGTCGCCCTGGTGGCCACCTGGAGCCAGAACCTCCTTTTCTTCAACGGTGGCGGAAGCTTCTTCGGCTTCTTCGAAGCCCTGAAGGTCAATCCTTCGTCGCGGTCGATCACCGTCGACATCGCCCTGTTCCTTCTCGCCGCCGCAGTCTTGATGGTGATCGAGGCGCGCAAGCACGGCGTCAAGTTCGTGTGGGCCTACATCCTCGGCGGGTTCCTCATCGCGATCAGCGTGGCATTCCCGTTGTTCCTGATCGCGCGGGAACTGCGGTTGGAGAAGACGGACGCGACCGAACTGCGGCAGAGCGACACCATCCTGCTGACCGTGCTTGCCACGGCGACAGCGGCCATCGTCTTCTGGGTGGACGTGCTCTGACAGCTAGCCGCTGTCGGCGGCCAGCCTGGCTCGCTCCCTCACAGAGGCAACCACTCCGCCGTCGTTGAGGATGTCGGTGCCGGTGAGGTAGGCCGCCTTGTCGCTGGCACAGAACGCCAGCAGCTCCGCCATCTCCTCGGGCTTGCCCCACCGGGGGACCGCGGCATCGGCGACCAGCGCACCAGCTCCGGCATCCGCCTCCAGCCTGCCCATTTCGGTGTCGACGGAGCCCGGCGAGACGGACACGATGCGGATGCCCTTGGCTGCCGAACCGCTCCGACTGTGATGTGGAGTACCACCTGACGAAGCTCTTGCTCACCGCGTAGGCGATACCGGAGCGCATCTCCTCGGGAGCGATGCTGCAGGCCTCCAGCATCTCGTTCATGAAAGCGTATTCGTCGTCCAGCGCGTGCGGGAATTGCGATGCGGGAATCATGTTTTCGGGCAGGAGATGTGCGGCCATTGACGCAACATTGACGATGACAGAGCCTTCGCCGGCGATCCCGTAGAAGGCTCTCGTTGACGTTCAACGTGCCGATCGCGTTGGTCCGCATGACGTATTCGGCGTCACCCATGCTGGGACTCACACCGGCGGTGTGAATCACGGCGGCGACTGTGCCGAGCCCTGCTGCGGTGTCGATGAGTTCGGCGACGGCCTGTCGGTCGGTGACGTCGCAGTTGATTGCCTTGGACGTGATGCCGAGGCCGTCCAGCGCCGCGCCCGTCTCGTCGAGCCGGTCCTGCCTGACGTCACACAGGACGACGGTGTGGTCACGCCCGATGATCTTCGCGGTCGGCGTGCCCATGCCGCCTGCACCTGTAATGACCGCAACGTTGCTCATGGGCAGTGATGCTAGTCAGTCGATCGCGCTGAACATTGCAGCCACCGCATCGGCGATCGCGATCCGCGCCGCTAGAAGGTACTTGCGCGGGTCCGTCACCTTGTCGTCGGACGCGAGGTGGGCGCGCACGGCCTCTGTGAAATGGACGTTGAGAAGGGTACCGACGTTGATCTTGGTGATGCCGGCACTCACAGCCTTGCGGAGTTCGTCGTCGGCGACTCCCGAGGAACCGTGCAGCACGAGCGGCACGGGCACCGCAGAGCGCAGCCGGGCGATGAGATCGAAGATCCAACGACGCGGTCCGCTCCGACATGGCGTGGGAGCTGCCGACGGCGACCGCCAAGGCGTCGACTCCCGTGGCGGCCACGAAGGCAGCGGCCTCCGCGGGATCGGTGCGTACCCCGGGGGCGTGCGCTCCGTCCTTTCCGCCGACCTCGCCCAGTTCGGCTTCGATGAACATGCCGCGTCGGTGCGCCCAATCCGCGGCGGCCTTGGTGGCCGCGACGTTGGCGTCGTAGTCGAGTTTGGAGGCGTCGAACATCACTGAGCTGGCACCGTTTTCGGCGCTGGCATGCAGGAGCTCCTCGTCCTCGACGTGGTCGAGATGGACCGACACGGGGACGGCCGCTGCCGCAGCGACCGCCGTGGTTGCGGCCGCGATCGGCGCCAGTCGGCCGTAGTGAAACTTCACCGCGTTCTCGCTGATCTGCAAGATCACCGGCCGGTTGGCCTTCTCGGCACCCGCAACGATCGCCTCGGCGTGCTCGAGGGTGATGACGTTGAAGGCCACAACTCCCGAGCCGGCGCGATACGCGGCGGCGACCAGGTCGGCGGTTCGGGCGAGCGGCATCAGACGTCCCTTCCAGCGGGTAACGCACCTTGACAAGGTTCCAACGAAACGCAACTATATCCATCAGATTCCAATTGGACAAGCGCTCACCAAGAGGAGGGAAATGCAGGGCTCGCTGTTCGTCGGCGTCGACGTCGGGACCACCACCAGCAAGGCTGTGGTGTTCACGCAGGACGGCGAGCCCGTAGCGTCCGGGCGCGCCACCACCCCATGGACGGTGACGACTTCGGGCGCCGAACTCGATGCGACCGCCCTATTTGCGGCGGCCCGGTCCGCCGTCGCCGAAGCGTTGGCCGACTGCCCGCCCGGCATCATCGGTGGAATCGGCGTGGCGAGCCTGGCCGAATCCGGTGTGCTGCTCGACAAGCGCGGAGAGCCGGTGGCTCCCGTCATCGCCTGGCATGACACTCGCGACCATGCGGAGCTGGAGAGTCTGCGCGGCGCCATTGGCGCACAGAACTTCTCGTCGACGACCGGCCTGCCGCTGCGGCAGCAGTGGTCTCTCACAAAGCACCGGTGGCTGATCGACAACGTCCCCTCTGCGCGCGGCGCAGTGCGCAGGCTCAACGTCGCGGAGTGGATCGTGCGCGGGTTCGGCGGCGAGGAAGCCACCGAACAGTCACTCGCTTCCCGGACCGGCTGGCTGCGGCTGTCACAGCGCTCCTGGTGGGAAGACACCCTGGCTTGGTCAGGAGCCAGTCAATCGCTGATGCCGCCGCTGGTCACGGCAGGGACCCCACTGGGCCGGGTCAGTGCCGAGACCGGGCTGCCGCGATTGGCCGGAGCGGTGCTGACCATTGCAGGCCACGATCACCAGGCCGCGGTAATCGGCGCAGGCGCCGACGGACCCGGTGACGAGCTGGATTCCTGCGGTACTGCTGAAGCGCTGGTGCGAACCATCGCACCAGGCCTCTCCCCCGATGTCATCGCCGAGCTCGCCGAGGCAGGTATCACCACCGGCTGGCACGCCGTCGCCGACCACTGGTGCCTGCTCGGCGCAACGCAGGGCGGGCTTGCGCTGCAACGCATCCTCGCACTACTCGGCAAGGAAAGAGGCGACCTGCCTGCGCTGGACGCTGCCGCCATCGCCTTGCCCCCGCCCGAGATACGCGTCGTGGCACCGGCATTCGGCAGGCTCGACGTTCTGGGCGTCGCCGACGCTGACAGCCCGGCGCATCTGTGGCGGGCGGCCCTCGAGGAGGTCACCGATCAGGTCGCCGAGATTCACGATGCGATGAGTGCGGTCAGCGGACCGCACCGGACGTTGGTGGTCACCGGTGGATGGTCGCGCAGCGCCGGGCTCATCGCGGTCAAGCGCCGCCGCTTCGGAGAACTCGTGCAGGCCGAAGTCAACGAAGCCGGGGCCCGCGGTGCGGCGCTGCTGGCCGCCAAGGCCGCGGCCGCCGACGCGTCGGCCTCTCCAGTGGTGGTGTCATGACCGACAATGTCGATGCCCGCACCCCGTACGCCGATCAGCGCAAGAAGCACATCCTCGACCGGCTTCTGAGTAGCGGTCGCGTCGACGCGTTGGAGGTCGCAGAGTCCCTCGGCGTAACGGGAGAGACGATCCGCAAGGATCTCATCGCGCTCGAGCGTCAAGGTCTACTGCGGCGCGTGCACGGCGGCGCGGTGCCCGTCCAATCGCTGGCGTTCGAGCCGGCGGTCGAGACGCGAACTCAGTTGGCATCGGAGAAGACCCGCATCGCCAAGGCCGCGCTCAACCATCTGCCGGTAAAGGGCTCGGTGCTCATCGACGCCGGGTCAACGACAGCCAAACTGGTCGAGCTGTTCCCCGGCGACCGCGACCTGACGGTTTACACCAACACTGTGCCCCTGGCGATGTCACTGCTGACCCGACCGCGGCTCACCGTCTTCACCCTTGGCGGGCGGCTGCGTAACGTGACTTTCGCCGAGGTCGGTGACTGGGCTGCGCGGGCACTCGCCGAGATCAATGTCGACGTCGCCTTTCTGGGCACAAACGGTATCTCGATGACGCGGGGGCTGACCACGCCGGACCCCGCCGAGGCGGCCGTGAAGCGACTGATGCTCGGCTGCGCAGCCAAGCGTGTCCTGTTGGCCGACCACAGCAAGTTCGGCGTCGTCAAGGGGACCAAACATGGCGACCTCGATGACATCGACATCCTTATCAGCGATACCGGTCTCACCGACGGCCAGTACGCGCAATTGCGCACCGCCGGAATCGAAGTGGAGCGAGCATGATCATCACCCTGACACCGAACCCGAGCGTGGACCGCACCGTGTTCCTCGACGAGGTCGTGCTCGGATCGGTCAACCGCAGCCATCGCAGCCGCAGCGAACCCAGCGGCAAGGGCGTCAATGTCGCCCTCGCGCTGCACGCCCACGACGTGCCGGTGCGCGCGGTTGTCACCGCCGGAGGTTCCGTCGGCGCGGAGCTACAACAGATGCTCGAAGCCGCAGGTTTGGACACCGTCATCGTTCCCATCGCCGGAGAGATTCGCAGCAACATCAGCCTCGCCCAGCCCAACGGCTCCGTCACCAAGATCAACGAGGCAGGGCCTCTGCTGAGCCGCGAAGAGACCGACCGACTTCTCGACGCTGTCGCTGAACACGTGCATGGCGCAAGTTGGCTGGTCTGCGCAGGCAGCCTGCCCGCGGGCGTCCCCGTCGGCTGGTACGGCGAACTGGTCGAACTCGGTCACCGCAGCGGTGTGCCTGTCGCCGTCGATACATCCGGGGAAGCGCTGGCCGAAAGCCTTTCGGCAGAGCCCGATCTGGTGAAGCCGAACGTGCACGAACTCGCCGAACTGACCGGCCAGTTACCGCAGACTCTAGGCGAGGTCATCGAAGCTGCCCAGGAAGTACGCCGTCGCGGTGCCCGCGCCGTGTTGGCCAGTCTCGGCGGCGATGGCGCGATTCTCGTCGACGCCGCCGGGGCCGTATGGGGGCATGCGCCGGTGGACAGGGTCGTCAGTACAGTCGGCGCCGGTGACGCCATGCTCGCCGGTTATCTCAGCTGCCCGCACGGCCGCAGCGAAGCGTTGGCCACCGCCCTGCAGTGGGGTGCCGCAGCCGTTCAGCATGAAGGAACTCTGTTCTCGCCCAACGTATCCAGGGCACAGGTGACGATGAGCGCCACCATCGATCTCGGCCGTCCGTTGCACGTTAACGAGCCCGATGTTGTCGAACGGAGTCCGCAGCCGCGCGTGAACGCCAGGTTGTACACGCACAGGAACACGAAGAGGAGGCTGGGGTGAGCCCGACGAACCTCTTGGGCGCAGCCAAGGAGAAGTCAATGACCGTCACCGCCGACGAGTTCGAGGTCGCTGATCCGGCGGACGCCTGGACGCGAGCCGGGTTCAGCGTCGACTCCGATGCCGTCTGCCGAATCGGCGGTGTTCGCATCCGGCTGGTCGGGCGTGGCCGCGGCACCGGAATCCTCGGCTGGTCGTTGCGCGGCCTGCCAACGGACGGCTCGCTCGATGACCTCGACGGCGTCCCGACGGTGAGGTCGGTCGCGGTTGATGCAGTGCCGGCCACGCACGCGAACGGCGTCATCGCGATCGACCACGTCGTGCTGCTCTCGCCTGACTTGGGTCGGACGGTCGAATCGCTGGCCGCACTGGGTGTGGAAGCGCGCCGGGAGCGAGACGGCGAACTAGGCGGACGGCCGATCCGCCAGATCTTCTTCCGGCTCGGGGAAGTGATCATCGAGGCCGTCGGATCGCCAGATACGGCGAGCGAGGGTCGATCCAGTCTCTGGGGGATCACGTACGTCGTCGCAGACATCGATGCGACTGCCGCGTTCTTCGGTGACCACACAACACCGGTCAAGGACGCGGTTCAGCCCGGGCGCCGGATCACGACCCTCCGGCACCACGACCTCGGGATGTCGGTCCGAACGGCGTTGATCTCGGCGCGTCGCTGAGCCGACCGGTGGTGGTGCACCTATACACCGCAGCACCTACTCCCAGACAACTTCGTCTGGCGTCTTGTCCGGTCGCAATCCCCGCCAGCTCGGTTGGCGTAGACGATCGTCGGATGTGCGTTCGCTATAACGAACTTCGCCGACCAACTCCGGTCTGGCGAACGTCACTCCCTTAGCGTCCTGGGTGGAAAGCCTTGCATTGAAGGGCGATTCGTCGGTCTCTAACGGTTTCAGGACGCCCTTGAGCTTGGTCAGTTCCTTCTCGGTAAATCCTGTGCCGACCCGGCCGACGAACTGCAGGCCGCCGTCTGCGGGTATCCCCAGCATCAGTGCGCCGATACCGCTCGACCGGCCGCCTTCACCTTGCCGCCAGCCGCCGATGACGACTTCCTGCGTGTTCCAGATCTTGTCCTTGATCCACGACGACGACCGCCGGCCTGGCTGGTAGGTGGAGTCGCGCTTCTTGGCGATCACTCCTTCCCAGCGCTGCTCGCGCGCGTATTCCAGCGCCTCGGGCCCGTCGCCGGGCAGCTGATCGGGAACGATCACTCCCCCGCCGTCACCCAACGCCTCCAGTAATCGCCTGCGATCGGAGTACTTGGCCCGCAACAGCGATCTGCCGTCCAGATGCAGGATGTCGAACGCCCAGAACTCGACGCGGGTCGAGCGCGCACGGTTCTGCATCTCGCCGAAACTGGGCACACCCGTCTTGTCGAGCGCCACCGCCTCACCGTCGAGGATCACGTGATGGTCGGCGAGATCGGCGGCAAGCGCCTTGAATTGCGGATATTCGTCGGTGACATCACGACCGCGCCGTGACCGCACGATGAGCTTGCCATGGTCGGCATCAACCAGAACGCGATAACCGTCCCATTTACCTTCGAACGCCCACTGCGCTTTCTTGAGCTTCTGCACCGAGCCCTCCGAAGACAACATCGGCGCGAGATCCCCCGCCGTGGGCCGCTTCTGGTCCTTCATCCGATGGGCCAGCCAGTTCTTACCGTCGGTTTGGATCAGCGCGTATCGTCCGTCGATCTTGTCGCCATGGAGAGTGACGATCACTTCTCCGCCTTTTTCGGGTCCGTCGGGCGGGTTGTCGTTGAACTTCTCGGTCTCGTAGGTACCGGTGTCCCAGATGAACATCTTGCCTGCGCCGTACTCGCCCTTTGGAATGGTGGCCTCGAACGTCAGGTATTCCAGTGGGTGGTCCTCGGTGTGCACGGCGAGGTGGTTGACCGCAGGCGTATCGGGCAGATTCTTGGGTACCGCGAACGACACCAGCACGCCGTCACGCTCCAGTCGCAGGTCGTAGTGCAGGCGTCGGGCGTGGTGTTCCTGGATGACGAACTTGTCACTGTTGCCCACCTTGGGCTTCGACTTCGGCACCGGCTCAGGCGTTTTGGATGCATCGCGCATGCTGCGGTATGTCGTCAGCCTGTCCGCATCGGGAACCGCGGGATCAAGCGCTTCGAGCAGGTCGCCGTCCCTGGCGACCCGCTTGAGCACCTCGTCGAAGCGCAGATGCCGCAGCTTCGGGTCTTCGATCTCCTCCCAGGTACGCGGCGCGGCGACGGTGGGATGCTCGCGCCCGCGAAGCGAATACGGCGCGATCGTCGTCTTGGACCCGTTGTTCTGGCTCCAGTCCAGGAAGACCTTTCCTTCGCGCAGGCTTTTGGTCATCGTCGAGGTGACCAGCTTCGGCATCGCCTTTTCCAGTTGCTGCGCAACGCGTTTGGCGAGAACCACCGCACCTCGCGAGCTGACCGGCTCGTCCAGCGGAGCGTACAGATGCAGACCCTTGCTGCCGCTGGTCAACGGGTAGGCGGTCAGGCCGATGTCGCTCATCAGGTCGCGGACCGCCGCGGCCACCTCGCACAGCTGCGGCATCGTCACGCCTTCACCCGGATCGAGATCGAAGACCAAACGGGTGGCGGGCCCCGGCTCTCCATCGACGAACCGCCACTGCGGAACGTGGACCTCCAGCGCGGCCTGCTGACCGATCCACGCCAGCCCCTCGACGGTGTCGATGATCGGGTATGTCGTGGTGCCGGACCGGTGCGTGACGCTTTCGCGACCCAGCCAGTCGGGAGCGGAGCTGGCCAACTGCTTTTCGAAGAACGACGGCTCTTCGACGCCGTTGGGCCAGCGCTTTCGGGTGGCGGCGCGGCCGGCGATGTGCGGGATCATCACCTCGGCGATGTTGACGTAGTAGTCGAACACCTCGGCCTTGGTGGTACCCGTCGCCGGATACAGCACCTTGTCCGGGTTGGTCAGCTTCACCCGGCCGATTTGTTCCACCACGCCAAGGTAATACCCGTTGTACCTTGGTGTAATGACGCGATTTGTCGCGGCCTGCCTGGTGGCAGCGGCCGCCACCGTGTTCGGAGCTCCGGCTGCGCTGGCGGATCCGGCTGACCTGGTGCCCTATTGCTCGGGGGATCAGACCCCGATGGACAATAACTGCAGGGAGATGGCGCACCAGGTGTTCACCCACGACGGCGCGGGCGCCAACCCCGAAACGCCACTTGGCACCAATCCCGGCGTCCAGCCGGTGACCTAGTCGCCGAGTTCCAGTACTGCGAACGGCTCCGTCGGCACCTCGGCGATGGCCATCTTCGCGGCGGAGTCGGTGGGTATGACGTCGCCGCTCAACGCGGCGAGCGCGGCGTGGGTGCCGACGTCGCGGCCGGCCCGCTCGCTGAGTAGCCACCGGACTTCCAGCAGATCGCAGTACGCCTGAATGGCGGTGCCCGAATTGTTCAGCGCGGCGTGCGCCTGGTGCTCGGTCGGCGTCACCACCTCGATCACCCACAGCCGGGCGGCCGTGGACTCGTCGACGTCGTGACCCGCCTCCTGGCAGAGCTGCGCCTGATACGCACGCAGGTCGCCGAGCAGGATGCGCGCCTGCCCCTCGCCGACGTCGAGACCGGTGAGCTCCTTTAGTCGTTGTGCGTGATAACGCCGATCACCGACCGCGACATGAAGTTTGAGCTGACTCGGATCGTCGGTGACGGGTTGCAGTGAGACCTCGTCCACGGCGAAGCCGAGCTCGTTCATGCGCCGGATGGTGCCCTCGACGCGGTAGCGGTCGGTGAAGCCGAACACGGGTTTGGCGTGCAGCAGCTCCCAGAGCGTCTCGTACTGGTCGCGGGCATGCTCGACCTCGGCGATCAGTATGTCCTGCAACGCTTCCGGCCTCCCCAGTCGCTCCGCCAGATCGACCATGCCCATCGCCACGTTCTCCACCATGATGTCGAGGTCGTGTTCGCGTTGCCCTCGGCTCAGAGTGGGGTGCACCTCCGAGGTTTCGGCGTCGACGAGCCAGGCCGCCAGTACCTGGCCGTCGCGCGAGAAGAGCGTGTTGGCCAGCGAGCAGTCCCCCCAGAAGACGCCGTGGCGGTGCAGCTCGACCATCAGGCCGGCCATCGCATCCAGCAGCCGCGCCCGGTGTTTCGGCTGATCCGGCGGCAGCCGCATGAACAGCCGCCGGTACTGCCACGACCCCTCGAGGTAACGGGTCACGAGGATCGCGGTGTCGAACTCCGGCTGCAGCACCAGGCCTGCGGGACGCACCGCGGGAAGGCCCATCTCCTCGAGCCTGCGCAGCACGTCGTACTCCTTGGTGGCGATCCGCGCAGGCATGTCCTTGACCGCCCACAGCACGTCGTCGGCCTCGACGAACTTCACCAGGTGACGGCTGGGCCCGACGGCGATGTCGCGCAGTGGAACATCGGGGACGTTCCACTGCGACAACGGCCGGTCCCACGGCAGTGCGAGCAGACCCGCAGAGGGTGCTCCGGAGCCGGAACTCCGGCGCGCGCTGTGTCAGTTGATGCGCTCGCCGGTCTTCGGGATGGAACAGGTGAACCGCGCCTTCGGGATGCCTGCGCAACCGCACCGTATCGGCCAGCTTGGGCGCCGTGCGCGGGTTGCACCGCGCCACCAACTCGACGCCCGATGCCTGCATGCGTGTAGACGTACGCCTCGCTGCCGAGGTCCTCGACGAGGTCGACGACGACCTCGACGCCACCGGAATCGGTCAGTTCGAGTTGCTCGGGCCGGATGCCGAAGGTGACCTCCGACAGGCCCGCGTCGCTCAGCTTGGTCAGCTGGTCGCGATCGAGCTCCAGCGTCGAGTCACCGATCTTGACGCCGTCGGCGGCGACGGGCAGCGTCACCAGGTTCATCGCGGGCGAGCCGATGAAACCGGCGACGAACGCGTTGGCCGGCTTGTCGTACAGCTCGTTGGGCGAGGCGAACTGCTGCAGCTTCCCGAACCGCAGCACGGCCACCCGGTCGCCCATCGTCATCGCCTCGACCTGGTCGTGGGTGACGTAGACGGTGGTGGTGCCGAGCCGTCGTTGCAGCGCGGCGATCTGGGTGCGGGTCTGCACGCGCAGTTTCGCGTCCAGATTCGACAGCGGCTCGTCCATGCAGAACACCTGCGGCTCGCGCACGATCGCGCGGCCCATCGCGACGCGCTGACGCTGACCGCCGGACAGCTTGGCGGGCTTGCGGTCCAGGAACTCGGTGAGGTCCAGGATCTTCGCCGCGTCCTCGACCTTCTTGCGCCGCTCGTCGGCGGACACGCCGCGCAGCTTCAGCGCGAAGCCCATGTTCTCGGCGACGGTCTTGTTCGGGTACAGCGCGTAGTTCTGGAACACCATCGCGATGTCGCGGTCCTTGGACGGCACACCGGTCATGTCCTTGCCGCCGATCTCGATGGCTGCCCTCGTCGATGTCCTCGAGGCCGGCCAGCATGCGCAACGCGGTGCTCTTGCCCGAGCCCGACGGACCGACCAGGACGACGAACTCGCCGTCCTGGATGTCGAGGTTGAGCGAGTCGACGGCGAGCTTGTCCGAACCCTCGTAGATGCACGAGGCGTTCTTGTAGGTGATTGATGCCATTGGCTGTTCTCCGTGTTCGTCTGTGGACGTCTACTTGATCGCGCCGAACGAAAGTCCGCGCACCAGCTTGTTCTGGGCGAACCACCCGCAGAGGATCACGGGAAGCGCCGCCATGGTTGCGGCCGCCGACAGCACGGCCCAGTACTGACCCTCACCGGCGATGAAGCCGACGAGGTAAACGGGCATGGTCTGAGCGTTCACCGCGGTGAGGTTCACCGCGAAGAAGAACTCGTTCCAGGCGAAGATCACGCAGATCAGCGCGGTGGCCGCGATACCGGGCGACACCAGCGGCAGGATCACCTCGCGCACCGACCGCCACAGGCTGGCACCGTCCAGGCTGGCCGCCTCGAGCAGTTCGCCGGGAACCTCGAGGAAGAACGACCGCATCATCCACACCGCGATCGGCAGGTTCATCGAGGTGTAGAGGATGACCAGCGCCCAGATGTTGTCCAGCAGACCGATGTTGGACACGATCACGTACAGCGGCAGGATCGCCGCCACGATGGGCAGCATCTTGGTGCTCATGAAGAAGAACAAGGCGTCCTGCGTCTTGCGGACCGGCCGCAGCGACAGCGCGAATGCGGCGGGCATACCGAGCAGCAGCACCAGCAGCGTCGAAATACCGGTGGCGAAAATCGAGTTCAGCATCGCGGGACCGATTTCCTGATCGAAGACCGCCCCGAACTGATCCAGCGTCGGGGTGAAGAACAGCGTCGGCGGACTGGTCGCCGCGTCACCCTCCTGCTTGAACGCCGTCAGCACCATCCAGAACACCGGGAAGAAGAAGCCGAGGCCGACGAGCCACGCCACCACTCCCCACGGACTGAACTTGCGGCTCTTCTTCTTCGACGCCGCGGCCGGATCCGTTGTCGCCGTGGCCTTCTCAGCTGTGGTAGTCATCAGGCTGCCTCTTCCTTGCCGGAGAACGATTTGAAGATCAACCGAAGCGCGAAGCTGGCGATGATCATCGTGAAGATCACCACCACCACGCCCATGGCCGCGGCCTGGCCCATGTCGAAGCCGAGGAACGCGCGCTGGTAGATGTAGAACGGCAGGTTCGCACTGGCGATACCCGGGCCGCCCTGGGTCATCATGTAGATGGCGTCGAACGTGTTGACCAGGTAGATCGCGCCGAGCACGACACCCAGTTCGATGAAGCGCCGAAGGTGGGGCAGCGTCAACTCACGGAAGAGTTGAAACGCGCCCGCACCGTCGACTCGACCGGCCTCCAGGATGTCGCGAGGCATCGACTGGAGGCCGGCGAGGATCAGCAACATCATGAACGGCGTCCACTGCCAGATCAGCTCGACCATCACCATCGTCAGCGGGAACTGACCGATCCAGTCCACTTGGCCGATCCCCACCAGCGACAGCACCCAGTTCAAGATGCCGTTGGTGGGATCGAGGATCGTGGTCTTCCAGATCAGCGCCGCCGCAACGGGTGTGATCAGGAACGGGGTGATCAGCAGCGTTCGTACGACCCCGCGCCCCAGGAATGCCCGATCCAGCAGCAATGCGAGCAGCAGGCCGAGGAGCGCCGAGACGAGCACAACGACGACGATCAGGACGACGGTGTTGAGAGCCACCGTCCAGAACTGGCTGTCCTTGACGACCGCGATGTAGTTGTTCAGCCCCACGAACTGACGTGACCCGGGGCGAACCAGGTTCCACGACAGCGTCGAGTAGTACAGCGTGAACAGGAACGGGATCTGCGTGACGACGATCATGAAGATCAGCGCCGGCAGCAACGGCCCGCGCCTGCGCCAACCTTCGGCGCGACTCACGCCGGTGTCCTGTGCTTCCCGGATCTTGCGAACCCGTTCGGCCACTGCCTGCTGACTGGCGTCAGCTTCGGTATCAGCGGTAACGAGTCATCACTTCTCCTGGTATGTCCGGCCGACGACCTCGGCGTATTCCTGTGCTTGGGCGAGCGCGTCGTCCACCGACTTCTGTCCGGCGATCGCCGCGCTGATCTGCTGGCTCACCCGCGTCCCGAGATCCTGGAACTCGGGAATCCCGACGAACTGCACCCCGGTGTACGGAACCGGCTGCACCGTGGGCTTGTTCGGTGTCGCGTTCTCGATCGACTTCAGGGTCAGCGGCCCGTAGGACTTCGAGATCGCCTCGTACTCAGGCAGTTCCGTATAGGTCGACGTCCGGCTGCCCGGTGGGACGCGGGCCCAGCCCAACTTCTCGCCGACCAGCTTCATGTAGTCCTTGCTGGTCATCCACGAGATGAACTTCCATGCGCCGTCGGGATTCTTGGCGCCCTTCGGAATCCCCAGCGACCAGGTGTAGAGCCAACCCGAGTTGGGCTTCTCGACGATCGGGGCCGGCAGGTAACCGATCTTGCCGACGCAGGTCCGGGTACGTCTTGGGATCCTCGAGCACCGAGACCGCCGACGTCGCGTCGTACCACATCGCCGTCTGACCCTGACCGAACAGGTTGGCGCACTCCTGGAATCCGGTTGACGACGCGCCGAGCTCACCGGCGTTGTTGATGAGGTCGACGTAGAAGTTGACGGCCTTCTTCACTTCGGGGCTGTTGAGTTGCGCGTTCCACTGGTCGTCGAACCAGCGGCCACCGAAGGTGTTGATGACGGTGTCCAGCGGTGCCAGCACCTCACCCCAGCCCGGCTTGCCGCGCAGGCAGATGCCCGCGTCGGAGCCGCTCTTCTCCTTGATGGTCTTCGCCCACTCCGCGACCTCCTGCCACTGCGGCTGGTAGTTCGGATCCTGGTTGACCTTGATGCCGGCCTGCTCGAACAGGTCCTTGCGGTACATCAGGAACGACGACTCGCCGTAGAACGGGACCGAGTACATGTTGCCCTCGTAGGACAGCGACTCGCGCAGCGACGGGATGAAGTCGTTCTCGTCGTAGCCCGGCGTGTTCTTCGCGTAGTCCGAAAGGTTGAGCAGCCAGCCGTCTTTCGCCCACTGCGGGGTCTCGAAGTTGCTGATCATCACGACGTCGAACTCGCTGCCGCCCATCGCGGTCGACATGGTGATCTTGGCGCGCGCCTGGTTCTCCGACAGCGTGATGAACTTCAGCTTCGTGCCGGGATTGTCCTTCTCGAACTCCGACGACAGCTTCTGGGCATCCGTCATCTGCGAGTTGGACACCAGGGCGATCGTCACCTCGTTGTCCGACGCCCCCAGGCTGCCCGCGCCGGCACAGCCGGCGGTGAGCGACCAGCCCGGCCGCGGCGGCACACAATGCCAGCCGGTGTAGAGTTCTTCGTAACGCTTTCACCCTTTACCTCCCTTATCGCTGCGCCAACAGCCAACGGGCACAGTCGATGTCACAAACCAGAAGCTCGTGCGAGCTTTCCTCGGAGCGCGCCTAGGGTGGCGTGGTGTTTGGCCACGCCACTGGAAATCAGGATCGTCTTCTGACACGCTTTGACGTCCTCGAGCGGAACCGACACCGCGCGCTGCTGCAGTTCTGTGTCGACCGGCTCGCCCTGAGCATCAAAGAACCGACCGCCGATTTCGCCGACCGCACCGCGCGATACGAGTTCATCGAGCATCCGGGTGTCCAGATAACTGCCTTCGAACAGCGTTGTGGAAGTCGACGCTGCGCCGACGCCGAACAGCATGGTGTCGGCGTGGCGCCCGGCCTCGAGAGTGCGGGATATGACCGAGTCGCTTCGCATCGACGCGACCGTCGAGGGGTCTGCGTACAGCGGCGCGGGCAGCCGGATGGTCTCGGCGCGAAAGACATCCGCGCAGCGGCCGAGGATGAACTCGGTGCCGGTCTGATACGCGGCGGTCGACATGGCACCGTCGAGCTGCACGACCAGGCGACAGCTCGCCACCCCTGGAGACAGTGCAGCTGCCACGGCGACTTGTTCCGGCCCCCAGGTGAAACCGAGGACATCCGTCGGCGAAAGCCTGCGCATCAACAGGGCGGCCGCGGCCCGGCCCACACTTGCGTAAGCGGCGGGTCGGCCCGGCGCACCGATGTCGATGCCGCTGCCTGCCACGACCGCTTCTGTGAGGCCGAACCGCAGCTCGAGCTCGCGCTCCTCGTCGGCGTGCAGGCTGTCGCGCATGTCGGGCGGCACGACCACCTCGATACGAACCAGCCCCTTGGCCTTGGCGCGCGCGATCAGCCGGCCGGCTGTCGGGCGGGAGACGCCGAGCCGGTTCGCGATCTCGGCCTGGGTCAACCCGTCGAGGTAGTAGAGCGTCGCGGCCCGCAGCGCCAGCCGCAGATCCTCGGGCGCGCGCGGCCGCAGGTAGCGGCCACGCTCTCCGTCGACGTCGACACGGTCAAAATGCGCTCATTCCTCCATGTCACCTGTGAGCATTTGCTCAGGGGTGCGAGTAGATGCTCATCACGTTAGCATGGTGGATGTGACGCACACAACACTTTCGGAAGCCACGCTGGAGCGAACACCCATCTCGAAGCCGACGTACGACCGAAAACAGGTCGAGATCGGCATCGTGCATTTCGGAGTCGGCGGTTTCCATCGTGCGCACCAGGCCATGTATGTCGACCGGCTGCTCGAGAAGGGCGTCGCCAAAGAGTGGGGCATCTGCGGCGTCGGCGTGATGGCCTCCGACCAAAAGATGAAGGACGTCCTCGACGCCCAGGACGGCCTGTACACCCTGGTCTTGGAGAACCCCGACGGCAGCCGCGACGCGCGTGTCATCGGGTCGATCGTCGACTACCGATACGCCCCCGACGATCCCGAGTCCGTCGTCGAGCTGTTGGCGGCACCGACCACGCGCATCATCTCGCTGACGATTACCGAGGGCGGCTACAACGTCGAGAACATCGATCCGGACGAGGTGAGTGTGTTCGGGCTGGTGGCAGAGGCCCTCGCGCGGCGCCGCGACCGCGGGCTGGCATCGCCGACGATCGTGTCGTGCGACAACATCGAGGGCAACGGCGAGGTCGCGCGGAAAGCGTTCACGAGCTTCGCCGAGCGTGTGCACCCCGGGCTGGCGGAGTGGATCGGCACCAACACCCGATTCCCCAATTCGATGGTGGACCGCATCACGCCGGCCACCACGCCCGAAGTCATCGCGAGTGTGAGGGACGAGTTCGGCGTGGACGATCAGTGGCCGGTGGTCGCCGAGCCGTTCACGTCCTGGGTGCTCGAGGACGACTTCTCTGACGGCAGGCCGCCGCTCGAGGACGTCGACGTGCTGTTGGTCGACGACGTGACACCGTACGAGCTGATGAAGCTGCGGCTGCTCAACGCCAGCCACCAAAGCCTGTGCTACTTCGCGTATCTCAGCGGCTACCGACTGGTGCACGACGCCGCGGGTGATCCGCTGTTCGCCGATTTCCTGATGCGCTACATGGATACCGAGGCGACGCCGACGCTGCTGCCGGTGCCGGGGATCGACCTGCCCGACTACAAGCGCACACTGATCGAGAGGTTCGCCAACCCCGGCGTGCGCGACACCATCGTTCGGCTTTGCTTCGGCTCGTCGGACCGGATCCCGAAGTGGCTGCTTCCGGTGGTCCGCGCGAACCTCGCGAGCGATGGCCCGGTGCGGCTTTCGGCGGCGACGGTGGCCAGCTGGGCACGGTACGCCGAGGGAGTCGACGAACAGGGCGAACCCATCGACGTCCAAGATCAGTTGGCCGACACACTGGTTCCGCTGGCGCGCACACAGCAACGACAACCCGACAGCGTTCATCGAAAACACCGAGGTGTTCGGCGATCTCGCCGATTCCAGCCGATTCGTCGAGGCGTACACCTGGGCCCTGGATTCACTGCATCGCGACGGGGCGAGGGCGACACTGGAGACCCTGATGCGAAAGGATCCGACATGAATTCCCAACGAGCGCTCGTCATCGGCGAGGCGCTGATCGACATCGTCGAGCGGGACGGGCCAGGTCATCGGTGAGCACGTCGGCGGTAGCCCGCTCAATGTCGCCGTCGGCCTTGCGCGGCTCGGCCGTGGCGTCGACTTCCTCACCCACATCGGCGACGACGCCCGCGGTCACCGCATCACCGAGTACGTCGAAGAGCTCGGGCGCGGAGTTGGTTTCGGGAAGCGACACGCGCGGATCACACCCCGACAGCGTTGGCGACGCTGGACGAAAGCGGATCGGCGCAATACGTTTTCGACATCGACTGGGAGTTGGCGGGCACGCCCGAGGTTGCACCGCCGGTGGTAGCGCACACGGGCTCGATCGCCACCGTGCTGGAGCCGGGCTGCCGGGCCACCGCGGCGCTGCTGGACGCCTACCACGTCTCGGCCACGATCACGTTCGACCCCAATGTGCGGCCTGCGCTGATCGAGGACGACGAACAGGCGCGCGGCCGAATCGACCGTCTCGTCGAGCGGTGCGATGTCGTCAAGGCCAGCGACGAGGACCTGCACTGGATCGACCCGAACCGCACGCCCGAGCAGGTGGCGCGGACATGGCTGGGGCTGGGCCCGTCGATCGTCGCGGTGACGATGGGCGAGCGCGGCGCGTTCGCGGTGTGCGCAGGCGGGGTCGGCGCGCGTGCAGGCGCGCCCGGTCGAGGTGGTGGACACCGTGGGCGCAGGCGATGCGTTCATGACGGGCCTGATCGACGCGTTGTGGTCGCTGGGTCTGCTCGGCGCCGACCGACGCGCCGAGCTTGCGCGGCATCAGCGTCGAGGCGCTCACCGGAGTGCTGCAGACCGCGGCGCTGTCGTCGGCGCTGACTGTCGCGCGCGCCGGGCGCCGACCTGCCCGACCGGGCCACCAGGGACGCCGCGGCGGGGCGCTCGGGCAGACTGCAGGCGCAACACGGCTAGGCTGGTCTTATGCGTTCCATCTGGAAGGGTTCGATCTCCTTCGGACTGGTGAACGTCCCCGTCAAGGTCTACAGCGCGACCGAAGACCACGACATCAAGTTCCATCAGGTCCACGCGAAGGACAACGGACGCATCCGCTACAAGCGGGTGTGCGAGGTATGCGGCGAGGTCGTCGAGTACCGCGACATCGCCAAAGCCTACGAATCCGACGACGGCCAGACGGTCGTGATCACCGACGAGGACATCGCCACGCTGCCCGAGGAACGCAGCCGCGAGATCGAGGTCGTCGAGTTCGTCCCGGCCAGCGACATCGACCCGTTGATGTACGACAAGAGCTACTACCTGGAGCCCGACGGGAAGTCGTCCAAGTCCTATGTGCTGCTGGCCAAGACGCTGGCGGAGACCGACCGGGTCGCCATCGTGCATTTCGCGCTGCGCAACAAGACCCGGCTTGCGGCGCTGCGGGTCAAGGACTTCAGCAAGCGCGACGTCATGGTGATCCACACGCTGCTGTGGCCCGACGAGATCCGCGACCCCGACTTCCCGGTGCTGGACAAGGAAGTCGAGATCAAGCCCGCCGAGCTGAAGATGGCCGGCCAGGTGGTCGAGTCGATGACCGACGACTTCCACCCCGAGCGGTTCGAGGACACCTACCAGGAACAGCTCAAGGAGCTGGTGGAGGCGAAACTCGAAGGCGGAGAGGCGTTCACCACCGAGGAGGCCGAGCCGAAAGAGCTCGACGAAACCGAGGACGTCTCGGATCTGCTGGCCAAGCTCGAAGCCAGCGTGAAGGCGCGCCGCGGGGCGGCGGCGCATCGGGCGACGGTCAAGCCAAGAAGGCACCGGCCAAGAAAGCCGCCGCCAAGAAAGCGCCTGCGAAGAAAGCCGCGAAGAAAGCTGCTAAGAAGGCACCCGCGAAGAAGGCGGCCAAGAAGGCCGCCGCCAAGAAGTAGCGATCAGCGCGATCGTGTCAGCAGCCGAGGTGGTTGATGCTGGCGACCACGATTTCGTAGGCCGCGGACGTCGAAACGCCAAGGTCCTTGCTCACCATGATGGTGTTGTCCGACGCGGGCACGCCGCTGCGTGCGGTCGGCGCAGACTCTGGTTGCCCGCGGACAGCAGCTGCGACGCGCTCAGGTAGGCATAGCGGGTGCTGCACGCGTCTGCAGATAGGCTGCTCTGGTCTGCAGCAGCGGGCGCCGCGAGGCCGAATCGCCGCGGCCGCGATCGCGAAGAGGACGCCGAGCGGCGGGGACCGATCCTGGTCCACCTCGAAGCGGATGCGGTTTTGGCTTGGTGGGCACGCGAATTTCTCCTATCCAACGAGCGAAATCGGTACGGATTCCGAATCGCCCTTATTTAACGTTAACACTAATTCGTTGGCTAATTTGCCCTCACCTGCGGTTTTCCGATTGCTATGTGATGCGAAATAACTTTGCTCGGCGAGTGAATTCTGTCTCACGCGGTGCACGTTAGAACGCGCCGAGGCCGACTGACCCAAGTGGCGGGACACTGCATTTCCGACAGGCGGAAAACGGGTACTGAGACCGCGTGCCGACATCAACTAGAACGTGTTTCAGAAATGCGGCATGTCGGCCGCGCGCCCTTGTTACGGTGTCGCCCGGCAAGGAAGAGAGGCTGACGTGATACTCGACAGATTCCGGCTGGACGATCAAGTCGCGGTGGTGACCGGAGCCGGCCGCGGGCTGGGCGCCGCGATGGCCCTGGCATTCGCCGAAGCCGGTGCGGACGTGGTCATCGCGTCGCGCACGCAGTCCCAACTCGAAGAGGTCGCCGAGCAGATCAAGGGCGTCGGGTCGGCGTGCCCACATCGTCACCGCCGACCTCGCCCATCCCGAGGACACCGCCAAGCTCGCCGGCGCCGCGATCGAGGCCTTCGGCAAACTAGACATCGTCGTGAACAACGTCGGCGGCACGATGCCGAACACCCTGTTGACCACGTCCACCAAGGACCTCAAGGACGCGTTCACCTTCAATGTCGCGACCGCGCACGCGCTGACCACCGCCGCGGTGCCGCTGATGCTCGAGCACTCCGGCGGCGGCAGCATCATCAACATCACCTCGACGATGGGCCGGCTGGCCGGCCGCGGCTTCGCCGCTTACGGCACCGCCAAGGCCGCGCTCGCGCACTACACCCGGCTGGCCGCGCTGGACCTCTGCCCGAGGATCCGGGTCAACGCCATCGCACCGGGGTCGATCCTCACCTCCGCGCTCGACATCGTCGCCTCCAACGACGAACTGCGCGAGCCGATGGAGAAGGTCACCCCGATGCGGCGCCTCGGCGACCCGCTCGATATCGCCGCTGCCGCGGTATATCTCGCCTCGCCCGCAGGCAGCTTCCTGACCGGCAAGACGCTCGAGGTCGACGGCGGCCTCACCTTCCCCAACCTCGACCTGCCCATCCCGGATCTGTGAGGACGCACTATGACCATGGCGACCATTCGCGTCGCGCTGATCGGTACCGGCAACGTCGGCAAGCCTGCGCTGGTCCACCTGATCAACGACTCCCGGTTCGAGCTGACCGGCGTGTGGGTCTCGTCGGAGGCCAAGGCCGGCAAGGACGCGGCAGAGCTTGCCGGGCTCGACAGTTCGACGGGCATCATCGCAACGAACGATCTCGACGCCGTCCTCGCAGCCGATCCCGAGTGCGCCGTCTACACCGCCCTGGCCGACAACCGGCTGCCCGATGCGCTCGAGGACTACCGCCGCATCCTGTCCGCCGGCGTCAACGTCGTCGGCAGCAGCGCCGTGTTCCTGCAGTATCCGTGGCAGGTCATTCCCGAGGAGCTGCTCAAGCCGATCGAGGACGCCGCACAGGCAGGCAAGTCAAGCGTGTTCGTCAACGGCATCGACCCCGGCTTCGCCAACGACCTACTGCCCCTTGCCCTTGCGGGAACATGCCAGAGCATCGAGCAGATCCGGTGCATGGAGATCATCAACTACGACACCTATGACAGCGCGGACGTGATGTTCGGCGTGATGGGCTTCGGCAAGCCGCTCGACGAGATACCGATGCTGCTGCAGCCGGGCGTGCTGAGCTTCGCGTGGGGTTCGGTGGTGCGCCAACTCGCGGCGGGCCTCGGCATCTCGCTCGACGAGGTGACCGAGACCTACGTCCGCGAACCCGCGCCCGAAGACTTCGACATCGCATCCGGCCACATCCCGAAGGGCAGCGCCGCGGCCCTGCGGTTCGAGGTGCGCGGCATGCTCGACGGCAAGGTCGCCGTCGTGCTCGAACACGTCACCCGGCTGCGCAACGACCTGTGCCCGGACTGGCCGCAACCGGCCCAGGAGGGCGGCTCCTATCGCATCGAGATCACCGGCGAACCGTCCTACGCGATGGACCTCTGCCTGAGCAGCCGCAACGGCGACCACAACCACGCCGGCCTTGTCGCTACCGCCGCCCGAGTCGTCAACGCCATCCCCGCCGTGGTGGCCGCTCCGCCTGGAATCAGGACGACGCTCGACTTGCCCCTGATAACTGGGAATGGGCTGTACGCTGGCAATAAGTCGGGCTGAACTCAATCGAAGGACCCTGCCTATGCGGACGCCCCTGCGCTATCGTGATTCCGGCTCTCGCAGCGGCCGGCGCCGCGGCGGCGATCGCTCGCCGCGCCCACCGCAGCAGCCGATCCAGACTCGACCCTGCCCCAATGCACCAGCGTTGGCGGCGACCAGAGCGTCGGCACCGCGACGACCGAATGCGCGACGCCAGGCAATGTTCAACTCAATGCCACTGCCCCGACGTACCCGCATACGCCTACCCATGGGACGACGAGTTCTACGGACCCGCGCTGATCATGGGCGGCGGGGCCTGGGGCAACCACGGCATGGGTGGCGGCGGCCACCGTTAGCCCAATCCTTATTCCTTGGCCCATCAAGGAGGCCAACCATGCGCACGAGAACTCGTTATCTGACAACACTTTTGGCGGCGGCAGGCGCCTGCGCGGCCATCGCCGTCGGCGCCCGTCGCAGCCGCCGCGCCCGAATGCACGAACACCGGGCCCAACACGACCCAGTGCCAGAGCAACGGCAACGCCCAGATCGTCACCTCGCCCCCGGCGAACAACAACTACGGCGTACTGGGGCTTCCCGATCATCGGATTCGGCGGCTGGGGCTTCGGTTGGTGACCCCGGCCTAGCGACCGCCAGACTGTTTCGGCTAACCTAACTTTTCTATTCGACAACCCGGATAGAAGGTGGGTTAGGTGCTGCGCGACACCGAGACGCGGATGCGCCCGAGCTGGCTCCTGCTCGGGCCTGCGTTCGTCGCCGCCATCGCCTACGTCGACCCCGGCAATGTCGCGGCCAACATCAGCGCCGGCGCGCAGTTCGGCTTTCTGCTGGTGTGGGTCATCTTCGTGGCCAACGCCATGGCGGGCCTCGTGCAGTACCTGTCGGCCAAGCTCGGGCTGGTCAGCGGACGCACGCTGCCGGAAGCCGTCGCCGACCACACCCGCACCCCGACCCGGATCGGCTACTGGCTGCAGGCCGAATTAGTCGCCATGGCAACCGATCTCGCCGAGGTCGTCGGCGGCGCCATCGCGCTGCACCTGCTGTTCGACCTGCCGCTGCTGGTGGGCGGAATCATCACCGGCGCGGTGTCGCTGCTGCTGCTGGCCGTGCAGAACCGCCGCGGCCAACGGACGTTCGAGCGGGTGATCAGCGGCCTGCTGCTGGTCATCGCGATCGGATTCCTCACCAGCCTGTTCGTCGAGCCGCCACCGCTCGACGACGCCGCCGAGCGGGCTGGTGCCGCGCTTCGACGGCGCCGAGAGCGTGCTGCTGGCCACCGCGATGCTGGGCGCGACGGTGATGCCGCACGCCGTCTACCTGCACTCCGGCCTGGCCCGCGACCGGCACGGCCACCCCGAAGCCGGCCCGCAGCGCACGCTGGCTGCTGCGGGTCACCCGCATCGACGTCGGGCTGGCGATGCTGGTGGCAGGCGCGGTCAACCTGTCGATGGTGCTGATCGCCGCCACCAATCTGCAGGGCCGCGACAACACCGACTCCATCGAGGGCGCGCACGCGGCCGTGCGGGACACGCTCGGCCCGACAGTCGCGCTGTTCTTCGCCATCGGCCTGCTCGCCTCCGGGCTCGCGTCGACGTCGGTCGGCGCATACGCGGGCGCGATGATCATGCAGGGCCTGCTGCGTCGCTCGTATCCGCTGCTGCTGCGCCGGCTGGTCACGCTGATCCCTGCGCTGGTGATCCTGGCCATCGGCATCGACCCCAGCCGCGCGCTGGTGATCTCGCAGGTCGTGCTGTCGTTCGGGATACCGTTCGCGCTGATCCCGCTGGTGCGGCTGACCAGCAATCGCGCGGTGATGGGCGATGACACCAACCACCGGGTCACCACCGCGCTCGGCTGGACCGTCGCCGCGATGATCATCCTGCTCAACGTGGTGCTGATCTATCTGACCGTCGACCGGCTAACTCGATCTTCGGCCCGTCTCGGTGCGGGGGCCTCTAGACGTTCCGTTAACTCATCGGGCAACTCCATCTTCTGGCCGTCATGGTGCAGCGCCTATCGGCGTTCCGATATAAACTGGATTGAATGCTTGACGGGCGCCACAGCTACTTCGCGTACGGGTCGAACCTGTGCGTGCAGCAGATGGCGCGACGCTGCCCCGGCGCCACCGATCCCCGCCCGGCGACGCTGGCCGACCACGACTGGCTGATCAACGAGCGCGGTGTCGCGACCGTCGAGCCGTTCGACGGCTCGCGGGTGCACGGCGTGCTGTGGCAGGTCGACGACCACGACCTCGCCACGCTGGACAGCGCCGAGGGTGTTCCGGTGCGGTACCGCCGCGACCGGCTCACCGTGCACACCGACGCAGGCCCCGCCGAGGCGTGGGTGTACATCGACCATCGCGTCGACCCGGGGCCGCCGCGGCCCGGCTATCTGGAGCGCATCATCGACGGCGCGGTCCACCACGGGCTGCCGCATCGGTGGATCGAGTTCCTCCGGCGCTGGGACCCGGCACACTGGCCGGTGCCCAAGGACAACTCGAGTCCGATGCGCCACAGTCCCTTTCCGAATTGCTCGCCGACCCCGGCGTGCTCGAGTGAAGCACGCTGCGGTCCCGGTTCGGCTTCATGGCCATCCATGGCGGCGGACTGGAACAGATGACGGACGTCATCGCCGAACGGGCTGCCGACGCGGCCGGCGCATCGGTGTACCTGCTGCGCCATCCGGAGAACTACCCGCACCACCTGCCGTCGGCGCTCTATCGGGCCGAAGAGTCCGAGCGGCTCGCGGAGTTCCTCGAGCACGTCGAGGTCGCGGTCTCGCTGCACGGCTACGGCCGGCTGGGCCGCAGTACCCAGCTGCTCGCCGGCGGACGAAACCGCGCACTTGCCGCGCATGTCGCCGAGCACATCGACGTGCCCGGCTACCACGTCATCACCGACCTCGACGCGATCCCCCGCGAACTTCGCGGCCTGCACCGGGACAACCCGGTCAACCGCGTGAGCGGCGGCGGCGCTCAGCTCGAGCTCTCGCCGCGGCTGCGCGGCATCAGCCCGCGCAGTGCGCCGCCCGGCGACGACGGGCTGTCCCCACCGACGTCCGCGCTGATCCAGGGGCTCGTCGCGTCCGCGCACAGCTGGGAACTGACCTCGGCCTAGGGGTAACAGGGGTCACACCGCCGGCCCCATCCGGGACCACGCCGGCTCCGAATACCCGATGTGGAACGAAACTGAGCCAGGCGGGCGATCGATCGCCGTCATCGGCAGCGGGATCGCCGGGCTGACAGCGGCCTACGTGCTGTCCGCCCGCGACCGGGTCACGCTGTTCGAGGCGGACAGCCGGATCGGCGGGCACGCGCACACTCACTTCCTCGACCGTGGCGACGGCAACATCGTCGGAATCGACAGCGCCTTCCTGGTGCACAACGACCGCACCTATCCCACGCTGTGCCGGCTGTTCGACGACCTCGGCGTCGCCACCCAGGAGACCGACATGTCGATGTCGGTGCGCGACGACGACAGCGGGCTGGAGTACGCGGGCGCACGAGGTGTCGGTGGCCTGTTCCCGTCCTGGTCGACGCTGACCCGAGCCCGCTATCTGGCGATGCTGGCCGAGGTCAAGCGATTCCATCGAGCCGCGACACGGCTGCTCCGAAGCGACGAGCCGCCGACGACGACGAAACCCTCGCGTCGTTCCTCGACCGGCACGGCTTCTCGCAGTACTTCATGGACTTCTTCATGACCCCGCTCGTCGCCGCGGTGTGGTCGTCGCGGCCCGGCGACGCGATGCGCTATCCGGCCCGCTACCTCTTCGTCTTCCTCGAGCACCACGGAATGCTGTCGGTGTTCGGCTCGCCGACGTGGCGCACCGTCACCGGAGGATCGGCGAACTACGTCGAGGCGATCGCGATGCGACTGCACGAGGTCGCCGCGGGTCTCCCAGTCCGTTCGGTGAAGCGCGTGCAGGACGGCGTGCTGGTCACCGTCGGCAGCGGCAGGCCCCGCCTGTTCGACGCCGCGGTCATCGCCACCCACCCCGATCAGGCGCTACTGATGCTCGCCGAGCCGACGACCGCCGAACGCATGGTGCTCGGCGCAATCCCGTACACCAGCAACGAGGCCCAGCTACACACCGACGTGTCCGTGTTGCCTCGGCAGCATCGCGCGCGGGCATCGTGGAACTATCTCGTGTCGCCTGACCGCGACGACGTTCTGGTCACCTACGACGTGACACGGCTGATGCGGCTGGAGGGACCACATCGGTTTCTGGTCACCCTCGGGGGCCGGGACCGCGTCGATCCCGCGACCGTACGAGCCGAGATGACCTACGACCATCCGCTCTACACGCCGGAATCCGTTGCCGCTCAGCGTCGTCTACCAACCCTGAACGACGACAGGATCGTCTTCGCCGGCGCATACCACGGCTGGGGATTCCATGAGGACGGTGCGGCATCGGGGTTACGGGCGGCCCAACACCTCGGCGCCACATGGCCGAGCAATGCACAACGACGAGAGGCCATGGCGTGCTGAAAACCGCCCTGTATCGCACCCGGATCACGCACCTGCGCCGTGCACCGGTGCATCACTATTTCGAACACCGAAGCTACAGCTGGTATGTCGACGTAGACCGGCTGCCGCGGTTGCCACGGTGGCTGCAGCCGTTCGCCCGATTCGACGCCCGCGACCACCTCGACGGCGGGCCGACCGACACTCTGCGCCAACGGATCGACGCCTTCCTCGCCGACCGCGACATCGATCTGCGGGGCGGCACCATCACCGCGTTGCTGCAGGCCAGGGTGCTCGGTTACGTCTTCAACCCGCTCAGCCTCTACTGGTGTCACGACGCCGATGGGGTGCTGCGACACGTAATCGCCGAAGTGCACAACACCTACGGAGGCAGGCATGCCTATCTGCTGCCGCCGGACACGGGGCAGCCGGCGATGGTGATGAAAAAGCTGTACGTTTCGCCCTTCAATGACGTCGACGGCTATTACCTGGTTCGGGCGCCACGACCGAATGCCGAACTCAACGTGACCATTTCACTGCACCGGGAGAACCAGCCCGCATTCGTCGCGACGATGCGTGGTGACAGGCGGCGGGCCAGCATCGGCGAGATCATTCGACTTCAGGTTGTCGCGCCGTTGGCACCGCTGATGGGCGCGTTGGGAATTCGCGTCCAGGGGATCACGCTCTGGCTGCGCCGAGTGCCGCTGGTACCGCGGCAGGAAGTCACCGAAAAGGAGAGGGTCGAACAGCTGTGAGTGTCGATATCGCCGGATTGATCAGCGCACCCATCAGCGCGGAGCGCTGGCCTGGGTGTGGCGCGAGTCCCCGCGGGCCCGGTCAGCCTCGTCGGGGCGCCGATCGCGCATCGGCTGTTTCGCCGCGCAGCGGCCCGCCTGCCGTTACGCATGGTCTACCCCGACGGCACGGTGGTCGGCGCCGCCGACCCGACACTGCCCACGATGGTGATCCACCGTCCCGACAGGCTCGCACGGCGAATCGGCCGCTACGGTCTGATCGGCTTCGGCGAGTCCTACATGGCGGGCGAGTGGAGCTCCGATGACCTGGCAGGCGTGCTCACCGCGTTCGCCAATTCGGTCGCCGACCTCGTACCGGCCAGCCTGCAACGGCTGCGGCCGATCGCCGTTGTGCGCCAACCGCGTTCGCAGCTCAATAGTCCGGATCAGGCCCGCCGCAATATCTCGGAGCACTACGATCTGTCGAATGAACTGTTCGGGGAGTTCCTCGACGAGACGTTGACCTACTCCAGCGCCCTGTTCGACACGCTGCCGGCCGCCCGATCAGAGTTGGCCGACGCTCAGCGGCGCAAGATCGACCGCCTGCTCGACGCGGCACGGGTCGGTCCCGGCAGTCGTGTGCTGGAGATCGGCACCGGATGGGGTGAGCTGTGCATCCGTGCGGCCGCGCGGGGCGCCACAGTCCGTTCGGTGACGTTGTCGTCCGAGCAACAACAACTTGCGCGGCAGCGGGTCGCCGCCGCGGGCCTGTCGGACCGGGTGGACATCGAACTGCTCGACTACCGCAAGGTCGACGGTTGTTATGACGCCGTCGTGTCGGTGGAGATGATCGAGGCGGTGGGATACCACTTCTGGCCGACGTACTTCCAAACCCTCGACCGGCTGGTGTCGCCCCATGGGCGGGTCGCCATCCAGGCCATCACCATGCCGAATCACCGAATGCTGGCCTCCCGCAACACATATACCTGGATCCAGAAGTACATCTTCCCGGGTGGCCTGCTGCCGTCGGTCGAAGCGATCATCGGGGCCACCGAGGGTCATACCCAGTTGCGGACCGTGGAGATGATGTCGATAGGCCCGCACTACGCCGAGACCCTGCGGCTGTGGCGTGAGCGCTTCCTCGATCGGCGAGACTCCGTGTCCGCATTGGGTTTCGACGACGTCTTCCAGCGCATGTGGGAGCTGTACCTTGCCTACTCGGAGGCCGGATTCCGGTCCGGCTACCTCGACGTCTACCAGTGGACGTTCGCCCCGAAGGGAAGCGGCCGATGAACTTCGTCGTTGTCACCGCCGCGTCAATCGCTGTGCTGGCCGTCATGCACGGCATCACCTTTGCGATCGGCCGCCGGATCGGCCGATACAACGTCGTCGACGTCACATGGGGCCTGGGTTTCGTCGGTGTGGCCGTCGTCGCCGGACTGCTCGGCTCGGGTGACCTTTTCCGCCGGGTTCTGCTATTGGTCATGGCGGGGTGTGGGGGCTGCGGTTGGCGTGGCACATGGTCCGAAAATCCGCCGGTAAGGGCGAAGACCCCAGGTACCACGGCCTGCTGCACGGCGACTTCTCCGCAGGCACCGTGCTGCGCAAGATCTTCCTGGTCCAGGCGGCCGCAACGTGGTTCGTCTCGCTGCCGATCCAGGTTTCGGCGGTGTTGGGTCCGACACCGTCGGTGCTGTGGCCGGTTTTGATTGCGGGCGTTGTCATCTGGGGAGTCGGCGTCTTCTTCGAGGCAGTCGGCGACTACCAGTTGCGCCGGTTCAAGGCCGACCCTGCCAACAAGGGCGTGGTGATGGATCGCGGCCTGTGGGCCTGGACACGCCATCCCAATTACTTCGGCGACTCGTGCGTGTGGTGGGGGCTGTGGTTGGCATCCATCGCCGGCTGGATTTCGCTGGTCACCGTGCTGTCTCCGATGTTGATGACATATTTTCTTGTCTACGCGACAGGAGCGCGGCTGCTCGAGAAGCACATGAAGGACAGGCCCGGATTCCATGAATACTGTTCTCGTACATCATTTTTCGTGCCAAGACCGCCCAGGTTGCGAATATGATGACGATTTCGGTGGCGATGGATAGGCTAACGGTCGTGACGACCGATCTCGCCTCGTTGCTGCGCCAAGTGGCCCAGCGGGACGTCGACGCGTTCGCCACCTTCTATGACCTCACCCGCGCCCGGGTGTTCGGTCTTGTTACTCGTGTGCTTCGCGATCCCGGTTACAGCGAGGAGACCACGCAGGACATCTACCTGCAGGTATGGCGCTCCGCCGCCAATTACAACCCGGCGGCGGGCTCACCTCTGGCGTGGCTGCTCACGCTGGCGCACCGGCGCGCGGTGGACCGCGTCCGTTCCGAGCAGGCGGCCACTCAGCGCGAGTCGCGCTACGGGGCAGCCAACGTCGACCGGCCCGCCGACCAGGTCGCCGACTCGGTGATCCTGCGTGACGAGCGCCGTCAGGTCGCCGACTGCCTCGGCTCGCTGACCGATGTGCAGCGGGAATGCATTCAGCTGGCGTATTACGACGGGCTGACCTATGTCCAGGTCTCGGAGAGATTGACGGCCAACCTCGCCACCATCAAGTCGCGGATGCGCGACGCCATCCGCGGGCTGCGTAAGTGTCTGGGGCTCGGATGACTGAGCCATTGAATCCCGACCTGATGGCGCTCGCAACGCCCTACGCGCTGCACGCCCTGACCGAGTCCGAACGCGCCGACGTCGATCGTCAGATCGCCGACGCCCCTCCGGAAGTGGCGGCGGCATTCGCCGCTGAGGTGCGCGCGGTGCACGAGACGATGGCGGTGGTGTCGGCGGCGACGGCTGTCGAGCCGCCCGCCCCGCTACGCGACCGCTTGCTGGCCACCGTCAGTGACGACCCGGTGCGCCAACTGCCGACTAGGCGCGCAACACGCTGGCGCACAACGATTTTGGCGGCTGCTGCCGTGCTGGCGGTCGGCCTCGGCGCGCTCGGCGTCGGCATCGCGATGCGGCCCCCTCCCCCGACGTCGACCGCCGAGCAGGTTTTCGCGGCAAGCGACGTGCGGACTGTGTCGGGCTCCATCCCGGGCGGCGGCACGGCCACGCTGGTGTTCTCCCACGAGAAGGACGCGGGCGTGCTGGTGATGAACAACGTTCCGCCGCCGAAACCGGACACCGTGTATCAGATGTGGTTGGTCGGCGACAGCGGTCCGCAGTCGGCCGGGACGATGGACGCCAAGTCGGTTGCGCCGTCGACCACCGCCGTGCTGCCGGATCTCGGCGATTCACAGGCCCTGGCGTTCACCGTTGAACCCGGCGGCGGATCGGTGATGCCGACGAGCCCGGTGTTCGCCGAACTGCGCCTGACCTGACCGTCACTCGAGAGTCGCCGTCGCGGCCTCGGCGAGAACGTCGCCGACGTTGTGCCTGCGCCGCCAAGCCCGCCGCTGCCGCATCGCACCGTTGCCGTTTTCGGCGATGCGGGCGATTTCGGTCCGCACCATGTCGTAGTCGCCCACCGCTTCCAGCGCGGGCCGTAGGTGATCGACGAGGCCGTTGAGCAGTTCGACGGCCGGCGCCAGGGCGTGGCTCCCTGTCAGATCGATCGCCTGACCTTCGAGCCCGTCGCGCGCCGACTTCCAGTACGCGGCCTGCAGTGCGTGCGGCGACAACGGCGCCAGGCTGTCACCGCGCCGCTCGGCATCCAGCGCCGTCATCACACATGCCCTCGTCAGCGACGCGAGCAGCACCGTCTCGGCCACCGTGGCCGGAACGTCGGCGACGCGCACCTCGATCGTCGGGAAATTGGCCGACGGACGCACATCCCAATAGACCATCCCGTCGTCCCGCATTGCTCCTGCATCCAGAAGCATCCGGACCACCGCGTCGTATTCGTCGGCGGAGTCGAAATGCGGCGGCGGTCCCGCACTCGGCCAGCGCTGCCAAAGGATGCTGCGCCAGCTGGCGTATCCGGTGTCGGTATTGCGGTACACCGCCGAGTTGGCGGTCAGCCCCAACAGCAGCGGCAGCCACGGCCGTAGCCGGTTGCTCACGCGCACCGCGGCTTCGCGATCGGGCACCTCGACATGCACGTGGCAGCCGCAGATGCCCTGTTCGTGGGCGATCATGCCGAACCTGCTCAGCGATGTCGCGGTAGCGCGGGTTGTCGGTGATCGGGAACTCGTGGGGCACCGTCGGCGGCAGCCCGACGGCGAGCAACCGCGCACCGTCGGCCTCGGCCGCCTCCGCGGCGACGCGTCGTAACCGGGCCAGCTCGGCCCGCAGTCCCTCGCTGGTGTCGGCGACGTCGGTCGTCGTCTCGACCTGGCAGCTGGTCAGCTCGAGCTGCAACTCGACGCCGCGCGCCGCAGCGTTGCGGGCGACCGTTTCATTACGGGCGACCGGTTCGCCGGTATCGGGGTCGACGAGGAGGAACTCCTCCTCGACGCCGACTGTCGGATGGCTGGCCATTGGCTCCAAAGTATGGATCCGGCCCGTCGGAGGCCTCACGACGGGCCGGATCGCGCGGTGGCTCTTTGCGGCGTACTCCGCGGGGCCGCGAAGTCTGGCGGATGAGTTATTTCCCAACCCGAGGCGGCGCCAAACCTGAATTCCGCTGTGTGTTTTCTAGGGGCTTACCATCGCGGGGTGACCAAGGACTTCCGGTTCGGTGTGGGCCTGCGGGTCGCCAAGTCGTTGTCTTCGGTACAGGAGACAGCGCGACGAGCCGAGGACCTCGGCTACGACGTGCTGCACCTACCGGACCACATCGGTGCGCCCGCACCCTTTCCGACGTTGATTGCTGCGGCCGCCGCCACGAAGACCTTGCGGGTGGGCACCTTTGTGCTCAACGCCTGCTTTTACAAACCGGCGCTTGTTAGCCCGCGATGTCGGTGCGCTGCGCGATCTCTCCGGCGGGCGGTTTGAGTTGGGGCTGGGTGCGGGCTATGCGCGCCACGAATTCGAGGCGGCCGAGCTGCCGTACCCGAGCGCCCGCCAACGCATTGAATACCTGTCGCATGTGACGGAGTACATGACCGAGCACCTTCCGGACGTGCCGGTCCTGATCGCAGGCAACGGCGACCGGTTGCTGACAGTGGCGGCGCAGCAGGCGAACATCATCGGACTGACCGGCGGTCAGCCGATCACCGAGGAGTCGAATCCGCTCGCCGAGCGGATCGATTTCGTCCGGCGCGCGGCAGGCGGCCGGTTCGACGACCTCGAACTGAACATCGCGATCACCGCCCTACCCCGTGACGAGTCCGGGCAGCCGGACCTGAGAATCACCCGCCGGGCGCTTCCGGAAATGTCGGATGACGAGTTGTTGAAGATGCCCTCGGTGCTGTCCGGGTCGACACAAGAGATCGCCGAAACCATTCGGGGCTACCGGGACACCTACGGCGTCAGCTACCTGATCGTCCAGGACAAGCACTCCGAAGCATTCTCGAAAGTGATCGCTGAACTGCGATAACCGCGTGGCCGTGCGGGTTTGCAAAAGCTGCCTGCGGGGAACAGCTATTTGTCATGGAGATCGATCGCGCAGCCGGCGTACTGGTCGCCTTGCGGCAGTGCACCCTCGCCGAGGCATTCGACGAATTACTTGACGCCTCCAAGCGGCATCGCGTCCCGCCGCTGGGGATCGCGCGTGCTCTCGTCGCACTCGCTGTAGGTGACGAACACGACGATGCCGCGACTGCCGCCGCCCGCTACGAATGGGGTTCCTTGATGGAGTCGCAGGTGGTGGCGTGACGATCCATCGAGTGTTGTCGAGGCTGGCCTCCTGGGCACGGGAGGGCTATCCCGAATGGGCGGCGCGGCGGGGACATGTCGCGCTTATCGCGTTGTGCGGACGGCAGATGCCGCCCATCGATCAGACGCCTCAAGCGTCCAGCTAGTACCTGCGACCGCGCAGCGCGTCTTTCACTCGTTCGCCCGTCTTCCGCATCCGGGCCCGAACCTGGTCGACGACGCCCTCCTCGCGAAGTCGGGCGTCCCCTGTCGCGTCACCGATGCTGTTCTTTCGCGCGACCGACCACGTGGTCGAACTCGTTCCTGGCTTTTCGTGTTGCACTCATGCGTGCAGTGTTTCCGCTGCGCAGCAGGTGGAAACCTGGCTGCACGGTAAGCTCCCAGCGTCCCGCCCTCGTAGCTCAGGGGATAGAGCACGGCTCTCCTAAAGCCGGTGTCGCAGGTTCGAATCCTGCCGGGGGCACACTCATATAACTGGAGATCAGAAGCTATATCTGACAAGCCCCGAAGCATCGTGCCATCTGGGTGCCATCCGCAACCATCGGTGCGGTCCAGTCGACCGCGCCCAGGCGCAATCGGCGGATACATGTGTAGAACGTCCCGCTGTGAGTAGCTGTCAGCGGCAAGAGCGGTCAGGTAATCCCGCCCTACATCGATAGGGTTCCAGCTAACTCTTGTTGCCGCTGACAGCTACCTTGCAGAAAACGCTCCGGCTGCTGCCAGCAAAGCGCTAAATTCCCGAACTATGGACAAGAAGCATCTCACCGCGCTCGCCGCCACCGTGCTCCTGGTGATTAGCGCTGTCGCCACGGGCGGGGCACACGCAGACACCTTTGAACCCGGACTACCTCTCAGTCCGGTGAGTCAACACCCCCTCACTCCGGTCAGCCAACAAAGCGCCGTGCGCGCCGCGAAGAACTACCTCAGCGTCATGGGCATGTCCCGGAGTGGACTGATTAATCAGCTCACATCGTTCGACGGCTTCTCAACGGCAGATGCAACGTTCGCTGTCGACAGCATCACCGTCGACTGGAACGAGCAGGCAGCGAAGTCCGCGGAGAACTATCTAAGCGTCATGGGCATGTCCCGCGATGGACTTATCAACCAGCTCACGTCCTTTGACGGGTACACCTATGCGCAGGCGGTGTACGGGGTGAACGCCGTCGGGCTCTAGGGGTCAGCCGAAATCGGTGCAGCGGTGGATCGAAGCGCATTGTCGTCTACATGCACAGTGAGCCCGCGCACTACGACGACGACGACTATTGGGACTGAGACACGAGAAGGGCTACTGATGAAAATGTGGCGCAAGTCGGTTCTTTTTGTTGCTGTTGCAGCAACCATATCTATCGTTGACGCAGCCGTGGCCAACGCGGATGACTACATCGACTTTGGGACGGCTGAGGCGGCCTGCAAGAGTGCGGCCCAGCAGGTGAACGCCGCCGGTAACCGTGGTTCATACTGCTATCAAACTGGGCCTGGGCACTACTCGCTATACTTTGCGGACTGACCGCCCGCCTCGCGGTGCGCGAGGACACCATCGACGGACGGACTGCGGTCTGGTCGTTTTCGCGGTCGCAAGACCTTCGGTTGGTCCTTGACACTCCCTAGATGAGGGAGTTGAGCGCGGCCGAGCAGCGGTATCAGGCCCTGTTGACGGTAGTCGGCGGTGGTAATTTGCGCTCGGCCCCCACATCGGTAGGGAAATTTGCGAGTGGGCCCAGCGCAGCTCGTTGCGAAACTGGTTTAAGACGTCACTCGAAGTCGTCGTCTATCGGGGCGCGGTCTCCGGCGTTGCTCCGGCCGTCCAGATCGTCGGCGTTGCCCGCCGAGCCGTCTTGGTCGTCGAGGAGGTCAAGTCGGAATCGGTCCTGAATTTGTTGTCGCACATCATTGAGAGCGTCGTAATTCCCCGCGCCGGATTGCTGGGATGCTAAGGGCGACAGGGCATCGCAGAGATGGCGGTTTGCGATTATCAAGGCCGTCCCGTATCCCGCGGGAATACCGCCGCCTCCCCCGCCCATTTGTTGCATCTGTTGTATAAGACAGGGGAGGTATCCCATCTCAACTGCGTCTGTTTCGGATAGCCCAGATACGTCGGTGACAGAGGCAAAATCGTCAAGGTAATATACGGCGAGTTCATGCGCAACAATTCGGGTCGAGGACGGAGCACAGCGCTACCAGCGCATCTCGCCGCGGCCGGTGATACACGTTCATCCCCCGGCGCTCCGACTCCACCAACCCGGCCCTGCGCAACTGAGTCAGGTGGTGGCTGACCGTCGATTCGGACAACCCCACCGCTGACGCCAAGTCACAACTGCACACTTCGCCGTCAGTCGAACTGAACAACAGCGAAACCAATTTGACGCGCACAGGATCGGCTAAAGCCTTCAGCCGCAACGCGATCGCCAACGCTGAGTCATCGTCAAGGGGACCGGCGGCGACAGGTGAGCAGCAGACCGGCGCAGAGATATCGACGGTTGGCAGCGTCTTCGGCATGACATGAATCCTGCCAGATACATTGACATATGTCGAAGAGGTGGCATCATCGGCGTTGTCGATAGTTCGATATATGTCTCACAGGTAGGAGCCACTATGTCCCGCGTCCAGCTCGCTCTCAACGTCGACAACCTGACCGAAGCGGTTGCTTTCTACTCGAAGTTGTTCAAAGCCGAGCCCGCCAAGGTCAAAGACGGCTACGTCAACTTCGCCATCGCCGAACCCCCGCTCAAGCTCGTGTTGATCGAGAATCCCGGCCGCGGCGGATCGATCAACCATCTCGGCGTCGAAGTCGAATCCAGCGGACAAGTGCACGAAGAAATCGCCCGTCTGTCGACTGAAGGCATGTTCACCGAGGAAGAGATGGACACAACCTGTTGCTTCGCGACTCAAGACAAAGTGTGGGTCACCGGACCCGACGGGGAGAGGTGGGAGGTCTACACCGTCCTGGCGGACTCGGAGACCTTCGGCAGCACTGCGGACTGCTGCTGACCGGTCGTGAGAAGCGCAGTTACGCGTTGCCTGCTAGCCGAATTCGTCGGTTCGGCCATGCTGGTCACGGTCGTTGTCGGATCAGGCATTGCCGCTGCACGGCTTTCACCGAATGATGCCGGTCTGCAGCTCTTGAGAACTCCATCGCTACCGCCCTTGGCCTCGGCGCTCTGATCCTGATGTTTGGGCCGGTATCCGGCGCACATTTCAACCCTGTTGTCTCGCTGGCGGACTGGCTCTTGGGTCGGCCCGGCGCCACTGGCATCAGCGGTAAGACCGCGATGTCATACCTTACTGTTCAAACCCTTGGCGGCATCACAGGGGCCCTACTGGCCAACGCGATGTTTGACCGACGGTTGCTGGAAATCGCCACGAAGCAACGCCTCACGCCGGGACACTTGCTCGGCGAGGTAATCGCGACCGCCGGGTTGATTGCCCTGATCTTCGCGCTCGCCCGTACCGGGCGCGCCGGCCTGTCAGCTGCTGCGGTGGGCGCATACATCGGCGCGGCGTACTGGTTCACCAGCTCAACGTCATTCGCCAACCCCGCCGTGACCCT
Organism: uncultured Actinomycetota bacterium; assembly: GCA_963734385.1. GTDB lineage: Bacteria > Actinomycetota > Actinomycetes > Mycobacteriales > Mycobacteriaceae > Mycobacterium. The sequence continues at coordinate 22,757 of CAVTHR010000019.1, read as the reverse complement.
TGGGCGCGTGTTCTCCGACAGCTTCGCCGGAATCGCTCCCGACTCCGCCCCAGGGTTCATCATCGCCCAGATGATCGGTGCCGTATTCGGCCTGGCGCTCGTGGCAGTCCTCTATCCAGACGCCTCGAGTCACGCCGACGACGTCGTCGTCCCCCACAACCGCGAGCCGAATACGACCGAGAACTCACATGGCTAAGCCGACCGTGCTCTTCCTGTGCACCCATAACGCGGGGCGTTCCCAGATGGCTCTCGGATTCTTCTCCCATCTGGCTGGAGATCATGCCGTTGCCTACTCCGGCGGCTCTGAACCTGCCGAGGAGATCAATACCGGCGGCCATTGAAGCGATGGCGGAGAAGGGCATCGACATCACAAGCGAACAGCCCGAAGCGCTGGACCGACGGCATGCTGCAAAGCGCCGACGTAGTCGTGACAATGGGCTGCGGCGACACCTGCCCGTTCATTCCCGGCCGCCGTTATGAGGACTGGCCGCTGGCCGACCCCGCCGGGCAGCCGCTGGAAGCCGTCCGCCCGGTGCGCGATGAGATCGAAGTTCGTGTTCGACAGTTACTCAGCAACCTAGGCGTATGAGCTAGTCGACGAATTCCGTAGTTCGCATTTCAGTCAGGCATCGCGATTCGACCAAACGATCGCGCGCTCTGGGCCATGATCATGATGAGCCTAAGGAGGAAGCGTGACAGCACTTCGCGAACAGGTATTGCGCCGTAAGCCGGTGCAGGAGATGGCAGCCGAAACCGGCGCCGACACTGGGACCAGCGAGCTCAAACGCACGATCGGTTTGTGGAGCCTCTCGGCGATCGGCATCGGCGGCACGATCGGCACCGGCATCTTCTTCATCCTCAGCCAGGCGGTGCCGATTGCCGGACCAGCAGTGGTCTTTTCGTTCCTGATCGCCGGAATTGTCGCCGGGCTAACCGCGGTGTGCTACGCCGAATTGGCAGGCGCCGTGCCGGTCGCCGGGTCGTCGTATTCCTACACCTACGCGACGTTGGGCGAGTTCGTGGCCATGGGGGTCGGCGCCTGCCTGCTGCTCGAATGGGGCGTGGCAGGCGCGGCTGTCGCGGTGGGCTGGTCGGAGTACCTCAACCAGTTCATCGGCAACGTCTTCGATGTCCAGACTGCCAGAGGCGATGTCGAACGCGCCCGAACAGGGCGGCATCATCAACCTGCCCGCGGTGATCCTGATCATCATGTGCGCCATGCTGCTGATCCGCGGCGTCAGCGAGTCGGCGAAGACCAACGCCGTCATGGTCGTCATCAAGATCTGCGTTCTGATCATGTTCATCGTCATCGGCGTCCAGGGGTGGAAGTCCGACAACCTGGCCAACTTCGCTCCGTTCGGCTTCGCAGGCATCTCGGCCGCAGCGGGCGTCATCTTCTTCAGCTTCGTCGGTCTGGACAGCGTCGCCGCCGCGGGCGAGGAAGCGAAGAACCCGAGGCGAAACCTTCCGCTCGCGATCATGATCGCGCTCGGCACGGTGACGGTTCTGTACGTGCTGACGGCGCTCGTCGGGGTGGCGGCCCAACCGAGCGACCAGTTCGAGGGCCAGGAGGCCGGGCTTGCCCAGATCCTCGAAGACGTCGTCGGCGCCTCGTGGCCGGGCACCGTGCTCGCCGCAGGAGCGATCATCTCGATCTTCAGCGTCACGCTGGTGTCGATCTACGGACAAACCCGGATCCTGTTCGCGATGTCGCGCGACGGCATGATCCCCGAGATCTTCCACAGGGTGAATCCGCGCACGCTGACCCCGGTGCACAACACGATCATCGTCGCCGTTGTCATTGGCCTGATGGCCGGTCTCATCCCGATCAACTTCCTGGCCGAGATGACGAGCATCGGAACTCTCGTGGCGTTCATCGCCGTCTCGATCGGGGTGATGGTGCTGCGGCGGCGGGCTCCCGACCTGCCCCGCAGCTTCAAAGTGCCGCTGTATCCCGTGACCCCGATCCTGTCGATCGCCGGCGCGTTGTGGATCATCCTCAGCCTGCGGCCGATCACGATCTACGTGTTCTTGATCTGGGTCGCCGTTGCGTTCGTGTGGTACTTCTTCTACTCGCGCCACCACTCTCATCTCGGCCGTAACGAGCACGTCGGCCTCGCCGGGCGAGGGCAACGAACCGTGACGATCGTCGTCGGCTATCCCCCGAACCGGAAAGGCAAGGCGGTACTGAATCTCGCCGCGCTGCTGGCCCGTTCCAGCGGTGAGGACCTCGTCGTCTGCACCGTCACGCCACCGCAGTGGCTGCCCGGGGTGGTCCGGGAGGACGATGCCTACCAGAGTCAGATCGACGAGATGACCGAGGGCGCGCTCGCCCAGGCCCGCGCCGATCTGCCTACCGATGTGAACGCGACGTTCACCACGGTCAAGGCCCGGTCGACCCCCACCGGCCTGCTCGAAGCCGCCGAGCAGCACAAGGCGAGCCTGATCGCGGTCGGCTCATCGGATGCCGGGCTCTTCGGGCACATCGCGCTGAGCAGCGTCGCGGACCGGCTATTGCACAGTTCGCCGGTTCCGATTGCATTGGCGCCCCGCGGCTTTCGGGCGGGCGATCTCTCCAAGGTCGCCCGCGTCACGGTCGCTTACACCGGTACCGAACACTGCGATCCGCTGCTTCGCGCGGCCGCGGCGTTGGTCCGCCAACTCGGCGCGAGCATGCGGCTGGCTTCGTTCGCCGTCCAGCACGCACCGCCCGTGACGGCCATGTTCCGGGCCGAATCGGCAGAGGTTGTCTCCGAATGGAGTTCGAGCATTCAGGCATCCGCGAGCCGAGTCTTGGACAGTGACTCCGAGGTCGTCATCGGCCAGGGCAGCGACTGGGAGGCGGCCCTGCACGACATCGACTGGGGCGACAGCGATCTGCTGGTCATCGGATCCAGCGAGTCGGGACCCCTTGCGCGGGTGTTCCTGGGATCACGGGCCGCCAAGATCATCCGTCACGCGCCGGTACCCGTGCTCGTCGTTCCCCGTGACGTGAACGCGTCCTAGCGTTCGACAGGAACGCCCACTCTCCTGCGAGAGTGCTCCCCGGGTCGCTTAGGCGGCTGCGTCCTCCGACGATGTCCCGGCCGGCGGGTTCTCGCCTGCAGGCGGTGTCGTGCCCGAGCCCGGCGTCGTGCCCGTCGACTCGCTCAGCTTCGTATGCGGCTTGAACAGATTGCCCGGCTTGAACTTCGGCAACGTTGACGCCGCCAGCTCGGCGAGGTCCTTGAGCGGCGTCGGCCTGGTGGCCTTTGTGTTGGGCGTCGTGGTCTGGCCCGAGATCTTGTTCGTCAACTTGTCGGCACCGCCCAGCTTGAGTACCGAATTCGGCAAGTTGGTCAACGACGGGCTGTTCGTCAGCGACTGATTCTGTGGTCCCTTCGCCAGCGTCGACGGGCCCGTCGGCGCCAGGGTCGGCGCCAAGGTCGACGCCGGCGCCAGTCCGCCGAGGTCGTTCACGAAAGCTTGAACGCCTTGGAAACCCGCCTGTACGAAGTCCGCGGCGACGGGCACCGGATTTTGGAAAGGATTGAAGGGCAGTATCGACAGCGTTTGTGGAATGCCTGGGTTGGTCGTGCGGTCGTAGCCCAGATTGATGGCCACCTTCGTCACCGGCGAAGCCAAGTCGACGAAGCGGCTGCACGAACGGGCTCACGCCTATTGCGTTCCCCAGGTCCACGAACGGCTGGTAGATCGGCAGGGTGCCCTGCTGCGGAATCAGAATGAATTTCGCGTCCTGGTAGGACCGGCAGTTCGAGCCAGGCACGTCGCATTGCGACACGGGATCGCCGATCGCAGTGCCGAGTGTCGTGTCGGTGTAGCCGTACGGCAGCGCGTCAGTAGAGGTGCCATTGGGTACGAGGTAGTTTCCGTGGACGTACTGGAACGCGGCCAACGCGTTCAGCATCGTCACCGGATTGCCCCAATACAGCGGAGCGTCGCCGACTGGGTCGTATTCGAACGAGTAGTTATAGCTCGTGATGCCCTTCGGTGGGCAACTGCGGGCCGAACGTGATGTCGAGGATCGGGATTGTCGGCAGGAAGCTCAGCCGCGACCACAGCCCTTGCGGGTTCTCGATGTTGCCGATCGTCGACCACCGTGACGTTGTCTTTGAGGTCGTCCGGCATCGAGTACACGTAATGCGACACCACCGCGCCGCCCTGCGAGTAGCCGAAGATGACGATCTTCTCGTCGTCGTTGGCCGTACCGCTGTAGAAGTCATCCACTTGGTCCGGCGAGGTTTTCCACGCCGGTCCCGACCGACACGTTCCACGTGTCGCAGGTCAGATTCGGGCACCAGCCAGGCAGCGGTATCGGCCAGAAGCTCGCCGGGTAGTCAACCCCCGGCAGGTTGCAGGTTGCACCGCAGGCGGGGAAGGCCGGCGCGATAAAACGCATCTGGGCGTTCTGTTTATAGGTCTTCGCGATCGGGTCGAGGATGTTGTGGGTGCCGGTGCCCGGCACGATGAACGCCGTCGACGCGGCGAACGTGAGAGCCGCTGTCAATGCCGCAACCACACCGAGCGTGACCGAGCTGAGCAGAACCAGAACGCCGAGCATCATCGCCCGCACCGATTTACGCATGGGTCAAGATTCTCATCAAGCCGCGCGATTCGCCGCCGAATTGGCAACCATTATTTCGTGTCGCTAGGCAGTCGAGCACTCCAGGCCCTCCGGCGCACCAGGGCTCGACGGTGTCCCCGCTGACGTCGTTCACGACATCCTGGGACTTTAAGGTTGGTCACCGGGGTTGATAGTCCATCGTCACCGGTATCGATCAGCGCGCGACTGCACCGGTCGACGAACGGCTCGACGATTGCCGTGATGCCGGTCATCTCGCCGACGGTCGTGCCGTGGACGATCGGCAGCGATCGTGGGTTTGCTCGGAGTCGGTGTCGCAGGACTCGAGCCTGCCAGGGATCAGTCCCGCGTCAGGCGGTCCCTTCGCCACGGGTATCGATGACACGCTGAGCGATGTCGACCAGCCGGGTGTTGCTGTCCTGCGACAGCTTGCGAAGCATGTCGAACGCGCGAATGTCGTCCACGCTGTAGCGCTCCATGATGATGCCCTTGGCCTGCCCGATGCGGTCGCGGGTTGTCAAAGCCGACTGCAGCTCCTCGCCCTCACGGCTGGCCAGGATCGCCGCCGCGGCGTGGGCGGCCAGTACGGTCCCGATCGTCTCGGATTCCCCGTCAAATGCGTTGGGCTTGAACGCAAATAGGTTGAGTGCACCCGCGGTGCGGTTGGCCGTGTAGAGCTTGAACGACAATCCGCTGAGCACGCCGATCTCGACGACAGCAGGTGAGTACTTGGGCCACCGTTCTTCGATGCGAAAATCGTCGGTTCGGACGATCGTCTCGTCAAGAGCCGCCTCGACGCACGGCCCCTCGTTGAACTTCATCTGCAGCTCGTCCAACAGGTGCGGCAAATCGGATGTGCCACCAACCGAGTCCCATTTGCCACCCTTGCCGATCATCAACACCCCTGCGGTGTCCACGCCGGGAATCAGCTCCTTGGCCGCCTCGGTGACGTCGGAAAGCACATCCTCGACGCTCCGCGGCGCCGCGGCAGCGCGGGCCAGCTCCGCCATCCGCTCCGCCAGATCGTGGTTTCGCTTTTCGGTCATGATCAAGTCTTCCCTCTGACGCCGCGACGCACACGACGTTTGCCATCTGCCCAGGTTGGCAATGCTGCTGCACAGGTGGGTGCAGCGGTCGACCGCTACACCCACCGAGGTCTCGTCGGTTCAGACCTCGAGCCGGCGGGGCCGCCCTCCCCGGCGTCGGTCAAACTCCTCGAGTCACTCTGTTAGTTGTAGTATCGTCAACGCTCATGGGCAGCACCAGCAACGTCTGGATCCTCGGCGGCTACCAGAGCGACTTCAGCCGCAACCTGACCCGGGAGGGCCTGGATTTCGCCGACCTGACCGCCGAAGTGGTCGATTCCACGCTCGCCGCCGCAAGGTTGGACGCCGCCGCGATCGACGTGGTGCACGTCGCCAACGCCTTCGGTGAGCTGTTCGCACGCCAGGCTCACCTCGGGGCGATGCCCGCCACCGTGCACGAAGGGTTGTGGGACACCCCGTCGACTCGCCACGAGGCCGCCTGCGCGTCGGGCAGCGTAGCAACGCTGGCCGCGATCGCCGACCTGCGGTCCGGCGCCTATCGAACCGCGTTGGTGGTCGGCGTCGAACTGGAGAAAACCGTGCCCGGCGACACGGCTGCCGAGCACCTCGGTGCGGCCGCCTGGATCGGACACGAGGGCGCCGACGCCAAATTCATGTGGCCCAATATGTTCGCCCGCGTCGCCGACGAGTACGACCGCCGCTACGGCCTCGACGAGAGCCATCTGCGCGCGATCGCCCAGTTGAACTTCACCAATGCGCGGTCGAACCCCAACGCGCAGACCCGCGGCTGGACGGTGCCGGATCTCCGCGCCGGACGCGACGGTGACGCCTAAAGAGGTCAACCCCGTCATCGACGGCAGGCTGCGCCGCTTCGACTGCAGCCAGATGACCGACGGCGGCGCAGGCGTCGTCCTCGTCACCGACGACTACCTGCGCGACCACCCGGATGCACGGCCGATCGGCCGGATCGACGGCTGGGGGCATCGCACCGTGGGGCTGGGCCTGCAGCAGAAGCTCGACCGCTCCGCAGCCGAACCGTATGTAATGCCGCACGTCCGTGGCGCGGTGCTCGACGCATTCGGCCGCGCCCACGTCACGCTCGACGGCGTCGACGGCTTCGAGGTGCACGACTGCTTCACGCCGAGCGAATATCTCGCGATCGACCACATCGGCCTCACCGGGCCCGGCGAATCGTGGAAGGCCATCGAGAACGGCGAGATCGAGATCGGCGGGGCGTTGCCGATCAACCCCAGCGGCGGCCTCATCGGCGGCGGCCATCCCGTCGGCGCTTCCGGCGTGCGGATGCTGCTCGACGCCGCCAAACAGGTCAGCGACGCCGCGGGCGACTATCAGGTCGAAGGCGCAAAGACTTTCGGCACTTTGAACTTCGGTGGCAGCACCGCCACCACGGTCAGCTTCGTCGTCGGATCGGCAAGGGAGTCCTAGATGGATGTAGAGATCGTCGGCAAATTTCTGTCGACACTGCCCGAGGACGACGACCATCCCTACCGGACGGGCCCGTGGCGTCCGCAGACCAACGAGTGGGACGCCGAGGACCTCACCGTCGTCGAAGGCGAAGTTCCGCAGGACCTGGACGGGGTGTATCTGCGCAACACCGAGAATCCGCTGCACCCGTCGTTGAAGTTCTACCACCCGTTCGACGGCGACGGCATGATCCACGTCGTCGGTTTCCGGGACGGAAAAGCGTTCTACCGCAACCGGTTCATCCGGACCGACGGTTTGGCGGCCGAAGACGAGGCCGGCGGCGCACTGTGGCCCGGCCTGGCCGAACCGGTGCAGGTCGCCAAGCGCGACTACGGCTGGAGCGCACGAACGTTGATGAAGGACGCGTCGAGCACCGACGTCATCGTGCACCGCGGCACCGCGCTGACCAGCTTCTACCAGTGCGGGGACCTTTACCGCGTCAACCCGATGACCGCCGAGACACTCGGCAAAGAGGACTTCAACGGGGGCTTCCCGTTCGACTGGGGGGTGTCGGCGCATCCGAAGGTCGACGACGCCACCGGCGAGTTGCTGTTCTTCACCTACAGCAAGCAGGCCCCCTACATGCGCTACGGCGTGGTGGACGCCAACAACGACCTGGTGCACCTCACCGATATCCCGCTGCCGGGTCCGCGGCTGCCGCACGATATGGCGTTCACGCCGAATTACGCTATCCTCAACGACTTTCCGTTGTTCTGGGATCCCAAGCTGCTCGAAGCAGACATCCATCTGCCCGGATTCCATCCCGATATGCCGTCGCGGTTCGCGGTCATCCCGCGCCGCGGCGGGCCGGAGGACATCAAGTGGTTCGAGGCCGACCCGACTTTCGTGCTGCACTTCACCAACGCATACGAGGACGGCGACGAGATCGTGCTCGACGGCTTCTACGAGGGCGATCCCGCACCGGTCGACAGCCTCACAGGTGACATAAGCGGGAGGTGCCCCCAGGCAGAAGGCATTTCGCTTCCTCGCCCTCGATCGGCTGCAGACCCGGCTGCGCCGGTGGCGCTTCAACCTGATCACCGGCGCCACCACCGAAGAGCAGCTCACCGACAGCATCACCGAGTTCGGCATGATCAACGCCGGCTATGCGGGCCGCACCTACCGCTACACGTATGCCGCGACCGGCAAACCGGGCTGGTTCCTGTTCGACGGGCTGGTCAAACACGATCTGCACACCGGGTCAGAGGAGCGCTTCGCGTTCGATGACGGTGTCTACGGCAGCGAGACGGCGATGGCGCCGCGCGTCGGCAGCATTGGCGAGGACGACGGCTATCTGGTGACCCTGACCACCGACATGAACGACGACGCGTCGTACTGCCTGATCTTCGACGCCGCCCGGATCACCGACGGACCGGTGTGCAAATTGCAGCTGCCGGAGCGTATTTCGAGCGGCACGCACTCGACATGGGCCGACGGATCGTCGTTGCGACGCTGGCACAGCGCCGACGACGCGGCCGCCGCGATCGGGCTGTAGGTGGAGCGGTCCCCGAGCCCAACGCCGTCGCTCGGATGCTTGGGTTGCTCGGCGACGAGTGGACGCTGCTGGTGCTGCAGCAAGCCCTCATGGGCGTCACCCGCTACGGCGATTTCCAGATGCGACTGCCGATCTCCAACTCGGTGCTGTCGAGTCGCCTGCGATCGCTGACGGACGACGAGCTGTTGGAACGGCGCTTCTACCAGACGAATCCACCGCGTGCCGAGTACCTGACCACTGCGCGCAGCCGGTCGCTGTGGCCCGTGTTGGTGTCGATCTGGGAGTGGGAACGCCATTGGGTGCCCGACCACGCAGACGACTTGCCCGGCATGCGCCACATCACCTGCGGCGGCGACTTCGCCCCGCAGTCGACCTGCCGGGCATGCGGCGAGGCGGTCAGCGAGAAAGACGTTGTCGCACAGTGGGGGCCGAGCGGGTCGTGGGCCCGGTCAGTACCCACGGCCGCGACGCGGCGGCGTTCGGCGGCGGATCAGCGGAACGGTCAGGCCGGCCTGTTTCCTCAGACGATGAGTGTGCTCGGGAACCGGTGGGCGTTCGCACTTCTGGTCGCCGCCTTTGTCGGGATCAGCCGATTCACCGATTTTCAGACCCAACTCGGCGCGCCGCCGGGCTCGATCGCCGACCGGCTGACGATCTTCACCGCCAACGGCGTGCTGGCCTCAGCGGACAACCGCTACCGGCTCACCGAAAAGGGCCGCGCCTTCTTTCCGGTCCTGATCTCGGCGCTGCAGTGGGCCCAGCGGTGGTTCCGTGCGCCCGAGGGCCCGGCGGTGGTGCTCACGCATACCGCATGCGGGCGCCGTTTCACCGCCGTCCTGACCTGCGACCAATGCGCCCGGCCGCTGCGCGGAACGCAGGTCGCCGCGATCTAGCACTCTCGGGGTGAGAGTGCTAATATCGCCGGTGCACAGTGATTTGGCTGCCCGCCGGGGTGGCGGGCTCTGAGGTGACAAGGAGGTGGATTGCTGTGCTTCGTTTTGATCCGTTCAGTGACCTTGATGCTTTGACCCGGGGCTTGCTGACAAGCCAGACCGGATCAAATCGCACCCCTCGGTTCATGCCGATGGATCTCTGCAAGATCGACGATCACTACGTGTTGACCGCCGACCTACCCGGTGTGGATCCCGGCTCGGTCGATATTGATGTCGACAATGGCACGCTGACGATTTCCGCGCATCGCACCGCGGGGAGCATCGAATCTGCTCAGTGGCTGACCAACGAACGCTTCTTCGGCAGCTACCGGCGTCAGCTCTCGCTCGGTGAAGGCGTTGACGCTGCCGGGATTTCGGCGACCTACGAAAACGGTGTGCTGACGGTGACGATTCCGATGGCCGAACGCGCCAAGCCGCGCAAGATCGACGTCGCGCATGGCGGCGGTCAGCGGAGCATCCCGACCACGGTCGATTCCGAGTAGCGCGCGCGCACTCGAGACTGCGGACAGATCGCGGATCCCGAACCTAATGCGATCTGCCCGCAGTCTCGGCGGTCTAACCGTGGCGGTCCAACCGGAACTGCAGATGCGTGCGGACCGTCGGCCATTCGACATCCAGGATCGAATACACCACGGTGTCGCGGCGCGACCCGTCCGGCGATATCTGGTGGCTACGCAGCACCCCGTCCAGTTTCGCGCCGAGCCGCTCGATCGCCGTGCGGCTGGTGAAATTGAAGAAGTGAGTGCGGAATTCCACTGCCACGCAGCCCAATACCTCGAAGGCGTGCCGCAACATCAGCAGCTTTGTCTCGCTGTTGACGCCGCTGCGCCGAGCTGACGCCCCATACCAGGTGTTACCGATCTCGAGGCGCCGGTTGGGCGGGTCGACGTTCATGTAGCTCGACGACCCGACCAATGTGCCGTCGAGTCGACGCACCACGAACGTCAGGCCGGTGTCCGGCCGCTGCAACCCCAGCCGCATGTCCACCCATTGGGCTGCGGTCTGTGGTGACGGCGCGCCGGTGAACCACAGGCCGACCGACGTCGCCGTCCGCTGCGGTCGCGGCGATCTCCGAAACATGCTCACGCGCCAGAGGTTCCAGCGATACCCAGCGTTGCCCGGTCAACGTGACCGGCTCGACGAACCCCGTCATGCGCTCGTCGCTCGGCGACGACCATGGCCACCACCATTGCCCACACCGAGAACACCACCGCGCCGACGGTCACCACGGCCCCGATGTAGAACCCGTATCCCGCCGACACCGGCGGATGGACGTTGATGCGGTAATACCACAACGTCAGAGCGACCAAGACAGCGAAATCGCCAGTGCAGCAGTCGATGCCGCCCGAGCCGACAGTCCGCGCGCCGCCATGGCGCCCGCGACGATCAACATCGACGCCAGGAGAGCGATCAGCTGGCCCGCGCCGAATCGCGCAGGCAGCACCAGGTTGCCGACGGTGCCGCCCATCGCGTTGGCGCGACCACCACCGTCTGCCCTTGTGGTCAGCCACGGCAGCCAGACCGTGATCGCCAGGATCGCCGCGCACAGCGCCACCAGCCAACCGGGGCTTGAGCGAAGCATGCGGATGAGACTATCGGGTGGTCTTGACGTGGCGCGCAGTCCAGGTCAATGCGTGATCGGCCACCTCTTCCCAGCCGTCCAGCAGAGTGATCAGGTGCGGCATGCCGTGGAAGACCTTGAAGTCGGTGGGCGCCGGCGAGCGCCGGTACCGGGTGAAGTTCTCGTAGACCACCGATTCCGGCATCACGTGGTCACGGTCGCCCGCGATGAGCAACAGCGGTGCGCGGTCGGGCTTCGCGAAGTCGATGGCGCTCGCCGCCTTCGATTTCGGCCTTGAAGTCGGCGAAGGCCAAGTCGAAGATCACCCGTCCGGGAGCCGGAATTGCGAACCTGGCATGCCACCCGTCGGATTCGTTGCGCGAAACCGTGTTGGCGAAGACGTAGTGGAAGTGCGCCGCGGTGATGGGCACGGTGCCTCGCCGATTGCGCGGATCGCACAGCACCGGCAAGACCGACCGCCACGTGGACAGCGGAACCTGCAGCACGCCGCGCGGCTTGGACGGCGCAACTGCGACCCCGGCACGGCCGAGGCCGCGGCCGAGCAGCACTTGGGTGATCAGCCCACCCATCGCATGCCCGATGATGATCGGCGGGTCCGGCAGGGACCGAACAAACGCGTCGAAGTGCTCCACCGCCTCGGCGACCCCGACGCCAGGATCTGAGGGCCACGCCGGAACGTGCACGACGTGGCCCGCGGCCCGGTACCTGTCGGCCCAGCCCAGCCAACTATCCGCCGATAACCACAGTCCGTGGATCAGCACAATCGGCGGCGTCACATTCGACATCGTCTCTAGTGTGGAGCTTCGATACGACTTTGAGGGCGGTAATGCGATGAGCGAACTTCCCGATTGGGCTCAGGGGCTCGACCTCTCCCCTCACCCCGAGGGTGGCTGGTTCCGCGAGACGTGGCGCAGTGGACTGACGATTCCGCAGTCCGCCCTGCCGCCGGACTACGCGGGTGCCAGGAGCGCCGGCACCGCCATCCTCTTTCTGCTCATGCCCGGCCAGCAGTCGGCTTGGCACACTGTGCGCAGCGCGGAGGTGTGGCTCCACCACCGCGGCAGCCCTCTTTTGCTTCAATTCGGCGCCGAACAGGCGAGTGCCGCAACGCATCTGCTCGGCGGCGACATCGCCGCGGACGAGCAGCCGCAGCTGGTGGTGCCGCCGGGGTATTGGCAGCGTGCCCGCCCGCGCGACGATGAGCCATCGCTCGTCAGCTGTGTCGTGATGCCCGGATTCGACTACGCCGACTTCGCGCTGGCCGCTCCTACCGACTGAGCAGCTGGACCGCGGCCGACACCAGCTCGGCATTGCCGGCCGCCGTCGAACCGTCGGGCAGCATCAGCGTGTCCTCCATGCCGATGCGTGCCTGCACCCCGCGCACCGCAGCGTGTTCCAACAGCGGCCAGCAACTTTCGTTGAAGCCGTGAAGCAGCACCGGCGCAGGCGAGCCGACTGCGAGCACCTCACCGAGCACGTCGTCCGCGGTGGCGACATCGCCGTCGGGCCCCAGTTCGACCATGACCCGCATGCAGTGCGCGGCGATCTCCGACTTCGCCCACGACGCCGCCGCCTCGGCGTGGAAGATGCCGACCTCGACGCCGAGCCCCATGCTCAGCAGCTGCCGCGCCAATTGCTCGGACCCCGACTCGTGCCAGTTCACCGAGGCGAAGTCCGGAAGCACCGTCCAACCCTCGACGGCGTGGAGCCGCTGGTCGGGGTCGGGAAGCGCCCAAGCCCCCGTCGTCACCCCCAGCGGCAGGCCCGGCACAGCGTGTCGCACCGCCGCCACCGCGGCCCCGACGATCTCGGGCTCCAGCGAGTCCACGCCGTCGGCGGTCTTGGGGTGCATGTGCACCGCCTTGGCGCCGGCCTTGTGGGCGTCGACGGCCGCGGCCGCCAGCTGTTCCGGTGTTACCGGCAGATTCGGATGCTCGTCTCTGGTGCGGGCGCCGTTGATGCATGCCTTGAGGTAGGTCTTCTTGCTCGGCATGCCTCCATCCTCGTCCCCGTATCCCTCCGATGACAGGTCGAAGCACCACTCCTCGCGAGCTGGGCGCTGCCCGCGCTAGGAGGTGAGCCCGAGCACCCGCAGCGCGTTCTCCTTGAAGATCAGCGGCAGCACCTCTGGCTTGATGTCCAGCGTCTCGAAGTCGCGTCGCCACCGGTCCAGCTCGATGTATGGGTAGTCCGTGCCGAACAGCACCTTGGTGCGCAGCTGGCGGTTGGCCGCCCGGACCAACTGCGGCGGAAAGTACTTGGGCGACCAGCCGGAAAGATCGATGTACACGTTCGATTTATGGGCGGCGATGGAGATCTGTGCGTCGACCCACGGCACGGCGGGGTGTGCCATCACGATTCTCAGGTCGGGGAAGTCGGCGGCAACGTCGTCGAGCAGCATCGGGTCGGAATACCTCAGCTTGACGCCATGACCACCCGGCAGACCGGATCCGAGGCCCGTCTGACCGGTATGGAACAGCGCGGGCACACCGGCCTCGACGATCGCCGAGTAGATCGGGTAGTACGCGCGGTCGTTGGGCTCGAAGCCCTGCAGGCTGGGGTGGAACTTGAACCCTTTGACGCCCAACTCGACTTGCCTGCGCACTCCGCGCACCGCACGCTCACCGGTCAACGGGTCGACGGTTCCGAACGGGATCAGCACGTCGTTGTTGCGCGCCGCGCCTTCGATAAGGTTCTCGACCGAGTTGGGCGGATGGCCGGACACCGTCTGCGCGTCGATCGTGAACACGACCGCCGCCGTGTTGCGCTGACGGTAGTGGTCGGCCACCGAGTCGACGGTGGTCAGCCCGGAGTCCAACTTGAAGTACTGTTTGGTCGCCGTGACCAGTTCATCGTCGTACGCGTGATGACCATGGTCGTCGGCCTCGACGTGGGTGTGGAGGTCGATCGCTTCGATCGCGTCGAAATCGATTCCGTACTCGTATTTTTCGCCGGACATTGCTGCAGCCTAATCTCTTGTGATGACCTACAAGATCGACCCCGATGTGCTGGCCGCAATCGCCAAGAAGGTCGTCGGCGTGCACCAGGCCGGCGGTGAACTCATCACCCGCGCGACGCAACTGCTGGCCGCCGAATACCCCGATCTCATCGATCCAACGCCTGGTCGCTGGGTGGGCAGCAGGGCGGGTGGCATCCTCGGCAAGGTCCGTTTCCTCTACTTCAGCCCCCGCGAGTACGTCGTGCTGTTCGGTTCTCCCTCTGGCACACAAGGCTTTTCGGGCAGGTACAAGCATGTCGAGATCCACAAGTTCCTGATGGCCGGCCAGATTGACTACTACGATCTGGAGTCCGACGAGATGCTGCCGACCACGCTGCATCCTGGCGGCCGCAGCCGCACGGAGAAGGGACACGCCCGCGGCCTGACCATTCATCCCGGGTCGTGGCACATCGAGTACGGCCGCGGAGCTGTCGTGACCACGCTTCCGTTCGCGATGGTGGACACGCTGTTCGTGTCGCTGGAGACCGAATCGGTTCGCCGGTCGGCGGTGGAGTTCGGCAAGCTCGTGACCAGGCGGTTCCGCCGATGACGGTCAGACAGCGGCGAATACGTTCTTGAACTTGTTCAGCGACTGCCGGATGTCGCCCTTCAGCGCCGCGGCGACCACCATGCCGATCGGTCCGAACAGCGCCGGGCCGCCGAGATGGACGTCGAACGTCACGGTCGAGCCGTCACCCGACGGCTTCACCTTCCCGATCAGCTTCACCTTGACGCCGCCAACGCCCTCCCCGTTGAGCGTCATGGCCTCCGGTGGCTTGAAGTGGACGATGGTCCACTTGATCCGGTTGGGCATGCCCTTCACTTCGACGATCGACTCGACGACCGTCCCCTTATCGAGGGTTTCGGGCAGCTTGCTACGCCACACCCGGTGAATGGTCAGCCATTCCTTGAAGCGCGACAGGTCCGAGGCGCACTCCCACGCCTTCTCCGGCGACAATGGAACGTCAACGGAGACGGACAGCTTGGCCATGCGTCAGGGTGTCTGCGGATTCGTCTTGTCGACGGCTTTCTTGGCGGCGTCCTGCGCCTTGTCGACCTGGTTGGTGTACTTGCCCTGGGTCTTCTGGTCGACGATGTCACCGGCCTTGTCGATCGCGGTGTCGACCTTGTCGGCGTTCTTCGCTACGAGGTTCTTGACCTTGTCTAGAAATCCCATGGGCCTCACCCTACAGCGCCGACGAGCGCTCGCGCGAGGAGCAGACAGCTACCTCCAGAGCCGTCTACGCTCCCCGATGACCGCACCCTGCACCCACCACGTCACCTCGATCGCGGCGGCGCCGACGACCCCGATCACCAGCGCCATCGAGGTCACCGCGACGTTCGACGGGTCCAGCATGAATGTCGTCTGAGCTAGCGGTACCGAGAAGATCACCACGTAGGCGATGCCCGAAATGGCGACCAACGCGACCCGCCACCACTCGTACGGCCGCGCCACCACCGCCAGCACCCATACCGCCGTCACCAGCAACGTAATTAGCGCCGCCGTCGATGCCTGCGTCTGCTGCTCCAAGGTGGCGTCGCGGCCCTGATACGCCGCCAGATACGACGTGAAGGTCGCGATGCCGACGATCAGTCCGGACGGCAGCGCCGACGTCATGACCCGGCGCACGAAGCCGGGATGCGCCCGCTCGTTGTTGGGCGCCAGCGACAGGACGAATGCCGGAATGCCGATGGTGAACCAGGCGGCGATCGTGACATGGATCGGCTGGAACGGAAACAGCAGCGGATCGGATCCGAAGATCTTCGACGCGAGCCCGGCGATGCCGACCAGGACTGCCAGCAGCACCGAGTACACGGTCTTGGTCAGGAACAGGTTCGACACCCGCTCGATGTTGCCGATCACCCGTCGGCCCTCGCCGACGACGTGGGGCAGCGTCGCGAACTTGTTGTCCAGCAGCACGATCTGGGCGACGGCGCGCGACGCCGCGCTGCCCGCACCCATCGCCACCCCGATGTCGGCGTCCTTGAGCGCCAACACATCGTTGACGCCGTCGCCGGTCATCGCCACGGTGTGCCCGCGCGATTGCAGCGCATGCACCATCGCGCGCTTCTGATCCGGCCGCACCCTGCCAAAGGTGGTGCACTCTTCGAGGGTGTCGGCCAGCTCCTCGGGCTGGTCGGGCAGTTCGCGGGCATCCATCGTCTCGCCCGCCAGGCCGAGTGAGCCCGCGACCGCACCGACAGAAACCGCGTTGTCGCCGGAGATGACCTTGATCGAAACCTTCTGGGAAGCAAAGTAATCCAAGGTGTCACGGGCGTCGGGGCGGATCCGTTGCTCGAGCACCACCAATGCGACCGGCGTCACGGTGCCCGGGGCATCGGGATGGTCGACGGGCAGATCGCTGGACGCGAGCAGGAGCACCCGCAGACCCTTCGAGCCGATCTGCTCGGCCTGCTCGGCAGCAGGCGCCGCCGGGTCGAGCAGCACGTCAGGGGCGCCGATCACCCAGTTGCCGTTGTCGCCGTAGGATGTTCCGCTCCACTTGGTCGCCGACTTGAACGGAGCGCTCGCGGTCGCCATCCACCCGGGTGGCATCTTGTAGGCCTCGCCGATGGCAGCCATGCTGGCGTTCGGGCGGGGGTCGTCGGCCGCCAACTGCGCCAACACGTTTCCGACGTCGCCTTCGTCCAGCCGCTCGAGATCCGAGACCCGCATACCGTTCTCGGTGAGTGTGCCGGTCTTGTCGGCGCAGACGACGTCGACGCGGGCCAGGCCCTCGATGGCCGGCAACTCGTTGACAAGGCATTGCCGTCGGCCGAGCCGAACGACGCCGACGGCGAACGCTATCGACGTCATCAGCACCAGGCCCTCGGGCACCATCGGAACCAGTGCGCCGACCATGCGCAGCACCGATTCCCGCCAGCCCGCGTCGGTGGTGAACAACTGGGTGTAGATGATCAGCAGGCCGGCAGGGATCAGCAGGTAGGTGATGAATTGCAGGATCTTGTTGATGCCGTTGCGAAGTTCGGACTTCACCAGCGTGAACTTGCTGGCCTCCTCTGCCAGCTTGGCGGCATAGGCCTCCCGGCCCACCTTGGTGGCGCGGTAGGCACCGCCACCGGCGACGACGAAGCTGCCCGACATCACCTGGTCGCCTGCATCCTTGGCGATCGGGTCCGCTTCACCGGTGAGCAGCGACTCGTCGACTTCCAGGTTGGTCTCCTCGACGATGTCGCCGTCGACGACGATCTGATCGCCGGGCCCGAGCTCGATGATGTCGTCGAGCACCACTTCGCTGGGTAGCCGGGCCTCCGTCCCGAATTGCCTGCGCACCAAGGGCTTTGCCTGACCAACGATGGCCAGCTTGTCGAGTGTCTGCTTGGCGCGCAGTTCCTGGATGATGCCGACCGCGCTGTTGGCGATGATCAGCAGCCCGAATGCGCCGTTGATGACCGACCCCGTCGACAGCACGATGATCAGCAGCACGCCGAGGATCGCGTTGATCCGGGTGAAGACGTTGCCCCGCACGATGTCGGAGACGCTGCGTGCCGCCCGGGTGGGGACGTCGTTGGTCTTGCCCTCGGCTACCCGCTGGGCGACTTCGGCATCGGACAGTCCGGCAGCGACAGCAGTGGTCATCGAGTGAAGATCCCTTGGCCGACTTCGTCGTAGTACTCGAGTGTCAGCCGGTTCCCGTCGAACGTGGCCTTCGCAACCGAACCGGGCGGCGAGTTCTCGGAAACCCAGGAGTAGGTGAAGGCGTCTCCGTCCCAATGAGTGAGCGGCACTTTGAGTTTCTGCGCCAGCGCAAGCTGCAGCTTGCCGTCCTTCTCGCTGACCACAGCCGGACCCCAGTAGTCGTTCTTGTAGACGCCGACGTAGGACGACAACGGCGCGGCCGGTTTCGGGCTGACAGGCGGCTTTTGGCCGACGAGCGATCCGACGGGTTGCTCCCCCGGCGCGAGCAGCTGCTGGTACAGGTGGAACCAGTCCTCACGAACCTCACCGAACTGGACGAGATCGGCGAATTGGGCGTTGAGAGCTTCTGGCACACCGGAAGCCGTGCCGTTGGTCAGCGCGATGATCGCCACATCGGCTGACGGCAGGATGACGAAGTTGGTGCCGGTTCCCAACTCGAAGGCACCGGAGTGGCTGAGCTCCATGCGCCCCGCAGATGTCGACGAGACGTTGAAGCCGTAACCGTAGAAGCCTGAGCGCATTGCGGGCTCGGTGCCCCGGCTGGACACGGTCTGGGGTGTCAGCGCGGGCAGCAGCGCCTTGGGGTCGACGATCTGCTTTCCGTCGTAGCTGCCGTTGGCGAGCACCATCGCCAACCAGTGCGTCATGTCGTTGACCGACGCGCTGGCGCCGCCCGCGGGCGCCTCCGGCTGCGGATCGCGGACGTAAAGGGGCTCGTACTTGCCGTCGATGTGGATGTGGCCGATGGCCCGGTTCGCTCGGGATTCGAAGTCGGAGAACCGGAAACTCGCGGTGGACATTCCGAGCGGCTTGAACAACACCTCGTCGGCGAGGTCCTCCCACGTCTTGCCCGCGCCGGTGGCGATTGCTTCGGCTCCTGCGGTCAACCCGAAGTTGGTGTAGGCGTAGGAGATTCGAAACGGAGCCAGTGGCAGGTCGCGCAGCCGTTGGAGCACGTACTCCCTGCCGTATCCGAGATCCTCGAGCATGTCGCCCGCGTGGTCGGGCAGCCCGGACCGGTGCGAGAACATGTCACCGACGTTGACCATCTGGGTGACGGCCGGATCGGACAGCGCGAACCATGGCAGCTTCGACACGATGGGCGTGTCCCAGCCGATCGCGTTGACGCCCACCTGGTGAGCCGCCACGGTGGAAGAGACCGACTTGGACAGCGACGCCAGCTGGAAGACGGTGTCGGGGTCGACCTTGTCGCCGGCCTTGATGTCCTTGACACCAAAGCCCTTGGCGTAGACGGTCTTCCCGCCGTGTACCACAGCGACCGCCAAGCCGGGGATACCCGTCTTCTTCATCAGGTCGTCGGCGATGCCGTCCAGTTTGGCCACCGCGTTGTCGACCGCGTTCTCCGGAAGCGGCACCCCGGGCACCAGCGGCGGCAGAACATCCGACAACGTCGGCTTCGCCTCGTCAACCGATGGCTTCGCCTCTTCGGACGATCCGGAATCGCAGGCCGCCAACAGCGATGCCGCCATCGCGAGCACCACTACCGAGGCAAACGCGCCGCTGGCTCTGATCACAGCCAGCACGCTAGCCGGTTATTGCTGCCACCACGGGTCGAACGCCGCCGAGTGCTCGCTCGTGGGGTCCGACCCGGGCGCGGGCTTCGATGAATCCGTCGGATCGACACGCTGCCCCGGACGCGGCACCACGACCTCGACCCCGGCCGGGTCGGCCGCGGAGAGCAGCCGCTCGATCGGCTCGGCCCACGGGTGCGGCGCAAGCCGGAACGTCGCCCAGTGGATCGGCAGCAGTAGCCCCTTGCCGGGCTCGGCGATATCGAGATGGGACCGCACCGCATCTTCCGGATTCATGTGGATGTCCGGCCACGCGGGGTGGTAGGCGCCGACCGGTAGAAGCGACAGATCGAACGGTCCGTGATCCATGCCGATCTCGGCGAAGCTCTTCGTGTAACCGGTGTCGCCGCCGAAGAACGCGCGGTGCCGCGGGCCGATGATGACCCACGAGGCCCACAGGGTGGTGTTGCGGGTGAGCAGCCGCCCGGAGAAATGCCGCGCCGGGGTGCACACAAGTGTCAGATCGTCGATCCGGTGACTCTCGTGCCAGTCGAGTTCGACGATCCGGCTGTCGGGGATGCCCCACTTGCGCAGGTGCGCGCCGACCCCGAGCGGCACGACGAACGGCGCACGCTGACTGTGGGCAAGGCCGACGACCGTGTCGATGTCGAGGTGGTCGTAGTGGTCATGGCTGATCAAGATCGCGTCCAATGCCGGCAGCGCCTCCAACGGCACTGGCACCTCGTGCATCCGCTCCGGGCCGACCGTCCGCGACGGCGAGCACCGTCGGCTCCACACCGGGTCGGTCAGCACGCGGTAGCCGTCGACCTCGATCAGCGCAGAGGAGTGGCCGTACCAGCTGGCCGCGAGGTCCAGCGGCGTGGTGTCCACCTTCGGCGGCACGGCCAACGGGATGGGCTTGTGTGGCCGCGTGACGTCGCGGGAGCCGACCAGCTCCCGGATCAGCAGGCGCTGCTGTTCGCGGTCCAGGTTGATCGACGACGCCGGGTCGATGTTGACGAACACGCCGTCCCGGTAGTTCGGCGACCGCCGAGCGACCGGCCAGATCTCATCCGGGCGGGCGCCGACGGCCGTCGGCGACCCCTGCAGCGCCCGCAGCACCCAGCCGCTGGCCGCCACGGTGGCCGTCCCGACCGCGAATCGAAGCGCCGCACCCAGCATCTGCGGTCAGGCCCCCTTGAAGTTCGGCGGCCGCTTCTCGATGCGCGCCATTTGTGCCTCGATGACGTCCTGGCTGCCCCACGCCTTGTCGAACATCTGCTGGTGCTCTGGCCGCGGGTCGTCGTAGGCGCCGTCGTCGTTGAGCACGCGCTTCGCGTGATGCATGGCCAGCGGTGCGAACCCCGCGATCTCTGCGGCCCATGCCTGCGCATCGGCCAACGTTCCGATCCTGTTGGCCATCCCGGTCTGAAGCGCGACGTCGGCGGTCAGCCGTTCCGCAGCGATCAGCATGCCTCTTGCCCGGCCGGCACCGACCAGCGATGTCAGCCGGCGAATGCTCCAGTTATCCAGCGCCAGGCCGTATTTCGCGAGGGGGAACTGGAAGTAGGCTTCGGGCGCAACGACGCGCAGATCGCAGATCATCGACAGGATGACGCCTGCACCGATCGTGGGCCCGTTGATCGCGCCGATGACGGGAATCGGCGCCTGGTCGATCGCGAGGTTCAGCGCCTTGGCCTTGTCGGGCAGCTCCTCGGCCACCCCTGCGGCGTTGGTGAGGTCAGCGCCTGAGCTGAACACGTGGCCCTGACCCGTCAGCACGATCGCCCGCACGTCTTCGGTCGCTGCCTTCTCGACCAACTCGCGAAGCCCGTCGACGAGCTCGCCGTTCAGCGCGTTGCGGCGCTCGGCCCGCTGCATCTCCAAGGTCATCACGTGGCCGTCGCGGGTCACACCAATCATGCGGCCACCCTATATAGGGTCTTGCTGTGAGCCGGATCGGTGCCCTGCAGCTGCGCGATGCGGTGCTGGACGACGGGTCCTACCGCAGCTGGGACGCCGCGCCGGTGGATGTTGCGCCCAGCGACGACTACCGCCGCGAACTGGCCAACGCCGCGGAGGCCACCGGCCTGGACGAATCGGTCGTGACGGGCGAAGGCCGCGTCTTCGGCCGGCCCGTCGCGGTGGTGGCGTGCGAGTTCGACTTCCTCGCGGGCTCGATCGGGGTGGCCGCGGCCGAGCGGATCACCGCGGCCGTTCAGCGGGCCACTGCCGAACGGCTGCCGCTGCTGGCCTCGCCGAGCTCGGGCGGCACCCGCATGCAAGAGGGCACGGTCGCGTTCCTGCAAATGGTCAAGATCGCCGCGGCCGTCGAGCTGCACAAACGCGCGCATCTGCCCTACCTGGTATATCTGCGCCACCCCACCACCGGCGGAGTGTTCGCATCGTGGGGGTCGCTCGGACACATCACGGTCGCCGAGCCGGGCGCACTCGTCGGGTTCCTCGGCCCCCGGGTCTACGAGCATCTCTACGGCGAGCCGTTCCCCACGGGCATTCAGACTGCGGAGAACCTGCAGCGGCACGGCGTCATCGACGCCGTCATCCCGCTCGAGCGCCTGCGCAGCACGCTGGACCGTGCGCTGAAGGTCGTCGCCGACAAACCCGATCCACCACCGCAGGAACCGAAGACCGAGCCGTTGCCCGATGTGCCCGCATGGGAGTCGGTGGAGGCTTCGCGGCGGCCGGACCGGCCAGGCGTCGGCACAGTTGCTGCGGCACGGCACGACGGAGTGGGCGCTGCTGTCCGGCACGGGTTTCGGTGAGGCCGCGACGACGCTGCTGGCGCTGGCCCGGTTCGGCGGCCAACCCGCGGTGGTGCTCGGCCAACAACGCGTCGTCGGCGGCGTCGTCGGCCCGGCCGCGCTGCGCGAAGCACGCCGCGGCATGGCACTGGCCGCCGGCCTGAAGCTGCCGCTGGTGCTGGTGATCGACACCGCTGGGCCCGCGCTGTCTGCGGAGGCCGAGCAGGGCGGCTTGGCGGGTGAGATCGCGCGATGCCTGGCCGAGCTCGTCACGCTCGACACTCCGACGGTTTCGGTGCTGCTGGGCCAGGGCAGCGGCGGACCCGCGTTGGCGATGGTGCCCGCGGACCGGGTGCTTGCCGCGCTGCACGGCTGGCTCGCGCCTCTCCCGCCGGAGGGCGCCAGCGCGATCGTCTACCGCGATGTCGACCATGCCGCGGAACTTGCTGCGGCCCAAGGCATCCGGTCGGTCGACCTGCTTCGCAACGGCATCGTCGACGTCGTCGTGCCTGAGCATCCTGACGCCGCCGACGAACCGGTCGAGTTCACCAAGCGGCTGTCGGCCACCATCGCCGGTGAGCTGCACCGGCTGCGAGCGATCCCCGACGAGCAGCGATTGAATGCGCGACTGGCCCGCTACCGCCGAATCGGCCTAGCCGGC